>CAWAMK010000046.1:0-29908 GCA_963783115.1 uncultured Alphaproteobacteria bacterium | reverse complement strand
GCGTTTCTGATTTTTCACAAATGGGGGTAAGCCGGCGGCTCACTTCGCGGCCGGCGCCACCCGCAGGACGCGGCCGTTCGAACTGTCGGTCAGCAGCCACAGCGCGCCGTCCGGCCCCTGGCGGACGTCCCTGATGCGCTCGTTCAGGTTTTGCAGCAGGCGTTCCTCTGAAGTCACCGTGTTGCCGTTCAGCGTCAGCCGCACCAGCATCGCGCCGCGCAGCGCGCCGGTGAACAGGCTGCCGTTCCATTTCGGAAACAGTTTTCCGGTATAGAGAAAGCCATGCCCGACGGCGCGATCGAGGGCACCCAGTATTTCAGCGGCTGCTCCATGCCGTCTCTGGCCGTGGCATCGTGGATTTTCGCGCCGGAATAATCGATGCCGTAGCCGATCACCGGCCAGCCGTAATTCTTGCCTTTGCCGATCAAATTGACCTCGTCGCCGCCGCGCGGGCCGTGCTCGATCTCCCAGAGATCGCCGGTGGCCGGATGGATCGCGAGCGACTGGGGATTGCGATGGCCGTAGCTCCAGATCTCGGGCTTGGCGTCGGCGCGGCCGGCGAACGGATTGCCCGAGGCACCGAGCCGTCCGGAGCGATGCGGATCACCTTGCCGAGATGATTGTCGAGGCCTTGCGCATAGTCGCGGGCGGAAAATGCTCGCCCAATGCGACGAACAGATTGCCGTCCTCGGTCTGCGCGATGCGGCAGCCATAGTGGTTGCCCGACGACAGCGGCCCCTGCTGGCGGAAGATGATCTTGACCTCATCG
Source organism: uncultured Alphaproteobacteria bacterium (assembly GCA_963783115.1). Lineage (GTDB taxonomy): Bacteria > Pseudomonadota > Alphaproteobacteria > Rhizobiales > Xanthobacteraceae > Bradyrhizobium. Next base: position 29,139 of record CAWAMK010000046.1, on the reverse strand, counting down.
AGCCCGCTATTGGCACTATTGAGTTTGGCGCGCGCGACAGCGGTGCGTCCGCCGCCGTCGGCCCGCTCGGCGAAGCAGAAGTAGATCGTGCTGTTCTGCGCAAAGGCCTTGTCGGCGGCGACGTCGAGCAGGCCGCCCTGGCCCGACGCCCACACCTCGGGCACGCCCTTGAGCGGTGAAGAAACCTGCCCTTCACTGGTGACGATGCGCATGCGGCCCGGGCGTTCGGTCACCAGCATCGTCCCATCGGGCAGAAACGCCGGCGCCCAGGGATTGACGAGGCCGCGAGCGACGGTGCGCACCTCGAGTTCGCCCGCCGACGAGCCGAATGCCGGCGCCTGGCCACGCGTGCCGGTGGCGATCAGGAATGTAGCGGCAAGCAGAGTGGCGAACGCCAGTGCGGCGGTCACCAGGCCGACAGGTGACTTCATGCTCATCCAATCGCGAAGTCGATCATCGCGCGTTCGCGAATGATGCAAACGATGCGAATTAAAGCCGAAACCGTCAGGGTATGGGCATCGCGACGGTGGCCCTGATCGACAACACCGTCAGCGTGACCACGAGGCAAAGTGACAGCGTGCCGATCGCCAGCGATGTAGCGATGGCACCAAGCAACCGGGAGGAAGCGACGGGCGTTCGGCTGCTATCAAAGCCGACTGCGCCGGATAACCGCATCATAGGCTTAAATCCTTGTAACGCCCGACAAATCACCGCGACTCACGCGACACCGGAACCTTGCAACGATCACCGGCAACATTACGGCGACCAGAGGCTGAAAATGGCAAAACCACGGCAAAGGTTAAAATAATGGGGGCTTATGCCCACTATTATTAACCTTTGTCCGCATGCTCGCGAGAAAGTGAGCTGGATCGAGGATGGAAAAGCAGTGGATCAGGCGCCTGCGGTGGCGATGCCGGCCTGCTCGTAGGCCTCAGCCGGCTGCCAATCCATGGTGACGAAGCCAGGGGTCTGCTCGACCCGCCGCAGCCAGGCGCGGATCGCGGGGAAGGTTGCGAGATCATAGTCGCAGCGGTCGGCGACATGGGTGTAGCCGTATAGCGCGATATCGGCGACCGTCAGTTGTCCCGCGGCGAAATAGGCGCGGGTCTTGAGGTGGTTTTCCATCACCTGCAGCGCGGCATAGCCACGCTCCATCCAGTCTTCCAGCGCATGCGTCTGCAGGTCGCGGCCGCCCTTGACCAGCGACAACCAGAAATAGGCGGCGCCGATATTGGGTTCGAGCGCGTGCTGCTCGAAGAACATCCATTGCAGCGCTTCGGCACGCTCGACCCGCAACTCCGGCGCCAGCGACGTGCCGCCGCAGACATACCAGAGGATGGCGTTGGACTCGGCGAGGTAGCGTCCGTCGGCGACTTCCAGCAGCGGCACCTGTCCGCTCAGATTCTTCTCCAGAAAATCCGGCGTGCGGCTTTCGCCGCGAAGAATGTCGACTTCGATCGCGTGATACGGTGCATTGAGTAGCGCGAGCGCAAGGCGGACCTTGTAGCTATTGCCGGAGCGCTGCATCGAATAGAGCTTGTACATCGTCGTTGGGTCACTCGGGTCGAGGGGCGCACGCCGTGGGCGATCAGCGGAAGCTCTCGCGCCGCAACGCGGCTAAACAATGATGCCGATATGAATGTGTCGCAAGGCCTGCGGAATGGAAAAAGTCGAAAACCTCTACTGCACTGCACGCGCGCAGCATGTCATGCCATGACGCCGACATCACGTGGACGAGAGCAAACGAGGCAGACGGCTTCAAGCCTTCGCTATCGAGCGAAGTTCGAAATCGAGGGCATCGATGCCGGCGTCCGTTCGGCAGAGGGTCGGGAACAGGTGCGATCAAATCCGTCCGCTCGCCTTGGTAGCATGGCCGGCCCGCGCTGATCGCAGCCCGGAGCGTCAGCGCTGCGGACCCTTCGCCGGGCGTTCTGAGTTATGAGCCAATTCGGTGCTGATTTTTACGAATATTGCGCCGATATTGCTCCGATCGCACCGAGCAGGTCGCGTGTTCCCCAAAGTTTGACGGCGATCCGGCCAAGCTTCTTGCGATGCAGCGCCCAGCGCCTTAGGGTGCGGTGTTCCCATCAGAAGAGTCGTGAATTCCTGAGGTCACGACGTTTGCCAGGAGATGATGATGCCCTTCCTGTCCGATGCGCTCGCCCGCGTGAAGCCGTCCGCCACCATCGCGGTCACGGATAAGGCGCGCGAGCTGAAAGCGGCGGGCCGCAACGTCATCGGCCTCGGCGCAGGCGAGCCGGATTTCGACACGCCGGACAACATCAAGGAGGCGGCGATCGACGCGATCGAGGCCGGCAAGACCAAGTACACCGATGTCGACGGCATTCCCGAGCTGAAGGAAGCGATCATCGCGAAGTTCAAGCGCGAGAACGGCCTGACCTACAAGCCGAACCAGGTCATCGTCGGCACCGGCGGCAAGCAGGTGATCTACAACGCGCTGATGGCGACCCTCAACCCCGGCGACGAGGTGATCATCCCGGCGCCGTACTGGGTCAGCTATCCCGAGATGGTGGTGCTGGCCGGCGGCGAATCCGGTGCCGGTGGTGTGCCCGGCGGCCAGCGGCTTCAAGCTGCGGCCCGAGGATCTCGAGAAGGCGATCACGCCGAAGACCAAGTGGATCATCCTCAACTCGCCGTCGAACCCGACCGGCGCCGCCTATACGCGCGCCGAGCTGAAGGCGCTGACCGACGTGCTGATGAAGCACCCGCATGTCTGGGTGCTGACCGACGACATGTACGAACACCTCGTCTATGACGACTTCCAGTTCGCGACGCCGGCGCAGGTCGAACCGGGGCTGTACGAGCGCACGCTGACGATGAACGGCGTGTCGAAGGCCTATTGCATGACCGGCTGGCGCATCGGCTATGCCGGCGGCCCCGCCGATCTCATCAAGGCGATGTCGACGATCCAGTCGCAGTCGACCTCGAACCCGTCGTCGATCAGCCAGTGGGCGTCGGTCGAAGCGCTGAACGGTCCGCAGGACTTCATCCCCGAGCACAACAAGGTGTTCAAGGAGCGCCGCGATCTCGTGGTCTCGATGCTGAACCAGGCCAAGGGCATCGAATGCCCGCGGCCCGAAGGCGCGTTCTACGTCTATCCGTCCTGCGCCGGCACCATCGGCAAGACCTCGCCGTCCGGCAAGGTGATCGCCAATGACGAGGATTTCGTCACCGAGCTTCTGGAGAGCGAAGGCGTCGCCGTTGTGCAGGGTTCGGCATTCGGCCTCGGACCGGCGTTCCGGATTTCCTACGCGACGAAAACCTCCGATCTCGAAGAAGCCTGCAAGCGCATCCAGCGCTTCTGCGGCAATCTGCGATAAGACACGTTTTGCAGTTCAAGCCGTCCCGCGCTCAATGCGGGACGGCTTTTTCTTTGCGCGAAGCAAGCGCAGCAGAAAAAACAAGCGCAGCAGAGTGTCACAAAGTGTTGCGCGCGAACCTCGCGATGTTTTGATCGCTTCTGCTGAAGCCGCCATCTTTTTTGGCAAAGCGCCATGTTTTCGACACGGCACTTCCATCCTGTCCGCCCCGCTGAATTGGTTCATCAACATGCGGAGACTGGGACACATGCGACTCCTGACATTGACATTCGCCACGCTTGCGCTGATGGCGCCGGTTGCAAGCGCCAGCGCGGCGCCGCCGGTTGCCGCCGGCATCCTGCAATGCCAGGGCGGCCAGAATGTCGGCTTCGTGGTCGGCTCGGTGACCAGCCTCGAATGCGTGTTCCGCAGCGACGGCCGCCGGCCTGAACCTTACATCGCAAAGGTGCAGCGCATCGGTCTCGACCTCGGCGTCACCGCGCAGACCCAGTTGTCCTGGGCCGTCAATGCGCCGAACACCCGGCTCGGCCGCGGCGAACTCGCCGGCAGCTATGGCGGCGTCGGCGCCAACGCCTCGATCGGCATCGGCGGCGGCGGCAACTTCCTGGTCGGCGGTCCCGCCAACGCCTACGCGCTGCAGCCGCTCAGCGTGCAGGGCCAGACCGGCCTGAACGTCGCCGCCGGCATCGCCGGCCTCGAACTGCAGCCGGTCGAATTCGCCCCGCGCCGCGGCCACCATCGCCGGCATCACCGTCGCGGCTGAGCGTGACAGGTTACGGAAAAGGCCCGCGCGAGCGGGCCTTTTTTGCGTATGGGGTAGGCGTTACGCGTCCGGGTTGATCTGGCACGGCTCATGGCGTTGTGGCATAGAAAAGGCGCGCCGCGGGCACGGCGCGCTTTTCGTTTCTCTGCTCGCATCACATTTTCAGCCGGAGATTACTTCATGCGTCGCTTCATGATCCTTGCCGCGCTCGCTGCGTTGGCCTCGTCGACTGGCGCGTCCGCGCAGCAAGCAGCGCGCGTGCAGGTCGGGGTGCTGGAGTGCCGCGGCGGCGCCAGCATTGGTTTTGTGGTCGGCTCCGTCACCAATCTCGGCTGCGTGCTGCGCGCCGACGGCATGCCGGAAGACCGCTACATCGCCACCATCCGTAAAGTGGGGCTCGATCTCGGCATCACCCAGGAATCGGCGCTGGCGTGGGGCGTGTTCGCGCCGGTGGCGCAGCTCGGGCCGGGCGGCCTGTCCGGCAACTATGTCGGCGCGCAGGGCAGCGCGACGCTTGGCGTCGGTGTCGGCGGTAACGTGCTGGTAGGCGGCTCCGCCAATTCGATCGCGCTGCAGCCGCTCAGCGTGCAGGGCCAGGTCGGCATCAGCGTCGCCGCTGGACTGGAAAGCCTGGAGCTGCGGCCGGGGCGCTGAATTAACTGCACTTGTTTCTCGTCGCGGGCAGCTTGACCCGGATGGCGATCGATCTTAAAAAGAATAAGTCATTCTTTTTGAGAAGGTCGCGAAAATGCTGCAGCATCAGCCGAGCCGGACCGCCGAATACATGGCCATGTTCCGCGCGTCCGAGCATGCGAAAGGCGCCGCACGACGCGTGTTCGCCGATCCACTGGCCGTGGCGTTGTTGCCGGGAAGCCTCCGGCTTCCGGCCAGACTGCTCGCGGTACGTCCCATCGGCGATATGCTGACGCGCTACATCGACCGGCGTTGGCCGGGGGCGCGCACCTCCGGCATCGCGCGCACGCGGCTGATCGACGACTGGATCGGGGAATCGATCGCACAGACCGAACAAATCGTGCTGCTCGGCGCGGGTTTTGATACGCGGGCGTGGCGGCTCGCCGCGCTTGATTCCATCAAGGTATTTGAAGTCGATCATCCCGCGACGGCAAAAGTGAAGCGCGAGCGGCTGCAGGCGGCGGGCGCCGATCTGAACCGGGTGACGTTTGTCGCCGTCGATTTCGAGGTCGACGATTTCGAACAGCGCCTGCTGCGCGAGGCCGGCTTCGATCCGACGCGGCGCACGATCGTGGTGTGGGAAGGCGTCAGCCAGTATCTGACCGGCGATGCGGTCTGCGGCGTGATGCGCTGGGCGGGGCGGCTGGCGCCACGCAGCCGCTTCATCTTCACCTATGTGCACGAGGGCGCGATCGACGGCAGCGTCGTGTTCGATGGCGCGGACAAGGTCATCGCAAAGGTTGATGGTTCGGGTGAACCCTGGCGGTTCGGCTTGCTGCCAAGCGAATTGCCCGACTTCCTGCGCGAGCGTGGGCTGCGGCTGGTGAGCGATTTTGACGCCGATCAATACCGCGCGCGCGTGATGGGTGAGGCCAGCCGCGACATGCAGGGCTACAGTTTCTATCACACGGTGCTGGCGGAAACAGGCGATGCCTAGGATATCGGCGGCGCGCGCCAACGAGCAGCGCGGGCGCATCCTCGACGCCGCGTTGACATGTTTTGCCCGCGAAGGTTTTCACGCCGCGACCGTGCAGGACATCGTCGAGGAGTCCGGGCTCAGTCCCGGCGCGATCTACGGATACTTCAAAGGCAAGACCGAGATCGCGATGGCGATCGCGGCGGAGCGCCACGCGATGGAACGCCGCCGCATGGAGTCCGCGCTGGCCGCGCCCGACATCGATACGAGCCTGCAGCGCCTCGTCGAAGGCTTTGTGCTCGAATTGCGCAACCCGAAGGAAAGGCGATGGCGCCTTCTGGCCGTGCAGCTCTGGGCGGAGAGCCTCTCCAATCCGCGATTGAAGCGTGAAGCGCTGGCCGGTGTTTCCCAGGCCGTCGACGTGCTGGCGCCGATGATCGCGCAGGCGCAACGTCAAGGACGCTGGCCGCGCCATCTCGATCCGCCCTCGGCGGCCCGCGTCATGGTTGCAGTCCTGCAGGGCATTTCGTTGCAGGTCGCCTGGGATGGGCACGTCGATATCGAGCGCTTCGCCGTCGCGCTGCGGATCATGCTCGATCCGCGTTCCGATGGATCGGGTGCCCTGGACTGAACGAGCGCCGGATTGGCGTCAGCATTGCTGCCGAATTGAGAAATGCGGGAACTGATGCGCCGTTCGCTAACGCAACCGCTTCTGGTCATGACGGTATCCGGCCCGTGTCGGACGCCGCACCGCAGCGAATTTTTCCCGCTTGCCAAAACCTCGGGACAGGCGGAGCATCGGCAGTCGCCGACCCAATCAAGGGCCGAGCTCCAGACAAGGAGGCGGCAATGGGACAAGACGTCAGAAGTCCCCGCGGTCCACGGTGCATTGCGCTGGTGGGCCCTTTCCAGAGCGGTAAAACGACACTCCTCGAAGCCATCCTGGCCCGAACCGGGGCCATCAAAAATGCCGGCAGCGTCGATGCCGGAACTTCCGTCGGCGACGCCAGCGCCGAGGCGCGCCGCCACAAGATGGGCGTGGGCCTCTCGGCCGCCACCACCACCTTCATGGGCGACAGCTACACCTTTATCGATTGTCCCGGCTCGATCGAGTTTGCGCATGACATGCGCGCCGCGTTGCCCGCGGTCGACGCCGCGGTCGTGGTCTGCGAGGCGGATGAGAAGAAGCTGCCGCAACTGCAGATCATCCTGCGCGAGCTGGAAGATCTCGGCATTCCGCGTTTTCTGTTTCTGAACAAGATCGACCGCGCCAACAAGCGCATCCGCGAAACGCTGGCGACATTGCAGCCCGCCTCGCGCGTGCCGCTGGTGCTACGCCAGATTCCGATCTGGAACGGCGATCTGATCGAAGGCTTTGTCGATCTCGCGCTGGAGCGCGCCTTCGTCTATCGCGAGCACAAGCCTTCTGAAGTTGTTGCACTGGAAGGCGGCAATCTCGACCGCGAGAAGGAAGCGCGCTTCTCGATGCTGGAAAAGCTCGCCGACCACGACGATGCGCTGATGGAGCAATTGCTGGAAGACATCCCGCCGCCGCGCGACGCCGTGTTCGACGATCTCGCCCGCGAATTGAGCGAAGGGCTGATCTGCCCGGTGCTGCTCGGCGCGGCCAGCCGCGAGCACGGCGTGCTGCGGCTGATGAAAGCGCTGCGGCACGAGGCGCCCGGCGTGGCCGAGACTGCAAAACGCCTCGGCGTATCCGCGCAAAAGGAAGCCTTGGCCTACGTGTTCAAGACGCTGCATCTGCAGCACGGCGGCAAGCTGTCGCTGACGCGGCTGCTCGCCGGCCATCTCGATGACGGCGCGACGCTGCAATCGTCCTCGGGCGAGGCCGGGCGGGTTTCCGGCATTCAGGCGGTGAGCGGCGGGCATGACACCAAGCGGACCGCGGCCGAGGCCGGCGACACGATTGCGCTCGGCAAGCTCGAGGCGATCAAGACCGGCGATACGCTGTCGAGCGGCAAGACCGCGCCGCTATCGCTGGTGAAGGTCGAGCCGACGCCGCCGGTGCTGGCGTTGTCGCTTTCGGCGACCGACCGCAAGGACGACGTTAAGCTCGGCCAGGCGCTGCTGCGGCTGAACGAGGAGGATCCGTCGCTGACGATGATCCACAATCCGCAAACCCACGACATCGTGCTGTGGGGGCAGGGCGAGATGCATCTGCGCGTCGCGCTGGAGCGGCTCAAGGACCGTTTTGGCGTCAACGCCAGATCGCATGCACCCGCGATCGGCTATCAGGAGACCATCCGAAAATCGATCACCCAGCGCGGCCGCCACAAGAAGCAGTCCGGCGGCCACGGCCAGTTCGGCGACGTCGTGCTCGAGGTCAAGCCGATGCCGCGCGGCACCGGCTTCGAATTCCACGAGAAGGTGGTCGGCGGAGCGGTGCCGCGCAACTATATCGGCGCGGTGGAGGAGGGCGTGGTCGACAGCCTCGTGCGCGGGCCGCTCGGCTTCCCGGTCATCGATCTTCACGTCACGCTGACCGACGGTTCCTATCACAGCGTCGATTCCTCCGATCTCGCCTTCCGCACGGCGGCGCGGATCGGCATGGGCGAGGCGCTGCCGCAGTGCCAGCCGGTGCTGCTGGAGCCGATCCACATGGTGGAGATCGTCTGCCCGACGGAAGCGACGGCCAAGATCAACGCCATCCTGTCGGCACGGCGCGGCCAGATCCTGGGCTTCGACACCCGCGAGAACTGGCCGGGCTGGGACTGCGTCCGCGCCACCATGCCGGAAGCCGAGATCGGCGACCTGATCGTGGAGTTGCGCTCCGCCACCGCCGGCGCCGGTGGTTTCACGAGGCAGTTCGACCGCATGGCCGAAGTCACCGGCCGCGCCGCCGACCAGATCATCGCCGCGCATCGCGTCGCGGCGTAGGGGCGGCTTATGAGATGTCGATGATCGTGGTTTCCGAACCATGGTCATTGACAGCGCGCACCGCTTGCCTGATGTGACTGACATGACAAGTGGAGCAAAACCCCCCGCCGCGTGCCTGATCGGATGGCCGGCTGCGCATTCGCGCTCGCCGCTGATCCATCATTATTGGCTGCGGACGCTCGGGATCGAAGGCGGCTATGTCATCGAGGCGGTGCCGCCGGACGAGTTCAAGGATTTTCTGTTCCGGCTGTCGCTGCGCGGTTTCGTCGGCGCCAACGTCACCATTCCGCACAAGGAGCGCGCGCTGGCGCTGTCGAAGCCGGATGCGCGCGCCCGTGCCGTTGGTGCGGCCAACACGCTTTGGTTTGCTGATGGCGAGCTTTGTTCGACCAACACCGACGTCGAAGGCTTTATCAACAATCTCGATGCTTGCGCGCCCGGCTGGGACAGTGCCGAGGATGCGCTGGTGCTCGGCGCCGGCGGTTCGTCGCGCGCGGTGCTGTTCGGCCTGCTCGATCGCGGCATCAAGCGCGTGCATCTCGCCAACCGCACCGTCGCCCGCGCCCAAGGGCTGGCCGATCAATTTGGAGAGCGCGTCATCCCCACGGCGTGGGATGCGCTCGGTGATCTGCTGCCACGCGCAGGGCTTGTGGTGAACGCGACCTCGCTCGGCATGAAAGGCCAGCCGCCGCTGGAAATCGATGTCGCGCGGCTGCCGCCGCACGCCGTCGTGGCTGACATTGTCTATGTGCCGCTCGAAACCCCGCTGCTCGCTGCCGCGCGCGCGCGAGGCCTGAGGACGGCCGACGGGCTCGGGATGCTGCTGCACCAGGCGGTGCGCGGTTTTGAATTGTGGTTCGGCCGGCGTCCCGAAGTGACGGCGGAGCTTCGCGCGCTGATCGAGGCCGATCTCACGAATAGCTGATCGGCCGCTCGCGGAAACTTGTGTCGGAATATTTTTGGAATGCCGGCGTTAATGGTTACGTCAGGGCCGTCACCGGAGAGTCCCGCCATGTCCGTCCACCGCTTTCAGATCATCCGCACGCTTGCCGCCATCGCCATGGTGGCGGGCTCCACGCTGTACGCGATTGCCCAGCAGCCGCCGACGCCAACGCGCGTTCGTGGCACCATCGAGACCGTCGACGGCGACGTGCTCGCCGTGAAGTCGCGTGGCGGCGAGGACTTTAAACTTCACATGACCGGCGATGTCAGGGTGGTGGGGATCACCAAAATTTCGCTGTCCGACATCAAGGTTGGTTCCTTCATCGGCACCACCACGGTGCCCGGACCGGACGGCAGCCAGAACGCGGTGGAGGTGCATGTGTTCCCGGAAAACATGCGCGGCACCGGCGAGGGCTCGCGGCCCTATGACCTCCGTCCCAACTCCACCATGACCAACGCCACGGTGGCGGACTCGGTGGTCGGCAATGACGGTCACACCCTGATGATCAAATACAAGGACGGCGAGAAGAAAGTCGTGGTCTCGGCGGAAACGCCGGTCGTGACTTACGTTCCCGCTGAAAGTCCGACCTCAAGCCCGGTGCCAAGGTCATTGCCTTCCTGAGGAAGCTGCCGGACGGCTCGTTCGAGACCAACCGCGTCAATGTCGGCCGCGACGGGCTGACCCCGCCGATGTGATCTCGACTGCTGGAATACCTCCCCCCTCGCGGTGTTTGCGTTGGGTTGGGCGCCAAACACACTCGGGAGAATTACCATGCTGAAATCCTCGTCATTGCCGCGGATGCTCGCGGCCTCGCTCGCCTCTTGTTACCCTGCTCGGAACGGCGGCCTGGGCGCAGCAGCCGCAGACCGTCCGCATTCGCGGCACCCTTGAAGCCGTCGACGGCCCGATGCTGTCGATCAAGTCGCGCGAGGGCGCCGACATGAAGGTGAAGATGACCGATAACGTCGCCGTCTTCGCCGTCGTGAAGACCGAACTGTCCGAGATCAAGGACGGCTCCTATATCGGCGTCACCGGCATGCCGGAGCCCGACGGCACCCAAAAGGCCGTCGCGGTGCATATTTTTCCGGAGAACCAGCGCGGCGCGGCCGAAGGTTTTCGACCCTGGGATCAGCGGCCGAACTCGACCATGACGAACGCCACCGTCGCGCAGACGGTGAAAGGCACCGACGGCCAGAACATCACGGTCAAATACAAGGACGGTGAAAAGAAAGTCGTGGTGCCGCCGGATACGCCGATCGTCACGTTTGTTGCCGGCGACAAGTCCGAACTGAAGCCGGGTGCGAAGATCATCATCTTCGGTGCGGTGAAGAAGGACGACGGCACGCTGGAAGCCAATCGCGTCAATGTCGGCCGCGACGGGATCACGCCGCCGATGTGAGGCCGCGCCTTTACTTCCCTTCTCCCCTTGTGGGAGAAGGTGCCGGAGCAAAGCGGAGGCGGATGAGGGGTATGTCTCCGCGAGTCGTGCCCGTTGAGAGAACCCCTCATCCGGCGCTTCGCGCCACCTTCTCCCACAAGGGGAGAAGGGAAGAAACCGATAGCCGCTGAACCGACGCAGCTTGTTGATCCATGTCAACGTGTATCCCGCGGCGAAATGCGTCCGTTGCAAATGCGTGCGCAGGTGAGGCTAGCGCCGGTCCACGTGAGATCGGCGTCGAGGCGGCGGCTATGGGGAAGAATGGCCGCGGCTCCCGCTCACCGCTCTCGCCCACGCTCGTGTTGCGCGAGCGCTTGCGGGACGGGCCATTACACACCGAGGGGGTGTGGAGCTTTGAATGCCGCTGGCGCGATACTTCCTGCTTGTGGGCGGAGCACTTCTCGTCGTGTTGCTGGTTGCCGGCGCGTGGCTGCCGTCGCTGCCGGTCGTTGAGCAGGTCGCAACGCAACGAACGAAAATCCGCATTCATACCGAGATGAAGCTGCCGGAACGCGTGGTCTTCGACACCAGCATGCCTGCGGTTACTCATCCCGTGGAGCCTGCGACAGCCGAGATCGGCACGCCAACCCTGCCATCCGCCGACGATGTCTCGGCCAAGGCGCGGCAGGCATTCGCACACCTGCAATCATCCGACGTCAGCAGGTTGAAAGTGGCCGATACAAAACGACCCGAACTTAAATCTGTGCCGTCGCAGAAGAGCGAAACAAGGAAACGCGCGGCAGCACCGCGCAAGGTCAGGCTTGCGCGGCAACATCAGCTCGATTGGTTTGGCGGCAGGATGTGGTGGTGAGACGGCGACGTGACGTGTCACGTCGTGACGCTGGCGCCGTCGCCGCGACCGGCGTGTCGGCGGCTCGCAACAGCGACTCCCGGTTAGTCGAGAAAAAAGCCCCGGATGATGCCGGGGCTTTGAGTTTGCTGGAGATAGCGCTGATCAGTAACGGGCCGCGATCGGCGCCCCGTAACCGCCGAAGCGGTAGTTGAAGCGCAAGGTGACCATATCCACATCCTGGGTGATCCGGTTGTTGACGAAAGCGGCGTTGACCGGATTGACGATCGAGAACGAATTATTGGCATCGCCCATAAACAGGTGGTCGTATTCGAGACCGACCGACCAGTTCGGTGAGAAGCCATACTCGAATCCAACACCTATGACGCCGCCCCAACGGGTCGAGCTGGCTGAGGCCAGTTCAACGCTATTAAGCGTGGTGAGGATGCTCGCGCGGTTGCTCGTCACCGCCGCGCCGCCCTTCAGGTACAGCAGCGCTGCGTTCCAGGCGTAGCCGATCTGGCCGGTAAAGAGGCCGATGCCATCGGTCGTGGTGCGGGTGGAGAACGCAGGATCGATCAGGCTGACGCGCTGGTTGCTGAGATCCGCCCAATCGCCCTGAGCTTCCACGCCAAACACCCACTGACTGGCTTGCCAGCGATAACCGATCTGGCCGCCAATGAGGCCTCCGGACCGTTCGCGGCAGCCCGAAGCGAAGGCTACGCCAGCCGCGTCAAGGAAATCCCAGCAATTGCGGGTCTGTCCCCAGCCACCGTTGCCGCCAATGTAGAAGCCGCTCCAGTTGTAGATGATCGGAAGCGGAGCCGGAGGCGGAGCCTTGACGGCCATATCGGCTGCCGATGCAGGAGCGGCGGCCACGACAATTGCCGCGAGACTGACAGCGGCGGCTAAGTACTTTTTCATCTTAATTTCCCCTTTTCGCCAGATTTAGGCACCCAACTATGCGCGCTGCTTGCGTGCAAACCGCTTGTATTACCAGTGTGGAGGGTAGTCCGCGTCGAGCCCGGCGCCCGTAACAGAATGGCAACACCCAAGCGCAATTCTTGTGCACGGTACCGTGCATTACTCCCGGTCGCCGGGAGGCGGCTCGTTGTCGCCGTGTTCATCAGCCAGCCAAGCGTAGATCTGTGAGGACGGGACAAGCCGTTTGGGAAAGTGCGGATTGATCGTGCCCGCAAATAAAGTCAGGCCTTCTTCGAGCTTTGAGCGAGCGAAGACCTTGGCCTCGTCTTCCGTCACAAACGTCCTTGTTTCGCGGGGGCTGCGCTGCTTGGGCAGGATGCCGCGTTTACGAATTTCAAAGGTGACGTACCAGATCGGCGTCGCTGCATCCGTCAATGTCATCCCCCGGACGGTGCGGCCGGTCGCGTGCTGCGAACGTCTTGATCCCGAGACACAACCGCATCTCGTGGCATCCGGCGTCAAACGGCAGTCGGTTCATTGATGTAAATCAAGGTGCGCCTGGCGATCCGCGAAAGGCTCGTCGCCTTATCAGTAGGGAGGATCACCATGAAAAGGTTTGGCGTTATGCGGATGCTGATCGTGGCAGCCGCCTTCGTGTGCGGATTTGGTTCGTTTGAATCGGCGCAAGATAGTCTTTCGCTATCCATTCAAAGCGCCGAAGCAAGGGTTGGCCGGCCGGCAACGCCGGTAAGCGTTGCTGGTGTCGCGCGTCGGCAGACGCGGCGGGCCGTCGTAGGAGGCGCCGCTGTGGGTGCGGCGGCTGTCGGCACGGCGTGCGTCCGGGTGCTCGTGAATGGACAATACGTGTGCCGCTGATGCACTTTAAACGTTGAACTCGCGCTGGCCATGGCGGAACCGCGTCATCCTTTGATCTAGGTCAAGCGCCTGTTCAGCCAGAAGTCAAACTCTGCCAAGGGGTGGATAATTGCGAATTGGGTTGGTTGCAGCTCCGAATGATCGGGCCCAATCAACAGGAAGGAAACGCCATGTTTCGCTATGTTCTACCGGTTCTTGCAGCACTCGTTCTGGTTACAGCCAGCCTCATCCCGGATGACGCGTTCGCGCGCGGTCGGGGTGGTGGTGGCGGGTACCGAGGCGGTGGAGGCTTCCACGGCGGCGCCGTCCGTGCTGGAGGCGTTCACCGAGGTGGAGTTTATGCCGGTCGCGTAGGCGTGGGTCGCGTGGGTTACCGCGGAGGGTATTATCCACGTCGCGGATACGGCGCGGCGGCGGTGGGCGCCGCAGCGGTTGGTGCCGCGGCCTACGGCGCCTATGGTGCCTACGGCGCTTACAACAACTGCTACGACGCGTATGGAAACTATATCTGCGGCCAGTCTCGATACTGACACGCGCCGAGCGCATTGCCGACGGCGGTTGGGTCAGCCCTTACCGCCGTCCCTTTCGTGGCGCTGCTAACGCTGACTTCTATCGCGCCTCAAACCGCCAGCAAATTATCGTCGATCTCGGCAATCGTGTTGACGCCACACAACCCCATCGTCGTGAGCATTTCCTTGGATAGAATGTCGAGCGCCTTGGCGACGCCCTCTTGTCCGCCCGCGCCGAGGCCATAGGCGTAGGCGCGGCCGATCATGCAGGATTTTGCGCCGAGCGCGAGCGCGCGCACCACGTCCATGCCGGTGCGGATGCCGCCGTCGAACATGATTTCCATCTGCGAGCCGACGGCGTCGACGATCTCCGGCAGCACCTCGATCGAGGACGGCGCGCCGTCGAGCTGGCGGCCGCCATGGTTGGAGACGACGATGGCCTGCGCGCCGGTCTTGGCGGCGAGCTCGGCGTCCTCGACGTCCAGAATGCCTTTCAGGATCAGCTTGCCCGGCCAGATCGAGCGGATCCAGTCGATGTCCTTCCAGTTCAGCGAGGTGTCGAACTGCGAGTTGATCCAGGTCGAGAGTGACGTGATGTCCTCGCTCACCTTCAGATGGCCCGCGAGATTGCCGAAGGTGCGGCGCTTGCCGCGCAGCACGCCGGAAACCCAGGCCGGCTTGGTGGCGAAATCGACCAGTTTCGACAGCGACCATTCCGGCGGCACCGTCATGCCGTTCTTGATGTCCTGGTGGCGCTGCCCGATCACCTGCAAATCGACGGTCACGACCAGCGCCGAGCATTTTGCCGCGATCGCGCGCTCGATCAGCGACTTGATGAAGCCGCGGTCCTTCATCACGTAGAGCTGGAACCAGAACGGCTTGTCGACGGCGGCTGCGATATCCTCGATCGAGCAGATCGACATCGTGCTCTGGGTGAAGGGAATGCCGGCGGCCTGCGCGGCGCGGCAGGCGTGAATCTCGCCGTCGCCATGCTGCATGCCGAGCAGGCCGACGGGCGCCAGGATCAGCGGCATCGCGGCGGGCTCGCCGAGGATCGTGGTGGAGAGATCGCGCTTGGAGACGTCGACCAGGATGCGCTGGCGGAACTTGATCTGCTGCAAATCCTCTGAATTGGCGCGCAGCGTATCCTCGGTGTAGGAGCCGCGGTCGGCGTAGTCGAAAAACGCTCTGGGAACCCGGCGCTTGTGCAACTGGCGCAGATCCTCAATGCAGGTGATGTGCTTCATGGACGTCCCGGCCCCTTCTTGAACTTCTTTGCTGCGTTGTCATCTAGCATGGTTGGATGGTCAGCCAAATCGCATCTGATCCATCTCTGGCGCCATTCCGACGGGAGGACATCCCATGACCCGACCGCGCACCGTTGCTCCCGTCGATGCAAGTTCGGCGGATCGCGAGGAAAAGCGCCAGCTCGACGACGCCCTGGAGGAGGGGCTGGAAGAGACCTTTCCGGGGTCTGACCCGGTCAATGTCACCCAGCCGGCGCCCTCGAAGGGGGACCAGCACGTCAAGCGGCGGAACTGACGCTTCCGTGCGGATGCGGTCGCTTTCGAAAAAATATCCATTTCTTACAAATGGTTACGCGCCAGCCGCGGCCGCCTGCGACCGTAATGATTCATCATATTTTTTGAAGCCATTTTAGCGGCCGAGGGACTATAACCGCTGCACGCACCGATGGTGGCGTGGGGATTCGGCCTTGATGGCCGGAAGAAGTCCCGCTGGGGGTTACATGAGCCGCAAATATTTCGGTACCGACGGGATTCGGGGCCGCGCCAACGGTTTGATCACGCCGGAGCTCGCACTCAAGGTGGGGCAGGCGGCCGGCCTGGTGTTTCAGCGCGGCGAGCATCGCCACCGTGTCGTCATCGGCAAGGATACAAGGCTTTCCGGCTACATGATCGAATACGCCATGGTGGCCGGCTTCACCTCGGTCGGCATGGACGTGCTGCTGCTCGGCCCGATGCCGACACCGGCGGTCGCGATGCTGACCAAGTCGATGCGCGCCGATCTCGGCGTGATGATCTCGGCCTCGCACAATCTGTTCGAAGACAACGGCATCAAGCTGTTCGGCCCGCAGGGCTTCAAGCTTTCCGACGACGTCGAAAAGCAGATCGAGCAGATGCTCGACGAGCCGATCGATCGCCGCCTGGCGCAGAGCGCCAGCCTCGGGCGCGCCCGCCGCATCGACGGCGTGCATGACCGCTACATCGAATTCGCCAAGCGCACGCTGCCGCGCGAGCTCTCGCTCGACGGCCTGCGTGTCGTGATCGATTGCGCGCATGGCGCTGCCTACAAGGTGGTGCCGGAAGCGCTGTGGGAACTGGGCGCCGACGTCATCGCGATCGGCGTCGAGCCCGACGGCTTCAACATCAACAAGGAATGCGGCTCGACCGCACCGGAGGCGCTGGCGAAAAAGGTGCGCGAGATGCGTGCCGATATCGGCATCGCGCTCGACGGCGACGCCGATCGCGTGATCCTGGTCGACGAGCGCGGCCATGTGGTCGACGGCGACCAGTTGCTGGCGGTGATCGCGCAAAGCTGGAAGGAAGACGGCCGTCTCGCCAAGCCCGGCATCGTCGCCACCGTGATGTCGAACCTCGGGCTGGAGCGTTTCCTCGAAGGGCAGGGCATCGGCATGGTGCGCACGCCGGTCGGCGACCGCTACGTGCTCGAGCAGATGCTCAAGCACGGCTACAATCTCGGCGGCGAACCCTCAGGCCATATCATCCTTTCCGACTATGCCACCACCGGTGACGGTTTTGTCGCCGCGCTGCAGGTGCTTGCCGTGGTGCAAAAACTCCGCCGTCCGGTGTCGGAAGTCTGTCACCGCTTCGATCCGCTGCCGCAGATTCTCAAGAACGTGCGCTACCGATCCGGCAAGCCGCTCGACCATGCCGAGGTGCAGTCGGCGATATCTGACGGTGAAAGTCGCCTCAATGGACACGGCCGGCTGCTGGTCCGCTCGTCCGGCACCGAGCCCGTGATCCGCGTGATGGGCGAGGGCGACGACCGCGACCTGGTCGAGGACGTCGTCGACCAGATCGTCAACGCGCTGGGCCACGCCGCGGCGGCGTAAGAACGACGCGGACGTTCGCTGCTGCGGCAACGCATCGCAGCCATAAGCGATTGATGCTGGTCGCGACGATGGCCGCCCCGTAGAACGGCAGACATTGCCTGTCCGCCGTTCTGTTCGGGAATGCGCCCTTGAACAAGCCCGTCATCGTCTCCGAGGAAACCGCGACTGCGCCGGTGGTCGTGCACGACGCGGCGCCGGGGCTCGCTGTCAAGGCGGCTGTCGCGGGGCCGGCCTATGTCGTGCTGACCGGCATCAGCTTCTCGCATTTCCTCAACGACACCATGCAGTCGTTGATCGCCTCGGTCTATCCGATCCTGAAGGACGCCTACGCGCTCGACTACGGGCAGATCGGCATGATCACGCTGGCGTTCCAGTTCACCGCGTCGCTGCTGCAGCCGGTGGTCGGACATTTCACCGACAAGAAGGCGCAGCCGTTCTCGCTGGCGATCGGCATGGGTTTCACTTTCTTCGGCCTGCTGCTGCTCAGCGTCGCGGCGCGCTATCCCGTCATCCTGATCGCGGCCGCGCTGGTCGGTCTCGGCTCGGCGGTGTTCCATCCGGAGTCGGCGCGGATCGCGCGGCTCGCCTCGGGTGGGCGCTATGGCTTTGCGCAGTCGGTGTTTCAGCTCGGCGGCAGTTTCGGCACGTCGATGGGGCCGTTGCTGGCGGCGCTGATCGTGGTGCCGTTCGGCCAGCCGAGCATTGCGTGGTTTTCGTCGATCGCGTTTCTGGCGATCGTGATCCTGTGGCGGATCGGCGTCTGGTACCGGCCGCAGATCGTGACGAAGAAGTCGGCCGTGATTGAACGTCATCCGGACCATCCGGATTCGCGGCGCGTGAAAATCGCACTCGCGGTGCTGGTCGCGCTGCTGTTCTCCAAGCAGCTCTACGTCTCCAGCCTGTCGAGCTATTACATCTTCTATCTGATCGAAAGGTTTCAGGTCTCGACGCAGGCGGCCCAGCTCTATCTCTTCATCTTCCTCGCCTCCAACGCGGCCGGTGCATTCTTCGGCGGGCCGCTCGGCGATCGCTACGGCCGCAAATACGTCCTCTGGTTCTCGATCCTCGGCGCGCTGCCGTTCACGCTGGCGCTGCCCTATGCGGGCCTGGCCGGAAGCGCGGTTCTCACCGTGTTCATCGGCCTCATCCTCTCGTCGGCGACATCCTCGATCATCGTGTTCGCGCAGGAACTGATGCCGCACCGGTTCGGGATGATCTCGGGCGTATTCTTCGGCGTCGCCTTCGGCATCGGCGGACTTGGCGCTGCCGTGCTCGGCAGGGTCGCCGATCACACCGGCATCGCCTTTGTCTATCACCTCTGCGCGTTTCTGCCGGCGCTGGGACTGCTCGCGGTGTTCCTGCCGAAGATGCCGCAGCACGCACGCTGACGTCTTGGCGTTCTCGTGAGGCGAGGGCGCGATCGCCGTATCAACGAAGTCTTAACGGCGCGGCGGCGCACCGATGCTCGTCAATACACCGTTAGGATGTTTGGCGGCTCTGCCTCGTTCGCCATGCTGCAAAACACCCTCATCGAAGCGCGTCGCAAACAGCGCCGACGAGAAAGTCAGAGATTGTCAACCTTAATAATTAGGGTTAAGCGCCGCTTAAGCAATTAATGGCATCGTCCGTCCGTGAGTTTTTGAAGTGAGGCTCATTGCAGTCAGCCTCACCGGACAAAAGGGACGAAGCCCATGCGTAGCGTTAAGTCTTTCATTGCCGCCGGTGCGGCCACATTGTTGTCGCAGGCAGCGTTAGCCGCCGACATGGCGATTGCGCCTCCCCCGTATGCCCCGGCGGTGGTCGAGGATTTCGGCGGCTGGTATCTGCGCGGCGACATCGGCTTTTCCAATCAGCGCGTCGATCGTCTGAACAACGCGCTCGATTCCACGCTGACTTCGTCAGTGCAGAAGAACAGCTTCAACACCGCCGGCATCTTCGGCGTCGGCGTTGGTTACAAGTTCAACAACTGGTTCCGCGCCGACGTCACCGGTGAGTATCGCGGCAATTCGCAGTTCTTCGGCACCGATCGCATCACCTATGCGGGCGGCATCGGCACCGACACGTATCACGCCACCAAGAACGAATGGGTCGTTCTCGCCAACGCCTATGTCGATCTCGGCACCTGGTGGTGCGTCACCCCGTTCATCGGCGCCGGCGTCGGCGGCGCGCGGGTTGCGATCAACGGCTTCACCGACCAGGGCATTGCCAACAATGGTTTTGGCGCTCAGCCGGGTCTCGCCTATGGCGACAACGTCGCGAAGTGGAATTTTGCCTGGGCCGCGCATGCCGGTCTCGCCTACAAGGTCACGCCGAACTTCACCGTCGAACTCGCCTATCGCTACCTCGACATGGGCGACGGCCTGACCGGCGATCTCCGCACCTTCGACGGCAGCGGTGTCAACACCATTAACCCGATGACCTTCAAGAACATCACCTCGCACGACCTGAAGCTCGGCGTGCGCTGGGATCTGAGCAGCCCGGAGGTGTTCGCGCCGCCGCCGCCGCCGATGATCCGCAAAGGTTAATCGCGACCTTCATTCGTTAACGGCAGTCGAACGGCGCGGGGCATTTCCCGCGCCGTTTGCTTTTGTCGCCTGACGAGCGCGCGCGCGAAAATGTTGTCGGCTTTTCGACGGCATCGTGCCGAAATCAGTGCCCGCGACAACGATTGGTTAAGGTTAACAGGCGATGATCAGCGCAAGTTCAGAGTGTCTGATGGAGCGTTGCGATGCGTCGATTGTTGCTGGTGGCGGCGATGTTGGGAGCGGCGAGCGTCGCCCAGGCGGCCGATATGCCGGACCTGCCGATTCTCCGCGGCGGCTTCACCGACGGGCTGAGCGCGACCGCGGTCAACTGGCAAGGCTTCTACGTCGGCGGACATGCCGCTTACGGCACCTCCAACATGAACTTCACGGGCTCGACGAGCGACCATCGCGGCGCGCCTGCTGGACAGCCCGGAGATGGAGCGCCGTCCATGCAAATATCGCGAGTGGCCGATCATGGGAAAAGTTTCGGCCCACGGCGAAGGGTTCGGCGGTTTCGTCGGCTACAACTCCCAGTGGAGCGACGTCGTCGTCGGCGTCGAACTGAATTACACGCACGGCAAGTTCGGCGGCTCGCAGACCGGCACGCATGTCGCGGTTCTTCAACGCTTCCTTCCGGGTATACCACAGTTGCGCGACCTATGAAGGGACCGCGCGGATGAATATTTCCGACATGGGGACGCTCCGCGCCCGCGCGCGGCTACGTGTGTGGCTCGTTCCTGCCCTATGTGTTCGGCGGCATCGCGCTGGGCCAGGCCGACATCGTCCGCACCGCGCGCGTGTTACGGTACCCAGGTCAATCCGGCCGCCGCGCCAGGATTTCAGAACGTGCCATTCGACGTCAGCGCAACCGACGGCCAGTATAGCCATTTGATCTACGGCTATTCGCGTCGGTCTCGGCACCGAAATCATGCTGATATCGAACCTGTTCATGCGCGCGGAATGGGAATACGTGCGCTTTGCCTCTTCGGTCGACACCAGCATCAACACGGTGCGCGCGGGCCTCGGCTACAAGTTCTGATGGCGTCGCGGCGACGAGCGATCCGGTCGCCGTTGACAGATTTGCCGCCGCCTGTTGCACTGCTGCCCTCAACGAGGATGGCAGCGCATGAAGGTCTACGGCGATACCAATTCCGGCAATTGCCTGAAGGTGAAGTGGGTGTGCGATCATCTCGCGCTGCCCTACGCCTGGATAGCGGTCGATACGCTCAAGGGCGAGACGCGGACCGCGGAATTTCTAAAGCTCAACGGTGCCGGCCAGGTCCCCACGGTCGAACTCGACGACGGCCGCGCGCTGGCGCAATCCAACGCCATCATCCGCTATCTCGCGCGCGGCTCTCATCTCATTCCGCAGGATGCGTACGCGCAAGGCAAGATGGACGAGTGGCTGTTCTGGGAACAGTACAGCCATGAGCCCTATATCGCCGTCTGCCGCTTCCAGATGTTCTACTTGAAGCAAGCCTGCCTCCGACCTCGATCCCGAAAAGGTCAAGCGCGGTTATGCGGCGCTGGCGCGGATGGAGCATCAGCTTGCGATCTCGCCGTTTCTGGCCGGCGACGCCGTCACGCTCGCCGACATATCGCTATTGGCCTATACCCGCGTCGCGCATGAGGGCGGCTTTCATCTCGACGGCTACGCCGCGGTGCGCCGCTGGATCGGGGAAACCGAAAAGCTTCTCGGGCTTCCGCCGGCACGCTGATCACACCGGAAATCGTCATGACTGCTGCTTCACAGGTTACCATCCGCGCTGCCCGCATCGAGGACGTCGGCGTCATCGTCGCCATGCTGGCGGACGATCCGCTCGGCGG
This sequence comes from uncultured Alphaproteobacteria bacterium, assembly GCA_963783115.1. Classification (GTDB taxonomy): domain Bacteria; phylum Pseudomonadota; class Alphaproteobacteria; order Rhizobiales; family Xanthobacteraceae; genus Bradyrhizobium. Next base: position 7,602 of record CAWAMK010000046.1, on the reverse strand, counting down.
CGCCCGGGAGCGGATCGAGGATCCGTTGCCGCCATCCTATCTTGCCGCGTTTGAGCGGGTCACACGCGATCCGAATATTCAGCTCGTCGTCGCCGAGGACGGAGAGGGCGCCGTGGTCGGGTGCCTGCAACTCTGCATTCTGCCCGGGCTGAGTTCGCAGGGCGCTTCGCGCGGCCTGCTCGAGGATGTCCGCGTCGCCGCGCATTGCCGCAGCCGCGGCATCGGTGAGCAGATGGTGCAGTGGGCGGTGGCGGAAGCGCGTGCGCGCGGATGCAAGGTGGTCGAACTGCTGACGCATCACACCCGCGTCGATGCGCAGCGCTTCTACGAGCGGCTGGGCTTTGCGCGCAGCCATGTCGGCATGACCGTGCGTTTTTGATCGGCAAAGCGTTTTCGAGCGAAGCATGCGCTTCAACACACGGGTCAACTAGATAGTTGAAGCGAATTGCCGCGGGATACTTCAGGTAGTCGCCGCTATGCGATCGGGTTAACAACCGATAAACTACGCGCGCGTCCGTGATTTTACGGATCGGAACGTCTCCGCTATGCCCGCGTATCCCATGGGGCTCGGGCAGCTTGGGGATTTCAGATGAAAAAATATTCGATCGTCCGGATGGGAAGCGAATATGTCGTGCAGGCCGGAGAGACCAGCATTCTGAAGGTCTCGAGCCGACGTGAAGCGGCCAAACTTGTCACCGATGCCGCCGGACTGCTGCAGCAGCAGCCGGCGCCCGTTGTGGACGAGCCGCCATCAATCGCGCGTGAAGTCCCCAAAGTTCCTTGACGATAGGCCCGGTTTACCCTAGTTACCGCGGCGGGACACCTCCCCCCAACGGGAGGCTTGCTATCTGGAAGGATAGATCATGACCGTGGCGAAGCCCGCTTCGCGGCCGAACGTGCCGCATTTTTCCTCCGGCCCCTGCGCCAAGCGCCCTGGCTGGAATCCCCAAAATCTCAAGGACGCAGCGCTCGGCCGCTCGCACCGTGCGAAGGTCGGCAAGGCCAAGCTCAAGCTCGCGATCGAACTGACGCGCGAAGTGCTTGAAGTGCCGGCCGATTACAAGATCGGCATCGTGCCGGCGTCCGATACCGGCGCGGTGGAAATGGCGCTGTGGTCGCTGCTCGGCGCGCGCCCCGTCACCACCATCGCCTGGGAATCCTTCGGCGAGGGCTGGGTCAGCGACATCGTCAAGGAATTGAAGCTCAAGGACGTCACCAAGCTGCATGCCGGCTATGGCGATCTTCCCGATCTTTCCAAGGCCGATCCGGCCTCCGACATCGTCTTCACCTGGAACGGCACCACGTCAGGCGTGCGTGTGCCCAACGCCGACTGGATCAAGGCCGATCGCCAGGGCCTCACCATTTGCGACGCGACGTCGGCCGCGTTCGCGCAGCCGCTCGATTTCGCAAAGCTGGATGTGGTGACGTTCTCCTGGCAGAAGGCGCTGGGCGGCGAGGCCGCGCATGGCATGCTGATCCTCAGCCCGCGCGCGGTCGAGCGGCTCGAGACCTACAAGCCGGCCTGGCCGCTGCCGAAGATTTTCCGTCTCACCAAGGGCGGCAAGCTCAACCAGGGCATCTTTCGAAGGCGAGACCATCAACACGCCGTCGATGCTGTGCGTCGAGGATTATCTCGATGCGCTGAACTGGGCGAAATCGATCGGCGGCCTCAAGGCGCTGATCGCGCGCGCCGACGCCAACACCAAGGCGCTGTCGGACTGGAAGGCGAAGACGCCGTGGATCGATTTCCTGGCCAAGGAGCCGTCGATCCGCTCCAACACCTCGGTGTGCCTGAAGTTCACCGATCCCGCCATCACCTCGCTGACGGCGGACGCGCAGGCCGAGTTCTCCAAGAAGCTGGTGGCGCTGGTCGAGAAGGAAGGCGCCGGTTACGACTTCGCCTATTACCGCGATGCGCCGGCGGGCTTGCGGATCTGGTGCGGCGCCACCGTGGAAGCTTCCGACGTCGCGCTGCTGACGCAGTGGATCGACTGGGCGTTCGCCGAGACCAAGGCCGCGCTGCCGAAGGCGGCTTGAACTCATCCATTTAGCCGTCGTCCCGGCCAAGCGAAGCGCGAGCCGGGACCCATAGCCACAGCACGGAGTATGGGTCCCGGCTCTACGCGCCAAGAGGCGCTTCGGCCGGGACGACGATCGATTTCCCAAAGGAACATCAGATGTCCAAACCCAAGGTTCTCATTTCCGACGCGCTGTCGCCCGCCGCCGTGCAGATATTCAAGGATCGCGGCGTCGAGGTCGACTTCCAGCCCAATCTCGGCAAGGACAAGGACAAACTCGCCGAGATCATCGGCAATTACGATGGCCTTGCGATCCGCTCCGCGACCAAGGCGACCGCGAAGATCATCGAGAAGGCCACCAGGCTGAAGGTGATCGGCCGCGCCGGCATCGGCGTCGACAATGTCGAGATCCCGGCGGCCACCGCCAAGGGCATCATCGTGATGAATACGCCGTTCGGCAATTCGATCACGACCGCCGAACACGCGATTACGCTGATGCTGGCGCTGGCGCGTGAAATCCCGCAGGCCGATGCCTCGACGCAGGCCGGCAAGTGGGAGAAGAACCGCTTCATGGGCGTCGAGATCACCGGCAAGACGCTGGGCGTGATCGGTTGCGGCAATATCGGCGCGATCGTCGCCGACCGCGCGCTCGGCCTGCGCATGAAGGTCATCGCGTTCGATCCGTTCCTGTCGCCGGAGCGCGCCAAGGATATCGGCGTCGAAAAGGTCGAACTCGACGATCTGCTCAAGCGCGCCGATTTCATCACGCTGCACACGCCGCTGACCGACAAGACCCGGAACATCATTGACGCCGCGGCTCTTGCGAAAATGAAGAAGGGCGTGCGCATCATCAACTGCGCCCGCGGCGGCCTGGTCGACGAGCAGGCGCTGGTCGACGCGCTGAACTCCAAGCATGTCGCGGGCGCCGCCTTCGACGTGTTCGTCGAGGAGCCCGCCACCAAGAACGTGCTGTTCGGCCATCCCAACGTGATCTGCACCCCGCATCTCGGCGCCTCCACCACCGAAGCGCAGGAGAACGTCGCGCTGCAGGTCGCCGAGCAGATGTCGGATTATCTCCTGACCGGTGCGATCTCGAACGCGGTGAATTTTCCGTCGATCACGGCGGAAGAAGCGCCGAAGCTGAAGCCGTTCATCGAACTCGCCGAAAAGCTCGGCTCGTTCGCGGGCCAGCTTACCGAGAGCGGCATCCTGAAGGTCGAGATCACCTATGAGGGCCACGTCGCCGAGATGAAGATCAAGGCGATCACCTCGGCGGTGCTGTCCGGCCTGCTGCGGCCGATGCTGGGCGACGTCAACGTGGTCTCCGCGCCTGTCGTCGCGAAGGAGCGCGGCATGGTGGTGGACGAGATCGTTCGCGCAGCGCAGAGCGACTACGAGAGCCTGATCACGGTCACCGTGAAGACCGAACGGCAGGAGCGTTCGGTATCCGGCACCGTCTATCACGACGGCAAGCCGCGGCTGGTCGACATCAAGGGCATCCGGGTCGACGCCGAGTTCGGCAAATCGATGATCTACATCACCAACGAAGACAAGCCTGGCTTCATCGGCGCCTTCGCCGGCCTGCTCGGCGACGCGAAGCTCAACATCGCTACCTTCCATCTCGGCCGCGTCAAGCAGGGCGGCGACGCCATCGCGCTGGTCGAGATCGACGGCGCTGTGCCGCGCGACGTGCTCAGCAAGGTGCAGGCGCTGCCGCAGGTGAAGCAGGCGAAGGCGCTGGTGTTCTAAGCGCGCGTCATTTTTCTCTCAGAGAGTCCCTTATTCTTCGCGCGGCCCCGCCGCGGCGAAGTCACTTCGCATTCCCGATCGAACCGGTTTCCCCCTCGCTGCGTCTCATGACCGGGAGTGGTGGGCAGGTTTTCCCGTCGCCGTCCGGCGACCGGTTCAGGAGGGTATCCATGCGATTGATTTCGAACGGCTTTTTGACGACGAGCCTCGTCGCCTTCACGGTGCTGGCGATGGACCCGGCGCGGGCGGCGGACCTCGCCGCCGCCTCCGCGGTCGATGCCGTTACCGTCTACCCCGATGGCGCCAGCGTCACCCGGGTCGTGACGCTCGATCTTCCCGCCGGCGACAATTCGGCCGTGTCTGAAGGATTTTCCGCTGACGCTCGATCCTTCCTCGCTGCGGGTCGAGGGTGAGGCGGGCGTGAAACTCACGATCGGCGCGATCGACGCAAAGCCGCCGCGCGCGGCGCCGCCGGTCAACCTGCCCGAACTCGACAAGCGCATCGAGGCGCTGAAGGACGATCGCGTCAATTTGCAGGGTGCGATCGATGCCGCCACCGCCCGGCGTAAATTCGCCGAACGGTTTGCGGAGGCGTCTCCTGCCGGCATCGGCGACAAGGGCGAGGCGCGGCCGATCGCCGAGTGGCGCGCCGCCTTTGCTGCGGTCGGCGAGGAAGTCGCCAGCGCTGACAGCGCGATCCGCGACGCCGAACGCAAGCAGCGCGAGCTCGATCGCGAAATCGCCCGTCTCGAACAGGACAAGGCGCAGAAGCCGCCGAGCAAGATGGAGGTGCGGATCGAGCTTGTCGACGGCCGCGGCGACCAAGGCGACATTGCGGATTACCTATGCCGTGCGCAACGCGCGCTGGGCGCCGCTCTATGACGCCCGCCTCGACACCGGCGCGAAAGATCGCAAGCCCGCGCTCGAACTGGTGCGCCGCGCCGAGATCACGCAAAATACCGGCGAGGACTGGTCGAATGTCGCGCTCGCCGTTTCCACCGTGCGCACCGCCCGCGGTGGCAGCGCCCCCGACCTGAAATCCCTCGTCGTTCAATACCCGCAATTGCCGCGCCCGATGTCGGCCGGGGCGATGTCTGATATGGCCATGCCGTCGGCCGCGCCGGCCCCGCAGCGACTGCTCCGCGGCGCCGCTGGCAAGAGCGAAGAGCCTGCGATGGAGAAGGCGGTCGAGCAACAGGCCGCGGCCGAAATCAGCGGTTTTCAGGTGGTGTTCAAGCTTCCAGGGCGCGTCAGCCTCGGCGCCGGCGAAGGCGCCAAGGGCCTGCGCGTCTCCAGTGCGAGCATCGCGCCCGATCTGACGGTGCGCGCCGTGCCGGTGCTCGACCCGACCGCGTTCCTCGAAGCGAGCTTCAAGCAGACCGAGGACGCGCCGCTGCTGCCGGGCCGGGTCGCGATCTATCGCGACGGCGTGTTCGTCGGTCGCGGCCAGATGGCGGCGGCGGCGAAGGACGAGACCGTGCGGCTCGGCTTCGGCGCCGACGAGAAAATCAAGATCGAGCGCAGCGTCGTCAAGCGCAACGAGGGTTCGGCCGGCCTGATCGTGACGACGTCGAAGACCGACGAACGCGCGTTCAAGACCACGGTGCGCAACGGCCACGATTTCCCGATCCGGATCGCGATCGAGGATCAGTTGCCGGTCAGCGAGAACGAGGACATCGTGGTCGAAATGCTGCCGTCGACCACGGCGCCGATCAGCAACCAACATCCGCGACAAGCGCGGCGTGCTGGAATGGGCCTACGAGGCCAAGGCGGGCGAAGTAAAGGACATCAACTTCGCCTGGCGGATCCGCTGGCCCAAGGACAAGAGCGTCGTGATGACGCCGTCGGGCTGAACCGGCGAGGGTGGGCGGACTTCCAATTCTCCTCCGGTGCGGGAGAGGATGGGAAGTCCCTCATTGCCAGCCGCCACCCCGGTACGTGACCAGATGGTCGTGCACGGCGCCGACACCGGCGGCGGATTCTGCTGCCACCCTGATCGCCTTTCGCTCGGCATCCAAATCCGCCATGCCCCAGAGATCGACGATGCCGTTGGCGACGGTGACGTTCAGCAGTCCGGTGTGAGCTCCAGGCTTGTTTCTTCAAGCTGGAAAGGATGCGATCGCGGATCGCCTTGTCGGTCGGAGCGACGTCGAGCAGCTGGCGTGCGCTGGCCACCGCCTGAAGAAGATTGGCCCTGCTCACCACGCCGACGAGCTGACCGTTCTCCAGCACGGGCAATCGCTTGACGGCGTTGTTCTCCATTACGGCGGCGACTTCATGGAGCGGCGCCTGGGGCGAGGTCGTGATGACATCCCGCGTCATGACATCCGAAACCTTGCGGCTGTGCGATTTGACGTATTCGGCCGCCAGCGTGTCGCTCTCGACCAATACGCGAAGCCACCAGGACCGGTGCCGTTCCGTACCGGCCTCGACGCGGTGCAGCAGATCGCCTTCGCTGACAATGCCGACCAGCTTGCCGTTGTTATCAAGCACGGGAACCGCGCTGATCTGCTTTTCGAGAAACAGTTTTGCGACCTCCTGCACGGTGGCGGAGGGGCCCACGGTGATGACCGGGGCAACCATGACGTCACGGACAAGCATGGCACTTCTCCCATCAATGTAGCGATCATCAGATGCCCTAGCGCGACGCCTGTCGTTGATTCAGGTCAAGCTGGCGAGCCTCGCCGGGCGGGATCGGTAACCCGACAGCGGGGCGGGGTTCTGCCTTGCGCCGCACGGCCTTGCCGTGATCGACGGCTTCCCCTCTGATACCGGCATTGACGCGCCGAGGGCCGCCCAACAGGCCTGCGAACAGGGAGAAACCAGCCGATGCCATATCAACACATTCTCGTCGACGATCCCCGGCCGCGGGTCCGGCGCATCACGCTTAACCGGCCGGAGAAGCGCAATGCGCTGAACAACCGACTGCGCGCAGAAGTGTTCGAGGTGTTGGAAGCGGCAGACCGCGATGGCGACGTATCGATCACGATCGTGCGCGGCGCCGGTCCGTGCTTTTCCGCGGGCTACGATCTGTCGGCGGATAATCGCGTCGACCAGCCCTATCACTCGGCCGCCGGTCCCGGCCAATGGTCGCGCCATGTCGTCGAAGGCTGGTTCTCGATCTGGGATCTGGCAAAGCCCGTGGTGGCGCAGGTGCACGGCTATTGCCTCGCCGGCGGCTACCGAACTCGCGACCGCCTGCGATATCGTCTATGTCGCCGACGACGCCCAGATCGGCTATCCGCCGGTGCGGCTGATGAGCCCGCCCGACATGCAGTATCATCCCTGGCTGGTCGGCATGCGCCGCGCCATGGAACTAATGTTGACCGGCGACGCGATGTCCGGCCGCGAGGCCGCCGAATGGGGCTTTGCGACGCGGTCGTTTCCGCTGGAAGAGCTCGACGCGCGCACGCTGGATTTTGCCGAACGCGCGGCAAAAGTGCCGGTCGAATTGCAGCAGCTCAACAAGCGCTCGGTTCACCGCGCGATGGAGATCATGGGCGCCCGCGCCGCGATGCGCGCCGGCACGGAAATCCAGGCGCTGGCGTTTACGACGGAAGCGAGCAAGAACTACATGTCGACGTTCCGGCGCGATGGATCGAGCGTGAAGTCGCAACTCGATCAGCGCGACACCACGTTCGGGGATTACCGGACGAAGAAGGATTGATCGCCCACTCTCTCCCCAGGTCGTCCCCGCGAACGCGGGGACCCATACTCCGGGTCGTCGGTTGTGTGGGCGATGCTTAATGTCTTCGTTCGGTGCCTCAAACGACGTCCTGTGGTTATGGGTCCCTGCGTTCGCAGGGACGACGGGCTTGGATACGACGGCGCCGTC
>CAWAMK010000045.1:0-36343 GCA_963783115.1 uncultured Alphaproteobacteria bacterium | reverse complement strand
GAGGAAACCGCCGAAATCGATCACCGCGGCGCGCACATTACCTTCGCGATCCACGATCACGTCGACGACGCGCCCCATATCCTCGTTCGCCGCACTGCGAACTTCGCGACCGAGAATGCCGTGAGCATCGCGGGCGCCGATCACCGTTACCGATGGCGGCGACGCGGGCTCTTTTGTAGCATCCGGCGACGCGGCCCGGCTGCCCTGCGTCGTTCCGATGTCTTCCGCCGCGAACGCCACAACACTACCGGCCAATCCAGCAATCAAAAAAACAACGAGAATACCGATGCGCATATGGCCTCCTGACCTTCGCTGCATGAGCGGCGCATGGCCCCTCAATGCGTCAATACGATCGACACCTGAATCTGGCCGCGCGTTCGCACCACCTCGAGCGATACTTCATCGCCGTGGCGGCGGACCCTCAAATCGACGCTGGAAGGCCCAAGCTGGAGGTCACGCAACAGCACCTCGTTGAGGAACTCCGGCAGATGCGGATCGCGCAGCCGGATTTCGCCGCGCGCGGCGTCGAATTCGAGGCCGAGGGCTGCCTCCAGCAGGCTGAACGGCGTGGCGCTGGCCCAGGCCTGCGGCGCGCAGGCGACCGGATACAGTACCGGTCCGCGCCGCCTCTCGCGCTGAAAACCGCAGAACAATTCCGGCAACCGCCGCAGGTCCATGTAACTGGCGGTATCGAACAGGCCCCTGGAGAGTTGCGCCACCGAGTGCTTCAGGCCGTAGCGCGCGAAGCCGAGCGCGATCAGCGCATTGTCGTGCGGCCAAATCGATCCGTCGTGATAGGACATCGGGTTATAGCGGGCTTCGCCGCGCGCAACGGTGCGGATGCCCCATCCCGAAAAGAATTTCTGGCTCATCAGATCGGCGGCGACCCGCCGTGCGCGATCGGTTCGAACCATGCCGGCAAAGAGAAGCTGACCGGCATTCGACGTTCGCACCTTGCACGGCCGCTTGGCGCCGTCGAGCGCCAGCGCGTAGGTGCCGAGTTCTTCGCACCAGAACGCCTCTTCGAAACGTTCGGCCAATTGCAACGCGGCAGAGTTCGAACTGCGCGGCCTGCTCGATCAATCCCAACCGCCGGGCGCAGCGCGCCGCCAGCCGCTTGCCGGCAAAAACATATCCCTGGACTTCCGCCAGCGCGATATAGCCCTCGGCAAGTTGCCCATCGGCATGGAAGATCGCATCGAACGAGTTTTCCAGCCCTGGTTGGCGAGCCCCTGCTCGGTAGCGCGCTGATACTCCACGAAGCCGTCCTTGTCGGGATCTCCGGGGCCGTCGATCCATTGCAACGCCGCCTCGATCGACGGCCACAGCTCTCTCAGGGTTTCTTCGTCGCCGGTGCGTTCGACATAGAGGCCGGCCAGCAGAACGAACAGCGCGGTCGAATCGACGCTGCCGTAATATTGCGCGAACGGCACCTCGCGCAGCGCGGCCATTTCGCCGCCGCGCATCTCGTGCAGGATCTTGCCGGGCTCCGCGTCCGCGCGCGGATCCGTGGTCTTGGCCTGGAAGAAGGCAAGCCGTCGCAGCACCCCCTGGGCAATCCGCGGATCGACCCACAGCATCTGCAGCGCGGTAATCAATCCATCGCGGCCGAACGTGGTCGAATACCAGGGAATGCCGGCGTACGGGTATCGCCCCTGCGGCGTTTCCGTCATCAGCATGTTGAGGTCGGCCATCGCCTGGCACAGCACCTCGTTGAAGATATCGTTCGACGTCTCGATGCTGGCGGCGCCCGCCGTCGAGCGGCGCATCTCGCGCCGGTGCGCCAGCAGGCCGCGGAAGAACGGCGGCGGCTTATGCATGATCGGCTTGTTGCAGGACACCGCGACGAAGATCGCGGTCTTGTCCTTCGGCGCCAGCTCGAAATGAAAGGTCGCCGAGTGGGTGGCAAGCCGGGTCGGCCGCGGCTCGAAATGCAGCGCCGTGATACGGATCTGGCCGTCGAGCCCGCTATATTCCAGCGCGACGTCGGCGGGACCGAGCAGCCGGCTGGAGCCCACGCCCCGGCGCGGGCGGCGCTCGCCGCGCACCTCGAACAGATCGGCGAAATCATTGTCGAACAGCAGCGTTAGGTCGAAGCTCGCGGGCCGGTCGCCGTGGTTCTGCAAGGCGATGCGCTGGTAGGCGGTACCGCGCCACAGGAAAATCGAGCGTACGATGTGCAGCGTATCTTTCTGCAACGCCAGTCGACCGTTGCGGTAGACGTCCGAATTGGTGAGATCGACGGTCAGGGCCGAATTGTCGTCGCGCAGGTTGGAGCCGAGCAACAGCGGCTGCACTTCGTCGAGCACCATCTCCAGCCGAGCCAGATAGCGCGTGTCGGCGTTGAACAGGCCGTCGGGCCCGCCGGCAGAAGCGCCGATATCGCCGTGGCTGTCGAGCACGATAAATGTGTCGTCATGCTTGAGCGAGCGGCGCTGCCGCGTCGCCGGCCCCGTCATCGGAATGTAGAACGGCGATTCCGCTACATGTTCGGCATCATCGACCGTGACAAGGTGAGTGACTTCCGCCGTCATTTGGACCTCAAGCAATTCTCTCGCGTTGCGATGGACGCATCGGGACGCAAACGCTACTGCCGCGGATCAAGCCGCCGCATGACTGGCCAGCCGGCCCATTTCGCGCGCGACCAACTCGCGATAAGGACCCCTTCCCTGCACGAGAATATCCGGCGGCCCGTCCTCGATGATCCGGCCGCCCTGCAGCACCACGACGCGGTCGAAATTGCGCAAGGTAGCGAGACGATGGGCAATCGCGATCACCGTGCGCCCGCGCATCAGCCGTGACAAGGCCTCGCGGATCGCTTCCTCGGACTCGCCGTCGAGCGCGGCGGTCGCCTCATCCAGCAACAGGATCGGCGCGTCCTTCAGAAAAGCCCGCGCGATGGCAATGCGCTGCCGCTGGCCGCCGGAGACCTTGATACCGCGGTCGCCGACCATGGTGTCCATGCCTTCAGGGAGATTTTCGATGAAATCGCATCGCGCCGCGATCGCCGCCCGCAGAACTTCGTCGTCGGTCGCGTTGGGCCTTCCATAGCGGATGTTTTCCATGATCGAACGGTGGAACAGCGAGATATCCTGCGGCACCACCGAGATCGCCTCGCGCAGGCTCTGCTGCGTCACCCGGGAAATATCCTGGCCGTCGATCGTGACGTTGCCGCGCTGGATGTCGTAGAACCGCTGCAGCAGCGCAAAGAGACTGGACTTTCCGCCGCCGGAATGACCGACCAGCCCAACCCGCTGTCCCGGCTGAATGCGCAGCGAGAATTTGTCGAATACCTGGGCCCCGCCCGGATAGTGGAACGCGACGTTGTTGAAGGCCACCGCGGCGCCGCTGCGGATCAGCGGCTCGGCCTCGGGGTGATCCTTCAACTCGTGCGGCAGCAACAGGGTCGCAATCGCTTCGGTCATGCGGGCGACGTGCTGGGTGACGTCGACCAGCGCCACGGCAAGATCGCGCGTCGCGCTCAGGATCGACAGGCCCAGCGTGCAGACCAGCACGACGTCGCCGGTGGTCGCGCCACCCTGCTGCCAGAGCGTGATCGCCCACGCCAGCAGCGCGATGGTCAACACAATCGTCACGACGGCATGAAGCAGCCGCAGTTTTTCGAGATAGCGCAGGCTCCGGCCCCTCGCGTCGAGTTCCCGTTCGACGGTGGCGTCGAAGCGGCCATGTTCGTAGCTGAGGCCGCAGAACGCACGGACCAGCGGCAGGTTGCTGATGACGTCGACCATCTCGCCGTCTACTGCAGCCGCCTTGTCGGCAAAATCGTCATGCAGCGGCTTGCCCGCGGCGGCGAGACGGAACATCGCCATCAACATGATGCCCGCGATGACGATCAACCCCGCGGACATCGCAAGGCTGACCGTGCCGATCAGGAGAATAGCCGAAACAGTGGCGATGCACGGCGGCAATACGTTCCAGACGAACATGTTCTCGACGGTGAACACTGCATTGGAAGTCGCCGTGATGCGGCTGGTCAGCATGCCCGGCAGGCGGTCGGAAAAATAGCTGGGGGCGTGACCGGTCAAATGGCGGAACATATCGCGGCGGAGATCGCCGGTGACGCCAACGAAGGTAAAGCTCGCTGTCCAACTCGCGACGCGCCACAGAAGATTGTCAGCCGCGATCAGCAGTATGAGAAAACCGAATGCCAGCCATACGCCATTGGCGTGTGACGAGCCGGCAGTCAGCCTGTCGACCAGGCTCTTCACGCCGTACTGCGTGCCCACCGAACAGGCAACTGCTGCCACGACAGCAGACACAATGATCACATGCGCCGCACGACGCCGACGCAGATAGCGCAGGACAAATGAAAACGGACGTCGCGCATATCCAGAAAGAGTATCCATGAGTTCCGCAAACCTGTTCAGAGTGAACGAGAATCCCTATCGCGTATCGCACACGATGACGTGAAGAATGCCGCACCGGGTTTTCGTGCGCGTGGCCATCACCACGCAACAATTCTGCAGCATCGAGACGGCCGTGAATTTGTTCGTGTCAGATGGCATCAGCAAGACAGCCGTGTGGAGGAAGCAAGATGAGCTGATCAAAGGAACTTCGCAGATGCGGGAACGTTCCCGCTACTGGCACGGCGGTGTCGATCAGGGGCTGAGGGCATTGTTCAACCAACATTCCACACAGGAGATGCAATATGCGCATCGCGCAGGTCGCCCCGCTGACGGAGGCTGTCCCCCCCAAATTGTACGGCGGCACCGAGCGGGTGGTGCACTGGCTCACCGAGGAACTTGTTGCTTTGGGCCACGACGTCACGCTGTTTGCCAGCGGCGATTCCCGGACTACGGCTAAACTCGACGCCACTTGGCCAAAAGCTTTGCGTCTGGATGGTTCCGTGCGTGATCCCAACGCGTTGCATATGGTGATGCTGGAGCGCGTGCGGCAGAAATGCGACGATGAAGAGTTCGATTTTCTGCACTTTCATCTCGACTACTATCCATTCTCGCTGTTCTACCGGCAGCCGACGCCGTTCCTGACCACCTTGCACGGCCGGCTCGACCTGCCGGAGCATCAGCCGGTCTTCAACACCTTCTCCAAGGTTCCAGTGATCTCGATCTCCGATTCGCAGCGCCGGCCGGTACCGCAGGCGAATTGGGTGCGCACCATCCACCACGGACTGCCGGAGAAACTGCTGACGCCGCAACAGGTGCAGCCGTCCTATCTTGCGGTGCTCGGGCGGATCGCGCCGGAAAAGGGCGTGGACCGCGCCATCCGGATCGCAACGCGATGTGGCATTCCGCTCAAGATTGCCGCCAAGGTCGACCGCGCCGACCAGGACTATTACGACGAGTTGATTGCTCCGATGATCAAAGCCAGTCCGCTGGTCGAATTCATCGGCGAGATCAGCGACCGTGAGAAACCCGACTTCCTCAGCGGTGCGATCGGCCTTCTGTTGCCGATCGACTGGCCGGAGCCGTTCGGTCTGGTGATGATCGAAGCCATGGCCTGCGGCACGCCCGTGCTGGCCTATAACCGCGGGTCGGTCCCGGAGATCATCGACCCTGGTCTGACCGGCTTTGTCGTGGAAGACGAGACCAGCGCCGCGGCGGTGATGGACCGTCTCGCCGCGCTCGACCGGGTAGCGATCCGCAAGCAGTTCGAGGCACGCTTCACAGCGCGGCGCATGGCGCTGGACTATCTTGCCGCCTACCGCAGCCTGAGGGAGCGAGCCGAGCCGCGGATGAAGCTCGTCAGCAGCGCGGAGTAGATTGCGAGTAGCACGCTTTCGCCGTCATGGCCGGGCTTGTCCCGGCCATGACCATTATTTCAGCTCACCGCCGTCCGCTTCGGTTCGACAATCTCGAACATGCGCGGAAACTCATCCATCAAGGCCATCAATTCGGCGAGCCGCATCGCATCGCCCTGATACCTTGATCTTGCCGGCACCGACGGCTTCCGGAAACGTCGTCAACTTCGCGATCACTTCGTCCAGCACGCCGCGCGGCAGCGTGAAGCTGGCGTCGGCATCCGCGGCTTGCGCGCCGGCAGCGTAAGTCAGCGCGCTGTTCTCCAGATTGAGGACGAAGCTCTCGTTCGTATCGGTAAACTTCCAGTTCAGCACGATGCGCTTGCCCTCGGCCTTGGGGCCGTTGAGGCGCACACCGAGCACGTCCCACAACTGTTCGGTGCGGAGCGCGGCCAATGTTTCGCGCGGCATGGTCGAGCGCGGCGGCGCTTTTGGCATGCCCTGTCTCAATTCCTGCGCGCCGAACAGATAGGCGTTGCGCCAGGTCGAACTTTCGGAGGCATAGCCGAGCTGCTCGAACGTATCGGCGAGCATCGCGCGCGCCGCCTGGTTGTCCGGTTCGGCGAACACCAGATGGCTCACGGCCTGCGCGACGAAGCGGAACTCGCCCTTGGCGAAATCCTTGGCCGCACGCGACAGGATCGCGTCCGCGCCCCCCATGTACTCGACATATTTCCTGCCTGACTCCACCGGCGGCAGCGGATCGAGATTGACCGGATTGGCGTCGTACCAGCCGAGATACTTTTGATAGATCGCCTTCACATTGTGCCGGATGTGGCCGTAGTAGCCGCGCCCGTGCCACGCGCCCTCGAGGCTTGTCGGCAAGCGTATGGTTTCCGCGATTTCGGCCGCGGTGAGACCGTGGTTCATCAGGCGGATGGTCTGGTCATGCGCAAACTTGTAGAGATCGCGCTGCTGGCGGATCATGGTGTCGATCCGCTCCTGCCCCCAGACCGGCCAGTGATGCTGGCCGCACATCGCATCGGCCTTGCCGCCCCACATCTGCAGGGCCTCGCCGAGATATTTCGACCACGCCAGCGCGTCGCGCACATCGGCGCCGCGGAACGGCAGCAGATTGTGGAAATTATGCGTGCAGTTCTCCGCGAGGTTCAACAGCTTGTAGCGCGGGATGAAGAAATGCATCTCCGCCGGCGCCTCGCTGTTCGGCGCCATCTGGAATTCGAATTCCACGCCATCGATGATTCGCTTGTCGCCCGTGGAAATAATGAGATCCGTCGGACGCAGCAGCGCCACCGCGCCGGCCGCCATCGACTTGCCGAGCCCGCAATCGACCTGCCCGCGCACGCCCTTGGCGAGAAACGGTCCGAACTGATATTGCGCGCGGCGCAGCATCGCCGGTCCCGCGATGATGTTCTCGGAGACCGCGTGCTCCATGAACAGATTTGGCGCGAGGATCGGCACCTTGCCGCTCGCGAGCGTTTCGTCATCGAGCACACCGCGCGCGCCGCCCCAATGGTCGGTATGGGTGTGGGTGAAGATGACGGCGCTGACCGGCCGCTTGCCGCGGTGCTGGAAATAGAGCTCCATTGCGGCCCGCGCGCCCTCGATCGAGGTCAGCGTATCCACCACGATGACGCCGCTATCGCCCTCGATCAGCGTCATGTTGGCGATGTCGAGCCCGCGCACCTGGTAGACGCCGGGCACCACCTCGAACAGGCCGTGATGCATGTTGAGCCGCGACTGCCGCCACAGGCTGGGGTCGACGGTCGGCGGCGCCTGTTCGGCGGAGAGGAAGCCGTAGGGCTCCAGGCTCCAGACCACCCGGCCCTGCGGCGACATGATCTTCGCGTTCTCCACGGTGCCGAGAAAGCCGCGCGCGGCGTCGTCGAAATCCCTGACATCGGAGAACGGCAGCGCCTTCAACGTCGCCGCATGCTGCGCGATGACGGAAGCCGAAGCCTCCTTCGGCGATTCCTTCGGTGTTTCCGTTGTGGCCGGTTGGCTCATTGTTGTGTACTCCCTTGCGCAAACAATAATCGAAACGACGTCAGCGGAACTGCAGCCCCTCGAACTGGCCGCTGCTGCGCCAGCCGTCGATATATTTGAAATAGGCCATGGGTCCCGCCGGATGGCCGACATTGAGCTTGGCCGCCGGACCCGGCTCGCGCCCTTCATTGTTGTAATAGCCGGGCGTGCAGTCGGGCGAACCGATCATGCGGCCGGCGCCGGTCAGCAGCAGTTCGACCCAGCTGTCCTCGGCTTCCTTGCTGACTTCGATCTCCTTAGAAGCCATTCGCCTGGGCATGCTTCACCATCAGCGCAATCGTCTTCGCCGCCTCGGTCAGGTTATGCGGCACATTGGAGATGAGGTTGGCGCCCTGCGTCGGCTGGACGAAGAACGCATTGGGAAAGCCGTGGACGTGGATGCCGTGCTTGGTGCGCATGCCCGAAGCCCAATGCTCCGACAGCTTGACGCCGCCGCGGCCGGTCAGATCGAAGCCGGCGCGCCGCTTGTATTCGGTGCCGACCTCGAATCCGGAAGCGTAGATGATGCAGTCGAGCTGGTACTCCTTCGCCCGCGACTACGACACCGTTCTCGGTGATGCGCTCGACACCCTTGCCGTCGGTATCGACGAGGTGCGTGCCCGGCGTGTTGAAGGCCTGCAAGTAGGCGTCATGGAAGCACGGCCGCTTGCAGAGCTGGCGATACCAGGCTTTCAGCTTCGCGGCCGTCTCGCGGTCGCCGACGATCGCATCGACCCGGGCGCGGATCTCCTCCATCTTCTCGAAATCGGAATCCTCGAACGCCGCCAGCATGTTCGGCGGGGTGCGCTGCTCGCGCGGCAGGTCCATGATTTTTGCGCGGATGCGCCGCGACAGATCGGTCCAGCCGTCCTGCACCAGATCTTCTTCCGCGGAGCCGCCGGCCTGGTTGGCCGTGAAATTCTCCAGCCAGCGCTGCTGCCAGCCTGGTGTCGCGATGCCAGAAAACCATTCTGGATCGATCGGCGCGTTGGCGCGGACGTCGACGGAGGATGGCGTGCGCTGAAAGACGTAGAGCTCCTTGCAGGCGCGCGCGAGATGCGGCACGCACTGCACGGACGTCGCGCCGGTGCCGATAATGCCGACGCGCTTGTCGGCCAGTTTTTCCATCAGCTCGCCCGACGGATCGCCGCCGGTGTAAGCGTAGTCCCAGCGGCTGGTGTGGAACGAGTGTCCCTTGAAGGTTTCGATGCCTTCGATGCCGGGCAATTTTGGCACATGCAGCGGCCCGGTGCCCATGCCGACGAACTGCGCGGTGAAGGCATCGCCGCGATTGGTGCGGATGGTCCAGCGCGATTTTGCCTCGTCCCAGTCGAGGCTCTCGACCTCGGTATGGAACAGCGCGTTGTCGTAGAGGCCGTATTGCTTGCCGATGCGCTGGCAATGCGCCAGGATTTCCGGCGCATGCGCATATTTTTCCGACGGCATGTGGCCGGTTTCTTCGAGCAGCGGCATGTAGACCATCGACGCCGTATCGCATTGCGCGCCCGGATACCGGTTCCAGTACCAGGTGCCGCCGAAGTCGCCGCCCTTCTCGATGATGCGGACATCCCCGATGCCGGCTTCCGACAGGCGGGCGGCGGTGGCGAGCCCGGCAAAGCCGCCGCCGATGAAGGCAAAGGTGACGTGGTCGGTCTTCGGATCGCGCGGCGTCACCGGCGTATAGGGATCGTCAAGATAACGCCCAAGCTGACCGGCGACGCGGAGATACTGGTCATTGCCGTCAGGTCGCAGGCGCTTGTTGCGTTCCTCGAGATATTTTTGGCGCAGCCGCTCTTTGTCGACCGCAGGACTTTGCGGAGCCTTCGTCTGTTCAGTCAACGTCATGCGGGGCGTCTTTCAAAAATAACGAACATAGCTGTCATTAGCACGCTCAGGACGGATGTTCGGCCAGGTAGGGTGAGTTTTCGATCGACCAGGAAGGCATCGGCTCCATGCGAAAGATCTGCCGCAGGTGCACCTCGTCCGGGCCGTCGCCAATGCGCAGCAGTCGCCCCCAGGCCAGCGCCTGATGGATCGGCGTATCGTCGGAGCCGCCCATCGCGCCGAACACCTGCATGGCGCGGTCGGCGATCCGCTGCAGCATCGCGGGCACCGCCACCTTGATCAGCGAGACGTCGCGCCAGGCGTCCTGATGGCCGGCCTGATCCAGCCGCCAAGCGCAACGGTAGGCGAGCAGCCGCGCCTGTTCGAGTTCGACGCGGGATTCGGCGATCCAGCGCTGCACGGTGTCGTACTGGATCACGGTACGGCCGAAGGCGGAACGCTCCGACGAGCGCACCATCATCAGCTCGATCAGCAGCTCGCACAGCCCGATCGAGCGCATGCAATGATGGATGCGGGCCGGCCCCAGCCGGATCTGCGCGACCTTGAAGCCTTCGCCCTCGGCGCCGAGCAGATTGGCGCGGGGCACGCGCACATTATCGAAAGCGAGTTCGCCGATCGGCGCAACGTGATCCTCGCAGCCCATCCAGCGCAGCCGCCGCACCAGGCGGACGCCCGGTGTCTCCATCGGCACGATGACGCAGGAATGACGGCCGGTGCGGTCGGCGCCGGAATCCGTCACGCCCATCACGATCAGAAAGCTGCAGCGCGGGTGCGCTGCGCCGGTGATGAACCACTTCCGTCCATTGATGACGTAGTCGTCGCCGTCGCGGACCATGCGGGTGGCGATGTTGGTGGCATCGGATGACGCCACGTCCGGTTCGGTCATGCCGAAGGCAGAGCGGGTTCTGGCCTCCAGCAGCGGCCGCAGCCAGCGCGCCTTCTGCTCCGGCGTGGCGCAATTCTGCAGCGCGATCATGTTGGGCACGTCGGGCGCCTGACAGTTGAACACCTCGGGCGCCCAGAACAGCCGGCCCATGATTTCAGCCAACGGCGCATATTCGAGATTGGAAAGTTTTGTGCCGGGTTCGTCGTCGGCCAGTTCGGGAAGGCCGAGATTCCACAGTCCCGCCGCCCGCGCCTTGCGCTGCAGATCGCCCATGAAAGGCGGGACCTCACCCTTGGCGGCGTGCGCAAGCCAGGCGCGGTGGCGTGGCAGCACTTCGTGATCGAAGAACTCCTGCAGCTTCTCCAGCCATGCTTCCGATCGACCGGAAAGATCGAAATCCATGTCCGCCTCCCTCACGTCGTATTTTTGAGAAGTCTATGCCTATGTCGAAACAATTTGCAAATTCATTTCGATATATTGACAAAATTGCCAATTACGATCAACCTCCGGCCATGGCACCCACCCTCGCCGCCGCCGCCGCCAGCCTCCGCCGCCGCCAGTAACAAGCCGGCCGAGGACCACGTCGATCCCTCCTTTGCCACCACGCTCGCGCATGGGCTCGACGTGCTGGCGGCTTTCCGCAACCGCAGCGGCTCGCTGTCCAACGCCGACCTCGCACTACATACCGGCCTGTCGCGGCCGACGGTGTCTCGGCTGACCTACACGCTGGCGCAGCTCGGCTACCTCAAGCGCGATGTCAAAGGCCGCTTCCAGCTCGGGCTGGGCATTCTGGCCGCCGCCTATCCGGTGCTGTCGGCGCTAAAGGTCCGGCAACTGGCGCGGCCGCTGATGCGAGATTTTGCCGCCTATACCGGCGGCACGGTATCCATCGCGATGCCATTCGGGCTCGACTTTATTTATGTCGAGACGGTCCGCACCACCGACGCCGTGACGCATCTGCCGGATGTCGGCTTTGCCAGCTCATTGGCGCCGACCGCGGTCGGCCGCGCGCTGCTGTCGCTGTTCAACAAGGACGAACTCGACGCCTATGTGGCTGGTGTGAAGGCCGAGCGGCCGGACGAAGCCGACTATGTGCAGGCGCGAACGCTGCCCGATGTCGAGCTTTGCAAGGAGCGTGGCTTTGCGATCTCGCTCGGCGAATGGCGGCGCGAGATCTTTGGCGTCGCCGCGCCGCTGTACCGTACGGCTTCCGGCGACTGCCTCGCCGTCAATTGCGGCATCCCTTCGTTTCGTTTCAACGCCGAACAGATCGAGCGCGAATGCGCGCCGCGCATGCTGGGCCTCGCCCGCAGCATCCGCGCGCTGGTCACCGGCGACTGAAATAGCCCCAGCAGAGGGCAAAAGGCGCATTGCTCGACCGGTGCGTGAAAATGGGAGGGAAGAATGAGCCGGATCAAGTCCGTGCTGGGCGTTGCGTTGGGCGCCGTCATGCTGCTCGCCGATCCCGCGCAGGCGCAGGGCCATTTCCCGAGCCGACCGATCCGCGTCATCGTCCCCTACCCCGCCGGCGGCATCGTCGACATGGTCGCGCGCGCCGTCACCGAGCAGGTCGGCCGCGACTGGAAGCAGACCGTCGTCATCGAGGCAAGGCCGGGCGGCAACAGCAACATCGGCACGGCAGCGGTGGCGCGCAGCGAACCCGACGGCTACACGTGGCTGGTCACCGGACCGGCGGCGCTGGTCAATCCCACGCTCTACAAGGACGCCGGTTGGGACGCGCTGAAGGATCTCAGATGCGTCGGCCTCGCGGTCTGGAATCAGAGCGTCGCACTGGTCCATCCCTCGATGCCGGCCGCGACCATCAAGGAATTTGTCGAGATCGCCCGCAAGAAGCCGGGCGAACTCAATTTCGGCAATCCCGGCACCGGCTCCTCGATCGACCTCAGCGCGCAGAAACTGTTTCAGGCCGCCGGCATCAAACTGACCAATGTCGGCTACAAGGGCCAGCCGCAGGCCCTGATCGACCTGATGACCAACCTGATGCATTTCGAGATCGTCTCGCTCGAACTGGCGCTGCCGCACATCAAGGCCGGCAGCGTCAAGCCGCTCGCCGTCATGACCGACAAGCGCGTCGCCGACCTGCCTGACGTGCCCGACGATCGCGGAAGCCGGATTTCCGGAGGCCGCCTACGTGCCCTGGTACGGCATCTATGTTCAGGCGGGAACGCCAGCCGCCATCGTTGAGAAGATCAACGATGGCATCAACAAGGCGCTGCAAAATCCGGACGTGCAGCGGCAGCTCGCGGTCGCCAACATTCCGGGCAAGCCGATGCCGCTCGCAGATCTGGCCGCGCTGATGAAGGCCGACCACGAGAAGCTGACGAAGGTGATCGCCACGTCTGGCATGGCGTTGCAGTGACTCAATCGGTCATGGCCGGGCGTTGTCCCGGCCATCCACGTTCTTGCAAGTCCCCGCCAAAGGCGTGGATGCCCGGGTCAAGCCCGGCATGACGAGAAGCAAGACTTCCCTACTTCTTCACCTTGCTGGCGTCCATTTTGACGTTCGTATCCAGCATCTTGACCGAAAACGCCGTGTTCACGTCGAACGGCTTTTCCATGCCGAGATAGGTCTGCACCAGTTCGTAGTCCTTTTTCATCCGCTCGGCGTCGATCCAGCCCAGCGCCTTGGTCGTGGTGAACTCGTCGGTCATCAGGAACTTGATGCGTTCCCACTGCCGCTGCTGGTTTTCCTTGTCGAGACCGGAGGCCTGGTCGAGCAGCGCCTTGAGGCAGGGCGCGACGTCGGCGACGCAGGCGGCATAAGCCTTCTGGCTGATCTTGACGAACTCCTCGACCAGCTTCGGGTTCTTCTCCAGATAGGCGCCGTTGACGATCAGCGAGTTGCCGTAGGGGTTGAGCCCGATGTCCTTCCAGTTGACATAGCCGAGGTCGGAGCCGAACTCGATCACCTTGAGATCGTGCTCGTTATAAAAATCGCTGATGATATCGACGGTGTGGCTCTTTAGCGCCGCGATCTTTGCGGTCGGCCCGACATTAACAAAACTTACGGAGTCGGGCGCGATGCCAGCGGCCTTGGCGAAGGCCGGCCACATCACCCGCGAAGCGTCGCCGGGCGGGTTCCCGATCTTGTGATTTGGAAAATCCTTCGGCCCGTTCACGCCATAACTCTTCAACCAGTAGAACGTCTGGCCGGTATTGGCGTAGATGCTCATCAGCGCCACCGCGTCGGCGCCCTTGCTCTTTGCCACCAGCATGGTCGCCAGATCGGCGATACCGAACGGCGAACCGCCGGAGCCGACCTTCAGCGAGGAGACGCCGGATCCCTTGCCCACCTCGATCGTCAGGTCGATACCCGCCTTCTCGTACCAGCCCTGCGCCTTGGCGTAGTAGAACGGCGAATGGTCCGCCGTCGGCGCCCAGTTGAGGATCAGGTTGACGGCCTCGGCCGCCCCACAGGGCGCCGCCGGTAGGGCCAGCGCAACCGCCAGTCCCGCAATTTGCAACGCCTTCATGGCAACCTCCTCTTTTGCAGCCGACCTTGTCGCGGCACGCAGGTGACGCTACCAATGCAACTCGGGACGAGACGAGTTGTCAACTATTTGGTTGGAAATGCCTAAAAAACGATCTGACGACAAAAAGCCACAGCGGCGCGATCCGGCCGCGACGCGCAGGAAACTGCTGACGGCGGCGCGGCGCGAATTCGCCAGCAGCGGCCTCGCCGGGGCCAGGGTCGACGAGATCGCGGCGCGTGCGGGCGTCAACAAGCAGCTCGTCTATCACTATTTCGGCGACAAGGACGCGCTCTATCTCGCCGTATTGGAATGGGTCTACGAGGAAATCCGCGCCCAGGAGCGCAAGCTCAATCTCGAGGGGCTGCCGCCCGAGAAGGCGATCAAGAAGCTGATCGAGAGCTCCTTCGACCACCTCGCCGCGCATCCGGACTTCATCGTGCTGCTGAACGACGAAAACCGCGGCGGCGCCCGCCATGTGCGTGGCTCCCGCAAGCTGCCGGCGATGCATTCCCCGCTGGTCAGTCTGGTTTCGACCATCCTCGGCCAGGGCGTCAAGGCCGGCATATTCCGCAGGGGCATCAACCCGGTCCACCTCTATATATCGATTGCAGGCCTCAGCTATTTCTACTTTTCGAACACGCCGACGCTGTCGGCGATCTTCGGCAAGGACCTGTCGAGCCGTGCCGCCCGGCAGGCCCGCCGCCGGCACGTGGTCGACCTGGTGATGCATTCGCTGCGGCCATAATCAACCATATGGTTGATTAGTGAGGAAGCTCACGTTACATTGCCGCCACGCGGCCGGGAGCCGGGCGCGCAGCCAGGAGAGCGCACGGTGTTCAGCGGCGACGGCGGATCGGCCCGATCTTTCGCGATCATCCTGATCGTGCATCTGGCCGTGATCGTGCTCTGGCAGGTGTTGGTCGACGCCTTCCAGGTGCCGAAATTCATCCTGCCTTCACCGCTTGCGACCATCAAAACGCTGGGCTCGCCGAGCTATGCCTGGCTCTCCAATCTTGCGGTGACCGCGGTCGAAATCCTCGGCGGGTTCTGCCTCGGCGCGCTGGTCGGCGTCATGCTGGCCGTTTTGTTTAGCTGGTCGCCGTTGATCAGCCTGTTGCTGTTGCCGCTGTTCGTGACGCTGAACATGATTCCGAAGGTGGCGCTGGGGCCGCTTTTCATCGTCTGGTTCTCCTATGGAATCTTTCCCAAACATCCTGATCGCGTTTTCGATCTGCTTCTTTCCGATCCTGCTCACCACCGCCCGCGGGCTGAGCGAGGTGGAACCGGACCTGCTCGACCTCGTAAAATCGCTGCGCGGCTCGCGCTGGACACTGTTCCGGAAGATCCAGCTTCCCGGCGCGCTGCCTTACGTGTTTTCCGGGATGAAGGTCGGCGCGATCCTGGCCGTGGCCGGGGCCATCGTCGGCGAGTTCATCGCCTCCGAGCGCGGGCTCGGCTACCTCATGATCCAGGTGCAGTCCTCGCTCGACACCCCGGCGATGGTGATGGCGGTGGTGCTGCTGACATTGTTGGGCGTGGCGCTGTATGGGCTCGTGCTCGGCCTCGAACGGATGTTCGTCGTTCGCGACATCCGGTTGCAATAACAATAAGAAGACGGGAAACAACATGCTGCTGACGCGCGATACACTGCCCCCGACGATTTCGGATATCGCAGCGCTCGACGAATTGCTGTGCCGCCCGAGCCAGGCGCTGATCGACGATCTCCGCAAGGTCGACGGCGACATCATGATTTTGGGCGTCGCCGGCAAGATGGGGCCGACGCTGGCGGGCCTGGCCAAGGCCGCCGTGCCGGAGCGCCGCGTCATCGGCGTCGCCCGCTTCAGCGATCCCGCCGTCAAGGACTGGCTGCAGGCGCGCGGCGTCGAGACGATCCATTGCGACCTGCTCGACGAGGCCGCCATCAAGGCGCTGCCGAAGGTGCCGAATATCGTTTTCATGGCCGGGCGCAAGTTCGGCGCCGAGGGAGATCTCTCGCTCACCTGGGCAATGAACTCTCACGTCCCGGCCCTGGTCGCGCAGGCCTTTGCGGGGTCGCGCATCGTCGCGTTCTCGACCGGCTGCGTCTATCCGTTCGTGCCGGTGGACGGCAAGGGCGCACACGAGGACATGGCGCCCAATCCGCCCGGCGAATACGCGCAATCCTGCGTCGGGCGCGAGCGCATGTTCGAGTATTTCTCGAAGATGCATTCCACGCCTGGCCGGCTGTTCCGGCTCAATTACGCGATCGACATGCGCTATGGCGTGCTGCACGACATCGCGAGCAAGGTGCTGCAGGGCCAGCCGATCGACGTCAGCCTCGGCCATGTCAATTTCATCTGGCAGGGCGACGCATCCGCCCAGGCGCTGCGCTGCCTGGCGCATTGCGACACGCCGACCTCGCCGATCAATGTCAGCGGCCACGAAATACTGGCCGTGCGCGATCTCGCGGCAAAATTCGGCCAGCGGTTCGGACGCGCGCCCGTCATCGTCGGCAAGGAAGAACCGACGGCCTGGCTCACCGATACCTCGCAGGCGGTGAAACTGTTCGGCCTGCCGATCGTCGATACCGAACAGCTCATCAGCTGGACCGCCGACTGGGTATCGCGATCGATGCCGAATCTGGGCAAGCCCACCAAATACGAGGTGCGCGATGGCCGCTACTGAGCCGGTCGACATCGTCGCGCTCGGCGTCGGCGACGCACAGGCCGGCCTCGTTTTGTCGACCGAAGCGCGCTGGAACCAGACCGAGGCCGACTGGCGGTTCTTCCTGACCCGGGGCCTGGTGTTCGGTGTGCGCGTTGGTGCCCGACTGGTCGCAACGGCAGCCCTGCTGCCCTACTCTGCCGGCCAAGCCTGGATCAGCATGGTGCTGGTGACAGCCGACTTTCGCCGACGCGGCATTGCGACGCAGTTGGTCGATGCTTGCCTCGCTGCCGCCGCAAAGCAGGGTCTGACCACCTGGCTGGACGCGACCCCCGATGGCGCCACCGTCTACGGGCCGCTCGGCTTCAAACCGACGCTGCAATTACGACGGCTGCGGCTCACAGAGCCGCAAGGCGCCGCGGTGGCAAGTTCATCGGACGGCAACCTCGACACCCTGGCCACACGCGACGCCGACGCCATGGGATTCGACCGCCGCACATTGCTGTCGGAATTTTGCGCGCGCCCGGGCTCGCGGATCGTGTCTGACGGTCAGGCCATCGCCCTCGTCCGCGATGGACGCACCGCGCGCCATATCGGCCCCGTGCTGGCGGGCGGCGCCGACCAGGCGCTCACGCTGATGGAAGCCATCGTCCGCTCCGAGGCCGGGCCGTGGCTGATCGACGCCGTCCATTCCCAGGAAGCATTTCTGAACGGGCTCGTCGCATCGGGCTGGACCATCGAACGGCCGTTTCAGCGCATGCGCTTTGGCCCCGCGACCGCCTCACCTGCGCAACTGCCGTTCGCCGTCGCCGGCCCGGAATTTGGATAGGAAGCGCCACCATGCACCATAGCGAGATCAAAGCCGAAATTCGCAAGCTGATTGCCGACGGCACGGTACTCCCCGCGCATCCGCTCGCGCTCGACGCCAACCGTAAGCTCGACACCAGGCATCAGCGGGCGCTGACGCGCTATTACCTCGATGCCGGCGCCGGCGGGCTCGCCGTCGGCGTCCACACCACGCAGTTTGCGATCCGCGAGGTCGGGCTGTATCGCCCGGTGCTGGAACTGGCGGCGGAAACCGCGGCGACTTGGACCCAGCGGCCGGTCGCGATGGTCGCGGGGCTCGCCGGTCCGACCGCGCAAGCCATCGCGGAAGCGCAAACGGCGCGCGGCATCGGCTACCACGCCGGCCTGCTCAGCCTTGCCGCGATGAAATCGGCGTCCGAGGACGAGATCATCGCCCATTGCGAGGCGGTGGCGCGCGAGATCCCGCTGGTCGGCTTCTATTTGCAGCCGGCGGTCGGCGGCGTCATCCTCAGCGCCGATTTCTGGCGCCGCTTCGCCTCCATCGACAATGTCATCGCGATCAAGATCGCGCCGTTCAACCGCTACCGGACGCTGGACGTGCTGCGCGGCGTGGCGGCGGCCAACGCGCTCGACCGCGTCGCGCTCTATACCGGCAATGACGATCACATCCTGCTCGACCTGATGCTGCCGTTCGACCTGCGCGACAAGGGCGTCACCACGCGCGCGTATTTCAAGGGCGGCCTGCTCGGGCACTGGTCGGTATGGACCGCGAGCGCGATCAAGCAGTTCGAGATGTGCAAGGCCGCGCGCGGCAAGGACACCCTGCCAGCCGACCTGCTGGCGCTCGATGCCCGCGTCACCGACTGCAACAGCGCGTTCTTCGACGTCGCCAACAATTTTCACGGCTGCATCGCCGGCTGCCACGAAATCCTGCGGCGGCAGGGATTGATGCAGGGACTGTGGTGCCTCGATCCCGCCGAGGGGCTCAGCCCCGGACAGATGCAGCAGATCGACCGCGTCTGCCGCGAGCACGCCGATCTTTCCGACGACGCCTTCGTGAAGGACAATTTGCAGAAATGGCTGGCATGAGCGCCGTCGAGCCCTTCATCAGCCTGCAGAACGTCCGCAAGGTCTACCGATCCAAAGGCGCGGAGTTCCTTGCCGTCTCCGACGTCACCATGGACGTCAACGAAGGCGAGCTGATTTCGCTCGTCGGCCCCTCCGGCTGCGGCAAGACCACGGTGCTGAAGATACTGGCCGGGCTGCACGATGCCGATGGCGGCACCATCAAGATCGGCAACTCGAAGACGCCGTTCGACCCGGCCCGCGATATCGGCATGGTGTTCCAGCAGGCGCTTGCTGCTGAAATGGCGAACCATTTTGGACAACGTGCTGCTGCCGGCCGAAATCGTCGGCCTGCCCATGAAGGCGGCGCGGAGCCGCGCCCGCGACCTGCTCAACCTGGTGGGGCTCGCCGGCTACGAAGACAAATATCCGCAGCAACTGTCCGGCGGCATGCAGCAGCGCACCGCGATTGCCCGCGCCTTCATCCACGATCCAAAACTGATCCTGATGGACGAGCCGTTCGGCGCGCTCGACGCGCTGACCCGCGAACAGATGAACCTCGAAATGCTGCGGATCTGGCGCGAAAGCGGCAAGACCATCCTGTTCGTGACCCACTCGATCCAGGAAGCGGTATTCCTCGCCTCGCATTGCGCGGTGCTCACCGCCGGCCCGGCGCGGATGGCGGAGTATTTCCCGATCGAGCTGCCGTTTCCGCGGGACTTGCCGATCAAGACGACGGATGAATTCGGCGCCTATGCGCGGCGGATCTACGCGCTGCTTGGATTGAGCCCGAGCATCATAGAGGCCTGCTATTTCGCGACCTTGCTGGCATCCATCTTCACGGACGGATCGAGTAGCTTGCTGGTGAACGCGCTTTCGACCGCAAACGGCTTTTCGATGCCGAGATAGGTCTGGACCAGTTCATAGTCCTTCCTCATCCGGCCTTCGTCGATCCAGCCCAGCGCCTTGGTCGTGGTGAATTCATCGGCCATCAGATATTTGATGCGGCCCCACTGCATCAATTGTTCCTCGCGGTCGAGACCGGTGACCTGGTCGAGCAGCGCCTTCAGGCATGGATCGAATTCCGCGACGCAGGCCGCGTAAGCCTTCTGCGTGATGCGAACGAAATCCTCGGCGAGCTTCGGATTCTTTTCGAGAAAGGCACCGTTGACGATCAGCGAATTGCCGTAAGGATTGATGCCGATATCTTTCCAGTTCAGCGAACCGAGATCGCCGCCGAATTCCTTCAGCTTGATATCGTGCGAATTGTAGAAATCGCTGATGATCTCGACCGTCTTGCTCTTCAACGCCGCGGATTTCGCCGTCGGGCCGACATTGACAAAGGAGACCGAGTCCGGCGCGAGGCCGACCGCCTTGGCAAAGGCCGGCCACATCACGCGCGAGGCATCGCCCGGAGGGTTGCCGATCTTGCGGCCGGCAAAATCCTTCGGCCCGTTCACGCCCGAGCTTTTGAGCCAGTAGAAGGTCTGGCCGGTATTGGCATAGATGCTCATCAGCGCCACCGCGTCGGCGCCCTTGCTGCGGGCGACCAGCATGGTCGCGAGATCCGAGATGCCGAACGGCGCGCCGCCGGAGCCGACCTTGAGCGACGAAACGCCCGATCCCTTGCCGACCTCGATGCTGAGATCGATTCCGGCTTTCTCGTACCAGCCCTGCGACTTTGCATAATAAAACGGCGAGTGATCCGCGGCCGGGGTCCAGTTCAGGATGAGGCTGACGCTCTGCCCGGCCATGGCCGGTGCGGCTGGCGCGGCGGCAAGCGCGAACAGCAGCCCGGCAATCTCTAACCTTTTCAAAGCCCCTCTCCTCTCGCGAACCGTCCGGCGCTATTCATACGCTACGCGGCCCGGTATCGCGATAGGCCCAGCAGCTCTCCTTCGGCAGCGAAACCTGAGTCTCGACGCCGACCTGGTGGCGGGCCGCGGTGCCGAGTTCGACCACCTCCAGCCGCTTGCCGAACAGCTCGATACCGTAAGCCGTCTGCGTGCCCTGATATCGGCGGTCGAGCACGCGGGCCGGAAAAATGTTGGCGCCATTGTGCTGGCCGATGCTGATGTTCTCCGGCCGCAGCGCGATGCGCACCTTTTCGTCCGGCCCGAGCGAATGCAGCAGGGCCACCTCGCCGCGCCGCCCCTCGCCGAAATCGACCGTGCCGAACTGGCCGTTGCGCGACACCAGCGTGCCCGCAAGCTCGTTGGTCGCGCCGGTGAAATTGGCGACGAAGAGATCCGCCGGCCGGTTATAGATCGCGTCGGGCGTATCCATCTGCAGCAGCTTGCCGTCGCGCATCACGCCGATGCGGTCGCCGAGCACGACCGCTTCGGCCTGGTCATGGGTGACATAGAGCGCGGTCATCCCGGTCTGCTTGAGGATGACGCGAAGATCGTCGCGCAGCCGCAGGCGCAGCTTGGCGTCGAGGTTCGACAAGGGCTCGTCGAGCAGCAGCAATTGCGGCCGGTAGACGATGCTGCGCGCCAGCGCCACGCGCTGCATCTGGCCGCCTGACAACGCGACCACCGGCCGTTCGGCATATTCCGACAGGCCGACCAGTTCGAGCGCCTCGTCGACCTTGCGGCGGGCGTCGCCGCGCGAAAGCTTTCGGTGCTTGAGCGGATAGACCACGTTCTGCCGCACGGTCATGTGCGGCCACACCGCATAGGACTGAAACACCATTCCGAGCTCGCGCAGGCGCGGCGGCACCAGTATCCCGCGCTCGGGCGAAGACACCACCCTGCCGGCAATGCTGATTTCTCCGGAAGTCGGATGTTCGAGCCCCGCGACACAGCGCAGCGTCGTGGTCTTGCCGCAACCGGAGGGACCGAGCAGCACCACGATCTCGCCGGCCGGTACGTTGAAGCTGACGCCGTCGATCGCCGGCCGGCCGATCGCAAACTGCTTGCGCAAGTCGGTAACTTGGAGCGTTGCCGTCATGAGCGATCCTTCTTCACCCGCGCATCGCTCACTGCCGGTAGCCGAAGGTCTTGTCCCACTCCGCCACCCAGGTCCCCTGCAGCTTCACATAATCTTCGAACTTGGGGTACCAGACCTTGACGACCTTGGGATCGAAGCCCTCCGGATAGGCCGGCGGCTCCTTCAAGGAGGTGAGATTTCCGAGTTCCTTGATCATGAAGGTCTGTCCTTCCTTCGAAAGAGACCAGTTCAGGAACAGCTTCGCGGCATTCGGATGCGCGGCGGTTTTCGGAATCCCGCTGGCATAGGGATTGACCGGCGCGCCCTCCGGCGGAAAGAAAATCTCGACCGGCGCACCGTCCTTTTTCTTCTGGTAGATCACATTGTAGAGCAACGGAGCCATCGCTACTTCGCCGCGAACCAGCGCGTCCGCCGCCGGCGCTCCCGACGGATACAGCACCGGGCGAGTGGCAGCCTGCTTCTTCCAGTAATCCTCGCCCAGCACCTGGCGCTCGAACATGATACGGGTCCAGGTGGTGCCGCCGGACTGCGCAAACACCTGCCCCGTCATCTTGTTGTATTCGGGCTTGGTCAGATCCATCCAGGTTTTGGGGGGATCCTTCACCAGTTCGGTGTTGTAGGCGATCGACCACGCGATGGTGGCGCGCGGCCACAGCTTTTTGGAGATCAGCGCTTCGGGATTGTAGTCGGCCGCATTCGGCGGCGCATAATCCTGGAACATATCTTCCATCGGCAGCATCAACCCGCGGTCGGAATGATCGATGACGTCGGCGATCAGCTTGCCGGCGGCGGCTTCCGTCTTGACGCGGGTGATCAACTGGCCGCCGGGCGCGCGCACCATCTCGACCTTGATCTCGGGAAAACGCTTGTTGAACTGCTTGATGACCAGTTGCTCGATCTCGGCGAAATTCGCGGTGTAGAACACCAGCTTGCCTTCCGCCTTCGCGGCAGCGATCAGTTCGGGCGGACCGAATTCCTGCGCCTGCACCGGAAAAGCGCCCGATATCAGACCCAGAACGGCGGCGCCGGCCATGGCGACGGTTTTCGCGAAGATCTTTCTGTTCACAGCGAATCCTCCCTTTGTCTTGATTATCCGGTGCGGGCGACGCTGCCCTGCGCCGAACCCCGCGACAGCCAGTTGGCGCCGCCGATGAGAACGCCGAGCAAAATGGTTTGCACGATGCTGAATGCGGCGGTTTTTCCGATATTACCGCCCTCGTAATAATCCAGCAGCAGCACCGACATCACCATGGTGTTGCTGGTGTAGAGAAACAGCGACGAGCCGAGTTCGCGGATCGCCAGCACGAACAGCAGCGTCATCGAGGCGATCACGCCCGGTCGCGCCAGAGGCAGCACGATCGTCCGGATCGTCCCGAGCATGCCTTTGCCGCACACCCAGGCGGCTTCCTCCAGCTCGCGGTGGATTTGCATGAACGAGGTCGACAGTGCCTTGACGGTGTCCGGCATGAATCGCGCGATGAACGCCAGCGCCAGAATCCAGATCGTGCCGTAGAGCCCGCCGGGAATGCCGATCCAGGCCCAGAGGTAGGCGACGCCGACGACAAGGCCGGGGATCGCGACCGGCACCGTCGAGATCAGGTCGATCCAGACCCGGCCGGTGACCCGGGTGCGGTGAATGGTGTAACCGATCGCAAAAGCCAGCGCGCCGCCGACAATTGCGGTGATCACACCGACCTCCACCGAGTTGTAGATCGACCGCAGCGTCAGCGGATTGTCGAAGATGCTGTAAAAATGCATCAGCGAGTATTGTCGCATGTCGAACAGGCTTGCGGCGTCGCGGATGAACATGAATTTGCGGAACGCGGCGACGATCAGCGCCAGCGACGGCAGCACCACGACGACCAGCAGATAGACGATGCCGAGGCCGAAGGTGAACCAGCGCCAGCGCCCGAGATCGAGGCTGCGCGGACGGAACGCCTTGCCGGCGACGGTGGTGTAGCTGCGGCCGCTCAGCACCTTCTGCTGCAGGAACACCAGCGCGCCGGTGACGACCATCAGGATGATCGCGACCGCAGCGGCCGTATTGTAAAGCGGCGGCGACCAGTTGGTGAGCTTGAATATGTAGGTTGTCAGCACCGCAAGGTTGATTGGCGCGCCCAGCACCGCCGGAATGCCGTAGATGCCGAGCATGACGATGAACGACAGCAGCATGCCCGAGACGATCGCCGGCATGATCAGCGGGAACGTCACCGTGAACAATGTCGCGAACGCGCTGGCGCCGGAAATTTCGGCGGCCTCTTCCAGGCTCGGATCCATGTTGCGTAGCGCCGAAGCGGTGAACATGTAGACATAGGGCGCGTAGTAGATGCCGAACACGAACACCAGGCCCCACATCGAATAGAAATCGACGCGCCAGTCCAGCCCGATCCATTTGAACATGGTGTTGATCAGGCCCGTTTTAGGCGAGCCGAGGATCGCCCATGCGACGCCGGCGACCAGCGGCGGCGCGAACAGCGGCAGGATACTGGCTGCCGCGATAACCCCCTTGAACGGCGTGTTGGTGCGGACGACGATCCAGGAGAACAACAATCCGATCACGACCGCGATCAGGGTGCCGCCGCCGCAGGCGATCAGCGTGTTCACCAGCGCCTCGGCGACATTCGGGTTCGCCAGCACGGTGAGGAAGTTCTTGATCGAGAGATGACTGAGCGAGATGCCCTCGACCACCGGATTGGTGTCGGTGAGCGCGCCGAGCAGCAGCATCAGGATCGGATAGATGACCAAAAAGCCGAGGATCGCGAGCAGGACCGCGACCCACAAGCTTCCTCCCCACGCACGCTGCCCCTCACTGGCGCCACGCATGACATCGATGCGCCGGCTCGTCTGTCCGTTCAACGCGCTTCCCCTCGGCGACCGTCTTTTTATGGAATTGCGGTCGCGGTACCGCGAAGCCTAATCGATTGCGCGGCGGACGCAAAGCTATCCGAAGGTCGGCGCGCGAATATGGCGCAGAGCGCGCCGTTTTCCGATACACCGCCCTTCATTCGCATACGCATCATGCAGCACTGTGTCTGTGGCTTGTACCGCGTCCGTAGTACACGCCGCGATGGGCGCGACCGCCGCCCGGCGTAGAGAGCCCTTGCCTGATGCCCCCAGAGACGACCGCACATCCGCCCACTTCAGCGCCGATCGACGGCCTGCCCCCGGAACTCCGGCGCTGGGCAGTCGCGGCGATCTTCACCGCGCTGGCGATGGCTTCGCTGGACACGGCGATCGCCAACATTGCCCTGCCCACGATCGCCGCCGACCTCCATGTCAGCCCGGCGGATGCAGTCTGGGTGGTCAACATCTACCAGATTGCGGTGGTCACAAGCTTGCTGCCGCTCGGCGCGCTCGGCGAGATCGTCGGCCACCAGCGGATCTATCTCGGCGGACTGCTGCTGTTCACGCTGGCCTCGCTCGGCTGCGCGCTGGCCTGGTCGCTGCCGAGCCTGACGGCGGCCCGCGCCTTGCAGGGACTGGGCGCCAGCGGCGTCTTGGGCGTGAACGCCGCGCTGGTCCGTTTCGTCTACCCGACCCATATGCTCGGCCGCGGTTTTGGTCATAACGCGCTGGTGGTCGGGACGGCGTTCACGTTCGGACCGACGATTGCCTCGGCCATCCTCGCGTTTGGAACGTGGCCGTGGCTGTTCGCCGTCAACGTACCCTTCGGCGTGATCGCGCTCTGGATTGGCCTCAAGACCCTGCCGAATACGCCGCGTGCAAAACATGCGTTCGATTTCACGAGCGCGGCGCTGACCGCAAGCTGCCTCGGCCTCTTCGTCGTCGGCATTGGCGGCGCGGCGCACCAGGTCTCGCCCGCGCTGGTCGGCCTGATGCTCGCCGCGGCCTTGCTGCTCGGCTGGATCATGATCCGCCGGGATGCGGATCATCCGGCGCCGATGCTGCCGGTCGATCTGTTCCGGCGGCCGATGTTTGCGCTGTCGGCGGCGACCTCGGTCTGTTCGTTCGCGGTGCAGGGACTGGCCTTCGTCTCGCTGCCTTTCTACTTCGAGGACGTGCTGCACCGCTCGCAGGTGGAGACCGGCTTCTTCATGACGCCATGGCCGCTGGTGGTGACGATCATGGCGCCGATCGGCGGGCGGCTGTCCGACCGTTATCCCGTCGGGATCCTTGGCGGCATCGGCCTGGTGCTGCTCGGCATCGGCATGGCGCTGCTGGCGATGCTGCCGGCGGAGCCCGCCACCGCCGACATCGTCTGGCGCACCGTGATTTGCGGAATCGGTTTTGGCTTCTTCCAGACGCCGAATTTGCGGGCGCTGATGGCGAGCGCGCCGCCGCACCGCAGCGGCAGCGCCAGCAGTATCGTGGCGACCGCCCGCCTGATCGGGCAGACGCTGGGCGCAGCACTTGCCGCCTTGTGTTTTGGTCTTGCCGGCCACGATGGCGCAACGCTTGCATTGGCACTCGGCGCCGGGTTTGCGGCGCTCGGCAGCGTCATGAGTTTCCTGCGTCTGACCGTGGGCGCTCCGCGTACATGACTGTCATCGGCCGGCGGTGGATGGCGCCGGCGCGATGGATTTGGAGGACGAGTTGCGACTTCTCAGTATGCTGGCCGGCGCGTGTCTGTTGCTGGCTCCGACCGCCCTTCAGGCCCAGACCGTCTGGGACATGCCGACGGAATACCCAGAGAATGCGATGCCGGGCGTTGGCCTGACGGCTTTCACAAAACACGTCGCCGAATCCAGCGCGGGCAAACTCGAGATCAGGCCGAGCTTCGACGCCAAGGCCGGCATCAAATCGGCCGGCATGCTCGCTGCGATTGCCGAAGGCCGGGTGCAGGCCGGCGATGCCTTTGCCGGCGCGCTTGAAGCCGAAGACCCGATCTTTGCGCTGCCTTCGCTGCCCTTCCTGGTGGCGTCGACGGCCGACGCCAAACGCCTTGCTGACATCGCCCGGCCGCATCTTGCGGCGGCGCTGCAGAAGAAAGGCCTGCGGCTGCTTTACCTGACGCCGTGGCCGCCGTCAGGCATTTGGTCGAAGACGCCGCTGACGTCGCCGCCCGACCTCGCCGGGCTTTCCATTCGCACCTACGACAAGATTTCAACCGAAGTGTTCCTCGGCGTCGGTGCCAAGGCCGCGTCGATCAGCTTTGCGGACACGATGCCGAAACTGGTCGACGGCAGCATCAACGCCGTGTTGTCGTCAGGAGACGGCGGCGCCGGCCGCAAGCTTTGGGAGTACCTCCCCCGTTTCAGCGAAATCACCTATTCGCTGCCGCTGTCGATCGCGAGCGTCAATCAGGCGGCCTATGACGGTTTGAGCCCGGAAACACGCGACGCCGTCGACACCGCCAGCCGTCAAACCGAGAGCGAGTTATGGCTCGCGCTGTCGACCCGGCTGGAAGAGAATTATCGACGCATGCGCCAGAACGGCGTCGCGATCGATACAAGTCCCGAGCCGTCGATCGTGGCAGCGCTACGAACGGGAGCGGCGGCGGCGCAGCGTGCCTGGTGCACCCGCGCGGGCCCCGTCTGCACCGAGATTCTCGATGCCTTCAAAGCCGGCAAACCATAGCGCACCGAGCCGTCGGTGCGGAACGGCATGACAGCCATGCGGGTACACGGCCCACGCAACACCGGCGGGTCGGCTTTCATCCTG
The DNA here is from genome assembly GCA_963783115.1 of uncultured Alphaproteobacteria bacterium. GTDB lineage: Bacteria > Pseudomonadota > Alphaproteobacteria > Rhizobiales > Xanthobacteraceae > Bradyrhizobium. Next base: position 9,264 of record CAWAMK010000045.1, on the reverse strand, counting down.
AGCACAAACGCATTTTCTTGATTTGAACTATTCCAGATCGCAGGCCATCTTCCCGCGCGCAGCTCTCTCGGTGGATTGAGCGAACAGGGGATACGCGATGGCTAATCTCACGATCAACGGCAAATCAATCAGCGTGGACGTCGAAGACGACACGCCGCTTCTTTGGGCAATCCGCGAGAACGTCGGACTGACCGGAACCAAATACGGATGCGGCATTGCACAATGCGGCGCCTGCACTGTTCACGTCGACGGGGTCGCGATGCGCTCCTGCGGTGTTACGGTCAGTGAAGCCGCCGGCAAGCAGATCACCACGATCGAGGGGCTCGCCAGCAACGGCGCGTTGCACAAGGTGCAGCAGGCCTGGGTCGCCAACGACGTGCCGCAATGCGGCTATTGCCAGAGCGGAATGATCATGGCCGTGGCCGCCCTCCTCAAGGAGAAGCCGAAGCCGACCGATCAGGATATCGACGAGGCGATCACCAATATCTGCCGTTGCGGGACCTTCCAGCAGGTCCGCGCGGCGATCCACGAAGCCGCAAGCGCTTGAGGGGCATGTCATGAACCAGCACGTCATGCCCAAGACTCACCCGCCGCGGCTTCGTGATCGGAACCGCAGCCGCCGGCGCCGGTCTCGCCATCGGCCTCGATCTTCCCTTCGGCGGACCGACCGTGGTTCGCGCCGCCGACGGCTCGCCCGAGGTCAATGTCTGGGTGGTGATCCGCCCCGACGACACCACCGTGATTCGCATCGCCCGCTCGGAAATGGGCCAGGGCACCCTCACCGGCCTCGCCCAGCTCGTCGCCGAAGAGCTCGAATGCGACTGGTCGAAGGTCGTCACGGAGTATCCGACGCCCGGACAAAGTGTCGCACGCAAGCGCGCCTGGGGCGATTTCTCGACCGGCGGCAGCCGCGGCATCCGCACCAGCCAGGAGTACGTCCGCAAGGGCGGCGCCACGGCGCGCGTGATGCTGATCCAGGCGGCCGCCAACGAGTGGAAGGTGCCGGCCTCGGAATGCACCGCCGCCAACAGCGTCATCACCCACACGCCGTCGGGCAAGACCACGACCTACGGCAAGGTGGTTGAGGCCGCCGCGAAGCTCGAGCCGCCGGCGGACGTCAAGCTGAAGGATCCCAAGGACTGGAAGATCATCGGCAAGGGCGTCAAGCGGCTCGACACCGTCGAAAAGACGACGGGTGCGATGATCTACGGCGCCGACGTCAAGCTGCCGGGCATGCTCAACGCCGCGATCAAGGATTGTCCCGTGTTCGGCGGCAAGCTGAAGAGCTATGACGAAGCCAAGGTCGCCGGCATGAAGGGCGTCAAGAAGGTCGTGCGCGTCAGCGACAGCAGCGTCGCCGTCGTCGCCGACACCTGGTGGCACGCCAAGACCGCGCTCGATGCGCTGCCGATCGTCTGGGACGAAGGCGAGAACGCCAAAGTCTCCAGCGAGTCGATCTCGAAATGGCTGGCCGAAGGCCTCGACAACGCCCAGCCGGCCTATGTCGGCAACCAGAACGGCGACGCCAAGGCGGCGATTTCAGGTGCCGTCAAGAAGGTCGAAGCGGTTTACAACTATCCCTACCAGAACCACGCCGCGATGGAGCCGATGAACGCCACCGCGCTGTACACCGCCGACAAATGCGAGGTCTGGTGCGGCACACAGAACGGCGAAGCAGCATTTGCCGCGACGCTGGAAGCCTCAGGCCTGCCGGCTGAAAAGTGCGAAGTCCACAAGCTCATGCTCGGCGGAGGTTTTGGCCGCCGCGGCATGACCGACTACGTCCGGCAGGCGGTCATCATCGCCAAGCAGATGCCCGGCACGCCGGTGAAACTGCTTTGGTCGCGCGAAGAGGACATGGCGCAAGGCAAGTTCCATCCGATTACGCAATGCAAGCTGACCGGGGCCTTCGACGCCGACAACAATCTGACGGCGCTTCATATGCGGTTGTCGGGCCAGTCGATCCTGTTCTCGGTGCGACCGGCGGCGCTGGAAAACGGCAAGGATCCGGCCGCGTTCCAGGGCGTGAGCCCCTCGGGCGATGCGGCCATCGGCTATTCCGTGCCGAACCTGCTGGTCGAGCATTCGATGCGCAATCCCCACGTACCGCCGGGCTTCTGGCGCGGCGTCAACGTCAACCAGAATGCGATCTACATGGAATGCTTCATGGATGAACTGGCGCATTCGGTCGGCCAGGATCCGGTGGAATTCCGCCGCAAGCTGATGAGCAAGCATCCGAAGCATCTTGCCGTGCTCAACGCCGTGGCCGAGAAGATCGGCTGGGGCAAGCCGCCGCCGCAAGGCGTCTATCGCGGCATCGCGCAGGTGATGGGCTACGGCAGCTATGTCGCGGGCGCCGCCGAAATCTCCGTCACCGAAGGCAACAAGATCAAGGTGCATCGCATCGTTGCCTCGACCGACCCGGGTTATGTCGTCAACCCGGCGCAGATCGAGCGGCAGATCGCGGGCTCCTTCGTCTATGGCCTGTCCGCTTTGTTCTACGGCGGCTGCACGGTGAAGGACGGCAAGATCGAGCAGTCCAACTTCGACACCTACAACTCGATGCGCATCGCCGAGATGCCGAAGGTGGAATGCGTCATGGTGCCGAGCGGCGGCTTCTGGGGCGGCGTCGGCGAGCCGACCATCGGCGTCGCCGCGCCCGCGGTGCTCAACGCCTACTTTGCGGCGACCGGCAAGCGTATCCGTTCGGTCCCCTTGCGGGACCAGAACATCAGCTTTGCCTGACAAGTATAGGCGGCGGCCTTGTCCGGGCCGCCGCCCTCCTCTTCCGGGTTGCAGACATGGTTGCCACGCGAGCGATGACGCGCAGGGATGTCGCATGCGGCATTGCCGCATCTGCGGCAGTGGCCGGCCTGCCGGCCCCGGCGTTGGCGCAGAACGCGGCGCGCATCGTCGTGATTGGCGGCGGTTTCGGCGGGGCGAGCTGCGCACGCGCGCTGCGCAAGCTTGATCCAAAACTGCAGGTCAGCCTGATCGAGCCGAATCAAACCTTTACCGCCTGCCCGTTCAGTAACGAGGTGATCGCGGGCATGCGCGAATTGCCGGCGCAGCAATTCGGTTATGACAAGATTGCAGCTGGTGGCGTGACGGTGATTCAACAAGCCGCCGCGAAGGTCGACCCGCAGAAGCGGGCGATCACCCTGGCCGATGGCACGTCGTTCAACTACGACCGCCTGGTGCTGTCGCCTGGCATCGAACTACGTTTCGACGCCCTGCCCGGCTATGACGAGGCCGCCTCCATCAAGATGCCGCATGCCTGGAAGGCCGGCGAGCAGACGATGCTGCTGCGCCGGCAAATCGAAGCCATGGACGACGGCGGCACGGTGGTGATCGCGGTGCCGGCGGCTCCCCTGCGCTGCCCGCCCGCGCCGTACGAGCGGGCCAGCCTGATCGCGCATTACCTCAAAGCGCGAAAGCCCCGCTCGAAGCTCCTGATCCTCGACGCCAAGGACGGCTTCTCCCAGCAAAGGCTGTTCGAGGCTGCGTGGAAGGAGCTTTTTCCCGGCATGATCGAGCGGATCGCGCTCTCGCAGGGCGGACGGGTGACGTCGGTCGATCCTGCGACCGGAACCATCGTTACCGACTTCGGCAACTATATCGCTAATGTCGCCAGCGTGATTCCGCCGCAGAAGGCTGGACGCATCGCAGACCTCGCCGGCGCCGCCGACAATACCGGTTGGTGCCCGATCGATCCCGTCAGCTTCACTTCAAAGCTCGTGCCCAACATTCACGTCATCGGCGATGCCTGCATCGCCGGGCAAATTCCGAAGGCGGCATCCGCCGCCAGCGCACAGGGCAAGGCGTGTGCGGCCGGCATCGTGGCCATGCTATCGGGCAAAGAACCCGAGACGCCGCGGCTGAGCGGCGCCTGCTACAACACCGTCGCCCCGGGTTATGCCTTTTCGCTCTCCGGTGTCTATCAGCCGAAGGACGGCCAGTTCGCCGAGGTCGAGGGCGCGACCAGCCCGGTCTATGCCCCGCGCGAAGTACGCCAGCGCGAGGCCGAGGCCGCGGAAACCTGGTTCAAAACGATTACGGCGGAAACCTTTGGCTAGATCGAAAAGCCATATCGGGATGCTGACAGGCCTGCTGCTCGCGCTGCCGGGACCGGCCGGCGCGCAGTCTTTGCCGCCCTACGCTGTCGTGGGCGACGCCATTTTTGAACCGCTCGCGCCTGCGCGAGGCGACGTGGCGCGCGGGCGCGCGCTGGTGGTCGAGCGTTCCAGCACTTGCATCCTCTGCCACAGCGGCCCATTTCCCGAACAGAAATTCCAGGGCGACCTGGCGCCTGACCTTGCCGGTTCCGGCAGCCGGTGGTCCGAGGGTCAGCTTCGGCTGCGGCTGGTAGACGCGTCGCGCCTCAATGCAGCGACCATCATGCCGTCCTACTACCGCGTGGACGGCCTCGATCGCGTCGGGACGCCGTGGCGCGGCAAGCCGATCCTGTCGGCCGAACAGATCGAGGACATCGTGGCGTATCTCGTGACGCTGCGCCAATAGGAAGACATGATGCAGCAACCGCCCCATTCCTCACGCCGCCAGTTCCTCGGCCTCGCCGGCGGCGCCGCCGTGCTTGGCGCCGTCCCGGTCGTGACCGTTCGACCCGCCGAGGCAACGCCCGCGATGCTGGCTTCAGCGATCCAGCAGGTCACCGGTGGCGCGGCGGTGCGGACCGGAAAGGTCAAGCTCGACATCCCGCCGCTGGTCGAGAACGGCAACACCGTGCCGATGACGGTCAGCGTCAACCACCCGATGGCCCCGGAAGATCACGTCCGCAGCATCCACGTCTTCAACGAAAAGAACCCGCAAGCCAACATCGCCAATTTCCATCTCGGCCCGCATAACGGCCGCGCACAGGTTTCGACCCGCATCCGCCTCGCCGACAGCCAGAAGATCGTCGCGATCGCCAAGCTTTCGGACGGGTCGTTCTGGTCGGCCACCGTCGATGTCGTGGTGACGCTCGCCGCCTGCACCGAGGATGTGATCTGATGGCCTCCGCACTGATCAACGTTCCGGCGAAAGCCAAACGCGGCGACATTATCGAGATCAAGACACTGATGTCGCACATCATGGAGACCGGCTATCGCCATATGGCGTCAGGCGAACTCGTTCCGCGCGACATCATCACGAGCTTCACGTGCCGCTTCAACGGCTCAGAAATTTTCCGCGCCGACCTGTTTCCGGCAATCGCCGCCAACCCCTTCATCACCTTCTTCACGACAGCGACCGAGAGCGGCAAGTTCGAGTTCGAATGGATCGGCGACCAGGGATTTTCCGAAACCGCATCCGCGTCGATCACGGTCGAATGAGATTTGCGGGCGCCATAGCCGTCGCGCTGCTGATCGCGGTCCCGGCCTTCGCCGCCGAAATCCCGCCAGCCGACCGCCGCTCCGGCTACGACTTCATGAAGCCGGACACCAGGGCGATGCAGGACGAGGACACTGCCAATCCCGGCATGCTCTGGGTGCTCGACGGCGAAGCGCTCTGGAAGCGCAAGCTGGGCGCCACCGGCAAGGCCTGCGCCGATTGCCACGACGATGCCCGCACCAGCATGAAAGGCGTGGCCGCCCGTTACCCTGCCTTCGACAAGGCAACCGGCCGCCCGCTCGATCTGGAGCAGCGCATCAATTCCTGCCGCAGCAACCACCAGCAGGCAACGCCGCTGCCGTTCGAGAGCCGCGAGCTGCTGGCCCTCACCGCCTTTGTCGCGCGGCAGTCGCAAGGTGAAACGATCGAAAGCAGCACCGACCCGCAACTAGCGCCGTTTCATCGAAAAGGGCCGCCAGCTCTACGTGCAGCGTCAAGGACAGCTCAATCTGGGCTGCACCAACTGCCATGACGATAATTGGGACAAAAAGCTCGCCGGCTCCGCCATCACGCAGGGACACCCGACCGGCTACCCGCTTTACCGGCTGGAATGGCAATCGCTGGGGTCGCTGCAACGCCGCCTTCGCGCCTGCATCACCGGAATCCGGGCGCAAGCCTATGACTACGGCGCACCGGAACTGGTCGAGCTGGAACTGTATCTGATGTCGCGGGCGCGCGGGATGCCGATGGAAGCGCCGGCGGTCCGGCCCTAGCCATCTTCGTCATGGCCGGGCTTGTCCCGGCCATCCACGTCTTCCTCACGCTGGCATCAAGGACGTGGATGCCCGGGACAAGCCCGGGCATGACGGCGTTGAGCGAGACTACCGCTCCGCGAACGCCTTCTCGACCACGAACTGCGCCGGCTCGCCGTGATTGCCTTCGACGAATCCCTTGCCATCGCAGCAGCGCACGCGTGTCCGTGACCAGCGCCGGGCTGCCGCAGATCATGACGCGGTCGTGGGCGGGATCGAGCGAGGCCAGCCCGATATCGGCGAACAGTTTGCCTGAAGTGATCAGGTCGGTGATGCGGCCGCGGTTGCGGAAGGGATCGCGGGTCACGGTCGGGTAATAGACCAGCTGGTTGCGGATGTAGTCGCCGATCAGTTCGTCGTTCGGCAGCTTCTCGGTGATCATCTCGCCATAGGCGAGTTCCTTGACGCGGCGGCAGCCGTGCAGCAGCACCACCTTCTCGAACCGCTCATAGGTCTCGGGATCCTTGATCACGGAGAGAAACGGGGCCAAGCCCGTGCCGGTGCCGATCAGATAGAGGTTGCGGCCGTCTTCGAGGTTGTCGATGACCAGCGTGCCGGTGGCCTTGCGGCTGACGATGATCTCGTCGCCCTGCTTCAGGTGCTGCAGGCGCGAGGTCAGCGGGCCGTCCGGCACCTTGATCGAGAAGAATTCGAGCCGGTCCTCGTAATTGGCGCTGGCGACCGAATAGGCGCGCAGCAGCGGCTTCTCGCCGACCTTGAGCCCGATCATGGTGAACTCGCCGTTGCGGAAGCGGAACGAGGGATCGCGCGTGGTGGTGAAGCTGAACAGCGTGTCGGTCCAGTGATGGACGCTCAGAACGCTTTCCTGGTTGAAATTGCTCATCGCACCTGTTCCCTGCCGGCCGATTGACCGGCCGCATCATTCGTATACGATCATTCGTATACAAATGAATAATCCGAGCTTGATCCGATCGTCAAGCCGGGCAGAATGTCCGGCGAAGGCATTGAAGCAAAAGGAAAAACCATGGCCCACGACGCACCCCAGGCGACCGGTCCCAGCAAGCTGGTGATCCGCAACATCGGGCTGATGCTGTCGGGGGCGCTGGAGAAGCCGATCCTCGACGCCGACACGATCGTCGCCGAGAACGGCAAGATCACCGCGATCGGCCGCTTCAAGGACGTCAACACCGAAGGCGCGACCACCATCGTCGATGCCAACGGCACCACGGTCGCGCCCGGCCTGATCGACAGCCACGTCCATCCCGTCGCCGGCGACTGGACGCCGCGGCAGAACCAGATCAACTGGATCGACAGCTACCTGCACGGCGGCGTCACCACCATGATCTCCGCCGGCGAGGTTCACATGCCCGGCCGTCCGCGCGACGTCGTCGGGCTGAAGGCGATGGCGATCTTTGCGCAGCGCGCGTTCTGGACGCTGCGTCCGGGCGGCGTGAAGGTGCATGCCGGCGCGCCGGTCATCGAATGCGAGATGGTCGAGGACGACTTCAAGGAGATGGCCGCGGCCGGCGTCAAGCTGCTCGGCGAAGTCGGCCTCGGCGGCGTCAAGGACGGGCCGACGGCGCGCAAAATGGTCGGCTGGGCGCGCAAATACGGCATCCAGAGCACGATCCACACCGGCGGTCCCTCGATTCCGGGCTCCGGCCTGATCGACAAGGACGTGGTGCTGGAGGCCGACACCGACGTGGTCGGCCACATCAATGGCGGCCACACCGCGCTGCCCGACGACCAGATCCGCTGCATCTGCGAGGGCTGCAAGCGCGGGCTCGAGCTGGTTCATAACGGCAATGAGCGCTCGGCGCTGTTCACGCTGCGCACCGCGCGCGAGATGGGCGACCTGCACCGCGTCATCCTCGGCACCGACGCGCCGGCCGGCTCCGGCGTGCAGCCGCTCGGCATCTTGCGCATGGTGTCGATGCTGTCCTCGCTCGGCGAGCTGCCGGCCGAGCTCGCCTTCTGCCTGGCGACCGGCAACACCGCGCGCATGCGCGAACTCGACTGCGGCATCATCGAAGTCGGCCGCTCCGCCGACTTCGTCCTGATGGACATGGCGCAGCATTCGCCGGGCAAGAACATCCTGCAGAGCGTGCAGCTCGGCGACCTGCCCGGCATCGGCATGACCATCATCGACGGCATCGTCCGCACCCAGCGCAGCCGCAACACCCCGCCTGCGGGGAGAGTGCCTGAGATCGTTAGCGGGCATTAGAGCGTTTTCCGGCGAAGTGGAGACCGGTTCGCGTCAAGAAAACGCGTCAAAACAAAAAGGTCTAGAGCCTGGCACGCTTCACGAATTCGTGCGGCCGGATGTGAAAATCATACTGGACCTCGAAAGCGGTGAACAAATCGGCGGCCTGTCGCGACCAATGCGGGCAGGCCTGATGGACACCTGCTCTCACCATCGAGGAACATTTGAAGAATTCGCTGCAAGTCGCCGGCGGGGTCGTCGGCGCTGTCATAGGTTTTGTCGCAACGTTGCTGCTGTTGGAACTGGTTGGTTTCGGAAACCCGGCCGATCCGATCATGTCCGGCATGCTGGCGCTATTGGTGTTTGCGCCGTGCGGCGCCATCGCCGGCCTCTTGCTCGGCACGGCGCTCGCAAGACGGCTGGGCGGCGGGGACGACAGCGATGGACTGTTCCGCAGCAGCATGAAGGCATCGACGGTTCTGATCGGGCTCTGCGCCGCGGCTGGCGCCTCCTACTATGTTTACGCCGTGACGACGGCGACGCCCTGGCTCAACCCGAATGCCCCCAACCCGCTTCTCGTCTTTGAGGTTCGTCTCCCCGCTGGAGCCAAATTGCCGGGTTCGGCCCGCGACGTAACGGCCGAACTGCAGACCGATCTGAACACCATGCCGGGCGAGATGCAGCGCGACCAGTTCCGTCGCGATGGCGAAAGGCCGGTCATTGCCGGCTATGTCGAACTCGCGTTTCGCACCGCGAATCGGCAACTGGAGATCAAGATCAAGGGCCAGCCCGACCGGCTCTACCTGATCGGCCTTCCGGCCAAAGCGCCGCATGCAGCGGAGTTCGGGCCATGGCAGGCCAATGCCGACGGCAGCGAAATCCGCTACCGCGCCCGATGGCCAGGACGGAACTGACGCCGGAACGAGTTGTCGTGAATTACCTGTCCGGCGTGATTGCGGT
>CAWAMK010000044.1:0-13525 GCA_963783115.1 uncultured Alphaproteobacteria bacterium | reverse complement strand
GGCGGCTTTCCTTGAAGGCGATGGCGCAGCCTTCCGCACCGCGCGGTCCTCGCCGAGTTCGGCCACCGCATTGACGAACGGGCAGCCGCGAAAGATCGCTTGGCTCGCGAAGGCGCCGTTCCAGCCGAATCGAAGGTGCCGAGGATCTGCTCGCACCGGCGACTTGTCCGACGGCCGTCGGCGGCCACGAAGCGCCGCGCCAGATAGGCCGACGATCAGCGCGTCCTTCGACGGGAAGTGATTGTAGAGCGTGCGCTTGCTGATGCCGATTTCGGCCGCGATCGGTGTCGACGCCGACCGCGCGGATTCCCTGCACGATAGAACAGCCTGTCCGCGGTTTCGAGAATGCGGTCCTTCATGTCGGGTTCTGGCGGACAGGGCGTGCCATGCGATTGCGCAGGCCTGTGTACCTTGTTGCTTGACAGGTCGGCGCCCTTATAGACCTAGGCTACACAGGTCTGTGTACCTATTTCAGATATCGATTGCAGGACGCGGCATCCGAATTGCGCCTCCTTGGGAGAATAAAAACACATGGCCCTGCTGCAAATCCTGCGGCCACGCCTCCCCATCCTGATCGGCGCCGCCCTGATGCTGACGTTGAGCATGGGCCTGCGCCAGAGCCTCGGGCTGTTCATGCAGCCGCTGACCCGCGACATCGCCATCACGGTGTCGGATTTCACGCTGGCGATCGCCATGCAAAACCTCGCCTGGGGCTTTTTGCAGCCGGTCGCCGGCGCGCTGTCGGCGCGGTTCGGATATCGCCCCATCATGCTGGTCGGGGCGGTGTTCTACGTGCTCGGCCTGCTCGTCATGGCGAAGGCGGGCGGGCTGACCGCCATCATGATCGGTGCCGGCGTGCTGATCGGGATCGCGCTCGCGTGCACGGGGGCCGGCATCGCGCTGTCGGTCGCGGTGTGCGCGGTCCCGGCCCCGGTGCGCAGCCTGGCGCTCGGCATCGTCACGGCGGCCGGATCGCTCGGCGCGCTGATCTCGGCGCCGATCGGACAGGCGCTCGCGACCGAGTTCGGCTGGCGGATCGGCATGCTGGGTTTCGTGGTGCTCGCGCTCGGCATGCTGCCGGGCGCCTGGTTCGCCGGCCGGGTGGACAAGATCGTGCTGCCGAAGGAGGCCGCCAACGCGGTCGACGACGCCACGGTCGCAGGCGCGATCCGGGCGGCGTGCAGCAATGCGTCGTTCATGGTGATGGCCGGCGCCTATTTCGTCTGCGGCATGCAGTTGATCTTCCTGACCACGCATCTGCCTTCGTACCTGGCGATGTGCGGCATCGATCCGATGCTCAGCGCGCAGACGCTCGGCATGATCGGCGGTTTCAACGTGCTCGGCAGCCTGTTCTTCGGCTGGGCGGGCGGAACGTGGACGAAGCCGGCGCTGCTCGGGACGATCTACATCCGCGCTCGCTCGTGCTGGCCTGGTACTTCATGCAGCCGGCGACGCCGACCGCCACGCTCGTGTTCGCCGCGATGATGGGTTTCCTCTGGATGGGCGTCGGTCCGCTGGTGGCGGGCGCGGTCGTCGAGATGTTCGGCCTGCACTGGCAGGCGATGATCCAGGGCCTCGCCTTCATGAGCCACCAGCTCGGCTCGTTCCTCGGCGCTTATGGCGGGGGACTGATTTACGATTCGCTCGGGTTCCTACACCATGGCGTGGCGGATCGGTGTTGCGCTGGGCCTGGCCGGCGGCATCATCCAGGTCGCGTTCGCGCTGATCCGGCCGTCGGCGCCGCCGCAGGTGCAGACGGCGTAGCAATCACCGAGTTGCCGGAACAAAGTGATCGCGCACCGAGGCAGTCTCGCCGGTTGCGATTTCAGTAACCTTGAAGTCGATATCGGTCACGTCCTTGGGTAGCTTCGCCGGCCGGCACCTGCAGCGATACCCGGACTTCCCTGGTCTGATCCGGTCCGACTTCAACGGTCAGTTTCCCGTCCGCGGCGCGCTCGATCCCCGCCGCGCGAATATCGCTGGCCGGAAGGCCGAGCACTTCCAGGGTGAAGGAACGGGACACGCCGGCCTTGTTGAGAAAGCGCACGGTATAGTCGTTGCGGACGCTGCCGTCGCTCAAGGCGACGAACAGCGGGCTGCGTTCGTGCAATGCGCTGATGCCCATCGAGCCACGGGTCGCCAGCGTGTACAGCATGATGCTGCCGACCACGGCGATAATGGCGGCGTAGAGCGCGGTGCGCGGCCGGATCAGGCGGTAGATCGGCGGTTTGCCGGCAAGCCGGCGCTCGCCATTGATGTCGGTGTCGTAGGCGATCAGACCGGTCGGGCGGTTGATCTGTTGCATGATCGTGTCGCAGGCATCGATGCACAGCCCGCATTGAATACAGCCGAGCTGGACGCCGTTGCGGATGTCGACGCCGGTCGGACAGACATTGATGCACTGATGGCAATCGACACAGTCGCCGGCAGGTTCGCCGGCGAGGCGCAACTGCTCGGCCTTCTTGATGGACGTGCGGGGCTCGCCGCGGTCGCGCCGGTAGGTGACGTTGAGCGCCCACTCGTCCGTCAGCGCCGCCTGGATGCGCGGCCACGGGCACATGTAGATGCAGACCTGCTCGCGCGCGTGGCCGGCGAACACGTAGGTGGTCGCCGTCAGAATGCCGATCCAGAGATAGGCGATGAATGGCGCCTGGAACGTGGCGAGATCCTTCACCAGTGTCGGCGCATCGGCGAAATACAGCACCCAGGCGCCGCCGGTCCACCAGGCGATCATCAGCCACAGGAAGTGCTTGGTGGCGACCTCGCGGATGTGGCGGAAGGTCCAGGCGTGCTTGTCCTTCAGGATGCGTTCGCGGCGGTCGCCCTCGACCCAGCGCTCGACGGCATAGAACAGGTCGGTCCAGATCGTTTGCGGGCAGAGGTAGCCGCACCAGATGCGGCCCGCCAGCGCGTTCATCAGGAACAGCGCCATCGCCGCGATGATCAGGAGGCCGGTGAAGTAATAGACCTCCTGCGGCCACAGCTCGATAAAGAAGAAGTAGAAGCGGCGATGCGGCAGGTCGAGCAGCACCGCCTGGTTGGGCATGCCGGGCCCGCGGTCCCAGCGCACGAAGGGCAGCAGATAGTAGACCGCCAGCCCAACCACCAGCAGCGTCCATTTGATCCGGCGAAACCGGCCATGGACGGCTTGCGGATAAACTTTCTTGCGGGGCGCATATAGCGGCCCCTCGATGATGGTTTCACCCATGCTGCTGTTGCTTTCGTCTTATCGGGCCGCTGATGCGCCGATTTTTCTGGCGACCAGATATGAGAGCGGCATGGCCGCCGCAAAGCCGATCAGAACCGCGAACGGAATGTTCTTCATCGCCTCAGCGGCGAGGGAAGGGACGGCAAGGACCGAGATCACGGCACTGCCTGCAAGCGCGGTACCCAATATCATCCAAACGAGAAGTGAGATCTTGAACATTGGCGTGTTCTCCGATTTTGGATGGACGCACTCTCGCCGCATCTCGATGACCCGCATTGATCCGCAACAAATCGCTTCCAATGATATTGGCTGCCTCGTCGGGGACCGGTTGATCCATATCAATGACGGCGTCTCCATTATATTATAAAAAACTAATATATGAAACAGGGAGGTTGCCGATGTCTCCTTTCGACAAGGCGTGGTCGCCTTACGCAGCCGGTATCCTTATCGGCCTGCTGCAGGTCCCGGCATTCCTGATTATCGAGACTGCGCTCGGGGCTTCGTCGTCCTATGTGACGGTCGGCGCGGGGATAGCCGGCCTGATCGATCCCTCGCTGCTCAAGATCGACTACGTTGCCAGGCACATTGCGGCAAACGCCAAGAATCTCTGGCAGGTCGCCCTGGTCGTCGGCATTGCCTTTGGTGCATTCGTTTCGATGAAGCTGTCCGGCGCGGTCCGCGCGCCGATCTCGCCGGTCTGGACCCGAGCGCTCGGCTCGCCATCGAAGGGTTTGCGCTATGCGGTGGCGTTTGCCGCCGGCTTTCTGATGCTGTTCGGTGCACGGATTGCCGATGGCTGCACCAGCGGCCACGGCCTGTCGGGGATGGCGCAATTGTCGGTTGGTTCGACGGTTGCGGTCACCGCGATGTTTGCAGGCGGCATTGCTACCGCGCTGCTTCTGCTGCGTCGGATTTAGCCTCGGATTTAGCCCTGGGAGAGATAATCATGTCATCGGTTGCAGTCGGAATTCTAAGCGGCGTGCTGATGGGAATGGTGTTCGGTTTCGCGCTGGAGAAGTCGCGGGTGTTCGAGCCGGGAATGATCATCGGCCAGATGCAGTTGCGCAACTGGATCATGCTCAAGGTGTTCCTGAGCGCGGTTGCGACCGGTGCGGTGGTGCTGGCGTTCCTCAACGGATTTGGGTTCGTCAAGCTGCAGCCCAAGGCGGCGCTGTATGCCGCCGATATCGTCGGCGGGTTGATCCTCGGCGCCGGCATCGCGCTGGCGGGCGCGTGTCCGGGTACGACGCTGGCGCAGATCGGTGTCGGCTATCGCGATGCCATCTTCACGCTGCTCGGCGGCCTGGTCGGCGCGGTTGCGTTCTCTTACGCGCAGCCTTGGCTTGCCCGGTCGCTCATCGGCACGGGACCCAAGCAGATCTTCACGGATCTCGCCGGCATTCCCTATTGGCAAGGCGCGCTGGCGCTCGCCGTGGCCATCGTGATCATCCTCATGCTAATCGAGAGGCTGCGGCCGTGGCGCGAGGACCTCGGCGCGGACGTCGATGGCAATGTTGCGGAAAAGGAATCGCAGCCGCGCAGCCGTCTGGCGCCCGCGGAATGAGCGCGACGGCTACCCGTTTTGCGCGCCACAATGAAAACGGGGCCGCGAGGCCCCGTCTGGACGTCAGTAACGTACCGCGAAATTACTTGATCTTCGATTCCTTGAACTCGACGTGCTTGCGCGCGACCGGGTCGTACTTCTTCTTGACCAGCTTGTCGGTCATGGTGCGCGAGTTCTTCTTGGCGACGTAGTAGAAGCCGGTATCCGCCGTGGAAACGAGCTTGACCTTGATGGTGACCGCTTTGGCCATGTTCAGAACCTCAAAATAGGGGATTCAGGCGCCGGCCAAACCGGCCTGCATTTGTCGCGCAACCTAGCTTCTGATGGCCCAAAGTCAAGGTTTTCGGGGCCAAAACCCGCCTGATTCGGGGAGATTAACCCTCGAAGAACCGGTTTTTCGGCCTCGGCAGCCCCAAATTCTCCCGCAGCGTCTTGCCCTCATACTCGTTCCGAAAAATCCCGCGCTTCTGCAGTTCCGGCACCACCTTGTCGACGAAATCGTCGAGGCCTGCGGGCAGGAAAGGGAACATGATGTTGAAGCCGTCGCAGCCGCGGCTCATCAGCCAGTCCTCCATCTGGTCGGCGATCGTCACCGGCGTGCCGACGAACGAGAGCCCGCCATAGCCGCCGACGCGCTGGGCGAGCTGGCGCACGGTGAGCTTGTCTCGCGCGGCGACATCGACCAGCCGCTGGCGGCCGCTCTTGCTGGCATTGGTTTCGGGAATTGGCGGCAATTGCCCGTCGGGGTCGAAGCCGGAGGCGTCGGTGCCGAGCTGCACCGAAAGCGAGGCAATCGCTGAGTTGTAGTGCACCATGCTGTCGAGCTTTGCGCGTTTCTCCTTGGCTTCATCGACGCTGTCGCCGACCACGACGAAGGCGCCGGGCAAAATCTTCAGGTGCTCGGGGTTGCGGCCGATCTTCTCCATGCGGCCCTTGATGTCCGCATAAAGCTTCTGCGCGTCGGCGAGAGGGCCGCCGCCGGTGAACACGGCTTCCGCCGTCTCGGCCGCGAGCTGCTTGCCGTCCTCGGATGCGCCGGCCTGCACGATCAGCGGCCAGCCCTGGACAGGGCGGGCGATGTTGAGCGGCCCGCGCACGGAGAGATATTTTCCCTTGTGATTGAGCACGTGCATTTTTGCCGGATCGAAATACAGCCCTTGCTCGACGTCGCGCACAAAAGCGTCGTCGGCAAATGAATCCCACAGACCCGTCACCACGTCATAGAACTCGCGCGCCCGCTTGTAGCGCTCGGCGTGCTCCATGTGATCGTCGAGCCCGAAATTCATCGCGGCATCCGGGTTGGAGGTGGTGACGATATTCCAGCCCGCACGACCGCCCGAGATGTGGTCGAGCGAGGCAAAGCGCCGGGCGACGTGGTACGGCTCGTCGAACGTCGTCGATCCCGTCGCGATCAGGCCGATATGTTCGGTCGCGCCGGCCAGCGCCGACAGCAGCGTGAACGGCTCAAACGACGTCACCGTGTGGCTGCGCTTGAGCGCGTTGACCGGCATGTTCAGCACGGCCAGGTGATCCGCCATGAAGAAGGCGTCGAACTTGCCGGCCTCCAGCTTCTGGATCAGCTTCTTGATGTGCGGGAAATTGAAATTGGCATCGGGCCACGCGCCGGGATAGCGCCACGCGCCGGTGTGGATCGAAACCGGCCGCATGAACGCGCCGAGTTTGAGTTGCCGCTGTGCCATTGCCCCGTTCCGTCGCTGTTATTGTTGGGGAACAGATAGGGTGGCGATCGGGGCAGTGCCAATGGGGCGGTCCGAGAAGAATTTTGCAATCTGAGGGATTGGGAGAGAATATTCGCTATGACCTCAATCCCGTCATTGCGAGCCAGTCAGCGCGCCACCGAAGCAATCCATAGCGCGGCATAGCCGATAGATGGATTGCTTCGTCGCTGACGCTCTTCGCAATGACGCGATGGAGGGAGCCGGAGGGCTTACGCCCCCAGCACTTCCTTCTGCATCTTGCCGCCGAAGAAATGAAAGAACGGCACCGGCGCGTCGTGCTTCAACGGCCCGGTGGCGAGGCGGCGGTCGAGTTCGGCGAGCACGTTCTTGGTCATCGCATGGGCGTCGGCGAGCGGCTCGGAGCCGATCTCGACCCATACCAGCTCGACCAGTTCGGCATCGGCGTGGATCACGCCTTCGACGCGGTGGGCGATGCTGGAAGCATCGGCCGTGAAGAAGCGGGTATCGAAGCGGCGGACGCGGCCCGGCGGGGTAATCGCGCGCGCGATCAGGAACAGGCTGGACGGATCGGGCAGCAGGCCCGCTTCCGTGAAGGGCGCCCAGGCGCCGTCGAGCTTGACGGGCTTGTCGACCTTGCGGCCGAGGCAGAGCCCGGTTTCCTCGCAGGCCTCGCGGATGGCGGCGACCGCGAGCGCCCGCGCGCGGGATGCCGCGATCTTCGGGCTGCCCTTGAGCAGGTTGGCTTCGAGCTCGGCCGAAATGGGAGCGGCGACGGGAATGCGGTTGTCGGCCTTGTCGACGCGGCCGCCCGGGAAGACATATTTGCCCGGCATGAACACCACCTTGTCGTGGCGCTTGCCGACCAGCACCTTCGGCTTGTCGCCGGAGCGGTCGATCAGGATCAGCGTCGCCGCGTCCTTGGGCCGGAAATAGGGATGGTGATCGGCTTCTTTTCCTTCGATGACGGCGGGCGCGGCTTCGGTCATTCCATCCCCTTTTTTTGCTTCTTGTCGTCCTCAGCCCGGTTTAGCTACACCGGCGGAATGTCGCTAGGGGCATTCTCGTCAAAGCCATGCATGCGTAGGGCCCATTGAAGGCCGACCACGGACCCCTTGACCGGCTGCAGCAGCGCTAGCGAAAGGATGAACGTCAGCGGCAGGTAGATCGCCAGCTGCAGCCACACGGCGGGCGCGTAATTGGTCTCGATCCACAGCACCGCCGGTACCACGATGTGGCCGACCACGACGATCACGAGATAGGCCGGCAGATCGTCGGCGCGGTGCGGTGTGAAATCCAGCCCGCAGACCGAGCAATTGTCGGCGGTCTTCAGGAAGGCGCGAAACAGCTTGCCTTCGCCGCAGCGCGGGCAGCGGCAAAGAAAGCCGCGCTTCATCGCGGTCCAGAGGTCGCGCTTCTCGCCCTTGACGGAATCCCGGGTCCAGACCGTCGTCGCGGTGCTCACCGTTTCCATGACTTGCCTCTCTTCGATTTGCCGGGCTTCGCTTTCCCGGGATTGCCCTTGCGGGCCTTGCCAATTTTTTCGTGCGGGCTGCGGCCAGGGCGTGACTTCGACGTCGTTGTCGATGCCTTCGCGCCATCGCGTTTTCTGCCGCGCGGAATGCTTTGGCCTTCCGACAGCAGCTCGAACCGCAACGCGCCGGCCACAGGTGCAGCTTCTACCAGACGCACGTCGACGACGTCACCCAGCCGGTGCATGGCACCGCTGCGCGAGCCGACGAGCGCGTGGCGCGCCTCGTCGTAATTGTAATACTCCGTGCCGAGCGTGCGGATCGGGATCAGCCCGTCAGCGCCGGTATCCGACAGTTTTACGAACAGCCCGGCGCGGGTCACGCCGGAAATCCGGCCCTGAAACGATGCGCCGATGCGGTCGGCAAGAAAATGCGCGATCAGCCGGTCGGCGGTTTCGCGCTCCGCCTTCATCGCACGCCGCTCGGTCACCGAAATCTGCGCCGCGACTTCGCTCAGGCTTTCCAGCGTCTCGGTTTCCGGCAGAGCGCCTTCGCCGAGGCCGAGCGCGCGGATCAGCGCGCGATGCACGATCAGGTCGGCGTATCGCCTGATCGGCGAAGTGAAATGCGCGTAGCGGCGCAGGTTGAGACCGAAATGGCCGTAATTTTCCGCCGAATATTCCGCCTGCGCCTGCGAGCGCAGCACCACCTCGTTGACCAGCGGCTCGTAATCCTCGCCGCGGACCTGACCGAGCACGCGATTGAACAGGGAAGGGCGCAAGGCACCACTCTTCGCAAACGGCAGATCGAGCGTTTTCAGGAATTCCCCGAAGGTTGTGAACCTTCTCCTGGCTCGGCTCGTCGTGTACCCGATAGATAAGCGGCAACGCCTTCTTTTCAAGCATTTCGGCCGCGGCGACGTTGGCGAGGATCATGAACTCCTCGATCAAGCGATGCGCGTCGAGCCGCTCGGGCACGATCACGCGATCGACCGATCCGTCGGGTTTGAGCAGAATCTTGCGTTCGGGCAGATCGAGATCGAGCGGATCGCGCTCGTCGCGCGCGAGTTTTACCAGCGCATAGGCCGTGTAGAGCGGTTTCAGGATCGGCTCGAGCAGCGGGCCGGTGGTGTCGTCGGGCCGTCCGTCGATCGCGGCCTGCGCCTGCGCGTAATTCAGCTTCGCGGCCGAGCGCATCAGCACGCGATGAAAGCTGTGCGAGCGCTTGCGGCCGTCGGGGCCGATCACCATCCGCACCGCCAGCGCGCCGCGCGGCTGGCCCGGCACCAGCGAGCAGAGATCGTTGGAAATGCGCTCCGGCAGCATCGGCACGACGCGGTCGGGGAAATACACCGAGTTGCCGCGCGTCAGCGCGTCGCGATCGAGCGCCGAACCCGGCCGCACGTAGAAGGCGACGTCGGCGATGGCGACGTGGACGATGTAGCCGCCTTTGTTGTTCGGATCGTCATCGGGCGCGGCATGCACCGCGTCGTCGTGATCCTTGGCGTCGGGCGGATCGATGGTGACGAGCGGCAGTTCGCGCCAGTCCTCGCGGCCTTTCAGCGTCGCAGGCTGTGCCTCCTCGGCTTCGCGCAACGCGCCCGGCGAAAACGCTTGCGGGATTTCGTGGGCGTGGATCGCGATCAGGCTGATCGCCTTTTCGCTTGAAAGCGAGCCGAGCCGTTCCTTCACCTTGCCGGATGCAAGCCCATAGCCGCGCGAGCGCACCAGATCGACACTGACGAGGTCGCCGTCCTCGGCGCCGCCGGTATCCGGCGGCGCGATGTTCAATTCACGGCCGGCCTGTTTCTTGTCGACGGGTACGAGCCGTCCGCCGCCATCAGGCGTTTTCCGGAAGATGCCGAGCAGGCGCGTGCGGGCGCGATCGAGCACCTTGATGACGCGGCCGCGATAGAGCGCGCCGTCGCCCTCATCCAGCTTCTCGATGCGCATCAGCGCGCGGTCGCCGACGCCGGCGGCCGTGCCCGGCTGCGGCCGGCGCGGCACATGAATGCGGATTTTTGGCGCGGGGCCGTTTTCCTCGGTATCCCATTCGGTGGGCGTGGCGAGCAGTTCGCCGTCGGTGTCGCGGCCGGTAATGTCGGCGATCACGGTGGGCGGCAGCGCTGTCGGCTCCTGGATCTTCCGCCCGCGCTTGGCGATCGCGCCTTCGTCGGCGAGTTCGCGCAGGATGCGCTTCAGCTCGACGCGGTCGGCATTCTTCAGGCCGAACTCGCGGGCGATTTCCCGCGTGCCGATCTTGCCGGGATTCGCACGGATGAAGGCGACGATGGCGTCCCGGGCCGGAAAACCATTGTCGTGTTTTCTCTTCACTTATCCCCGGGCCTTGCCCGCGCTCTTCTTCGCGGGCGTCTTGGGAGCAGTCGGAGGCTTCGCCGAGGTCTTGGCAGCCGAGGCGACCGGCGCACGCGCCTTGCTCACCGCATCCGATTTCGGCTTGGCCGCCGCTTTCTTCGCGGCCGCCTTCTTGGCGGGCTTTGGCGCGTCCGGATCGGAGTCCTTTTCCAGCCTTCTTGGCGGCGGCCTTCTTCGGCGCGGCCTTCTTGGCGCCGCGCTTCGGCTTGCCGCCGCCCTTGGCGGCGCGCTCGTCGATCAGCGCGATGGCCTCGGCGAGCGTGATCGTCTCCGGCGTCTTGTCGCTCGGGATCGTGGCGTTGACGCCGCCGGCCGTGACGTAGGCGCCATAGCGGCCGTTCTTGACAGCGACGCCGCCGAGGCTCGGATGCTCGCCGAGCGGCTTGCCGGGATCGGCGCCGAAGCGGCGGCCGCTCGGGCCCTTTGCGATCTTTTCCGCGATCAGCGTCACCGCGCGATTGAGGCCGATGTCGAACACCTCATCGCCGGCTTCCAGGCTGGCATAGGTCTTTTCGTGACGCACGAACGGGCCGAAGCGTCCGATGCCGGCGGTGATCGGCTCGCCGGTCTCCGGATGTTTTCCGATTTCGCGTGGCAACGACAGCAGTTTCAATGCCAGCTCAAGCTCCATGTCGCCGGGCGACGTGTTCTTGGGGATGCCGGCGCGCCGCGGCTTTTCGCCCTCGGCATAATCCTTCTGCTCGCCGAGCTGGATGTAGGGGCCGAAGCGTCCGGCCTTCACCGTGACGTCGAGATCGGTGTCCGGGTCCTTGCCGAGCACGCGATCGGCGCTTGCTTCGCCGTCGGAGGCCAGCGGACGGGTGTGGCGGCATTCCGGATAATTCGAGCAGCCGACAAAGGCGCCGAACTTTCCAGCCTTCAGATTGAGCTTGCCGGTGCCGCAGGTCGGGCACTGCCTGACGTCGCCGCCATCCGCGCGGGGCGGATAGATGTGCGGGCCCAGCATGTCGTCGAGCACATCAAGCACTTCGGAGACACGGATATCCTTGATGTCGTTGACGGCGCCGGAGAAGCCGACCCAGAATTCCTTCAGCACCTGCTGCCAGGAAATCTCGTTGTTGGAAACGCGGTCGAGTTGTTCTTCCAGATCAGCGGTGAAGTCATACTCCACATAGCGCGCGAAGAAGTTTTCCAGGAACGCGACCACGACGCGGCCCTTGTCCTCGCCATGCAGCCGCTTCTTCTCGAGCTTGACGTAGCCGCGGTCTTTGCAGGACCTGCAGGATCGAGGCGTAGGTCGAGGGCCGGCCGATGCCGAGTTCTTCCATGCGCTTGACCAGCGACGCTTCCGAAAAGCGCGGCGGCGGTTCGGTGAAGTGCTGCGTGACGGCGAGATCCTGCCGCTTCAGCGCTTCGCCCGCGCTCATGGCGGGCAGGCGGCGTGAATCCTCGTCGTCGCCGTCGTCGTCGCTGCCTTCCTGATAGAGCGCGAGGAAGCCGTCGAACTTGATGACCTGGCCGGAGGCGCGCAGATCCAGCACGCGGGAGCCGGCTTTCGCGGCGATGTCGACGGTGGTGCGTTCGAGTTCGGCCGATTCCATCTGGCTGGCGATGGTGCGGATCCAGATCAGCTCGTAGAGCTGGGCCTGATCGACATCGAGGCGCTTGCGCATCTCGGCCGGCCGGCGCGACAGGTCGGTCGGGCGGATCGCTTCATGCGCTTCCTGCGCGTTCTTGGCCTTGGTCTGGTACTGGCGCGGCGCGTCCGGCACGTAGGCGTTGCCGTAATCCTCGCCGATCACCTTGCGCGCCTGGCGTGATCGCGGACGCCGTCGATCTGCACGCCGTCGGTTCGCATATAAGTGATGAGGCCGGTGGTCTCGCCGCCGATATCGATGCCTTCATAGAGCCGCTGCGCGATCCGCATGGTGTGCGCGGGCGCGAAGCCGAGCTTGCGGCTGGCTTCCTGCTGCAGCGTCGAGGTGGTGAACGGCGGCTGCGGATTGCGCCGCGCGGGCTTGGCTTCGACGGTCGCGACCTTGAAGTTGGCCGCCTCGATCGCCTTCCTGAGATCTTCGGCTTCCGCGCCGGTGCCGATGTCGAGCCGCTGGATCTTCTTGCCGTCGGCGCCGACCAGGCGCGCTTCAGAACGTGTCGCCGCGCGGCGTGGTCAGGGTCGGCGACGAGCGACCAGTATTCGCGCGGCACGAACTTCTCGATTTCGAGTTCGCGGTCGCAGACCAGCCGCAGCGCGACCGACTGCACGCGGCCGGCCGAGCGCGCGCCCGGCAGCTTGCGCCACAGCACCGGCGAGAGCGTGAAGCCGACCAGATAGTCGAGCGCGCGGCGCGCCAGGTAGGCATCGACCAGCGCGCCGTCGATCTGGCGCGGGCGCTTCATCGCGTCGGTCACGGCCTGCTTGGTGATCGCGTTGAAGACGACGCGCTCGACCTTCTGGTCCTTGAGCGCGCGCTTCTCTTTCATCACCTCGAGCACGTGCCAGGAGATCGCTTCGCCCTCGCGATCAGGGTCGGTTGCGAGGATCAGCCGGTCGGCGCCCTTCAGCGCCTTGGCGATATCGTTGAGCCGGCTGGCGGCCTTGGGGTCGATCTCCCAGATCATCTGGAAATTGGCGTCCGGATCGACCGATCCATTTTTGGCCGGGAGGTCGCGGACATGGCCGAACGACGCCAGAACCTCGTAGGAGGAGCCCAGATACTTGTTGATTGTCTTGGCCTTCGCGGGCGACTCGACAATGACGATATTCATGTCATTCCAATGGCTTACGCGAAAAGACAACGGCCGGTTCCGCGAGACTCGCGCCCGGCCGATTCGAAGCGAACATGGGTGGAGAGGCCGTCGCTGTCAAATCGACAGTAGGGGAGCTGCCGCCCCTGACGTACGACTTAATATCAACGAAGGAACGAAATACTGCCTAGAGTTGCGCCTGCAAAGGGGTTATTTCTGGGCAATATTGTATTCGATTGGATGTAAGTTTTTTGAGTAAGACCGGAGGCGGCCGGAAGCCCAAGGCTTCAGGAATCGTTGGGCTTCGCCACCCCGGGGAACGTATCGCCGATCGAGGCGAGGAGGGCGGCCCTGACGAGGCTGTGGCCTTCATCGCGGAAACCGTTGCCGAACTCGTCAAACTGGCGGAACGCCATCGGCTGGAGGTGCTCGTTCATCTGCTCGGCATGGCGCAGCTCGAGGAAAGAACGGCAGCGCACAAGGAGCAAGCAAACTGTCGT
>CAWAMK010000043.1:0-206040 GCA_963783115.1 uncultured Alphaproteobacteria bacterium | reverse complement strand
AGTGTCCGCGACCTCGGAGATCGAGCGGATCTTTTCCAGGTCCGCATCGGTCAGGATCGGCTGGCGGACTTCCAGCCGCTTGGTCGAAGCCAGGCCCTGCAGGTCGAACAGGTTCGGCCGTGGCCCGATGATCGAGACGAGGCTCATGACGAGCTCCTCGCGGATCGGATCGATCGGCGGGTTCGTCACCTGCGCGAAGTTCTGCTTGAAATACGTGAACAGCGGCTTCGGCCGGTCCGACAGTGCCGAGATCGGCGTGTCGTTGCCCATCGAGCCGGCGGCCTCTTCGCCGGTTGCCGCCATCGGCGTCATCAGGATGTTGACGTCTTCCTGCGAATAGCCGAACGCCTGCTGCCGGTCGAGCAGCGGCAGGTTCGAACGCATGCCCTTGACGGGCGCGTCGGACAGTTCCTCCAGCACGAGCTGGGTGCGATGCAGCCAGTCGCTGTAGGGATGGCTCTTGGCCAGCGTTGCCTTGATCTCGTCGTCGGGAATCAGGCGTCCCTGTTCGAGGTCGACCAGCAGCATCTTGCCGGGCTGCAGCCGCCACTTGGTGATGATTTCGTCCTCGGGGATCTTGAGCACGCCCATTTCGGACGCCATCACGATGCGGTCGTCCTTGGTGACGAGATAGCGCGCCGGCCGCAAGCCATTGCGGTCGAGCGTCGCGCCGATCTGGCGGCCGTCGGTAAACGCGATCGCGGCGGGGCCGTCCCACGGCTCCATCAGCGCGGCGTGATATTCGTAGAAGGCGCGGCGGGTCTCATCCATCAGCGGATTGCCGGCCCACGCTTCCGGAATCATCATCATCACCGCGTGCGGCAGCGAGTAGCCGCCCTGCACCAGGAATTCGAGCGCGTTGTCGAAGCAGGCGGTGTCGCTCTGGCCTTCATACGAGATCGGCCACAGCCGGCTGATGTCCTTGCCGTAGAGCTCCGACTGCACGGAAGCCTGGCGCGCCGCCATCCAGTTGACGTTGCCGCGCAGCGTATTGATTTCGCCGTTGTGGGCGATCATGCGGTAGGGATGGGCGAGCGACCAGGCCGGGAAGGTGTTGGTCGAGAAGCGCTGATGCACCAGCGCCAGCGCGCTGTCGAAATCCGGCTCGTGCAGATCGGGATAATACTTGCCGAGTTGGTCGGCGAGGAACATGCCCTTGTAGATTATGGTGCGGCACGACATCGAGACCGGGTAATAGCCGGCCAGCCCGCGCTCGCGGCGCTGATAGATCGCCTGCGAGATCGACTTGCGCAGGATGTAGAGCCTGCGCTCGAATTCGTCCTCGGTCTTCGCGGTGCCGTTGCGGCCGATGAACACCTGCATGTTGGCGGGTTCGGTCGGCTTGACGGTTTCGCCGAGCGAGGAATTATCGGTCGGCACGTCGCGCCAGCCGAGCAGCAGCAGGCCTTCTTCCTTGATCTGTTCGGCGATGATGCTCTGGATCACCTTCCGCCACGCGGTTTCCTTCGGCATGAACAGCGCGCCGATGGCGTAGTGGCCCGGTTCCGGCAGCTGGAAGCCGATCTCGGCGGCTTTGCGCGAGAAGAAGGCGTGCGGGATCTGCACGAGAATGCCGGCGCCGTCGCCGGCGCGCGGATCGGCGCCGACAGCGCCGCGATGTTCGAGGTTGCACAGAATGTTGATCGCATCGGAGACGATCTGATGCGACTTCTTGCCCTTGATGTTGGCGATAAAGCCGACGCCGCAGGAATCCTTCTCCAGGCTCGGGTCGTAAAGGCCCTCGGCCTTCGGGCGCCAATTGTGCTCGCGCGGAGAATCCTCAAACAAGGTATCGGCCGGTTTCGAAGCCGCGGTCGCTGACAGTGTTTCTGCCTCGATGTTTTCGCGCTCGAATTCCGACCCGCTCATCTTATTCCTCTCAAAAAGGCTAAGGGCCTCACCGTATCGTCGGCGCACCTTGGACGCTTGCGGAACCCACCGGGCCACCGCTCGTCCGCCGCGAGCCGCAATTTCTTAAATTCAGGCTTGGGCGTTCAACGTCCCTGTGGAACGGCCTTGCCTGCACTGCCCTGGGGCTCGTGGCACCACGGATTCGTTGCAATCCCTGTGCCGGGACAACCTCGAAATTGAGACAGCGATACTGTCCTAACTCCGACAATGCCAAACTTTTGTCTATCACACAAGCGCGTGAAAGTCCCCGCTTGCATGCGGATCGGCGCCTGGCGGCACGGGAAAAAACCGCGGGCGGCCGTTTGCGGCCAGGCCCGCCGCGATCTTGCCCAAGGACCGCCCGATTTCGCAATGAAACATTACCTTGGGCCGGCAGGCGAGAGAGCGAAATGCTCCCGCGGCACGGTCCGGCGGCTACGGGGCTTACAGGAGCTTTCGGTAATGAAATTTTTCACGGGATCTTTGGCGGCGGGACTGGTCCTTCTGGCGGGCAGCGCGCAGGCGCAGGGGCCCGGACGTTACATGGCGGCATCGGACGTCGAGACCCCCTATGTGGTAGCGCCGCCGCGCGTGGTTGCTCCGCCTCCGCCATACGAGGCCGGACCGGGCTATGGATATGGCCCCAGCCTGCTGCCATCGACAGAAGTCTATTCCGTGCTGCGCGACAATGGCTTCTCGCCGCTCGGCATCCCCCGGCTGCGCGGCTTCGTCTACACCATCGCGGTGCTTGATCGCGACGGTTCTGGCGGACGGCTGGTGATCGACGCCCGAAACGGCCGGATCCTCCGCTTCGTGCCCCGCCGCTGGGGCGGCGACAATTTTTATGAGGAGCAGAGCATGCTCCGCGCGCCTCTTCCCGGACCCGTTGCGGGCCCGCAGCCGCAGGCCCCAACCCCGCAGGCTCAAGCCCCGCAGGCCCAGGCACCTCAGGCCCAGCCACCTCAAGCCCATGGGACGGACCCATCCGCGGCACGCCCATCGCGGCCCGCTCAGGTAGCGACGCGCACGGTGCCGATGCCGAAGGCCAGCCCGATCGCTGCAAAGCCCGCACCGGCGGCACCGGCGCCGGTCCAGCAGGCGGCCGCGCCTGCGCCAGCGCCGAAATCGGTCGAGGCCCAGACAGCTGCCCCGGCGCCCACGACGGATGCGGTCGCGGCCAAGCCCGCGCCCTCGATCGCGCCGACCGAGGAGATGCCCAAGCCGCAAGGGCTGGAGTAAATTCGACTGCCGCTCGCGAAGCGAAGACGGCAGCACAAAAAAACGCCCCGGTTTCCCGGGGCGTTTTGGCATTCAGCCAATACCGACTGAACGCCTGATCGTGTCAGGCCGCGACCGAGGCGTCGACCACCTGCGGGGCTTTCGCGCCGGAGTTGATCGGAATGCTGCGGGGCTTCTTGGCCTCGGGAATCTCGCGGACGAGATCGACGTGGAGCAGGCCGTTCTCGAGCGAGGCGTTCTTCACCTGCACGAAATCGGCAAGCTGGAAGGCGCGCTCGAAGGCGCGCGCCGCGATGCCGCGGTAGAGCACTTCGGATTTGTCCTGGCCGTTCTCGTTGGCGGATTTCTCGCCCTTGATCGTCAGCGTGTTTTCCTTCGCGACGATCGAAAGCTCGCCTTGCGAGAAGCCGGAGACCGCAACGCTGATGCGGTAGGCGTTCTCACCGGTGCGCTCGATGTTGTAGGGGGGATAGCCGGGGCTGCCGTCAGCGGTCACCTGATCGAGCAGGTTGAAGAAGCGGTCGAAGCCGACGGTGGAACGATAGAACGGGGTGAGGTCGTAGGTACGCATAGGGTAGTCCTCCATTGAGCGACTGTTTCAGTTAACCCGCCCGCCATCGGGCCGGGCCGTAGTCCTGTGCAGCCTTGTGTCCGGAGCGATCCGAAACACTGGTAGCGGCCTGCACAGAAATGATATGGGAGGGGTGAAACGGCGTTCAAGAGGGGCGAAACAGGCCCCCTTTTTTGCGCTCCCAGCCTTGATTTCCAGCCCTTTTCACCTAGCCGGTTACCCGTCATGACGCTCGTCTCCATCCCCGCCAATCCGGTTCCGGAGGACGTCGTCTCGGGCACCATCAAGACGCCCGACGGCGCGGAATTGCGGTTCGCGCGCTGGGCGCCGCCGGCGGGGCGCAAGGGCACGGTCTGCGTCTTCACCGGGCGCAGCGAGCCGATCGAGAAATATTTCGAGACGGTGCGCGACCTGCGCGACCGTGGATTCGCGGTGGCGATGATCGACTGGCGCGGGCAGGGGCATTCGTCGCGCCGCCTGCGCGATCCGCGCAAGGGTTACGTCCGCGACTTCTCCGACTATGAGGTCGACGTCGAGACCTTCGTGCAGCAGGTGGTGCTGCCGGATTGCCCGCCGCCCTATTTCGCGCTGGCGCATTCGATGGGCGGCGCGGTGATGCTGCGGCTCGCGCATGCCGGAAAACGCTGGTTCGACCGCATGGTGCTGTCGGCGCCGATGATCGACCTGCCGGGGCGCAGGACCGCGTTCCCGACGCGAGCGCTGCTTCGCGCCATGCGGCTGATCGGCCAGGGCGGTCGCTACGTGCCCGGCGGCAACGACGCGCTGACCGGAACGGAATCCTTCATCAACAACCCCTTCACCAGCGATCCCGTGCGCTACGCCCGCAACGCCGCGATCATGGAGGAAGATCCGACGCTCGGCATCGGCTCGCCGACGGTGGCCTGGGCCGATACCGCGTTCCGCGCGATGCATACGTTTCGCGGCATGAACTACCCGTCCGAAATCCGCCAGCCGATCCTGATGCTGGCCGCCAGCAACGACACCATCGTGTCCACCGCCGCGATCGAGGAATTCGCCTATCATTTGCGCGCCGGCTCGCATCTGGTGATCGCGGGCTCCAAGCACGAGATCCTGCAGGAGCAGGACCGCTATCGCGGACAATTCTGGGCGGCGTTCGACGCCTTCGTGCCGGGCACGCCGCTGTTCAAGTGACGCTCGCGTCAGAACCGTCCATCGCCTTCGAGGACGCTCTGCGCAGCCGGCTTCGGCAGCCGCGCCGTGATCCGCTCGGGCAGCCGCCGCTCGACGAACAGCGTCCTCACCTCGGCGACGCTGAGGTAGCGCTCGCTGCCTTCGCCCTTGCCGAGGATCTTCAGCAGCACCGGCCATTCGCCCTTCATGAGAATGGGGTAGTACCAGCGCGCTTTGTCGCCGTCGCGCTTGAGGTTGGCCTTCATGAAGGTGTCGATCTCCTCGGCCGTCAGGCCGCGCTCGATGCCGCCGTCGGGATCTTGGCGATCCTTGCCGAAGCCGGCGAGCCGCGCGATCTCGTCCTCATGGACCTTGGCGTCGACATCGAGGATGCGCGAGCCGCCGCCATGCTTGTCGAGCGGGCCATCGCGCAGTTCGTCCAGCACCGCGCCGGAGGTGGCGCTCTTCAGTACGCTGAACGGCCCGAGACCGTTGGCGATGACGGCGACCATCCTGGTTTTTATCCGCACGTCCCTTTGCGCGGAACCGGTTTCGCCGCTCGCCAGTCCGACCATTTCGGCGATTTGCGAGAGCGGCACGACGTGGCCGCCGACATAGCCATTGGCGACCAGCGCGCGCAGGAAAGGACAGGGATTGTTCGGTGAAACGGGAATCTGTCCGGTGCGTTCGTCCGACATGGCTTCAAATCCTCGAGGCGTCAGCATGGAAATCGGTCCGCCACCCAGGGCGAAGCGGATGAAGGTGCTGAAAAAAGAAATTACGCAGTGCGCTACTTCCGCGTGTAGGCAATTTTTGGCGGAATTCGATGCGGAGTCAACCGAAGGCCTGCCGCACGCTCAGGAATTCGGCGGCAAGCGTCGGCGAGGGTTCGACGAGCGTCAATCGGCCCAGGGGGACGCCGGCTTTCACAAGGCCGTCACGGTAATGATCAATATCGGCCGGCAGCTTCCAGTGGAAATTGCGCAGGTGCCGGTCGACGGTCAGGCCGGGATAGTTGCTGAGCAGAACTTCGGCGGCGTTGACCGCCTCCGCGGTGCGGCCCAGTTGCGCCAGTGCCGCCGCGCGGATCGCCAGCGCCTGCAGATGATTGGGATTCATGTAGAGCTGCTCGCGCGCCCAGGACAGCGACGCATCATACTGCCCGAGCAGGTAATGCGCGAACGCGTGCACCGCCGCCCATTGGTAGCGCGGATCGTTGCTGCCGCTCTGCGCCGCCATTGTAAACAGTTCGATGGCGTGCCGGTGCTCGCCGGATACGAGATGACAGACGCCGAGCACGCCGCGCGCGCCCATGTCGTACGGATTGAGGGTGACCGCCCGCTTGGCGGCATCCATCGCCGCCTCGTAGTGACCTTGCGCCGCATGCACATAGGCGAGGATCTGAAACGCAAAGGACGAGCGGGGATCGAGCCGGACGCTGCTCTCCGCGAGCGTCATCGTGGAATCCCAAACCTCGCGCGTGCCCTTGATCCAGCCGAGCTGGATGCCCTGAACCTGGATGGTGGCGAGATAGGCGCGTGCGATCGACAGCGCCGGGTCGAGCGCGATGGCTTCCTTGAACAGCTCGACCGAGGTCGCGACGTCGGTCTTGGTCTGCAGATAATAGTACGACAGTCCCTTGAGGAAACGGTCCCAGGCGGTGATGTCGTTCGACGAGGAGCGCGGCGGGGCGGAGGCTTCCGCCCGGTAGATTTCGGCCGCGATCGCCGCCGAGAGACTGGTGGTGAGTTCGTCCTGCATCGCAAAGAGGTCGCCGATGTCGCGGTCGAACCGGCCGGTCCACAACTGCTCGCCGGTCTCGGGCGCGATCAGTTCGGCGGTGACGCGGATCTTGTTGGCGGCGCGGCGCACCGAGCCCTGGATCAGGTAGCTCGCGTCGATCTCGCGCGCGATCAGGCGTGTGCTCACGTTCCGGCCCTTGAAGGCGAAAGTCGAGTTGCGGCTCAGCACCCGGTAGAACGATTGCAACGAAAGCGCGTGGATCAGGTCCTCGGTCAGCCCGTCGGAAAAATACTCTTCAGCACCTTCGCTCAGATTGGCGAACGGCAGCACGCCGACGATCGCCGTGCGATACTGGGCCGGAAGATTGGTGGCCGACGTTTCGCTCGAAGCTTTCGGTGCAGGGCCGCTGGCGTCGGTGCCGGCGGGCTGCCAGGTCCAGACCTGGATCGCGTCCTCGATATTCTTGAACCGGTGCGGACCGGCGTCGATCAGCGGGATGCTGAGGCGCTTGCCTGCTTCATGACAGGCCTTGCCCGAAACCGCGACGCCGCCGGGCGCGGCGACCGATTCGAGGCGGACGGCGATGTTGACGTCGTCGCCGAACACCTCGTCCTCGTCGGCCATCACGTCGCCCATGTGAATGCCGAGGCGGAACTGCATCGATCGATCGGCCGGCAGGTGTTCGTTGCGCTCGGCCATCACCATCTGCATCGCGACCGAAGCCTCGATGGCGCCGACGATCGAGGGAAACTCGAGCAGGAATCCGTCGCCGGTGTTCTTCACCAGGCGGCCGCCGTGATTGAGGATGATCGGGTAGATCGCGGTGCGATGGGCCTTGAACGTGGCGTGCGTCCCCGCCTCGTCGACCCCCATCATGCGGGAATAGCCGGCGACGTCAGCACAGACGATGGCTGCCAGGCGTCTTTCCATGTCCCCAGTATATCCCCAGCGCCGGAACGGGCGGATAACCACTACGTGGTCGGCCGTCTGATTCCAATGTTTATAAACATCGGCAATTCAGTGAAAGCCTGATTTGCTCATGATAATAGTCCACCGTCCGGAATTGGCACACGCGCGATTGTGAATGGTGGAACCGGTTAAATGATCTTTGCGACGCTCGGCATCCATGATCTCTGGCTTTTCATCCTTTCCGGGCTGCTGCTCAACATCACCCCGGGGCCGGACACCGCCTATATTATCGGCCGCAGCCTGCAGCTCGGATGGCGCGGCGGGGCGGCGGCGGTAACCGGGATCAGCGTCGGCTGTCTCGTTCACGTGTTCGGTGCCGCGATCGGCCTGTCGGCGTTGTTGATGGCGTCATCGGCCGCGTTCACGGTGCTGAAATGGGCAGGTGCCGCTTATTTGCTGTTCACGGGCGTTCAGATGCTGCTGTCGCGTGCGCGCCCGCTGGCAGAGGCGGCCCTGGCGGGCAACGAGACGTCGCTGGCCCGCGTGTTCTGGCAGGGCGCCCTGACCAATGTGCTCAATCCGAAAGTCGCGCTGTTTTTTCTGGCGTTCCTGCCGCAATTCGTGGCGGCGAAATCTTCCCACAAGACGCTGGCCTTCCTGACCCTCGGCCTGATCTTCATCACCGGCGGCACGCTATGGTGTTTCGGCGTGGCCGCCTTTGCCGCGCAGGGCCGCCGGCCGCATTCGCCGGTCGGCCGGCGCGATGGCCTGGATCAACCGGGCGCTCGGCGGGCTGTTCGTCTATCTCGGCATCCGTGTCGCGATGCTGGAGGCGCGCTAACCGAGCATGTGACTGTCGCGGCGGCTACGACACCAGTTTCGCGAGCGCGTTGCTGGCGAGGTAGAGGCCGAGAACGATCATGCCGATCTGAAACCAGCGCCGGAACAGATCCGGCTGCAGCCGCGTCCGCACCGCCTGCCCGACGAACATGCCGGCAAACGACGCCGCCATCGCGATGGCGCCCGGCAGGGCGGTCGCGGCGCTCAGCAGGCCGGCGCCGGTCAGATTGAGGCCGAGCGCCAAAGTCGCGACCGTGAAGAACACGCCCAGCGCCTGGATCAGCTCTTCCTTCTCCATGCCGATCGCCTGCAGGTACGGCACCGACGGAACGACCTGCACGCCGGTCGCCGCCGAAATCAGGCCGGTGATCAGCCCGACGATGCCGCCGACCCATTTCTCGTTCCGGGGCGCAACGGTGAAATTGAACTTGGTGAGGCCGATGATCGCATTGACCGCCAGCAGCAAGCCGAGCGCGATCGTCGTATAGCGCGCATAGGGACCGGTCAGCGCCCCCGCATTGAGCCAGATGCCGGCGGCCGTTCCGATCAGTAACGGCCACAGCCGCCGCACGATGTCGCGCAGATAGGGGCCGCCAAACGTCTGCCAGATATTGGTGACGATCGCCGGCACGATGACGATGGCGATCGCCTGCGCCGGCGGCATCGATACCGCAAGCAGGCCCATCGACACCGTCGGCAGGCCGAGCCCGATGGCGCCCTTGACAAAACCCGCGAGCAGGAAGGCAGCCGTGACCAGAAGAAGCAGGGAGTCGAACATGGCGCGACATTGACCCATCGGCGCTTCCGGCACAATCTGGAGGTTCCGGAGATAGCCTTCGGCTAGGACGAAGGCTATCGGTGTCGCGGCACAGGAAATCCCATGCGTTTCGACCTGGTCGATCTACAACTCTTCGTCGCGGTGGCCGAGACGCGCAGCATCACCAACGGCGCGCAGCGGGTGCACCTTGCGCTGGCCTCGGCGAGCGAGCGGATCAAGGGGCTGGAGGATGCGCTCGGCGTCGTGCTGCTGACGCGCGGCCGCCGCGGCGTCGAACTGACGCCGGCCGGCGAAAGCCTGCTCGATCACGCGCGCGTCGTGCTGCACAATGTCGAGGCGATGCGCGGCGATCTCGCCGCCTTTGCCCATGGCGCCAAGGCCACCGTCCGCTTCCTCGCCAACACATCGGGGCTTTCGGAATATCTGCCGAAGACGCTGGCGGCCTTTCTGGCGGCGCATCCGCATATTTCGATCGACGTCGAGGAGCGCGAAAGCGCCGAGATTGCCCGCGCCATCGCCGTCGGATCAGCCGATCTCGGGCTCGCCGCCGAACACGCGCTGGCGGACAATATCGAGCGGCTGCCGTTCAGCGAGGACCGTCTGGTGCTGGTCGCCGCGCGGGACGACGAACTGGCGAACCGGCGGCAGGTCGATTTCAGCGACGTGGTGAAGCGCGATTTCGTCGGGCTGATCAACTCGATCGCGCTGCACGCCCATATCAGCGGACACGCGGCGCGGCTGGGGGCGCGTCTGCGTTTTCGCGCGCGGCTGAACAGTTTTGACGCGATCGGCCAGATGGTCGCCGCCGGCATCGGGATCGGCGTGATGCCCGAAGTCGCGGCCAAGCGATGCGCGCGGTCGATGAAGATCAATGTCGTCAGGATCAGGGATTCCTGGGCCAACCGCAAGCTCGTGATCTGCGCGCGCAGCTTTCGGGCGCTGCCCAGGCCCGCGCAGCAACTGGCCGAGCACCTGCGTAAATCCGCGCCGCGTTGAACAGCGCGTCACTTGGCCGTATCGAGGCCGGCGGCCTTGATGACGCGCGCCCATTTCCGGGTCTCGCTGCCGATGTAGTCGCGAAACTGCGCCGGTGTGTTGCCGGCGACCGTGAGGCCCTGGTCGGCGAGTTTCTGCTTCACCTGCGGATCGTTCATCGCCTCGTTGGCGACGCGGTTCAGGAGGCTAACGATCGGCTCGGGCGTGCCGCCCGGCGCGAGCATGCCGTACCAGTTTTCGATCAGGATATCGGGCATGCCGACCTCCGCGGTGGTCGGCACGTCGGGCGATGTCGGCGCGCGCTTCGGTGCGCCAAGCGCGATCGGGCCGCAGGGTGCCTGCCTTGATATGCGGCAGCAGCACCGGCAGATCGAGGAACGCCATCTGCACCTGCTGGCCGAGCAGGTCGTTGATGGCGGGCGCCGCACCGCGATAGGGAATGTGCACGATGTCGATATTGGCCGTCAGCTTGAGCAGTTCGCCGGCCAGATGCGGCAGGCCGCCGACGCCGGCCGAGGCGAAATTGAGTTTTCCCGGCTGGGCCTTTGCGAGCGCGACCAACTCTTTCATATTGCCGGCGGGCACGTTGCTGGCGACGACGAGCATTTCCGGCACCGTCGTCACCAGCGTGACGGGCGCAAAATCCTTTGCGACGTCGTAGGGCACCTTTTCCATCGTCGGGTTGATCGCCAGCGAACTCGCGCTCACGATTCCGATCGTATAGCCGTCGGGCGCGGCCTTGGCGATCGCGTCGGTGCCGAGCACGCCGGCCTGGCCGCCGCGATTGTCGATCAGCACCGGCTGCCTGGTGATTTCCGACATGCGCTGGCCGACCAGGCGCGCGATGATGTCGTTCGGCCCGCCCGGCGGGAACGGCACGATCAGCCGGATCGGTTTGCTGGGAAAATCCTGCGCCGCCGCCATGGCCGGCAGCAATGCCGGCAACAAAAGCAGCGTCAGTCCGGCAAGCAGCCTGCTCAGCGTCCCATGAGTACTCCCCGATCCCGCATCTACCGTGCGTGTTTGAGGGGCATCGTACGCGATGAAGATGCCCGATGCAAGGCGCCTGTGCGGTGGCTGTCTGTCGCGCGGACGCGGGGCCCGTCACTGCAGGACCGTTGAGTTCGTCGGTACGCGCCTTCACCGAACGCTGCGTGATCAGTGGCCCCAGATCCAGTGGTGGTGGCGGATGACGCTCGCCGCATCGAGGTGTGGGCGGTCGTTCAAGGTGTGGGCGTCGGTTACAACGACGACATCGTAATGGTGCGAGACGGCCGACCGCACGGTGGCGTCGACGCAAAAATCGGTCGCCCATCCGGTGATCAAGATGCGCCCGGCGCAATTTCCTTCAGGCGCGCCGCGAGGTCGGTGCCCGCGAAGGGATCGTTCAGGGTTTTGCGAATGACGATGTCGGCACCGCGCGATCGAGATCCGGCAGCAACGCCCAGCCCGGCGTGCCCGGCACGAAATCGTCTTCCGCGCCGCTGCAATGCTGCATGAAGATCACCACGCCCGACCGTTCGCGCACTTTGCGGCGAGGCGGTTGATGCGTTCGATGACGCCGTGCAGATCGTGCTTCGGCTCGCCTTGAGGAGCCCGACCTGCATATCGACGACGATCAATGCATCCATCGGGTCCTGTGCGGCTGCCTCTAGCTGTTCAACAGCTTCAGCGCGGCCTCGTGCACGCGGGCGTCGCCGGCGGCGACGACGCGGCCGCCGCTCTGGGCGGGGTTGCCTTCCCAGTTGGTGACGACGCCGCCGGCGCCGGTGACGATCGGGATCAGGGCGGCGATGTCGTAGGGCTTGAGTTCGGTCTCGACCACGAGGTCGAGATGGCCGGCCGCCAGCATGCAGTAGGAGTAGCAGTCGCCGCCATAGCGCGACAGCTTCACCGCGCTTTCGACCCGGCCGAAAATCTCGCGGTCGGCGGCGTTCATCAGGAGCGGGCTCGTGGTGTAGGAGGTGGCATCCTGCAGCGACGCGCAACGCCGCACCGCCAGCCGCCGCTCGCCGGACGGGCCGGAATATTGCGCCGAGCCAGAGTCGCCGGAAAAGCGCTCGCCGATATAGGGCTGGTGCATCATGCCGAACACCGGCGTGCCCTGGTGCAGCAGCGCGATCAGGGTTCCCCAGATCGGAAAGCCCGCGATGAAGGACTTTGTTCCGTCGATCGGATCCAGCACCCAGACATATTCGGCGTCCTCGCGCTCATTGCCGAATTCCTCGCCGACGATGCCGTGCTGGGGAAAGTTGCGCCTTGATCAGCCGGCGCATCACCGCTTCGGCGGCGCGGTCGGCCTCGGTGACCGGATCGAAATCGCTCGTGCTCTTGTTGTCGATGGAGAGCGAGGTGCGGAAGAACGGCAGGATGGTTTCGCCGGACGCGGTGGCAAGGCGGCCGATGAAGGCTGTGAAATCGATGACCGTCACGACTGTTCCTTACCGACTATGGAGGGAGAATGTCGCCACATGCCTAGCTCAATCCGGGCTGATGCGCACCGCCGACGGCGCGTTATTCCCATCCGTATTGCTAACTGGCTTTCGATTCGCTTTCGCAAACGCTCGTTTAAGCGTGGATTTTTGGTTAGCCGCGCCATCACGAAGTTGCGAGTTTTGGCATACCAGCACTGCAGTGAAGCCGGGGCTTGGCTGGGGATATCCTTCAAGCATTTGATTCTAATTGATTAAATGGCTGTTGAGTCAGGAGTGTTGCCGATCGGCCAGCCTGTTCCACTTTGGACCCGCTCCGGTCCGAAAGCCCTTGCCTTTTGTGCAGCGCGGCCGCATATTGTTGCGGTGCGGTAGGGCTTGCCCTATCGCTGCCCTCCTTGGGCGTTTCCTCCCTAGACTTGGGCCGCTTGTTCATTCAAGCGGCCCTTTTTTCTTTTTGGGGTGCCGTCATTCCGGGGCGCGCCGCTTGGCGCGAACCCGGAATCCATCTCTCCACTTTCTTATGCGGCGAGTTGGATTCCGGGTTCGCGCCAAGTGGGCGCGCCCCGGAATGACGAGAAGAGACGCTACTCCGCCGCCGCCTGGAACGGCCCAAGATCCCCGAGCGGAACCTGCGCCAGCGCGTCAGCAAGCGCGGTGAAGTCGGTGGCCACTTGCGCAAAGCGCGGGCTGCGCTCGCGCCGCCGCTCGTCCATGTAGATCGCGCGGTTGAGTTCGAGCTGCACGGCGTGCAGTCCGCTCGCCGGGTTGCCGTAATGCTCGGTGATGAACCCGCCGGCATAGGGCTTGTTGCGGCCGATCGAATAGCCGAGCCCGCTCATGATTTCCTCGACCACATCGGGCAGCAGGCCGGCGCAACTGGTGCCGTAGCGGTCGCCGATCACGATATCGGGCCGCCGCGGCTCGTCGCGCGAGACGCCGACCGACGGCATCGAATGGCAATCGACCAGGATCACGGTTCCGAACGCCTGATGGGCCTTGTTGATCAGCCGCCGCAGCGCCCGGTGATACGGCTTGTACAGCGCCTCGATCCGCCCCAGCGCGTCGTCGACGGAAAGCCGCTCGCGATAGATTTCCTGCCCGTCGCCGACCACGCGCGGGATGGTGCCGAGGCCGCCGGCCACCCGCATCGAGCGGGTGTTGGCGAAGCTCGGCAGGCGTCCGGTGAACATCCGCGGATCGAGCTCATAGGGCTCGCGGTTCACGTCGACATAGGAGCGGGGGAAATTGACCCGCACGGTCGGAAAGCCCCGTTCGCTGAGGTCGCCGATCAACTCGTCCATGAACGAATCCTCGGAGCGGCGCAGCGCGGCGAGGTCGATCCGGGAGGCGTTGAGAAATTCGGCCGGATAGACCGAGCCGGAGTGCGGCGAGTTGAAGATGATCGGCGCCCGCCAATGCGCCGGCTCTACGATCTCGAACGGGGGCGACAGCTCGCCATCAAACTGGGTCATCGTGGGGCGCCGTCCCTTGAATGTCCGCTTTCCCGTTTGGCCGATCGATCAGGCGACCAATTCAGCCGACAGGGCAGGGCTTTGTAAGGATGCATTGTCCGTAATCGCAATCATTCTGCCAAGCGAAAAAACCCGCGTTTCTCCTGGAAGGCGCCGCAAATGCCCGAAAAGCGCCGCCTTGTTCGATCTTGGTATCGCTCGCTACAGAAATTAGCTACCGCCCGCCGTCACCAAGAAGCCGGTACCTTTCACCCGAAATTTACCCTCTGTCAGGCTTAGTGGTCGCAATGATCCTCCAAAGCCAGGCTCGATAACTGACCGCCATGCACAAGATCCTCCTCGCCGAAGACGACAACGACATGCGCCGTTTCCTGGTCAAGGCACTGGAAAACGCGGGGTTTCAGGTCTCGCCCCACGACAACGGCTTGTCGGCCTATCAGCGGCTGCGCGAGGAGCCGTTCGAGATGCTGCTGACCGATATCGTGATGCCGGAAATGGACGGCATCGAACTGGCGCGCCGCGCCTCGGAACTCGACCCCGACATCAAGATCATGTTCATCACCGGCTTCGCCGCGGTCGCGCTGAATTCCGATTCGGAAGCGCCCAAGAACGCCAAGGTGCTGGCCAAGCCGGTCCACCTGCGTGAACTGGTCAGCGAAGTGAACAAGATGCTGGCGGCCTGATCGGCCGCCTTTTGGGTCCGAAAACACTCCGGAAATTAAGTCCAAGCATCCTTGCGGGGGCGCTTTGGAGCCGATATACGGACCCCACCCAATACGATCTAAAGCTGGAGCGGGATGATTTGGTCATCCCATTTCCAGGGCGCGTAGCTCAGCGGGAGAGCACTACCTTGACATGGTAGGGGTCACAGGTTCGATCCCTGTCGCGCCCACCAGCCTTCGCTTGCTTCGCAAGCTACGGCTAGGCAAGCCAGCCTCAACTCTATCGTAGCGAAGCAAGCGAAGGCTGCCGCGCCGAAGCCGTTTGGCGAAGGCGGGCTCCATCGTTAGAGCTCATTCGCAAGCTCACGGCTGCGGCAAGCCAGCCTCAGCTCTATCGTAGCGAAGCAAGCGAAGGCTGCCGCGAGCGCCCAGCAGAGGCTCTGCTTTTGCGACAGCGCCCCGGCGTTAAGGATTTGTTAGGAAAGAAGGCCACGCTCAACACCAACTTTCCTTATTTGCTCGATCGCACTCCATGATTCCGCCTCCCGCGCGCCCGCAACTCCCGGCAAGTTGGTGTCGTTGGCGTTAGTTGTGTCCCGAGTAGCTCCGCTCCATTTTCAAGCCCCCCAGCCCCATGGAGCGGAGTTGGACGCCTTTACTCCGCCTCGAATCTTCAGCGATCTGCCATCGGGAGTTTCGTTCGGCTTCCGAACTCCCACTCACGTCGTCTCGTGTTCGTCGATCGGCGCTCAAGCTCTAGCTCAGAAGGCGAGCTAAGCTCGCCGCCCGGAAATCAACTCAACCAACTCCCGGGAGTTCTCCGGCGCGCGATTGCCTCGCCAGGCCACGTGCTGATCGGGCCGTGCCAGCACCAGCGAACGATCGTATACGCCGGCGCCTTCGCTCGGCGTCACATCGAGCAGCTTGATCGGCACCCGCGCGCGCGCCGCTTCCGACATCAACTCCGAAACATCGACGGCGGTGTCAAAGCGCAGCAGCGTGTAATCCGGCCCCAGCGCGTCATAGAGCGAGCGCCCATCGCTCAGCCAGATGTGCGGGACGCGGCAGCCCGGCACGGTGGATGGCGTGAAGTCCGCCATGCCGTAGGCCGGCGGCGTGGCTTCGTCGTAGGCGATGATCGGCGACTTGTCGTAGTAGTAGCCAAAATTCAGCCCGCCGCAGCAGTACTGCTGAACGTTGAGGTCATAGGCCTGCTTGCCCAGCGCCATCCTGGCCTGCGCGCCGGCCTCGTCGTCGGCATCGATATTGTCGGGCACCTCGCTTCGCTGGCGCGACAGCGACAGCGCGTGGTTCATGGCGAACACGGATACCTGTTCGGTGATCGGCAAGCGCTCCGCCTCGTGCGCGTCGAGGATGTCGGCCGGCGCCCAGCCCGACAGATGCGCGGCCAGCAGCCACGCCAGATTGGTCGCGTCCGCAATGCCGGCGTTCATGCCGTAGCCCGCCATCGGCACCCACAGATGCGCGGCGTCGCCGCAAATGAACACCCGGCCTTCGCGAAATTTGTCCGCGACCAGCCGGCGGCCGATCCAGTCCTCCTTGCGAAGGATCTCGTATGAAAAATCGTCGCCGACACCGAGGATCTTTCGCAGCGCCCAGTCGCGGTCCACCGAGTCGAACTCGTGCTCGTCGGGCCTGAGATAATTATGCACCAGCCACGTCTCGCGGCCGTCGATCGCATAGACGTTGCCGGAGCGGACGGGATTGAGCGAGAACGTGGCCCAGGACGGTTTTAGATCGCTCCTCGCAAGCAGCGAGGGCGCGCGGATATAGGTCGACTGAACGCGCTGAACTTCCGCGGTGCCGGACAGCGTGGCGCCGATCGCCCTGCGAACGGCCGACCGTCCGCCGTCGCATCCGACGAGAAAGTCGGCGCGTATCGTGATCGGCTGATTGCTGTCGAGCTGGGTGCCGTGCGCGGTCACGCCCTCGGGCGTCTGTTCAAAGCCGTTGATCTCGACGCGATTGAGCAGCGTGAGGCCGGGGATCGTCTCGGCGTAGGCGGACAGCGTCGGTTCGAGATAGATCTGGTTGATCCGGTGCGGCGGCTCGGCGGTCGGCCACCAGGTGTCCGGACCGCCGCTGGCCGTATAGCGGTCGCGCCGGCACGGAATTGGGATGCGCGACAGTTCCTTGCCGGTGAAGCTGACGCGATACGAAACGTCGTTCGGGTAGTCGGCGGGCAGGCCGGCGTCCCGGATCGCCTTGGCGACGCCGAGACGCCGAAAAATTTCCATCGAGCGCGCCGAGACGTGATTGCATTTCACGCTCGGCGGCTCGCCCTTGTGCCGCAGTTCGGCAACGACCGTCCGGATTCCCCGCCGCGCAAGATCCATCGCCAGCGTCAGTCCGACCGGACCGCCGCCAACGACGAGAACCTGCGTCTCAACCGGATCAGTCATGAAGCTTACCTGTCCTACTGGGCCATCTTGATATTGCCGGCGCGCGCGACCGCCTTCCAGCGTTCGAGATCGGCCGCGATGATGCGCGAAAATTCTGCCGATGAATTGCCGACCGAATTGATATTGAGCTGTTTGAGGCGGGAGACAACATCGGGCAGCCGCGCGATGCGGATGAATTCGGCCTCCAGCTTGCTGACGATGTCCGGCGGCGTCGCCGCCGGCACGAAGATGCCGCTCCACAGCACCGCCTCGACGTCGGCGCCGGCTTCCTTCATGGTCGGCACGTCGGGCAAACTCTCCGCCCGCGTCGGCGCCGCAACCGCGAGCGCGCGGACCGTGCCGCCGTTGACCTGGCTGGTCACCGGCCCGGCATCGGCGATGGTCGCGGTCACTTCGCCGGAGATGACAGCGGTCACGGAATCGTTGGCGCCCTTGTAGGGGATCATCTGCATCGGCGCGCCGGTCTTCTGCTTGAACAGTTCGGTCGCGAGCTGGAAGGCGGCGGACGAACTCGAATAGTTCGCCTTGTCGGGATTGGCCTTGGCGTAGGCGACGAGATCGGCCAGCGACTTGAACTCCGATTTCGCGTTGACGATCAGGATCAGCGGAAACGATCCCATCTCGGACACCGGCTTGAAATCCCGCATCGTGTCGTAGTTCATCTTCTCATAGACGGCGGGGCTGATCGTCATGGCGCCGCTGGCGCCGACCAATAGCGTATAACCGTCGGGCGCCGACCGCGCGACATATTCGGTGGCGAGCATTGCGCCTGCGCCCGGCTTGTTCTCGATGATGACGGGCTGGCCGAGGCTTTCCGACAGTTTTTGCCCGAACACGCGCGCGATGATGTCGTTGCCGCCGCCCGGCGTGAAGCCGACGACGATGCGAATTGGCCGGTCCGGGTATTGCGCCTGCGCGGCGGCGGGTGTGAGCCAGAACAGACTTAAGCAGAGGGCGGCCAACGCCGCGCGAAGGATCTTCATGTTGTTTTCTCCCGAGTAATCATTTCGCCCGTGCTCTTGGCGGCACGCGAACAAAAAACGTTTGGCCGCTAGAGCGGCGTGATCTGGACATGCAGGACGGCGGCGATGCCGCCGTCGACGGCGGCGAGGCAGCGCTCGATGGCGGCCGCGAGTTCATCCGGCTCGCGGACGAATTCGGCATGCGCGCCGAACGCGCGGCCGATGTCGGAAAAGCGTCGCTGCTCGCCCTGCCGGCCCGAGCGCAATTGCGATTGAAAGGAATTGGTCTCGGCGGCGACGCCCTTCGGATAGACCCGCTGCACCGACGACTTGACCGCCTGCCAGCCGCCATTGTCGAGCACGACCGTGAAAATCGGGATTTGATATTGCTGGGCGACGGCGAATACCGAGTCGGGCGAGGAGAAATGAAAGCCGCCATCGCCGATGATCTGCACGATGCGCCGCTCCGGCTGCGCCAGCTTCAGGCCCAGCGCCATGCCGCCGGAAAAGCCGAGCCCGCCGCCGGCGAGGCCGACATAGCTTCCCGGCCGCGTGCGGCGGATATGCTCCTGCACCAGCGGCGCATTGCGGATCGCCTCGTTGACGACGATATCGTCCTGCGACAGCGCGCGGTTCAGGGTCGCGAACAGAATATGGCGCGCCGATCGCGCCTGACGTGCCCTTGTTTGCAGCCGCAGCTTCGCGCCGCTTGTCCGCGGCCTTGCGGGCATTGCTCCAGCCGGCAATGCGCTCGATGACGCGCTTGCGATAGCCGTCATCGGCACGCGCCGCGACCACTTCGAGCACCTGCCGCAACACCGTCGCGCAATCGCCCTGCACCCGGATGTCGGTCGGAAAACCCCACATCGGAAAATCCGACTTCAAGGGATCGATGTCGATCTGGATCCAGTCGATTTCCTCAACGCGCTTGGCGTATTGCGGCACAAAGGGCACGTCGGTATCGAGCAGCAGCCCGACGTCGGCCTGTTCCAGCAGCGGCATCGGATCGAAGCCGGCAAAGCACGGCGAATCCTGCGAAACGTTGAGATCGATCGAATTGAACTCCGCGATCCGGATGCCGCAGGCCAGCGCCAGGCGCTCCAGCGCCGCGACGGCCTCCGTGTTGCGCCCGAGATAGGCCGTCAGCGCGATCGGGTTTTCCGCCGCCATCAGTCGCGTCGCGATTTCATCGACGCGGGCGGCATCGATGCCGCCGACCGCCACGCTGCCATAGCGCGCGGGATTGTAGGCCGGCATCTGCGCCTCGTCCCATTCCTCCGCCAGCGTCTCGCGCGGCAGCATCATGTAGACCGGCCCGGGCGGGTCGCTGTGCATGAAGGCGCCGGCGCGGGCGAGCGCTTCCTTCACCACGACGCCGGAGGGCAGGGAGTATTCCCATTTGACATAGGGCCGCACGATGCTGGCGATGTCGAAGGGGTCCTGCACGAAGTGCACATAGGTGTCGCGCGATCCCGTCAACTCGCCATGCAGCGTGAAGGGCGCGCGTCCGGCGAACAGCATCACCGGCAACCGATACCGAAACAGGTTCTGGATCGCCATGCAGGCGTTCGCCGTGCCGGCGTCGACATGCACGAACACCGCCTGTCCCTTGCCGGTCGCCAGCGCATAGCCGCCGGCCATGTGAACGGCGACGATCTCGTGCGGGCAGAGGATGACTTCCGGATGCTTGCGGCCCTCGCGGTCCCAGCGCGCGATTTCCTCGATCAGCGAGACATGATCGGTGCCGAGATTGGCGAAGATATAGTCGACGCCGAGGTCGACGAGACCTTCGAGGAAATAATGCGCGGCACTGTGGCGGCTCACGGGCCTTCTCCTTGTGTTTCTTGCCGGCCTTTTGGCCTGTTCTTGTTCGACGACGGCGCTGGCGTATTTTGTCAGGGTTGGCTCGCCGACAACGCGGCGAATGATGCCCTCCGCGTCGGTGACATCGCCATCCGAATCCCAGGCGACGAACTGGTCGGGACGCACCAGCACGAGCGCAGCCTCATAAAATTCCCGCGCTTCCGCGCTGTCGTCCCTGACCAGCTTCAGCGGCACGCCGCTGGCCTCCGCGGCGCGCCTGATCGATGCCGTGGCGGCTTCCGGCGCGCCGAAATCGAGCAGCGTAAACCCTTCGCCCAGTTCCTCGAAGACATTGCGGCCCGACCCAAGCTGGCGCGGCGCCAGATGATGGCCGGCGCGCGCCACGAATTGATGCGAGCCGATCGCGCTGCAGGTAGCGCCGGGCGGACCTGCGACGATCGAGGAGCCCTCGTAATTCGGCTCGAACGAATTCACTTCCGAACGCGCGCCGGACGAGCGCGCCTGCCATTCGGCTTCGAATGCAGCCTTGTCGGCGGCGGGATCGAATGTGCCTAAAAACTTGCGGTCGCTCTCGATCGCCTTCTCGATGAAATCCCGCGCGGTCGATGCGAACACCGGACGCCGTTCCTCGCCATAAGTATCCAGCAGGCCGGCTCCCGCCCAGCCTTGCAGCGCCGCCGTCAGTTTCCAGCCGAGGTTGGCGACGTCTTCCAGGCCGGTGTTGATGCCGTAGCCGCCATAGGGCGGATGGCTGTGCGCGGCATCGCCGGCGATGAAGACGCGCCCCGTTCGGTATTGATCGGCGATCGCGACGCGCAGCTCCCAGAAGCCGATATGCTCGAATTCGACATCGAATTCCTCGCCGACCGCCGCGTGCAGCATTCCACGGAAATCGAAATTGTCTTTTGTCGTGCCGAGCGGCACCGGCGCGTGGAAGAACCAGGTGGTGCCGAGATCGACGCGGCCGAAGAACTTCCAGTATCCCTTCAGATCGGGATGCAGCACGTTATAGAAGGACTTGTTGGGAAAGCGCTCCAGCAGTCTGTGCAGCCCGGTCGAGCGAAACACCAGCAGCACCATCAGCCGGTCGTGGTCGGTCAGCGTCTGGCTGATGCCGGCGGCCTCGCGCACCGTCGAGCGGCTGCCGTCGCAGCCGACGACATAGTCCGCCCGCAGCGTGCGCTGCTGGTTGCTGTTGCGCTCTGTGATCGTCACCTGCGCGCCGTCGGCGTCCTGCGTGATGCCGGAAGCGCTCCAGCCATAGATCGTTTCGACGTTCGGTAACTGGCTCAGGCGCTTCCGCAGCACGGCCTCGGTGGCGTATTGCGGCAGCCGTTCGTTGTCGGTGAAGTAATAGGGCCGCACCAGTTCGCGTTGCAGCCAGTCATAGCGGTAGCCGCTCAGCAGCGTGCCGTAGGACGTCATGCCGCCGATGCCGTAGTCGGGCGGAATGGTCCGCGCCGCCCGAAGCTCCGCCTCCGCGCCCCAGAAGTAAAAATGCTCGAGCGTGCGCTGGGTCAGGTTCTGACCCTTCGGGATCGGCTGCGGGCTGACATAGCGCTCGACCAGCACGCAGTTGGCGCCGCGCTGTCCGAGGTCGATCGCAAGACCGAGGCCGACAGGCCCGCCTCCGACAATGACGACCTGCGTGGCTGATTCGGCGGGCATGTTTTGGCTTCTTGCGATGGGGCTGATGGGTGCGCGGGCGCCGAAAATGAGAACAGGTCTCACCTTAAGTCAAGAAAAATCTCACATTGTAAGATTTCGCTTAAGGCCTGCCATCCGCCTGATCGGCCGAAATCTGCGACGCCACGCGCCGCACTTCGGTGCCGATCTGA
Source organism: uncultured Alphaproteobacteria bacterium (assembly GCA_963783115.1). Classification (GTDB taxonomy): domain Bacteria; phylum Pseudomonadota; class Alphaproteobacteria; order Rhizobiales; family Xanthobacteraceae; genus Bradyrhizobium. The sequence goes on along the minus strand of CAWAMK010000043.1, from coordinate 184,306 downwards.
TCGATCTGCGCGCCCGTCACCAGATTGCCGGCAATGGTGACGCAGACGCTGGCGATCGGATAATCGCGGTCGTCGACGACAGGCGCGGCGATGCCGACGGCGCCCGGCGTGACCTCGCCATAGGCGACGCAGAAGCCGGCCTTGCGCACCTTCCGCAGGCTCTTCAGCACATCATCGGCGAGTGTCGCCGAGACCGACCGCGCGCAGATCGGCGAGATTGCGCTCGATCAGCGGCATCAGCCGCGGACGCGGCAATTGCGCCAGGATCGAGCGCGCGATCGCGCCGCGTCCGAGCGGCATCGGCCGGCCGCGCGGGTAGGAGCTGATCGGGTTTTTGGTGGAGGATTCGGAAGCCACGCAGAGAATCTTGTTGCCGTACCAGCGCAGCACCATCGCGGTGCAGGAATGGTCCTCCGTCAACTGCTTCAGATAAGGCGCGCCGCGCAGCACCAGCGGATCGGCGCGGCGCGTCAGATAATCCATCTCGACGACCTTCGGCCCCAGCGTGACGCCGGCGTTGCGGGTCGACATCAGGAAGCCGGCGTCTTTGAGGATCTTCAGATAGCGGTACAGCGTCGGCCGGCTGTAGCCGAGCTCGCGCATCAGATCCTCGGGCGTCCATTCCAGCCGCTCCTCGGAAAACACTTCGAGGACCGCGAGCACCCGTTCAAGACTGTTCTTCGGCTTCATGCCTCACGTCGCATCGTCAGATCCCGCTCCGGTTTGGCGCGCTTGCGCCTCGGGCAGATACTTGTCCCGGTGCGACAGAATCAACCTTGAATTGGTACCCGATCGACGCATAATACATCAAAATCTCACATATAGAGATTTTAACAAATAAAGCCTGTGGGCTAAGAGCCAGCAGGGATGACATGGGAGAAAAACGTGGCGATCGATTCCGCAAGCGGCATGCATTCGCGCCGTACGGTGCTGGGGATTCTCGCCGCGGCCTTTGCCCCCATCATGCCCGGACTGGCTCACGGGCAATCGCAGCAGCCGATCCGGCTCAACGTTCCCTTCTCCCCCGGCACCGGACCTGACCTGCTCGCACGCCTGCTCAGCGAAGAACTGCGGCAGCGCTGGAATCATCCCGTCATCGTCGAGAACAAGCCCGGCGCCAGCGGCAACATCGGCACGCAGGCCGCGGCGCGCACCGCGCCCGACGGCCAGAACCTGCTGGTAACCGTCAATACGTTCGTGATGAATGCGAGCCTCTATCCGACCGTCCCCTACGATCCCGAAAAGGATTTCGTGCCGATCGCCGAGATCGCAACCGGCGCGCTCGCGCTCGTCGTTCATCCCTCGCTCGGCGTCAGCACGCTCGCGGAATTGCTCGCGCTGGCCCGCAGCAAGCCGGGCGAGATCAACTACGCTTCTCCCGGCCGCGGCACGCCGCAACATCTCGCCATGGAGCTGTTCAAGCTCACGGCGCAGATCAACCTGACGCATATTCCCTATTCAGGCTCGGCCGGCGCGGTGAAGGATCTCGCGGGCGGCCACGTCTCGGCGATGTTCCTGCCGGTCCACACCGCGCTTCCGCTGGTGGAGGCCGGACAAATCCGCATCCTCGCCGTCGGCAGCCAGAAGCGGGCGCCGCAGGCGCCTGACGTGCCGACGCTCGCCGAACTCGGCGTCACCGATTTCGATGTCGATCTCTGGTACGGCGTTCTGGCGCCGGCCAACACGCCGAAGGAGATCGTCGATCGCTACAACGCAACGTTCAACGAGATACTCGCGGAGCCGAACGTTCGCGCGCTGCTCGGCAAGCAGGGCCTGATCGCGCAAGGCGGCCCGCCGCAACGCCTGGCGGATCTGATCGCGAAGGATCGCCCGCGCTGGGCCAAGGTCGTCAAGGATGCGCAGATCACGGCGGAGTAGGGCGAACCTAGCAGCACGCTTGTACTGCCTACCCCGCGCGGGTCGTCGGCCGACTATTCCGCCGCCTCGCCCTTGACCTCGATCATCAGCACGTCGAGGCTCTCGATGTCCTGCATGGCGCGTCCGGCGATGCCCTGCAGGTCGCCGTAGAGACCGGCGGTGGAGTCGAGGACGCCGCGCAGCTGCTCCTCCCGCTTCGACCAGAGCCGCATCATCATCTTGCGCTCGCGGTCGAGATCATTCTGCATGTCGGTGAATTTCTCGACGATGGCGTCGATGCGCTGCCGGAAGCGCGGTCCCGTCAGGTACAGATACATCAGCTCCATCTTGTCTTGCTGGCCTTCCTGCGCGAGGCGGCTGCCGGCGAGATCGATCAGCCACTGCCGCAGCACGATCGCGAGCGGCACCGCAAAACGCGGGTGGGCGACCCAGACGCCGTCGATCAGGTCGAAGGTTTCCACCTCCTTCGGCAGGGCTTCGGAAATGACGAGCGCGACCTCGGCCTTGGCGGCACGCTGGTCGCCGCGCAGCTTGGCGAGCCAGCCGTCGCTCCAGTTCTTGGTCCGCTTGGATTCCCACAGGATGGTGCCGCAGCTCTGGCCGGTGGGACCGGACACGCGATGCAGCACGTCGCCGCCGAACGCGCCCTTCGGAACCGGCTCGATCAGGTCGCGCGGAAAGCGGCTGCGCAGAATGCCCTCGAGTTCGATTTCGAGCACTTCGCCCTGCAATTGCTGGCTGGCCTGTTCGGCCTTGCGGCGCAGATCGTCGATCTGCCGCTGCATGCCCGCGATCTGCATTTCCTTTTCGGTGACCTTGCCGCGAAGCGCTTCCTCGGCGTCGAGCCGTGCCTTGTCGCGGACGGCGACGAGCGAATCCTGCACCTTCTTCTCGATCGTGAGGTCGACTTCGCGCCGCGCATCGTCGAGCTCGCGCTCCTTGCGAAGCACATCCGCCTGGGCCTTCTGCGCCGATGCGAGCTTCTCGCTGTTGGCGGCGAGAATTTGCTGCATCTCCGCCAGCCGCTGGTCGCGTTCTCCGAGTTCGTCGGCCAGCGCCAGACGGGCGCGCTTGGCCTCCGCTTCGGCGATCTTGGAACGCTCGGCCTTCAGCTGCGTCGCCACGCGCTCGTCGATGGTTTCCCGGGATTTCGCAAGCTCCTGCTCGGCCTGTTTCAGCTTGGCTTCGCGCTGGCCGAACTGCTCCTCCTTGTCCGCAAGCTGTCGCTCGAAGCGCCGCTTGGTCTCCGCGACCAGCGGGGCGGCGAGGGATTCGGTCAGCTTGATCGAGGTGCTGCAATTCGGGCAGACGATTTGCGGGTCGGTCACGGGCGCGGTCCTCGGATTGGCGTCGCCCCTTGTATCGCCGCCCTGGAGTCCGCTTAAGCATTGAAGTGAATTGTCCCCCGGCAAATGCTGTCCCGACATGCGCCGAACCCGGTTCGCGCAGGGGCGCGCGGAACCAGATTGCCTGTTTTTCCGATCTTTCCAGGTCGTGCGCGAGGCTGGTTAGCCTTTAAGCGTCCGGCTGATTCGCGTCACCACCCCGTCCCACTGCCGCTTTTCGGCGACGGGATAATTGATCATCACGCAGTTCATGCTGCCGTTGCCGCGGTTGCAGCGGTTGTACCAGATCCGGTCGTTGCGGATGCTGGACACCACGAAGAAGTCGGACGTGACCCGCTTGTAGACGATGCCGGCGGGCGGCTGCATCTTCGCGAGGAACGTTGCGGGCGAATCGTTGGCCGGATTGGCAACGGATTGCACCGTCAGATCGGCGCGGCGGTCCTCGGTGAAAAACTTTCGCCCGGTTCCGCCGTCGGGCGCGCCGGCGTCGCTGGTGAAGATCGACACCGGCATGTCGACGCTGGTCCCGGTGCTCGGGATCGTGTAGCGCCGCCATTCGGTATCGCCGGCGAAGGCGAGCTGTGGAACGAAGCCCAACAGGATGACAGCAGCAGACAAGCACGGCGCACGCATGGATCGATCTCCGGTTCGATTCGGGACAATCGAAACCATCGATGTTCGTTCCAGCTTTTCTAGGGCGCAGTGCCGCTGAGATGCTTCCCCGCGATATACCCGAACGTCAGCGCCGGCCCCAGCGTGATGCCGGCGCCGGGATAGTTGCCGCCCATGATGCTCGCCATGTCGTTGCCGGCGGCATAGAGGCCCGCGATCGGCTGGCCGTGTTCGTCGAGCGCGCGGGCGTGTTCGTCGGTCTTGATGCCGGCATAGGTGCCGAGATCGCCGATCACCATCTTGATCGCGTAGAACGGTCCGTCCTTGATCGGCGCGACGCAGGGGTTCGGGCCGTGCAGCGCGTCGCCCTGGTAGCGGTTATAGGCGCGCGATCCCTTGCCGAAAGAAGGATCGCGGCCTTCCTCGGCCAGTGCGTTGAATTCGGCGATCGTCGCCTCGAGCCCTTGCCGGTCGATGCCGGTGCGGTCGGCCAGTTCGGCCAGCGTCGTGCCGCGCTTGAGATAGCCGGTCTTGAGATGATGGCCGAGCGGCATCGGAAACGGCGGCACGCAGCCGAGCCCGTATTTGCGCAAGGCGCGATGATCGCACACCAGATACGCCGTGATCTCCTCGCCGGGCTTCGCCGCCTTCACCATCGCCTGCACGAAGTCGTGGTACGAATTGCCTTCATTGGCAAAACGCCTGCCGTCGCGCATCACGGCGATGACGCCGGGTTTGGCGCGGTCGATGAAATGCGGCATCACGCCCTTGCTGCCGTCCTTGCGCTCGGTGATCGACACCGGCACCCACGCCGCGGCGTTCGGCAGATTGTCCTCGATCCGTCCGCCGGCGGTTTCCGCCAGCCGCAACCCGTCGCCGGTGTTGCCGACAGGGCCGGGCGAAAAATGCGCGGTGCCGTCGCCCGCGTGCGGAAACATCGCCTTGCGCCGCGCGACGTCATGCGGAAAGCCGCCGCAGGCCAGCACCACGCCGCGTTTGGCGTTGACGCGGATCAGCTTGCCGTGGCGCTCGACGTTGGCGCCGCGCACCGCGCCGTCCTCGACGATCAGTTCGAGCACCGGCGACGACAGCCACAACGGGATCTTCAGGTCGAACGCCGATTTGGCCAGCCGCCCGGCGAGCGCGTTGCCGTTGGTCAGCGTCATGCCGCGGCCGTGGCGCATCACGTCCAGCGCGTGTCGCGACAGCCGCTTGGCGACATAGAACGCCGAGGCCAGCGATTTCGTCGCGCGCATGAAGTGGATGATCTCCTTGCCGGAGCCCAGCATCATGCCGAACACGGTGAGTTCGGGCAGGGGACTGCCGATATCCTTGATGTGCGGGCCGAGTTCATGCGCGTCGAACGGCCGCGTCACCATCGAGCGTCCGCCCTGCGCGCCGCCCGGCGCTTCGGCGTGATAATCCGGAAAGGTCAGCGGCATGTCGAACCGCAGCGCGGTTTTGCGTGGTGAAGAAATCGACGGCCTTCGGTCCCTCGGTCAGAAACGCATCGACGCGCGCGGCGTCAAAACTGTTGCCGGCCTCGTGGCGCAGATAGGTTTTCGCCTGCTCGGGGCTTTCCTCGATGCCCCAGGCCTTTGCCAGCGAGGTGCCGGGAATCCAGAGCCAGCCGCCGGAGCGCGCGGTGGTGCCGCCGAAGCGCGGCTCCTTCTCGACGATCAGAACGTTGAGCCCGTGATGCCCCGCGGTGACCGCCGCCGACATTCCGGCGCAGCCCGAGCCGACCACCAGCACGTCGCATTCGTAGGTTTCCTGCTCGTTGCCCGCCACGCGATCCCGTCCCTGCTTGCTTTTCTTGAGCGGGCATTTGGGTCGGGATCGATTGGTCTGTCAATCGCGTGGCATCCGTTCATCCCTCTCTCCGGCGGGTGAGGGCGAAGCTCCTGACCGGCTACCTCGGTATTGGGATGGTAACGGGTCAACCGGGGAGAGATTTTCGACGGCCCGTTTTGAACAAGCAAAAGGGCATCGCGCTTGTCGATGCCCTTTTTCGTCGCGTGATGGAGTTCGGCGGAGAATCAGTATCGGCCGATTGCCGGCCCGCCAAATCGATAGTTGATGCGCGCGGTGACCATGTCGACATCCTGACGGATGCTGTTGGTGGTCGCCACGCCAAGCGGGGCGGCAGCGAAGCTGAACGTCTCACGCTCCATGAACAGGTGGTTGTATTCGACGCCGACGGTCCAATTGGGAGCGAAGCCGACTTCGAGGCCGGCGCCTACGGTCGCTCCCCAAGTGGTATTGTCCGACGAATTGATCAGCGTGTTGGTGCCGGTAAAGGTATGATAGAAGCGGTTATCCACCACCGCCGCGCCGCCCTTCGCGTAGAGCAAAACGTTGTTCCAGGCGTAACCGACTTGTCCGGTGAACAACCCGAATGCCCGAAGCTTGGAATTGATCGTCAAGTCGCCGGGCGCGATGACGAAGGCCGGCGAGGAGACGCTCGAACCGCTGAGGTCCGCCCAGTTGCCTTGAGCTTCCAGACCGAAAACGAAGGCGGAGGATTGCCAGCGATAGCCAATCTGTCCACCCGCGACGGCGCCGTCCGCGTCGTGGCACCCTTCGCCGGCCGTGAAAGGCGCGCCGGCAAAGCTTTCGAAGTTCCAGCAATTCCGGCTGCTCGCGTAGCCTGCGTTGGCGCCGATGTAGAAGCCGCTCCAGTCGTACACCGCCGCAATCGCGGGTGGCGCCTTGGTGTAGGGTCGAGCGGCCATGTCGGCGGCGTTGGCCGAGGCGCTGGCGAGTGCAACGGAAGCTGCAATGATGAAAAGTTTTTTCATGTCTTTGTCCCCTTTGCGAGAATCGGACAATAGACGTGATAGGCACCAAATCCTGTCACCGATCAGCCACAAGAATTGCCCCGGTTGAATTTGATGGGTTCCACGATGGAGAGACTTTGTTCCGCGGTCGGACTCGGCGTGCAGCCCGTGTGGCGAGGATCAGCTCGCGGCCTCGATCGTCGTCGCGGTCAGCTGTAGCGGGACTTGCCCTTTTCAAACGCCAGATAGTTTTCGATGGCGCGTTGGATGCAGGCGGCAAGTTCCTCTCGGCATTTTGGCGTGTTTAATCCTCGCTGGTTAGCGAGGACATGCCCGGCGAGTTCCCGGCATTTGTCTTCAAACTGAGGGACCACAGCATTGCTCCGCTGGACGTAAGCTCCGGGAGTGAAAGACTTCCGATGGAATCGTGGAACGCTGAGAAACGAGCTTTGGATCACTTGTGATCCGCCCGCGAGGCGTAAGTCATTTTGGACGACAGGGTTGAGGGGCAGTCAGGCATCGCTGCCGAGTGCTCAGGATCCCGATCCGCGAACGGCAACCATGTCGTTTGCCCGCATTGGCGTGGCGAAACGCCACATCGAACGCTTGCAGTGATCCATCGGCGATTTCGATCCGTTTCAGAAAGGCAAACCGGCATTCCTTTACGTTCGCTAACAGCGACGTCGCCGCTGCTTCACATCAACTGGAGGAACCTGATGATTCCTGGAATTCGTTCATTCGTTGCCGGTGCCGCGCTGGTCGCTACGTTGCTCGGCCCGACCCTCGCGCGGGCCGCCGATATCGTCGATACGGCAGTTGCCGCGGGTTCCTTCAACACGCTGGTCACGGCCGTAAAGGCCGCGGGCCTCGTCAAGACGCTGAAGGGCAAGGGGCCGTACACCGTGTTTGCCCCGAACGATGCCGCCTTCGCCAAATTGCCGCCCGGGACGGTCGAATCGCTGCTCAAGAACAAGGCCAAGCTTGCGACCATCCTGAAATATCATGTGGTGCCGGGCCGGGTGAAAGTCCGCCGACGTGGCCGGCAAGTCGCTGCAGGTCAAGACGGCGGCGGGGCTGCCGGTGAATGTCGATGGCACATTCGGCGTGAGGGTCAACGACGCCCACGTGATCCAGCCCGACATCGAAGCATCGAACGGTGTCATTCACGTCATCGACACGGTCTTGCTGCCTCCGGCGCCCGGCAAGAAAAGCCATCATTGAGGCCTGCTTCGGCAGATCAAACCTTGCGACAACCCGGCCGATATCGGCCGGGTTGATTTTGGGATGACGATCGCCCGGCTGTGTCCGCTCAATTCCCCGTCTCGAACGAGCACGTCGCGCCGCCGCCGGCCTTCTGCTTGATCTCGGCCGGGTCGAGCGTGCAGTTCAGCTTCGAGAGGCTTTCGGACACCGATCCGGCGGCGCCGTCGGCGGGAACGCCGGCCATGGCTTCGGTGGCAAAGATTTCGCTGGCGCGGCGTCCGGTGATGGTCTGCTTGGCGCCCTTGAAGGTCAGTTCGCAGGAGCGCGCGGTGATGTCGACATTGCTGACGCGGCAGACGATCTTGTCGGCGGTGACCGAAATCTTCTTGGCGTAGCGCACGCCGCTCTGTCCGACGAAGAACGCCGAGACGGCCTCGCGTTCATCCGCGGTCAACAGCGGCGAATACAGCGCCACGACGCCGGCCAGCGCCAGGGCTGCCGGTCCGCTGGCGGTTGCCGGGGCGGCCGATGCGGTGGACGAAGTGACGGCCGAGAAGCGAGACGGCGAGAACCGCCAGCCTGCCGGATTTCATTTGCATTTTATCCCCCAAGTTCGCCGCGCGCGTGATCCGGCCATTTGGATGTGGTTCGATTTGCCTGTCAATCGCGCCGCATCTTCCCTTCTCCCCTTGTGGAGAAGGTGGCAAGCGCCGTGCATCCAGGGCAGGGCGGCCCCTCGGTAAAGCGCTTGCGCCGCGCTGGTATCGGCGGCACATTTGCTGGCGCGACACCAAGATCGCCGAGACGAAAAGCCCGAGGAAACCCCATGGCGGCCACGCGGATCGACTGCGATATCCATCCCGCGGTGGGCGGAACCCGCACCACGCTGCTGCCCTATCTCGACGACCACTGGAAAGAGCAGGTGGTCAGCCGCGCCATCGACGGCCTCGATCTCAATTCCTATCCGCCGAACATGCCGTTCTCCGGCCGCGCCGACTGGCGGCCGGCACGACAGTGGCAAGCCGGGCAGCGAACTCGCGATGGTGCAGCGCGGCGCGTTCGACCAGCTCGGTTCGAGCCATGCGATCTGCAACGTGGTCTACGGCGCGCAGGCGGTGTTCGATCCCTACATGGCGGCCGGCTTCTGCAAGGCGATCAACGACTGGATCGCGGCCGAATGGCTTGCAAAGGATCCGCGGCTCTCCGCCTCGATCGTGGTGCCGATGCAGGCGCCGGATCTGGCGGTGGAAGAAATCGAGCGGCGCGCGGGCGACAACCGCTTCGTCTCGGTGCTGGTGCTGGCGCAGGGCGACATGCTGCTCGGCAAGCGGCAGTTCTGGCCGGTGTGGCAGGCGGCGGCGAAACACAAATTGCCGGTCGCGATCCACGCCGGCAGCGCGTATCGGGGCGCACCGAGTTCGATCGGCTGGCCGTCCTATCGCTACGAATATTATCTGGCCGAAGCGCAGGCGTTCCAGGCGCAGATACTGAGCCTGGTCTATGAAGGCGTGTTCGGCAAAATCCCCGATCTGAAAGTCGTGCTGATGGAGTCCGGCGTAAGCTGGCTGCCGGCCTTCATGTGGCGCGCCAACAAGACCTGGCGCGGCGTGCGCGTCGAGGTGCCGTGGGTCGAGCGCGAGCCGGCCGCGATCATCCGCGACCATATCCGCGTCACCATGCAGCCGTTCGACGGTCCGCCCGATGCCGCAGGTGTCGCCGACGTGATCGAGCAGATCGGCTCCGACAAGATGTTCCTGTTTGCGTCCGACTATCCGCACTGGCAGTTCGACGGCGACGATCCGATGCCGCCGCATCTGCCGGCCAGCATCGCCTCGCGCATGTGCGCGGACAACCCGCTCGAAACCTTTCCGCGGCTGAAGCTCGCCGCATGAGACTGAATACCCGAAGGAGGATCGCATGAGTGATGTCATCGACCGCCCCATCCTCGCCGAGGAAGAAGCCGCCAAGAGCCGGCTGCGCATCGTCGATTGCGACGTGCATCCGAGCATCCATGCGCATGCCGATATCGAGCAGTTCATGCCAAAGCGCTGGCAGGAGCATCTTGCGCACCTACGGCAGCCATCTGCGCACGCCCTATATCGGCACCACGCCGTATCCGCGCTCCTCGCCGCTGATCGCGCGCCGCGATGCGTGGCCGCCGACCGGCGGGCCTCCGGGCTCCAATCTCGAATTCATGCAAAAGCAGTATCTCGATCCGCTCGACGTCGAATACGGCATCCTGCAGGTGCTCGACCTCTTCATCTTCTCGCAGCAGAATCTCGAATTCGGCGCCGCGATCCAGCGCGCCATCAACGACTGGCAGCTTGCCTTCTGGTCCGACCGCGACCCGCGCCTGAAGGCCTCGATCCTCGCCGGCCAGGACGATACGCAACTCGCCATCGCCGAGATCGATCGTTGCGCCAAGATCGGCCGCTATGTCCAGATCAACATCTGTCCGCGCGCCAACGAGCCGCTCGGACGCCGCCGCTACTGGCCGATCTTTGCCCGCGCGCAGGAGCTGGGCCTGCCGCTCGGTATTCACGTCGGCGGCTATGGCGGCCACGCGCCGACCGGCGGCGGCTGGCCGTCCTATTATGCCGAGGAGCACCAATCGAACGCGCACACCATGGCGGCGCAGCTCACCAGCCTCGTTCTCGAAGGCATCCCCGAGCGCTTCCCGAAGCTGAAGATCGTCTTCATCGAAGGCGGCTTCGGCTGGATCCCGTCGGCCACCTGGCGGATGGACCGGCATTTCGAGGCGTTCCGCAGCGAGGTGCCGCATCTCAAGCGAAAGCCGTCGGAATATGTGAAGGAGCATTTCTGGTTCACGACGCAGCCGATCGACGAGCCGGACGAAGCAAAGCATCTGCGCTCGCTGATCGAATGGGTCGGCGTCGACCGCCTGCTGTTCTCGTCGGACTATCCGCACTGGGATTTCGACGATCCGCGCTACGCCTTCAAGACGCCGCTGACGGAAGCCGAGCGGCGCAAGATCTTCAGCACCAACGCGCGCGGCATCTACAAGTTCTAGAGCATGATCCGGAAGTGGGAACCGGTTTTCCGAAAAGTCATGCTCAACAAAAGACTAGAGTCGAGACAGCATGGCCCGGCACATCATCGCGAGCACGTCGGAGATTCCGCCCGGCGGCAACAAGGTCGTCGAAATCAACGGCCGCGACATCGTCGTGTTTCATGTCAATGGCGAGTACTTTGCGCTGCTCAATCGCTGTCCGCATGCCGGCGCGCCGCTGGAAAAAGCCGCCTGCGTGGCGCGGCTGACGTCGAAGGAGCCCGGCGTCTACGAACGCTCGCGGGTCGGGCGAATTGCTGCGTTGCGCCTGGCACGGCTGGGAGTTCGACATGCGCAACGGCCAGTCCTGGTTCGATCCCCAGCGCGTCAAGATCAGGACCTATCCGGTCGTGATCGAGGATGGCGAGACGCTGGCCAAGGGGCCCTATGTCGCCGAGACATTCCCGGTGCATGTCGAGGACAGCTACGTCATCGTCGAGGCGTAAAGCGCCGGCTTCCATCCATTTCAGTTCACCGAAGGAGCATTCCATGACGCACGCCATCCGCTTTCACAAAACCGGCGGTCCCGAAGTTCTGGTCTGGGAAGAGGTCGAGGTCGGCAAGCCCGGGCCGGGCGAGGCGCGCATCCGCCACACCGCCGTCGGGCTGAATTTCGTCGACATCTATAATCGCTCCGGGCTGTATCCCGTCGCAATTGCCGAGCGGGCTCGGCGGCGAGGCGGCCGGCGTGGTCGAGGAAGTCGGATCCGGCGTGACCGATCTGAAGGCGGGCGACCGCGTCGCCTATGGCAGCGCGCCGATCGGCGCCTATGCCGAAGCGCGGCTGATCCCGGCCGATCGCCTGCTCAAGCTGCCCGACGGCATCGACGACAAGACCGCCGCCGCCATGATGCTGAAGGGCCTCACGGTGCAATATCTGATCCGCCAGACCTATCGCGTCAAATCCGGCGACACCATCCTGCTGCACGCCGCGGCCGGCGGCGTCGGCCTGATCCTCAGCCAATGGGCAAAGCATCTCGGCGCCACCGTGATCGGCACCGTCGGCAGCGACGAGAAGGCGAAGCTCGCCAAGGCCCATGGCTGCGCCCACACCATCGTCTATTCGCGCGAGGATTTCGTCAAACGCGTCGACGAGATCACCGGCGGCAAGAAGGTGCCGGTGGTCTACGATTCCGTCGGCAAGGACACGTTCCTCAAATCGCTCGACTGCCTGGCGCCGCTTGGCGTCGCCGCGCTGTTCGGCGCGTCTTCCGGCGCGGTCGATCCGCTCAACCTCGGCCTGCTGGCGCAGAAGGGTTCGCTGTTCGTCACCCGTCCCACGCTCAATACCTATGCGGCGAGCCGTGAAAACCTGGTGAAGATGGCGAACGAACTGTTCGACGTCGTCAAATCAGGCGCGGTCAAGATCGAGGTCCATCAGACCTATCCGCTCAAGGACGCCGCGAAAGCCCACGCCGATCTCGCCGCGCGCAAGACCACGGGGTCGACGGTTTTGACGGTGTGATCGCGATGTTGAGTACTGATCTCGGCGCAAGGCCGCGCCGAGATCATCCAATGGTGCCGGCGGCCCGTCAGCCCATCGACCATCGCGCCGACGATGACAGCGATTTCCTTGCGCAGTTCGATCACCGGCACCGCGATCAGCTTTTGCTCCAGCCCGAGCAGCACCATGCCATGCGCGGCGGAGAACAGGCTGCGCGCGGTCACGCCGAGTTCGGCCGGCGGCCTCTTCGGAAACAGTTCGGCGAGCGGACGATAGATATGGCGGAACAGGTTCATCTGTTCGTCGACCGCCCATTCCGGCACCGGTTTGCCCGGCGCCATCCGGTGTTCGAACAGCGCGCGCCACAGTTCGAGATTTTCGGCGGCGAAATCGCAATAGGCCACCGCAATCCGGACGAGTGTTTCGCGCGGTGAGGCGGGGCCGTTGCTTTCGGCTGATGTGAGGGCGGCGTCCAGCCGCGCCAGCGTCCGCGATCCCACCCGCAGGATCAGTTCGTCCATGTCGTCGACGAGATTATAGACCGCGCCGTTGGCGACCCCGATTTCCCGGGCCAGTTCGCGGCTCTTCAAGGCGGTCAATCCGCCGGCGGCAATGGCCCGCTCCGCGGCCAGGATCAGTTCTTCGCGAAATTTTGCGCGTCGTATCAATGCTTTAGACATGACATCCAAAATTCTTGAGCGATGTTCAAAATAAGTCTTGAGCAATGCTCACGCTGATGCTACGAGATTAATGCATGAGCGATGCTCATAACACATGGAGCCAACGATGTTCAAAACTGTTTTTACGCTCTTCCGGGGCAGCGTGGCTGCCGCGGAGGAAGAACTGGAAGACCGCTCGGCGCTTCTCATTCTCGACCAGCAGATGCGCGATGCCGGCGCGGCCGTCGAACGTTCCAAGCGCTCGCTGGCGCTGGCGATCGCCGGCGACCAGCAGGAAGGCCGCCGTCTCGACGCCACCAACGCCAGGATCGCCGACCTCGAAGTCCGCGCCACCGCAGCCCTCGATGGCGGCCGGGAAGATCTCGCCCGTGAAGCGGCGCAGGCGATCGCCAATCTCGAAGCCGACCGCGACGCCGCGATGACCGCGCGGACGCTGTTTGCTTCCGAGATCACGCGCATGAAGACGCCAGGTCGCCAATGCCGAGGCGCGCATCACCGAGCTCGATCGCGGCCGTCGCATCGCCCGCGCGGCGGAAGCGGTGCGCGCGCTTCGAAGGGGCGGCATCGAAGCCGCGCGTCCCTACGAATCCACGCTGCCGGAAGCGGAGAACACGCTGAAGCGGCTTGCGCGAGCGGCAGATCGAGGCGCAGGCCGCTTCCGATGCCCTGGTCGAACTCGACGCCGCTACCGGGCCGCTGGCGACCGCCGAGAAACTGGCCGCGCAGGGTTTTGGCCCCCGACTGAAATCAACCGCGGACGACGTGCTCGCGCGGCTGAACGCAAAACGCACGCAAGCCGCCTGAAATTGAATTCGATCGATTAACCCATATCAAACAGGAGATTTTATCATGAACCAGAACGTCCAACCCCACAGCGGTGGCTGGGTTACCTTTACCTATGTTTCGTTTGCCGCCTCGGCCTTCATGGTCGCCGTCGGCGTGTTCTTCCTGCCGCTCGATCTCTGGATCAAGGGCTATCTGGCGATGGGCATCGTCATGCTGGTCCAGTCCTGCATCACCCTGACCAAGACCATTCGCGACATGCACGAGAGCGGCAGAATGGTGAACCGCATCGAGGACGCCAAGGCCGAGCGGCTGCTGATGGAAGTGTCCAAAGCCGCGTAGCCTGTGGCGCGGTGCTGGCGAGGGCGGGCGGCGGAAAATCTCGCCGCCGTCCGTCCAGGCTAACGGGGCATCGGGATTTGTGCAGATAGCAAGGGAATGATTTCCATGAAAAGAGCGTTCGTATTCCTGGTGCTGGCGCCGGTTGCCGTGTTCCTCACGGTCCTGCTGATCTGTCTCGCCATGGCGGGCACGAAATTCTTCGGCTTCGCCTGGTTCGGCGCAACGGCGCTATCCATCCTCACCTTGCCGATGTCGGCGACCGCCGCGGCCGTCGATGGATTCCTGGCCCGCACCTGTCCGATTTCCTCGCGCGTGTATCTGGCCGTGATCGTCGGCGCGGCGATTGCCACGGGCGAGGCCGCGGTGTTCAGCAGTCTGCTGTCGTCGTCCCTCATGATGGCGCTGGCCATTGGCGGGGCGGCATGATGGGCGCCTGTGCGCTGTTGTCGCATGACTATAGCGGCCGGCCGGGAACCGCCATGGAGCCGGAAATCCCGCGAAAAAGCCGCCGGTTCCACCCTGCCGGCATCCGCTTTTCGCTGTCATGAATCATTCGATCTCGGCGCTTATATATCCATTTACTTTGATACAACCTCAGGGCGATTAGTCCGGTGGCTTCTTAACCGGAGGCACGATGTATGAATGGCGTGACGGATCGAAATTGCTTCGGGGATGTGAAGGGCGCCAACGGCGCCGAGCTGAATTTCCACAAAACACCGGTTTTCCAAGAACGCGTAGCCTGTGACGCGTGCTGGCGAAGGGAACGGCGGATGCTTCGGCATCCGCCGTTTTCCGTTGGCCGGGTACGTTTGACGCCGCCAACATTTCGTTTACCTTTGCGCCACCGCAGCGTGCCGCACTCATGGCTCCTTCATGGGCTTGTTAACGGGCTTGGCGCACACATCCGGACCGAGTGCGGGCGAGTGGCATGGCGTTTTTCTGGAACAGCAATTCGGCGGTTCGTCATGCCCTTGGGAAGCCCCTGGGGAAGATCCGCGCGGCATCCGGACGTCTGGGCGGCTATGGCCTGTTCTGGCTGAAGGCGCTGCGCCAGCCGACCATCGATCTCACCTTGCGCACCCATGCCGGCCTGATCACGCGCATCGTCGAAACGCCGGGCCTTTCACTCTCGGAAACCGAACTCGGCGAACTGGTCTCGCAACTGCGCGTCGTCGCCGCCAGGACATTGCCCGAGGAAAGCCTCACCTACGGCATCTTCTCCGGCGACCGTGAACGGCTGGCGCGCGCCATCGTCACGCTGATCTGCGAGGAAGCAACCGGGCGGCCGATCGCCTTCAACGCGCTGTCGGTGATGGATGTCGAACTCGACGGCGAGCCCGTGGAAGTCACCCATCTCGGCCTCGTCATGGTCGATCCCGACGAGCGGGGGCGGGGGCTGTCCTGGGTGCTCTACGGCCTGACGGCGCTGGTTCTGTTCGCCCGGGACGGGCTGCGCCAGAAATGGATATCGAACGTCACCCAGGTGCCATCCGTCGTCGGCATGGTCAGCCAGACCTTTTCGGATGTCTTTCCTTCGCCGCACCCGGACGCCCGCCAGAGCTTTGCGCATCTGCAACTGGCGCGCGGCATCATGTCGCGTCATCGCGCGGTGTTCGGCGTCGGCGAGGAAGCCGGCTTCGACGAAGACAGGTTCGTCATCACCAATGCCTATACCGGCGGCTCCGACGCGCTGAAGAAAACCTTCGAAGCCGCGCCAAAGCATCGCGACGAGCAATATAATTCGTTTTGCGCGCGCGAACTCGACTACGCCAGGGGCGACGATGTCCTGCAGATCGGCCGCATCGATCTTGCCGGCGCGCGGCGCTATCTGCTGAGCGAGGTGCCCTCCGGCTCGCTGCCGGCGCTGCTTGCGACCGGCGCCGCGCTGGCGCTGCAGCGGCTGGTGCTTCCCGCCGTTCACTGGCTGGACGATACGCGGCCGTTCGGCATCCTGCGCCCGCGCGCTGGCGGAAACGGGAGCCGGGCATGACGCCGGGATTGATCGCCGATTCCATCGTCAATCTGTGCGGCGCGATCGGCCTTGCCGTCGCCATGCTCACGCTCTACCGGCGTGATCGCAGGAGCCCGCTGACGCGCCGCCTTCTGATCGCCCTCGGCATCATCGCGTCGCTGTTCCTGATCCGCGGCACGGCCTGGTGGAGCGGCAGCGGGTTGCTCGACAATTTTTCGATGATCCCGGCCGCGCTGATTCCGCTCGGCGCCTTGCTCGTCACCGAGGGCATTTTGCGGCGGCACGCGCCGCGTTCGGCGAAGATCGTCATTCTGGCCGGCGGCATCGTGCTCGGTCTCGCCGGCGCGGTCGGATCGGAGCGATTTGCCACGCCCTATGCCGTGTTGCTCGTTCTGTTCCAGCTGGCCGGATTTGCCGTCTGCGCCTGGCTATTGGCAACGCGCGACCGCACCACGCTGATGGCGTCCGAAAACCGCAGCATCGGACGCCTCGCGGTCGGCGCCGTGCTCGTGATTCCCTTCATCGTCACCGATTTCCGGGTGCTGATGCCGGATATCCCGGTCAGGCTCGGCGCATTGGGAGCGTTGCTGGTCGTCACCGCGATCCTGATCGCGGAGCGCGGCGCCGAGACGCAGCGTCAGGCGCTGCTGATGACGCTGCTGCGGCTGTCGGGTTCGGCGCTGCTCGGGATCGCCGCGGCGTTCGTCGCGCCGGATGTCGGCGCGGCGCAGATCATGCGGTTTTGCGCCATCGCGATCGCGGGCGTTCTCACCATCGGCCTGATGGTCGGACGCGCTGCGTGCCCACTTCGAAGCGCAGGTGCCGGGCGTGCTGAACTCGGTCGCCGCGTCGCCGGCCCGAACGCGCGACGCGCTGATCGCGGAACTGGCGCGTCACCCGATCTTCGAGAGCGCGCGGCGCTATCGCGAGGACGAACTGCAGGCGTACGATCCGCCGCTGTTGCGCCATTTTCTCTCCGACATGCGCGTGCTGCGCCGCCCCGACGCGCCGTGGGGCCGCGCTCTTTCCGATCCGGCCGTCGAGCGCGTGATGTCGCTCCTGGCCGCGAACCACGCGACGCATCTGATCGTGCTGTCGCACGAACCGATCGACGTCATCGCGCTCGCGGTTCCCGTGATTTCGGCCGATCCGGCCACGGAAACCGCGCTGGCGCTGGTGCGGCGCCTGCTGGCGCTGACGCCGGAGACCGTCTGACATTCCGTCACGCAAATTTTCTTGTCCGGCTTACGAAAGGCATCGCGACTGTGATAAGACCGCCGCCGTAACGGTTCATGACGGGGCAGGCCGATGTCGAAGCAAGCGATGCGCGAGGAGGCCGAGCGGCTGATCCGCGAAACGATGGAAAAGAAGGCCCTCGTCGTCAAACAGGGCAACACCAGGATCGAGGCGGTGTGCGGCAAATGCGGCGCGCCGAACCGCGTCCAGGCCGAAAAAGGCGCCACCCGCGTCAAGTACGTCTGCAAGCAGTGCGGCGACAAGCAGGTGACGCTGTAGGGTCTTCGCGGTTTGTGAGGGTGGGCAAAGGCGAAGCGTGCCCACCATTTCTTGCGGAGTGCGTGATGGTGGGCACGGCGCAAGCGCGCCTTTGCCCACCCTCACGAAGCTGCCGCTCATTCCCCCTTCACAAACCTCGCAAACGCTTCCGCATAATCCGGATGCCAGCGCGACAGCGCGGGGCGGTTGGCCACGATATCGCCGGCGGCCCACAGCATGCGGCGTTCGTCGAGCGGCCTGCGGCACGTCATTGTCCGGGCACAGGATGTAGAAATCGCCGGCCTCGATCCGCGTGATCATGAAGTCGATGGTCTGCTCCGCCGTCCACGCGCCCGGCGGCTTCTCGGTGCGGCCGCGCGCGGTCAGCGGCGTGAAGACGTGACCGGGGATCATCAGATGCGCGCTGATCTTGCAGCCCGGAATGTTCCGCAACTCGTGCTGCAGCGCTTCGGTCTGCGCCTTCACGCCGGCCTTCGAGACGTTGTAGGCGGGGTTGCCGGGCGGCGTCGTGATGCCCTGCTTGGAGCCGGTGTTGATGATCAGGCCGGGCCGCCCGCGCTCGACCATGTGGGGCGCAAACGCCTGCGTGCCGTGAATGACGCCCCACAGATTGACCGCGAGGATGCGCTGCCAGTTCTCCAGCGGCCCAAAGCTGTTGCTGTCGGGCCCGATGCCGGCATTGTTCATCAGGATGTCGGTGCCGCCGAACCGCTTTTGCACCGCGGCCTCCAGGCCTGCGAGGTCGTCGAAGCGGCTGACGTCGACGGTCGCCGTCATCACATCGGCGGCGCCGCCTTTGGCAACGGATGCCAGCCTGGCCGCGGCCTCCGCGAGCCGGTCTTCACCGATATCGGCGATGCAGACCTTCATGCCGAGGCCGGCGAAATGCGTGGCCGCGGCAAGCCCGATGCCGGACGCGCCTCCGGTGATCACGGCAACATGATTTGGCGACATCGCAGCATGGGGCATCGTCATTCTCCGGACAGATATGAGGTCTGTATTCGTGGGCCAATGCCTGCAGCCTACCATGCCCGAATGGACATGGTAGGTCTTCGCTTCGGTTACTTTCCAGGCTCGCTCAGCGCGTTGTACCGCTTCACGCCATCGTTATAGATATATGGATATAACGGTCAGCGACATTTGACCGAACACGAGGCAGAGCAGACATGGCCGCCACGACCTTCGTCTCGGCTCAGGCGTCTGGAGCAGCAATGTCGGCAAGGCGCACCAGGTCGCAAGGCGCCGCGCGCCGGCTCGGTATGGGTGAACTGTTACCAGGCGATGGACCCGCTAGGGATCGCTTATCGTCGCGCGGCCTTCTTCGGCCGCCCGATGTCCTTGCGCAGCGCCTCGAGTTCCTTGCGCGCGGCGGTTGCGGCGTTGCGTTCGATCTTGCGGTAGCGCGCGATCAGCGAGGTGCCGAACGGCGTCAGCACCGCGCCGCCGCCGTTCTTGCCGCCGGTCTGCCGTTCCACCGCGGCCTGGCGGCAGATCCGGTTGATCTCGTCGACCAGATCCCAGGCGCGCTTGTAGGACATGTCCATTGCCCGGCCGGCCGCCGAGATCGAGCCGCAGGCCTTGATGCTCTCCAGCAGCTGGATCTTGCCCGGACCGATGCGTCCCTCATCCGAAAGATCGATCCGGACGCTCAGGGAAGGCAGCGATCTGGCGTTCGATTTCGGCATGGAGGACTTGCTTTCTTGCACCGCGCGGCGAGATTGCCAGCTGAAGCCTTTTACGAACAAGCTGAGGCCGTTACATATCCGTATCAACACGGGGTTCAGGGAGAGACATGAATTATCCATCGTTGTTTTCGCCGCTCAAGGTCGGTCCGTATCAGCTCAAGCACCGGCTGGCGCTGGCGCCGTTGACGCGGATGCGTGCGGCCAAGCCATCGCTCGCGCCGCGGCCGCTCAACGCGGAGTATTACGCCCAGCGCGCGACCCCGGGCGGGTTGCTGATCGCCGAGGCCTCGCCGGTCATGGAAACCGCTTTCGGCAGCCCGGGCGTACCCGGCATCTACACCGAGCAGCAGATCGCGGGCTGGCGCGAGGTGGTCGATGCCGTTCACGCCAAGGGTGGGATCATCTTCCTGCAACTCTGGCACGTCGGCCGCGTCTCGCATTCCTCGTTCCAGCCGGGCGGGGTGTTGCCGGTGGCGCCCTCGGCGGTCCCGATCGCCGACCTGAAGACAGGTACGGCCGACGGCAAGGCGGTTTCATACGAAACGCCGCGCGCGCTGGAAACCGCCGAAATTCCCGGCGTGGTTGAAGCCTACCGGCAGGCGGCGAAGAATGCGCTCGCGGCCGGCTTCGACGGCGTCGAGATTCACGGCGCCAACGGCTATCTGATCGAGCAGTTCTTGCAGTCGCACATCAATCTGCGCACCGATCAATATGGCGGCTCGATCCCGAACCGGGCGCGCTTCCTGATGGAAGTGACGAAAGCCGTGGTCGAAGTCTGGGGCGCCGACCGCGTCGGCGTGCGGCTGTCGCCCTATGGCGTCGCCAATGGCAGCGGCGAGCCGGACCCGATGCCGCTCTACACCTA
Source organism: uncultured Alphaproteobacteria bacterium (assembly GCA_963783115.1). GTDB lineage: Bacteria > Pseudomonadota > Alphaproteobacteria > Rhizobiales > Xanthobacteraceae > Bradyrhizobium. The sequence goes on along the minus strand of CAWAMK010000043.1, from coordinate 164,131 downwards.
CGTCGTCGAGCAGCTCAATCCGCTCGGCCTCGCCTATCTGCATTTCATCGAGCCGCGCTCCTCGGGCGCCGGCCGTGCCGAGGTCAACCACCAGAACGTGCCGTCGGCCATGGTGCTGTTCCGCCCGATCTGGAAGGGCGTGCTGATCACCGCCGGCGGCTTTACGGGCGAGACCGCGGATGCGGCGATCCGGGAAGGCCATGCCGACGCGATCGCGTTCGGCCGCATCTTCATCTCCAACCCGGACCTGCCGCGCCGCCTGCAGCGCGGTTTTCCGCTGACGCCCTACAACCGCGCGACGTTCTATGGCGGCGACGTGGCGGGCTATACGGACTATCCCGAGCACAACGAGCTGGAGCAGGCGTAACCAGCTTCGTAGCCCGGATGAGCGTAGCGACATCCGGGGCCGGTATCAGCAGCGTTCCCGGATGTCGCTACGCTCATCCGGGCTACAAGAGCTCGCCATGTTTCCGGAAGAAGAATCGGAAAAGAAAAAGACAAAAGCCGTCTCGCTCGGCAAACCTGCCGCCGGCCAATGCCTGTGCGGCAAGGTCGCCTTCGAGATCGACGTGCCGGCGCGCTGGGCCTGGCACGATCACTCGCCGTCGAGCCGTCGCGCGCATGGCGCGGCCTATGCCACCTATGTCGGAAGCTGGCGCAAGCGCTTTCGTATCACCAAAGGCAAGACCAGCCTCGCGCGCTACGAGGACGAGGCGACAAAAACCGTCACGAAGTTTCTGCTCGAACTGCGGCACGCCGATCATCTACGAACGCCCGCGCTCGCCGCACATGGTCAACATCCCCCGCGCGCTGTTTTCGGGCCGCACCGGGCGGCAGCCGCTCTACCACATCGCGATCGAGGAATTGCAGGAATGGGCCTACACCGGCGAACCGCTGGTGCCGCTGAAGGGTTTTCCGGGCGTGGTCTGGCAGCGCTCGAAAAAGAAGAAGCGGGCCGGACCGTGAGGGCATGGTCTAGCGCATGCTCTCGTGCCCCGGACGCAGTGCGGCACGAAGTGACGCACTGCTGAGCCGGGGCCCATAGAGCCGCAGAGCTGGATCCCGGCTCTGCGGAGCAGCGTGAAGAACGCTGCACCGCGTCCGGGACACGAATAGCAGCCATAACCCCCGCTCCATTGCCTACACGCGTTCAAGTTTGGTCATCTGCCTCCATCCCGCGGCCAACGAACCGGCGGGCAGGAGGAACTATGAAAAACAAGATCACCGGCCGCTCCGCATTCCTGGCACTGCTGAAAGACGAGGGCGTCACGCATTTGTTCGGCAATCCCGGCACCACCGAACTGCCGATCATGCACGCGCTGAAGGATCACCCCGATCTCACCTATGTGATGGCGATGCAGGAAAGCCTCGTCGTCGCCATGGCCGACGGTTTCAGCCGCGCCTCCGGCAAGCTCGTCGCCTGCAACGTCCATGTCGCGCCCGGCCTCGGCAACGCCATGGGCTCGCTCTACAACGCGAGCTTCACCGGCACGCCGATGATCCTGACCGCCGGCCAGCAGGAGCAGGGCCACGGCCTGACCGAGCCGGTGCTTTATGGCCCGCTGGTGCGGATGGCCGAGCCGCTGGTGAAGTGGGCGGTGGAGGTGACGCGGCTGGAGGATTTGCCGCGCATCGTGCGCCGCGCCGCCAAGATCGCGACCACGCCGCCGACCGGGCCGGTGTTCATCTCGCTGCCCGGCGACATTCTGAATGCAGAGGCCGGTATCGAACTCGGCCGCTCGACCCGCATCGATACCCGCGTCAGGCCGTCGGAAGAATCGCTGCAGGCGCTGACCGCGCGCATCCTGAAAGCGGAGCGGCCGGTGATCATCGTCGGCGACGAGATCGTCAAGAGCGACGCGCTGAAGGAAGCCGCCGAACTGGCGGAAACGCTGGGCTGTCCGGCCTATCAGTCCTCGACGCCCTATGGCGCGCAATTCCTTTCCGAAAGCCCGTGCTTCGTGGGTCCGCTGGCGCGGATCCAGAAGATCGCGCGCGACACGCTCGCGCCCTACGACCTCATCATCGCGCTCGGCGGCGATCCGCTGCGGATGTCGGTCTACAGCGAAATCGATCCGTTGCCGGACGGGCTGTCGATCGTGCAGATCGGCCTGGTCGATTGGGAGATCGCCAAGAACTATGGCGCCGACGTCGCGGTGAAGGCCGATGTGCGCGAGACGCTGCGCGCGCTGGTCCCCGCGCTGAAGGCGGCTGGCGGCCGCTTGCTCGAAGCGCGCGCGAAGGAGGGGCTGGCCGCGCTGGCGTCGAAGAACTGGGCGGCGCGGCGCAAGCCGCTGGTCGAGCAGATTTCGAAACACGCCAACACCACGCCGATCGATCCGGACTGGCTGGCGTTGCAGGTCGTCGAGGCGATGCCCGACAACGCCATCCTGGTCGACGAGGGCCTGACCTCGTCGCGGCAGATGATCGCGCTGCGCCCGCACCGCGACCGCTACGGCTATCACGCGCTGGCCTCCGGCGGCATCGGCTGGGGCCTGCCGGCCTCCGTCGGCGTCAGCCTCGCCAATCCGACCCGGCCCGGTGGTGTGTTACTCCGGCGACGGCAGCTCGATGTATTCGATCCAGTCGCTGTGGACCGCGGCCAACCACAAGCTGCCGCTGACGTTCGTCATCGTCAACAATGGCGGCTACCGCATCATCAAGCAGCGCCTGCTCGCCTTCCACGGCGACGACAACTACGTCGGCATGGATTTCATCGATCCGCCGGTGGATTTCACGGCTTTGGCGAAATCGCTCGGACTGGAAGCGACGAAGGTGACCGATCCCGAGCCAGTTGAAGTCGGTATTGTCATCCGCGATCAGCCGCCCCGGCGCGAAGCTGATCGAGGTCGTCGTGAGCAATTCGGTGAATTGATGGGCGCAGACCGGTAGGGTGGGCAAAGGCGCACAGCGCCGTGCCCACCATCTCGCATCTCGCTCTGTGATAGATGGTGGGCACGTCGCTTCGCTCCTTTGCCCACCCTACAAGTTACTCCGCCGCGGCAGCGCGTGGCTTCACGCGATAACTTGCCGCCGGATGCCCCTCCGCCAGCCGCGCACGCCCCGCGCCGAACAGCTTCTCCCGCAACGTCCCCTTCGCATACTCGCTCTTGTACCGCCCGCGCTTGCGTCAGCTCCGGCACCAGCATGTCGGCGATATCCTCGAAATCGCCGGGCGAGGTGGCAAACGCAACATTGAGCCCGTCGACATCGGTCTGCTCGAACCAGGCCTCGATATCGTCGGCGACCTTTTCGGGCGTGCCGACCACGACCGGGCCGGCGCCGCCGACGCCGACATGCTCGACGACCTCGCGCACGGTCCAGACCCGGTCCGGATCGGCGCGCGTGACGTTGTCGAGCGCGGTGCGCCCGGCATCGTTCTGGACGTGGCGCACTTCCTGGTCGAGGTCGTAGCCGGAGAAGTCGATGCCCATCCAGCCCGACATCAGCGCCAGCGCGCCCTCGGGTGCGATGTGGCGGCGATAGTCGGCGTATTTCGCTTTCGCCTCGGCCTCGGTGCGGCCGAGAATGATCGTCATCATCGAGAACATCAGGATCTCGGCCGGGTTGCGCCCGATCTCCTTGGCCTGCGCGCGGATCGCGGCCACGCGCGGCCCGATGATCTTCGCCGACGGGCCCGACATGAACACGCATTCGGCATGCTGGGCGGCGAACTGCCGTCCGCGCGGCGAGGTGCCGGCCTGGTACAGCACCGGCGTCCGCTGCGGCGACGGCTCGCTGAGATGGATCGCGTTGAGCCGGTAGTGGTTTCCCTCGTGCTCGATGCGATGCACCTTGGACGGATCGGCAAAAATCCCGCGCGCGCGGTCGCGCAGCACGGCGTCGTCCTCCCAGCTTCCTTCCCAGAGCTTGTAGACCAGCTCCATATATTCATCCGCGATCTCGTAGCGGTCGTCATGCGCGGTCTGCTTGTCCTTGCCGGCGCCGCGCGCCGCGCTGTCGAGATAGCCGGTCACCACGTTCCAGCCGACGCGGCCTTCGGTCAAATGATCCAGCGTCGACATCCGCCGCGCAAACGGGTAGGGCGGCTCGAACGAGAGATTGCTGGTGACGCCGAAACCCGAGATGTTGCGTCACCGCCGCCATCGCCGGGATCAGCATCAACGGCTCGTTCGCCGGCGTCTGCGCGGCATTGCGCAGCGCGGCGTCCGGGCTGTTGCCGTACACGTCGTAGACGCCGAGCACGTCGGCGAGAAACAGCCCGTCGAACCGGCCGCGCTCCAGCGTCTTCGCCAGATCGAGCCAGTAGGGCAGGCGGTTGTAGCCGAGCGTGCGGTCGCGCGGATGGGTCCAGAGCCCCGGCGATTGATGCGCCACGCAGTTCATGGCGAAGGCGTTGAGCCGGATTTGCTTGGTCATGGAGCGATCCTCGAATGTGCGCGGAGTCCCCTCGCGCCTTCGCCCGGTTAAACGCCGGGCTGTTGCCTGAATTTGTTGCATCCTCGCTGCTTTTAGCAAGGTTTATCCGGCGGGCAATGCCACTTCCAGCGGACGGCGTATCCCGATAGGTTGCGCGCCACACAGTGGTAAACAAGGAAGAAAATATGGCTGATCGAGCCGACGCGATTGCGCGGGTACGCGAGCATTTCAATTCCGGCGCGTTTCTCGCCGAGCTCGGCCGCAGGGTCGGTTACCAGACCGAAAGCCAGAATCCCGGCAGCGGCGCGGCGTTGCGCGCCTATCTCGTCGAAGATCTGCAGCCCGCCTTTGCCGCGCTCGACTTCACCACCCGCCTGATCGAATCGCCGACCGGTGCGGGGCCGTATCTGCTCGCCGATTATCGCGAGGATGCCTCGCTGCCGACCGTGCTCACCTACGGCCATGGCGACGTCGTCGACGGCATGGAAGGCGAGTGGCGCGACAATCTCGATCCCTGGAAAACCACGACCAAAGGCGAGCGCGTCTATGGCCGCGGCACCGCCGACAACAAGGGCCAGCACAGCATCAATCTCGCGGCCTTGCGCGCCGTGCGCGAGACCCGCGGCGGCAAGCTCGGCTTCAACGTCAAATTCATCATCGAGACCGGCGAGGAGATCGGCTCGCCCGATCTGCGGCAGGTGTGCGAGGCCCACCGCGAGGAGCTGAAGGCGGATCTGTTCATCGCCTCCGACGGACCGCGGCTCTCGGCCGACCGGCCGACCATTTTCCTCGGCTGCCGCGGCGGCAACCGCATCCATCTCGACGTCAATCTGCGCGAGGGCGGCAACCATTCGGGCAATTGGGGCGGCGTGCTCGCCAATCCCGCGACGATCCTGTGCAACGCCATTGCGAGCCTCGTCGACGGCAAGGGGCGGATGAAGCTCGACGCGCTCAAGCCGCCGCGGATTTCGAACGCCGTCCGCGCCGCGCTGGCGGACGTCAAGATCGAGCCGACCGCCGACGAGCCGCAGCTGGCGGAAGACTGGGGCGAGGAGGGACTGACGCCGGCCGAGCGGCTGTTCGCCTGGAACACGCTGGAAGTGCTGGCGATGTCGTCGGGCAATATCGAAAAGCCCGCCAACGCCATTCCCGGCCGCGCCAATGCCGTGCTGCAGCTCCGCTTCGTCGTCGGCACCAGATACGAAGAGGTGATCGACGCCGTGCGCGCGCTATCTGCACGGCAACGGCTTTCCGATGGTGGAAGTCAGCGGCGCGCAGCGCTTTGGCGCCTCGCGCACCGATGTCGACAGTCCCTGGGTGAACTGGACCGCGGACTCGATCCGCAAGACCACCGGCAAGGCGCCGGCGATCCTGCCGAATTTCGGCGGCTCGCTGCCCAACGACGTGTTCGCCGAAGGACTGGGGCTGCCGACGATCTGGGTGCCGCATTCCTATCCCGGCTGCTCGCAGCACGCGCCGGACGAGCACATTCTGCTGCCGGTGACGGAGGAGGCGCTCGCGATCATGGCGGGGATGTTCTGGGACCTCGGCGAGATGAAGAGGGCGCTTACTCCGTCATGCCCGGGCGAGCGAAGCGACCCCGGGAATCAGTCTTCCCGACAGAGATCGCGATGCCGCTCAAGGCCGGGCTACAGCGAGAGACGCTCACACCCCTTCGTCCAGCGCGACCATCTCGCGCTTCCGGCGCAGCGCCGGCAGCAGCGGGCCGATCAGCAGCACGACCGCGAACGCCAGGCACACCGCCGAGATCGGCCGCTCGATGAAGGTCATGAGATCGCCCTGCGACAGGATCAGCGACTTGCGCAGATTGTTCTCCAGCATCGGCCCGAGCACGAAGGCCAGCACCAGCGGCGCCGGTTCGTAGCCGAGCTTGCGCATGAAATAGCCGATGATGCCGAACGCGATCATCACATAGACGTCGAACACGTTGTTGCTGGAGCAATAGACGCCGATGATGGTGAACAGGATGATCAGCGGGAAACAGGATGTTGTAGGGCAGCTTGAGCAGCTGCACCCACATCCCGATCATCGGCAGGTTCAGCACCAGCAGCATCACGTTGCCGATATACATGCTGGCGACGATGCCCCAGAACAGGCCGGGGTTTTGCGTGATCATCAGCGGGCCGGGCTGCAGCCCGTGAATGACGAAGGCGCCGAGCAGCAGCGCCATCACCACGTTCGGCGGGATGCCGAGCGTCATCAGCGGAATGAAGGCGCCGCCGGCCGCCGCATTGTTGGCGGCCTCAGGCCCCGCCACGCCCTCGATCGCGCCCTTGCCGAAACGCTCCGGCGTCTTCGACAGCCGCTTCTCCAGCGCGTAGGACCCGAACGACGCCACCACCGCGCCGCCGCCCGGCAGGATGCCGAGGAAGAATCCCAGGATCGTGCCGCGCGCCATCGGGCCGGCGCTGGCTTTCCAGTCCTCCTTGCTCGGCAGCAATTGGTGATCTTCGCGTTGATGATGTCGCGCTTGATCGCCTGCTCGGTGTTGAGCAGCACTTCGGCGACGCCGAACAGGCCCATCACCACGGGGACGAGGCCGATGCCGTCGATCAGTTCAAGGCGGCCGAAGGTCAGGCGCGGTTGCGCGGTGATGCTGTCGAGCCCGACCACGCCAAGTACGATACCGATGCAGGCCATCAGCAGCGCCTTTGCCATCGAGCCCTGCGTCAGGAAGGTCAGGACCACGAGGCCGAGCACCATCAGGCTGAAATATTCCGCCGGTCCGAACGCGATCGCGACGCTGGCGAGCTTCGGCGCCACCAGCATCAGCGCGACCAGCGAGAAGGTGCCGGCGATGAAGGAGCCGAAGGCGGAGATGCCGAGCGCAGGTCCGGCGCGGCCCTGCTTGGCCATCTGGTGGCCGTCGATGCAGGTGACGACGGAGGCGGCTTCGCCGGGAATGTTGACCAGGATCGAGGTGGTCGAGCCGCCATACATCGAGCCGTAATAGATGCCGGCCATCATGATGATGCCGGATTCCGGCGTGCCCGACAGCGTGATCGGCAGCAGCAGCGACATCGCCGAGATCGGGCCGATGCCGGGCAGCACGCCGACCAGCGTGCCGATGAAGACGCCGATGAAGCAGTAGATCAGATTGACCGGCTGTAGTGCGACGCCAAAGCCATGGGCGACATTGAGGAGTGTGTCCATGGTGCGGTCAGCCGATCTCGAACATGCCCGAAGGCAACTGGATCAAAAGCAGGCGCTTGAGCACCCACCACATCCCGAGCGGGACGAGCACTGCAATCGGAATGGCGAGCGTCCAGCGCACCGGATCGACCACGCGCAACAGCAGCAGCATCAGCGGTATCGCGGACAGCAGGAAGCCGAGCGGGTTGAGCGCGAAGGAAAACGCGATCAGGCAGACGATCACCAGCAGCGGCTTGCTCCAGCGCGTATCCTCCCAGCGCGAGCCGAAGGTCGGCCCGCCCTCGGTCAGCGCCGCATAGATGATCGAGACGGCGAACAGGCACATCAGGATGCCGGTATAGAACAGCACGAAGCCGGAGCCGGGATCGTTGATGGTGCCGAGCTTCAGCTTGAGCCCGGACCAGATCACGAAGCCGCCGAGCGCGAGCCCGATCAGCCCGCCCCACAATTCGGAATTGTTGAGGCGGAATTTGACGTTGGTTTGATCGTTCATTGAATTCTCTCAGACGTTCCCCGGACGCCCCGCGCACACGGCGTTAGCGCGTTGTCGCTGAGGTGGCGTAGCGCTGCGAGAGCCGGGGTCCATGTGTGCGACCGTGATGCCATGGGTCCCGGCTCTGCGGAGCAGCGCTGGCACGCCGCACCGCGTCCGGGACACGACCGAAGCTCAGTTCGTCTTCTTCGCCAGCCCCAGCGTATCGATCACCTTGCGTTCGGACTCGGTGACCTCGACGACGAACTTCTTGTAGTCCTCGGTGTTCTTGTAGTTCGGCACCATGTCGAACTTGGCGAGCGTCGCGATCACGGCCGGATCGTCCAGCGCCTTCTTGAAGGCGTCGTGCAGCTTGGCGACGATCTTCGGGTCCATGCCCTTCGGTCCGGCGATGCCGAACGGTGAATCATAGACCATGGGATAGCCGAGCTCCTTCAGCGTCGGCACGTCGGGGAAGTTCGGCGAGCGCACCGACGTCCACACCATCAACAGCCGCAGCTTGCCGGCGTCGACCAGCGGCCGCCAGCCGGTGGAGTCCGCCTGCAGCATGGTGTGCTGGCCGAGCACCGCGGCGTTGGTTTCGGCGCCGCCCTTGAACGGCACCTGCGTGAGCTTGATGCCGGCCAGCGCCGCGATCTGCTCCATGCCGATATGCAGCGACGTGCCGGTGCCCGGCGTCGCATAGGTCACCTTGCCGGGATTCTTCTTGGCGAAGTCGACGACGTCCTGCCAGCTCTTGAACTGGCGACTCGGCGCTGGTGGTGACGCCGAAGGTGTAGCCGGTGAGATGAACGATGTAGGTAAAATCCTTGGCCGGATCCCAGGAGACGTCCTGCATCAGCGGCAGGCGAAACACCGTGATCGGAATCTGCGCGATGGTGTAGCCGTCCGGCTTGGACGCCGCCGCCATGGTGGCCGGGCCGACCGTGCCGCCGCCGCCGGCCTTGTTGTCGATGGCGATCGGCTGTCCCAGAATCTTCGAGGCGCTTTCGGCGATCGCCCGCATCGAGATATCGGTCGAGCCGCCGGCCGGCCACGGCACGATCAGCGTGATCGGCTTGGTCGGATATTCCTGCGCGCCGGCGGCGACGGAAATCAGCACGCCGAGGGCGGCGATGGCGATGCCAAATGAGTGACGTCCAAACATGTCAAAATCCTCCCTTGCAGCCTCGTTGATGGGAGGCGCGTTATTTCTTCCCTTGCTCCAATCTTCCCTGAAATCGCCTGAGAAGAAAAGCCTATTGACCGCGACGGCGGTGGCTGCGCGAAGCCCGGCGGGCTGAAAAACACCCATGCGACAATTGGTCTGCAGCCGGCATCCCGAGCTACGGAATTTGACCCGTTCCGGCGCCACGGAGGGAGAGCGGTCCAAGCAATAATCAAGGAAAGCTCAAGGTCGGGACACCTTGCGAGGCCGGGTCGTTCGGGCCATCATATGCCGGCCGGAAGGACCGGTTCCGTTCCCTTGCCGATGGCGGCATTGCAGGAAGCCCCGCCTGGAGCCCATGATTTCAGCTTCGAACGCCACCGACGCCGCCATCATCGAGGCGTTCGCCAAAATTCCTGCGCTGCTCGACCAGACGCCGGCGCTGATCGCGCGCGGCCGGTTTCTCGACTGCGAATGCCTGCTCGGCCCGATTAACCATGCCTTTCACGTCTCGATCCGGCAGGGGCGGATCGTCGACCTGACACCGTCGCCGGTGCTGATGCGCTCCTGGCGGTTTTCCTATCGCGCCTCGGCCGCGGCCTTGGCGGAGTATTGGCAGCCCGCGCCGCGCCCGGGCTTTCACGACCTGCTGGCCCTGACCAAGCGCGGAGAGGCCACGCTGGAAGGCGACCTGCATCCGTTCATGACGCAATCTGCAGTACTTCAAGGATGTGCTGGCGCTGCCCCGCCGTCATTTCGCAACGGTCGTGTCATGAACGGCATGATAGAACCGATCGTCGGCCGCTACGTGCATGTCGACATCGACGGCGAGATGTACCGCATCTATTTCGAGGAAAACGGCACGGGCATTCCGCTGGTCTGCCTGCACACCGCCGGCTCCGATGGACAGGCAATGGCGGCATCTGCTGGCGGACGAGGAGTTCGCGAAGAACTTTCGCATCATCGCCTTCGACATGCCCTGGCACGGCAAATCGAACCCGCCGGCAAGCTGGGACGGCGCAGAATATCAACTCACCACCGCGCGCTACACGCAGACCATCCGCGCCTTCTGCAAGGCGTTGCAACTGGACAAGCCGGTGGTGATGGGCTGCTCGATCGGCGGCCGCATCGTTCTCAATCTGGCGATCGATCATGCCGCCGAATTCCGCGCCCTCATCGGATTGGAGGGCGCGGACTTCCAGGCGCCGTGGTACGACACGTCATGGTTGAACCGTCCCGACGTCCACGGCGGCGAAGTCTGCGCCGCGCTGGTCTCCGGCCTGATCGCGCCACAAAGCCCGGCTAGCTCCCGGGCCGAGACGCTATGGGCCTACAAGCAGGGCGGGCCGGGTGTGTTCAAGGGCGACCTGTATTTCTATCGGGTCGACGGCGATCTGCGCGGCAGGGTCGAGAAGATCGATACTAAAGTATGCCCGCTGTTTTCTGCTCACCGGCGAGTATGATTTCTCCTGCACGCCGGAAGATACGAAACGAACCGCTGCCGCTATCGCGGGCGCCAGTGTCACCATCATGGAGCAGCTCGGTCATTTTCCGATGAGTGAAAATCCCGAACAGTTTCGCCGCTACATTGCGCCGGTCCTCGACCAGATCGTGGCCGCTCGAAGCGGAGCGAGCCGGCCGTCGCTAGGCCGGCGATCGTATGGCCAGCGCCACTGGATCTGTTTTGGTCCGAATTGTGCAGGTATAGTGCCGGGTACGGCCGGGCGGTCGTGAAAAGACAGGTTCCAGGTTGCCGGCGAAACCATCCGGCAAGCTGGTTCGTAAGCTACCTGGCAAGTCGCCAGTTTTGGTCGATGAGCAATCATCTGTAGTCTTTTAGAGGAGAAGTTACGTGAAACATCGTCATATGATCGGCTGTCTGCTCGCCACCGCGCTCTGCGCCGGACCGGCGGCGGCGCAGGAGCTCACCGGGACGCTGAAGAACATCAAGGACACCGGCGCCATCACGCTCGGCTTCCGCGATTCCTCGATTCCCTTCTCCTATCTCGACGACAACCAGAAGCCGATCGGCTACGCCATGGACATCTGCTACAAGATCGTCGATGCCGTGAAGAAGGAGCTCAAGCTCGACAAGCTCGAGGTCAAGCTCAATCCGGTGACGTCGTCGACCCGCATCCCGCTGCTCGCCAACGGCACCATCGATCTCGAATGCGGCTCGACCACCAACAATGTCGAGCGCCAGAAGCAGATCGCCTACACCAACACCCACTTCCTGACCGCGAGCCGCTACGTCTCCAAGAAGTCCGGCAAGATCAATGCGATCGACGATCTGAAGGGCAAGTCGGTGGTTTCCACCGCCGGCACCACCAACATCAAGCAGCTCACCGAGGCCAACGCGGCGCGCAACCTCAACATCAACATCATCCCGGCCAAGGATCACGCCGAGGCGTTCCTGATGGTCGAGACCGACCGCGCGGTCGCCTTCGTGATGGACGACATCCTGCTGGCGAGCCTGGTGGCCGGCTCGAAGGCGCCGGATGATTACGTCATCTCCAAGGATGCGTTCTCCAAGCCCGAGCCCTACGGCATCATGCTGCGCAAGGACGATCCGGCCTTCAAGAAGGTGGTCGATGCCGCGACCGCGGCGCTCTACACCGGCGGCGAGGGCCAGAAGATCTACGACAAGTGGTTCACGCAGAAGATCCCGCCGAAGGGGCTGAACCTCAACGTGCCGATCGGCGCCGAGCTGAAGAACGAATTCGCCAAGCCGTCGGACTCGCCGGATCCGGATTCGTACAAGTAAGGCACAAGCGGACGACGTCTTGCTGCCCATGCAATGGCCCGGTCATTGCATGGGCATTTGACGTTTATGTCGGGTTCGATCATGGAGGGCTGCGTGGGCTGTCGTCGAATGGTCCGAAACCATCCAGTGAGGAGAAAATTCGTATGAGACAATGGCGTATGATCGCGTACACGCTGGCCATCGCCGGCTGCGCCGGACAGGCCGGCGCGCAGGAATTGACCGGGACACTGAAGAACATCAAGGAGACCGGCGCCATCACGCTCGGCTACCGCGAATCGTCGATCCCGTTTTCCTATCTCGACGACAGCCAGAAGCCGGTCGGCTACGCCATGGACATCTGCTACAAGATCGTCGATGCCGTGAAGAAGGAGCTGAAGCTCGACAAACTCGAGGTCAAGCTCAACCCGGTGAGCTCGTCGGCGCGGATTCCGCTGATGGCCAACGGGACCATCGACCTCGAATGCGGATCCACGACCAACAACACCGACCGGCTGAAGCAGGTGGCGTTCACCAATACGCATTTCCTGACGGCCACCCGGTTCGTTTCCAAGAAGTCGAGCAAGCTCGGCTCGATCGACGATCTCAAGGGCAAGCCGGTGGCCTCCACCTCGGGCACCACCAACATCAAGCAGCTCACCGAGACCAACGCGGCGCGCAACCTCGGCATCAACATCATTCCTGCCAAGGAGCATGCCGAGTCGTTCCTGCTGGTCGAAACCGACCGTGCGGTCGCGGCCGTGCTGGACGACATCCTGCTCGCCAGCTTCGTCGCGGGATCGAAGGACCCGGACGCTTATGTGATTTCCAGCGACGCGTTCTCGAAGCCGGAGCCCTACGGCATCATGCTGCGCAAGGACGATCCGGCGTTCAAGAAGGTGGCCGATGACGCCACGGCCGCGCTCTATACCAGCGGCGAGGGCCAGAAGATCTACGACAAGTGGTTCATGCAGAAGATCCCGCCGAAGGGATTGAACCTCAATACCCCGATCGGCGCCGAGCTGAAGAACGAGTTCGCCAAGCCTTCGGATTCGCCGGATCCGGATTCCTACAAGTAAATGTAGACCTTCGGCGCAGAGACGCCGCAGGCCCGGCCATTTCCCGCAGGAAATGGCCGGAAATTTGCATGGACGTTGTTTCGATAAACGCTAATCTCGGGAGCGTTGGCGCGTGATATCGGCGGCGCTGCGCGGGGGCGAAAGTGAACTATAACTGGAATTGGGGCATCTTCTGGCAGCCGTCGCCGAACGGCACCGGCAACTATCTCGATATGCTGCTGTCGGGTCTGGTGCTGACGATCAAGACGGCGCTGCTGGCCTGGATCATCGCGCTGGTGATCGGAACGATCGTCGGCGTCATGCGCACGCTGCCGTCGAAGACGGCATCCACGATCGGCTTCTGCTATGTCGAATTCTTCCGCAACATTCCGTTGCTGGTGCAGCTGTTCCTGTGGTTCTTCGTGCTGCCGGAACTGCTGCCGCGCAGCGCCGGACTGTGGCTGAAGCAAATGCCGAACGCGCCGTTCTGGACGGCATCGATCGGCGTCGGCCTGTTCATGTCGGTGCGCGTCGCCGAGCAGCTCCGCGCCGGCATCGGCTCGCTGCCGCGCGGGCAAAAAATGGCGGCGACCGCGCTCGGACTGACGACGACGCAGGCCTATCGCTATGTGCTGCTGCCGATCGCGTTCCGCGTCATCCTGCCGCCGCTGACATCCGAGTTTCTCAGCACGATCAAGAACACCTCGGTCGCCATCACCATCGGCCTGATCGAGCTGACCGGTCAGGCGCGCGCCATGCAGGAGTTTTCGTTTCAGGTGTTCGAGGCCTTCACGGCCGCAACGGTGTTGTATCTCCTCATCAACATCGTCGTCGTGATCGGCATGCGTCTTCTCGAACGCCAGGTGGCCATTCCCGGCTACATTTCCGGGAAGTGAAGGGCGCCTGATGTTCAGCAATTTCGACTTCGACGTCATCCGCCGGTCGCTCGGATACCTGTTTTTCGACGGCATGACTTTCACCCTGACGCTGACAGCGCTTTCCGCGGTCGGCGGCCTGGTGTTCGGCACCGCTGCTGGCGCTGATGCGGCTGTCCGGCTTCAAGTTGCTGGGTCGTATCGCCGGCCTCTATGTCGACCTGATGCGCTCGCTGCCGCTGGTGCTGGTGATCTTCTGGTTCTATTTCCTGGTGCCCTATATCGGTCAGTGGCTGACGGGCGCGTCGCGGCCGATCACGCGTCGGCGCGTTCACCTCGTCGCTCGTCACCTTCATCATGTTCGAGGCGGCGTATTTCTCCGAGATCATGCGCGCCGGCATCCAGTCGATCTCGAAGGGACAGCCGGCGGCGGCAAGCGCGCTCGGCCTGACCTACAGCCAGTCCATGCGCTACATCGTGCTGCCGCAGGCGTTCCGCAACATGCTGCCGGTGCTGCTGACGCAGACCATCGTGCTGTTCCAGGACACCTCGCTGGTCTACGTGCTGTCGATCCCGGATTTCCTCGGCGCCGCCAGCAAGGTGGCGCAGCGCGACGGCCGGCTGGTCGAGATGTACCTGTTCGCGGCCGCGGTCTATTTCGTGATTTCCTGTTTCGCGTCCTGGGGCGTCCGGCGCCTGCAGGCGCGCATTGCCATTGTCCGGTAGCGAGAGCGTTCATGAGATTCAAACCGATACGGACTGGTTCGGTCACCTCTCCCATAGGGAGAGGTCGGATCGCGCAGCGATCCGGGTGAGGGGATTCAGCTCCCTCGCTAGAGCTGAAACCCCTCACCCGGATCGCTAGCGCGATCCGACCTCTCCCTATGGGAGAGGTGTTCGAACAGTGTTCGCTTCAACTCTCGGCCAAGCATGATCGAAATCAGCCACGTCAACAAATGGTACGGGCCGACCTTCCAGGTGTTGAAGGACTGCACCACCAGCGTCGCCAAGGGCGAGGTGGTGGTGGTGTGCGGCCCGTCGGGCTCGGGCAAGTCGACGCTGATCAAATGCGTCAACGCGCTGGAGCCGTTCCAGGAAGGCCAGATCGTCCTCGACGGCATCAAGGTCAACGATCCCAAGACCGATCTGCCAAAACTGCGCGCCCGCGTCGGCATGGTGTTCCAGCATTTCGAGCTGTTTCCGCATTTGCGGATCATCGAGAATCTGTGCCTGGCGCAGGAGAAGGTGCTGGGCCGCTCGCACGACGAGGCGATGGCCAAGGGCGAGAAACTGCTCGCGCGCGTCGGGTTGACGGTGCATGCCAACAAATACCCGGCCGAACTGTCCGGCGGCCAGCAGCAGCGCGTGGCGATCGCGCGTGCGCTCGCCATGGACCCGATCGCGATGCTGTTCGACGAGCCGACCTCGGCGCTCGATCCGGAAATGATCAGCGAGGTGCTCGACGTCATGGTCGACCTCGCCCGCGAAGGCATGACCATGATGGTCGTCACCCACGAGATGGGCTTTGCCCGCAAGGTGGCGAACCGCGTGATCTTCATGGACACCGGCGAGATCGTCGAGGATGCGCAAAAGGAAGATTTCTTCGGCAGCCCCCGCAGCGAGCGCGCGCAGCAGTTCTTGTCGAAGATTCTGTCGCATTAGCCTTCGCACGTCATTCCAGGTCCAATGACGATTGTCGATGCGCGCCGTTCGGAATGACGGCTGGCAAGGGGTTCCTCGCCCTCACCAAATTGCCTATAAGGTCCGCCAAACCGCCTTGTACTACCTCCAGGAGAATACGCTTTGGAACAGATCGCTTACGTCAACGGCTCGTTCGTGCCACTTTCAGAAGCCAAGGTCTCGATCCTCGACCGTGGATTCCTGTTCGCCGACGGCATCTATGAGGTCGCCGCCGTGCTCGACGGCAAGCTGATCGACAATGCCTCGCATCTGGCGCGGCTGGAGCGCTCGGTCGGCGAGATCGAGCTGGCGCTGCCGGAGACGACCGCACGCATCCAGGAGATCCAGCACGAACTGGTCAAGCGCAACAATCTCGTCAACGGCATGGTCTATCTGGAAGTGACGCGCGGCGCCGACACCGGGCGCGACTTTGCGTTTCCCAAGGACGTCAAGCCGACGCTGATCATGTTCACCTCCGTCAAGGACATCGTCAACGCCCCGTCGGCCAAGACCGGCATCAACGTCATCACGGTGCCCGATCTGCGCTGGACCCGGCGCGACATCAAGAGCGTGGCGCTGCTGGCGCAGGTGCTGGCCAAGCAGGCCGCGGCGGTGGCCGGCGCCGGCGAGGCCTGGATGATCGAGGACGGCAAGGTGACCGAGGGCGGCTCGTCGTCGTGCTTCATCCTGACCCAGGACGACGTGATCGTGACCCGGCAGAACGGCAGCGCGATCCTGCCGGGCTGCACCCGCAAGGCGGTGGTCGCGCTCGCCGAGGAGCGCCAGCTTCGCGTCGAGGAGCGCGCGTTTTCCGTCGAGGAAGCGCTGGCCGCCAAGGAAGCCTTCATCACCAGCGCCACGGTGTTCGTGCAGGCCGTGGTGTCGATCGACGGCAAGAAGGTCGCCGACGGCAAGCCCGGCCCGATGACCGACCGCCTGCGCGAGATCTATGTCGAGTTCGCCAAGGCGACGGCGGTGTAGCCGCGGCTCTATCGCTCGCATCTCCGTCGTGCCGGGCTTGACCCGGCAATCCATGGTTTCTTCGAAAGAATCGTTGCGTACTGATGGCATGCGCGGGTCTAAGCCCGCGCATGACAATCGAGCGCCGTTTTTACTTCTTCTCGAACACCGTCAGTTGCGCGCCGTCATCGGCAACGAAGATCGCGAGCAGGCTCGCCGGTTCGGTCGCGCTCGCGTCAGATGTCGTGTGCCGGGCGAGGCGCGCTGCCCCGCTGAAGCGGCAGGCGCGATGCGGCTAACGCCACGCCGCCTTCGCCTTCACCGGGTGAACCGCGCGGAACGCGATGGCCAGCCTGTTCCAGGCGTTGATCGCCCCGATCAGCATGGTCAGGTTGACGGTCTCCGCTTCAGAGAAGTGCGCGCGCACGTCGGCGTAGAGATCGTCGGGGGCATGCGTTTCGGCAATCAGCGTCAATGCCTCCGTCCACGCCAGCGCCGCGCGTTCGCGGTCGGTATAGAGCGGCGACTCCTGCCAGGCATTCAGCAGATAAAGCCGTTGCTCGGTCTCGCCCTGCTTGCGGGCGTCCTGGGTGTGCATGTTGATGCAGAAGGCGCAGCCGTTGATCTGCGAAGCGCGCGTCTTGACCAGTTCGATCAGCGATTTTTCCAGACCGGAGGCCTGGATCTGCTCCTCCAGCGCGACCAGCGCTTTGATGGTGTCGGGCGCGGCCTGATAGAAATTCATGCGGGGTTTCATGGTCGTTCTCCTCTCTGGGGGTGGCTTCGGCGTGATCGACGACGCCGTGGTTCACGAAATATTGCGTCAGCTTCTCGATCCTCGTCGCGGGTGGCCTGCTCGAGCAGTGACACCGACTGCATCAGCACGTTGGAATGATATTGCTCGCGCTTGGTCAGCAAGGTTTGCAGCAGCGCGATGCCGACGGCGCCGCCAAGATTGCGCGTCATGTTGAACAGGCCGGAAGCCGAACCGGCGTTCTCCGCCTCGATGCCTGATGTCGCGACCGCCGACAGCGGCGCCATGACCAGCGCCTGGCCGAGCGCGCGGACGATGTTCGGCCAGAACAGCTGATCGGTGGCGTAATCGTTGGTCATGTAGATGTTCATGAAGTTGGAGGCGGCGAACAGGGTGAAGCCAATGCCGATGATTAAACGTGCGTCGAAGCGCTGCATCAGGCGCGGCACCAGCGGGATCAGCAGCAGCTGCGGCAGTCCGGTCCATGCCAGCACCATGCCGATCTGCTCGGCATTGTAGCCCTGGATCCGTGACAGATAGACCGGCAGGATAAACACGGAACCATAGAGCGCGATGCCGAGCAGGAAATTGGCAAGCACGCCGAAGCCGAAGTTGCGGCGCGCCAGCAGCCTCAGGTTCAACAGCGGCTTCTTCGTCGTTAACTCCACTGCGATGAAGGCCGTCAACGCGACCGCGGCGATGACGGATAGTTTGACAATGAACGGCGAGCCGAACCAGTCGTCCTTGTTGCCTTCTTCCAGCACGGTCTGCAGCGCGGAGAGGCCGATCGCCATGGTGGCGATGCCGGCCCAGTCGCCCTCGCGCAGCAGCGACAGGTTCATCGGCTTGGCTTCCAGCGCGTAATAGAGCATGCCGATCATCACCGCGCCGGGCACCAGGTTGACATAGAAGATGTACTCCCAGCCCCAGTTCTCGGTCAGGTAGCCGCCGATCGTCGGGCCGATCGCGGGCGCGAAGGTGGCCGAAAGCGCGAACAGCGCCAGTCCGATCGGCTGCTTCGCCTTCGGCAGCAGCGTGATGATCAGCGTGAACGCCATCGGGATCAGCACGCCGCCGGTAAATCCCTGCACCGCGCGCAATACGATCATCTGCGGCAAGTTCTGCGCGAAGGCACAGGCCATCGAGAGCAACAGGAACAGCACGGCATTGGTCAGCAGATAGTTGCGGATCGAGAACACCTGGGCGAGCCAGCCGCTCAACGGGATCACCACGATCTCGGCGATCAGATAGGAGGTCGAGATCCAGCCGCCGTCGTCGATGCCGGCGCCGATCGCGCCCTGGATGTCGGCGAGCGAGGCGTTGACGATCTGGATGTTGAGCACCGCCATGAAGGCGCCGAGCGTGGCGCCGATCACCGCGATCCAGGTTTTGGCGGGGATCCTGGCCGGCACCGCAGCCCCCTTGGCTTGCGGGATGTCGGCGGAGGAAGCGGCGTTGAGGGTAGGCTGCAGGGCACTCATCAGGGGCTCCTCTTGCTCGGGCAAATGGAGGATGCATTAGGCGGTCGGTTTCGATAATCCGGCGATACGTGGAAGGATTGTCCAGCCAAAGTTGATAGTCCTGGCCGGGCATGAGCCTTTACCGACCTTCGGGCGGGTGAGGGCGGCGTCCGAAGCCAGCCGGGCTTGGCTCTCGCGCTCGGCCACAACGGTCGCCTTGGTATCGACGGTCGGCACCGCCGACATGCCCGGGCGCAGCAGGCCCTTCAGGCGCTGGTCATCCAGCACGATTTTCACCGGCACGCGCTGCACGATCTTGGTGAAATTGCCGGTGGCGTTGTCCGGCGGCAGCAGCGCGAATTCGAGACCGCTGGCCGGCGACAGGCTGTCGACATGGCCGCGCAGCCTGGTGCCGTGAAAACTGTCGATCTCGACCTCGACCGGCTGGCCGTTGCGGACATGCGTGAGCTGCGTCTCCTTGAAGTTCGCGACCACGTAGACCGCATCCAGCGGCACGACCGCCATCAATTGCGTGCCGGCCTGCACATATTGTCCGACCCGGATCGAACGCGCGCCGACCGTGCCATCCACTGGTGCCTTGATCTGCGTGTAGGAAAGATTGAGCACGGCCTGGCTCTCCACCGCGCGGGCGCGATCGACCTGCGCTACCGCCTTGGCGCGCTCGGTGGTGAGAACGTCGACCTTGCGCTGGGCGGCGGAGAGGCCGGATTTTGCGTGCTGTACTTGCGCGGTGCCGGCGCGCAGTGCGGCGTCGGTTTGCTGCGCGCGCTGCACCGTGCCGGAGCCGGTCTTCATCAGCCCGTCGTAGCGAGCTCTGCTCTTCCTGCGCGAATTTGAGGTTGGCTTCGGCGGCGGCGACATCCGCCGTGCCCTGCTCGATGATCGGCTGCTGCAAGGCGAGTTGCGCATCGAGATTGCGCACCGCGGCTTCGGATGCGGCGACGTCGGCATCGGCCTGCGCCAGCGCGGCCTTGAAGTCGCGGTTGTCGATCTCGGCCAGAACCTGCCCGGCCTTGACCGGCTGGTTGTCGCCGACCAGAACCCGCGCGATGTAGCCGGAGACCTTTGGCGAGATGATCGTGGAGTCCGCCTTCACATAGGCGTCATCGGTCGATTCCAGGTAGCGGCCGACGGTGAGGTAGTCGTAGCCGAAATGGCCGGCTCCGGCGGTGCCGAGCGCAACCGCGAGGGCCAGGGCGGTCCGCTTAACCGTCGTCCGGGATGGGCGAAAGCTGATTTTTTCTTTGGTGTCTGAGACATAAGACGTAATCGACATGACATCCTCGGTTCCGGCTTGGCGCGTCCTTGAGTCTCGCGCCGGGTACGCTGTGAAGATGCAATGTCGGCTGCGGTGTGATAATCCCGCAAAAATTGGAAGCATTATCCAGTGAGAGCAAATAATCAGGGGCTTGCCGGATGGATCGGCTGACCAGTCTGAC
The DNA here is from genome assembly GCA_963783115.1 of uncultured Alphaproteobacteria bacterium. Lineage (GTDB taxonomy): Bacteria > Pseudomonadota > Alphaproteobacteria > Rhizobiales > Xanthobacteraceae > Bradyrhizobium. Next base: position 143,950 of record CAWAMK010000043.1, on the reverse strand, counting down.
AGCGTTCGTCCGGGTGGTGGATAGCGGCGGGTTCTCCGCCGCCGGGCGTCGCCTCAACATGTCCACCACCATGGTGAGCAACCACGTGCAGTCTCTGGAAGACCGGCTCGGCGCGCGCTTGCTCAACCGGACCACCCGCAAAGTCAGCCTCACCGAGGTCGGCCGAGCCTATTACGACCGCTGCATCCAGATCCTCGCTGACATCGAACAAGCCGACGATATTGCCGGCGCGTTGCAATCGACGCCGCGCGGCACGCTGCGCATCTACATCGCTACGCACATCGTGCAATTCGTCTCGCCCGTAATCGCCGAATTCCTGGCGCAATATCCCGACGTGAAGGTCGAATTGACGATGGGCGAGCGCACCATCGACATCATCGACGAAGGCTTCGATATCGCTGTTCGTCTGACGCCGCCGCCGGACTCCAGCCTGATCGTTCGCAGCCTAGCCACCTGGCGGCACGTGCTGTGCTGTTCGCACGACTATATCGAACGACACGGTCGCGTGCAGCAACTCGCCGAGCTTTCCGAGCACAACTGCCTTCGTCACGTGAACTACCCGTATGAGGACGAGTGGCGCTTTGTCGATCGCAAGGGCCAGCCAGCCTCGGTGAAGGTTTCCGGACGGATGCTCACCAACAGCGGCGAGGCGTTGCGCATAGCGGCGCTGCAGGGCAACGGCATCTGCATGGCGCCAGGATTCATGGTTCATGACGATCTCGAACACGGGCGGCTGGTTCGGTTATTGCCGGAATATCGGCCGATCGAACTTTCCATGAACGCGGTCTATCCGCATCGTCATCATCTCTCGGCCAAGGTACGCACCTTCATCGACAGGCTGGTCCAACACAGCAGCGAGCAGCAGAAGCGGATCAATCCATATTCGTGACCATTCTCCGCACGCTTGACGTGATGGTGCGCTCGGCGGAAGTATCATGGGGTTTATCGTTCGCGCGGCTGGATGGAGTACGCAATGCATCGGCTGAAGACAGCGTCATTGAGCCGATACGTCTTTTCGTTAATCGCGATGCTTGTGTTCGCGCCGATCCGGCTTTCCGCGTCCACTTTTGGCCCGCCGCCGAACGCGCCGCTGTCGCTGGAGAAGCTCGCGCGGATCGACGAATTCCTCAACGCCCAGGTCGCGCAAGGCGAAATTCCGGGCGCCATCGTCCTGATCCAGCGCCACGGCAAGCCGGTCTATTTCAAATGGTTCGGCAAGCGCGATGTCGATGCCGGGATCGACATGACGCCGGATGCGATCTTTCCGCTGCACTCGCTGACCAAGACCGTCACCAGCTTTGCCGCGATGATGCTGGTCGATCGCGGCAAGATCAAGCTCGACGATCCCGTCAGCAAATACATTCCTTCCTTCGCCGGCATGAAGGTCGGCGTCGAGCGCAAGGATGACTCCGGCAAGACCGTGCTCGATCTCGTGCCGTTGCGCCGGCCGGTCACGATCGAGGATCTGCTGCTGCATACGTCGGGGATCACCTATGGCTTCTATGGACAGCGCGGGCCGGTGAAGGCCGCCTATGACGGCATCTATCTCGGCGATTTCGACAATGCCGGATTCGCCGAGCGGATCGCCAAGGTGCCGCTGGCCGAGCAGCCGCGCACGCTGTGGGATTACGGGCATTCCATCGACGTGCTCGGCCGCGTCATCGAGGTCGCCTCCGGACAGTCGCTGTACCAGTTCGAAAAGAGCCAGTTGTTCGATCCGCTCGGCATGACGACGACCAAATTCTTTCTGACCGATCCGGCGGAACGATCGCGCTATGCCACGCCGCTGCGCAAGGACCGCCATGACGAACGCAATTCGCTCGACGTCACGCGCTGGGAATCCGGCGGCGGCGGATTGGTCACGACCATTGCCGACTTCGCGCGCTACGGCCAGATGCTGCTGAACGGCGGCACGCTCGACGGCAAGACCTATCTCAGCCCCAAGACGTTCGCGGCGATGACATCAGACCATGTCGGCCCGGGCTCGGGCGTCGAACGCAACTACTTCTATTTTCCGGGCGACGGCTTTGGATTCGGCTATGGCTTCGGCGTCCGCACCGATCCCGGCAATGCCGTGCCGCCGCCGCCGGGCTCGCCCGGCGAGATCAAATGGGACGGCGCGACCGGCGCCTATCTCGTGGTCGACCGCGCCCAGGACATGTTCTTCATCATCCTGCAAAACTCGCCGTCGGCCCGCCAGCACGTGCAGGTGAACGTCAAGAAGCTGATCTACGATGCGTTCGAAAAGTGATCGAACGCGGACGCGATCGGAACAGATGAAATGCTGCGCAAGCCGGAAACAGGCGATCGGGCCAAAGCGGCCACGGTGCGCATCACCGCGCTCGACCGGGCGCGGACGCTCATCACGCTGCTGGTCGCTGATCCATCATTCCGCCGTCAACTACACCCATTTCGGCAACGGCGACAAAATGCGCTGGCTGGGGTTCGATCTCGTCGTGCTGTTCAACGACAGCTTCTTCATGGCCTGCATGTTCCTGATCTCGGGCCTGTTCGTTCACGACAGCCTCGCGCGCAGGGGCGTGTCGAATTACCTGCGGCACCGCGCGTGGCGGCTCGGCATTCCCTTTCTGATTTCGATCTTCGTGCTGATGCCGATCGCCTATTACCCGACCTTCCTGCGCTATCATCTGCCCGGCACCACCGATTTCAATTTCTTTCATTTCTGGTGGCACACGCTGACCATAGGCCCGTGGCCGTCGGGACCGGCATGGTTCCTGTGGGTGCTGCTCGCGCTCGACATCGCCGCCGCCGCGCTATGGGCGCTGGCGCCGCTGACTGCTGAAGATGTTCGGTCTTCTGATCTTTGCGCTGCGCAGCCGGCCGTGGACGGCGTTTGCGGCGTTCCTTGCATTCTCGGTCGTGATCTATCTGCCGATGCGGCTGCTGTTCGGTGAAGCGAGCTGGCTCGAGCCGGGCGGCTATCCGCTGCCGATCCAGACCAGCCGGATACTGCTGTATGCCGGCTATTTCTTCTGCGGCGTCGGCATCGGCGTGGTCAGCCTTCGCGCCGGCATTCTGAGCGAGGAAGGCGAACTGGTCCGGCGCTGGCCGGCCTGGCTTGTGCTTCGCGTCGTTGTTCTTTGGCGCGATCCTGCTGCTGGTCTATGCCCACCACAACTGGATCGCGGATTTCAATTCGCCGCCGCTTATCGTGGCAAACCCTCTATGGCCTCGCCTTTGCGCTGTTCAGCGCCGCAATGACATTCAGTCGGTGCTGGCCGTCTTCCTGGCTTCCGCCGCATCGGGCATGAGACTGCTCGATGCGATGCAGCCGCAGGCCTACGGCATCTTTCTCACGCACTATATCTTCATCATCTGGCTGCAATACGCCGTCTACGATTATGCATGGCCGGCCTTCGTCAAGTTCGCTATCGTCTTCGGTGGCACGCTGGCGCTAAGCTGGGCGGTCACGGCGCTGCTGCGAAAAATTCCGATCGTGGCGCGAATGATTTGAGGGTGAGGAAATGCAGGCTCGCGGTACGACGAGAACAAGAATAATTTCCGCGCTGTTCCTTCTGGCGGCGTGCCTCCTGATTCCGAGTGCGCCTTCGCGTGCCGCCTATCCGGATCGCGTGATCAAGATCGTGGTGCCGTTTGCGCCGGGCGGCGGCACCGATGTGGTGGCGCGGACGCTGGCGCAGGAGATGGCAAAGGAACTCGGCGCGTCCGTCATCATCGAGAACAAGCCGGGGGCGGGGACCATTCTCGGCACCCAGCTGGTCGCGGCCAGTCGCGCCGGACGGTTACACGCTGCTGATGGGAACGTTTGCCAACGCCGTCAATCCCAGCCTGAATGCGAAGCTGCCCTACGACGCGCACAAGGATTTTGCGGCGGTGGCGCTGCTGGCGCGCTCCTTCAATATCGTCGTGGTCAATCCGGCGTCGCCGATCAAATCGATCGCGGACCTGATCGCTGCGGCAAAGGCCGCGCCCGGCAAGCTCACCTATGGCACCTACGGCACCGGCACGTCGGCGCATCTGGCCGGCGAATTGTTCAAGCACATGGCCGGGGTCAATCTGACGACGGTGCCCTACAGGGGCGCGGCGCCCGCGATCACCGACCTGATGGGCGGCCAGATCGACGTGATCTTCACGACGGTCGCCAGCGCCGCGTCGCTGGTCGAGGCCGGCCAGTTGCGCGCCATCGCCGTGACGTCGGCCGAACGCTCGCCGGCTTTCCCGCAGCTTCCCACGGTGTCGGAAGCCGGCGTTCCCGGCTACGCCGCCGAAGCCTGGTACGGCCTCTACGCGCCGGCCAAGACGCCGCCCGAGATCATCGACCGTCTCAACAAGTCGGCCGCGAAAGCCGTTCAGGCCGAGGCATTCAAGAAGCTCGGCACCAACGAAGGCCTCGTCATGGTGGCGGAGCCGCCGGACGCGCTCGACCGCTATTTTGCCGGCGAGGAAACGCGCTGGCGCAAGGTGATCGAGGACGCCGGCATCAAGGCCGAGTAGGGCGATCGGCGATTTCCTCGCCCTGAGGAGGCCGCGTAGCGGCCGCTCGAAGCGCGAGGCCACCGGCAGGGCATTCATCCTTCGAGCCGTGCTACGCGCTCCTCAGGATGAGGTTCTGACAGTCTCGCTGCGCCTCAAACCTTCTCCTTCACAAACCTGTTCCGCAACGTCCCGATCCCGGTGATGTCGATCTCGACGACGTCGCCGTCCTTCAGGTTGGGCGAGGCGCCGTCGGTGCCCATCCAGATCACGTCGCCCGGCGACAGCGTGAAGTACTTCGATAGCTCCACCAGGAACGGCACGACGCCGAAGATCATGTCGTTGGTATGGAAGCGGCCGGTCTCCTTGCCGTTGACCCGGATCACGGTTTCCATCTTGTCGAGATCGGCGTCGAGTTTCGATCCACGGTCCCATCGGCTTGAAGGTGTCGGCGTTCTTGGAGCGCCACAGGCTGCGGTCGGCCTTCTGCCAGGTGCGTTCGCTGACGTCGTTGCCGATGGTGTAGCCGAACACGCAATCCATCGCGTTGGCTTCGGTGAGGTGCTTTGCCTTCTTGCCGATGACGACGACGAGTTCGCCCTCGTAGTGAATCTTCTCGGTCGCGCTCGCCGGGATCACCACGTCCTCGTCATGGGCGATCAGCGCGTTCTGCGCGCGATAGCCGATCTCGGGCCGGTCGGGCACGTTCGGCACCGTGCCGGCCTTGTCGGCGGCCTCCTTGAGATGCTTGAGGTAGTTCAGCCCGACGCAATAGAAGGTGCGCGGGATCAGCGGCAGTTCGATCTTGACGTCCTTCAGCGCATGCGACTGCGTTCCGCGCTGCCATTCGCCGAAGGGATCGCCATTGACGGCGATCACGTTGTCGCCCTCGACGATGCCCCAGGATGTCTTGCCGGCGGCGGTGAATTTGAGCCAACGCATGAGGTGTCCTCTTCTTATTGTTATTCGGCCGCGGCCTGCGGCGTGGTTTTCCAGGCGCCGGCCTTGGGGCGCGTCAGGCCGAGATTCTCGCGCAGCGTCTTGCCGGCGTAATCCTTGTGGAACAGGCCGCGGCGCTGCAATTCCGGCACGACATGCTTGACGAAATCGGCGTAGGAGCCGGGCACGATGGTGGCCGCGATGACAAAGCCGTCGCAGCCGCGCTCGACGAACATTTCCTCGAGCTTGTCCGCGACCTCTTTCGGGCCGCCGACGATCGCGTCATGCACCTGGCCACGGCCCGAGAAGGTGACGAAATCGCGCGCGCTGGGATTGGACTTGCCTGAAGTCTTGAGCACGCCGTCGCGAATGCCGAGAATGCCCTGCATGCTCTTGAGGTCTTCCGATGTCAGCGGCTCGTCGAGCGGCTTGGAGGCGAAGTCGAAGTTCAAGGCTTCCGCGAGCAGCGACAGCGCGTCGATCTCCAGCGGCAGCTTGTTGATCACGGCCATCTTGTCCTCGGCCTCGGCCTTGGTCGCGGCGCAGACCGGCGTGGTGAGGTTGCAGAGGCGCATCTGGTCCGGATCGCGGCCGGCTTTCGCCGCCTCGTTGCGGACCGCCGCATAGCCTTCCTTGGCGGCGGCGACGTTGCGCGCGGCGGTGAAGATCACTTCGCCCCATCGTCCCGCAAAGCGCTGGCCGCGGCCGGAGGCGCCGGCCTGGATGATGACGGGATGGCCCTGCGCCGAGCGCGGCACGGTGAACGGCCCGCGCGACTTGTAGAACTCGCCCTTGTGGTCGAGCCGCTTCACCTTGGCCGGATCGGCGAAGCGGCCGGTCGTCTTGTCCATGATCAGCGAGCCGTCTTCCCAGGTGTCCCAGTGGCCGAGCACGACTTCCATGAATTCGTCGGCGCGGTCGTAGCGGTAGTCATGTTCGAGATGGGCGTCCTTGCCCATGTTGTGGGCCTCGCCGTCATTGAGCGAGGTGACGACGTTCCAGCCCGCGCGTCCGCCCGACATCAGGTCGAGGGTGGCGAAACGGCGCGCGACGTCGAACGGCTCGAAATAGGTGGTCGAGGCGGTCGACCCCAGCCCGAGCTTCGTCGTGGCCATGCCCATCGTGGTCAGCACGATCAGCGGATCCATCTTCACGCAGCGGATGCCGTATTCGACGGTGTGGGCGTGGTCGTTGCCGTAACGGTCCGGCATCGCCAGGCGGTCGTCGAAGAACGCCATGTGGAATTTGCCGGCTTCGAGAATCCGGGCGATCTCCTGGTAGTAGTCCGCCGACATCGAATCGTCGCGCGATTCCGGATGCCGCCACGAACTCGGCAGGTTGGTGCAGTTCTGCGCCTGCAGGAATCCCACCAGCGCCATTTGCCGTGTCATGCCGTTCTCCTTGTGCGCTGGCGGAATTCATTTCAGGTCGAGTTCGGCGGCCAGTCTTGTAGTCGGTGGCCAGCGCCTTCAATTTGTCCCAGGTCGCGTCCTCGATCGCGATGCCGTCGCGCCTGCGCTGCTGCTCGCGAATATGTTCGACCTCGCCGGGATAGAACACGCCCGGCGAGCCCTCGGACGGCGGCGTCGATTTCAGATAGCGCGCGAACTCGCCGACTTCCTTCTCGAAATCCTTCAGCGGGCGGAAGGCCGCGACATTGAACACCGCCATGAAGCATCCGTCATTGTGACGGCCGGTCGGCTCGACGCCAAAGCCCAGGCCCGTGAGCAGGCCGCACAGCACTTCGACCATCGCGGCGAGGCCGCTTCCCTTGTAGCCCTCGGTGCCGCCGAGCGGCAGCAGCGCGCCGCCCTTGCGATACTGCGTGGGATCGGTGGTGTGGCGGCCCTCGGCGTCGATGATCCACCCCTGCGGGATCTGCTCGCCGCGCGCGATCGACAGCGCGATCTTGCCGGCCGCGACCGCCGAGGTCGCCATGTCCAGATAGAACGGCGCTTCGAGATCGGACGGCACCGCAATCGAGATCGGGTTGGTGCCGAGCCGTGCCTCGCGGCCGCCGAACGGCGCGACGTGTTTCGGCGAGCGGCCGGAATCGGCGGCGGCGATGCCGATCATGCCCGCCCGCATCGCCATCATCGGATAGGCGGCGAGCCGCCCGACATGGCTCTGGCGGAACACGGTGCAGGCGGCGACGTTGGCGGTCTTCGCCTTCTCGATCGTCAGCGCCATCGCCTTGGCGTTGACGTGGAAGCCAAAACCCCAATGGCCGTCGATCACGGTCGTGGTCGGCGATTCCTGGACGATGGTCCATTTCGCGCCGGGCACGATATGGCCGGCCTTGATGCGGTCGATATAGGTCGGGATCGCGATCACCCCGTGGGAGTCGTGACCGGCGAGATTGGCGTTGACGCAGCCGACGGCGACCGCATCGGCCTCCTCCTCGCGACGCGCCGGCGGCCCTGAGCAGTGCCGCGCCGATGCGCGTGAGACGGTCGGCCTGGACGATCGGCATGGGATTTCCTCACTTTGAACGCCCGCGCGCGAGCGGGTCTTGCTTGTTGCCGTGGCCGGCATGCTGGCAAAGCGGCGGCGGGCAGGGCAAGCGTGGAAATATCCTGTTAGCCATGCATCGGCACGGTCCTCGATTGCCCTTCGAATTTCACGCTGCAAAATTCGCGAAATCGCGCCGCTCGGTGGTATGGCTGACAAATCGTGAAATAGTCCGTAGTTCTGCTGACGAATGCCGCGGTTCGTTGGTCTGACATTTACTCTGAACTCGAACTGGCAATCGCCAATAACGGGCATTTAGGCCTCCTGCACGCATAAATGCGGTAGGGCAGCCCGGTGCTGCCGGCAGGGAGCTTGGGGACGGTGACGACCGACATCGCGCGCACATTCGCGGCGTTGAATGCGACCAACGAAGCGATTCTGTACGCCAAATCGCCCGATGAGTTGTACGCGAAGGTCTGCGAAGCCGCGTTCTCGGTCGGCGATTTCCTCGCCGTGGCCGTGTTCCTGCTCGATCCCGAAACCAATCTGCTGCGCTTTGCCGCCGGTTTTGGCGATGATGTTCCTCGCCTGCGCAGCATCGACATTTCGATCGTGGCCGGTACGCCGGAGGGGTCCGGGGTCTCCGGGCAGGCCTTCCGCGATCGGAAGATATGCGTCAGCAACGATTTCCTGAACGACGCACGCTCGCTGCCCTGGCGCGAGGGCGCCAGAGCCGGCCAGATCGGCGCGGCGGCGGCGTTGCCGCTGATCTGCAATGGCGAGAGTGTCGGCGTGCTGCTGGTTTCACGGCGCGAGCCGCACTCGATCGACGGGCAGATCGTCGCGATGCTGGAGCGCGTTTCGGCAAACATTTCGTTTGCGCTCGACAATTTCGAGCACGAGGCCGCGCGCAAGAGCGGCGAGCGCGTGCTGCGGCGGCTGAACCGGATGTTCGGCGCCATCAGCGCGACCAACGAAGCCATCCTTCGCGCCAAGACCGAACAGGATCTCTATCAGTGGGTTTGCGATGCCGCGGTCAACAGCGGCAAATCCGCGGCCACCGTGGTCCTGCTGGCGCAACCGGACTCGATCTGGCTGAAACCGGTCGCCGGGACCGGCGCGATCGTCGAACAGATCATGCGCGCGCCGTTCTCGATCGATGCGGAGAACGTGTACGGCGCGGGCGTCTGCGGTCGGGCATTCCGAACGCAGAAGTTCGCCGTCAACAACGATATTCTCAACTCGACCCAGGGGCAGCCCTGGCATCAAACCGCGCGCGAGACGGGCGTCACCGCCTGCGTCGCGGTTCCGCTGATCAAGGCCGGTGAGAGCATCGGCGTGCTGATGTTCTTTGTCGGAAAATCCTGGGCGGAGGACGAAGAGATCATCGCGCTGATGGCGCGGATCGGGGAGAACGTCTCGTTCGCGCTGGAAAATTTCGAGCGCGCCGGCGAAAAGGCGAGGGCGGATGCCCAGAAGGAGCGCCTGGGGCGCATGCTGGCGGCGCTCAGCGCGACCAACGAGGCGATCGTTCGCGCCACGTCGCGGACGGAAATGTTCGAACTGGTGTGCGAAGCTGCCGCGAAGGGCGGCCGGTTCAACTCGACCAGCATTCTGCTGGCGCGGCCGGACAGCGACCATGCCGACATGGTGGCCGTGGCGGGGCCGACGGCCCACAACATGCGCCGCGTAAAAGTTTCGATCAATGCGGATCATCCGGAAGGGCGCGGATTGTGCGGCAATGCGTTTCGGGCCCGTCAGGCCTGCATCGCCAATGATATGCGCGCCGACAGCCGCGGGTCGGCGTTTCATCAGTTCATCCACAGCGATGGCGCCATGTCGGGCGCGGCGTTCCCGCTGATGGTTGCCGGCCGGGCGGTCGGCGTGATGTTCTTCATTTCCTCGGAGAAGCATACGTTCACGCCCGAATTCGCCGAACTGCTGCAGCGGCTCGCCGACAACGTGTCGTTTGCGATCGCGACCTTCGATCGGGCCGACGAAAAAGCGAGGACCGAAAGTCAGAAGGAGCGCCTGACGCGGATGTTCGCCGCGCTCAGCGCAACCAATGAAGCGATCATGCGGGCGAAATCCCGCGACGAACTGTTCGACATGGTGTGCGAAGCGGTGGCGAGCGGCGGCCGGTTCACCTCGACCACCGTCGCGCTGGCCGACTCCCGGCAGCGACCTGCTCAGGATCGTCGCCGCCGCGGGTCCGGCGGCCGAGGCGACACGGCACGTCAGGTTGTCGGTGGACGAAGCCCGTCCCGAGGGCCGCGGGCTCAGCGGAACGGCGTTCCGAACCAGGCGGCCCTGCATCACCAATGATTATGTAGCCGACCAGCGCGTCGCCGCTTTCCAGGGCGTCGTCGGCACCTACGGCGCTCAGTCAGGCGCCGCCTTTCCGCTGCTGGTTCGCGGCGAGCCGGTCGGCGTCATGATCTATATGTCCCGGGACAAGGACACCTTCACGCCCGAGTTTTCCGAACTGCTGCAACGCTTGGCCGACAACGTGTCGTTCGCGCTGGAGAATTTCGACCACGCCGACGACAAGGCACGGACCGAGATCCAGAAGGAACGCCTGACGCGCATGCTGGCGGCGCTGAGTGCGACCAATGAGGCGATCATCCGCGCGACGTCGCGGGCGGAATTGTTCGATCTGGTGTGCGAGGCCGCGGCCAGCGGCGGCAGGTTCACCCTGACCTCCATCGCGTTGAGGAAACCCGACAGCGACTATCTCGACGTCGTGGCGGCCGCCGGTCCGACCGGGCTCAGCGCGCGGCTGGCAACGATATCGGTCAATGAGATGCAACCCGAGGGACGCGGGCTGTGCGGCCAGGCGATACGCTCGCAGCGGCCCTGCATCATAAACGACTACCTCGCCGATCCGAACGCCGAGGCATTTCACCACAGGGCGCGGCTTGACGGCACGAATTCCGGCGCGTCATTCCCCTTGCTGGTGCAGGGGCAGGTGGTCGGCGTGATGTCGTTCATGTCGCTCGAGAAGGACACGTTCACGCCCGAGTTTGCCGAGCTGTTGCAGCGGCTCGTCGACAACGTGTCTTTTGCGCTGGAGAATTTCGACCATGCCGACGACAAGGCAAGAACCGAGGTGCAGAAGGAGCGCCTGACGCGTATGCTGGCGGCGCTGAGCTCGACCAACGAAGCGATCATCCGCGCGACTTCGCGGGCGGAGCTGTTCGAACTGGTGTGCGAAGCCGCTGCCAAAGGCGGCAAATTTACCTCCACCTCGATCATGCTGATGAAGCCGGATGACGACATCCTCGATGTCGTCGCTGCCGCCGGTCCAACCGCCGCCAGCGCGCTGCAGGTGCGTGTCTCGGCCAGCGTAACGCGCCCCGAGGGACACGGGCTCTCCGGCAGGGCGATCCGTTCGCGGCAGGCCTGCATCGTCAACGATTACCTGGCCGACTCCAGCGTTAAAGCGTTCCACGACAGAGCGCGCAGCGATGGCGCCAATTCCGGCGGCGCGTTCCCCCTGTTCGCGCAGGGGCGCGTGGTCGGCGTCATGATTTTCATTTCCCTCGAGAAGGAAACGTTCACGCCCGAGTTTGCCGAGCTGCTGCAGCGGCTGGTCGACAACGTATCTTTCGCGCTGGAGAATTTCGACCGCGTCGATGAAAAGGCCAGGGCCGACGAGCGCATCGAATATCTGGCGTCGCATGACAGCCTCACGCATCTGCCGAACCGGGAAATGTTCAACGGCATGCTGCGCCGCGCGATCGATGCCGCCGCGCGCTACCAGCGGCAGTTTGCCCTGCTGTTCATCGATCTCGACAGGTTCAAGGTCATCAACGACTCGCTGGGGCATGACGCCGGCGACATGCTGCTGGTGGAGATCGGCGGCAGGCTGCGCCGTGCGCTGCGTTCGAGCGATGTGGTGGCGCGGCTCGGCGGCGACGAGTTCGTGGTCATTCTGGAGGAGGCCGCCGAGCGTCCCGAGGTCGAGCGCATTGCCGGCGACCTTCTTTCGGTATTGAGCCAGCCGCTGCAGCTCAGCGGACATGAGTGCCACACCACCGCCTCGATCGGGATCGCGATGTACCCGTCCGACGGCACCGACATTCAGACGCTGACCAAGAACGCCGACATGGCGATGTATCTCGCCAAGGAAGACGGCAAGAACGGCTTCCGCTTCTTCACCAAGGAATTCAAGACGCAGTCGATCGAGCGACTGAAGCTGGAGAGCGCCTTGCGCCGCGCGCTGGAGCGCGACCAGTTCTCGCTGCACTATCAGCCCAAGATCGACATGGCGAGCGGCCAGATCACCGGCGTCGAGGCGCTGCTGCGCTGGAATCATCCCGAACTCGGCACCGTATCGCCGGGGCAGTTCATTCCGCTGGCCGAGGAAACCGGGTTGATCGTTCCGATCGGCCGCTGGGTGCTCAAGGAAGCCTGCGCGCAGAACATGGCCTGGCAGCGTCGCGGCCTGCGGCCGGTGACGATGGCGGTCAACCTGTCGCCGCGGCAATTCGCCGATCCGCATCTGTTGCAAGATGTCGACGAGGCGCTGGTGGACAGCGGCATGTCGGCGGTGCTGCTGCAGCTCGAAGTCACCGAGAGCATGGTGATGCGCAACGTGTCGCGCGCGATCAAGGTGCTGGATGCGATCCAGAGCCGCGGCATTCGCCTTGCGATCGACGATTTCGGAACCGGCTATTCGTCGATGTCGCTGATGAAGCAGTTCCCGATCGACACCATCAAGATCGATCGTTCCTTCGTTCGCGACCTGCCGATCGATTCCGAAGACCAGGCCATCGCGCAGGCGATCATCAGCATGGGCAAGGCGCTTGGCATGACCGTCATTGCGGAGGGCGTCGAAACCCTGGAGCAGGAGGCCTTCCTGCGCAGCCACGCCTGCGACGAAATGCAGGGTTTTCTGTTCTCCAAGCCGCTGCCCGCCAAGCAGATTGGCCGACCTGCTTCGCGCCGAACCGCCGCTCGCCTCGCCGCCATTGCAGCCGGAAGCCGGGTCAGGGCTGAAAGGCGCTGTCGTCTGACGGCTGCGGATGCAGATCGCGGACCGCTGGATCCGGAACTTCGGCTTTGCCCGGGAAGTCGTAAGCCCAAGGCACAGCCGTCTGGCCTGCGAAAGTGCCCGAGGAAGATGTCCGCGGCGGAAGCATAAGTCGCGTCGTCCGGCAATCCGAGTTCGGCGCACCACTCGGCGGGGAGCGGCTGCGGAGGAGGCGCGCAACTCCATCGCGGATCCCCACCACCACGCCGGCGCCGGCGAGCGTTCCTTTTCAGGAACGGCCCGCCACGTGTTGTATTCGCCGATCATGCGTTCAAGTTGCAATACCGCCGCCGGGTGCATTCGATCTCCTGACGTCTGATGATATCGGCATCCACGGCCAGCGCAATGCACGTCAGCCGGTTATTGCCGGCCATGCTGCCAGTGCGACGTCACGTCGGCGCCCGATTTGTTCAGATGGACGTGCTGATCGACGTGGTCGACCCACGACATCGGAATGAAGTGATGATGCTGCCCATCGGGCGAACTCTGTTTGGTCAGCTTGATCTTGTCGGTTCCTTCCAGATGGTCGACCTTGCCGACCGTCTTCCTGTCCGACGAGATGACGTCCATATGTTCCCGGATCTCTGAAGCAGAAGCCATGTTTCATGTCCTTGATTTGGTGGAGGACATGAAACGCGCCGCCGCTGAAATGGTTGCTATGCCAGGCCCAGCAGCCGGGCGGCGTTGCCGCCGGCCACCAGCGCCATGTCCTTCTTGCTGACGCCCTTGATCCGGCCGAGCAAGCCGACCGGATCCGGTTCCGCCATGTCGAAGGGATAATCGGTGCCGAGCATGATGTGATCGGCGCCCCAGATCTCGATCAGATGTTTCAGCTCGCGCTCGTCGAACACGACCGTGTCGAAATAGAGCTTCTTCAGATACTCCGACGGCGGCTTCCTGATGGTGACGCGGCAATCCTCGCGATGCGCGAAGGCGTGATCGAAACGTCCCCAATAGCCGGGGATGTAACCGCCGCCATGGGCGATGCAGATTTTCAGGTCGGGAAAGCGTTCGAGATAGCCGTCGAACACGAGGTGCCCGACGCACAGCGCGGAATCCAGCGGATGCCCGATCGTGTTCGGAAAATAATGATCCTCCATGCGGCCGACCAGGCTGGTGCCGAACGGATGCAGGAAGATCATCACGCCGAGTTCCTCGACGCGGGCAAAGAATTGTTCCAGCCCGGCGCGGGTGAGGTCGACGCCCCTGACATTGGTGCACAGTTCGACGCCGCGAAAGCCGAGCTCCTTGACGGTGCGGTTCAGCTCGGCGACGGCCATGCCGGGGTCCTGCAGCGGCACGGTGCCCATGCCCATCAGCCGGTCGGGGTGTTTCGCCACCATGCCGGCGATGTGATCGTTGACCATGTGGCAGCTGTCGCGCGCCACTTCCGGCGGCGCGGCATAGACGAAATGGCCGGGGTAGGGCGAGATCACCTGCACGTCGATGCCGTCGCGGTCCATGTCGGCCAGGCGGGTGTCGAGATCGGTCAGTTTCGGAAAATCGATCTTGCCGCGCTGCGGCTGGATGCTTTTGGTGAGGGCGTTGACATGCGCGTTGGCGTTCGGCGTTTCGCCGCCGCCGGGAATTCCGGTCGCCTTCAGCACCATCGCGTTCGCTTCGGGCACCATGCAGTGGCAATGAATGTCGATCGTGCGCCAGGGTTTGGCTTTGCCCGCGCGCTTCGGCGCGCTGCCGTGATCGGTCGCGGGGCCGCAGGCCTTGCATTGAAACAGCATGAGATGCGCCGTGGAAATAGTTTCGGGAATGGATCGGCTGCGCCGGAGGTTCCTCCGTCCGCCGTCGTGCGGCTCGGGCTCATCGCTCGTGTTGTCGACGATGCTAGCCGGTCTCGTTCCCGCGGAGCAAGGCGCGCAGGTGCATGCGTGATCGGCGGCAGCGCCAGAGAAATGTCGCACAACGCAACTGCAGCATGGAAAACGGATTTACGCCGCGCGTTGCGGTGATAGGTTTCCGCCCAACCAAAAGCAGCCATGGGAGGGCTACGTTCATGAAGCGTTTGTCGATACTTGCAGCCGGTCTGTTGATCGGCGCCGCCGCGGTTCAATTTTCCGGCATGGCGTCCGGCCAGAGCGACGGCTGGATCACGCTTGTCGATGACAAGAAGATGGGCGACTGGACCGAGGTCGGCAAAGCCAATTGGGCGATGAAGGACGGCGCGCTGGTCGCCGACAAGATCACCGAGGGCAAAGATCCCTCCTATCTCGTCAGCAAGGAGTCCTACAAGGATTTCCAGATCAAGGCCGAGTTCTGGGCCGACGATGACGCCAACAGCGGCATCTTCATCCGCTGCGATCAATCGGCCAAGATCGACGCCAAGATCTGCTACGAGGTCAACATCTTCGACAAGCGGCCCGATCCGACCTACGGCACCGGCGCCATCGTCGATGTGGCCAAGGTCGATCCGATGCCCAAGGCCGGCGGCAAGTGGAACACCTTCGAGATCACGGCCAAGGGACCGCATCTCGTCGTCGTGTTCAACGGTCAGAAGACCGTCGATGTGCAGGATTCAAAGCACGCCAGCGGTCCGTTGGCCCTGCAATACGGTTCGGGCGTGATGAAGTGGCGCAAGGTGCAGATCAAGCCGCTGTAGGCCAGTCGAACGGATCGCGTCTCAACGCGACCGGCGCACCCGTCTTCAGCGGGTGCGCCTTTTTGTGCCACGCCCAGGCGGTGCGGATGATCGTGGCAAGGTCCGAATGGACGGGGCGGAAATTCAACGTCGCGCGCGCGGCGGAGGGATCGGCAACCAGATAGGTCGGATCGCCCGGTCGCCGTGGTTTTACGACATGCGGGACTTCGCGGCCGGTCTCGGTCGCGATCGCCGCGAGGATTTCGCGCACCGAAAAACCCTTGCCGGTGCCGAGATTGAACGCACCGCCGGTATGCCCTTCGAGCAGCAGCTTGATCGCCAGCACGTGGGCCGCTGCCAGATCGGTGACGTGGACATAATCGCGGATCGCGGTGCCATCAGGCGTATCGTAATCGTCGCCGAACACGGCGAAGTCGGGCACATGTCCCTGCAGCGCCATCATGGCGCGCGGGATGAGATGGGTCTCGACCTCGCGCAGCTCGCCGATGCCGCCTGCGGGATCGGCGCCGGCGGCGTTGAAGTAGCGTAGCGCAAACGAGCCGAAGCCATAGGCTGCGCGATAATCCGCCAGCACGCGCTCGATCATCCATTTCGAGCTGCCATAGGGGTTGATCGGCACGCACGGATAATTTTCCGTCAGCGCCTTGCTGTCGGCATTGCCATAAACTGCGCCGGTCGACGAGAACACCAGGCGAGGGCAGCCGGCCTCGCGCATCGTCTCGAGAAGCGACAGCGTGCCGGCGAGGTTGTTGATGTAGTATTTCTGCGGATCGGCGACGGATTCGCCGACCAGGCTCGATGCCGCGAAGTGCATGACGGCGGCGATGTCATGCTCCGCAAAGGTCCGCGCCAGCGTGGCCTTGTCGGCGATGTCGCCGACCACGAGAGTGCCGGTGGCGAAGCCGCGGTGGCCGGTTGAAAGGTTGTCGTAGACGACGGGCCGGTAGCCCGCCGCCTCCAGCGCCCGGGCGCAGTGCGAGCCGATATAGCCGGCACCGCCGGTAACGAGAATGCTTTGACGACTGCTCATCGATAATGTTTCCATCCACACCGGCGCGCGGACGCGGCTGCCGGATAGGAGATAACGCAAGGTCTGGCTGAGCACTAGATTTTGGTCTCTGGAATAAGGACGTCCGCTTCGGCAATGGGTTCAGGGTTAACGGCACGGATTAAGCACGATCCGCGGTCGAAAATGCTGCCATCACGGACAATCGCACGCTCGAATCCGCCGGGTTAACCACGGGAATGCTTTGCAAGACGTGCGGCGCGATCATGTGGTGCCTGCCGTGCGTAGCTGTCCGGGGCTCGATGTTCGGATGAAACGCGCACCCGGTAAGCCGCTGTCCTGCTGGGGGAAATTGAGGCCTTGTGGCCGTGAAGCCACGGCTGTGCAGGCATGCAACACGTATCAGGATTGTGCGGACGTTCCTCCTGTGTTCGCGAGAGTTCATGATCGCCCGCGCGGCGGAGGCGTATGCTTCGCGCCGCGTCAGGGACGAGCGGTGAATGCTTTCTTGAATGTTTTTCCGGGGAAGAGCCGACATGCCAGCCTATATCCATCAGCACGATGATATCGAACCTGCCTTCGTCATCTGTCCGAGCTGCGTCGGGCTTCCGATGTATGTGCGCGATGTCGAGCCGCACTGGAGCATGGCGAAGATCGACTTCACCTATGAATGCGCCGACTGCGGCGCGGAGGTGCGGCAGACGATCGTGAAGCCGGAATCGCGGCACTAGCTGCGGTTTTTAATTCGTAGGGTGGGCTGAGCGTCGCGAACCCATCATCTCCCGCGCGATTGATGGTGGGCACGCTGCGCTTTGCCCACCCTACGAACCCAAATCAAATCTGCCGCACCACGCCCGGCCTGCCCGGATCGCATTCCAGCGCGTCGCGATCCCACTTCGCTGCGACGGCCGCGGCTTCGTAGGTGCTCTGCAGGAAATCGAGCAGCATCTTGTCGGGATCGGCAGCCGTTCGTACGGCGTCGTAGGGCAGGATGAATTCGCCGAGCGCTTCGCTGAAGAACGCCGCCTCCGGTCGCACCTTCGCCGCGCGAAAACCCGGCGGCTCGGGATAGGCATAGCAATAGAATGCGGGATAATCGATCGCGCCGCTGCCCGGCCAGAAGCCGGCGCTGGAGACTTCGTGCGAATAGGCCTCATGGGCGACCGCGTCGGGCAAATACGGCACGCCGCCGGGATGGCGCGGCGCGCGACGACCCGAGAAGCGCGTCACCGCGAGATCGAAACTGCCCCAGAAGAAATGCACCGGGCTTGCCTTGCCGAGGAAGCCGGTGCGGAACTGCTTGAAGACGCGGTCGCTATTGACGAGGATTTGCAGGAAGCGCCCGACGGCGTCGGCATCGTAGGACGCGTGCGCGGTGTCTTCGGAGAATTTTACCGGATCGGGCAGTTCGTTCGGCATCTCGTCGATCGCAACGGCAATGCCGAGTTCGGCAAGCGCGGCCAGCGTGGCGGCATGGAAGCTGGCGACGGAGTGACCCGGCAGCGCAAAGTCCCGGTGCGCGCCGTCGCTGGTCGCGATGCGCAAGCGATGATCCACGAAATCGAAATCGATTTGAAATGTCCGCGCACCGTCCGGCACCGGCGACGTCGTCAATCCGCGCGGCGTGACGTAGAGCGTCACATGCCAGGAATGATTCAGCCACGGTGATTTGGTCAGCCGGATCTTGCCGACGATCTGGGTCCAGAGTTGGACCGTCGCGCAGGTGTCACGCCACGCCGCGGTCGGCAATTCCGGCCACGTGGTTTGCGAATTATTGCTCATACCAAAACTCCGCGTGTCGCCGCTGCCGAAGGCAGAAGGCCTACCACGAATTCATGATCGCAGTCGTCCCTCGACGATAGATAGGGCGGCAATCTCGGCGGAGATTGCCGCCCTCGTCGCATCAGCCATGCAGCTTGTTGGCGGTTTCCGCGATCACGCGTCCCTGGTAGCGCGCACCGGCGAGTTCGTTCTCGCTGGGCTGCCGGCTGCCGTCGCCGCCGGTGATCGTGGTGGCGCCGTAGGGCGAGCCGCCGGTGACTTCGTCGAGCTTCATCTGTCCGGCAAAGCCGTAGTTGAGGCCGACGATGGTCATGCCGAAATGCAGCAGGTTGGTGATCACGGAGAACAGCGTGGTTTCCTGCCCGCCGTGCTGGGTCGCCGTGGAGGTGAAGGCGCCGCCGACCTTGCCGTGCAGTGCGCCCTTGGCCCACAGCCCGCCGGCCTGGTCGAGGAAGTTCGCCATCTGCGACGCCATCCGGCCGAAGCGGGTGCCGGTGCCGACGATGATCGCGTCATAGTTCGCGAGATCCTCGATCTTGGCGACCGGCGCGGCCTGGTCGAGCTTGTAGTACGAGGCCTTGGCGACCTCGTCGGGCACCAGTTCCGGCACGCGCTTGATATCGACGGTCGCGCCGGCTTCGCGCGCGCCTGCCGCGACCGCATTCGCCATCGCCTCGATGTGACCGTAGGCGGAATAATAGAGCACGAGTACTTTGGCCATGATGGCTCTCCTTTGGGTTTGGATGTGAGTGTTGTTCGAGAATTGACGGTCGTCATGCCGGGCTTGACCCGGCAATCCATCGCCTTGCGAGATACGTCTTGCGAAGGCGTGGATGGCCGGGTCAAGCCCGGCCATGACGGTCGGTGAGTGCGTTGGCGCTACGCCGCGTCGACCAGCACCAGTTCGGAATCCTCCAGCGCGGTGATCGTCAGCTTCGCCTCGTTGCGGATCGCAGCGCCGTCACGGGCATTGACGCGCACGCCGTTGACTTCGATGCTGCCGGCCGCCGGCACCAGATAGAGATGCCGCGACTTGCTCGCGTCGTATTCCGCGCTCTCGCCGGCCTTCAGCGTGGTGGCGAGCACCCGCGCATCGGCCCGGATCGGCAACGCATCGCTGTCGCCTTCGATCCCGCTGGCGATGGTGACGAGCTTGCCGGAGCGGTCCGACTTCGGGAACGGTTTTGCGCCCCAGGTCGGCTGGCCGCCCTTCGTCGTCGGCTCGATCCAGATCTGGAAGATCTTCGTCTTCGACGGTTCCAGATTGTACTCGGAGTGGCGGATGCCGCTGCCGGCGCTCATCACCTGCACGTCGCCGGCCTCGGTGCGGCCCTTGTTGCCGAGCGAGTCCTGATGCGTGATCGCGCCTTCGCGGACATAGGTGATGATCTCCATGTTGGCGTGGGGATGGGCGGGAAAGCCGGTGTTCGGCGCGATCTCGTCGTCGTTCCACACCCGCAAGCGAGCCGTGGCCCATATTGTCAGGGTCGTAGTGGCTGCCGAACGAGAAGTGGTGCTTTGCCTTCAGCCAGCCGTGATCGGCGCCGCCGAGTTTTGCAAAGGGCCTGAGTTCAATCATTGGATTTCTCCGTTGCCTGCATTTCGATGGCCATTGGATATGCCGTGCGGCGTGGTATAGAAATAGAAACTATTGAAACCCATTGTTTCCAAAAGAGAGCCTTGAGGCGCCGCCCATGTCAAAACTCCCGGATTTCGAGGCGCTGGCGATTTTCGCGAAAGTCGCGGAATTACGGTCGTTTGTGGCGGCCGCCGGCGAGCTGGCGCTGTCCAAGGCCACGGTGTCCAAGGCGGTCAGCCGGCTGGAGCAGCGGCTCGGCGCGCGGCTGTTCAACCGCACCTCGCGGCGGCTGGCGCTGACCGACGCCGGCCAAAAGCTCGCCGAGCGCGCGGCGCGCCTGCTTGGCCGACGGCGAGGACGCCGAGAACGAGGCGCTGTCGCAATCGACGGCGCCGCGCGGGCTGGTGCGCCTTGCCGTGCCGATGACGTTTGGCGTCAAAGCCGTCGCGCCGCTGCTGCCGGAGTTTCTCGCGCCTACCCGGAAGTCTCGATCGATCTTCATCTGAGCGACGCGACGGTCGATCTGATCGGCGAGGGCTTTGATGCCGGCCTGCGCATCGCGCGGCTGCCGGATTCGTCGCTGATCGCGCGGCGGCTGTGCGCGATGCCGCGCTTCACCGTGGCCGCGCCGTCCTATCTGAAACAGCACGGCAGGCCGACGCATCCGATGCACCTCGCGCAGCACAAATGCTTCGGCTACGCCTATCTCTCCACGG
Organism: uncultured Alphaproteobacteria bacterium; assembly: GCA_963783115.1. GTDB lineage: Bacteria > Pseudomonadota > Alphaproteobacteria > Rhizobiales > Xanthobacteraceae > Bradyrhizobium. The sequence goes on along the minus strand of CAWAMK010000043.1, from coordinate 123,373 downwards.
CGGGCGTCTGGCACTACACCAACGCGGCCGGCGAGCAGGCCAGCGTTCGTCCCGCGGGCCAGCTCCGCGTCAACAATGGCGAGGCGCTGCTGCCGTCGGTGATCGCGGGATTGGGCATCGCCGATCTGCCCGACTTCATCGTCGGCGACGCCATCGCGTCCGGCGAGGTCGAGGTGATCCTGAAAGGCTGGCACCAGCCCGAAGGCGCCGTGCATCTGGTAACGCCGCCCGGCGGCCCGCGCCCCGCGCGCGTCGAGGTGCTGGCGGAGTTTCTGACGAAGCAGTTCGCGAAGACGAAGAAGCGGAAACAAGTCTCGTAGGGTGGGCAGAGGAGCGCAGCGACGTGCCCACCGCCTGGTCACCGATTCCGCTGCTGAGATGGTGGGCACGCTTCGCTTTGCCCACCCTACGATTTGACGCTACGCTGCCTCCAACAACGAAAACAATCCGGGAGGCATTCATCCATGAACCGCCGCGAACTTCTCAAGGCCGCCGCCGCGCTGCCGCTGGCTACAACCGCGCTCTCCGACATCGCCTTCGCGCAAGCCCCATACCCCTCGCGCAACATCACCATGATCGTGCCGTTCCCGCCCGGCGGCCAGGCCGATCTCGCGGCGCGCCCCGTGGCGCTGGCGCTGGAGCGGATTCTCGGCAAGCCTGTCGTCGTCGACAACCGTGCCGGCGGTGGCGGCGGTTCGGTCGGCAATGCGGCGGCGGCGCGCGCCGAGCCCGACGGCCACACGCTGCTGATGACGCTGTCCTCGCTTGCCGTATTGCCGGAAGCGGATCGTTTGTTCGATCGGCCGGTCGCCTATGAAGTCTCGCAGTTCGCGCCGGTCGCGCGCGTGCTGGCCGATCCGACGCTGCTGGCGGTGCCGGCATCGGCGCCGTGGAAGACGCTGCAGGAATTCGTCGACGACGCCAAAAAACGTCCCGGAGAAATTCCCTACGGCTCGTCCGGTCCCTACGGCACGCTGCATGTGGCGATGGAAATGTTTGCGGCGAGCGCCGGCATCAAGCTGCTGCACGTGCCGTTCCGCGGCGCCGGCCCGGCGCTGACCGCGCTGCTGAGCGGCACCGTGCAGGCGGTGGCGTCGGCGCCGGGGACGCTGAAGCAGCAGGTCGACGACGGCAAGATGCGCGTGCTCGCCAACTGGGGCGCCGAGCGCGTCAAGAGTTTTCCCGACCTGCCGACGTTCAAGGAGCTCGGCTACAAGGATGTCGAGTTCTACATCTGGGCCGGACTGTTCGCGCAGGCGGCGTTGCCGGCGCCGATCATGACGCAACTGCGCGAGGCGATGGCGCAGGCGGTGAAAGCCCCCGAGGTGGTCAAGACTTTCGAGACCGCGGGCAGCCCCGTCGCCTATCAGGACGCGCCGGAGTTTTCAAAATTCGTCGCGGAAGACAGCGCGCGGCTGGTCGCGGCGGTGAAGAAGATCGGCAAGGTGGAGTGAGCGTAAACCGGTTCGCGTGAAGAAAACGCGTCAAAACTCGCGGAACCCGCTTCACATTTTTTTGTTTGCACCAACGTCGCGTGGCCGCATTCATTCGGCAGGCTTGATGCCCATCGCCGCGCGGAGTTCCGCGCCTTTGCAAATCGAAAAAGAAGGGACCTCATCCATGCCAACGCAGCGGATTGTCCTCGGCCTTGCCATCGCGATCGTCAGGAACAGCCATGATCGCGCCCGCATCGTCGCAAGAATATCGCGGAACCTGGGAACAGCAGATGGCCTGCACGCCCGATGTCTGGCGTCTCTGTGGCAGCGAGGTGCCGGATGTCAGCCGCATCGTCGCGTGCCTGCGGCAGAACACGCCGCAGCTCTCCAATGGTTGCCGCGCGGTGTTCGAATCGAGCGCCGAGCAGCAGCAGGCCAGCCGCCTGCCGCCGCCGCGGGGACAGCAGGTGGCGCCGCGCGGTCGCGCGCCGCAACAGATGCAGCAGCCGCAAGCGATGCAGCCGCAGCCGTATTACGGACCGAAGCCCAATTATGAGGAAGATGAATAGGCCGGAGCTTCCGGTGCGGGCCTGAGTTCGCAGACGTCGACCCACTCGGCCGACGTCAGTTCGGCCATGCGCGCGGGCGTGATCTTCACCGCGCTGTGGGTCGAGCCCGCGGCCGGCACCACGATGTCGAACGCCTTCAGCGACACGTCGCAATAGACCGGCAGCGGCGTCTTCAGTCCGAACGGACAGACGCCGCCAACCTCGTGCCCGGTGATCTCGGCGACCTCGTCGAGCCCGAGCATCTTCGGCTTGACGCCGAACAGCGCCTTCACCTTCTTGTTGTCCATCCGCGAGGTGCCCGCGGCCACGATCAGCACGACGCGATCGCCGACGCGCAGGGACAATGTCTTGGCGATACGCGCGGGCTCGACGCCGTAGGCTTCGGCGGCCAGCGCGACGGTGGCGGAACTCATCTGGGATTCGATCACGGCAATATCGGGCGCCTTCTCGGCGAAGAAGGCGCGGACGGACTCGAGACTCATTTCAGGACCTTATGCAGACAGCAGCGCGGGCAGTTCGGCGAGGCCGTGGATCCGGTGATCGGGGACGACGCCGAGTTCATCCATCTGGGTACGCAACGCCCAAAACATCGTCAATGGCGGCAGCGTCTCGCTTTCGAGGCAGGCCAGCGCCATCTTTTCCGGCGTCACCCGCTCGATCCAGGCGACGTTGAGTCCGAACGCCTTGGCGCCGCAGGCGTCCCATGGATTGGAGGAGATGAACAGCACCTCTGCCGGCGGCACGTGCAGCACTTCCTCGATCAGCATGTACGCTTCGGGGCTCGGCTTGAACGTCTTTTTGGCGTCGACGCTGATGACCGCATCGAGCAACCGGTCGAGCCCGCTGTTGCGCACCAGCGCATCCAGCATGTCGGGGCTGCCGTTGGACAGGATCGCAAGCTTGCGGTCCTTCATCGCCGACAGCGCGGCGAGCGCATCCGGATAGAGATCGAGATGCAGATATTTGTCGATGATGCGCGCGAACGTGTCGTCGTCATATTCCAGCCCAAGGCTGCCGAGCGTGTAGGCCAGCGCGTCGCGCGTCACGACCGCAAAATCCTCGTAGCGCCGCATCAGCGAGCGCAGCCAGGTGTATTCGAGCTGCTTGATGCGCCAGACCTGGGTGATGATTGCGCCATACCCGGGAAACGCGTCCTCGGTGACGTCAGCCACCGACTGGACGTCGTACAGTGTGCCATAGGCGTCGAAGACAACGGCTTTGATGGTCATGGCGTTTCCTTCCCGCTAACTCACTCTCGTTTCCCGGACGCGGTGCGTCGCATGACGCGCGGCATTGCCGTCCGGGAACGCAGACCGCTTCAGATCCCCAAAATCTTCCGCGCGTTGGCCTTCAACACCTTCGGCCGGATCTCCTCGCGGATATCGAGTTTTGCAAAATCCGCCAGCCAGCGGTCCGGCGTGATCACCGGCCAGTCCGAGCCGAACAGCATCTTGTCCTGCAGGATCGAGTTGATGTAGCGCACCAGGATCGGCGGAAAATATTTCGGCGACCAGCCGGAGAGGTCGATATAGACGTTCGGCTTGTGGGTCGCGACCGACAGCGCCTCTTCCTGCCAGGGGAAGGAGGGATGCGCGAGGATGATCTTGAGGTCGGGGAAATCCGCCGCCACGTCGTCCATGTACATCGGGTTGGAATATTTCAGCCGCATCCCCATGCCGCCGGGCATGCCGCTGCCGACGCCGGTCTGTCCGGTGTGGAACAGCGCGATCGCGCCGCCGTCGTTGATCGCTTCATAGAGCGGATAGGCCATGCGGTCGTTGGCGTAGAAGCCCTGCATGGTCGGATGGAATTTGAAGCCGCGGACGCCGTATTCCTCGATCAGCTTGCGCGCCTCGCGCACGCCGAGCTTGCCCTTGTGCGGATCGATCGAGACGAAGGGGATCAGGACGTCGAGATTGTCGGACGCGACTTCCAGCATTTCGTAATTGTTGTAGCGGCGGAAACCGGTCTCGCGCTCGGCGTCGACCGGGAAGATCACGGCCGCGATGTTCTTCGAGCGGTAATAGGCCGCGGTCTCCGGCACGGTCGGCGGATGCTTGTGCGGCGACTTGAAATAGTCGGCCATGCTGCTCCTGGAAATCGTCATAGCCGTCGTCGCCATGCATGCCGCAGGGCTCTTCCGCATGGGTGTGGATGTCGATCGCAACGACTTTTTCGATATCGGGCAGCTTGAGCTTGGGCATGTGTGTTTCCCCGGCGTTGATTTTTGGATCTGGAAAATTGATTATACTATATAACAAATTCCGCAAGGCGGCAGAAGCAAAAGAACAATAACTGGGAGCGTGGCATGGCCAAAGTCTCGTCTGAAGGCACGGAGGCCTTCGAGACCGATTTCTGGAAAGACGCCAATCTGCGCAAGGTCTGGGACGACATCGTTCCCGGCGAGCCGCGCACAGACCATTCCCTACACGCTGACCAAAGAAGCGATCGAACTCTACTGCAAATCGGTCGGCGAGGATCATCCGATCTATTTCGACGAAGCCTACGCCAAGACCACCCGCTATGGCGGGCTGATCGCGCCGCCCTCGATCCATATCCTGCTGATGTTCTCCTGCACGCCGGCGGACGACTGGATGCGCTCGCCGGGCACCGTCAATGCCGGGCAGTCCTGGAGCTACAACATTCCGGCACGGCCCAACGACGTCATCACCCTGCAGGCCCGCGCGCTCGACAAGTTCATCAAGCGCGAGCGGCTGTTCGTGGTGCACGACAACGTCTTCTTCAACCAGCGCGGCGAGGTGATCTGCTCCGGCCGCGGCTGGACGATCCGGCCGGTATGAGGGGAGGGCGCCATGACCACGACGTTCGAAAGTCTCAACGCCGGCGACGGCATCGACGGGCCCGACATTCGCGGTCAGCCGCGAATCCATCCGCCTGTTCTGCGATGCCTCGCTCGACTACAACCCGCTGCATCTCGACGACGACTACATGAAGGGCAATTTCGGCAAGACCAATTTCGGCGGCATCATCATGCACGGCATGAACAATTTCGGGCTGATCTCGCGCATGCTGACCGACTGGGCCTATCCCGCGGGCGCGATCCACCGCCGGCTGGAAACGCGATGGGTCAAGCCGGTGAAGCCCGGCGACACCATCCAGCCCACCGGAATCATCAAGTCGAAGCAGGTGACGCAAGAATTCGCGCTGGGTGCTGATCGACGTCATGGTGAAGAACCAGGCCGGCGAGAAGGTCGCGACCGGCGAGGCGATGGTGGAGTTTCCGAATTAGTACCGGCGATGGGAGATATGTGTTTCGCTTGCTGTCGATGCTTCGAGACGCTCGCGTCGCTCGCTCCTCGGCATGAGGTTGTCGTGTTTCAACCCGCGGACTGCAAGATTGACATTGATCGATATATAAGGAAGGATACTCTATATTCATCGGAACGATGAGCAAAAATGATGCAACGCTGGAATTCATCGGCACCTCGCAGAGGATCTGAGCGAATTCCCCGATGAGGTCAAATATTGCCTCGCGTTCGCGCTTCGAACCGCTCTGAAGGGCGGCAAACATGCCGACGCCAAACCGCTGAAGGGTTTCAAGTGCGCCGGCGTTTCTGGAGATCGTGGCTGATTTCGACGGTAACAGGTTTCGAGCGCGCTCTTGCCGGAAGATCAACGGACAGAGAAGATGCCGTCAAAGTCGTGATATATAAATTACGTGATAAGGTCTTATGATGCTCGGGTCGAGTCCTGTCCGAACCAAGAGAATCGAGAAGATCGAGTGCCTTAGATGGTTGGTACAGTGATGTGAACTCCTGCCGGGGTATGTGAGTGCGGGTTGGCGGAGCGAGAATGAAAAAAACAGTCAGAGTCACAAAGAGCAGCGGCAATGTGTTCGCGGATATCGGTATTCCCAATGCTGCCGAACACTCCATCAAGGCGGATATTGTCCTGCGCATTGCCGCCCGGATCAAATCAAAGGGCCTGACCCAGGCCAAGGCCGCGTCGCTGCTCGGCCCGGCTCAACCGGATGTGTCAAAACTCTTGCGCGGGCATTTTGCCGGTTACACCTACGACCGTTTGTTCGGCTATCTCAACGCCCTGGGTGAGAAAGTCTGTATCGAAATATCGGAAGCAAAAAGCAAGAAAGATGCCCGGCTCGAGCTGGAGATGACGGACTGAGAAGGATCTGGACGCAGGAGTTACGGTGCAGTTCAATCGATACGTCGCGACTCGACGCTCCGGCGTGAGAGGTATTCGCGCCGCTTGCAGCGGCATAGCCGCGGTTGCTCGTTCGCCCTTCTCTGGTCGAACAGCGGCGAATGAACTATCGTCGCGCCATGACAGGCACCAAGCGCATCCTCGGCGATCAGTGTTGTGGCGCGATCATCGACTATCAGGATTACTTCTTGGCGCAACTCGAGCCGCGCAGCCGCGCGCGGCTGGGCAGGAACATGGGAAGCTTCGCGCGCCTGCTCGCCTATATGCGGATTCCGACGATCGTCACGCTCGAGCGCCCGGTTGACCGAAAGGGCGCGGTGCCGGCGGGTGTCACGGCAACGCTCGGCAGCGCCGCAAAGTCATTCGAGAAGAGCTTCTTCGATCTCACGAAGGAGAAGCCAATTCGCAGCTACCTCAAGCGCCTGAACAAGAAGCAGATCGTTGTCGCGGGCTGTGAAACCGATGTGTGCGTACTGCAGTCGTGCCTTGGCCTGCTCGATCTCGGGTTCGATGTCTTCGCCGTCGAGGAATTGCTGTTTTCGTCCGCCAGCCGCACCGACGCGGCCGTGGAGAGGTTGAAAGGCGCCGGTGTCATCTTTGTATCGTACAAGACGTTGTTCTTCGAATTGACCGAAGCCGTGGACGACGGACCTCATGCCGACAAAATGATCGCCAGGCTCGGCGCGTTCCCGGATGATATCCCGGAGGACGCCGAGCACTGACCCGCTCCGGGCCCTCGCTGCTTTGCAGGGAATGTTTTCTATATTTTGGCGGGAGCTGCCTCGGCCATGCGCGCGCCGAAGAATGCCTATTTATGTCTCAGCATAAGCGCAGCCATGTGACACCGCGGACTGCGTGACGAAACCGCCTGCGCGTTGTCTTGGCCGAAGCGAATTCAAGTCGAGATAGCGCCACAGTTCGTGTAGACAGCTGCACCGATCCAAATCCGGAGCGAACCGATTCCCCAACTCATTTTCGGTCTGGTCTATGTCCTGATCCTGACCCGCTTCATCTGGCCGCTGGAGCTGCCGCTTTCGATTAAGGCCGCGGTGGCGGCGCTCGTGCTGGTCGCGCTGCAGTTTCATCGATGGAACAAGCTTTCGTCGGGCTCGGTATTCTCTCCGGAGTTTCCGCGTCCGGTGGTCATTCTCTTCAACTGGGCGTTCGGCACGGCCGTCCTGCTGGCGTTGCTGCAACTGGTGCTCGACATCGGGCTGCTCTCGGCCGCTCTGATCCACGGCGGCATCGTGGGCGCTCCCGACGGCGTTCGCTATGGATTGGCCGCGTTTGCCATGCTGGCCGCCGCGGTCGGCGTCCAGCAGGCCATCCGCGTGCCCCCGCTCAGGGATATCGAGGTCGGCGTCAGCGGGCTGCCGCGACAATTCGATGGTTACACCATCTTGCAACTAACCGATCTTCACATCAGCCGGCTGTTTCCCCAATCATGGGCGCGCGCCGTCGTCGAGCGATCGAATAAGCTCGCCGTAGACCTGATCGCGATTACGGGCGATCTGATCGACGGGACGCCTGAAGCGCGGCAGGCCGACGTCGAGCCGCTGCAAGACCTGCAGGCGACCGACGGCGTCCACGTGATATCAGGCAATCACGAGTATATTTTCGGCTACGGCATATGGATGGCGCGCTATGCTGCGTTGGGTCTGCGGTCGCTCGAGAACAGGCACATCGTGCTCGATCGCGACGGCGCAAAGCTCGTTATCGCCGGGATCACCGACCGCGCATCGCGCCACAATGGACATCCCGTCCGTGACCTCGCAGCGGTTCTCGAAGCTGCTCCCGCCGGCGCCCCCGTCATCCTGCTCGATCACCAGCCGAGCGACGCGCGGCACGCCGCGAAGCTCGGCGTGGCGCTGCAACTGTCCGGGCATACGCACGGCGGATTGATCCGGGGTATCGACCGCCTGGCCGCGCGTGCCAATGCGGGCTACGTTTCCGGCCGTTACGACGTCGGCGGGATGACGCTTTATGTCAACAACGGCACCGCGCTGTGGCCCGGCTTCGCGCTGCGGCTCGGTCGCCCCTCTGAATTGACGCGGATCACGCTGCGCCGGGCCGATGGCGCCTGACAGTGCTGGACTGCAGTAACCCCAATACCGGATTTGTTTCCGGTTACTCGCACGCACTAACAAAAAAGGGCCACCTCGAAAGGTGGCCCTTGATCCGTCACGCGGTACGTTTTTATTCGACGATTTCGACGATCCTTCGGCTGCGCGGCTCGACCAGAACCGTGCGGCCGTTGACCACCGTGTAGCGGTAGTCGCGAACGCCATATTCTTGCGGGACGTCGTAGTAGGTGACGCCTTCTTCCGGCAGGACGGCGCCGATCCGCAGATCTTCGCGATACTGATAAGACGGGCGCCGCTGTTCGACGACGTAGCTGCGAAAACGCGGACGCTCGTCGACGCCCAGGACGCCGTTCACGCCGCCGACGACACCACCGATGACACCCCCGACGATCGCGCCGACCGGACCCGCCGCCCGTTCGCCCTCGCGCGAGCCTCGCTCGACGCCTCCGGGGACGCCCTGCGCCTGGGCGGCAAATGGCAGCGCCACGCTGGCGGCAACGACGGCAATTCCGATGAAACGGCGGATCATGATCTCTCCAATGGTAAGAATGTGAGCGCGTGACAAGCAACGAGACCGGGTTACGTTCCCGGCTTCTTCGGCTTGAGGCGGAAAGAACCCGGCGGCGGTCATTGCGCCACGGTGGCAGGGCTCGGCTGCACGTGGTCCGGACCATGACGGTATCTTGTTACCGTAAACCGGCGATTTTTCTACTTTGCATGGGGTTGTTTTCGCAATTTTGAATTGGGGCCCCGCCCGTGGCCTATTCAGGCACGCCCGTGGCGCCGCGGGTCGTCAGCTTGCTGCCCGTCGCCTGCTTCGCAAGGTGCGCGCTCGGCGGCACGACGTCCTTGGCGAGACCGACCAAGGCCAGAAGCCGGATCGTCAGCCAGGTGTTGTCGATCTCCCACCAGCGATGGCCGTGCCGCGCCGAGCGCGGATCGGCGTGGTGGTTGTTGTGCCAGCCTTCGCCGTTGGAGATCAGCCCGACGACGAGGTTGTTGCGGCTGTCCTCGTCGGTCTCGTAGTTGCGATAGCCCCACACATGGGTCACCGAATTGATCGCCCAGGTGATGTGCCAGACCAGCACCGTGCGCACGAACACGCCGAACAGCAGGATGCTGAGACCGGTCGTCGCCGCATCGGCGGGCGTCTGGCCGAACAGCCATCCGGCGGAAAAGCCCGCGGCAAAGAACAGCGGCATCTGCAGCAGATTGATCCAGACCAGCCAGTTGTGGCGTTCGAGCGCGACGTAGAATTTGTCGCGCAGAATGTCCTTGGCGTAGCGCTCGTAGATTCCGAGCCGCGACAATTCCGGCTGATGCACCAGGATCCAGCCGATGTGGCTCCAGAAGAAACCGGCCAGCGGCGTATGCGGGTCGGGCTGGTCGTCGGCGAACTGGTGATGCCGGCGGTGGATCGCGACCCAGCGCGCAGGGGTCTCCTGCAGGCAGGACATCGCGATGACGACCATCGCGTGCTCGAGCCATTTCGGACATTTCAGCCCGCGATGGGTGAGCAGCCGGTGGTAGCAAAGGTTGATGCCGAACAGCCCGCACAGATGGGTGCCGAGGATCGCCACGACGAGGCCGCTCCAGCTGAAATAGCCGGGCATGAACGCCAGCACGGCGAGGGCGTGATAAGCGCCGATGACGATGATGTAGGGCCAATTGAGCTTGAACGGCCGCACCCCCGCAGGCAGCGAAATGCGGGATCCCGCGAGCGGGACGGGCAAGGCGTCGGTGTCGAGTACCGCAGCTCTTGCTGTCGGCCGGCGGGCGGTCGTCATGCCGAAATGGGTTCCGATCTCTTGAGAGGCGCTCTGGCGAATGGCGCTCAGGGCTGATTCTTCATATACGGCGCCGGGGCTGCTTCGGGTCCAAAAATTTGGGGCTATTTGGCGCAGTTCGTTGCAAAAAATCGCTTGGAATCAGTTCCATAACGGTGGAGCCGCGACGGGTCACCCCGCACCCGCAAGGGGTTCATTGACATCCGGCCGTGGGATGGCTTAGAAACCGCCCCGTCCCGGGCGGTTGGCCGCTTTCGGGACAAATCCCATTTTGCCACTTTCGGGTAGCTCAGGTTCGGCCTTCAACACGGCCTTTCAAAGCATCAGGATTGTCCCATGAAGGTCCGTAACTCGCTTGAAATCGCTGCGCGGTCGTCACCGCAACAACCGTCTGGTCCGCCGCAAGGGCCGGGTTTACGTGATCAACAAGGTGCAGCGCCGCTTCAAGGCCCGTCAGGGCTAAGCCCCAGCAGCTTGCTGGCGCCGCGGCTTTTTTCCACGTTTCACAAGTCTTTGACGACGCGCTGCTCTTGCGGCGCGATTTTGTACGTCTAGACTTGATGCATGGTTTTCAGATTCCCGGGCGACCGTAACTGCCGGATCTTGGTGACAGCCGTCGTAGCCGCTGCTGTCCTGGCAGCCGTGCCGGCCTACGCGCAGAACAACGCCCAGGTCGTTCCCCCGCCGAAAGCCCAGAAGAAATTGCCGGAAGCCCCGAGCAAGCTGCCGAAGGTCGGCGCCGATCGCACCCGCGGGCTGGATTTCCTGTTCGGCGCGCTGAAGGCCGCCCCCGATGAAGCCAGCGCCAAGCATGTCGAGGCGCGGATCTGGGCGCTGTGGATGCAGACCCCGAGCGACACGGCTGCGCTGCTGATGCTGCGTGCCAAGGCCGCGATGGAAGCGCAGAAGGTCGATGTCGCGCTGAAGCTGCTCGATGCCGTCATCAAGCTGCGCCCCGACTATGTCGAGGCCTGGAACCGGCGCGCGACGCTCTATTACCTGAAGAACGACTACACCCATTCGCTGGAGGACATCCGGCAGGTGCTGATCCGCGAGCCCCGGCATTTCGGTGCGCTGGCTGGCCTCGGCATGATCATGCAGGAAATCGGCGACGAAAGGCGCGCGCTCGAAGCGTTCCGCAAGGCGCTGGCGGTCAATCCGCATCTCGAAAAGGTGCCGGAACTGGTCAAGACGCTGACCGAAAAGGTCGAAGGCCGCGATATCTGAAGCGTGCCTGATCCGGCCCGAAGCAGCGCCGGCTTCGCGCCAGATGCGCTCAAATCAATGGAATCGCGGTGGCCGGCGCGTTAGTCGTCGCGACCGTAACCTGCGCTTTCGCGCAAGCTGGCCCGTTCGACCATCCCCAGTTGCCCGGCGATGGGAGAGCCGCCCGCAACCACGCAGGATGACGAGAAAAAATCCGATTAAGCCGTTTTCAAGCCGGTTCGCGTCGACAAACGCGTCGACCCAATAAAGGCTTAATGCACGGCGTTGCTGCCGCGGGCCATGCCGTCGAGGCCAACAGCCGCGTAGAACTGCGCCAATTCCGCTTCAAGCTGCTCGTTGACACGCAACAACGCCTTGAGGGCGCCGCGAATGTCGCCATTGCAACTCGCTACGATCTGATCGATGGCGGCTTCGCTTGCGTCGGAAATCATGGGTACTTCTCCGAGATTACGCTGGAACAATTTGTAGTGAGTCCCTGCTCCTGTGGATGTCGGGTATTGCGCAGGCCCCCGGCTACCCGCTCATGAGGCGCGCGCACAAATGGCGAAAGTGTCAGTGCCACTGTATAAAGTTGCCAATGACGGCATTATGACCCCGCTATCCACAGAACGGGACCCCTGTGGACAACCTCCGAAACCGGCGCCGATCCGGGCCGTAGCTCGCTGGTGCAGAAAATTGGCCGGAAATCCTCGATGTTGGTGGTGATTTTCGTGGCGGCGCTGGCGGTGCTGGCGCTGGTCACGCAAGCCGGCGTTTTCCTGAGCGAGCGGGACCATCCCGCCCGGGGCAGGATGATCGAGGTGGCAGGGGGCACCCTCCATATTCTCGACATCGGACCGCGTCAGGCGGCCGGGCCGCCGATCGTGATGATCCATGGCGCAAGCTCCAATCTGGAGGTGATGCGGCAGCCGGTCGGCGAGCGCCTGGCCCGAAAGCATCGCGTGATCCTGATCGACCGGCCCGGGCATGGCTGGAGCACCCGCGATCGCGTCGAGGACTCGACCCCCGAAATTCAGGCCCGCATGATCGAGGAGGCGCTGGGCAAGCTCGGCGTCCGCAGTGCGATCTTCGTGGTGCATTCCTGGGCCGGTGCAGCTGGGCGCGCGTATCGCGCTGGATTACCCCGCTTCCGTCGCGGGCCTGGTGATGCTGGCGCCGGTGGCCTATCCGTGGCCCGGCGGTGTCGGGCGCTACAACCGACTGATCGCCACCCCGGTGATCGGCCCGCTACTGGCCCACACCATCACGCTGCCGCTCGGCCTGCTGCTGGCCGAGCCGGGCGCGCGGAGCGTGTTCCAGCCGCAGGCGATGCCGGACGGGTTCGTCAAAAACACCGGCACGCCGCTGTTGCTGCGGCCGCGCGAATTCATCGCCAATGCGCACGACCTGGTGACGCTGAAGGCGGCGGTCGCCGCGCAGGCGCCGCGCTATGCCGAGATCAAGGCGCCGGTCACCATCATCACCGGCGATGTCGACAGGACGGTGTCGACCAACATCCACTCGCGCCCGTTCGCGACCGCCGCGCCGAACGTCAAGCTGATCGTGCTGCCTGATGTCGGCCACATGGTCCAGAACGCGGCGTCCGATCTCGTCATCGCCGAGGTCGAGGCGATGGTTTCGGCGATGGCGCCTGGCACCGAAGCCGCGGCCCGTTGAGGCGCTTGTTAAGAGCCTCGGCGACACACGCGTGGCTTGACGGTCCCGGATGGGATACGATCGCGGCGTGCGGGATTCCGCTGCTCGTCCCGCCAGGGATCAAGCTCGGGAGTTGCGAAATCGGGCAGCCGACCTTCGAGGGAGAGCGCCATGTACGCCGCCATTCGTCAGGGCAAGGCCAAGGCCGGCAAGGCCGAAGAGCTCACACGCAGGATCAAGGAAGGCGCCATTCCCGATCATCAGCGCGGTCGACGGCTTCATGGGCTATTACGTGGTCTATGCGCCGGACGACACGGTGATCGCGATCAGCCTGTTCAACAATTTTGCGGCCGCCGAGGAATCCAACAAGCGCGCGCTGGCGTGGATCGAGCACGAACTCGCGCCGCTACTGACCGGGCCGGCAACCGCAATGGCCGGGCCGGTGATCGTGCATACGCTGGCTTAGATGAGGCGCGTTAGGCACCCGCCCCTCAAGGGGCGGGTGAAGAGCGCAGCGCTTACTTCGTCTTGCCGTCCTTGTCGAACGAGGAAACGTAGGCCCAGAGGTTGTTGGCCTCGTTCTCGTTCTTGATGCCGGCGAACACCATCTTGGTGCCGGGAATCTTCGCCTTCGGATCCTTGATGTATTCGAGGAATACGTCCTTGCCCCAGGTGATGCCGGAATTCTTGTTGGCGTTCGAATAGGAATAGCCCTCGGCGGTGCCGGACTTGCGGCCGTCGAGCCCGTTCAGCTCCGGGCCGACCTTGTTCTTGGCGCCTTCGCCGATCGCGTGGCAGGCCAGGCATTTGTTGAACGAGGTCTTGCCGGCGGCGGCGTCCTGCGCCAGCGCGCCGGATGCTGCGGTCAGTGAGGTAACGACGACCAGCGCGCTCAAAGTCGATGTTTTCATGTGGTGCTCTTCGTTTCTTCCCGGGTCATAGAGGCGGATTTGCTTGTGGCAGGCCCGCTCGCATGGGACAAGCCACGAAACCTTGACAGGTTTCACCATGGCAGACTTGCCCCAGAGAGAACTGATCGGTTGGGCCATGGCAATCCGACCTTTGGATGGCCTACCCAAAGCCCGGCAGACGTGCTTGATTTGCCACCACAAATCGTTATTCGCGGGGCCTGGAGGATACGCATGGCCATCATGATGCCGGCTTCCGATCAGGCGGTCCTGGATCGCCGTGACGCCATCGTCGCCGCCCTGCGCGCGATCGTGCCGGGCGAGGGCGTGATCGACAGCGCCGCCGAAATGCTGCCCTACGAGTCCGATGGCCTGATGGCCTACCGCCAGCCGCCGATGGTCGTGGTGCTGCCGGACACCACCGAACAGGTCTCGAAAGTCCTGAAATACTGCCACGAGCAGGGCATCAAGGTGGTGCCGCGCGGCTCCGGCACCTCGCTGTCGGGCGGCGCGCTGCCGCTGGCCGACGGCGTGCTGCTGGGCCTCGGCAAGTTCAAGCGCATCCGCGAGATCGATTTCGACAACCGCGTGGTGGTGACCGAGCCCGGCGTCACCAATCTCGCGATCAGCCAGGCGGTGGCGCATGCCGGCTTCTATTACGCGCCCGATCCGTCGTCGCAGATCGCCTGCTCGATCGGCGGCAATGTCGCGGAAAATTCCGGCGGCGTGCATTGCCTGAAATACGGCATGACCACCAACAACGTGCTCGGCTGCGAGATCGTGCTGATGATCGGCGAGATCCTGCGCATCGGCGGCAAGGCCGCGGAGAATTCCGGCTACGATCTGATGGGCATCATCACCGGCTCCGAGGGCCTGCTCGGCGTCATCACCGAGATCACGGTGCGGATCCTGCAGAAGCCGGAGACGGCGCGCGCGCTGATGGTCGGCTTCGCCGCAGGTCGAGGCGGCCGGCGAATGCGTGGCGCGCATCATCGGCGCCGGCATCATTCCCGGCGGCATGGAGATGATGGACAAGCCCGCGATCCACGCTGCCGAAGCCTTCGTCCACGCCGGCTATCCGCTCGACGTCGAGGCGCTTTTGATCATCGAGCTCGATGGTCCCGCCGTCGAGGTCGACGAACTGATCAAGCGCGTCGAGGCGATCGCGCAAGGCTGCGGCTCGACCACCTGCCAGATCTCGACCTCCGAGGCCGAGCGCAATCTGTTCTGGGCCGGCCGCAAGGCGGCATTCCCGGCGGTCGGCCGTATCTCGCCCGACTATCTCTGCATGGACGGCACCATCCCGCGCGGCGCGCTGCCGAAGGCGCTGGCGCGCATCCGCGACCTCTCGGTGAAATACGATCTGCGCTGTCGCCAACGTGTTTCACGCCGGCGACGGCAATCTGCATCCCCTGATCCTCTACGATGCCAACAAGCCGGGCGAGATGGAGCGGGCGGAAGCCTTCGGCGCCGACATCCTGCGCGCCTGCGTCGAGTTCGGCGGCGTCCTGACCGGCGAGCACGGCGTCGGCATCGAGAAGCGCGACCTGATGCCGGAGATGTTTTCGCGAAATCGACCTCAACCAGCAGCAGCGGCTGAAATGCGCCTTCGACGCGCAGGGCCTGCTCAATCCCGGAAAGGTGTTTCCGACGCTGCATCGCTGTGCCGAACTCGGCCGCATGCATGTGCATGCCGGCAGGCTGGCGTTTCCCGATTCCTTCCAGAGATTTTAAGCATACGCAGGCGGCGTCGCGTGCGACACTGGCTTGCACGGCGCTGACGATGACGCCGACAGAGACGTCGAAGAAGTCGTGACGCCGATGTCGAGGTGCGGCGGCGATCGCCGGCGAGCAGCCGCTCGAGATCATCGGCCACGGCACGAAGCGCGCGATCGGCCATCCGATGGCGACCAATGCCGTGCTCGATGTGTCGGCGCTGAACGCCGTCTCCGCCTACGAGCCGAACGAACTGATCATCACGGTGCAATCAGGCGCGCCGCTGGCCGACGTGCAGTCGCTGATCGATTCCAAGAACCAGCAATTCGCCTTCGAGCCGATGGACACGTCCGCGCTGCTCGGCGTGTCCGGCAGCGGCACCATCGGCGGCATGATCGGCGCCGGGCTCGCCGGTCCGCGCCGCATCAAGGCCGGCGGCGCGCGCGATCATCTGCTCGGCGCGCATGCGGTGTCGGGCTTCGGCGACAGCTTCAAGACCGGCGGCAGGGTGGTGAAGAACGTCACCGGCTACGATCTCTGCAAGCTGCTGGCGGGGTCGTGGGGCACGCTGGCGGTCATGACCGAAGTGACGCTGAAGGTGATGCCGAAGCCCGAGAGCGAGCGCACGCTGGTGCTTGCCGGGCTCGACGATGTCGACCGCCAACCGGGCGATGACCGCAGCGCTCGGTTCGCCCTACGACGTGTCGGGCGCGGCGCACCTGCCGGGTTCGGTGTTCGGTTCCTCAACCGGCGCGCTGGCGCGCCTCGGGGCTGGGGGGCGGGCGGTGACCCTGCTGCGGCTGGAGGGCATCGCGGCTTCGGTGGCAGACCGCGCCGGATCGCTCGGCAAGGCGCTGGCGACGTTCGGCGCGGTGGAGATGCTGCAGGACGACGCCTCCGCGGCGGTCTGGGCTGAGATCCGCGACGTCGAGCCGTTCGCCGCCGGCGGCGCGCGCGGGCTGTGGCCGGTATGGCGGATCGTCTGCCCGCCGGCCTCGGGTGGCGCGCTCGGCCAGGCTCTGGCGCGCGGGTCCCAGGGCGACGTGATCTACGATTGGGGCGGCGGGCTGATCTGGGCGGCGGTGCCGCCGCGGCCGGACGCGCTCGCCGGTCCGATACGCCAGCAGGTCGAGGCGGCCGGCGGCCATGCGATGCTGGTCCGGGCACCCGAAGATATCAGGCGGAACGTCGATGTGTTCCATCCGCAGGCCGGCGGCGTTGCCGCGCTGGGCCAGCGCGTGCGCCACAGCTTCGATCCCAAAATCATCCTCAATCGCGGCCGGATGGTGCGGGCAACAGCGACATGAAAACCGAATTCTCGCTCACGCAACTGGCCGATCCCGATATCGCGGAAGCCGACAAGATCCTGCGCGCCTGCGTGCATTGCGGCTTCTGCACCGCGACCTGTCCGACCTATGTGCTGCTCGGCGACGAGCTCGATAGCCCGCGCGGGCGCATCTATCTGATCAAGGAGATGCTGGAAAAGGACAAGCCGCCGACCGCCGACGTGGTCAAGCATATCGACCGCTGCCTGTCCTGCCTCGCCTGCATGACCACCTGTCCGTCGGGCGTGCACTACATGCATCTGGTCGATCAGGCGCGGGTCCGGATCGAGCGCGATTATTCGCGGCCGCTGCCGGAGCGGGCGCTGCGCGCGGTGCTGGCCTGGGTGCTGCCACGGCCAAAACTGTTTCGCGCCAGCATGATCATGGCGCGGCTCGCCCGGCCCTTTGCGGCCCTGCTGCCGGTCTCGAAAGCGGCGGCGACGCCCGGCCTGATGCGGCGGATCAAGGCGATGCTGGCGCTGGCGCCGAACGGTGCTCCCGGCGCCGGGACCCGCGGGCGGCAGCGTCTTTCCGGCCATCGGCGAGCGGCGCGGGCGGGTCGCGCTGCTGCAGGGCTGCGCCCAGCAGGTGCTGGCGCCGCGCATCAACCAGGCCGCCATCAACCTGCTGACGCGCCATGGCGTCGAGGTCGTGCTCGTCAAGGACGAGCAATGCTGCGGCGCGCTCACCCATCACCTCGGGCAGGACGGCGACGCGCTGGCGCGGGCGCGCGGCAACATCGCCGCGTGGCAGAAGGAGGCGCGAACAGGGCGGCCTCGACGCCATCCTGGTCACGGCATCGGGCTGCGGCACGGTCATCAAGGACTATGGTTTCATGCTGCGCGAGGACCGCGATTTCGCTGGCCCCGCGGCGCGGATTTCCGCGCTGGCAAAGGATATCACCGAATATCTCGCGGGCATTTCGCTATATCCATCGCAACCAGAAAGGCGATCTCACGGTCGCTTATCACTCGGCTTGTTCGCTGCAGCACGGCCAGAAAATCACGGGCCTTCCGAAAGAATTGCTTTCCAAGAATGGATTCGTGGTGAAAGATGTGCCCGAGAGCCATTTGTGTTGCGGTTCGGCGGGGACCTACAACATTCTCCAGCCTGACATTGCGAGCAGATTGCGCGATCGGAAGATCGCCAATCTTGCGACAGTCAAACCGGACATGATCGCTGCGGGCAATATTGGATGCATGGTTCAGATTGCCGGCGGTACGTCAGTTCCTGTGGTGCACACGATTGAGCTTCTCGATTGGGCGACAGGAGGTCCAAAGCCTGGATCGTCCTAAAGGGTTGGATTGATCGATCGGCCTAACGGCGCGATCCGGAGCGTCGCCCCGCATGTGGATGGCGGGATCGGCAACCGGTTCGCTCCGGACAGACGCAAAAGCGTTTGTCCGGTGATCCTGCCCGGACAAGGGATGGAGCGGGAGGGCACTTCGCAGAAGTGCCGCCCCGGTCTGGCCCAGGGACTATTCGAAGCGCTCGACAGGCACGGACAGCCGCAACAGGAGGACCAGATGGCGAAGAAGAGTAAGAAGGCCAAGAAGGCTAAAAAGGCCAAGAAGGCCGTAGTCGCGAAAAAGAAGAAGTCCGCAAAGAAGGCGTCGAAGAAGGCCGCCAAGAAGTCGGCGAAGAAATCGGCGAAGAAGAGCGCAAAGAAATCCGCCAAGAAGGCTGCGAAGAAGACCGCCAAGAAAGCTCAAGAAGCCGCAAGAAATCAAAGGCCGCACCGAAGGCCGCCAAGAAGAGCCCGGCCAGGAAAAAGAAGGCAGCTGCCAAGCCCGTCGCTCCCGCAGAAGAGCCGGCGATGGCGGCGCCAGAGCGAGAGCCGGAACCCGAGCCCGCACCGGCGCCGAGCTGGGCCACTCCGGAACCCGCCGCTCCCTCGTGGAGTTCGGGCTCGTCCAACGGCGGCGACCACAACTAAACGGTTGCCTGTCGGGACCGCGTTTCAGAAGGCCGCAGCGTTCAGCGCTGCGGCCTTCAAGTTTTTTGGGCGAAGGCTTCCTGCGCGACCAAAGCCGTATTTTCACGGAGAGGTTGATTCGCGCGGAACAGCTGTCCGGGGCGGGTCGCAGGCGCCTGCACTGCTGGTTCGGGATACCTCTTGCTGGGATAACTACCGCCAAATTTGTTGTGAGAATGCAACACACGCTCAGAACATTTCGTCGAAAAGGTCAGAACGCCTAAAAAGGCGGCACATGCTTGCCTTTTTTGCTTCACGACCGCGGCACTGCAGACCACTGTGTGACCACGTTAAGACATTTGGCCGCAGTCGGTTGTCGTTTGCCCTTGGGGGGCGCCGGAGCTGAACTGTCTAGTTTGGGTGGAACGGGGATTGTCATGAAGAAACTGGTTTTGTTAGCAACGGCGCTGGCAATGGTATCGGGTACGGCTCACGCAGCGGACATGGCCTACAAGGCCGTCAAGGCGCCGCCGCCGCCGGCATTCGATCCCTGGGACATCGCTTTCGGCGGTGGCATCACCAACGATTACATCTTCCGCGGCATCACCCAGTCCAACCACAAGCCGTCGGTCAACGTCTATTTCGAGCCGCGCTACAACGTCACCAAGGACTTCCAGCTCTATGTCGGCGTGGGCGGTGCGAGCATCTCGTTCCCGAACCGTGCAGCGGCTGAAATCGACGCCTACGGCGGCGCCCGCCTGACGGTCGGCCAGTTCGCCTTCGACGTTGGTGCCTGGGGCTACATGTATCCGGGTGGAACCTGCCAATACGGCGCTCCCGGCATCGATTTTGCCGGCAATTTCCAGGGTGCCGAATGCGCCGCGAACGCCCTGCTCAACACCAACGTTCTGAAGAAGGATGTCAGCTTCTTCGAAGTCTACGGCAAGGTGAACTACACCTTCAACGACAACTTCTCGATGGGCGGCAACATCTATTATACGCCGAGCTTCCTCAACAGCGGCGCCGAAGGCACCTACGCCTCGATCGTCGGCAAGGCGATCGCGCCGAGCACCTGGTTCGGCGCCAGCGGCATCGGCATGTACGTGTCGGGTGAGTTCGGCCGTCAGTGGCTGGGCACGTCGAACTCGTTCTACGGCACCGCGCTGTTCCCGAACGGCATCAACTACGCCGACTACAACACCTGGAACATCGGCATCGGCTTCACCTACAAGGTGTTCACGCTGGACTTCCGCTACTCCGACACCGACCTGTCGAAGGGCAATTGCAACGCCTTCACCAGCGACTTCTCGGCTCGCGGCAACCTCACGGTCTCGTCGGGTACCTTCATCACCCCGATCAATCCGTCGGGCGTCGGTTCGAACTGGTGCGGCGCCGCCGGCATCGTCAAGCTCTCGGCTGACCTGACCGCGCTGACCAACCTGAAGTAAGATATTCCTTTCGAGGACGAAGGGGCGGCAGAGCGATCTGCCGCCCCTTTTCTTTTGGGTGCGGATGAAACGGGATTGGCGGCGGCGCTTGCAAAAGGCGGCCTCTCGCAACGATCACCGTAACGTCGGCGGCGCGACTGGGCGACAGCCGTCGGCCTTGCCATTCCGGCGATGTACGTGACCGCCACCTTTCATCCCGCCGGCGGACATCAACCCGCTGCTGATGGTATCGGGCAGTCTGCCGTCGACCTTCTTGCTGGCGCCGGTGCTGGCCGGCGCCGCACTGTTGACCGCGTTCGCCTGTCTCTGGCACGCGGGCTGGCAGCCAGCCATGACCGCGGCGCCGGTTCTAGATCCGGCGGGCTATGGCGATTTGGCCGCCTGGCCGTCCTCCATCGAGCACGAAACGCTCGCCGTCCCGCGCCAGCGTCAACTTTGCGCTGGTGGAAGGCGTCGAGCGTCGAGCGATGGCCGATCGAGACGATGGTGGTCGCCGGCAGTTTCTCCTCGAGCAGGCGGTACATCGCCTTCTCGGAGGGCTCGTCGAGCGAGGCGGTGGCTTCATCGAGGAACAGATATTGCGGCGCGTGCAAGAGCGCGCGCGCGATCCCGAGCCGTTGCTGTTCGCCGAGCGACAGCGTTCTGTTCCAGTGGCCGTGCTCGGCGGGCTGCGCTGCGAGCTTCGGCAATCCCACCGCCTGCAGCGTCTCGGCTGATCTGCGCGGCGGTGAACGCGCCTTCCTTCGCCGGATATTCGATCGCTCCTTGCAGCGATCCGACCGGGAAATACGGCCGCTGCGGCAGCATCATCAACGTCGCGCCGGCCGGTACGGTGATCGATCCGGCGCCGAATGGCCAGATGCCGGCGATGGCGCGGAACAGCGTCGATTTGCCGGAGCCGGAGGGGCCCGTCATCAGCGTGCGCTCACCCTTGCGGAAGGCTGAATTGGTCGACATTGATCAGCGTCGTGCCGTTCGGCAGTTGCAACGCCAGTTTCTGGAGATCGATGGCGCCATCGCCCTGCGTTGCGTTGACATGAATCCGGTCGCTGCGGGTTGCAAGTTCTCGTGCCGCACGCAATGCCGGCCTCGAATCCGTCGAGGCGGTTCACGACGGCCTGCCATTCCGCCAGTTGACGATAGATGGTGACGAAGAACGAGAGCGCGCCCTGCACGTTCGAGAACGCGGAGGCGGTCTGCATCATGCCGCCGAGCTGGATCTTGTTCGCGAAATAGGCCGGCGCCACCAGGACGTAGGGAAAGATCACCGAGGCCTGATTGTAGCTCGCCGTGAACGCCGTGAGTCTTCTTGGTCCGGCTCATGATGGCGAGCCAGTTTTCCACCACGCGTCCGAAGCGGACCATGAGGCGCTCGCGCTCGGCCTGATCGCCATGCAGCAGCGCGATCTGCTCGGAGTTTTCCCGTACGCGCACCAGGTTGAAGCGGAAATCCGCTTCATATTGCTGCTGCTTGAAATCGATGCCGACCAGCGGCCAGCCGATCAGATGGGTCAGCACGGTGCCGAGCACCGAATAGATCAACGCGCACCAGACGAGATAGCCGGGAATTGCATATTCCTGACCGAACAGGTGCAGTGGCGCGGCGTTCGAAAGTCCCCACAGGATCACGACAAAGGACGCCAGCGTGACGATCGAGCTCAACAAATCCGACGCCGATGTTGAGCGTGCGATCGACGAACAGCTTGACGTCGTCGGTCATGCGCTGGTCGGGGTTGTCGGCGGCATCGCCCTGAAGCTGCATCCGGTAGTGGTTGGCCTGATGCAGCCAGTCGCCGAGATAGCGCGAGGTCATCCATTTCCGCCAGCGGATCTGCAGCCACTGATTGAGATAGAGCTGATAGACCGCGAGCACGATGAAGATCGCGGCCAGCACGCTGAAATAGATGATCTCGCTGACGAAGTTGTCCCAGTTGCGATCCTGCAGCGCATTGTAGAAGCGGGCGTTCCACTGCGTGAGCAGGACGTTGATGGCGACGATCGCAAGCTCGATGACGATCACGGCCGCCAGCAGGCCGCGGCCGGCCCATTTATCCTCGGAGCTGAAATAGGGGGCGGCGATGCGCCAAACCGTGGCGAGTGTCGAGCGGATGTTGTTCACAGATCACCGTCTCCGGAGAATGGCTCAAGATCTTGAGGAAATGGAGGAATTTGGCTCTACGACGAAGCTTGTTGGCGGGGTGGCATGCGGTGGCTTGTCGCAGGTTCCGGTGAGACCCTAGCATGGCTGTAACGGAGCGGGGCCGTGACCATCGGACTTCGCAAGGTTGTGAGCGTTGGCCGGCATTAATGCAGCCCGGCCTCAGCTTGCAAGGTCGCTCGCACAATCGTTCGAGCCGTGCTGGCCTGCCGGTCGGCGTGCTGGTGACGCTGCAGGCCTATGTCTACCCGTTCACGGAGATGGTGCTGAAATAGCGCCGCGATTGAAGCGATCCGCCAACGATCCCCGCGGCCGACGCCGCGGGGATTTTTCATAGGCGTCGGGATTCGGTCAGGTCTCGCCGCCTGCAAAAATATCCTTCTTGATGACCGCATGGACGCCCCAGTTTCCATCGACCACCTGCGTGATGCCGAAGTCGACGCCAACGGTAATCAAGGAGATCGCCTCATCTTCCGTCAGCTTCTTGGTCGTCATCAGGAATTTGCGCATCTTGCGGAACGCATCGCGCAAAGCGAGATCAACCGACGATTTCGAGTAAATGTCCGACTGCGCCTTGTCTCCCAATTCGCTGAGATAATTGGCGAAGCTGAAGCCGTGCACCAGCCACTCATCCCTGGTTTCCAGCATCGGATAGTCGAGGGCTTCGAGCGCCGTGCCGGCGAGATCGGCTTTCTTGTGCAGAATGATCTGGAAGGTGCCGTTCAGCGAGCATTCGATCGCCGTGCCGCACAGCTCGGAATCTCCCTGCGAAGCGTGCGAGTCGCCAACCGACAACAGGCCGCCCTCGACCGCCACCGGATAATACATCGTGGCGCCCTTGCCGATCCGCCAATTGTCGATGTTGCCGCCGGTATAGCTCGGCGGAATCGAATCGACGATATCAGCCTCCTTGGGCGCCAAACCGATCACGCCGAAATGCGGACGGATCGGAATCCGCACATTCTTCAAGATGCCGTGGTTCTCCTTGATCGTGGAGTGATCGACTGGAACGCCGGGATAGTCGATGGTTTTGTGCACCACGCCGGAGGGGTCCGTCTGTGGAGTCCATCGGAAATTGTACACGGCTTTCGCCCAGTTGCGTTCGCCGGTAGCGTCGACCTCGTAGATCGTGACCACTTCGCGCGGCTTTGGCTCGGTGAGCAGGTCCTTGTAGTGGAAACCCCACCATGCGGCCGCGTTGCTACCGAAAGCCTTGCCGGGATATTGCGGATTGGCGCATGGCCGGGGCGTGACATCGATAATGCGCAACTCGATCACGTCACCCTCCTGGGCGCCGCGCACGTAGACGGGGCCGGTGCAGATGTGCACGCCAAGGCCCTCGCCGGCGCCACGCCCGAACAGCGAGGCATCCATCGGTCCGGCGCCGCGGCGGTTGACGCCCTTCTTTTCCTTGGTCCACAGGAACACGCTTTCGGCGCCGGGATCGCCCTTCACCATGCGCTCGGCGTCGTCATTGGCATGGTGGGTCAACGCCTCGATGGTGATGAAGTCGCCGGAATCGATCTCGACCTGCGGTTTCAGTTTCTTGCTGAAATAGCCCCAATGCACCGTGTCGGCATTCGCAGGCAAATGATGATAGGAGCGCTTGGCGGGCTGGTTCTTTTCGGCGGCCGCCGCCATCTGCGGCGTCACCAGAGAAATGCCGCCCGCGGTCATCGCCGCGACGCCCCCGGCCGCGGCGAAGCCGGATCTCAGGAACGACCGGCGTTCCCGATCAAGCGTTTCCTTGAAGTTGCGGTGGTGCAATTCAAAATCCGGACAGTTCTTGTCGTCACCCGCACACATGGTGTCTCTCCCCGATTTGAAAGCGCTTCAGGCGCACGCCTGATCCCACCGTGGTTGTTCGCAACTGTCAAAGCGCTGCTGCAGCACGACGTGAATGAAAAATAGCTTCCTTGCCTAATGATTCAGCCTTGCGCCCTAGCCAATCACGCCGTTGTCCAATAGAACGGCGCGCGGCGCGGTAGGTCTGGTATCCGAGAGGTCGCATGATTTCGTTCGCACATATGTCCCGGGCAGGTGTCGCTTCGCTCCTGCTGATCGCCACCGCCCTGACTTTCACCCCGGCGCGCGCCGATGACGGCTTTCCGTTCGAAACGCAGATGCAGCTCGACGTGAACCGCATGCCCGGATCGAAGCGGATTCCCAATCTGGATATCGGCGAGGCCGGCGAGGTGGCGGTCGAGCTCTGGTGCAAGGGCGGCAAGGGCCAGTTCTCGGTGGCGGGCAACACCGTGATCTTCGTCGCCGGTGCGATGGAAAACCGTTCCTGTCCGCCGGACCGCGCGCAGGCCGATGACGAGCTGATCGCGGCGCTGACGGACGTCAGCACCTGGAAACGGCAGGACGATTTGGTTACGTTCATGGGCTCGAAGACGCTGCGGTTTCGTATCAATACCAACTAACAGGCGCGGCATCGCATTCAACCGCGTTCGGCGTGATGCGTTGTCCAATCAAGCGCCGCGACAGGGAGAAAACATGATCATCGATCACACCAGATTGCGTGCGTTTGCCAACCGCATCGTCGCGGCGGGCGGCAGTTCGCCCGACGAGGCGGCGTTCGTTGCCGATCATCTCGTCGAGGCCAATTTGCGCGGCCACGACAGCCACGGCGTCGGGATGCTGGTTGCCTATGTGCGCGACTTCGAGGCCGGCACGCTGAAGGCCAACCAGACGCCGGAGATCGTCTCCGACACCGGCACGATCTCGGTCTGGGACGCGCGGGCCGGCTATGGCCAGGTGATCGCGCATCAGGCGGTCGAATGGGCGATCAAGGCCGCGAAGCAACATGGTGTCGCGGTGAACGGGCTGCGCAATGCGCACCATATCGGCCGCGTCGGCACCTATGGCGAGGTTGCCGCCCGCGCCGGCATGGTCGCGCTGCACTTCGTCAACGTCGCTTCGGGCGCGCCCGGCGTGGCGCCGTTTCGCGGACGGGAAGGGCGGTTCCTGACCAATCCGGTCTGCATCGCCATCCCCGGCACGTCGAGCAATGAGCCGATCCTGCTGGATTTTGCGACCAGCCGCGTCGCGCTGGGCAAGGTGAGGGTCGCGCACAACGCCGGCAAGCCGATGCTCGAGGGCGCATTGCTCGACCATGCGGGCCAGCCCACGACCAACCCGTCGGTCATGTACACCGAGCCGCGCGGCGTGGTGCTGCCGTTCGGCGAACACAAGGGCTCGGGGCTCGCGCTGGTCTGCGAACTGCTGGCCGGCGCCATCGTCGGCTCGCCGAGCGTGACGACGAGCACGCCGCCCGAACGCGGCATCATCAACGGCATGCTGAGCATCGTCATCGATCCCGCGCGGCTTTCCGCGCGCGACAGCATGATGAGCGAGATCGATGCCATGATCGCGTGGGTGAAGTCGGCCAAACCTTCCGATCCGGATCTGCCGGTATTGGTCGCGGGCGAGCCCGAACGCATTGCGCGGGCCGAGCGGCTCGCCAACGGCATCGAGATCGACAAGGAAACCTGGAGCCAGTTGTCGGCGATCGCCGAGCGCTACCAGATCGCGCTCGATCGCTGAGGCCGGCAGCAGTGGCCCGCGATGCGCGCGCCGTTACGGCGTCGCGATCAATCCGTTGGCGGTGGCGATGACCCAGCGGCTGCCCCAGCGCACGATGGATTCCACGCGTCCGACGCCGGGAATGGTGTCGCCGCGTGCGGCCATCCGAATGCCTTCGGGGCCTTCCAGAACCGCGGTGCCGTCCCGGACATCGACGACCGTCCAGCCGGGAATTGTCGCAGGTTTGGTTTCCGGTGCTGCCACCGGTGGCTGCCGCATCGCGATGATGGGGGAGGTAGCCGCGTTTGCCTGGAATGCCGGGCGTGCGGCAGGTAACAGCACGGGCGGCTTGGGAATGCTGCCGACAATGGCGGGGTCCGCCGCCGATGCCGTCTTGCGGGTGGCTTCGATCTTGCCGGTCGACCGCGCTTCGGCAATGTGCGGCGCAGGCGCTTCTTTCAGCGCAACGGCAATCAGACGGAGTTCGCTGGCGAATTGCGGCCAGTTCAGGCCGCCGGCCCATCCCAGTCCAAAGCTTGCCACGACCGCTGCCGTAACCAGCACTGCGGCGCGAGCCCGCTCGGCAAATGGCTCCCGCACCACCAGCACCGCGTCGCGATCCGATTTCAGGAAGTTCCACGGACTCGAAAGCTGCTGCGACCGGTGACGGTCAACCACGCTCCCCGACCAGATTTCAAAGGTACTCGGCTCGCGGTGTTGCATGGTGTGACCCAGATTTGAGAGAACTGATGATGTCTCTCTAAGCTGAATCGAATCTTAACAATTGGAGCCTGCGCACCGATCGTTGCGCATTGTCCGCGATGCTTTGCAGCATCGCGTCCACGACGCGATCGAAGTGATCGGTCACAGGTAGATTACTTCCACACGCTCTTGTCGGCGTCCCAGCGCTGGCCCTTGAATTCCTTCGCCAGCGCTTCGACCGAGCCGTTGTCGTCCTTTGGTTCGCCGCCTTCCTCGTCGCCGGTGGATTCTTCCGACAGGTTCAGCTTCGCGCCGGTTCCCTCATCCGCGGTGGTGATCACCGGGCTCGAGATCCACAGCATCAGGCGGTCGGTCGCGCCCGGCTCTGTCCGGCGACACCAGCGCTGAGACCTCGATACTTTGGGTGAGTGCGAGCGGCGGATAGACCGGGCTCGGCCGCTTGAAGGTCAGTTTCAATCTTCCGGTATTGGCGTTCCATTCGGCGCCCGCCGCCTTGGCGGCGAGCGTTCTGGTCAGCACGGCCGACATCGCCGACGCGATCTTGTCCTTGTTGATCTTGTCGCCGTCGCGCCAATCGGCGGCGGCAAAACGGATGGTGCGGTCCATCTCGACGCTGCCGCTGGTCCATCCCGCCGCGACCACGCCCGGCATCGATTTGGCCTTCGCGATCAATGCGGCCGTGCGCTCCGGATCGGCCGTGAGGTTGATGGTCTGCTCGCCGGCGCGCAGCGCATCGCAGGAGACCGAAAGGCTCGACAGCCCGATCTCGACGGCCTCGCCCTTCAGGCTCTTGAGGAAATCGAGCGCGGCGTCGAGCTTGACCCGCACGCCGAACGAATCGGGCGAGACGTCGGTAAAATCCTTCGGGCGCCGGGGTGATGCCGTCGTCGCTGGTCTGGTTGTCCAGAAATTCCTTCTCGCTGAGATCGGAATTGTCCGTCGAGGTCACCTCGGTGACGCTTTGGCCGATGGTGATCTGGCCACGGAACTCGAACGTGTCCCCGGTCGGCTTGCGCAACAGCTTGATGGTGACCGGCAGCTTGTCGCCGAGGCTCTGCGCGGTGCCGGTCAGGTTCTGGCCGCTGACGGTGAGATTGGCGACGAAGCGGTCCTTGCGTTCGGAACCTTTTGCAACGGGGTAGCAGACGTCGAGGGTCGCCGCGGTGACGGTCTTGCCCTGCCGGGTTTCCTTCAGGATGACGTCGGCGTTGCCGTCCATCAGGCCGTCGATCGCGGTGAAATAGCGGGTCTCGACCGCGCCCGGCGCCGTCTTGGCGGGAAGTTTCATCTGGGCGAAAGCGAGGTGAGGCGTGGCGGTCGCCAGACCGAGCAGCAGAAGGCAGAGCGCGCGCATGTGAAATTCCCGGGAAGCGATGAAATCGATGACGTCGTATCAGCAAACGCCGGTGTCTTCAGCCAAAAAGAAGGCCGCCCGGAGGCGGCCTTCGATCTGTTTGCGTGAGGGAAGCGCCGGGGCTCAGAAGCCCATGCCGCCCATTCCACCCATGCCGCCGCCACCGCCGGGCATCGCCGGCGCCGGCTCCTTCGGCAGTTCGGCGACCATGGCTTCGGTGGTCACCAGCAGGCCGGCGACCGACGAGGCGTCCTGCAGCGCGGTGCGCACCACCTTGGCCGGGTCGATGATGCCCTTCTCGACCATGTCGACATATTGCTCGGTCTGGGCGTCGAAGCCGAAGGTCTCGGACTTGTTCTCGAGGATCTTGCCGACCACGATCGAGCCTTCGACACCGGCGTTTTCCGAGATCTGGCGAATCGGGGCTTCCAGCGCCTTCAGCACGATATTGATACCGGCCTGGACGTCGGAATTGTCGTTGTGGATGCGGCCGACGGCTTTCTTGGCGCGCAGCAGCGCCACGCCGCCGCCCGGCACGATGCCTTCCTGCACGGCCGCGCGGGTCGCGTTGAGGGCGTCCTCGACGCGGTCCTTCTTTTCCTTGACCTCGATCTCGGTCGCGCCGCCGACGCGGATCACCGCGACGCCGCCGGCCAGTTTCGCCAGACGCTCCTGCAGCTTCTCGCGGTCGTAGTCCGAGGTGGTTTCCTCGATCTGCGCCTTGATCTGGCCGACGCGGGCTTCGATGTCCTTCTTCTTGCCCGCGCCCTTGACGATCGTGGTGTTCTCCTTGTCGATCACGACTTTGCCCGCGCGTCCCAGCATGTTGACGGTGACGCTTTCGAGCTTCATGCCGAGTTCATCCGAGATCAGCTGACCGCCGGTCAGGATCGCGATGTCTTCCAGCATGGCCTTGCGGCGATCGCCGAAACCCGGCGCCTTGACGGCGGCGACCTTCAACCCGCCGCGCAGGCGGTTGACCACCAGCGTCGCCAGCGCCTCGCCCTCGACGTCCTCGGCGATGATCAGCAGCGGACGGCCGGACTGCACCACGGCTTCCAGCACCGGCAGCATCGACTGCAGGCCGGACAGCTTCTTCTCGTGCAGCAGCACGTAGACGTCTTCGAGTTCGGCCGTCATCTTTTCGGCATTGGTGATGAAGTAGGGGCTGAGATAGCCGCGGTCGAACTTCATGCCCTCGACGATGTCGACCTCGGTCTCGAGCGCCTTGTTTTCCTCGACCGTGATCACGCCTTCATTGCCGACCTTCTGCATCGCCTGCGCGATCATCTTGCCGATGGCGGCGTCGCCGTTGGCCGAGATGGTGCCGACCTGGGCGACTTCGGACGAAGAGGCGACCGGCTTGGCGCGCTTCTCGATGTCCTTGATGACGGCGTGCACCGCGATGTCGATGCCGCGCTTGAGATCCATCGGGTTCATGCCGGCGGCGACCGACTTGGCGCCTTCGCGCACGATCGCCTGCGCCAGCACGGTGGCGGTGGTGGTGCCGTCGCCCGCGGTGTCGTTGGTCTTGGAGGCGACTTCGCGCAGCATCTGCGCGCCCATGTTCTCGAACTTGTCTTCGAGTTCGATCTCCTTGGCGACGGTGACGCCGTCCTTGGTGATGCGGGGCGCACCGAAACTCTTCTCGATCACGACGTTGCGGCCCTTGGGGCCGAGCGTCACCTTCACCGCGTTGGCGAGAACATCGACGCCGCGCAGCATGCGGTCGCGGGCGTCGCCGGAAAATTTAACGTCTTTGGCAGCCATGTGGGTTACTCCTGAATGATTGGATACGGTTGCGTGCGCTAATCGGCCGCGGTCTCTTTCACTCTCCCCTTGCCGGAGAGGGTTGACCGATCGGCGATCAGCATCGCTTGGACGGGTGAGGGATGCTCTCGCGCATCAAGCTGCCGGTGGATGACCCCTCATCGAGCGCTGCGCGCCACCTTCTCCCACAAGGGGAGAAGGAAGGATAGCGAGTCGTGCCTCAGCTCAGCACGCCCATGATGTCGCTCTCCTTCATGATCAGGAGTTCCTCGCCGTCGAGCTTGACCTCGGTGCCGGACCATTTGCCGAACAGCACGCGGTCGCCGACCTTGAGGTCGATCGGGATCAGCTTGCCGGCCTCGTCGCGGCCGCCCGGTCCCACGGCGGTGATTTCGCCCTGCGACGGCTTTTCCTTGGCGCTGTCGGGAATGATGATGCCGCCCTTGGTCTTCTCCTCGGCATCGATGCGCTTCACAACGACGCGGTCGTGCAGCGGACGGAATTTGGACTTGGACATGACGTCTCCTCTTGAAGTTCCATGGGAAGGCGTGGTTCGAGCTCGGTGCCATCGGAAATGGCTGATATTGGCGTGTATTCGACACCGTCCCGGGCGGGACAGCAGGACCCTTAGCAATCGTCGTATTTGAGTGCTAAACGTGGGGCCGGGGAATATGGCTTGGCGCCGATCCTGTCAAGCAAACAAGGGGGTTAAGGCCTTGGTGAGGCCAATATAGGATGGTGGTTCGGAAACCAAATCGGCGCAGCGGCGTAATTTTGACGGACGTCGTTGCTCCGGCAGGCTTTTTGCGCTTGGTTGCGCGTCGGCTGCTTGACGGGAGCGGCCAGGGAATCGGCCACGAATTGCTCGGGGGAATGCGATGATCAGCTCACGTAATGCGCGTACGGTTGCCAATCTGGCTGCCGCGTCGGCGCTCACGGTTTTGCTGGGCGCGTGTGGTGGTGGCATGAGTTTGTCGCCGATGTCGTCGAATCCTGCGCCAGACAGCCGAACCCGGCGCCGGGCCGGAGATGCCTGCGACCATCCGTCCCGACGAGATCGTCGGCCGCTGGGGGCTCGCCTCGTTCCAGAACCCCAACGACCGCGCCCGCACCGAGGCTGCGGCCAAGGGCCAGTGCAAGCAGCCCTACGTGATCGGCGCCGGCCAGTCCGGCGGCGTCGTCATGCATCTGGCCGACCAGGCCACCCCGCAGGAACTTCGCCTCAAGGGCTCACCGAGCGGCAAGAACTATATCGGTCCGGCCGGTCCAACGCCCGGCGAACAGGACCGCGAGATCGTCTCGTTCGACGGCCGCGTGCTGATCACCCGCTTCATCGACAAGGATGCCGCGGTCCGTTACGGCAACATGGTCTATGTCCGCTGCGCCCCGCGGGCGTGAGGCTAGCGCCTCATTCCCTCGCCGTCATGCCCCGCGAAGGCGGGGCATCCAGTACGCCGCGGCCCTCTGCTGATTGCTGACGTCTCTGGAATACTGGATCATCCGCCCAGGCGCAATTGCGCACAATGCGGTGAGACGAGCGGGGATGCACCAAACAAAAAACGCCGGCATCGCTGCCGGCGCTTTGTTTGATTTGCGTTGACCGGTTCGATCAGTTGAACAGGGCGTCGATGTCGTTCTGCGAGGCGTGGCCATCGTCGCCGTCCAGCTTCGGGCCGTTCAGCAGCTTGGCGTCGCCCTCGCGGGTATCGACGATCGGCGGTGCGTGCGCCTTGATGGCGTCGACGCCGCCCCAGATTTCCATCATCTCGATGATGTGCTTTTCGATGAACTTCATCGTGTTCATCACCTTGCTGATGCGCTGGCCCGTCAAGTCCTGGAAGTTGCAGGCCTCGAAGATCGCGACGACGCGTTCCTGGATTTCCTCGCTGAGCAGCTTCTGCTGGTCGGGCGAGATGTTCTTGGACAGCGCGGTGGCAGCCTGGTCGATTGCCTCGACGGCCTCGAGAATTTGCTGCGTGGCCTGTTCGGTGCCGCCGACGACGGCGCCGAGTTCGCCGTTGACCTTGGCCATTTCCTCGCCGTCAAAGCTCGTGCCGTGCAGGGTGGCGATTTCGCGCTTGGTGCGGTTGATGGCGTCGTGAATCAGGTCGAGCTCGACCTTGAGCTTTTCGCACTGCTCGATCTGGGCGCGATAGGTTTCCAGCAGGGCCTGGGCGTCGGCAACCTCGCGGTTGACTACCGCGGCGACCGTCGTCGTAGTGGCGTCGGCCCCGGTCGGCGCTGCCGGCGTGTCCGAAACCGGCCATCTGGGCACGGATCGCGCGCAACTCGGCCATGATCTCACGGTGCATCGGGCCGATCTCTCCGCCTTCGGTTGGCATGACGATTGGAGCGTCGCCCAAAAGGGCCTGTTCGATACGAAAACGCTTGCGACTGACGGACATGAGCTTTTCCCACCCTTGCAATCCGGGTGTTGTAAACCAGCGTCATTTAACGCGAGGTTCACGCGGGAACGCATCGTGTCGCCGCGGTGCCCGCGGGCGCCTACCAATCATTAACCATCAGGTTCCGCGTTCACGCAAAATAAACGCTACCGGCCAAATCCGGGGGCGGTTTCCGGAATGGTGAATCGAAACGGCCGATCCGTTTACCAAACCGATCAGGTTTTGATTTGTATTGATCGCATGCAGCGGCGCTCCCGTCGCGCCGCTGCCGCCTAACCCGCAGTGACGAACAGTACAGAGTACGTCGATGTCCGGAAAAATCTATTTTGCGCTCCTTGCGGGCGCGTCCTTTCTTTGCTTCGCCAGTGAGGCCAGCGCGATTGACGCCTCTCCTGCCTCCCAACCCACCGTCATCTATGCCCGGGAACCCGCACAGCCGGCGCCGGTGCGGATGGCTGCCGCCGAGCGCGCCAACATGGGCGGCGGCTTCATCGAGTTCCTGTTCGGCGATGCGCCGCAGGGCAATCGCTATCAGCGCGATCAGGCCTATCAGCCCCAGCCGGATTACGGCTATGGCGGACGGCGCATGCTGCTGCCGCCGATGGACCCGCAGCAGTCGATGCGCCGTGAGGAGGAGATGCTCGATCCCGCGCAGCAACGGCTCGATCCGAAATATGAAAAGCAGATGGTCGAGTATCATGGCAAGGAAAGCCCGGGCACCATCGTGATCGATACCCCGAACAAGTTCCTGTTCCTGGTGCAGGGCGACGGCAAGGCGCTGCGTTACGGCGTCGGCGTCGGTCGCCCCGGCTTCACCTGGTCGGGCGTCAAGACGGTTTCCGCCAAGAAGGAATGGCCGGCCTGGACCCCGCCGCCGGAAATGCTGGTGCGCCGCCCCGACCTGCCGCGGTTCATGGAGGGGGGCCCGCAAAATCCGCTCGGTGCGCGCGCGATGTATCTGGGGTCGTCGCTCTATCGCATCCACGGCTCCAACGAGCCCTGGACCATCGGCACCAACGTCTCGTCCGGCTGCATCCGGATGCGCAATGAAGACGTCATCGATCTCTATGGCCGCGTCAATGTCGGCGCCAGGGTGATCGTGATCTGAGTGAGAACGTCGGCCATCGCAGGGACGACGAAAGAGTAGAATAAAAAACGGCCGCCCGATCGGGCGGCCGTTTCCTTTCTCAACTCCGACATTGCTCACGCGTAATCGCTGTCGCCATCCCCATCGTCGCCGTCGAAGCCGTCGGAATCGTGGTCCATGTCGTTGTCGTCGTCCGGGGCAGAATCAAAAAAGCCCTGCCGCGAGCCGCTATCATCGTTGTTGTCGGCGCGCCGGCCTGACGACGAGCCGATGTCGTTGATCCCGGCCTCGCGCGCCAGGCTGCCGCCGGACTGATCGCCAAACGGTCGGCGGTCCTCGATCCCGCCATTATGGTTTCCGGCGTCGCCGAAGCCTGATGATTGCCGCCGCCGCCCATCATCGAACGGAGGCTGCCGGCCAGCATCGAACCACCGACCACGCCGACCGCGGCCGCCGCCGCGGTGCCGAGAAACGAGCTGCCACCGCCGCCAAACGCCGACGGCTGTTGCTGCGCGCCGCCATTGGGCTGGCCGTAGGCCGGCTGATTGAATTGGCCGGGCGGCTGGTTCTGCTGCAGCACCTGACCGGTGTTCCAGGCCGGACGGCTGCCGCCGGCGATCTCGGGCGCGCGAACGTTGGGCACCGAACCATGCGATTGGTTCTGCCCGAAGATCGCGTCGCGCATCGAATCCAGGAAACCGCCGGATTGACCCTGGTCTCGCTGACCCGCTCCTGCTTCCAGTTCCTGGATGCGCGCGTCAGCGCGCTTCAGCGCTTCGTCCTGCACCAGTGCCGTTTGCACCAGCGCATAGACGGCATTGGGCGCGTTGCGCAGGCCCTGCATGATCGCCGACATCGCCTCCGGATCGCGCTTGGCGCTTTCCAGCTTGGCGAGCCGGTCGAAAAGATCGTCAATCAGTTGGCGTTCTTGCGGTGTCATGGCCCTCTCCCTCGCGTCGGATCGTCGTCAACGCGCCGCCAGGATGTAGGGCGGGCTTCGGGCGCCAAGTAGTGGGTGGCTGGATTAAATTTTGGTATGCGACAAAATGTCGGGATTTTCCTGACGCTTATCAACTCAATGTAACTTTATTCGCGGCCAGCAATGTCGGGAATCGATCGCTTGCGAGATAGGCATGCTCTGCCTCGCGCTGGGTGGTGAGGGGATCGAGGCTTTCGGAGGGTTTCGTCGACAAAACCAGGATGGCACATCACCAGTCCGTCAGCCGGCAGCCCGTCGAGGAACTCAGCCATCAGCCCGCCGAAATCGGGCGCTTTCGAGAAGTCATAGGCGCCGGCAAAAGCGGGATTGAACGCGATGCCGGAAGCCGTGGCGCGCCTTCGAAACTGGGCGCTGAGCACGTCGAGCACCAGCGCCTTGGGCGCGCCGAGCCGCCTTGCCAATGGCTGCATCCGCCCGCCCTGGCGTACCCAGGCGGCAGGAGCCGCTTCCTTGACCGCGCGCAAAAAGGCGTCGCGCACCTGCGG
Organism: uncultured Alphaproteobacteria bacterium; assembly: GCA_963783115.1. Classification (GTDB taxonomy): domain Bacteria; phylum Pseudomonadota; class Alphaproteobacteria; order Rhizobiales; family Xanthobacteraceae; genus Bradyrhizobium. Next base: position 88,631 of record CAWAMK010000043.1, on the reverse strand, counting down.
GAAGAGTTGCGCATGCTGGTGACCATCGACGAAATCGGGCGCGCGGCCGAACAGCTCCCTGAAGGCCGCGAGCTGGGCCAGAAGTTCGTCTTCGATCAAGCCGGGATCGAGCCGCCGCAACAGGCCTGATCGCAGCATGGTCGGAAACGGCAGGAACAGGCCGCCATTGAGTGGCCGGAAGTACATCGTCAGCGGACGAAACGGCGCGGTCAGCGTCGCGTGCAGGCCGATCGCGCAGCGCGGGCTGTTCGCGGCGGCGTCCTGCAGCGCCGCGACCTCGGCACGTCCGATCGCGGCCCCCACCACCATAACCGAGGTCGCGTTGAGACGGCCGCGCGAGATCAGGTCGCGAATGGCGCGGTTGACGCCCTCGGTCATCCCGTAATCGTCGGCGCACAGCCAGACCCGGCGCGGCGGCGCGTCGTTCATTCCGCGGCGGTCCGTTCGGGTGCGCTCGTCGCCGTGTCATCATCGGCGCGCTTTTCGGAATGTTCGGCGACAAAGTAGATCGGACGCGCCTTCAGCTCGGAGAGGATCTTGCCGATATACTCGCCGACGATGCCGATCATGATGAGCTGCACGCCGCCGATCGTCATCAGCCCGATCATCAGCGAGGGATAGCCGGGCACCTGCTTGCCGGTGGTCCAGACCTCCCAGAGGATGGTCAGGCCGAAGATGAAGGCGGTCAGCGCGAGCAGCACGCCGAACATGCTCGCGAAGCGCAGTGGCGCCACCGAGAACGAGGTCAGTCCCTCGATCGACAACCCGATCAGCCGGCGTGGGCTGAACGTGGTGACGCCGTGCGCGCGCGGCGCCGGCTCGTAGTCGACGCGGATCTGGCGGAAGCCGATCCAGTTCGACAGGCCCTTGAAGAAGCGGTTGCGTTCGGGAAGCTGGCGCAGGGCATTGGCCGCGCGCGGCGACAGCAGGCGGAAATCGCCGGCATCCTCGGGGATCTTCTGCCGCGCGCCCCAGTTGATCAGCGAATAGAAACCGTGCACCGCCTGTCGGCGCAGGAACGGCTCGTTGTCGCGATGCGCCTTCGCCGTATAGACGACGTCGTAGCCGTCATCGATCCAGTGCGAGACCAGCTTTTCGACCATGCTCGGCGGATGCTGGCCGTCGCCGTCCATGAACAGCATCGCGCCGAGGCGGGCATGGTCCAGCCCCGCCATCAGCGCCGCTTCCTTGCCGAAATTGCGCGACAGCGACACCACCTGGATGTCGAGCGCGCCGGCGGCAAGCGTGCGCGCGATCGCCAGCGTATCGTCGGCGCTGCCGTCGTCGACATAGACCACTTCGCAGGCCAGGCCGTAGCGCGCCTTCAGCGTGCGGGCGAGACCGGTCAGCCGCTCGTGCAGCACGGCAAGCCCGGCCGCCTCGTTGTACAGCGGCACGACAATCGATAGCCCCTGCGCCGCGGCGCCGGCCGGGGTCGTCGTCAGGCGGGAAACGTCAGAGCCGAGCGTCATCGATCAGGTCCCAAGTGAACTCTGGGATGAACTCTGGGGTCTTCCAACCCCCGGGTCATCCAATCGTATATGCTATCTGACGGTGGCTGTCGCAACGATGAACGAAACGGCAGCCTTATTGCCGCAGGAAGGCCTCCAGCCGGGCAAATAGCGGGTTTTCCCGGTCGAGCACATAGTCGAGCGAGGCCACCGACACCGTGTCGGCGCCGTGTTCGCGCAGAAAGCTGCCGAGCGCGTAGAGCTGCATCGGCGGGCAGTGCAGCGTGATCATGCCCGACGAGGTCGGCCCGCCGAACGGCGCCAGCACGCCGAACCGGTTATGCGCCTCCGCCAGCAGCTTGTCGTTGCAACCGGCGAAACGCGTGCGCACCTCGCGGTATTTGCTGGCCCGGGCGCGGGCGGCGATGTGGTCGAGGATGACGCGCGCGGTCTCGCGGGCCGTCGGGCGACCAGTCGGCGTCCTTGGCGGCGACGAGATTGGCCTGGCTGCGCAGGATCACGCCGTCGTCCAGCACCTTGAGCCCGTTGGCGGCCAGCGTAGCGCCGGTCGTCGTGATGTCGACGATCATCTCGGCGGTACCGACGGCGGGGGCGCCTTCGGTGGCGCCGGCACTTTCGACGATGCGGTAGTCGACCACGCCGTGGCCGGCGAAGAAGTTGCGCGTCAGGTTGATGTACTTGGTCGCCACCCGCATCCGCCGGTTATGCTGGGCGCGAAAACCGGTGGTGACGTCGTCGAGATCGGCCATGGTGCGAACGTCGATCCAGGCCTGCGGCACCGCGACCACGACATTGGCGCTGCCGAAGCCGAGGCTGTCGATCAGCAGCACGCGCTTGTCGGCGTCGGGAATGCTTTCGCGTAAGAGATCCTCGCCGGTGACGCCGAGATGCACCATGCCGCGCGAGAGCTGCGAGGCGATTTCGCTGGCGGAGAGATAGGCGATCTCGACATTGTCGAGGCCGGAAATGGTGCCGCGATAGTCGCGCGCGCCGCGCGGTTTTGCGAGCGTGAGCCCGGCGCGGGTGAAAAACGCCTCGGCCTGCTCCTGCAGGCGGCCCTTCGAGGGGACGGCGAGAACGAAGGGGGCGGTCATGCGGCGCTCCCTTGCCTGGCGTGTTGCGTCAAGGCCTCGATCCATACCGAAAATCCGACGGCCGGGATCGGCGTCGGCGAACCGAGCTGCGTCATCAGGCCGTCATAGCGCCCGCCCGCCACCAGCGGCTCGACGCCGTTGTCCTTCGCGTGCAGTTCGAATTCGAAGCCGGTGTAATAATCGAGCCCGCGGCCGAACGACGTGGCGAACCGCACGCGCTTGGTGTCGATGCCGCGCGCGGCCATGAAGCCGACACGGCTTTCGAGCTGGTCGATCGCAGCCGTGAGATCGAGTTTTGCGTCGGCGGCGAGCGCGCGCAGTTGCGCCACCGATTCATCGGGATCGCCTGAGATCGCGAGGAAGCGCTTGATGATGCCGAGTGCGTCGCGCGGCAGCGCGCCGCCCTTCAGCGTCGACTGCTCGAGGAAGCGGTCGGCGATTTCGGCCACCGTCCGCCCGCCGACATTGGTGGTGCCGGCGATCGACATCAGGTCGGTGACCAGCGCCAGCGCCGCCTTGCGGTCCGAGCCGGCGAGCGCCGCCAGCACGCCCTCATATTCGTTGCGGCCCGGCACGGCTGCGAGCGTCAGCCGCTCGATATCGTCGGTGAGACTGAGCTTGCGGTTGAAATCCTTGATCAGCCGTCGCCGCCACACCGGATAGAGATTGAGCGCGTCGATCAGCGCCGTGAACAGCGCGACGTCGCCGGTGCGGATTTCGACATCCTTCAATCCGAAGGCGGTGGTCGCTTCCAGCGCCAGCGCCAGCATTTCGGCATCCGCCGCGGCGCGGTCCTGCCGGCCGAACGATTCGATGCCGGCCTGCAGGAACTCGCTCGGCTGCCCGCCGCGATAGCGGAACACCGGTCCGAGATAGGAAAAGCCCGCGGGCTTTCCGGCGCGCGCCGAGGCGAGATAGTCGCGCGCCACCGGAATGGTGAGGTCGGGGCGCAGGCAGAGTTCCTCGCCGGAGGCGTCGGTGGTCAGGTAGAGGCTCTTGCGGATGTCCTCGCCGGAGAGGTCGAGGAACGGCTCGGCCGGCTGCAGGATGCCGGGATGGGCCTGCACGTAGCCGCCTTGTGCAAACGACAATAGCAGGGCGTCCGCCCAGGAGGCGGACCCGGCAGCACCTTTGGCGGCGGCGGTGGCGGTCATTTTACGTCCAAATATCCGGAAAAACCGGGTTTCAGGGGTGGTTTTGAGGAGCTCGTTGGCGCAGGGATTAACACGGCCGAACCACGGTTTCGACAGGGAATGGCGAAGTGGCTTAATGATTGGGAGCGTTAACGATTTCTGGGCGGCCTGGCTAGTTGGGCGCGAATCGGGCTCGGATATTCCGCTGGCGGATGGCAAACATTGCTAAAGTTCTTGGTCACTCCCATAATCGGACGGAGAAAGGTCTTCGCCATGAACATGAATGTCTCGCTGACGGACGAACTGAGCGAGTTCGTCAAAGCCAAAGTCTCAAGTGGCCGTTACACCTCGGCAAGCGAGGTCGTGCGTGAAGCGCTGCGGATTATGGAGCAGACGGAAGAGGCGCGGCTGGCTTTTCTTCGGAATGCCTGGGCGGCAGGCCAGGCGAGCGGTGACGCGGGCCCGGCTAATTTTGCCGATATCAAGGCGCAGGGGCGGGCGCGGTTGAAGGCGGCGGGCAAGTAACTTGGGCGAGGTCCGCCTTTCTCAGCTCGCGCGGCGTGATCTCCTCGAAATCTGGTTGCGCATCGCGACGGACAAGGGGCCAGACACGGCGGACCGTTGGATTGATCGTATTGAAGCACGGTGCCGTCAACTGGCGGAATTTCCAGAGTCTGGACCGCTTCGCCCAGACATTGCCGATGCCGCGCGAATGCTGGTGATTGCGCGATGGCTGGCGCTTTACGAAATCACCATGGACGGTGTTCGGATCATGCGCGTGGTCGATGCGGCGCGCAATCTGGGTGAACTGGACTTGTCCGGCGAGTGAAACTGGGCGGTGCGAATATCAACCTCCGCCTGAACCCCGCCAGTCCCCCAGCGCCGCCTGCACCAGCGTCAGCGCGGCGACGCCGGCGGTATCCGCGCGCAGGATGCGGGGGCCTAACGACAGCCGCAGCGTGCCTGGGCTGTCGCAGCAATAGCGCGCGTTCCTCCTCGGCGAAGCCGCCCTCGGGGCCGATCAGGACGTCGATCCCGTCGGCCGCGGTTAGCCCCTGTCGCAGTGCCTCGATAGGACTATCGATGTCGGCCGCCTCGTCGCAGAACACCAGCAGGCGCTTGCTCTCGCGCTTGTCGAGATAGCGTTCCAGCGTAATAGGCTCGGCGACCTCGGCCAGGCTCAGGATGCCGCATTGCTCGGCGGCCTCGATGACATTGGCGCGCATCCGCTCGCCGTTGACGCGCGAGACCTGGGTGTGCCGCGTCAGCACCGGCTGCAGCATCGCGGCTCCCATCTCGACCGCCTTCTGCACCATGTAGTCGAGCCGGGCGTGCTTCAGCGGCGCAAAGACGTAGGCGATGTCGGGCAGGCGGTCCTGCGGCCGCGTCTGCGAGAGGATCGTCAGACCATCGGGCCGCTTGCGACCCTCGATCGCGGCCCGCCATTCGCCGTCGCGGCCGTTGAACACCAGAATGGTTTCGCCGGCCGAGAGCCGCAGCACATTGCCGAGATAGTTGCTCTGGTTGCGCTCCAGCGCGATTCGTTCGCCCTCGCGCAAGGGGGCGTCGACGAACAGGCGAGGGGCGCGAAAATCGAGTTCAGGCATCGATAAAGGTTCCGTTACCGGGCGCTTTTAGCCCAAACCGTCGGGAACTGGAGCTGTTTTTGGCTTTCGGGCGGCGCCGCGCCGCGCTGCTGCCCCAATCGACGGGTTGTTAAGCGGCGGCAGGAATCGTAAAAAGCCTTTTCGCAAATCTGCTTCGTTCGGACGCGTTGGGGCTTGCCTGACCTCGCCGGAGAACCGCTCTTGATGATCCGCCGCCTGATTGTGCCGTTGACCGCTGCCGTCGTGAGCCTTCACGCGGGCCACGCCTTTGCGCAGGGTGCGTTTCCGGCGCCATTGCCCAACCAGAGCGCAGCACCCGCGAACGCTTCGCCATTTCCGCCGGTGAATGGCGCTACTGGTGCGCCGGTCCAGAGTGCGGCGCCGGCCGGCCCCTCGGTGTTCGATCGCGGCGCCTCGCCAACGGGCGGCATGCCGCAAGCCGGCGGTCCGCCGCAGGCTGGCGGCGCGGCGGACGCCTGCATGAAGGGGTTCGTTCCCCTGCGCGAGGAGGCCGAGCGGCGCGGCAAGATGATCAAGGCCGCGAGCGACCGCAAGGCGCCGCCGGACGAGGCCTGCAAGCTGATCAAGAATTTCGGCCAGGCCGAATTGAAGATGATCTCATATGTCCAGACCAATTCCGCCAAGTGCGGAATTCCGCCGCAGATCGCCGACCAGCTCAAGAACGGCCACAAGAACACCGAGAAGATGCAGACCCAGGTCTGTAACGTCGCGCAGCAGGCGCGCTACGCGCGGCCCGGCCGGTCCCAGCCTGAGCGAAGTGCTCGGCTCCTCGTCGCTCCCCGAGGCGCAGCCCGTCAAGAAGGGCGGCAGCACCTTCGATACGCTGAACGGCAACGTCCTTACGCGATGACCCCGCGCCGATGAGCGAGGTGACCGCCCCCGTTGCCGACGCGACCGGCAACTGGGTCGATACGCACGCGCCGCCCTGGTCGCGGCCCTATTTGCGACTTTCCCGTTTCGACCGTCCGATCGGATCGTGGCTCCTGCTGATGCCGTGCTGGTGGTCGGCGGCGCTGGCCGCCGGCGTCGCCCGCGACGTCTCGCAACTGCCGCTCGTGATCGTGCTGTTCTTCATCGGCGCCTTCGTCATGCGCGGCGCGGGCTGCGCCTGGAACGACATCACCGACCGCGATCTCGACGCACGCGTCGAGCGGACGCGGTCGCGGCCGTTGCCCGCCGGCCAGATCAGCGTGGCGCAGGCGTTTGCCTTCCTGGTCCTGCTGGCGCTGATCGGCCTCGCCGTGCTGCTGCAGTTCAACCGCTTTGCGATCCTGACCGGCATCGCCTCGCTCGTGATCGTCGCGGTCTATCCCTTCATGAAGCGCATCACCTGGTGGCCGCAGGTCGTGCTGGGCCTGGCCTTCTCATGGGGCGCGCTGATGGGATTTGCCGTCATGCTCGGGCGGATCGATCTGACCGCGCTCGTGCTCTATGCCGGCTCGATCGCCTGGGTGATCGGCTACGACACGATCTACGCGCATCAGGACGCCGAGGACGACGCGCTGATCGGCGTCAAATCCACCGCGCGTCTGTTCGGCGAGCGCACCCACCGCGCGCTCGCGGTGTTTTATTCGCTCGCGGTGGTGCTGATCGGCGCGGCGCTGGCGCTGGCCGGCGCGCGCTGGCCGGCATGGATCGGGCTCGTCGCTTTCGCCGCGCATCTGGTCTGGCAGATCAAGCGGCTTGACATCGCCGACGGCGCGTTGTGTCTGCGGATATTCAAGTCCAACCGCGATGCGGGATTGCTGCTGTTCGCGGGACTGCTGGTCGACGCGGTGATGCGGGCGGCCTGATAGTTTCGTCATCGCGAGCATAGACGTAAGCGAGTCCCGCCATCCATCACCGCGCGGCTAGATATGGATTGCTCGCTGCGCTCGCAACTGACGGATGTTAGACTCAATCCCGCGCGATGATCTCGCGTTCGTCGCGGTGGATGCTCTCGGTATTGGTCAGATTGCCGAGCCGGCGGCGCACCAGAAATTTCGGGCGGCGGGCGCGGATGGCATTGTGGCGACGGCGACGGGCGGCCGGTTCGTAATGATCGTCGTCCATCAATTGCGGAAGCGCGAAGATGTCGCTCCATGTCAGCCAGGCCGACACGATTTCCTCGCGATCGGCGCTCTCGCACAAGGGAATGTTGAGTGCGGGATCGCGATGCACCAGCACCAGCACTTGTGCATCGTCATCAACGCTGCGCAGCGCGACGCCGAGAAAGTCCTGGACGCGGACGTTGATCGCCATCCGCATGCCCTTGACGGCACGGTGCAGCACGACGCGTTCGCGGTGAAGTTCGATCCGCCGCACGCCGCCGTCCGCACGGGTATCGTGCGTCTGGAAGCTGAGCGGAAGAGAGAGGGGGTCGAGCCGCGTGACACGGCTCGACCCGGCGGGATTGATCCCGCTTATTGCTGTTTGACGCCCCACAGTTTTGATCTCCCCGCCGGGATTATGTTCCCGGTCGATACGCGAGACCGTAGCGGAGCGATTTCCGTTTCGCCTTAAAAAGCCTGGTTAAGGAGATCTCACCCGGCCTGCATCTGGCAGCATGATTGACAAGACCTTGGCGCACATGATTGACGAGACCTTGCGCAATTGCTGAAATTGTTTGGCATTTGGCATCGCAAAATGCTTGAAATCCCGGTGAATCAGGCACATCTGAGAGACCTTGCCGGTTTGCGTCTCCCGCTCTCTTCCATGTCAGGGATTTTGTTTGTGAACTCTTCACCATCCAGCACTTCGCCACATTCGAAGTCTTCCGGCGCGACATCCGACCTGTTCGACCAATCGGCGCTCTCGACGCTGGCGCAGCGCCTCGTCGAGGCCGCGAAACGCGCAGGCGCGGACGCCGCCGACGCCGTTGCGGTGCGCGGCGTCTCGCAAGGCGTCGAGGTGCGCGATGGCCGGGTCGAGGAATCCGAGCGTTCCGAAGGCGACGATGTCGGCTTGCGCGTGCTGGTCGGGCAGCGCCAGGCCGTGGTCTCGACCAATGACGTCTCCGGCGACGGCATTGCCAAGCTCGCCGAGCGCGCGGTCGCGATGGCCCGCGTGGCGCCCGACGACAAATATGTCGGCCTCGCCGATCCCGCGCTGCTGGCGCACGAGTTCGCCGATCTCGATCTGCTCGATCGCAATATCCCGACCACCGGCGAACTGGAGCGCCGTGCCTGCGAGGCCGAAGCGGCGGGCCTTGCGGTCAAGGGCGTCACCAAATCCGGCGGCGCGTCCGCCTCGGGCGGTATCGGCGGCATGGTGCTGGTGACCTCGACCGGCTTCCACGGCTCCTATCTGCGCTCCAGCCACGGCATCTCGATGACCGCGATCTCGGGCGAAGGCACCAGCATGGAGCGCGACTACGATTTCACCTCCGCGCCGCACGCTTCCGACCTCGCTTCGCCCGAAAGCGTCGGCCGCAAGGCGGGCGAGCGCACCGTGGCGCGGTCCAATCCGCGCAAGGTCGAAACCTGCAAGGTGCCGGTCGTGTTCGATCCCCGGGTGTCGGGATCGCTGGTCGGCCATCTCGTCGGCGCCATCAACGGCGCCTCGGTCGCGCGCAAGACGAGCTTTCTGAAAGACCGGATGGGCGAGCAACTGTTCGCGAAGGACATCCGCATCATCGACGATCCCTTGCGGGTGCGCGGCCTGCGCTCGCAGACCTTCGACGCCGAGGGCGTCAGGGTGAAGAAGACCGCGCTGATCGACGAGGGCGTGTTGACCACCTGGCTGCTGGATTGCGCGACCGCGCGCGAACTCGGGCTGGTCACGACCGGGCACGCCCACCGCGGCGTCTCGTCCTCGCCGTCGCCGGGATCATACAATCTGCATCTCGAAGCCGGCGCGATGACGCCGAAAGAACTGATCTCCGACATCAAGCAGGGCTTTTACGTCACCGACCTGATCGGCTCCGGCGTCAACGGCGTGACCGGCGATTACAGCCGCGGCGCCTCCGGCTTCTGGATCGAGAACGGCGAGCTCACCTACCCGGTCAGCGAGGTGACGATCGCGGGCCATCTGCTGCCGATGTTCAAATCGCTGGTTGCCGCCAACGATCTGGAATTCCGCTTCGGCGTCAACGCGCCGACGCTACGCATCGAGGGCCTGACGCTTGGCGGACGCTGATATCGCCGACAAGGTCTGGGCGCACGATGCCGCGCTGCTGAGGGATACCGTGCGCGAGGCCGGCGCGCTGGCCCTGTCGCTGTTTCGCACCGAGCTGAAGAACTGGACCAAGGGCGCCTCGTCGCCGGTCTCCGAGGCCGACATCGCCGTCAACGATCTCATCGAACGGCGGCTGCGCGCGGCGACGCCGGATTATGGCTGGCTGTCGGAAGAGAGCGTCGACGACGACAGCCGTCTCGGCAAGGAACTGGTCTGGATCGTCGATCCGATCGACGGTACCCGGGCCTATCTCGCCGCACCGCGAGGACTGGTGCGTGAGCGTGGCGCTGGTCGCGGGCTCGGCGCCGGTGCTGGCGGCGGTGTTTGCGCCGGCTACCGATGAGTACTTCTTCGCGGTCCGTGGTCGCGGCGCCACGCATAATGAAAGGCCGGTGCGTGCGGCTGGTGGCACGGAGCTGGATTTTTCCCGGATGGCCGGGCCAAAACCGCTGGTGCAGCGGCTGAGCCCGTCACCGGAGGAGATCACGCTGCATCCGCGTATAGGATCGCTGGCGTTGCGGTTGTGCCGGGTCGCCGACGGCAGTCTCGATGCCGCTTTTGCAGGCGGCCAGAGCCGCGATTGGGACCTTGCCGCGGCGAATTTGATCGTGCAGGAAGCGAATGGTAGAATGACCGCACTTTCCGGGGATGCGATCGAGTATAATCGCCGGGAGGTGGTGCACGGGGTGCTGGTGGCGGCGGGGCAGGATAGACACAGTCGGATCGTCGCGCACTTCCGGGATCATCGGCTGCCCTGAATCGGTCGAAATCCGCGCCACATATCGTTTCGTTCATACCGCGTTGATAGTGTCGCTGTTTGCTTGCCGGGCATCTCGTTAGGAAAGACCATCATGCCAGATAGCCCTCCGCAGCAATTGCTGCATCTCGTCATCGGCGGCGAACTGACCGATCTCGAACACGTCACGTTCAAGGACCTCGACCAGGTCGAGATCGTCGGTGTCTATCCCAACTACGCGTCGGCGCTGGCGGCCTGGAAGGCGAAGGCCCAGCAGACCGTCGACAACGCCCACATGCGCTACTTCGTGGTTCACCTCCACCGGTTGCTCGATCCGGGTCAAGACACGAAGTCCTCCGGTTAAGAAGTCCTGCAGTTGAAACGTTTCCTTCGCGATTTGCTGCGCAGCGCCTGGGTTCAGCGCGCGCTGGGTGTGCTTGCGGCCGAATACCTTCGGCTGGTCTGGCTGACCAACCGCTTCAGCTACGAGCCGGCCGACGTCTATGAGCAGGTCGAGCCGCAGATGCCGGCGATCTTCGCGTTCTGGCATGGCCAGCATTTGATGACGCCGTTCATCAAGACCAAGGAGAGTTATCGCGCCAAGGTGCTGATCTCGCGGCATCGCGACGGTGAGTTCAATGCCATCGCCGCCGAGCGGCTCGGCATTGGAACCATCCGCGGCTCCGGCGATCACGGCGGCGCCTTTCATCGCAAGGGCGGCGTCGGCGCGTTCCGTGAAATGCTGCAGGCGCTGGAAGACAAGTGGAACGTCGCGACCACCGCCGACGTGCCGAAACGCGCGCGGGTGGTGGGGCTCGGCATCATCATGCTGGCGCGGGAGTCGGGCCGGCCGATCATGCCGTTTGCGATGGTGACTTCCCGATTCATCCGGTTGAAGAATTGGGACTCCACCACCATCAATTTACCGTTCGGGCGCGGTGCGGTGGTCGGCATCGATGCTGTGTATGTCCCGCCGGATGCCGATGCCGAGACTATGGAAAAGCTCCGTCTTCAGGTAGAAGCTTACCTGAACGAAGCGACTCGTCGCGCCTATGTGGCCGTCGGGCGTCCGGAGGCCGCTCTTGGCTGATTCACTGCCGATGACGCTGCGCGTGTACCGGAAACTGTCGTACGCGATGGTACCGTTGTCGCCTGCGCTGATCAGCCGGCGGCTAAAGCTCGGCAAGGAAGATCCGGCGCGTTTTGGCGAGCGCCGTGGTCTGAGTGCGGATATCCGGCCCACCGGGCCGCTGGTCTGGATTCACGGCGCCAGCGTCGGCGAGGTGCTGGCGGCGGCGGGGCTGATCGAGCGGCTGCGCAGCTTGAACCTGCGCATCCTGCTGACTTCGGGCACGGTGACTTCGGCCGCGATTGTCGCCAAGCGGTTCCCGTCCGACGTCATCCATCAATACGTGCCATATGATTCGCCGCGCTACGTCGCGCGATTCCTCGATCATTGGCGACCCTCACTGGCGCTGTTCATCGAATCCGACCTGTGGCCGAACCTGATCCTGTCGAGCGCCGCGCGGCGGCTGCCGATGGTGCTGATCAACGGCCGGATGTCGCAGCGCTCGTTTCCGCGCTGGCAGCGGGTGCAAGGCACCATCTCGGCGCTGCTCGAAAAGTTCGACGTCTGCCTGGCGCAGTCGAAGACCGATGCGGATCGCTTTGCGGCGCTGGGCAGTCGCAACGTCGTGGTGACGGGAAACCTCAAGCTCGACGTTCCCGCGCCGCCGGCCGATGCGAACAGGCTGGAGCGGCTGATGACGATGACGCGCGGCCGCCCGGTCGTGCTCGCGGCATCCACGCATCCCGGCGAAGAGGAAATCCTGACCGAAACCCACCGGGCGCTCGCCGGCTATTTTCCGGGCCTGTTGACCGTGATCGTGCCGCGGCATGCCGATCGCGGCGAGGCCATCGCGCGCATGGTTTTTGCGTCCGGCCTCAATCCGACCCTGCGCTCGCACGAGGATCTGCCCACCGCCACGACCGACATCTACATCGCCGATACCATGGGCGAACTCGGGCTGTTCTACCGGCTGGCGCCGATCGTGTTCATGGGCGGATCGCTGGTCGAGCATGGCGGGCAGAATCCGATCGAGGCGATCAAGCTCGGCGCGTCGGTCATCCACGGGCCCCACGTCTTCAACTTCACCGATGTCTATGAAGCCCTCGATGCCGCCGGCGGCGCGCGGCGGGCCGATACGCAGGAAGCGCTGGTCAAGCAGTTCGGGCAGCTGCTCGCCGATCCCAACGCGCGTGAAGCCGTGCTGGTAGCGTCAGAACACGTGGTCGATCAGCTCGGCGGCGCGCTGGAGCGCACGCTCTCGGCGCTCGAGCCGTATCTCCTGCAATTGCGCATCGAGATGGGGGCCGCCAATGCGTGAGCCGGGCTTCTGGCACGGCCCGGCCTCGCTCAACGCGCATCTCCTGAAACCGCTCGCCGCCCTCTATGGCGCCGTTGCCGCACGGCGGCTGCGGCGCAAGGGATTGAATGCCGGCATCCCGGTGCTCTGCGTCGGCAATTATCACGTCGGCGGCGCCGGCAAGACGCCGACCGTGCTGGCGCTGGCAAAACTGTTGCGCGAGCTCGGCGAGACGCCGGTGGTGCTGAGCCGCGGCTATGGCGGAAAGCTTCGCGGGCCGGTCCGGGTCGATCCCGGCAGACATGCCGCTTCCGATGTCGGCGACGAACCGCTGATGATGGCGGATGCGCTGCCGGTGGTGGTGTCGCGCAAGCGCGCGGACGGCGTGCCGCTGGCGCGCGCGCAGGGCGCCACCGTGATTTTGATGGACGACGGTTTTCAGAGCCCGGCGATCGTCAAGGACGCATCCCTGATCGTGATCGACGGCGCGCGCGGCATCGGCAACGGGCAGGTATTTCCCGCAGGTCCCTTGCGTGCGCCGCTACGGCCGCAACTGGCGCGCACCGACGCGCTTGTCGTCGTCGGCACCGGCAACGCCGCGAAGTCGGTGGCGGCCGAAATCGCGGCGCAGGGCAAGCCGGTACTGTCAGCGCATCTGAAGCCGGATGAGGCGCAGGTCGCGCAGCTTCGGGGCACGCGCGTGCTGGCATTCGCCGGCATCGGCGATCCCGTGCGGTTCTTCAACACGCTGCGCGCCAGCGGCATCGACGTGGCTGCCGAGCGCAGCCTTTGCCGATCATCATCCGTATTCGCGAGGTGAGATCGAAAGCCTGATCGCCGAGGCCAAACGCGATGGGCTGACGTTGGTGACGACGGAAAAGGATCTGGCGCGGCTGCGGGATCGGTCGCAGCACATCGTGCCGTTCAGGCGTGACGCTGGAGTTCGACGATCCGGCGCTGTTGCGAAAGTTCGTGGCCGATCGCCTGTTCAAGGCGCGCGAGAGGAAAGAAAAGTAGGGTGGGCAAAGCGGAGCGTGCCCACCATCTCGCAGCTTGCTCGGTGATGGATGGTGGGCACGTCGCTTACGCTCCTTTGCCCACCCTACGAAACGGCTTCACCCCTGCGTCTTCAGCGCGCCGGGATAATGTCGCTGCAATACGGCGCTCGGGACCGAATAGGCCTCCTGCAGATCGACGCTCCAGTACTTCAATTCGTCGAGCGGGATGCGCACGTCGGTGATGGCGCAGCGGACATAGGTTCCGGGCGAGATCACGCGGAAATCGCCGTCCAGATATTGCACCTGCGCTTCGCCATGGCCCGAGGAGCCGAATTTATTGAGCACGTCAAACTCTCCGATCGGCCGGCCCGCGAACGGCTGGCCTTAAATGTATTTTCCGGGTTCGATCTATCATAAATAGGTCGTACTGTCCGCCCCGGAAACTGACCTACTTGTGATGATTTTGGGCCGGCCTGCATGATAGCGTTAATTTTGCCGGTGCCCGCAGCGTCATACCGATCCGACTGAGACCGATGCGCCTGTTGTCAGCCACGCTATCCCTGACGTTCCTTGCGGCGGCCTGCACGGCCGGCGCCGCGCCGTTGCCGGCCCCGAACCAGGTCGATATCCCGGCGGGCGGCCTGACCCTGCATGCCCAGCTCTACAAGCCCGATGGCGATGGCCCGTTTCCCACCGTGATCGCGCTGCATGGCTGCGGCGGGCTGGGGGGCCAATCGGAGCCGGTGCAGCCGCGCTACCGCGACTGGGCGGAGCAGTTGCTGAAGACCGGCCATGCGGTGCTGCTGCCTGACAGCTATGGCTCGCGCGAACTCGGCCCGCAATGTCACGCCAAGGAGCGCCGCGTGCTCGCCCGCCGCGAGCGGGTGGCCGACGTCAACGCATCGCGGCAATGGCTCTCGCAACAGCCCTGGGCCGTGCGCGACCGCATCAGCCTGATGGGATGGGCGAACGGCGCCAGCGCGGTGCTGTGGGCGGTGCGGCCGCAATCGTCGACGCGCGGTATCGCGCCGGATTTCCGCTCGGCCATCGCATTCTATCCGGATTGCCGGATCTCGTCCGGCCTCGGCTGGAGCACGCGGGTGCCGACGCTGCTCTTGATCGGCGCGCAGGACGACATCAGTTCGCCGTCCGCCTGCCGTCAGACAGTGGAGGGCGCGCGAGGGCGCAGCGCGCTGGCGCAGATATTCGTCTATCCCGGCGCCGCCCACGATTTCGACCGCGCCAACCTGCCGCTGCGGGCGATCGCAGGCTCCGATGCGACCTTGCCCGAACGTGGCCACATCGGCACCGACGCGGAGGCGCGCAAGGACGCGCAGCGGCGCGTCAGCGAGTGGCTGGCGCGATAAGCTAAAACAGACTGCCCTGATCGATCGGCTTGACGGTGCGCTTCGGCATCGCCGGCTTCGCTTCCTGCGTCGCGGCCTTCGTGCCCGCGGCGGGCGCCGTGGCCTGGGGCCGGTCCGCATCCGCGGTGGCGCCGACGCGGCCATCGGCGAATTCGATCGACAGATGCGCATTCGGCCCGATCGCGGCGGCGGCATGCACCGCGTGGCCCTGTTCGTCGCGCACCAGTGCAAAGCCGCGCGCCAGCACGCCGCGATAGGACAGCGCCGACAACAACTGGCCGCTATGGGCGACGCGCGCATCGAGGCGCTGCATGGCGGTCAGAAGCGCGCGGCGGGCCCGCTCGGCCAGCCGCTGCGTGCGCTCATTGGCACGCGCGATGGCATTGCGCTGCGCCTGGGCGTTGGAGAGTCTCGAGGCCTTCAGCCGGACCTCGAGCCCGGCAAAGCGGTCCCGCCGGCTGCGCAGCAGCGCGCGGGCGGACAGCCGGATGCGTTCGCCCGATACCGTGAGGCGGTGGTTGGCCTGCGCGACCTGTCCGCGCAACACCTTCAGCGTCAGGCCGGCGGAAAGATGCGAGAAACGGCGGTGGTGCGCGTGCGTATTGGCCTTCAATCCGCGGGGCAGGGCGGCGCCGAGGTGATCGAGCCGCTGCCTCGGGATCGCGAGCAGTTCGCTCAAGCCCGGCAGCGCGCGGGCCGCGGCGCGCAATTCGTTGCGGCGGCTCTCCTGTCCGCGCTGCCAGCACACCATCGTGCGCCGCGCCAGGCTCTCGACCTCGACGAACAATTCGCTGCGCACGGGCACCGCCATTTCGGCCGCGGCGGTCGGCGTCGGCGCGCGCTTGTCGGCGGCGAAATCGATCAGCGTGATGTCGGTCTCGTGGCCGACCGCCGAGATCAGCGGGATCATGCTGTCGGCGGCGGCGCGCACCACGATCTCCTCGTTGAACGACCACAGATCCTCCAGCGAGCCGCCGCCGCGCGCGACGATCAGCAGATCCGGCCGCGGAATGCGGCCGCCTTCCGGCAGCGCGTTGAAGCCGCGGATGGCGGCGGCGACCTGTTCGGCCGAGCCTTCGCCCTGCACCTTGACCGGCCACACCAGCACGCGGCGCGGAAAGCGGTCCTCCAGCCGGTGCAGGATGTCGCGGATGACCGCGCCGGTCGGCGAGGTGACGACGCCGATCACCTCCGGCAGCCAGGGCAGCAATTGCTTGCGCGCCTCGTCGAACAGGCCCTCGGCGGCGAGCTTCTTCTTGCGCTCTTCCATCAGCGCCATCAGCGCGCCGATGCCGGCGGGCTCCAGCGATTCGATGACGATCTGGTATTTCGACGAATTCGGGATAGGTCGTCAGCTTGCCGGTGGCGATGACCTCGAGCCCTTCCTGCGGCTTGAAGCGCATCCGGCGCATGGACGAACTTCCAGATCACCGCCTCGATCTTGGCGCTCTCGTCCTTCAGCGCGAAATAGCAGTGGCCGGAGGAGTGCGGCCCGCGAAAGCCCGAGATCTCGCCGCGGACGCGGACATGGCCAAACGTGTCCTCGACCGTCCGTTTCAGGGCGGAGGACAGTTCCGAGACGGTCAATTCAGGCGTGTTCGTCAGTTTCTCAGCGGCGGGCATGTACCATCGATTCGGCATGGGCGTCTCCGCAAATAGGGATTTTTGGCCACCCCGGATAGGGCTCTGGACGCCGTTCAAGCCTCCCAAAACGACGGCAAACCCTTGCGGGCCAAGGCGACTCGTGCGACCGACTTCGCTTCGAAACCTCGCATCCGGTCACCTCATGAACATCCTCCTGCTCGGTTCCGGCGGCCGCGAACACGCGCTCGCATGGAAGATCGCCGCTTCCCCGCTGCTGACGAAACTGTGGTGCGCGCCGGGCAATGCCGGCATCGCGCGGGAAGCCGAATGCGTGCGCGCTCGACGTCGCGGACCATGCCGGCGGTGATCGAGTTCTGCAAGAAAAACGCCGTCGATTTCGTCGTGGTCGGCCCGGAGACGCCGCTGGCCGCCGGGATCGTCGACGACCTCGCGACAGCCGGCATCAAGGCGTTCGGGCCGGGCAAGCAGGCGGCGCAGCTCGAAGGATCGAAGGGTTTCACCAAGGACCTCTGCAGCGAGTTCAACATTCCGACCGGCGCCTATGGCCGCTTCACCACGGCGGACGATGCGCTGGCTTATGTGCGCAAGCAGGGCGCGCCGATCGTGGTCAAGGCCGATGGCCTCGCCGCCGGCAAGGGCGTGGTGGTGGCGATGACGCTGGCAGAAGCTGAAGCGGCCATCGCCATGATGTTCGACGGCGCATTCGGTGCGGCCGGCACCGAAGTCGTGATCGAGGAATTCCTCGAAGGCCGCGAGATCAGCTTCTTCGCGCTGTGCGACGGCGAGACCGCGATCCCGCTGGCCTCCGCGCAGGACCACAAGCGCGTGTTCGATCACGACGAGGGCCCGAACACCGGCGGCATGGGCGCCTATTCGCCGACGCCGTTCGTGACGCCTGAAGTGCACGACCAGATCATGGCGCGGATCATCGTGCCGACGGTCGCCGGCATGAAGAAACGCGGCATGCCGTTCAAGGGCGTGCTCTATGCCGGCGTGATGCTGACGGCGCAGGGGCCAAAGCTGTTCGAATACAACGTCCGCTTCGGCGATCCCGAATGCCAGGTGCTGATGCTGCGGATGATGTCCGACATCGTGCCGGCGTTGCTGGCGGCCTGCGACGGCGAGCTGAAGCATTTCGATCTGCGCTGGTTTCCCGATCCGGCGCTGACGGTGGTGATGGCGGCGAAGGGCTATCCCGGCGATTACAAGAAGGGCACGCGCATCGATGGTCTCGATGACGCCGCCAAAATCGAGGGCGTCGAGATCTTCCATGCCGGCACGGTGGCGAAGGACGGCGCCATTCTCGCCAATGGCGGGCGCGTGCTGAACGTGTGCGCGATGGGCAAGACCGTGCGCGAGGCGCAGCAGCGTGCCTATGAGGCTGTCGACCGCATCAAATGGCCGGATGGTTTCTGCCGCCGCGACATCGCCTGGCAGGCGGTCGAGCAGGAGAAGGCAGGCTAGAGCTCGACGTCATCTTGGATTGGGATGACCATCGAGGCGAAGCTGATAGACGAAATAGGTCGGCGTACAAAATCCGATCTTGCGGCTTCTCAGGCTGTTGAGGGCTTGCGCACTGACGTTAAACCTCGCGCCGGTCACGAAATCAGGCATCTCCTGGCAGATATAGTCTTCGCGGCAAAACCGCGATGGCGTGCAGGTGCTGAGGAGGCCGCGGCCGACGCCGGCGGCGAAGATGCCGCTGTCGAAATAGCCCTTGGCCATCTGTTCAAAACCCTTGCCGCCGACGACCGCGCAGATTTCGTTGGGCATGCTGCCCGACCGGATGGCCGACAACGTCGCCTCCTCGGGTTTGCAGGGGCGGGTGATGCGGCCCAGCGGCACGCCGATCTTGGTCGGCCGGCAATTGTAGTCGTATCCGCTCAGTTTTCCTTCGGGGATCTTGTAGACGAGTTCTTCCTTGCCGACGCGATCGGTGAACGAGCGCAGGTTGAAAGCGAGCGGATCCCTTGCCGCATTCTTCGCGGTCGAGTCGTCGATGGCATTCGAGCGGCAGCTCAGGCCCGCCGAGATATTCCGGGCGGCCGGCACGCATTGGCCGAGATGGGAGGAGGCCGAAACGTTTGTCACCATCGGCTGGCAGCTGAGATTGCGCGCGGCATCACAGCTCCATTTTGCGGTGTTCGCCAGATCCGCATTCACCGGGCAAGGCATGTTGTCGCCGGCGGCAGTGTAGGCCGGGTTTGCGTTCTCCCAGCTTGCGGCGGGTGCGGATGGATGCGGGCGATAAATGTTCGGCGTCTGTCCCCGTGAAACGCGCTCGACGTAATCCTTGCGGCGGACCAGTTCAGCGTAGACATGGGGCGAGAACGGCAGTTGCAGCGTGTTGCCGTCAAGCGCGGCCTTGACCGCATCCGCATCGCGGCCGAGATCGAACCGGTCCACGCCGAGGAAATGGAAGCCGGCGGTCGACGACGATTGATGGCAGCCCATGCAGGACGACATGTTCAGCCGTTCGAGCAGGCCCGCGCCGGACTGCACGAATTTGAGCGGCTTCGCCGCACCTGCCGCCGCGACGAGCTCCGCCGCCTGCTCCTTGCCGACCACGAGATCGAACGGACGGTTGGCCACGCGCGCGCTTCCGGCGGTGGAATAACTCAGCGCGATATCGGCTTGCAGGTTCTCCGGCATCCTGAATGCGCCATTGTCGATCTCGGCCAAGTGGCTTGAAAGATAATCCTGCAATTGCTTCTGCTTGGCGGGGTCCTTCAGGATCGCCTGTACGTCAGGCGTATTTTCCAGTTTCGCCGGCTGAAATTTCCCATCCCTGAAGCGCGAAGATCCGCATCCAGTAGATCGCCTGGCCGGCGAATTTGCGGTTCTCCATGTTCTCCAGGTCGGACGGAAAGCGCACCACCTGCGCGTTGATCTCCATCTGCTTGAACATCAGTCTTGAAAAATCCAGCGGTCCCTGCAGCAGGCGTTGGGCGATCGCAGCCGGATCGTCAGTGTCGATGCCTTGAATGCGCCAGAGGGAAGCGATGTCCTGACACTTCCTGCCATCATCCGCGTAACTGAACACCATGTTCACGGTGAACGGCATGCGCGACGCATAGGTCTTGCCGTTCATGCGGACTTCGTAACCGAGCCGGTAGATGAACCGCAGTTCGCCGCAATGGGCCGGATCGAAATCGCGGCGATCGATGCGATTGACCACGCCGGACAGGATGAACAGGCCGTCGCTGGAGCCGAGCCATTTCTCGTTGAACACGCGGGCGACATTGCCGTTCAGGCGCAACGTCTTTCCTGCCTCCGTTCTGGCCGACTTCGGATCGTAGGTTTTTAGGATTTCCTTTTCCCAGTCGATGCCGAGACCAGCGGTGATCCGGCCGATGTCGGCCGACATCACGCCGGCGAACTGCGCGTAGGTCTCCTTGAAAGCGTACAAATCGCTGGCGCGTGTCGGCCCCGCCGCCACAGCCGGCAGCGGCAGCTTTTGCGCCGCGTGGATCTTTTTGAATAGCGTGACGAGGGAGAGCGGCGATGAATTGTCGTGATCCAGCGCCGCGAGCAGCGGCGCCTGGCTGATCAGGGTCGTGACCTCGGTGGAAGCCTGCGAAGACTGGGCGAAGCAGGGTGAAACGGCGAGGATCAGCCAACAGATTGTCGAGATGGCGCGCATCTCGCATCTGTACTACGGCGGATGGTGTTTTACAATTTAGGCACTCGCGTAGGGTGGGCAAAGCGAAGCGTGCCCACCATCTGATCCCAGCGCCGCAATGGTGGGCACGGCGCTGACGCGCCTTTGCCCACCCTACGCAGTCGTCAGAGCAAATCGCCACCCACGGCGCTGGCCGTCGTGCCGTGCTCGCGGAACGCCTTGATGACGTTCTTGCCGATCTTCCACTTGTGCACTTCGTCGGGACCGTCGACCAGCCGCTGTGCGCGCACTTGCGTGTACCACTTCGCCAGCGGCGTATCCTGGCTGAAGCCGAGCGCGCCGTGGAGCTGGATCGCGGTGTCGATCACCTTGTGCACCATGTGCGCATGGAAGATCTTTGCGATCGAGTTCTCCTGCCGGATATCAAGGCCCTTTTCGGCCTTGTAGGCGATGTGCAGCAGCATCAGGCGGCCGATGTAGAGTTGTTCGGCGCAGTCCGCGAGCATGAACTGGACGGCCTGCCGGTCCGAGATCAACTGGCCGAAGGTCGAGCGCGTGGTGATGTGGCCGACCGCCATGTCGAGCGCGCGCTGCGCCTTGGCGACGTTGTGCATGCCGTGGCGCAGCCGGCCATAGGCGAGGCGATGCTGGCCCATGGCAAAGCCGTTGCCTTCGCCGCCGACCAGATTGTCGGCCGACACTTTCAGATCCTTGATCTCGATCTCGGAATGGCCGCCGTGGATCGCGTGGTCATGCGGGCCTTCGATCGCCATGTTGGCGACGTTGCGCTTGATCTTGTAGCCGGGGTTCGGCAGCTCGACGAGGAAGGTCGAATACTGCTTGTGGCGCGGCGCGTTCGGATCGGTCTTGGCCATGACCAGCGCCATGTCGGCGACGCTGGCGGAAGACGAAAACCACTTCTCGCCGTTCAGGACGTAATTCTCGTTGCCGTCCTTCACCGCCGTGGTCTGCATGCCGGTGGCGTCGGCGCCGGCGGCCTTTTCGGTCATCGAGAAGCAGATCCGCTTGTCGCCATTCAGCAGCGGTTTGAGGAACTTCTCCTTCTGATATTCCGTGCCGTGGGCGAGGATCGTCATCATCGAAGCGTCATCCGGCCCCTGCGTGTTCATCGACAGCGCGCCCAGCATGCTCTCGCCGAGCTCCATCTGCACCAGCGCATTGGCCAGCGGACCGAGGCCCATGCCGCCATATTCCTTCGGCACCCACGGGCACCACAGGCCGCGTGCGCGGGCCTTGGCCCGCAGCGGGCCGAGCACCTCGGCGAGCGGCTTGGTGTCGAGTTCCTTTTCCGCCGGGATGCACTCGTCATGCACCCATTTGCGGACTTTTTCGCGGATCGCCTTGGCTTCGGCCGGGATTTCGAAATCGATCGACATGGATGTTTCCTCGGTTCTTGTTCTTTGGTCGGGCTTGAGGAATGGCATAAACCTGCGGTCTGCCAGCGGCAACGACAAACAAAGTTTGAAGCGGAAGGAACGCCCATGCCCGATCTCGCCGATCTGTTTCCCGGATACGCCTCCGAATGGATCAACACCTCGTCGGGCCGCATCTTTGCCCGCGTCGGCGGCAAGGGGCCGCCGCTGTTGCTGCTGCATGGGTTTTCGTCGACGCATGTGATGTGGCACACGGTTGCGCCGCAACTGGCGGACAAGTTCACGCTGATCATCGCCGACCTGCCTGGCTACGGCTGGTCGGATATGCCCCGCAGCGACGACAACCACACGCCCTACACCAAGCGCGCGATGGCGAAGGTGATGGTGGAGGCGATGGAGCAACTCGGCCATGTGCATTTCGCGCTCGCCGGTCACGACCGCGGTGGCCGCGTGTCGTACCGGCTGGCGCTCGATCATCCCGGCCGACTGTCGAAGCTCGCCGTGCTCGATATCGCGCCGACCTATGATTACTGGGAGAAGCTGACCGGCTCTCCGCGCTGAAGATCTATCATTGGGCGTTTCTGGCGCAGCCACACCCGCTGCCGGAGACGCTGGTCGCAAGCAATGGCGAGTTTTTCCTCCGGCAGAAGATGGCGAGCCAGACCAAATCGCAGACACTGGATGAAATCGACCCGCGCGCGCTGGAGCATTATCTCGCGCCGTTCCGCGATCCCGCGCGCATTCACGCGATGTGCGAGGATTACCGCGCCGGCGCCTATGCCGATTACGAGATCGACAAGGCTGATGTCGACGCCGGCAAGAAGATCACGGTCCCGATGCTGGCGCTGTGGGGCGATGCCGGTGTGGCGAGCGCGGCGACAACGCCGCTCGATACGTGGAAGAAATGGGCGACGAAGGTGGAGGGAGCGGCGGTGGATTCGGGGCATTTCCTGCCGGAGGAGAATCCGGAGGTGACGGCGAAGCTGTTGCGGGAGTTTTTTGCGTAGTCCGCATGAGCGCAGCGACATGCGGGTCCGGTACCCGCGGCTTCCCGCATGTCGCGTTGCTCATGACGGCACGGCTACGGATCATCCGCGCGTGATGATGACGCGTGGTAGGCGCGACAGCTACCGCCGTACCTTGAAAAAATCCCTGAGCAGCGTCGCCGCTTCGGTCTCCCCCACCGCCGAATAAACCTCCGGCACATGATGGCAGGTCGGCTGGGCGAAGAACCGCACGCCGGAATCCACCGCGCCGCCCTTGGGGTCGGCGGCGCCGTAATACAGCCGCCGGATCCGGGCGAACGAGATCGCGCCCGCGCACATCGTGCAGGGCTCCAGCGTGACGTAAAGGTCGCAATCGACCAGCCGCTCGGTCCCGATCGCCTCGGCGGCCTGCCGGATCGCCAGGATTTCGGCATGCGCCGTCGGATCGCGGTCGGTCAGGGTCCGGTTGCCGGCGGTGGCGATCACCTCGTAACCCCTGACGATGACGCATCCGATCGGGACTTCACCGGCTTTTCCGGTGTTTTCGGCCGTTTTCAGGGCCAAATCCATGAAAGAAGGGACAGTCATGCCTCGTATCATCGAAAGAAACCTGCTACTAGCTGCGCCTTCAGCAAACGTGGATGCCGGTTTTGCGTGAGAATGCGCCTTGAGCGAAGTGCGCGCGCGTGACCGCTTTGACAGCCCATCCGCATCAGCCTGATCGCCAATTCATCGTACCCGAGAGACCCATTCATGCCCCGCGACACCGATAAAAACAACGACTCCCGCGGCCGGCGGGACCGGCCCGGCGACGGCAAGGGCCGCGCTGGCGGACGGCAAGGGCCGTGCAGACGGGAGGCAAGGGCCGCTCGGGCGCGGCGAGGGGACCGGAGAAGAAGTTCGCCAAGCGCGGGTTCGCCGGCAAGGGCTGAAGGCGACGGCGAGCGGCGTCCCTATGCCGGGAAGTCCGACGGCGCAAAATCGTTCGGCAAGAAGCCTTATTCCGGGGATCGAAAGCCTTATGCCGGCAAGCGCGACGGCGACGACCGTCCGCCGCGCCGGGATTTTGGCGATGCGCCGCGTCCGCGCGGCGATCGGCCATATGCGGCTCGTCCGTCACGCGGCGACGATGGTCGAAAAGCGTCTCGTTCAAGCCGCGAGAAGATCGCGGCGGCGGCGAGAAGCGCCCGTTCAAGCCGCGCGGCGACCGTCCGAATTTCAACCGCGACGACCGCCCGCCGAGGCGCGACCGGAGCGACGATGCGCGTCCGGCGGGACGTTCGTCCGATCGAAAGTTCAGCGACAAGAAGCCCTATACCCCGCGCGAAGGCGGCGGCGAGAAGCGGCCCTACACGCCGCGTGGCGAAGGCTTTCGCAAGGACGGCGACCGTCCGCGTGGCGATCGGCCGTTTAGCGCCCGGCCATCGCGCGATGGCGATCGTCCCCGTGGTGATCGGCCGGAGAGAAAATTTGGCGGTGACAAGAAGTTTTCGCGCGGTGCGCCCGATCGCGGTCCGCGCAAGAGTTTCGGCAGCCGCCCGGATCATGGTGCAGATCGCGGCGATTCAAAGCCGTGGCAGAAGCGCGAAGATCGCGGCGAGCGCGATTCGCGTCCCGCCCGTGATGGTGCGCGCAATTTCGACAAGCCGCGCTTTGATCGCTCGCGCGACGACCGCGGTGGCGAAGAGCGTCCGCGCTTTTCGCGTTCGCGTGAGGATCGGCCGAAGTTTGATCGTCCGCGCGAGCGGCCGGCAGGCCGCACCGACTGGCAGGAGCATCCGCGCAGTGAAGCGGGTGACGATCGGCCGCGCCGCGAGAACGAGGACGACAGCAAGATTTTTGCAAAGCGCCCGGCGTTCGGCGGCCGTGGCGCCTATCGCGAGCGCGCGCCTGAATTCGACAAGCGCGCGCCGCAACCGCCGCGCGCCAAGAAATCCGGCGAGCGCATCGCCAAGGTGGTCTCGCGCGCCGGCCTGGCCTCGCGCCGCGATGCCGAGGAATGGATCACGCAGGGCCGCGTCACCGTCAACGGCCGCGTCATCAATTCGCCGGCGCTCGACGTCACCGCCAACGACTCCATCGCCGTCGACGGCAAGGTGCTGCCGCCGCGCGAGCGCACGCGGCTGTTCATGTATCACAAGCCGCGCGGGCTGATGACCACGCATGCCGATCCCGAGGGGCGGCCGACGGTGTTCGACAATCTTCCCGAGGGCCTGCCGCGGCTGATCTCGATCGGCCGGCTCGATTTCAATACCGAAGGCCTGCTGCTGCTGACCAATGACGGCGGTTTGGCGCGCGCGCTCGAACTGCCCGACACCGGCTGGCTGCGGCGCTATCGCGTCCGCGCCCATGGCGACGTCACGCAGGCGCAGCTCGATGAACTCAAGAAGGGCGTCGAAGTCGACGGTGTCAAATACGGCTCGATCGATGCGACGCTGGAACGCGACCAGGGCGCCAATGTCTGGCTGGTGTTTGCGATCCGCGAAGGCAAGAACCGTGAGGTCCGCAACGTGATGGCGCATCTCGGCCTCGAGGTGAACCGGCTGATCCGGGTTTCCTACGGGCCGTTCCAACTCGGCGAGCTCGAAGAAGGCCAGGTCGAGGAGGTCAAGACGCGGGTGCTGCGCGAGCAGCTCGGCGAGAAGATCGCCACGCTCGCGGGTGCGGATTTCAACCGGCCGATGCCCGGTGAAAAGTCTGGCGAAAAGTCCGACGACGAAGAGACCGAAGCGCCGCGCGGCAAGAAGCCGTTCAAGCCGGCCGGGAAAAGCGCGCTGATCGCCGACCGCAAGGGCCGCCGCGTGCTGGTGCAGCGCACCGGCAGCGAGGAGGCCCGCGCCCGCAACGAGGAAGAGGCCAACGGCTACGGCCCGCCGCGTCGCCCCAAGCGCGGCTATCACGGCAAGCGCGACCTGACGCCGCGGGACGAGTAGTTGGGCGATGCGTGTCGTCGGTGGACGATTGAAGGGCCGTAATCTGGCGTCGCCCTCCTCGCAGGAAATCCGCCCGACGGCGGATCGCCTGCGCGAATCCGTGTTCAACATCCTGATCCACGCCTATGACGATCCGATTCAGGACGCGCGCGTGCTCGACCTGTTCGCCGGCACCGGCGCGCTCGGCATCGAGGCGGTATCGCGCGGGGCGGCGTTCACGCTGTTCGTCGACAACGGCGCCGAAGCGCGTGCGCTGTTGCGCAACAATGTCGAGGCGCTCGGGCTCGGCGGCGTGACAAAAGTCTATCGCCGCGACGCCACCAATCTCGGCCCGGCGCATCCGATGGAGCCGTTCTCGCTGGCGTTCCTCGATCCGCCCTACGGCAAGGGTCTCGCCGAGAAGTCGCTGGCCTCGCTGCGCGATGGCGGCTGGCTGACACCGGGGGCGTTGCTGGTGGTGGAGGAGGCGAAGGCGGCGGCGTTCGGTGCGCCCGAAGGTTTCGAGGAACTGGAGCGGCGCGCGTATGACGATACGGAATTTGTGTTTTTGCGAGGTCCGTAGTCGTAGGGTGGAGCAAAGCGAGCGTGCCCACCATCTCGCAGCGATTCGCTGAGAGATGGTGGGCACTCGCTTCGCTTTGCCCACCCTACGCAGCCCTGCAATTCTTCACCTTCTCCCGAACAGCTTCTCGATATCGCTCAGCTTCAATTCCACATAAGTCGGCCGGCCGTGGTTGCACTGGCCGGAGTTCGGCGTGTCTTCCATCTCGCGCAGCAGCGCGTTCATTTCTTCCGGCTTGAGCCGGCGGCCGGCGCGGACCGAGCCGTGGCAGGCCATGGTGGCGGCGACGTGCATCAGCCGGCGCTCCAGCGGCAGCGCCTCGTCCCATTCGCTCATGTGTTCGGCGAGATCGCGCAGCAAGCCCGCCGCATTGGCCTTGCCGAGCAGCGACGGCGTTTCGCGCACGGCCACCGCGCCGGGGCCAAAGGAATCGATCGCAAGGCCGAACGATGCGAGTTCTTCGGCACGATCAAGCAGTTTTTCGACGGTCGCCTCGTCGAGCTCGACAATTTCGGGGATCAGCAAAATCTGCCGCTGCACGCCATTCTTCGCCAGCGACGCCTTGAGCTTCTCATAGACGATGCGCTCATGCGCGGCGTGCTGGTCCACGACGATGAGGCCATCGCGCGTTTGCGACACGATATAGGTCTCATGGATCTGCGTGCGCGCCGCGCCGAGCGGGCGGTCGAGCAGGTCGGCGGCGGGCTGCGCCTCGAAGCGCACGTCGGCCGTCGGTGTGCCGACATCGAACGCGGCTTGGCCCGCTTCCGCGAGCGCAGACGCCATCGCGCCTCCGAATGAAGGCGCCGAATTGACCGGATAGGAAGGCGAGGCGCGCCAGTCCCAATTGGTCGGGCGCGGCGCAAACGATGGACGGAATGCCGATAGCGCCGCGCCGTCGGTATTGGCGGCAGTGCGGCGGCCCTCGCGGGCGAGGCCGTCTTTCAGCGCATGCACGATCAGCGCGCGGACAAGCCCGGCGTTGCGAAACCGCACCTCGGTCTTGGCCGGATGCACATTGGCGTCGACCTCGTGCGGCTCCAGCGTCACGAACAGCGCCACGACAGGATGGCGGTCGCGCGGCAGGTAATCCGAATAGGCGGCGCGCACCGCGCCGAGGATCAGCTTGTCGCGCACCGGGCGGCCGTTGACGAACAGATATTGCCCGAGCGCGTTCGCGCGCGTCAGCGACGGTGCGGCGGCAAAGCCTTCGACCACGACGCCCTCGCGCTCGGCGCGCACTTCGATCGCGCTTGAACGGAAATCGCTGCCCAGGATATCGCCGAGCCGCGTCAGCCGGCCGGCGGCGCCTGGCAGCGCGGCGGCCCAGGTCACCGGCGCGCGCTCCTCGCCGGCCAGCGTAAAGGCGATATCGGGCCGCGCCATCGCCAGCCGCCGCACCACCTCGCGGATCGCTTCGGCCTCGGTGCGGTCGGTCTTGAGGAATTTCAGCCGCGCCGGTGTCGCGTAGAAGAGATCGCTGACCTCGACGCGGGTGCCTTGCGACAGCGCCGCCGGCATGATCGGTCCGATTTCTCGCCGCCTTCGACCGACAACGACCAGGCGTGCGGTTCGCTGCGATGCCGCGTGGTGATGCCGAGCTTGGCCACCGCGCCGATCGAGGGCAACGCCTCGCCGCGGAATCCGAGCGTGCGAATGTGCAAGAGATCCTCGTCGTCGAGCTTGGAGGTCGCATGGCGATCCACAGCGAGCGCGAGATCGGCATGCGTCATGCCGCCGCCGTCATCGGTGATACCGATCCGCCGCCGGCCGCCGCCATCGGTGAAGATGTCGATCCGGCTGGAACCGGCGTCGATCGCGTTTTCGACGAGTTCCTTCACGACGCTCGCGGGACGTTCGACCACCTCGCCGGCGGCGATGCGGTTGACGACCTGTTCGGGAAGCTGGCGGACGGGCATGGGAGGGCTTTTGACGTCGATTCGAAGCTGGACCGGTATTGTAGGCGGCCGGGGCGGCAAATGCATGGGGAGAAGCCGGCGTCCATGCCCGGCTGGGGATAAGGAGGACTATCGCATTGAAGATGCTGAGGTTCGTTCCCGGCCGAGCGCGCAGCCGTCGGAACGGCGCCCATCGAACTTTGGATTGTGGGGCCGGAGGTGCCGGTATATCGTTTAGAAAAGTTATAATCTGCCGGGAGAGACGCCATGTGCAGCCTGTTCGCGCACCAGCCGCAACGCGATTACGAATCGCAGACCCGATCGCTGCGGATCGGCGGCCATTGCACCTCGATCCGGCTGGAGCTGTCGTTCTGGGACACGCTGGAGGAGATCGCGGCGAAGGAGGGGATGAGCCTCGCCAAGTTCCTCACCACGCTGCACGACGAGGTGCTCGACCATCACGGCGAGGTCCGGAATTTCGCCTCGCTGCTGCGCTGTTCCTGCATGATCTATCGGGCCAAAAACGAGGTCGCCGTTCCCGCTTTTCGTGGCAGTCCCGCTGCCATTCTCGACGCGGCTGAATAGCGCCATCGACAAATGAAAAGCGGCTCGATCCATTTCGGATCGAGCCGCTTTCGTTTTGCGGGACCTAGATATCCTTGCGCTGCATCGCGCCCGCGATGTGGTCGGCCTGCCGGATCGCCAGCGAGACGATCGTCAGCGTCGGATTGCAGGCCGCACCGCTGGTGAACTGGCTGCCGTCGGAGACGAACAGGTTCTTGACGTCGTGGGCCTGGCCGAACTTGTTCACCACGCCGTCTTTCGGCTTCTCGCTCATCCGGTTGGTGCCGAGGTTATGCGTGCTCGGGTAGGGCGGCGTCGGATAGGTCACGGTGGCGCCGACGGCCTCGTAGACGGCGGCGCCCTGCTTGTAGGCGTGGTCGCGCATCGCGATGTCGTTGGGATGATCGTCGAAATGCACGCTCGCCACCGGCATGCCGAACTTGTCCTTGGCCTTCGCATCGAGCGTGATGCGATTGGTCTCCTGCGGCATGTCCTCGCCGACCAGCCACATCCCGGCCATCCGCGGATAGGACTCCATCGCCGACGTGAAGGAGCGTCCCCACGCGCCGGGGTTCAGGAACGCCGCCATGAACGGAATGCCGATCGACAGCGTCTCCATCTCATAGCCGCCGACGAAGCCGCGTTTGGGGTCGTTCTTGGCTTCGTCGCGGATGATGCCGGCCATGGTGGTGCCGCGGTACATGTGCACGGATTTCTCGAACGCCGCGTAGACGCTGCCGGTCATGTGCCGCATGTAGTTGCGGCCGACCTGGCCGGACGAGTTGGCCAGGCCGTTCGGGAACAGGTTCGAGGCGCTGTTGAGCAACAGCCGCGGGCTCTCGATCGAATTGCCCGCGACCGCCACCACGCGCGCCTTCTGGCGCTGCATCGCGCCGCTCTCGTCGGCATAGACCACGCCCGTCACCTTGCCGGACGCGTCGTGCTCGATCTTGATCGCCATGCTGTTGGGGCGCACCTCGAGATTGCCGGTCGCCTCGCCCTTGGGAATTTCCGTATAGAGCGTCGACCATTTCGCGCCGGACTTGCAGCCCTGGAAGCAGAAGCCGATCTGCTGGCAGGCGCCGCGTCCGTCGCGTGGCGCGCTGTTGATCGCCATGTTGCCGGTGTGCACCTCCTTGTAGCCGAGCTTCCTCGCGCCGGCTTCCAGCACCTTGAAATTGTTGTTGCCGGGCAGTCCCGCAATGCCGTTGGTGCGGGTGACGCCCATCTTGTCCTCGGCCTTGGCGTACCACGGCTCCATCTCGGCAAGCGTGATCGGCCAGTCCAGCAGATTGGCGCCGGGGATGTTGCCGTAGGTGGTCTTGTCCTTGAACTCGTGCTCGTCGAAGCGCAGCGAGGCGCCGGCCCAGTGCGTGGTCGAACCGCCGACCGCCTTGACGATCCACGCCGGAAGGTTCGGAAAGTCCTTGGCGACGCGCCAGCTTCCCGAGGTGGTGCGCATGTCGGACCAGGCGAGCTGGGTAAAGCTCTCCCATTCATCGTTGACGAAGTCCTGCAGTTCGATGCGCGAGCCGGCTTCCAGGATCACGACCTTGACGCCCTTCTGCGCCAGCTCGTTGCCGAGCGTTCCGCCGCCTGCGCCCGAGCCGACGATCACGACCACGCCGCTGTCATTCAGATCGAATTTTGCCATCTTGAATTCCTCCCTGCTGTTCGTTGACCGCGGCTGTTCAAGCCTTCGGGAGCCAGTCGATGTCGGCGAAGCCGCGCTTGATGTAGCCGCCGTGCTCGGCAGAGGAGCCCTCGTAGCCGAACTTCGGCCAGAGCTCTTTCTGGTTATAGAGGGAGACGATGAGGTCGCCGCGGACCTTCTGGAAGAAGTCGGTCGTCTCGATGCGCTGCAGCAATGCGACGCGATCATTTTCCCACGCCACCTGGGCGTAAGGCATCTTGTGGCGATCGATGGCTTCCTTATCGAGGCGCGCGACGCCATCCGAGATCAGCGACTTGGTGGCCGGATCCTTCGCCGCCTTGCCGTCCCACGGCTTGATCGCGGTGATGTAGTAGCTGTCGCCGAGGAAGTCGTGCGGATAGATATCGCGCGCGACCTTCACTAGCGTCTTCAGCGTCGCCGGTGTCAGCGTAGTGGCGTCGTCGGCCCAGGCGTCGCTGACGGTAAGGCCCGCGCTGGTCGCGATCGCTGCGGCCGGCACCGCCGTGGCCGCGCCCTTCAGGAAGACGCGGCGATCATATTTGCTGCGACGATCGACTTCTCTCATGGGTGTCCTCCATTAAATGCTTGTTGATTGCGATTAACCGAAGCGGCCACCTCGTTGAATCACTTCGATCTTGTAGCCATCGGGGTCGGCGACGAAGAAGAAGCGCGCGAGCGTCCTGCCGTCATGCTTGAAGTCGCGCAGCGGCCCGGGCGACAGGCGCTCCTGCTCGAACCGCGCGTGTTCGGCGTCGACATCATCGACGACGACGGCGAGATGGCCGTAGCCGTCGCCCAGCGCGTAGGGCTCCTTGCGATCGAAATTGACGGTCAGTTCGACCTCGAACGGCGAGGAGGGATGACGCAGATAGATCAGCGCGAAATCCGCAAACTTGAGATGGTCGGCGACCTCGAGCCCGAAGGCGCGGGCGTAGAAGTCGAGCGACTTCGCCTCGTCGAACACGCGGATCATCGAATGAACGGGCTTGGCCATTCAGTTCAGCTCCTTCAGGTAAGCGATGATGGCGGCGCGGGTTTCCGCCTTGGGCTGGCGGTAGGCCATGTTGGAGCCCGGGACCGTCGCCTGCGGGTTGGTGAGATAGGCATCAAGCCTGGCGTCGTCCCAGACGAAGCCCGCCTCAGCGAAGCCGGCGGAATAACGGAAGCCGTCCGCCTTGCCCGCCGGCCTGCCGACGATCTTGAACAGCGACGGGCCCTGGCGGACCGGATCGGACAGGTTGGTGGTATGGCAGGTCGCGCATTGCTGCTTGAACAGCGTCGTTCCGTCCGGCGGCTTGGCGGATGGCAGCGGCATCTGTGCGCGGGCCATCGATGCGACAAGCAGTGCGGTGCAAAATCCGAGAATGATTGCCCGTGTCGTGCGCAGCTTCGTCATGTGCTCACCGTTGGCGTGCGCAGACTGTAGGTCGCGGAAAATCAGCGGTGGTAGTAGCGGGCTGTTTCACGACAGAACAAAACTGGCCTCGGCCAAATGGCATGCGAGCGTTGACGCTCTCGTCGAACCAGCGCGCACGCATCGCCAGTTCCCGTCGCCGCATATGCGGTCGGTCCGTGGCCAAGGATTCGCAAAATGACCCCGAAATCCCTGCACGATCACCACACCGCGCGGCTTGCATGGCGGGCGCGCCGTTCGCGGACAATGACTGATCCGGCGATGAACATGTTCGGGTGTCGAGCGGCGCCTGAAGTTCCCGGGCCGTTCATCGCCACGCAGAAATTGGGAGATTTGGATGAAGCTAGTGAAAACCTCGGCAATCGCGGTTGCAATCTCGGCGCTGCTTGCCGGTCCGGTGCTGGCGCAAGGCGCCTCATCCGACGCGCCGGCCCGCGGCGGCGCGATGGGCAAGACCCAGATGCAGGGCGGCGCGGCGGGCAGCATGGACGCGGACGCGCCGGCCGGCGGCACCCACAAGGCCGCCGGCGCCAAGCCGGGCGCCAAGACCACCGTCGGCGCCGGCAGCGGCGCGAAGGGAACGGCGACGACCCCGCCGGCATCCGGCCGATAATCACCGTCTGGAGGAAACCCGAATCCTCCATCGGGTGGCTCTCCAAACAGAACTCCGGTCGCAATCGGCGGCCGGAGTTTTTTGCGCCTTCATGTTTTCGGGCGACTGATATCGCGGCTGGATGGTTCTATCGGCGCATCTATACGTCGGTAATCAGGCAATGTCCGATCCGCGATGGATCCGCGCTAATCGTCGAAACGCGCGGTGTTGCGCTTCGCCTTGACGTCGCTGCGGCGTTTCTTGCCTTCGAGGCGCCGCTGCTTGGAGCCGAAGGTCGGCTTGGTGGCGCGCCGCGGTATCGGCCTTACCATGGCCTCGCGCAGTATTTCGAGCAGGCGGTCGATGGCATCGGCGCGGTTGCGTTCCTGGGTGCGGAAGCGCTGGGCGTGGATCACGATCACGCCATCCTTGGTCATGCGCTGGCCGGCGATCCGGTTCAGCCGCAGGGCCGCGTCCTCCGGCAGCGTGACCTTGCGCGTGTCGAAGCGGAGCTGGGCTGCGGTCGAGAGCTTGTTGACGTTCTGACCGCCGGGGCCGGAGGCGCGGACGAACATGATCTCGATGTCGTTCTCGTCGATCGTGAGGTCGCGGGAAACCCGCAGCATGGCAGCACCGAAGTCGTCATGCCCGAGCTTGTCCCGGGCATCCACGTTCTCATAGCACAGCATCATGAAAGACGTGGATGGCCGGGAATAGGCGAGCGGAAGCGACGCCGTCCTTCGGACGGCTATGCCCGGCCATAGCGGCGAAATACCCGCTAATTCGCCTTCGGCGTCGCCGCCGCGGGCTGGGCGGCGGCCTGCGGGGCGCGGCCGACGATCACCGTCAGCAGGCCCTGGCCCCACAGCTTCTGCGCGGCCTTTTTGGCGTCGTCGAGCGTCACGGCATCGACGATCGCGTTGCGCTTCTCGATATAATCGATCGGCAGCTTGTCGAGCTGGTACTGCAGCAGCGCCTGGGCGAGCTTGGAGGAGGTATCGAGCGCCAGCATCTGCGAGCCCTTGAGGTAGGACTTGGCCTCGTCCAGTTCCTTCTGGGTCGGGCCTTCCTCGGCGATGCGGCGGACTTCCTTCTCGATGGCGTCGACGGTTTCGCCGGCGCGGTCGGCGCGGGTGCCGGTGTTGCCGATGAAAATCGCCGAGCGGTCCATCCAGAGCAGGGATTGATAGACCGAATAGGCCAGGCCGCGCTTCTCGCGCACTTCCTTGTAGAGCCGCGACGACAATCCGCCGCCGCCGAGGATGTGGTTGACGACATAGGCGGCCATGAAATTCGGATCGTGGCGGCGAACGCCGGGGCCGCCGAACGTCACCACCGTCTGCGGCACGTCGAGCGGCACGAAGGCGCGCTGCGGCGGCTTGGTGGCCTCGACATCGGCGATTGCCGTCAGGCTGGCCTTGGCCGGCAGTCCGCCGAACGTCTTGTCCAAGAGCTTGCCGAGCGTGTCGGGGTCGACATCGCCGACCACGGCGATGCGCAAGGTATCCTTGGCGATCACGCGGCGGACGTAATCCTTCATGTCGGCGACGTCGATCTTCGGCACGCTGTCGAGCGTGCCGTTGCCCTGCCGGCCATAGGGATGATCGCCGAAGGCCAGTTCGAGGAATTTGCGGCTCGCCAGCGAGGTCGGGTTGGTGGTGTCGCGGCGCAACCCGGAGAGCACCTGGGCGCGAATGCGCTCGACGTCGGTGGCGTCGAAATGCGGCGAGGTCAGCGCCATTTGCAGCAGGTCGAACGCCTCGTCCTTGTTGTCCTTGAGCATGCGCAGCGAGCCGCGGAAAGTATCGCGGGTCGAGGAGAAGCTCAGTTCGATGGCGCGGCGCTCCAGGCGCTCGTGAAAGGTCTTGGAATCGAGATCGCCGGAGCCCTCGTCGAGCAGGCCGGCCACCATGTTGCCGACGCCGGACTTGCCGGCCGGATCCTGGGTGGCGCCGCCGCCGAAGGCATATTCCATCGCAATCAGCGGCACGGTGGCGTCCTGCACGAACCACGCCTCGATGCCTCCGGGCGAGACCAGCCGCTGGATTTTTGCCGCGGCGTGCGACGGCGTGGCCGCCAGCGAGAGCAACACGGCGCCGGCGATCAGGCCGGCTGCGAGGCGCTGCGCGCCAAACGAAAAACGGATCACGATCGCTTCTCCTCGCGCTTCGGCGTGGTATCCTTGATGAGATAGCCGGTCACCGAGCGGTTCTTTTCGAGCCATTTCTGCGCGGCGTCGCGGACCTGCTCGGCGGTCACCGCGCGAATCCGGTCCGGCCAGCTCCTGATGTCGTCGATCGAAAGCCCCGTCGTCAGCGCGCCGCCATACCAGCGCGCCAGCGTGGCCTGATTGTCCTGGGCGTAGATCGCCTCCGCAATCAGCTGGGTCTTGACCCGCTCGAGATCCTCGGCGCGGGCGGGGTTCTGGATCATTTCGGCAATCACGCCGTCGATCGCCTGCTCCACTTGCGAAAACTCCACGCCGGGCTTGGGCGACACCGAGATCGAGAACTGCGAGGGATCGAGCGAGGTGCCCTGGTAACCGGCGCCGGCGCTCACCGCGAGCTGGCGATCGACCACCAGCGCGCGGTAGAGATAGGAGTTGGAGCCGCCGCCCATCAATTGCGCGAGCACGTCGAGTGCTGCGCCTTCGCCGGCCGCAGCCGTCGTGGAGGAGGGGACGAGATAAGAGCGCCGCAGGCTGGTCTGCTCGACGCGCGGATCGGACAGCGTCACCGTGCGCGGCGCGGCGGGCACCGGCTCCTGCGGACGGACGCGATTCGCCGATATCGCCGGCTGCGCCGGGATGCCGCCATAGGCCTTTTCCACCATCGGGCGGACTTCCTTGGCGTCGACGTCGCCTGCGATCACCAGGATCGCGTTGTTCGGCGCGTAGAAACGCTTGTAGAACGCCAGCGCATCCTCGCGGTCGAGCTTCTCGATCTCCTGGCGCCAGCCGATGATCGGCCGGCCATAGGGATGGTTGAGATACAGCGCCGCCATGATCTGTTCGGACAACCGCGCATCCGGATTGTTGGCGACGCGCATGTTGAATTCTTCCAGCACGACGTCGCGCTCGGGCAGCACGTTCTCGTCCTTGAGGATGAGGCCGGTCATGCGGTCGGCCTCGAACTCCATCATCTTGGCCAGATGCTCGCGCGGCACGCGCTGGAAATAGCCGGTGTAGTCGAGCGAGGTGAAGGCGTTTTCGTTGCCGCCGATCCGCAGCACGGTCTGCGAGAATTCACCGGCGGGATGTTTGGCCGTCCCCTTGAACATCAGATGTTCGAGGAAATGCGCCAGCCCCGATTTGCCCGGCGTCTCGTCGGCGGAGCCGACCTTGTACCAGATCATCTGGGTGACGACGGGCGTGCGGCGATCCGGGATCACGACGACCTGCAGGCCGTTGTCCAGCGTGAAGCTGGCGGGACGTTCCGACGTGACCGTGGTCTGGGCGAATGCGCTGCCGGCGGAGAAAGCAAACGTCGAGATGAGGGCTGCAACGAGAGAGGCGGCAAAACGGTGTGAGGACATCATGACCTATCTGGCGCGCATGCCGCAAAACGGGTGACCGGTCCTGCGATGGCAATTCGCGCAAACGTTAGAAGTAACCCGACGAAACCGGTCGGGATCAAGCCGCGGCATCGTACACAGCGTTCGCGCCAACAATCGTCACGAAGGCGAGAGATCAGCTTAACTATTCGCCATGCTTAACTATTCGCCATACTTGCCCTTGGCCGGGTTGTATTCCTTGTTGAGCGATTCCTTCGGCCCGGTGCCGTAGGCAAAATTCGGCGACGGCGTCTGGTAGCCGGGCGGCGGCTGCGTCAGCGAATTCCGCGTCGGCTCCTCCTTGAACGGGGCCGTCTCGGTCTTGCTGCCGCCGAACATGCCGCTGAAGCCGCCGGTATAGCCGAGCTGCGACGGGCTCAGGATCGGATTGTTGCGTGACGCCGGGCTGCACCGGATCGTTGTCCTTGCGCGAGGGGGCGGCAGTCTTGCCCACGGCGAGTTCAGCCGGTGTCAGGACGCGGGCCGCTTCGCGCGGGTCCTTGTTATCCTTCTTGCGCGCCGCGATGGCGGCCTTGCGGCGCTGCTCGTCGGGATCCTTTGGCCAGTTCGGCACCTTTACTTCGGCCGCGGTCGCGGCCGGCGGCGGCAGGTCGAGCTTGGGGGGGACCACCAGGGGCGAGCGCTCGCGGTATTCGATGCCGCGGTTTTCCATGTTGGTGCCGCCGATGCCGCGCATGATGCCCTCGATGATCTTTTCCTCGAAGGTCTTGTCGTCCTCATCCTCGTCATCGGCCGCGCGCACCGGTCCGGCGGCCATCACCAGGCCTATGCCGAGGGCAACGGCAGCGAACCGCAGGGCCCGGCTCAGCGAGACATTCGGCAGTATCCAGAAGCGGGCATCGGTATCGCGCATCGCGCTGTTCCCATTCATCATTTCTGCAATACGCGGGGGCCGGCTCGAGGACGCATTGTGGCTCCATACCGCAATGGTCCGTATCGACCGGGATCAGGGCGCTTTTGCGGCGGGTACCCCCAGGAACGAGTCATACAACAGGCCCGCCACCCCGGCAACAATGGCCACATCGGCAAGGTTAAACACGTACCAATTGAAGGTTTTTCCGCCGATTTCGATATGGAACAGGGCGAAATCGACCACCGCGCCATGCAGGAAGCGGTCGATGCCGTTTCCAATGGCGCCCCCGATGATCAGGCCGAGCGCCAGCGTCGCTATGAGCGTGCTGGAGCGCGCCATCCAGATCCCCAGCACGATCACCGCAACCGCCTTGATCGCCATCAGGACGACCTGGGCGAGCTGGCTGTCGGTCTGGAACCAGCCAAAGCTGATCCCGACGTTCCAGGCCAGCACCAGGTCGAAGAACGGCGTGACCCTGACCGCGCCGCGATTGGCGAGGTCGAACACGTAGAGCAGCCACAGCTTCGAGGCCTGGTCGAGCACCAGCGTGACGACGGCGGCAATGACGCCGGCGCGCAGATGAGGCGTTCGCGGCTGTTCGAGGCCAGACACTTATCTGGCCTTCTTTTTCTTCTTCTTTGCCTTGGCCGCCGGCGGCTTCTTGCCCGGCTTCTTGGCGGCTTTCTTCTTGCTGGCCTTCTTTGCCGGGCTCTTTGCGGCCGCTTCTTGATGCTTCTTTGTAGCTGCCTTCTTGGCCCCCTTCGTTGCCGAAGAAGCCTTTTTGGATTTGGCAGCCTTCTTGGTCTTGGCTTTCTTGGCACGGCTTTCTTGGTCGTACGGCTTTCTTGGGCGCTTGTCTTGGCCTTCTTGGCTTTTGTCTTTTTGGCCTTGGGCTCCTCGGCTTCGACAACCTTCTTGGCTGCCGCGACCTTGTTGGCCTTGACCGGCGTCTCGGCCTTCACGCCTTCCGTGCTTTCCACGGTCTTCTTCGGCCGGGCCTTCCTGGCCGGCTTGGCAGCCGTCACGGTTTCCGAAACGGCTTGCTCGGCGTTTCGTTTGATGGCTGCTCCGGTTCGGCAGGCTGCGTTTCGATCAACCGCACAGGCGCGGCGGGCGCTTCGACCGCATCAACCGGCTTCTCGCCTTCGGCAAGCGCCTTCCATTCGCGCAAAGCTTGCGCATCGCGCGGCGAGACGTCGGGATACTCGGCGTCTTCGCCGACGGTCGGCAGGATCTTCCACGATCGGGCGCATTTGGTGCCGACGGCCTTCTCGACCACGACGGCGACGCCGGGAACGTCGGGCAGGGTGAACGCGCCGGCAGGTGCTTCGTCGTTGGTCGCCATCGCGTTCGAGGTGATGCAGACTCTCGGCCAGATCGAGATCGAACAGCGTGTTGAAGATGTTCGTGTCCGACACATAGACCAGCGGCGACGCCTCCAGCGACGAGCCGATGTTCTTGGCGGCGCGTTCGAGTTCGAGCGCGCCGGTGACGACACGGCGGACGTCGCGGATGGTTTCCCACTTCGCGGCAAGCGCATCGTCGCGGAATTCGTCAAAGCCTTCCGGGAACAGCGTCAGGTGCACCGACGGCTCGGCGTCCGGCCGGTACATCCGCCACGCCTCTTCGGTCGTGAAGCTGAGCACCGGCGCCAGCCAGCGCAGGATCGCATCGCAGATGATGTCGATCGCGGTCAGCGCCGCCTTGCGCGTGACCGAGGACGGCGGATCGCAATACAGCGCATCCTTGCGGATGTCGAAATAGAACGCCGACAATTCGGTGTTCATGAACGCCGCCAGCGTCGCGACAACCGTCTTGTAGTCGAACTCGGCATAGGCCTGGCGCACGATGGTGGCGCGCTTGGCCAGCTCGTGCAGCATCAAGCGTTCCAGCTCCGGCATGTCGGCATGCGCGACCGCGTCGGCCGGATCGAAATGATGCAGCGTGCCGAGCATCCAGCGGATCGAGTTGCGCAGCTTGCGATAGGTCTCGATGGTGTTCTTGAGGATCTCCGGCCCGATGCGCTGGTCGTCGGCATAGTCGGTGGCGCAGACCCAGAGGCGGAGGATATCCGCGCCGGAATCCTTCATCACCTTCTGCGGCTCGACGGTGTTGCCGACCGATTTCGACATCTTGCGGCCGTTCTCGTCGAGCGTGAAGCCGTGGGTGAGCACGATATCGAACGGCGCACGCCCGCGGGTGCCGCAGCTTTCCAGCAGCGAAGACTGGAACCAGCCGCGGTGCTGGTCGGACCCTTCGAGATACATCACGGTATCGCGGCCACCATCGACCTTGCGCTTGATGCCGGTGAGGCCGGGGAAATGCACGGCATCTTCCAGCACGAAGGCGTGCGTCGAGCCGGAATCGAACCAGACGTCGCAGATGTCGTCGACTTTCTTCCATTCCTCGTTGGCAAGCGAGCCGAGGAAGCGTTCGCGCGCACCGTCCTCGTACCAGGCGTCGGCGCCTTCCTCTTCAAACGCATCCGCGATGCGCTTGTTGACATCGGCGTCCTGCAGGATCTCGGCGGAGCCGTCGCCCTTCTCGCGCACGAACACCGCGATCGGCACGCCCCAGGCGCGCTGGCGCGAGATCACCCAGTCGGGCTTGCTGTCGATCATGCCGTTGATGCGATTTCGGCCCGACTCAGGCACCCATTGCGTCACCGAGATCGCGCGCGCCGCACGGGCGCGCAAGGTGTCGCCGGCCTTCGAGCTGCCTTGGTCGGCGATGTCCTTGTCCATCGCGATGAACCATTGCGGCGTGTTGCGGAAGATCACCGGCTTCTTCGAGCGCCAGGAATGCGGGTATTGATGCTTGAGCCGGCCGCGCGCCAGCAGCATGCCGGCCTCGACCAGCGCCTTGATCACGGCCTCGTTGGCGTCGCCCTTCTCGCCCTTGTCGTTGATCACGCGTCTGCCGTCGAAGCCCGGCGCATGGTCGGTATAGGCGCCGTTCTCGTCGACGGTGTAGGGGATCGTGGTGTTGATGCCGCGTTGATCGAGCTCGCGCGCGTTCGCCATCCAGACGTCGAAGTCCTCGCGGCCGTGGCCCGGCGCGGTATGGACGAAGCCGGTACCGGTGTCGTCGGTGACGTGGTCGCCGGGCAGCAGCGGCACCGTGAATTCGTAGCCGCCGCCGACGCCTTTCAGCGGATGCGCGCATTCCACCGCGTCGAGCGTGTCGCCCGGAATGTCACGCACCTTCTCATAGGCCGTGACGCGCGCCTGCTTGAACACTTCTTCCGCCAGCGCATCGGCGAGGATCAGGAGATCGCCGGTCTTCGCCCAATTGTCAGCGGGCGCATCGGTGACCTTGTAGAGGCCATAGGCGATCTTCGGCGAGAACGAGATGGCGCGGTTGCCGGGCAGCGTCCACGGCGTCGTGGTCCAGATCACCACGGACGCCTCGGCCAGCGCGCCATGCGCCGGCGAGGTCACCGGAAACTTCACCCACACCATGTCGGAGGTGTAGTCCTCGTACTCGACCTCGGCCTCGGCCAGCGCGGTCTTCTCGACCACGCTCCACATCACGGGCTTGGAGCCGCGATAGAGCGTGCCGTTGGCGGCGAACTTCATCAGCTCGCGCGCGATCTGCGCTTCGGCCGGATAGCTCATGGTGGCGTAGGGATGATCCCAGTCGCCGATGATGCCGAGCCGCTTGAATTCCTCGCGCTGCACGTTGAGCCAGTGCGTCGCATAGGCGCGGCACTCCTTCCGGAACGCCACCATCGCGGTGGAGTCGCGGAAATCCGGCTTCGGCTTGCCCTTGGAGCGGTAGTTCTCTTCCTCGATCTTCCATTCGATCGGCAGGCCGTGGCAGTCCCAGCCCGGCACGTAGTTGGAATCGAAGCCCAGCATCTGCTGGCTCTTGGTCACCACGTCCTTGAGGATCTTGTTCAGCGCATGCCCGATATGGATGTTGCCGTTGGCGTAGGGCGGGCCGTCATGCAGCACGAATTTGGCGCGGCCGGCGGCGTCCTTTCGCAGCTTCTCGTAGAGGTCGATCTCGTTCCAGTAGTTGAGGATTTCCGGCTCGCGCTGCGGCAGGCCGGCGCGCATCGGGAATTCCGTCTGCGGCAGGAACAGGGTCTTGGAATAGTCGGCGGCGTCGGACTTTTGCGGATTTTGGGACATGAAAGCTCTGGTTTGGCTCGAAGACGGCGCGAAAGGCGCTGGGAATAGCGGTGAACAGCAAAATCCCGGTCTTGCGCCGAGCTGAACGCTCAGGCGGAAGCCGGGCCGCTAATGCTGATGATGCGCCGCGCAAACATGGGGGCTTTCCATAGCAGGGGGAGGGGAGAAGCGCAAAGGCCCGCGGGCGGTCGTCCCGTCAGGTCTGACGCGGCCGGGCCGGATTTCCAGCAACCGTGACGCCCGCTGCGACATCCCGCGTGACCACGCTGCCGGCGCCGATGACAGCGCCGTCGCCGATCGTGACGCCGGGCAGGATGATGGCGCCGCCGCCGATCCAGACATCGCTGCCGATTCGCACCGGGCGGCCGAACTCCAGGCCGGTCTTTCGCGTTTCGGCGTCGCGCGGGTGGTCGGCGGTGTAGATTTGCACGGCCGGCCCGATCTGGGTGCCGTCGCCGATCACGACCTCGACCACGTCGAGAATGATGCAGTTGAAGTTGAGGAAGACGCCGTCGCCGAGACTGATGTTGTAGCCATAGTCGCAGTGGAAGGGCGGACGGATGACGGCGCCCTTGCCGACGCGGCCGAGGCGTTCGCGGAGCAGGGCGTGCCGCTCGGACACCGGCGCTGCCAGCGCCGCATTGTAGCGCACCATCCATGCCTTGGCCGCGGCCTGTTCTGCGCCGAGTTCCTCGTCGGGGCGATAGAGTTCGCCCGCGAGCATTTTCTGCTTTTCAGTCTTGTTCAACCGATCACTCCGAGCCTGGGAAAGGCGTCCGGCGCCGCGGCCAGTGCCGCGCGCGCCTTCGCGCTGTCGTCATCCATCTGGCGTATCAACGCTTCGATGGTGTCGAATTTCAGCTCGTCACGGATGAAACCGATGAAGGCGACGTCGAGCACGGTGCCATAGAGGTCGCCCTTGAAGTCGAACAGGAACACTTCGAGCAGCGGCGCGCCGTTATCGAAAGTCGGGCGGCGGCCGAAGCTCGCCACCGCATCGAAGCGCTCGGCACCGCGGCCGACCCGCACCGCATAGATGCCGTGCTTGAGGCTGCAGTTCTTGTCGAGGCGGATATTGGCGGTGGGGTAGCCGAGATCGCGGCCGCGCTTCTCGCCATGGATCACTTCGCCGCTGACGAACCACGGTCCGCCCAGCATCGCGGTGGCTTCGTCGATCTGGCCCTCCGCCAGCGCCATGCGGATCGCGCTGGAGGACACCGGCCGCTCCTCGATATCGACATGGGCCTGGACGTCGACCTCGATGCCGAGCCGCGGCCCCTCGCTGACCAGGAGGCTCGGCGAGCCGGTACGGCCCTTGCCGAAATGAAAGTCGTAGCCGACCGCAATCCCGCTGATGCCGAGGCGCTGGATCAGATCATGGTGAATGAAATCTTGCGCCGAGGTGCCGGCCCGGGACTTGTCGAAGGTCATCACCACGGCGCCGTCCAGGCCGGTGCCGGCCAGCAGCCGCAGCTTGCTGGCCTCGTCGGACAGGCGGAATTGCGGGCTGTTCGGGCTGAAAAAACTGCGCGGATGCGGCTCGAAGGTCACGGCAAAGGCCGGCTTGCCGCGGGCGCGGCCCATTCGCAGGGCCGCGTCGATCACGGCCCGGTGCCCCAGATGGACGCCGTCGAAATTGCCCATGGCGACCACGGCGCCCCGGGGAATCTCGGCGGCAGGCGTGGTGTCTCGGATAACGGTAAATTCAGTCGTCATTTCAGGGATTCTTCAGGGATTCTTCGGGTCTCGGGGACGCACGGTCGGACCGTGACGCGGGGCGCCCTTCGAAGTCAAGCGGGCGGATCGGCCAAAACGAATGCAATCCGCTGTTCCCCGATTAACGCGCTGTTTAACGGCTGATGCTACAGCTTGGGGGAGGACTGCGGGTCGCGCAGGCCTGTCGATAGTTTGTGGCGTAAGCGTTGAGTGGGGGAAAAGATGGCGGTTGATTTGTCCATGCCGGTTCTGGTGGTCGATGACTACAGCACCATGATCCGCATCATCCGAAATCTTTTGAAGCAGCTCGGCTTCGACAATATCGACGATGCCAGCGACGGTTCGGCGGCGCTGAACAAGATGCGCGGCAAGAAATACGGCCTCGTGATCTCCGACTGGAACATGGAGCCGATGACCGGCTACGACCTGCTCAAGGAAGTCCGTGCCGATCCCAATCTGGCCACCACGCCCTTCATCATGATCACGGCGGAATCCAAGACCGAGAACGTGATCGCCGCCAAGAAGGCCGGCGTGAACAATTACATCGTCAAGCCGTTCAACGCGGCGACGCTGAAGACCAAGATCGAGGCGGTCTTCCCGGACATGGCGACGGCGTAAGCGCCGGCCAATCATTAACAATTCATTCGTCATGCCCGGGCTTTGTCCCGGGCATTTGTGTTTTCAGATGATGAACTTCAACAGACTGATGAGTCTGAGGCTGGTTATGACGTACCGCTTGTCGCGGCGGTCTCGCTGGCGGCTACCACTTCAACTCGCGCATCAGCGCCCGCGGCGGATGGCCGAACAGCTCCTTCACCGACGCCGGATCGAGCTGGTCGATGCCCTCGAATTCCTCGGAATGGATGCCGCGGGTGAGGAAAAGACAGTCGATGCCGAAACCGAGCGCGCCGGTGAGGTCGGTCCGCACCGAATCGCCGATCGCCAGCACACGGTCGAGCGAGGTCGGCTTGCCGCGCCGCTCGGCGGCCAGCGCCATGGCGCGTTCATAGATCGGCCGGTGCGGCTTGCCGTAGAAGATCGCCTCGCCGCCGAGTTCGCGATAGAGCTCGGCGATCGCGCCCGCGCAATAGATCAGGCGGTCGCCGCGTTCGACGACGATGTCGGGGTTGGCGCAGATCAGCGGCAGCTTGTGCTCGCGCGCCTGCAGCATCATGGCGCGATAGTCTTCCGCCGATTCGGTCTCGTCGTCGAACAGGCCGGTGCAGATGATGTAGTCGGCCTGCTCCAGCGGCGCCATGACGGCGTCGAGCCCGCGATGGATCGACGAGTCGCGCTCCGGACCGATCCAGAAGATCTTCTTGCCGGGATGGTCGGCGACGAAATTCCGCGTCAGGTCGCCGGAAGAGACGATGGCGTCGTAGGTGTCGTCGGCGACGCCGAGCTTGCGCAACTGGCGCTGCACGGAATCCGCCGGCCGCGGCGCGTTGGTGATCAGGATGACGGTGCCGCCGCGCTGGCGATAGGTGTGCAGCGCCTCGCAGGCCTCGGGAAACGACTCCAGCCCGTTATGCACCACGCCCCAGATATCGGAGAGGATGACCTCCACGCCGTCCACGAGGTCGCTCAGCCGCTCCGCGAAACGCAATGAGGTCATGGGTTCGCAAGCCTTGGGTTCGAAAGCCCGTTAGCCCGGTCCCGCGGCGCGGCGCGCCAGTGCGGCATTGCCGGTCGCCCGCATCGGGGGCTCGGCGGCCGGGCCGGCCATGGGAACGGTGTTGCTGGAGCCATTGGGAGCGCCGGATTCCTTGTTTGCGGTCGCCCCGCCGGTAGCAGATGCCCCCTCGGGCCGCAACGGCCGCGGCGGCGCAAACAGGAAGCCCTGGCCAAACCTGACGTCGTAGTCGAGCAGGTCCACCACCGCCCGCTCGCCCTCGATCTTTTCGGCGATCAGGTCGATGCCGAAGCGGCCGAGCAGGTCGGAAAGGTCGGAAGGGTGGATGTCCGCGGTCGAGGTTTGCTTGGGGTCGAGCAGCAATGCCGCCGGCACCTTGATGAA
Source organism: uncultured Alphaproteobacteria bacterium (assembly GCA_963783115.1). GTDB lineage: Bacteria > Pseudomonadota > Alphaproteobacteria > Rhizobiales > Xanthobacteraceae > Bradyrhizobium. Next base: position 44,142 of record CAWAMK010000043.1, on the reverse strand, counting down.
ACGGACGCCGCGGTCGGCGAGGTCGCGCGGCTCGATCCGCAAATCGGTGACGTGATCGATCGAGAAGCGGTAACCACGTTGGGACAAAGCGGCGAGATTCTCGATTTCGATCGGGCCGAGCTGGCGGAACGTCGCCTGCTTGAACTCCAGCACGAAGGACGGCGCCAGCGCCCGGTTGGCCTCGAGGAAGTCGAGGCATTGCGAGAAATTGGCGGGATTGCCGAGCGTCGCCGCCGAGACGTTGCAGAACACGCCGACATCCTTGTTGCGCACCATCAGGCGGCGCAGCACCTGGATACAGCGCAGCATCACCATGTGATCGATCTTGCCGATCAGCCCGCCGGCTTCGGCCACCGAGATGAAATCGTCGGCGGCGAGAATCTGGTCCTTGTCGTCGCGCAGCCGCGTCACCGCCTCGTAGAAGCGCACCTTGCGCTGCGGCAGCGTCACCATCGGCTGCAGGTAGATGTCGAGCCGGCTTTCGTCGACGGCATTCTTCACCGCGGCCAGCAGCTGCGGCTGGCTGCGCGAGGGCGATGCGGCTTCCGCGGCAACGCGAAGGCGCCGGCTTGACCGCCGCAACCGGCGCGGGCCTGACGGGGGGCGGCGCTTGCTCCGCGCGCAATCGCCGGTTGTTCTGCCGGTTCGGGATGCGGTCTGATTGGCGGGGCGGGAGGCGCGGCTGCCGCGCTGGCAATCAGATCCTCATGGCTCGCCACCGAGATCGGCCAGTTCCTTGACCAGCCCGCCGAGTTCGTTGATCTCGCCGAGCACGGCCTGGATGCGGTCGGAGTTGGTGGAGTTCGCCGATACCACCCGGCCCTCGATCGCGGCGAGCCGGCGGCCGAATTCGGCGACCTGGCGGGCGAGGTCGGCGGTGCCGCGGGAAAGATCGGCGATCTGGCCGCCGACGTCGGAGCGGTCGCGCAGCCGCATCGACACGGCGTTGTAGAGGATCAGGAAGGTCAGCGCGGTGAGCGCCACGATCGCCGATTCCGTGCCGCTGAAGCCGGCCACCGCATGCAGGACGAGGCCGAGGGAGGCTGCAACCAGCACCATGCAGATGGCGATGAAAATCGTCGAAATGCGAATCATGTCGCGCGCTACGCTCTCAGGTCCGAACTGTATTCACCCGGGAAAACACGGAAGTTTCGGACATGGTCCGCCTCGCGCTCCCCGAGCGCAGGCAACCTTAGCATCAATGTTGATTCGCAGAGCTAGTGTTCTTTTGACACGGCCGGAACTGGCCGATGCAGCTTCAAGCGGACTGACGCTCGATTTCCGAATTGAGCTCGGCGCCGAACAGCACGATGGTGGCCGACATCCACATCCACACCATCAGGCCGATGGCGGCGCCAAGCGAGCCGTAGGTCGCGTTGTAGTTGCCGAAATTCGAAAGATACCAGGACAACGCCGCCGAGCCGGCGATCCACAGCACAGCCGCCGCGAGCGTGCCGGCCGCGCGTCCACTCCCACCGCGCCGCAGGCCTGTTCGGCCCGAACCGGTAGAGGACGCTGAGCGCAACCAGCAGGATTACAAACAGCAGCGGCCAGCGGGCCAGGCCGACGATGAAGCGACCGTCGGGGCTGAGGCCGATGTAATTGAACGCCAGCGGGAAGGCCACCACCGCGCTGACCATCAGCAGCAAGGCCGCGATGCCGCCGGCCGTCAACGCAAGCGACAGCAAATTGAGCCGGATGAAGCTGCGGGTTTCGCGCACCTCATGGGCGACGTTGAGCGCGTCGATGATCGCCTTGACGCCGGCATTGGCGCTCCAGAGGGCGAGCGCAAGGCCGAACAGGAACGTTCCGCCGAGCGCAGCCGGCCCCTTGGCGAGCACCCGGGCGATCTGGTCCTGCACGATCTGGAACGAACCCTCGGGCAGCATCAGCGCCAGCGTCTGCAGGTTGGACCCGATGGTGGCGGGATCGGTGAACAGGCCATAGGACGAGACCAGCGCCGTCACGGCCGGAAACACCGCCAGCAGTCCGTAGAACACCACGCCTGCGGCGGTGGCCAGCAAACGGTCGTCATTGGAGCGTTCGTACAGGCGCCACAGGATCGTTTTCCAGTTCGCTGGCTGCACAGCGGACGCCGCCTGCGCATGGTGGCGGCAGGGCGCCGGTGGTCGGCACGCCCGCGAAACCCGCGGATTGAGTGGGCGTGCTCGCCTGAAAAAAACGCTGCGCGGTCAGGATGAGGATGGCGGTGGCCGCCATCAGCAGAAGATTATCCTGATGCCGCGCGCGTGACATCAGACGCCCGTTTGCCGCGCCTGTGCCCGCCTTCGCGTGGCCGCCCAGCCCAACAGCGTCGCCGTCACGATGAGGCCGGCCTGAATGTTCCTGTTGCTCAGCGCCGGCCGTGATCGTTGTGCGCTGCTCGATGCCCGCGTGCCGGATGGTGGTACCGAGGGCGCCAGCAGGACCGAGGCCGCGGTATCACGCGCGGCTTCCATCTGGGCCGGTTTGAGCGGATTGGACTTGATCGCGACGCGAAGCCGGCTGGTGAGCGTCGGGAAAGTGCGGCGGCGGTCGTTTCAGTCTGGCCGCGGCGACACCGGCGCAAATCGCCGCCATCGTCACCAGCACGCCGCCGATCGCGCCGAACGCCCAAAACTGTCCGTAATGGATGGCGATCCAGCGATACAGCGCGATGGTGCCGACGAAGCAGGCGGCGATCATGAAAACGCCGGCTGCAGCAAACAGTCCCGCAGCCACCGCATAGGACGTCATCGTCCCGGTAGCCTGGTTGGTCCGGTCGCGCAGATAGGACCGCGTCGCTATCTTGATCTGGCTGAGCTTCAGTCCGATCCCGGCGCGCAGCAGGTCACCCGAGGGCGCGAGCATCTTCCGTCATCCTCCAGCGGCGCGAGGCATAATCGCCTCTGCCGCCGGGATGAACGCCGGGTGGTTTCGAAGGTTCCTGCCCGTGCGCCTACGCGGTGGCGCGGATCACCTTGGTGACCTTTTCGATGATCTCGCCGATCTGGTCTTCGGTCATGATCAAGGCGGGGTCAGCACCAGGGTGTCGCCGGCCACCCGCACCATCAGATCATTGTCGTGGAAGGCGCTGTTGAGCCCGGCGAAACCGCGCTTGCCGGGCGCATCCGCCATCGGCGCGAGATCGATGCCGGCGGTCAGCCCGACGGTGCGGATATCCACCACGCCCGGCTCGTTGCGCGCGCAATTTGCCGGTCAGAGATCCGCGGCGGCAATCCAGAACACTTCGCCCTCGGAATCCTCGGTATCGAGCCAGAGCAGCGGCAGATGCGGATAGGCGGCCTCGAGCTGCGGGCGGCAGCGGCCGATCTCGCAGAGCAGCCCGCCCTGCGGCGTCAGGTGCGCTTGTGCCTCGTCGAGGATGCGCCTGACGATGTCGAGCCCGTCGGCGCCGCCGTCGAAGGCAAGCTTTGGCTCGGCCCGGCACTCGCGGGGCAGATCGGCCATGCCTTCCGCATCGACATAGGGCGGATTGGAAATGATCAAATTGTAGCGTTTGCCGTCCAGCGGCTTGAACAGATCGCCGCGGTACAGCGTGAGCCTGTGCTCCAGCCCGTAATCCCGGACATTGCGTGCGGCGACTTCGAGCGCATCCTTGGAAATATCCACCGCGTCGATTTCGGCATTGGGAAAATTCCGCGCCGCCAGAATGGCAAGGCAGCCCGAGCCGGTGCAGAGGTCGAGCACGCTTTCCACGCTCTCCGGGTCCGAGATCAGCGAGCCGGCGTCCTCGTCGTCGCTGCCGCCGAAATGCTGCTCCAGCAATTCGCCGATGAACGAGCGCGGCACGATGGTGCGCTCGTCGACATAGAACGGCAGGCCGCGCATATAGATCTTGTTGACGAGGTAGGCGGCGGGTTTGCGCGTCGTGACGCGGCGCGCGATCAGATCGAGGATCTTCTTGCCCTCCGTCGCCGTGACCCGTGCCATTGCAAAGCTCTCGAACTGGTCGGGGTGCAGATGCAGCGCCTCGCAGACGATAAAGGCGGCTTCCGCGACCGGATCGGTGGTGCCGTGCGCGAACACCAGCCCGGCTTCGACGAAGCGGCTGGTGGCATAGCGGACGAAATCGAGCAGCGTCAGCAATTCGCCCGCGCCGACCTTTGGAAGTTTCGAAACGGTCTCGGCGCGCTTCGCTGCCGGCTTGGTGCGTTTGGCCATCAGGGTTTGGTCCAGCGCGCGGCGGCGGCATCGTCATGGTCGCGCGCTTCGATCCAGCTCGTGCCTTTTTCGCTCTCCTCGCGCTTCCAGAACGGCGCGTTGGTCTTGAGATAGTCCATCAGGAAATCCGCCGCCTCGAACGCCGCCTGCCGATGCGACGACGCGGTCACGACCAGCACGATGTTCTCGCCCGGCGCGATGCGGCCGAAGCGGTGAATGACGGTGAGGCCCATCAAGGGCCAGCGCGCCAGCGCCTCGTCGGCATGGCGCCCGATCTCGGCCTCGGCCATCCCTGGGTAATGCTCCAGCGTCAGCGCGGCGATCGGTTCGCCGTTCTCGCTGCCGCGGCAGACGCCGCTGAAGGTGACGACCGCGCCCACATCGGTGCGACCCTTGCTCAGCGCCGCGATCTCCTGTGCGACGTCAAAGTCGGCCTCCTGGATTCGGATGGTCGCGGTGACGGACATGGCTTGGGTTCAACCGCCGGTCATCGGCGGGAAAAACGCGATCTCGCGCGCGCCTGCGATCGCGGCGTCCGGCTTGACATGCGCATGGTCGATCGCGGCGCGGATCACCTTCGGCTTTTCGAAGGCGTAGGCGTAAGCCTCACCGCGGCTGGAGAGCCAGCCGATCAAATCGTTCACCGTGCGCACGTCGGCCGGCGGCTCGACGGTTTCCTCGGCCACGCCGACCCGCTCGCGCACCCAGGCGAAATATTTGACCCTCATCCCTCATCCTCCTTGATGAGGTGATGGATGCCGGCGCGGAAATAATCCCAGCCGGTGTAGATCGTGAAGAGCGCCGACATCCACAGCAGCACGATCCCGATCAGGGTGGTAGCGGGCAGGATCTGCTCGCCCGCCTCGCCGGCGATCAGGAAGCCGATCGCGATCAGCTGGATCGTGGTCTTCCATTTCGCGATCTTGCTGACGGGGACGCTGACCCGCAACGCCGCGAGATATTCCCGCAGGCCCGAGACCAGGATCTCGCGGCACAGGATCACGATGGCGGCCCACAGGGTCCAGCCGTGGATCGAATTGTCGGCCGCCAGCATCAGCAGGCAGGACGCCACCAGCAGCTTGTCGGCGATCGGATCGAGCATCCGGCCGAAGGCGGATTGCTGGTCCCAGATTCGCGCATAGTAACCGTCGAGGTAATCGGTCACCCCTGCGGCAATGAAGACGGCCAGCGCCACCCAGCGCAGCCACAGCGGGCCGTCCAGGATGGACTGGGCGAAAACGCAGCCCACCACCACCGGAATGGCGGCGATGCGGGCGTAGGTCAGGATATTCGGCAGGGACAGGCTTTTGGACTGCCCTCTGGTGGTTGCGATGTTCATTCGTCTTACCAATACCGCTGGAGCATGAAGGTCAACCGTGCGGGCCCAGATCATCTAACGCAGGCGACGCCCAAATGACACGCCGGCGAGAAGTCCCCTTAACCCGGCTGTGCATGGAAAAACTCGAAAATCTTGCGGGCGCTCTCGGCGCTGACGCCGGGAACCTTGCCGAGGTCCGCGATCGAAGCCCGTTCGATCTCCTTCAGCGTCCCGAAGTGATGCAGCAAGGCACGTTTGCGTGACGGGCCGATGCCCGGAATCTCCTGCAAGCCCGCTTCCCTGATGTCCTTTTTCCGCAGCTTGCGGTGCGAACCGATCACGAAGCGGTGCGCCTCGTCGCGCAGCCGCTGGATGAAATACAGCACCGGGTCGCGCGGCTCGAGCTTGATGGCCTCGCGGTCCGGCATGAACAGCGTCTCCCGCCCGGCATCGCGTTCCGGGCCTTTTGCCACGGCCATCAGCGAGACCTGGGTGAGCCCCAGCCCCTCGAAAATCTCGCGCACCGCATTGAGCTGGCCGCGGCCGCCGTCGATGATGACCAGATCAGGCCATTGCGGAAACGAATCATCGTCGGCCTTGGCGCCAGGTTTTCCTTGTGCAGCGTCGCCCTCCGGCGGCTTCAACAGACGCTTGAAGCGCCGTTCCAGCACCTCGCGCATCATCGCGTAGTCGTCGCCGGGCGTCAGCCCCTCGGACTTGATGTTGAACTTGCGGTACTGGTTCTTGATGAAGCCGTCCGGCCCGGCCACGATCATCGCGCCGACGGCGTTGGTGCCCTGGATGTGGCTGTTGTCATAGACCTCGATGCGCTTCGGCACCTGCGGCAGTGCGAGCGTGGTCGCCATGCCCTGCAGCAGGCGGCTTTGGGTCGCGGTATCGCTGAGCTTGCGGCCGAGCGCCTCGCGCGCATTGGTCAGCGCGTGGGCGATCAGTTCCTTCTTTTCGCCGCGCTTCGGCGTCGAGACTTCCACCTTGAAGCCGGCCTTGACCGAGAGCGCGTCCGCCAGCAGCGCGCTTTCCTCGATCTCGTGCGACAGCAGGATCAGCTTCGGCGGCGGCTTGTCGTCGTAGAACTGCGCGAGGAATGCGCCCAGCACTTCCTCCGGCGTGAACGACTTCTCGGCCTTCGGGAAATAGGCGCGGTTGCCCCAGTTCTGGCCGGTGCGGAAGAAGAACACTTCCACGCAGGAATAGCCGCCCTCCTGATGGATGGCGAACACGTCGGCTTCTTCCACGGTGCGCGGATTGATGCCCTGCTGCGACTGGATCGCCGACAGTGCGGCGAGGCGATCGCGATACAGCGCCGCGGTCTCGAATTCGAGTTCGGTGGATGCCTTCTCCATCTCACCGGCGAGCAACTGCTTCACGGCATGGCTGCGACCGGACAGGAAGTCGTTGGCCTCGCGCACCAGCTCGCTGTAGCCGGGGAAGTCGATTTCGCGCGTGCAGGGGCCGGAGCAGCGGCGGATCTGATACAGCAGGCAGGGCCGGGTGCGGCTCTCGAAAAAACCGTCGGTGCAGGAGCGGATCAAGAAGGCGCGCTGCAGCGCCGTGATGGTGCGGTTGACGGCGCCGGCGTTGGCGAACGGCCCGAAATAGCGCCCGGGCCGCGATTGCGCGCCGCGATGCTTGATGATCTGCGGCGCCCAATGGTCACCCGTGATCAGAATGTAGGGAAACGACTTGTCGTCGCGCAGTTGTACGTTGAAGCGCGGCCGCAACTGCTTGATCAGATTGGCTTCCAGCAGCAGCGCTTCGGTCTCGGTCGTGGTGGAGATGATCTCCACCGTCACGGTCGCGGCGATCATCCGCAGGATGCGCGCCGGCAGCGGCGCGTTGACGCGGGCATAGGACGAGAGCCGCTTGCGGACGTTTTTCGCCTTGCCGACATACAGCACGTCGCTGGCGGCATTGAGCATGCGGTAGACGCCGGGCGAGGTCGGCGCCAGCCGCACCGCGTTCTCGATGGCCGCGTGGCCGACCGCCAGCGTGCCCTCGGCGATCGCCTCGGCCGTTTCCTCGGCGGCGTCTTCAACGGCTTCCGGCAGGCGCGCCTCGTCGTCCTCCTCGGCGACAGAGGTCGCGGGGTCGACGTCGGCGGCGGTCAGTTCCTGCGGCGGAAGATCCGGCTGGGAACCCCGCCGCGCCTTGCGCGGGGGCTCCGGTTGGTCGGTAGAATCGTGATCCATGGACCTAAATTAAGCGCTGAAGGGCGGCATCGCCAGCGTTCGCGTCGAACCTGCGAATGCGTCGGTAACCCATTGTTAAGAATGATGAGCGGGCGGTAACCCGGCTTAACAAGCCTTTAACTTAAAACTCTCGATAAATCTTACACGAAAAAAGTGAAGTTCCGTAACCACGCCGGTGTCCCGCCCGGCATGGTTCGCGGCAGTTGCGTGGAGTGGCGTGATGAAAAGGTTTGTATCGGGCGCGCTGGCGCTGATCGCCGCGGGCTGGACCGTGTCGGCCCAGGCGGCCGACTTCTACGGATCGCGCGCGCCCTATACCGTCAACCAGCCGCTCAACGCCTATAGCTGGGCCGGTCCCTATCTCGGCGGCAACCTCGGCTATGCCTGGGGCTCGGTCGCCAACAATCCGAGCAAGCCGTCCGGTTTCGTCGGTGGCGTCCAGGCCGGCTACAACTGGCAGAGCGGCGACTTCGTGTTCGGTCTCGAAGGCGACATCCAGGCGACCGGCGCCGAGGAAACCTTTGCGCCGTGGAAATTTTCCAACCCCTGGTTCGGCACCGTGCGCGGCCGCGCCGGCTACGCCTTCAACAACATCATGTTCTTCGGCACCGGCGGTCTCGCCTTCGGCGAACTGCGCGCCACCACCTTCGGCGTGTCGGAATCCCACACCAATGCGGGCTGGACGCTCGGCGCCGGCGCCGAGATGGGTTTTGCCCCGAACTGGAGCGCCAAGATCGAATACCTCTATGTCGATCTGGCCAACAGCAACTTCGTCGTTACAGGTGCGTCAAACGGCTATCGGTTCGGCTTGATCCGCGCCGGCGTGAACTTCCGGTTCTGAGAACAAAGAAACTGTCTTCTATCAACTCCCGGCGGCCGCAAGCCGTCGGGATTTTTTTGTCTTCAGGCAGCATTGCGCGTGCGCCAGCGCGCTCCGGGCGGCAATGCATTGCCCAGCGGAATAGTCGCACCGCCAAAAATCAGTCCGCGTCCAACGTAAGCGTCGTTACGATGAAATCACGAGATTGACCGCCTTGGGGCCTTTGCCCTTCTTGTCCGGTTCAACCTCGAACGTAATGCGCTGTCCTTCCGCCAGATCCTTCAGTCCGGCCCGCTCGACGGCAGTGATGTGCACGAACACATCGCGACCGCCATCATCGGGCTTGATGAAGCCGTAGCCGCGTTCTCCATTGAAGAACTTGACTGTTCCAGTCATGGCCATCGGGAAACTCCTCCCCCGTATTGCTCCGCCGTTACGCGCAATTCGCGTAACGGCCGACCGGACATTCGCTGCCGGAAGCTATGGCCACCTGAGCCGACCGGATTCACGTCCCCGACCGACCTGGATTTATTTCGGCCTTGATCACTCCGCCGCAACCATTCGCGGAAGCGGAACGTAAAGCCAGTCCCAACGGCCTGAGCATAATACGGATTTGCGGGATTGCCTATATGGCGATTAGCACTTTTCACTGACCGGCCGGGCGCTTCAGGGCTTGGGCGTCTCCAGCCTGAACCGGCCGGCCCCGCCCTGGCCGAGCGGCTTTTCGAGTTCGGGCAGGATGGTTTTCAACTCGGCCGCCAGCGTCCATGGCGGGTTGACGATCAGAAGCCCGGTGGAGGTGAGGGGGCCGCCGGCGGCCTGCGGGGCGACGCTGAATTCGAGCCGCAGGCACTTGCCCGCCGGTTTGCTGGCGCCGGCGGCGGCTGCGACGAGCCGCGCCAGGGTGTCGGTGGCGCGGCGGCTCTTCACCGGGTACCAGATCAGATAGCTGCCGGTCGGCCATTTGGCGTAGGCCTCGGCGAAGCCGTCGGCCAGCGTTTCGAACTCGTCCTTCTGCTCGAACGAGGGATCGATCAGCACCAGGCCGCGCCGCTCGTTGGGCGGCACGAAGGCCGGCAACGCCGTCCAGCCGTCGAGATCGACCACCCGCGCCTGGGCGTCGCGGCGCAGCGCGTCGATCAGTTGCCGGCGGGCATTTGGCTCGATCTCGCAAGCCGTGAGGCGGTCCTGCGGCCGCAGCAGCGCCCGGGCGATCAGGGGCGATCCGGGATAGGCCTCGAGCTTGCCCGGCGCGTTGAACGCCCGGACGATATCCAGATAGGGGGTCACCAGCGGCAGCGCGCTTTCCGAAAACCGCGCCTGCAGCACCCGCGCGATGCCGGTCAGCCATTCGCCGCTGCGGCGCGCTTCGTCGCCGGTGAGATCGTAGCGGCCGGCGCCGGCATGGGTGTCGACGACGCGAAACGGCGCCGGCTTCTCCTGCAGGTAGGTCAGCATCCGCACCAGCACGATGTGCTTGATGACGTCGGCAAAGCCGCCGGCGTGAAAGGCGTGTCGGTAGTTCATGGCAGTCGGCTGACCAATTGGAGAAGACGTAGCGTCTTCTACGCGTCAGGGCCACGCTTGTCCCGCTTCGCAGACGCCTTGATGCAGCTTTGGCGGAAGAGAACCCGGCCATCCACGTGCGTGCAGACGACAATAAAGCCGTGGATGACCGGGAACGCAGACAGCCATGGGCGGTCTGCGCAAAGACGGCCGCCATGCCTCGGCGTGAGAATCCCGGCATGGCGGACGGAGGATATTCAGCCGCCCCGCACCGGCGGCATCACCACCTCGTCGCGGCGGCAGGCGCGGCGGTCGTTTTCCTCGCAGGCGCGGAATTGCATGTCCTTGCTGAGGCAGACCCGCACCTCGCTGAGGCGGCGGCTGGAGCAGATCACCGAAATCGCCGAACGGCTCAGGCCCGGGTTGATCTTGATGAAGGCCTCTTCGAGATCGTCCGGCGCGATGGTCTTCTGCTGCGACAATTGCAAAAATTCTTCCGGGATTTTCACCGCGGCGCGCGCCTTGCGGACGCTCTCGAAATAGGCCCGCGCCCCGAGGCCGGAACAGGTGCCGTGCTTGTCCCATTCGTTGAAGATCAGGCCGGGCGCCGGCATCAGATCCAGCATCGAGGTCATGATGTTGCGGTCGAGCCGCGGCGAGGGCCGCTGGCAATATTCGGGAAAGCCGCGCTCATATTGCGGCCACAGGCCGTGGACCACGAAGGAATAGGGCCGTTCGCACTGCACCTGCGCGCGCCCGCTGTTGCCGCGCTCGGCCGCCGCCTCGCAGAACGAGGGCGACCAGGACAGGGCCAGGACATAGAAATCAAACTCGCCCGGCGCGTTCTGCCGGCGGTCCTGCGCGCGCGCCATGCCGGCGAACACGACAACAAAGCGCCAGCGAAATCACAATCCGCGAAATAACGAGGAATCGGTACATCGGACGTCCCTCTACTCGACTACCGGCAGCCTAGCAGAGAACCGGAACATTTCAAGAACAAATTTGATTTGACCGAACTCGGGCCCGATGCCCTGGCCGCAATCACGGCTTGGCGGCCCGGCAGCCCGGGGCGTAGGCCCAGTTGCGGTCGAATCCGGTCACGCACCACTCGACACCCTGGCCAAAGCCGGCGAAGCCGCCATCCTCGATGATCGAGTAATGCACGCTGCGCATCTTGCCGTCGCTCAGCATGACGTCGCCGCTGCAGTAGCGGCGCGGGATGTTGTCGGACTGCCAGGGCCGGAACGCGGTCTCATGGACGCGCCCGAAGCCGGTGATGACCAGCGCCGAATTCCAGAACTTGCCTTCCTTTTCCTGGAACTGCGAGGCGATCGTCGGCAGCGCCCGCTCGCATTCGGCGACGCGGCCATCGTATTTCGGGCCGGACAGCCCAAAATTGAGCTCCAGCGGGTTGGCGGCCTGCGCGGCAGGGCCGCAGGCCAGCACGGCGAATGCCGCCGCTATCGGGCCAAGATGGGGATCGCAAGGATGTGAACAGGTTGCGCATGGGGAATCCGCTGGTAAGCAACGCGCGAGACGGTGCCGCGAAGCCCTGATGAGGTCAAGTGCAGCGCGGCAACACCCGACGGCCAAGTCCGTCTCGTGCCGTAACCTTTCTTTTCACGGCCATCGGCGCACACTATGGTGGGCTTCGAGCGAAACGGAGTCTGCGATGCGAAGAATTATGGCCGCGTGTCTGATTGCCATGTCTCTGGTGCTGCTGGCGGGTGCGCCGGCGCAGGCGTACTGGTTCGATATCGACACCGTGCCGCCGGTCAAGGGCAATGACACCGGCGGCATCATCGCCTATCCGGTCGCGATGCAGGCCGACGCCCGCCAGATCGCCGCCGACCACTGCGGCCGCTACGGCAAGGTGGCAAAATTCCTCGGCGTGCAGCCGAACTATGGCGGTTACGTCTCCTTTGCCTGCCGCTGGGTGCCCTATGGCGCCGCCGAGCGGCCGCTGCGCACGCTGTACTGAGCGCCAGCGACTGAGCGCCAGCCGCTCCTCGCTATTTTCCGGCCGGACATGTTTTCGCCACGCGAGGCGTGTGTTCACCTCGCGCGAAGATATGTCATTGGAAATTCAGCGGGAGCCTGCCCATGAGACGATTGTTTCTTTTGTCCCTTTCTGCCGCCGGCCTGCTGGCGCCGCTCAGCGCCGGTGCGGTGGAATTGCCGGTGCGCAAGGCCGGCCTGTGGGAGATGAAGGTGCAGAGCGCGGGCGCCCCGAAGCCCGAGATGACGATGCAGCAATGCACCGACGAGACCACCGACAAGGACATGAGCACCTCCTTCTCGCCGATGGCCAAGGAGATCTGCTCGAAGCAGGACATCCAGAAGACGTCGACCGGCTATGTCAGCGATTCCGTCTGCGGCGTCGCCGGGATGACGATCAAGTCGCATGCCGAGATCAACGGCGATTTCAATTCGGCCTACACGGTGAAATCGACGTCGCACAGCGAGGGCGGCATGGCCGGCACCGGGCGCGATAATTCGACGACGATCGAGGCCAAATGGCTCGGGGCCTGCAAGCCCGATCAGAAGGCCGGCGACATCATGATGCCCGGCGGCATGAAGATAAACATCAAGGACATGGAAAAGCTGAAGGCGCATGATCCCGAAGGCGGCGAAGTAGGGTCCGGGGGGCAGCCGCAGGGGCCAAAACACAAAATATCGAAAACAACCCCATGCAAAGTAGGATTTCGGTCCGGCCCCGGGCGCTGGCTCGCAGCACGTGCGGTGATGTCGCCGCAGCGCCGTGAGGGGATCTCCGCATCTCACGTGTGGATCCCGGCTCTGCGGAGCGGCACTTCGCGCCGCGCCGCGACCGGGACACGAGTGCTGCTACACCGGCACCCTTACCGCCGCCCGCAATCCGCCCATCGGGCTGTCGCTCAGGGTAATGTCGCCGCCATGCGAGCGGGCGATGTCGCGGGCGATGGCCAGGCCCAAGCCCGTGCCGCCTTCGTCCTGGTTGCGGGCATCGTCGAGCCGCAGGAACGGCTTGAACACTTCCTCGCGCATGTCGGCGGGAATGCCCGGGCCGTCGTCGTCGATCGTCACCGTCAGATAGCGGTGATCGCGGTGGCCGGTGATGGCGACCGTCTTGGCGTAGCGCGCGGCGTTGGAGACGAGGTTGGCGATGCAGCGCTTGAACGAGGCCGGCTTCACCGTCACCACAGGCAGGCCGTGGAACGTCACCGTCGCGGTATGGCCATGGCGTTCCGCATCGCTGCGCAATTCCTCCAGCGCCATCGTCATGTCGGTCGGCTGCGCGACCTCGCCGCTGTCGCCGCGCGCAAACGCCAGATAGGCCTCCAGCATGCCGGACATCTCGTCGACGTCCTTGCGCATGCCGTCGACCTCGGGGCTGTCGCCGATCAGCGCCAGCTCGAGCTTGAAGCGGGTCAGGATGGTGCGCAAATCGTGACTGACGCCGGCCAGCATCGCGGTGCGCTGCTCGATCGAGCGCTCGATGCGCGCCTTCATTTCCAGAAACGCCTGCGCCGCGCGCCGCACCTCGCGCGCGCCGCGCGGGCGGAAGTCCGGCACCTCGCGGCCCTTGCCGAAACTCTCGGCGGCATCCGCCATGCGCAGGATCGGCTTGATCTGGTTGCGCAGGAACAGCACCGCGACGATCAGCAGGATCGAGGACGTGCCGAGCATCCAGAAGATGAAGATCTCCGAATTCGAGGCGTAGGCGGCGCTGCGCTGCGCGAACACCCGCATCACGGAATCGTCGAGCTGGATGCGGATCTCGACCAGATTGGACTTGCCGACGGTGTCGATCCAGAACGGACGGCCGATCTGGCGCAGAGCTCTTCGAGAGCGTCTGGTCGAGCAGCGAGAAGAACGGTTTTGGCCCCGGCGGCGGCATGTCGCCGACGGGCAGGAAATCGACCACGAGCTGCAGCCGCTGCGCCGATGCGGCGTAGCTGCGCGCGGTCCTTGTCCTGCGGAAATGCCTTGTAGATGTCGATCAGGCCGGCGATGTCCTGCACCACCGCGGCCGAGAGACGCCGCGTCACCGTGTTCCAGTGCCGCTCCAGAAAAACGAACGCGACGACCGTCTGCAGGATCACCATCGGGACGATCATGATCAGCAGCGCGCGGGCATAGAGGCCGGTCGGCATCCAGCCCTTGAACGCGTTGCCCATCCAGCCATTGACCTTCGACACGCGTTGCGACGCGTTGCGGATGAACGTCAGGCCGGTGTCGATGGTGCTCATGCGTGCCTATAGCGTTTTCGAGCGAAGGGGGCACCGGTTCGCGTGAAGAAAACGCGTCAAGAAATAATTCCTCAGGGCGACGCGACCAGGCGATAGCCGATGCCGCGCACCGCCTGCAGGAACAGCGGATTGGCGGGATCGCGCTCGATCTTGCGGCGCAGGCGGTTGATCTGCACGTCGACCGCGCGCTCGTTCACCGTGCCGCCGCCGGTCAGCGCCGCGCGCGGCACGGTATCGCCGGGCGCGACCGCGAGGATGCGCAGCATTTCGCGCTCGCGGTCGGTCAGGTGAATGATCTCCTCGCCCTGGCGCAGTTCGCCGCGCTCGAGATGAAACAAATAAGGGCCGAACGCGATCTGCTCCAGCGCCTCCACCGGCGGCGGCGCGGAGCGCTTGAGGATGTTGCCGATGCGCAGGATCAGTTCGCGCGGCTCGAACGGCTTTGCGACATAGTCGTCGGCGCCGATCTGCAGGCCCTCGATCCGCGCTTCCGCCTCGTGGCGCGCGGTCAGCATGATGATCGGCACCGAGGACGAGGTGCGGATGAAGCGCGCCAGATCGAAGCCGGTTTCGCCGGGCATCATGACGTCGAGGATCAACAGGTCGAAATGCAGGCCGAGCAGTTTTGCGCGGGCGTCGTTCGCGCTCGAGGCGGTGGTGACGCGATAGCCCTCGCCGGACAGAAACCGCGACAACAGGTCGCGGATGCGGCGGTCGTCGTCGACCAGCAGCAGATGCGGCGCGTCGTCGGCCAGTTGCTGAGGTGCGCGCGCGGTGGCCGACGCGATGGTTGCTGCTTGCGCCACGATCACTCCCTTGGCTTCTTGCTGCCGATCCCGAAGATCGCCTCTAGCACCTTGTCGGGGTCGTCGCGATCGATCATCGCACGCAGAAACTGGCTGATCGCCGCGACGCCTTCGGGATTGATGTCCCGGAGCGCGCTTGTGATGCGATCGGTCTGCAGCCCTGCGAGCTTTGCCACCAAGGCTTCGCCCTTGGGGGTGGCGTAAAGAAGGCGCTGCCGGCGGTCGTTATTGCCGGTTTTCTGGATGATGTAGTCCTCATCGAGCAGCTGCTTGAGCACCCGGCCGAGCGACTGCTTGGTGATCCGCAACACGTCCAGGAGGTCGGCGACCTTGAGGCCGGGATAGCGGTAGACGAAATGCATCACCCGGTGATGGGCGCGGCCGAAGCCGAATGCCTCGAGCTCCTGGTCGGCATCGCCGACGAAGTCGCGGTAGGCGAAGAACAAAAGCTCGATGATATCCCAGCGCAATTCGCCGGCCCGCAGGCCCGCGGTTGTGCCTGTGCCGCCTTGCGAATCAGGGGTGGCAGGACCCCTTGAGAAATTTATGTCAGTCATGTTGACATATCTTGGGTTCAATGTTACAAAACTGCCAGCCACGACGAAACTTTAAGTCGTTTCGAACCTGGTTACGTGTCAGGCAGCCGGGAAAAGCCAGCGATGGCGGCAACGGCCGCAAATGGACTACCGTGCGATTGTCGAGCGGCATTTCGGCAAACATACTGGACTTCGGCATCCCGCAAAAGCATGTCCTCATCCGACATGACGGCAACGGAAGCCGGCCGCAACGCTGGCGATGATGAAGTCCAGAGCGCTGTGAAGTCCAGACCTATTGAGCAGGCCGGCCCGGAAAAGGGCAGGCCGGTGCCGCTATCGCGCCGGTTCCGGCGGCGGAAGAACAAGGGCGGAAGCCCAAGGGAAGCCAAGGGCAGGAAGCGACGACGATGAGTTTGAAATTCGACATTCAGCCGGCGGCCAACCCGACGCCCGAGAAGGACCGCACCGCAAAGCTCGCGGACCCCGGCTTCGGCCGGATCTTCACCGATCACATGGCGATCGTCCGCTACAACCAGGCCAAGGGCTGGCATGACGCGCGGGTCGAATCCCGCGCCAATTTCCCGCTCGATCCGGCGACGGCCGTCCTGCACTACGCGCAGGAGATCTTTGAGGGCCTCAAGGCCTACAAGCGCGACAACGGCGTCAACCTGTTCCGCCCCGACGCCAATGCGCGGCGTTTCAGGAATTCGGCCGATCGCATGGCGATGGCGCCGCTGCCCGAGGATGTGTTCATCGAGGCGGTCGAGCAGCTCGTGCGCATCGACAGCGCCTGGATCCCGGGCGGCGAGGGCAGTCTCTATCTGCGGCCCTTCATGATCGCGAGCGAGATCTTCCTCGGCGTCAAACCGTCGGCGGAATACATCTTCGCCGTCATCGCCTCGCCGGTCGGCTCCTATTTCAAGGGCGGCCCCGCGCCGGTGTCGATCTGGGTGTCGGAGAATTACACGCGCGCGGCGATCGGCGGCACCGGCGCCGTCAAGTGCGGCGGCAACTACGCCGCCAGCCTGCGCGCGCAGGCCGAAGCCATCGAGCATGGCTGCGACCAGGTCGTCTTCCTCGATGCGGTCGAGCGCCGCTATGTCGAGGAGCTCGGCGGCATGAACGTGTTCTTCGTGTTCGACGACGGCTCGCTCTCGACGCCGCCGCTCGGCACCATTTTGCCCGGCATCACCCGCGATTCGATCATCGCGCTGGCCAAGGATGCCGGCAAGGTGGTGCGCGAGGAGCCCTACACGATCGAGCAGTGGCGCAAGGATGCCGCCAGCGGCAGGCTGAAGGAGGCCTTTGCCTGCGGCACCGCGGCGGTGATCTCGCCGATCGGCAAGGTGTGTTCGGCGAGCGGCGATTTCCAGATCAGCGGCGGCGCTGCCGGCCCGGTCGCCATGGGCCTGCGCAAGCAGCTGGTCGACATCCAGTACGGCCGTGCGGAAGATCCGCACGACTGGATCAAGAAGGTCCTCTGACCGGCGGCGGAATTTTTCCGCCGCTTCAATAACAAGAGCATTCGAGCGCTTTGGCAGCGCGCGCCCCGTCGGGCGCGCGAAGGCTGACACGCGTCCCATTGAAACCGCGTCAATCGAGGAGAGCGACCATGGGAGTTTCATTCGACAAGATCGACGGCGTGATCTGGTACGACGGCAGACTGGTGCCGTGGGCCGAGGCCAATGTGCACATCCTGACCCACGGCCTGCATTATGCGAGCTGCGTGTTCGAGGGCGAGCGCGCCTATGGCGGCAGGGTGTTCAGGAGCACCGCGCATTCCGAGCGGCTGAAGCGCTCGGCCAACATCCTCGATTTCGAGATTCCATATTCGGTGGCCGAGATCGACGCGGCAAAGCAGCTCGTGATCGACAGCAACCATCTGCCGGACGCCTATCTGCGCCCGATCGCCTGGCGCGGCTCGGAGATGATGGGCGTCTCGGCGCCATCAAACACCATCCATCTCGCCATCGCCGCCTGGAACTGGCCGAGCTATTTCGATCCGGCCGAGAAGCTGAAGGGCATCCGCATGTGCATGGCCGAGTATCGCCGGCCCGATCCGGCGACGATCCCGGCGCTGGCCAAAGCGTCCGGCCTCTACATGATCTGCACCATCAGCAAGCACAAGGCGGAGCGCGCGGGCTACGCGGATGCGATGATGCTGGACTGGCAGGGGCGCGTCGCCGAGTGTACCGGCGCCAACATCTTCTTCGTCGGCGACGGCAAAATCCACACGCCGATCGCCGACTGTTTTCTCGACGGCATCACCCGCACCACCGCGATCGAGCTTGCGCGGCGCCGCGGCATCGAGGTGATCGAACGCCGCATCATGCCGGAGGAACTTTCTGGCTTCACCGAATGCTTCATCACCGGCACCGCGGCGGAAGTGACGCCGGTGGCGGAGATCGCGCAGTGGAGGTTTACGCCGGGCAGGATCTGCGAGCAGTTGATGGCGGACTACACGGCCGAAGTGCAAGTTGCGCTCTGAGCCCGATCCCGCCGCCGCCAGCGAAGTTGCGGATGCCGAGGCGACTAAAGAGTTTTGACGGATCTTCGCTTTGATGCGGTCTACGGACTCAAGTCTGACGTTACGCCATGTCCGGAAAGTGCCACTAGGCGACATCGAGCCTTCCACTTCGCGTTTTTTTTTAACCAACCTCCGCCAATGTCCCTAGGATCAAGCTGGAGGTGGTGTCTATGGTCCTTGGCGCAGGTCTCGCAGTAAGCATCCGTGTAGCCGCAGGCGCCGCTCTTGCCCTGCTAGTTCTCACTGCGCCGGTTCTAGCTTGCCGCGGCGCCCGATATCACAAGATTCTACTCGACGCCGTCCCACCGGCAGCGGAAGGAAGCGATGTCATCGCTAGGGTCGAAATCGTCGAGGTGCTGATCCGCGAATTACCGGGCCTGCGACCCTTTCATGTAGCTCGTGCACGCGTCTTGCAATCAATCCGAGGCACTACAGACGGGCAGATCGTTCAAATCGATGCCGAGGGCACCACATGCGGTGGCAGGCTCGATCAGAGCGCGGTTGGACGCAAGGGTTTCATCGCCGGACGCTTCCACCCGATCGCAGATGAAACCTTATTTATCGGCATTTGGCGTTTTTGAGGAAGCTCCGCTGCGCGGCACAGATGACCGCTTCGGGTCAGTCGCGTCATTTTGGTCGTCGGCCAACTACTTCCGGTCTTCCCTGGAAACAGCCATCGTCCGGGCCGGTCACTATGTCTCAAAGGTGTTATTCGCGTCGCTTTCACCGCGCACCATCAGGGGCCCACCTGAACCAACCGTGCTGAGTGACGTTCATCACAGCCTGCCATGCACGCCAGGCGTACATCACGAACAAGGACGGATGGGACCGCCCGGCGGATAAGTGGGGACTATCAGCTATGACAACATGCTCCGAGAACCAATACAGAGACTTCGGCAGGGATGCTGATCATTATTTGCGTCGCGCGCGCGTAGCCGGATATGTGCTGCTTGCGGGTCTTCTTCTCGAGGTTGTGAGCTGTGTCATCTGGTTTCATGGCATCGAGACCTTGGCTTCGATCGCATGCGTCGCGTTGGTGGCCGGCGGTGTGGCGGGAGAGATCTTCTTTGAGCATAGAGCCAGTCTGGCCGACAACGGCACGCCCAACGTCACCGCGTCCTCCATCAGCAGGGTTCAGCATCCGGACGACAGCCATTCGGGCACCAGCGTGAGCAGGACAGGCGTGCACCTCAGCATCCGGCCTGGAGAACTCCTTGGCCGTCGAAACACGTCGCCGTCGCCAAACAACTCGAAACTGCTGCCGTCATTTCCTGAACGAACTCGCCGAAACCTGCCATCGCGCCGCTCACGAGAGCGCTTTGCGTTGAGGTAGGCAGGCTCGTACGCAAGAAGCTTCAGCTGACTTGCCGACCCGCCGGACGAAATGCGTTGCCCTTCGCCGGTCGGCTGCAGACTTGTCACAAGGGGAAAGGGAAGAAGACCGGCCCCTTCGTGGTGCGAAGGCGTGAACGCACTCGCCGCTCGCTGCGACCAACTCCCCGGATTGCGAACAGGAATTGGTGCGTTTCATGGCGACGACGAACTCGACCCTCTCAACCCTTTCAAAATGCCTGGTGGCGGCCGCCGTCGCGGCGGTGCTGGCGGTGTTCGGCTCGCCGACGGGGACGGTGATGGCGCAGGATCGCTCGCCGGTGATCGACCTCAGTTCCGGTAACGCAGAGATGAACGCCGCGATCGCCAAGGGACGATTGACGCTGCCGACATTCTGGGCGTCCTACGAAGCGCCAAAGCCTTCGGAGACCGGTCACTCCCTGAAGGTGCGGTTTGCGAATCCGAAGAACAATGGCGAGCATATCTGGATGGCCGACGTGAAGCAGACCGCGGACGGCCGCTACTCCGGCCGGTTCGCCAACGCGCCGCGCGACCTGCCCGGCCGGAAGGCCGGCGAGGTGGCCCTGTTCGGCGAGGCCGACATTTCGGACTGGATGTTCATGCGCAACGGCAAGATCGTCGGCGGCGAGACCATCCGGCCGCTGTTGAAGTCATTGCCCAAGGCCGACGCCGACGCGCTGCGGGCGCGGCTGGAAACGCCTTAGAAGGCGCGATGACGATCTTTTTCCCCTCTCCCCTTGTGGGAGAGGGTGCCCGAAGGGCGGGTGAGGGGTTCTCTCCGCGAGCACTCCAGCCGAGAGAACCCCTCATCCGGCGCTTCGCGCCACCTTCTCCCACAAGGGGAGAAGGGAAGAGGCGGTTGCCCGGCCGCGCCTTGGCTGGTACCAACGCGCCCCAGGCGTTGTGGACCGAAAATGGCTGAAAAACCGAAAAAACCCCAAAAACTCCGCGCCCGCCTGCCGCGCGGGCTGGAAGATCGTGGCCCGGCGGCGATTGCCGCCACGCGCCAGATGGTCGAGAAAATCCGCGAAGTCTACGAGCGCTACGGTTTTGAGCCGGTGGAAACGCCGGCGATGGAGTTCACCGACGCGCTCGGCAAATTTTTGCCCGACCAGGACCGGCCGAACGAGGGCGTGTTCTCGTTCCAGGACGACGACGAGCAGTGGATCTCGCTGCGCTACGATCTGACCGCGCCGCTGGCGCGCTACGTGGCGGAGAATTTCGACGCGCTGCCGAAGCCGTATCGCAGCTATCGTGCGGGTTACGTCTACCGCAACGAGAAGCCGGGCCCGGGCCGCTTCCGTCAGTTCATGCAGTTCGATGCGGATACGGTGGGCAGTGCCTCGCCGGCGGCGGATGCCGAGATGTGCATGATGGCGGCGGATACGATGGAAGCGCTCGGCATTCCTCGCGGCAGCTATGTGGTGAAGGTGAATAACCGCAAGGTGCTTGATGGGGTGATGGAGAGCATTGGGCTTGGCGGCGACGAGAAGGCTGGACAACGGCTGACGGTGCTGCGTGCGATCGACAAGGCTAGATAAGTTTGCGGCTAGCGAAGTTCGCAAGCTGCTTGGCCATGGTCGCTGGGATGGTGGTGAGGAAGGCAAGGCGATTTCACGAAAGGAGCGGGGCTTGAGCCCTGAGCAATCAGACGTGATTTTGCAAACGAGTCGTCCAAAGCGACTGATGCTGGATTTGGCATGTCGCTCAATGTCGGTTGACGCTTGCCAAACGGAAAAACAGTTCGAAGATTAGCGCGTTGGTTCAAGCAGGTTGCGACGAGCTTGATGAGATTACAAAGTCTCGTGCGTTCGTCAGGCTATGGATCAGATCGCATCCGCATCGATCCCTCCGTCGTGCGCGGCCTCGAATACTACACCGGCCCGGTCTACGAGGTCGAACTCACGCTCGAAACCAAGGACGAAAAGGGCCGCCCCGTCCGCTTCGGCTCGGTCGGCGGCGGCGGGCGCTATGACGGCCTCGTCTCGCGCTTCCGCGGCGAGCCGGTGCCGGCGACGGGATTTTCCATCGGCGTGTCGCGGCTGCAGGCCGCGCTGACGATGCTCGGCAAGCTCGACACCAAGCCGGCCTTTGGTCCGGTCGTCGTCACGGTGTTCGGAGGAGAAATCGCCGACTATCAAAAGATGGTCGCGACGCTGCGCAACGCTAATATCCGCGCCGAGCTGTATCTTGGAAATCCAAAACACAGCATTGGCCAGCAGATGAAATATGCCGACCGGCGCAACGCGCCGTGCGCGATCGTGCAGGGGTCGGATGAGCGGGCGAACGGCAAGATCCAGATCAAGGATCTCATCCTTGGCGCGGGGCTTACCGAGATCAAGGACCGCGAAGAATATTTGAAGAAGCAGGCCGAGGCCCAATACGAGGTCGACCAGGACAAGCTCGTCGATGCCGTGCGCGAAGTGCTGGCGCGCCATGACGTGACGTGGGGTTAGCCATTCATTCCAGCCGTCATGCCCGGCCTTGTGCCGGGCATCCACGTCTTGTTTGATGGCAGAGATCGTGGATGGCCGGGACAAGCCCGGCCATGACGAAAGAAACGATAACGAGGAGACCACAATGCCTGAGATTACCGTGAGCATGGCCTTCGGCCGCACCGACGAGCAGAAGGCCGGCATGATGCGCGACATCACCCAGGCGCTGGTGAAGAACCTCGGCGTCGACGCCGATGCGGTCGTGATCCAGATCAACGAAGCGCCGCTGGCCCACAAGATGAAGGGCGGCAAGACGTTCGTGGAACGCGCGGCGGCGGCGAAGAAGTAGGCTCTGCCTTCCTTCTCCCCTTGCGGGACGAAGGTGGCGCGAAGCACCGGATGGTGGTTCTATCGGCAGGCCGACCGAGAATCGTGCTCGCCGAGACAACTCACCCGTCCGCGATGCTCGGCTCAAGGCCGACCCGCTCCCACAAGGGGAGAGGGGAAGAAAGCAATCCCATGGACGCACGCGAGTTCATCACCATTGGCATGAGCGCGGAGCGGACGCTGGTGGTGCCGGCGGAGCGCACGGTCGGGCATTTCGTGCCCGGCATGCCGCTGGTGTTTGCGACGCCGATGATGATCCTGGAAATGGAGATGGCTTCCAGCGACGCGATCCGGCCGCATCTTCAGCCGGGCTGGATCACGGTCGGGACCGAGGTCGATATCCGCCATCTCGGCGCGGCGCTGGTTGGTGCGACGGTGCGTGTCACGGGAAAGGTTTTTGCGGTGGAGCGGCGCGTGATCCGCTTCGAGGTCGAGGCTTTCGAGGGCGAGCGCAAGATCGGCGACGGCCGCCATGCGCGCGGGCTGGTCAATGCCGAGACGTTTACGAAACGGCTTGCGGGGAAGTAGCGGCGCGTTGCTCGGAGTCGTAGGGTGGGCAAAGGCGCGAAGCGCTGCCCACCATTACTTTCGGCGTAAAAAGATGGTGGGCACGTCGCTTGCGCCTTTGCCCACCCTACGAATTCTCGATTACTTCGCCAGATCCTTCGAGCGCTGCGTTGCCGCGGCGACCGCGCGCGTCAGCAGCGGCTGCAGGCCGTTCGGGCCCATCAGCACATCGAGCGCGGCGGCCGTGGTGCCGCCGGGCGAGGTGACGTTCTGGCGCAGCGTGGCGGGCGCCAGTTCCGAGCGGTGCAGCAGTTCGCCGGAGCCGGTGACGGTTTCGCGGGCGAGGCGCGCGGCGAGCTCCGCCGGCAGGCCGGCGGCGACGCCGGCGCGCGCGAGTTCTTCGGCGAGCAGGAAGACATAGGCCGGGCCGGAGCCGGAGACGGCCGTCACCGCGTCCATCAGGCTTTCCTTGTCGACCCATTCCACCGAGCCTGTCGCGCGCAACAGCGCATCCGCAATCGCGCGCTGCGCGGCGTTGACGCTCTTCGCCGCGACCGCGACCGTGATGCCGCGGCCGATCGCGGCGGGCGTGTTCGGCATGGCGCGGACCACGCTGCCGCCGCAGACCGCTTCGAGCACGGCGATCGGCGTGCCGGCCATGATCGAGACCACCAGCGTCGAGGCGCCGGCGAACGGCTTGAAGGTGGCGCCGGCCTCGCGGAACGACTGCGGCTTGACCGCGACCACCAGCGTGTCGACCTCGCCGGTCTCCTTGGCTGTGGGATTGAGCCGGATGCCTTGCGACGCCAGCGCTGCAATTTCGGGGGCGGGATGCGGCTCGAGCACCACGACGCGTTTGGGGTCGAGGCCGCCGGCCAGCCATCCCGTCAGCATCGCGCCGCCCATCTTGCCGGCGCCGGCGAGCGCGAGGGTGCCGTGGAGGGTTTGAAGGGTGTTGTTGCTGCTCACAGTCGTCACCCACTGCTGTCGTCCCGGCGAACGCCGGGACCCATAACCACAGGCGGTTCTAGTGAAGCGAAGGAGGGGCTACAAGCAGTTTGCTTGAGCCGAGAGGCCACGGCGTATGGATCCCGGCGTTCGCCGGGACGACGCGGAGTGTGTGGAGACGACTGGGGTAACGGCGGGAACTACGCCTCGCCCGCGGTATCGAACATCGCAGCGCTCATCGCTTCCGGCGCGGTCTTGCCGGCCCAGACCACGAACTGGAAGGCCGGGTAATAGCGCTCGCAGGCGTGGATGGCGCCGGCCAGCATGGCCTCGCATTGCGCGGTCGAGGCGGTCAGCCCGCCCGGCAGCACCAGCGCCTGCCGGTACATGATCATGCCGGTATGGGTCCAGATGTCGAAATGGCCGACCCATAATTGCTCGTTGATGGCGGCGATCAGCCGCTGCACCTCGCCGCGGCGGGCGGGCGGAATCTTCATGTCGAAGGCGGAAGCCAGATGCAGCGCCTCGATCTCGCCCATCCAGGTGAAGGAGAGCTGATAGTCGGTCCAGTCGCCCTTGGAGACGATGGTGACCTCGTCTTCGCCGGAGCGCTCGAACGGCCAGTTGTTCTCGGCGGCAATATCCTCGACCGCCGCGAGCGGGTTGTTCCGGGAATCAATAATGCCTTCGAGGAGGGACATGCCGTCTCGACCTTGTTTTTGAATTCTTCTGATACGCACACGGAGCACGGCGCGCGTTGAACCGTGCGCCGCCGCCGGCTGCAATCTCCCCGATCGATGATCCTCCCGGGGCTGCCGAAGCTCAACTGATGTGATTTGCGGAATCCGCGCAACTCACCCGGGAGTCCGTCCACAGGGCAAAGCGCCGTCGTCCACAGCAGATCGCGGCGATGATTATTATTGTGAGAACAAACCGGAATCGAATTTCAGCATCATGGGGGGCCGCCGGCCGGCAAAATGAGGCCGGTTCGCCATAATGGTTAAGAGATCCTTAATTTCCCCGGAGCTGTCCGCGTCCCGCGCGAACACGCCGGGCTATTTGGCGCGCGCGACCAGCGGGCACGCTTCGACGGCCGTCCCGAGCCAGGCGCCCTCGATTTCGACGCAGGGGCGGGAAGCATCGACGCGCAGGCCGTAGCGCTCCAGCAACGGTTCGCGGATCGGCTTGTCGCGCGTGTGCAGTCCCCAGTTGCCGCCCGGCGGCGGATCCTGCAACGCGGTGCGAATGCGGCGGTCGAACCTGCCGTCGGGCATGACCGGCAGGGCGATGTCGGCGATCAGATAGAACCGCGACTGCGGCGGCAGAAGCGGGGCGATATAGGCCAGCGGCTTGTCGAGCAGCAGATAGTTCGCGGGCTGCTCGAGCGATTTCGAAATCGCCGGCTGGTACGGACTGGACCAGGGACGACGGAACCAGTCGCCCGGTTGCGACCACAGCGCGATGGCCACGGCCGCGACCAGCATCGCCGCATTCAGGCGCGGCGAGGCCACGCGGCGTGGAACGGATCCGGGAACGCCGGCCATGATGCGTGCGATCAAGAGAACGATCAGCGGCGCGCACAACAGCTCGAGCACGACGGCGTAGCGCTGGATCGCGAACACGGCGAGCCATGCCGCGTAGGAGACGCCGAAGAACAGCAGGAACTGGGTGTCGCGTCGCGTGAAGATATCGGTGCGCGTGACGAGGCCGCGGCCGATGCCGAGCACGATCAGGATGGTGGCGACCGCAAAGCGCGCGTCGCGGAACGGATATTCCGAGCTCCTGTTGTCGCCGACCAGCCAGTAGAAGGGATAGGCCAGCGCATCGAGCAGGCCGTGCGGCAGGAACTGCCAGTCCATGATGTTGGCCGCCATCAATTCAGGCGAGCGGAACACGGCATTGAACATCGGGAAAACGGGATTGCCGAACTCGCGCCACAGCATCAGGCTCCAGGCGCCACCGGTCGCCAGCGCGCCGGCCGCGCCGCCGATGCCGAGGCAGAGCGTTGCCATGCAGCGGCCGGCCGGCGGCGAGCACGGCGGCGACGGCGCCGATGGCATAGACGGCGTTGGTCAGCTTCAGCCCGACGGCCGCGCCGATCAGAAGGCCGGCGAGGACATAGCGCCCGTGATTTGATTCGCCTGCCGACAGGATCAGGACGCAGCCGGCGAGAATGGGAAGTGCTGTGAGAATGTCGGAGAAGCTGGTGCCGACCTCCGAAAGCGTCATCGGCCCCACTGCTGCGATCAGGATCGCCGCGCCGATCGCGCTGACTGTCGCGGTTTGCCGCAGCAGGACGCGGACGAGGAAATAGATCAGCAGCAGATTGAGGCCGTGCACCGCGCCCATGATCATCATGCCGTAGGGCAGCGGCAGCAAATGGCGCAGATAGTAGATCGGGAAATAGACGACCGGATTGAAATAGGTCTGGAAACCCGCCGGCATCGCGTCGATGCCGTAGCGGTCGTTGATGACGGCCCAGACATTGTATTCGTGGTAGTTCATCCAGTCCCAGTTGACGTCTTCGCCGACGAACCAGGTGTAGATCGCGCCTGCCAGCAGCGAGCCGAGCGCGATGGCGATCGGCAGCAAAATGCTGGTTTGAACGACAGGCGTCCGCCAGGTCCGCGCCGCGGGCCTTGCTGCATCCGCTCCGGCAATTTCAGCGGCGTCTGTCACGCGTGTTCCCCGTGCGTCGCCCGGGCGATCTGGAATGGGGCGCGATAGATAGCTCTAGGGTGCCGCCTTTAAGGTTCCGTGAATGTTTCGTCGTGGGCGATGCGCAGCAGACGTTAACGCATGCTCACTCCGGCTTGAGGCCGGCCGCGCGCACCACCTTGCCCCACTTCTCGGTTTCGTCGGCGATCAGTTTGCCGAAATCGGCGGGCGGGCCCGGCATCGGATCGCCGCCGATCGCGGCGAGTTTTGCTTTCATGCCGCCATCTGCGATCGCCGCGTTGATCTCCTTGTTGAGCTTGTCGACGATCTCCGCGGGCGTGTTCTTCGGCGCAGCAAAACCGTACCACTGGCTGGCTTCATAGCCCGTGACGGTATCCGCGACCGTCGGGACGTCGGGGAGATCAGGCATGCGCGTCGCCGTCGTCACCGCGAGCGCGCGCAGCTTGCCGGTCTTGACGTGATCGACCGTGCCGGGCGCGGCCGCGAACAGGATCTGCACCTGGCCGCCGAGCAAATCCGTCAGCGCCGGCCCCTGGCCGCGATAGGGCACGTGGACCATGTCGACGCCGGTCATCATCTTGAACAGCTCGCCCGCCATGTGCGGCGCGCTGCCGCTGCCGGCCGAGGCCATGTTGACCTTGCCGGGATTGGCCTTGGCGTAGGCGATGAATTCGGCGAGCGTCTTTGCGGGCACGGCAGGATGCACCAGCACCACCATCGGCACGCGGATGACGCCGGCGACGGGTGCGATATCGCGGACGAAATTGAAATTGAGCTTTTCGTAGAGCGAGGCGTTCACGGCATTGGGCACCGTCGCCAGCAGCAGCGTGTAGCCGTCGGGCGCGGCGTTGACGACAGCCTCGGTGCCGATATTGCCGCCGGCGCCGGTGCGGTTCTCGACCACGAAGGGTTGCCCGAGATGATCGGCCAGCCACTGGCCGATCAGGCGCGCGGTGATGTCGACGCCGCCGCCGGCGGCAAAGCCCGCGACGATCTTGGTCGGCCGCGTCGGATAATCGAGCGCGGACGCGAAGCGCGGCAAAGCGGGCAGCGGCGATGAGCGCGCCGGCGAGTTTGAGGAAATTCCGGCGAAGAAGAAAATTCATGTCGAGCGTCCCCCTGTTGGCAGCAAGCCTATCCCAATTGCCGCGCTTTGAGTAAAGGCACGCGCGCGCCCTGTTCCGGCGGCATGGGGACATGCCGTTTGCCCATGCCAAAGGTGCTTGCTGCCGCCCCGGCCTTGGTCATATTGTTTGGTCAGGTCGTCCATTCCGGGCGGCCGATGTTCTCAGGGCGGGGTGAAAATCCCCACCGGCGGTAAGGGTGACGTAGCCCAAGCCCGCGAGCGCCTCCTTTCCTCCCGGGAAGAAGGGTCAGCAGATTCGGTGCGATTCCGAAGCCGACGGTTACAGTCCGGATGAAAGAGAACGGTTTGCGGCGGCCTTCGCGCATTTGCGCGTGGGCTGACGTCGTTCCGTATGCCCTGATTCTGGTAAGAGGAAAGCCATGAATCAGACGTTGCTAGAACCTGAAGTCCAATCCCCACCGCAGACTCACCGAAGCGAACGGCACGCCCGATGTGCCCGAGCGTCCGCCCGCTGCATCCGCGCTTCGTCAAGCCGCAGCGCGTCGCCTTCGTGCAGTCGTCCTGGCATCGCGACGTGGTCGAGGAATGCCGCATCGCGTTCCTCGAGGAGATCGAGGCGCGGCAGATCTCGCGCGCGCAGGTCGACGTGTTCGAAGTGCCGGGTGCGTTCGAGATCCCGCTGCATGCGCAACTGCTCGCCAAGACGCGGCGCTACACCGCCATCGTGGCCGCCGGCCTCGTGGTCGACGGCGGCATCTACCGCCACGAATTCGTCGCCGACACCGTGATCAAGGCGCTGATGGACGTGCAGCTCAAGACCGAGGTGCCGATCTTCTCGGCGGTGCTGACGCCGCAGCAGTTCCACGAAAGCGCCGTGCATCACGACTTCTTCCGCAAGCATTTCGTCATCAAGGGCATCGAGGTCGCGGAAGCCTGCGCCAGCACGCTGCACAGCCTGGAACGGCTGCGCGGACAGGTGGCCGGGGAACGGGTACGTCCGTGAGGGTTAAGCGTACCCTCTCACGATCGGCTGATTGTCAATTCCACCGCCGCGTCTATAAACTCGGCGGTGGGAGGAGGCATGCCCGTGGAGACGGGCAGCCGAGACGATCATGTTCGAAGGACACGATCCCTATCTCGTCGCGCTCTCGGTGGTGATCGCGATTCTGGGAGGCTACACCGGCTTCGGCCTCGCCGCGCGCATCCGCGGCACGCCGGACGCCAGTCATCGCCTGCTGTTGGCCGGCGCCGCGTTCTTTCTCGCCATCGGCATCTGGACCATGCATTTCGTCGGCATGCTGGCGGCGCCGCTGCCGGCGGGCACCGTCTATCTGGTGCTGCCGACCATCATCTCGTTCCTGATCTGCGCGCTGGTGGTGGGGATCTCGCTGTTCTTCGTCAGCATCGGCGAGCCGTCGATGCTGCGCGTGGTGTCCTCGGCGGTGCTGCTCGGGGTCGGCATCGCCAGCATGCATTATGTCGGCATGCATGGATTGTCGGGCAACTTTGCCATGACGCATGATGCCGCCATGGTCGGGCTGTCGGTGCTGATCGCGATCGCCACCGCCTATGGCGGCCTGCGTGCGTTCCTGGCGCGGCAGGGCGGCGTGCAGCTGGCGCTGAGCGCGGTCGCCTTCGGCTTTGCGGTCTCGGGCATGCACTATACCGCGATGGCCGGCATGCACCTGGTTCCACCGGAGCAGGGGATCGCACCACCATGTCGAAGGGCTGACCGCGTCGTCGCAAATGCTGTCGCTGGTCGTGGCCTTGCTCTGCTTCGTGATCGCGGCGGGTTTCCTGCTGTCGCTGGTGCCGGATCCGCGCAAGAAGGCCGCGGCGACAACGGATGCGGTCGCCGTCATTCCGCGAAGCCGATGCCCTCGCGCTTGCGGAAATCCCGCCGGCGGAACTCGGCGCCGCCGCGACCAGCCCGCGGCTGCGGCCGACGCCGCTCGGCGGCATCGGCCAGCCGCCGCCGGGCCGCGCCGGCGCCGCGGTTGCCGGTCGAGGGCGCCGACGGCACCCATTTCATCGACACCGCCGACGTCAGGAGCGTCCGGGCCGACGCCCACTACACCAAGGTGCATGACGGTATCCGGGAACGGATGTGCCCGTGGTCGATCTCGGAGGCCGAGGCCCAGCTCGATCCCGGACTGTTCGTCCGGGTGCACCGCAGCCATATCGTGGCGATGGCGCATGTCACCCTGGTTCGCAAGGAAGGCGATGGCGCGATCGTCGAACTCGACGGCCCGTCGCCGCACCGCGTGCCGGTGAGCCGGGCCAAGATCGCCGAGGTGAAGGCCCGGCTCGGTCTCGCCAGGCGGCATGCCTCCTGACCGGGCGGCAAATGATTAGGTCGGTAAGACTGACGCATTTCGTGCGCGGCTCATCCGCATTTCGTGCGATTTTCCTGCCTTTGTGCCGGCGTCGATTGCGCTTTAGAACACCTCCAATCAGCTTTGCCTCGAACGTCCGCAAAGGACGAATGGAGGAAACGCATGATTCCTGGCCCGTTCAGCTATCACCGGCCGGCCACGCTGGCCGACGCCGTGAACCTGCTTTCGACGCTTGGCGATGAGGCCCGGCCGCTGGCCGGCGGCCACAGCCTGGTTCCGATGATGAAGCTCCGGCTCGCGAGCCCGGAGCATCTGGTCGATCTGCATGGGGTCGCCGGCCTCAAGGGCATCCGCCGCGACGGCAACACCATCGTCATCGGTGCGATGACCACCCAGCACGAATTGCTGGCGTCCGACGACATCGGCAAGTCCCTGCCCATCCTGCACGAAACCGCGCTGCTGATCGCCGATCCCCAGGTGCGCTATCGCGGCACCATCGGCGGCAACGTCGCCAATGGCGATCCCGGCAACGACATGCCGGCGCTGATGATGACGCTTGGGCGCGAGCTACCGGCTCGAAGGCAAATCCGGCGCGCGCGAGGTCGCAGCGACCGAGTTCTACCAGGGCGCCTATTTCACCGCGCTCGAGCCCGGCGAAATCCTGACCGCGATCTCCGTCCCGGTTCCGCCAGCCGGTCACGGCTACGCCTACGAGAAACTCAAGCGCAAGGTCGGCGATTACGCCACCGCGGCTGCCGCGGTCGTGCTGACGATGGCGGGCGGCAAGGTTGCCACCTGCAAGATCGGCCTGACCAACCTCTCGGAAACGCCGCTGCTGGCCGAGGACGCTGCCAAGGCCGTGATCGGCACCAGCCTCGATCCGGCCACGCTGAAGAAGGCGGCCGCCGCGGCGGAAGCGATCATGTCGCCGGCCGCGGACGCCCGCGGCCCGGTCGAATACCGCAAACATGTCGGCGGCATCATGGTGACGCGCGCGCTGCAGCGCGCCGCGGCCGACGCCGTTTAGGGGAGGGACAGAATGGCAAAAACCCACGTCACCATGAAGGTGAACGGCGCCGAGGTCGAAGGCCTCGTCGAACCGCGCACGCTGCTGGTGCATTTCATCCGCGAAAATCTCTCGCTCACCGGCACCCATATCGGCTGCGAGACCACCCATTGCGGCGCCTGCACCATCGATATCGACGGCATGTCGGTGAAGTCCTGCACCATGTTCGCGGTGCAGGCCGCAGGGTTCCGACATCATCACCATCGAGGGCGTCGCCAATGCCGACGGCTCGCTGTCGGCGCTGCAGGAAGGCTTTCGCATGATGCACGGCCTGCAATGCGGCTTCTGCACGCCCGGCATGATTTTGCGCGCGCAGCGGCTGCTCAAGGAAAATCCGTCGCCGAGCGAAGAGGAAATCCGGATGGGCATTTCGGGCAATATCTGCCGCTGCACCGGCTACCAGAACATCGTCAAGGCGATCCAGTACGCCGCCGCCAAGATCAATGGCGTTGAATTCCAGGAGGCTGCGGAATGAACGACATGACTCCCACGCGGGAACAACGCGAAGCCAAGCTCGAAGGCATGGGCTGCAAGCGCAAGCGGGTCGAAGACATCCGCTTCACGCAAGGCAAGGGCAACTACGTCGACGACCTGAAGCTGCCGGGCATGCTGCACGGCGATTTCGTCCGCTCGCCGCATGCGCATGCGCGCGTCAAGAAGATCGACGACACCGAGGCGCTGAAAGTGCCGGGCGTGCTCGCGGTCATCACCGCCGAGACGCTGAAGACCGTCAACCTCGCCTGGATGCCGACGCTCGCCGGCGACGTGCAGATGGTGCTGGCCGACGGCAAGGTGCTGTTCCAGAATCAGGAGGTCGCCTTCGTGGTCGCGACCGACCGCTATGCGGCCGATGACGGCATCAACAAGGTCGTGGTCGAATACGAGCCGCTGCCGGTCGTGATCGATCCGTTCAAGGCGATGGACGCGGACGCGCCGGTGCTGCGCGAGGACCTCGCCGGCAAGACCACGGGCGCGCATGGCCCGCGCAAGCATCACAACCACGTCTTCGAATGGACCGTCGGCGACAAGGACCTGACCGACGCCGCGTTCAAGAAGGCGGAGGTGACGATCAAGGAGATGATCTCCTACCACCGCACCCATCCGTCGCCGCTGGAAACCTGCCAGTGCGTCTGCTCGTTCGACAAGATCAAGGGCGAGCTGTCGATCTGGGGCACCTTCCAGGCCCCGCATGTGATCCGCACCGTGGTGGCGCTGATCGCGAAAATTCCGGAACACAAGATCCACGTGATCTCGCCCGATATCGGCGGCGGTTTCGGCAACAAGGTCGGCGCCTATCCCGGCTATATCTGCGCGGCGGTCGCCTCGATCGTCACCGGCAAGCCGGTGAAGTGGGTCGAGGACCGCATCGAGAACCTGACCGCGACCTCGTTCGCGCGCGACTACCACATGACGACCGAGATCGCCGCGACCAAGGAAGGCAAGGTCACGGGCCTGCGCGTGCACGTGCTGGCCGATCACGGCGCGTTCGACGCCTGCGCCGATCCGTCGAAATGGCCGGCCGGCTTCTTCAACATCGTCACGGGATCGTATGATTTCCCGACCGCGCATCTTGTCGGTCGACGGCATCTACACCAACAAGGCGCCGGGCGGCGTCGCCTATCGATGCTCGTTCCGCGTCACCGAGGCGGCGTACTGCATCGAGCGCGGCGATGGATATCCTGGCGCAGAAACTGGGCATGGATCCGGCCGAACTGCGGCTGAAGAACTTCATCAAGGCCGGAGCAGTTCCCGTATCACTCGGCGCTGGGCTGGGAATACGATTCCGGCGACTATCACACCGCCATGCGCAAGATGATGGAGACGGTCGACTATGCCGGCCTGCGCAAGGAGCAGGCGGCACAGCGCGCGGCGTTCAAGCGCGGCGAGACCCGCGAGATCATGGGCCTCGGCGTGTCGTTCTTCACCGAGATCGTCGGCGCCGGCCCGTCGAAGAATTGCGACATCCTGGGCATTGCGATGTTCGATTCCTGCGAAATCCGCATGCATCCGACCGGTGCGGGCATCGCGCGGGTCGGCTCCAAGAGCCAGGGCCAGGGTCACGAGACCACCTGGGCGCAGATCATCGCCACCGAGATCGGCATTCCCGCCGACGACATCATGGTCGAGGAGGGCAATACCGATACCGCGCCCTACGGGCTCGGCACCTACGGTTCGCGCTCGACGCCGGTGGCGGGTGCGGCGATCGCCATGGCCGCGCGAAAAATCAAGGCCAAGGCGCAGATGATCGCGGCCTACAAGCTCGAGGTCCACGAAGACGACCTCGAATGGGATATCGACGGTTTTCGCGTCAAAGGTCTGCCGGAGAAAACCATGTCGATGAAGGACATCTGCTGGGCGGCCTACAATTCGGTGCCGCCGGGCATGGAGCCGGGGCTGGAGGCGGTGAGCTATTACGATCCGCCCAACATGACCTATCCGTTCGGCGCCTATATCTGCGTGATGAACATCGACGTCGATACCGGGGTCTACAAGGTCAGGCGCTTCTACGCGCTCGACGATTGCGGCACCCGCATCAACCCGATGATCATCGAGGGCCAGGTGCATGGCGGACTGACCGAAGCCTTCGCGATCGCGATGGGCCAGGAAATCCGCTACGATCCCGAAGGCAACGTGGTCACCGGCTCGTTCATGGATTTCTTCATGCCGACCGCGGTCGAGACCCCGCATTGGGAAACCGACTTCACCGTCACGCCGTCGCCGCATCACCCGATCGGCGCCAAGGGTGTCGGCGAGAGCCCGAATGTCGGCGGCGTGCCGGCGTTCTCCAACGCCGTCAACGATGCGTTCTCGTTCCTGGGCTCCACCCACATCCAGATGCCGCATGATTACTGGCGCAACTGGAAGGCGGCGAAGGATCTGGGAGTGGTGGCGTAACGAGTTAGCCGTCATGCCCGGGCTTGCATCCTCGAGCATCCACGGTCGTACGCGACGCTCGTCAAGAAGAGCGTGGATGGCTCGGGACAAGCTCCGGCCATGACGAGGAGCAACGATTCTGGCCAAACGGAAGATGCACGGAACGATGAAAAATCGCGAAGAGATCGCGCAAGCGTTGGCGGCCTCGGGCTACATCGCCGACGGCGAACTCGCGACCGCGATCTCGCTGATGCAATTGCTGCGGCGTCCGCTGCTGCTGGAAGGCGAGGCGGGCGTCGGCAAGACCGAAGTGGCGAAAGCGCTGGCCTCCGTGCACGCGACCGAACTGATCCGCCTGCAATGCTACGAGGGGCTCGATCAATCGGCCGCGCTGTACGAGTGGAACTACCAGCGGCAATTGCTGTCGATCCAGGCGCATCGCGGCGATAATCCCGATGATGTCGAGCACCAGATCTTTTCCGAAAAATACCTGCTGGAGCGGCCGTTGCTGGCGGCGATCCGGCGCGCAAAACCGCCGGTGCTGCTGATCGACGAGATCGACCGCGCCGACGACGAGTTCGAGGCGTTCCTGCTCGAACTGCTGTCCGACTTCCAGGTCTCGATCCCCGAACTCGGCACCATCAAGGCCACCACGATCCCGCATGTGGTGCTGACCTCGAACGGCACCCGCGAACTCTCCGATGCGCTGCGCCGCCGCTGCCTCTATCACTATGTCGACTATCCCGATGTCGATCGCGAGGCGCGCATCATCATGGCGCGGATCGATGGCGCCAGCGCGTCGCTGTCGCTGCAGATCGCGCGCATGGTCGAGGGCATCCGCAAGGAGGAACTGCGCAAGGTGCCGGGCGTCGCGGAGACGCTGGACTGGGCGGCGGCTTTGGTCGGGCTCGACGTCCGCGATCTGCACGACGCGCCCGAGACGGTCCACGAGACCCTGATGTGCCTGCTCAAGACCCACGAAGACAAGTCGCGGGTCACGCGCGAGGTCAGCGAACGCCTGCTGGGGAAGGTCGCATGAGCTGCTGCGGCACCAATCCCGGTTACGAAGAGCTCGACGAGGTCTCGCGCCTTGTCTCGTCAAGGCTCGCCGCGTTTCTCAAGACCCTGCGCGACAGCGGATTCGCCGTGGGCCTCGCCGAAGGCCAGGATGCGGCGGAACTGATGACGGCGGGCTACGCGGCCAAACCGGGCCTGCTGCGCTCGGCGTTCAAGCACCTGTTCTCGGCGCGCAAATCCGACTGGGAAAAATTCGACGGCATCTTTGACGCGTTCTGGCTCGGCAAGCGCGTGCGGTCGCGCTCGATGACCACGGGCTCGTCGAAGGCTGCGAACAATCCGTCGCTCAAGACCTTGGCCGACAGCCAGCGCTCCGGTGGCGAGACGGCGATGGATCAGATTCCGTCCACCGACGATGGCGGCGTCGATCGCAGCGGCGAAGGCCGCATGGAAGGCGCCTCGCGCGCCGACAATCTCGCCGAGGTGGATTTCCGCAAGACTGGCCGATCCCGCGCAGATCGAGCAGGCGCATGAAGCGGCCGCGCGGCTGGCGCGGGCGATGCGCACGCGGCTGACGCGGCGCGACCTGGCGCGGCGGCGCGGCTACCGGCTCGATCTGCGGCGGACCATTCACGGCAATATCAGCCATGGCGGCGTGCCGATCGACCTCGTCAGGCGGCAGCGCAAGACAAAGCCGCTGCGGCTCGTCATGCTGCTCGATGCCTCCGGTTCGATGAGCATGTACACCGGCGTATTCCTGCGCTTCATCCACGGCATGCTCGACGAGTTTCGCGAGGCCGAGGCGTTCCTGTTCCACACCAGGCTCGCGCACGTCTCCGACGCGATGAAGGAAAAGGACGCCGCGCGCGCGCTCGACCGGCTCTCGATCATGGCGCAGGGCACCGGCGGCGGCACCAGGATCGGCGAGAGCCTGCAGACCTTCAACCGCTGGCACGCGGCGCGCGTGATCCATTCGCGCACCGTCGTGATGATCGTGTCCGACGGCTACGAGACCGGCGATGCCGCATTGCTCGGGCGCGAAATGGCGGCGCTCGGCCGCCGCTGCCGCCGCATCGTCTGGCTCAACCCGATGATGGCGTGGCAGGGCTATTCGCCGGAGGCCGAAGGCATCAAGGCGGCGCTGCCGCATGTCGATCTCTACGCGCCGGCCAATACGCTGAACAGCCTGACCGCGCTCGAACCCTATCTGGCGAAGCTGTAGATGGAGCCGACCGATGACGCGCGCATGTCGAAGTGATGGATCTGGTCGCGCAGATGAAATCCGCCGAGCAGGCGTTCGTGCTGGCGACCGTCGTGCGCACGGTGTCGGTGACCGCGGCGAAGGCCGGCGCCAAGGCGATCATCCGCCCGGACGGCACCATCGTCGCGGGCTGGATCGGCGGCGGCTGCGCGCGCGGCGCGGTGCTGAAGGCGGCGCGCGAGGCGCTGGCCGACGGCGAGCCGCGCATGGTGTCGGTGCAGCCGGAAGACATGCTGGCCGAACTCGGCGTCAAGCCGGGCGAGAATCGCGAAGGCATCCGCTTCGCCAGCAACATGTGCCCGAGCAAGGGCACCATGGACATCTTCGTCGAGCCGGTGCTGCCGCATCCCTCGCTGCTGATCTTTGGCGCGAGCCCGGTGGCGATGTCGCTGGCCGCGCAGGCGCGCCAGCTCGGCTATCACGTCACGCTGGCCGCGCCCGCGGCCGATCTCGCCGGCGAGCCCGATGCGCATGTCATCGTCGACGGCTTTGAGCCGCGCTATCTCAACGAGGCGCGCCGTTTCGTCGTGGTCTCGACCCAGGGCAAGGGCGACGAGGCCGCGCTCAAGCAGGCCATCGCCGTCAAGGCCGAATATCACGCCTTCGTCGGCAGCCGCCGCAAGATGATCGCGCTGCGCGAAAAGCTCGTCGCCGGCGGCGTCGCGCGCGAGGCGATCGATCGCGTCAAGGCGCCGGCCGGGCTCGATCTCGGCGCGATCACGCCGGAGGAGATCGCGATGTCGATCCTCGCCGAAATCACCGTCGAACGCCGCCGCGGCCAGCGCGCGGCCAATACCGTTTCCAGCAGATAAGGACTCCATCATGCAGATGAACGACAGCCAGCGCATCCCGGCGCCGAAGGAAAAGGTCTGGGCCGCGCTCAACGATCCCGAGATATTGAAGCAGTGCATTCCCGGCTGTCAGTCGCTCGAGATGTCTTCGCCGACCGAAATGACCGCGACCGTCGTGTTCAAGGTCGGGCCGGTGAAGGCGACCTTCAGCGGCAAGGTGACGTTGTCCGATCTCGATCCGCCGAACAGCTTATCGAATCTCGGGCGAGGGCTCCGGTGGCGTGGCGGGCTTTGCCAAGGGCGGCGCGACGGTGAAGCTCGAAGCGGAAGGGCCTGATGTGACGGTGCTGCACTACGACGTCGACGCCCAGATCGGCGGCAAGCTCGCCCAACTCGGCGCGCGGCTGATCAATTCCACCGCGAAGAAACTGGCGGGCGAATTCTTTGCGTCGTTTGGACAAGTTGTTGGCGGGGCTGCAGCGGCGCCTGCGGAAGCGGCGCCCAAGGGCTGGTTGGGCAAGCTGACTGGCGCGGCATGACCGAGGTTGGTGGGAAGCGGACTGGCCGCTTTTAGGATCCAATGAACGAAACCCGCCATCCACTGTACTTTGTGGGCAGCGCTATCTCATCACTTGCACAAGGAGGGAAGCGCAGGGTTGATCATCCGCGTGCTTAAACAGTCTTCCGGCTGTGCACCGAAAGCGGCTGCGGTTTTCTCGGCGCAAGCGTGTCCAGCGTTACCTCTCCGAATCGCTTCACGAACAGTGCTTCCGCGCGTGCCATCGTGTCCGCCATAGCGGCGTTGACGTTCCTTTCGACCAGGCAATCAGGGTGATCGCTGCGGTTTCCAATCGCGAAGAGATTGGGTCGGCCAAGCGCTTCATAAACGGCGAGGAGACTGATCTGGCGCAAGGGGCGCGCCAACTGCCAGCCGCCGCCATGTCCCTTGCCGGACTGGACGTGACCCGCCTTCCTCAAGCCCGCCATGGTCCGCCGGAACACGGCCGGGTTGGTGCCCATGCTTCTCGCCAGAACCTCTGAGGTCACCGGCTCTTCGACTTGCCCCAAGTGCAGCAGCACATGCAGGACGTCGGATAGTCTGGTGTCCCTGTTCATCTCCTGAACCTCAAATAATGCGCTGCGCGTCACCGGTGCACGAGGCACCGCATGGATCATTGACAGGAGGCGAGTTCATTCGTATCTTTTGAAGATACATGATCTGCGCGTCGTTATGTAGCTCCATCTGATACATGCCCTGGAGTTCCCATGTCCACCGCCAACGACGCCAACACAATCGGCGCAAGGAAAGACGTCGTGAAGGAAGGCCAAGGATCTTTCTCGAACCCGGCTATGATCGCAAACTATGCGGACGAGACGCCACGCAAGGTGCCGGGGCTGGCCGATCTCCATCGCATGGCGATGCTGCTTCTCAGCGAGCGGGC
This sequence comes from uncultured Alphaproteobacteria bacterium, assembly GCA_963783115.1. Lineage (GTDB taxonomy): Bacteria > Pseudomonadota > Alphaproteobacteria > Rhizobiales > Xanthobacteraceae > Bradyrhizobium. The sequence continues at coordinate 5,840 of CAWAMK010000043.1, read as the reverse complement.
ACCGCAAGCGGCCCATATTCTCGTGGTCGGTGCGGGCGGGGGCATGGAGCTGAAGGCGATGGCTGAAGCCCAGCGGGAATGGGCATTCACCGGCGTCGACCCTTCCGCCGCCATGCTCGACCTTGCGCGCCGCCATATCGAGCCGTTCAACGATCGGATCGAGCTGATAGAGGGCACCGTCGATGCGGCGCCGTCAGGTTCGTTCGACGGCGCGGCATGTCTGCTCACGCTGCACTTTCTCGACAAGAGCGAGCGGCTGCTCACGTTGAAGGAGATCCATCGCCGGCTGAAGCCGGACGCACGTCTTGTTGTCGCCCATCACAGCGTGCCGAGCGGAAGTGCGGAACGCTGGTTGGCGCGCTCGGTGGCCTTTGCCGACCGCACCAGCGTTGATTGGGAGAAGGCCAAGGCCACCGCCGTGGGGATGACGCGCTTGCCGCTGCTTTCCGTTGCCGAAGAGGAAGCGCTGCTTCGCGAGGCCGGATTCTCGGATGTCGAGCTCTTCTATGCCGCCTTCTCGTTCCGCGGCTGGGTAGCGACGGCAAGCTCGGCCTGAGGTAGCCCGAATAGCGCGATGCGTAGCCGACGGGACCCCGGATATCGCTGCGCTCATCCGGACTACGCCGCATCGTGATCTGTACCGGGCGCGACTGACGTGTCAGACTTCCCTCCAGGTCCAGCAAAGCCCGGCCAAACGGGCATGCTGAACAAGGGAGGGAACGATGAGGCTGGTTGCGAACCTGTTCGCCGCGTTGCTTGTGCTGCTGACCCCGCAGGCGGGATCGGCGCAATCCAATTATCCGAACCGGCCGGTGAAAGTCCTGGTCGGCTTCACACCCGGCACGGCGCCGGACCTCGCGGCGCGCATTCTTGCCGACCGGTTTTCCGAAGTCTGGGGCACGCCGTTCGTGGTCGAGAACGTTCCCGGCGCCGGCAGCAACATCGCCACCGAACGCGTCGCCAAGTCGGCCGCCGATGGCTACACGCTGCTGATGGGCGGCAACTCGGCGCTCGTCATCAATCCGAGCCTTTTTGAGCAACTGCCGTTCGACCCGATCAAGGATTTTGCGCCGATCTCGCAGGTGTTCATCGCGGCGAACGTGCTCGCCGTTCCACCCGAGTGCCGGTCAAGATCGTGGCGGAACTGGTGGCGCTCGCCAAGGCGCAGCCCGGCAAGCTTTCCTATGGCCATGCCGGCGTCGGCACGTCGCAGCATCTCGGCGCCGAATTGTTCAAGTACATGGCGCATGTCGATATCGCGTCGGTGCCCTATCGCGGCACCACGGCGTTGATGCCGGACCTGCTCGCGGGCCGCATCACCATGTCGTTCGCCAATATCGTGAACGTGGTGCCGCTGGCGCGCGAAGGCAAATTGCGCGCGCTGGCCATCACCTCGATCAAGCGCTCGGTGCTGGCGCCCGACCTGCCGACCATGGCGGAATCCGGATTCCCCGGTTTTGAGGCCGTGCCGTGGTTCGGCCTGGTTGCGCCGGCCGGCACGCCGAAGGATGTTCTGGACAAACTCCACAGCGAGACCGTCAAGACGCTCGCGATGCCGGAGGTGCGCAAGAAGTTCGACGAACTCGGGCTCGAACCGGTCGGCAACACGCCAGCCGAGTTTGCGGCGGTCATCAAGAAAGAGATGCCCGAATGGGCCAAGGTGATCAAGGACGCCGGCATCAAGCTCGGCAACTGACCGGGCCTCACTTTATCCCGCTTGGTCCGCCCGTGCTTTCGGCTATGCTGATCCTCATCAGTTCACCAACTAAGAGTGATCAAACATGACAGGGCAGGATTCGTCGGATTGGCTTGGCCTTTCAGGCCGCGTTTGCGTCGTGACCGGCGGGGGCGGCGGCATCGGCCGCGCCACGGCCATCAGCTTTGCCAGGCGGGTGCCCGCGTGGCGGCGATCGATCGCGACGAACGCGGGCTTGAAGCGACGCAGGCGGAGCTGCGCAAACTGGGCGATGGCCATCTCATCGTCAGCTGCGACACCACCAGCGTCGAGAGTGTCACCGCCGCATCCGAGACGATCGAGAAATCGCTCGGGCCTTGCAGCGTGCTGGTCAACACCGCGGCCATCCTGCGTCCCGGCGCGCTCGATACTTTGTCGCTTGCCGAATGGAACGGCGTTCTCGCCGTCAACCTGACCGGCTACTTCCTTTGCGCGCAGGCGTTCGGCCGGCAGATGCGCAAGCTCGGCCGCGGCAGTCTGGTTCATGTGTCGTCGATCGCCGGCAGCAACGCGCAGGGGCAGAGCGGCGCCTACAGCGTCAGCAAGGCCGGCGTGATCATGCTGTCGCGGCAACTCGCCAATGAATGGGGACCGCACGGCATCCGCAGCAACGTCGTCAGTCCCGGCATGGTGATCACGCCGATGAGCCAGGCGTTTTACGATACGCCCGGGGTGACCGAGCGGCGCTCGGCGGTGGTGCCGATGCGGCGGGTCGGCATGCCGCAGGACATGGCCGATGCGATCCTGTTCCTCGCCAGCGACCGCGCGGCTTACGTCAACGGCGACGAGATCATGGTCGACGGCGGCTACGCGAACATGCTGATGAATCTGGTGCCGCGGCCGGGATTTGAGTGAGGGGACGTACGGCTGTTCAACCCTCATGGTGAGGAGGCGCGTAGCGCCGTCTCGAACCATGCGGCCCGGCTGGTGCCATTCATCCTTCGAGACGCCGCTGCGCGGCTCCTCAGGACGAGGTCCGGCACTCAGTCGAACAGGCTCGACACCGATTCTTCCGCAGCCGTGCGGCCGATCGCTTCGGCGATCAGTCCGGCGATCGACAGCGTGCGGATGTTGGCGGCCTTGTTGACCGCTTCCGTCGGCAGGATCGAGTCGGTGATGACGAGTTCTTTCAGCTTCGACCCGGCGATGCGGGCGGCGGCGCCGCCGGACAGCACGCCATGGGAGATATAGGCGTAGACTTCCTTGGCGCCGTTGGCGATCAGCGCGTCGGCGGCGTTCACCAGCGTGCCGCCGGAATCGACGATGTCGTCGATCAGGATGCAGGTGTAGCCGGCGACGTCGCCGATCACGTTCATGACCTCGGATTCGCCGGCGCGTTCGCGGCGCTTGTCGATGATCGCGAGCGGCGCGTTGATGCGCTTGGCGAGGCCGCGGGCGCGCACCACGCCGCCGACGTCGGGCGACACCACCATCACGTTGGCGAGGTCGAAGCGTTCCTTGATGTCGCGCACCATCACCGGCGAGGCGTACAGATTGTCGGTCGGAATGTCGAAGAAGCCCTGGATCTGGCCGGCGTGCAGGTCGAGCGTCATGACGCGATCGACGCCGGCGTGGGTGATCAGGTTGGCCACCAGCTTGGCCGAGATCGGCGCGCGCGAACCGACCTTGCGGTCCTGCCGGGCGTAGCCGAAATAGGGGATCACCGCCGTGATGCGGCGCGCGGACGAGCGGCGCAACGCATCGGTGATGATCAGCAGTTCCATCAGATGGTCGTTGGCCGGATACGACGTCGACTGGATGATGAACACATCCGAGCCGCGCACGTTCTCCAGGACCTCGACGAAAATCTCGTTGTCGGCGAAACCGGCGGACGCTGGCTTTGGTCAGCGGCAGATTCAGCCCGTCGGCGATGTCCTGGGCCAGCACGGGATTGGAATTTCCGGCGACCAGCTTGATCGAGCCGTTCTTGGCCGACATCGACGCTTCTCCTCGCGCCTTGCTGGATACGACGTTCAGCATATCGAGAAATCCTCGGGAAACCGGCGCTTTTCGATGGGCGAGGAGATATCAGGCAGGGGGCTCGGCTGGCAACCCGTTGGCCCGGTTTTCCCGGTCAAAAAACGGCCGAATACGTGACTTTTACGGGGCAGCTTATTGGGCGCTAAAGCCGAGTGCGGCGACACGCTGGGCGCATCCTGCGCGGGTACGGCGCTTTCCATGCTCGCCACCGCGGGACCGCGGCGCTCGGGGGCCGGGGCGGGCGCGGCGTCCGGACGTTCCGTTGATCATGCCCGACAGGCCGCTGAGGCCGGCCTGCGCAATCTTGCGCAACACGAGGTCGTCGGCCGCCGCCCAGGCGTCGCGTCCGGCCTTGCCGGCTGGCTTCTTCGCCGGAAAGCCGCAGCGCGCGCTGCTGGTTGTTGTCGTAGACGTCCCAGACCCAGGCGATCACGGTCTTGCCGCGCACCACCTGCGCCGAGAGATAGCTGCGCACGCGGTAGGAAGCGCGGCCCTCGCGGGAGACGATCGACAGGTTGCGCAGCTTCGATTCGCTGTCGAGCACGCTGACCATGCGGTCGAACACCTGCGGCGGCGGGCCGTCGATCGATTCGAACGTCACGGTCTGGCCGCCGCCGGTCGAAGCCATCGCATAGGAGTTGCTGCCCGTTGCGCCGCCGCCGGCGCAGCCGCCGAGGGCTGTGGCGACGACAAGCAGCGCCGCCGCGACGAGGGCGCGCGAAGCCGGCAGGCACGAAGCAGGGAGAGGGACAGCTCATGGTTCCCTGCGATATCGTTAAAACGTGTTAAGGTCTAGGGCGGCGGAGCACCGGCCCGCCAAAAAGATTGCGTCCCGCTCGTCCCCGTTCACCTTCTTGTTGCCAGAATCCCTCAACCGCGCAGGGATGATCCATGCGAGCCTTCCTTCTCGACGGCTATGGCGCGATCGCCGACCATGTCCGCCTCGCCGAACTCGCCGATCCGGTCCCGGGCCCCGACGACGTCCTGATCGAAATCCATGCCGCCAGCCTCAACCCGATCGACTTCAAGATCGTGCATGGCGATCTCAAGCGCGTCTCGAACTACCAGCTGCCGCGCCCATTCGGGTTCGATGCTCAGCGGCGTCGTGCTGTCGGCGGGTGCGCGCGTCACACGGCTTCAAGCCGGGCGACGCGGTCTATGCGCGCGCCTCGCGCGAGACCATCGGCACGTTTGCCGAGCAGATCGCGCTGTCGGAAAAGTTCGTGGCGCTGAAGCCGGCTGGCCGTCTCGCATGCGCAGGCCGCGGCACTGCCGCTGGTGGGGCTGACCACGCTGCAGGGATTTTCGCGCGTCAAGGCGCGCGCCGGCCAGCGCATTCTGATCCACGCCGGCGCCGGCGGGATCGGCACCTTCGCGGTTCAGTACGCGAGGCATCTCGGGCTCGAGGTCACCACGACCACGAGTTCGAAGAATGTCGACTTCGTCAAATCGCTCGGCGCCGACAAGGTGATCGCCTACGACCGCGAAAACTATCTCGAAGCCGGCGGCGGCTACGACATCGTCTACGACACGCTGGGCGGCGCGTTCACCGTCGACGCCTTCAAGGTGGTGAAGCGGGGCGGCGCGGTGATCTCGCTGAGCGGCCCGCCCGATCGCGATTTCGCCCGCGCGAGGGCAAGGGGCTGGTGGTCCGCGCGGCGGTCTGGCTGATGAGCCGAAAGGTCTATGCCGCGAGCGCGCAAGCCGGCGCGTCCTATTGCTGGTTCTTCACCGAGCCGAGCGGCGAGCAACTGCGCGAGATCGCCGGGCCTCGTCGATGGCGGCGCGATCAAGCCGGTGATCGACCGCGAATTCGCCTTCGAGCAGTTGCCCGACGCGCTGACCTATCTCGAAGCCGGCCGGGCGCGGGGCAAGGTGGTGTTGAAGGTGAAGTAGCGATACTCGCTCTCCAGCGCAATCGCGTGGACGTGGCGGCCGTAATCCGGCTCCTTCCGGTGCACCGAGCGGCGGTAGCTGTAGAAGCGCTCGTCGGAATAGGTGTCGACGCCGATGTCGTCGATCATCAGCACGCCGGCACTCTCCAGCCGCATCCGGATGAAGCCGGCGAGGTCGAACATCGAATGACCCGAGCGAACCGAGGGAATGAAGAACACGCCATTGTCGG
>CAWAMK010000042.1:0-302150 GCA_963783115.1 uncultured Alphaproteobacteria bacterium | reverse complement strand
TCATCGGCGCGGCGGCGGGTCCAAATTTGATCCAGCGCAAGGCAGAGCCGGCGAAGACGCGCAATTCTGAGTGGTCGCCACCCAGCCTTGCAGCGGCATCGAATCAATAAAACAGATCAGGAGGAACTCATGTCAGTGGCACAACAGGCGCTTCTGTTGACCGGGGAATTATTCGTTCTCTCGTTCGTTGCTATTTTTGCGGTCTGGTTTGCCGACAGGCTCCGCCGCAACTTCACCGGCAAGGCTTAGTTTCACGATATGACGACATCCGGGAGCCGACGCGATTGGCCCGGATGTCGCTTGTGCTCATCCGGGCCACGGCATCTCGGCCTAGAATCTGCCGCTCGACCATCTTCAGCTTGAGTTCGGCGATGGCTTCCGAGGGGTTGAGACCCTTCGGGCACGCCTTGGCGCAGTTCATGATGGTGTGGCAGCGATAGAGCCGGAACGGGTCCTCGAGGTTGTCGAGCCGCTCGCCGGTGGCTTCATCGCGGGAATCCGTCACCCAGCGGTTGGCCTGCAACAGCGCGGCGGGGCCGAGGAAGCGGTCGCTGTTCCACCAGTAGCTCGGGCAGGACGTCGAGCAGCAGGCGCACAGGATGCACTCGTAGAGGCCGTCGAGCTTTTCGCGGTCCTCGTGGCTCTGCTTCCATTCCTTTTGCGGCGTCGGCGTGGTGGTCTTCAGCCACGGCTCGATCGAGGCGTATTGCGCGTAGAAATTGGTCAGGTCAGGCACCAGGTCTTTCACGACCGGCTGGTGCGGCAGCGGGTTGACCTTCACCGCGCCGCCGGCAGCGACGTCGTGCATCGACTTGGTGCAGGCCAGCGTGTTCTGGCCGTCGATGTTCATGGCGCAGGAGCCGCAGACGCCTTCGCGGCAGGAGCGGCGGAACGTCAGCGTCGGGTCGATGTGGTTCTTGATCCAGATCAGGCCGTCCAGCACCATCGGCCCGCAATCGTTGGTGTCGACGTGATAGGTGTCGACGCTCGGATTCTTGCCGTCGTCCGGGTTCCAGCGATACACCCTGAACTCGCGCGTCTCGGTCGCGCCGGAAGGCGCTGGCCAGGCCTTGCCGCCGGTGATCTTCGAATTTTTCGGAAGCGCGAATTCAGCCATCTGTCCTGCCTCTTTGGCTCAATACACCCGCGCCTTCGGCGGGATGTACTGAACGTCGTTCGTCATCGTGTAGTCGTGCACCGGGCGGTAATCGATCGAGGTCTTGCCGCCCTTGTCGATCCACGCCAGCGTATGCTTCATCCAGTTCTTGTCGTCGCGCTCGGAAAAATCCTCGCGCGCATGGGCGCCGCGGCTTTCGGTGCGGTTCGCCGCCGAATCCATCGTGACGACCGCCTGCGCGATCAGATTGTCGAATTCGAGCGTTTCGATCAGGTCGGAATTCCAGACCAGCGAACGATCGGTGGTGGCGACGTCGCCGATGCCGCCATGCACCTTGTGGATCAGGTTCTGGCCTTCGGAGAGGATCTCGCCGGTGCGGAACACCGCGCAATTGCTCTGCATCACGTGCTGCATGCTGTCGCGCAGCTTTGCGGTCGGCGTGCCGCCGGAGGCGTAGCGGTAATGGTCGAGCCGGCCGAGCGCCAGGTCCGACGATCCCGCCGGCAGGTCCGGCTGCTTGCCGTTCGGCGTCAGCTTTTCGGCGAGCCGGAGCGCAGCGGCGCGGCCGAACACGACGAGGTCGATCAGCGAGTTCGAGCCGAAACGATTGGCGCCGTGCACCGACACGCAGGCGGCTTCGCCGATCGCCATCAGGCCGGGCACGACCGCATTGTCGTCGCCGTCCTTCTTGGTCAGCACTTCGGCGTGATAATTGGTGGGAATGCCGCCCATGTTGTAGTGCACCGTCGGCACGATCGGGATCGGCTCGCGGGTGACGTCGACATTGGCAAAGATCTTCGCCGATTCGGAAATGCCCGGCAGCCGTTCGTTCAGCACCTTGGGATCGAGATGGTCGAGGTGCAGGAAGATGTGGTCCTTCTTCTTGCCGACGCCGCGGCCTTCGCGGATCTCGATGGTCATCGAGCGCGAGACGACGTCGCGCGAGGCGAGATCCTTGGCGGAGGGCGCGTAGCGCTCCATGAAGCGCTCGCCTTCGGAATTGACGAGATAGCCGCCTTCGCCGCGGGCGCCCTCGGTGACGAGGCAGCCCGAGCCGTAGATGCCGGTCGGGTGGAACTGGATGAATTCCATGTCCTGCAGCGGCAGGCCGGCGCGCAGCACCATGCCGCCGCCGTCGCCGGTGCAGGTATGCGCCGAGGTGCAGGAGGCGTAGGCGCGGCCGTAGCCGCCGGTGGCGAGAATCGTGGTCTGCGCCCGGAAGCGATGCAGCGTGCCGTCGTCGAGTTTGAGCGCGATGACGCCGCGGCAGACGCCCTGGTCGTCCATGATCAAATCGATGGCGAAGAACTCGATGTAGAATTCGGCCGAGTGGCGCAGCGCCTGGCCGTACATCGTGTGCAGCATGGCGTGGCCGGTGCGGTCGGCGGCGGCGCAGGTGCGCTGCGCCTGGCCCTTGCCGTAGTCCAGCGTCATGCCGCCGAACGGGCGCTGGTAGATCTTGCCGTCCTCGGTGCGCGAGAACGGCACGCCCCAATGCTCGAGCTCGTAGACGGCTTCCGGCGCGTTGCGCACCATGTATTCGATCGCGTCCTGGTCGCCGAGCCAGTCCGACCCCTTGACGGTGTCGTACATGTGCCAGCGCCAGTCGTCCGGATGCATGTTGCCGAGCGAGGCCGAGATGCCGCCCTGCGCCGCCACCGTGTGCGAGCGGGTCGGAAACACCTTTGTAATGCAGGCGGTGCGCAGGCCGGCTTCCGAGCAGCCGACCACGGCGCGCAGGCCGGCGCCGCCGGCGCCGACGACCACGACGTCATAGGTGTGGTCCTCGATCGGATAGGCTTTTCCGTTGGTAGCGGGCCCAGCACCGTTGGTGGCCTTGCCGTTACCTTGAGAGCCGAATTGTTAGAAGCCATGGGTTAAACTCCCGATGACATTTTGAGGATCGCGTAAATTGAGGCCAGCGCCACCGCGATACAGAAGAAATTATTGGCCATCACGCAGGCGAGCTTGATCTTCTCGCTATGCACGTAGTCCTCGATCACGATCTGCATGCCGATGCGCATGTGCCAGGTGCTGGCGATGATGAAGAGCAGCATGATGATCGCGATGGGCACCGAGCTGAAGATTTGCTTGGCGCCCGCCTGGTTGCTGCCGACCAGCATCAAGACCACCACGATGACAGGCACGATCAGCAGCGCCATCGCCACCGCGGTGAGGCGCTGGCGCCAGAAATCGCCGGTGCCGGAATGCGAGGAGCCGAGGTTGCGGACGCGCGCGAGCGGCGTGCGCATGGAAGACGATTTGGGCGCGTTCATCGTCCGCCTCCGACCGTATAGGCGACGATCCAGACCAGGACGGTCAACGAAATGCCCGCGATCAGCGCGCCCCAGGTCAGCGCCTCGCGCTCATTGGGCTTGAAGCCGTAGCCGAGGTCCCAGAAGAAGTAGCGGATACCGCTGCACAGATGATGCATCAGCGCCCACGTGTAGCCGAACACGATCAGCTTGCCGATGATGCTGCCGGTGAAAGCCTGGACGTTGGCGTAGGCGCCGGGGCCGGAGGCTGCGGCAATCAGCCACCAGGCGAGCAGCAACGTGCCGAAATAGAGCGCAATTCCCGTGGCGCGGTGGACGATGGAAAGCGCCATTGTCAGGGTGACGCGATAGGTCTGCAAATGGGGCGAGAGCGGTCGTTCGATCCTGGCGGTCATTCGGCGGCTTCATGTTGTGTGGAACCGCGGCCGGCCCATCGGGATGCGCGGTAGATGAATTCTATTTACGGAGTCGAATCAGTCCGCGCAACGATCAAATCGCTTTGAATCGAACAGCTATTCATTGCTACGAAGCCGGGAAATGGGACGGATTCAGCGGCTTGGTATACCACGGGCGACCAACGCGCCAGAAGAATTGAATATAAAATCATCTCTACGACGGGCGATCGCGCGGCAAATTGCGCCTGAGTTTACGGCCCATCAGTCAACGGGATAACCGATAAGGCTCTTTCCGAGCGGTGTGAAACTGCGGCGGCTCGCCGGGATCAGCGCGCCCCCGACCGTGGCCACAGCGAAGGCACGGATGGCCCATTCATCCCAAGCCGATCGGATATGCGAATTTTGCGGCCCGCTCCGCGCAAGGCGGCCGCACCGCGAATGCAGATGTTCCCGGTATCCGGAAGCGGCTAAGCCACCGGCGCGGCGGTTGCCGACGGCCCTGCGGATGCGCGGCCTGCATGTCCGGACATAGGTGCCCTGATGATCGCCGGCCTCGATCCCAAGGAGATCGTCGAACTCGCCCTGCTGCTGGTCGCGGTCGGCGCGTTGTCGGGGTTCATGGCCGGCCTGTTCGGCATCGGCGGCGGCGCGATCCTGGTGCCGGTGTTCTACGAGTGCTTTCGCCTCGTCGGCGTGCCGCTGGAAGTGCGCATGCCGCTCTGCATCGGCACTTCGCTGGCGATCATCATCCCGACCTCGCTGTCCTCGTTTCGTGCCCACTACAAGCGCGGCGCGGTCGACATGGACATCCTCAAACTATGGTGGCTGCCGATCGTGCTGGGCGTCGCTCGCCGGCAGCGTCACCGCGCGCTTCGCACCGGAGCGGCTGTTCAAGATCGTCTTCGTGATGGTGGCGTGGTCGGCCGCCGCCCGGCTGCTGCTGGCGCGCGACGGCTGGAAACTCGGCGACGACGTCCCGACCGGTCCGCTTGATGCGCGTCTATGGTTTCTTCGTCGGCCTGCTGTCGACCCTGATGGGCGTCGGCGGCGGGCTGTTCGCCAATCTGCTGATGACGTTCTACGGCCGGCCGATCCATCAGGCGGTCGCGACTTCCTCTGCGCTCGCCGTGCTGATCTCGATCCCCGGCGCGCTCGGCTATGTCTATGCCGGCTGGCCGGCCGCGGCCCGCTTCCCCGACGTCGCCGCGCTGCAGATGCCGTTTGCGATCGGCTATGTATCGCTGATCGGCGCGCTGCTGGTGATGCCGACCACGCTGATCACCGCGCCGCTCGGCGTGAAGCTCGCGCACGCGCTGTCGAAGCGCGCGCTGGAGATGGCGTTCGGTACGTATCTGTTCATCGTCGGCGGCCGGTTTGCGATCAGCCTGCTGTGAGGTGGATAGCTTCGTAGCCCGGATGAGCGAAGCGATATCCGGGACGGCGTGAGAGTGGCCCCGGATGTCGCCTCATCGGGCGCGCATTCGCGCGACGCGGTCGGCTCATCCGGGCTTCAAGTCGCCCTACCCGATCCGGCGCGAGGCCGCGGCTGATGGTCGGGATTACTCATCAGGAGCAGGCGGCTCCAGGTCGGGATACTGGGCGTAGATCTGTTCGAGCAGATCAAGGTGCAACGTTTCGACGGCTTCTTGAAGCAATCCGTCGAGGGCCAGTCGTTCCTCTTTTCCGAGATCCGCGATAGCCATTCTCGCGCGATCCAAAGCGACGTCGGCGTCGAGGACGTGCTTCTGAATGCGGACAGCCTGCTCGCGGTTCATGATTTCAAGTCGCGACGGCCCGCGCCCCTAACGCTTCGAATAGATATCCTTATACGTATCCCGCAAGATGTTCTTCTGCACCTTGCCCATGGCGTTGCGCGGCAGTTCGTCGACCACGAACACGCGCTTCGGCATCTTGAATTTGGCGAGCCGGCCGTCGAGCGCGTTCAGCACGCCGGCTTCGGTGACCTCGGCGCCCTTGTTGCAGACCACGACGGCGGTGACGCCCTCGCCGAAATCGGCATGCGGCACGCCGATCACGGCGAATTCGACCACGCCCGGCATGGCGTCGATCTCGCTCTCGATTTCCTTCGGATAGACGTTGAAGCCGCCGGAGATCACGAGATCCTTGCCGCGGCCGAGGATGTGCACATAGCCCTTGGGATCGATCTTGCCGAGATCGCCGGTGATGAAGAAGCCGTCGTCGCGGAATTCGGATTTTGTCTTCTCCGGCATCCGCCAATAGCCCTTGAACACGTTCGGGCCCTTGACCTCGATCATGCCGATCGTCGTCGCGCGCGATTTCCTTGCCGGTTTCGGGATCGGTGACGCGGACGGAAACGCCGGGCAGGGGATGGCCGACCGCGCCGGGCACGCGCTCGCCGTCATAGGGGTTGGACGTGTTCATGTTGGTTTCGGTCATGCCGTAGCGTTCCAGCACGGCGTGGCCGGTGCGCGCGGACCATTCGCGGTGGGTGTCGGCGAGCAGCGGCGCGGAGCCCGAAATGAACAGCCGCATGTGCTTGGTCGAATCCTTGGTCAGCGCCGGGCTCTGCAACAGCCGCGTGTAGAAGGTCGGCACGCCCATCAGCACGGTGGCGCGCGCCATCAGCTTGATGATCAGTTCGCGGATCGAACTTCGGCAGGAAGATCATCGAGGCGCGCGCGAACAGCGTGACGTTGCTCGCCACGAACAGGCCGTGGGTGTGGTAGATCGGCAGCGCGTGGATCAGCACGTCCTTGTCCGTGAAGCGCCAGTAGTCGACCAGGCTGTAGGAGTTTGACGCGAGATTATCGTGCGTCAGCATCGCGCCCTTGGAACGGCCGGTGGTGCCCGACGTGTAGAGAATCGCGGCGAGATCGTCATTGGCGCGCGCGACGGTTGTGAACGCCGCGTCGGCCTTGGCGGCGGCATCCGTCAGCGATCCCTTGCCGTCGGGGCCGAGCGTTTCGACCTTGGCTTTTACCTTCGCCGCAATCGCGCCGATGCCTTCCGCCTTCGACGGATCGCAGACGATCAGCGACGGCTCGGCGTCACCGATGAAATAGTCGAGCTCGTTGAGCGTGTAGGCGGTGTTGAGCGGCAGGTAGACTGCGCCCGCGCGAACCGTCGCGAGATACAGCACCAGCGCCGGCACCGATTTCTCGGTCTGCGCCGCGACGCGGTCGCCGGGCTTGACGCCGCGCGCCACCAGCACGTTCGCCATCTGGCCGGCGCGGGCGATCAGATCGCCATAGCTGATGCGCGTGCCGTCGAGCATCTCGATCGCGAGCCGGTTCGGATCGTCGAGCGTCGTCGAACAGGCGGGAAAACAAATTGGCGTTGGCGGTCGTGTTCATGCAACATTCCCTTGGAGGGCGCTGGCCGGCGGAATTTCGCCGGCTGGAATAGCAAGAACGCCCTTCATAAAGCAACGGAGACAGTTTGCATGTCAAATAACGGGAAACGCGTGGCCTGGGTGACCGGTGGTGGCAGCGGTATCGGCGAATCCGGGGCGGAATTTCTCGCCGCTGACGGCTGGACCGTGGTGATTTCGGGCCGCCGTAGGGAAGAACTCGAGCGCGTGGTCGCCAACATCACCAAAAAGGGCGGCAAGGCCGAGGCGATCCAGCTCGATGTCAGCAACAAGGCCGACGTCAACAAGGCCGCCGACCAGATCCTCGCCAAGCACGGCCGGATCGACCTTCTCGTCAACAGCGCCGGCATCAACGTGCCGAAGCGCAGCTGGGCCGACATGGAACTGGAAGGCTGGGACAAGCTGGTCGAGGTCAATCTCAACGGCGTGCTCTACTGCATGCGTGCGGTGCTGCCGGCGATGCGCAAGCAAAAGGACGGCTGCATCATCAACGTCGCATCCTGGGCCGGCCGTCACGTCTCAAAGATGCCGGGCCCGGCCTACACCACGACCAAACATGCGGTGCTGGCGCTGACCCATTCCTTCAACATGGACGAATGCGTCAACGGCCTGCGCGCCTGCTGCCTGTCGCCCGGCGAGGTCGCGACCCCGATCCTGAAGTTGCGCCCCGTGGTGCCGCTCGGACGAGGAGCAGGCCAAGATGCTGCAGCCGGAAGATTGCGGCCGCACCATCGCCTTCGTCGCCAGCATGCCGCCGCGGGTGTGCATGAACGAGATCCTGATCAGCCCGACGCACAACCGCGGGTTCATCCAGACGCCGGCGAACAGGGATTAGCTTTTTCGTCGTCCCGGCGAAGGCCGGGACCCATAACCACCGGCCTCGGTTTAGCGGTTGGTACTAGCCGTTCTGCCTTATCGAGAGATCACGCGGTATGGGTCCCGGCCTTCGCCGGGACGACGAAAGAGGGCATCGCGCAGCTTCCTGATTCACGTTCTTCACTCCGCCGCCTCCGCTTCCAGCGGCCGCACCGGCGTCCGGTGCCAGCCCTCCTCGTGCTTGCGCCAGTAGGTATCCTTCAGCCGCATCGAGATCGGCCCGGGCCGGTCGTTGCCGAGGATGCGGGCGCCGATGCGCGATGCCGGCATGACGCCGCCGGCCGTCGTCGCCAGAAACACCTCGTCGGCGTCGTCGAGCGCCGATCGCGGAATCGGCTCGACCGCGGCCGCGATGCCGAGCTCGGCGCAGAGCTCCAGCACCGACCGGCGCGTGATGCCGTGCAGGCTGCCGCGATCCGGCGTCGTCACCCGTCCGTCCTTCACGACGAAGATGTTGAAGCCCGGCCCCTCGGTCAAAAATCCCTGCGTGTCGCACAGCACCGCCGTATCGAAATCGGCGTCGTGCGCTTCCATCAGGCCGGAGGTCAGGTCGTTCCACTGATAGTTCTTGACGGTGGGATCGACCGAGGCGTCGGGCACGCGCGGCGTCGAGGCGACCCAGACATGGGCGCCGCGCGCCTGCACGTCCTTCGGAACGACATCGATCCAGGGCAGCGCATAGGCGATCAGGTGGTTTTCGCAATCGGCCGGCCGGCGTGACCCCGCCACGCGCGGTCGTCCGCGCGACGCCACCATCGCGACATAGGCGTCGGAAAGGCCGGTCAGCGCCACGCAGCGATGCAGGATCGTCTCGATCGCGGCGCGGTCTTCCGGCGGCCGGATCCGGCGCCTCGCCATCGAGTTCTCGAAGCGGTCGAGATGGTCCGCAAGCCGGAAGAAGCCGCCCTTGAACACATGCACGACGTCGTACACGACATCGGACCGCGTAAAGCCCCAGTCGGTGACGGGCAGGGTCGCCTCGCCGATCGGGACGAAGCGTCCCCTGACGTAGCCAGCGCCGTCGGCGTAGATCGGGTTGTTCATGCGTCATCTCCCAGTCATCGCGAAACAAGTTAGCATCGGCGCAAGATGGATGTCAGCCAGCGAGACGCGCCGCCGCACGGCCTGCCTCCGCTAAAGTTTCAGCCATCACGATAATTTATTCCCCGAAACCAGCCAAAAAACCTCCCGTAGCTCGGCCAACGACGACGAAACAACCGGTCCACCAACCTGGTGTCGTTGTTCTCGCTACCGGCGGAAGCCCCGCCGGCCATCGCAATCCTCGGGAGAAGATTCCATGTCGAAACGTATTGCACTGCTGTCCGCCGCCGTGTTCAGCGCACTGGCCTTCACCGCGACCATCACCGCGCCCGTCAGCGCGCAGGAAAAGACCGTGATGGTCGGCGGCGCCGCCATGTTCCCCTCCAAGAACATCGTCGAGAACGCCGTCAACTCGAAGGACCACACCACGCTGGTCGCCGCCGTGAAGGCCGCCGGCCTGGTCGAAACCCTCCAGAGCAAGGGCCCGTTCACCGTGTTCGCGCCGACCAACACCGCCTTCGGCAAGCTGCCGGCCGGCACCGTCGAGACGCTGGTGAAGCCTGAGAACAAGGCGACGCTGACCAAGATCCTCACCTACCACGTCGTGCCCGGCAAGCTCGCCGCCGCCGACCTCAAGGACGGCATGAAGCTGAAGACCGCCGAAGGCGAACAGCTCTCGGTCAAGCTTCAGGACGGCAAGGTCTGGATCGTCGACGCCAAGGGTGGCACCTCGATGGTCACGATCTCCAACGTCAATCAGTCCAACGGCGTGATCCATGTGGTCGACACCGTGCTGATGCCGGCGTCCTGAGCTCCCGTGCGCTCCTGACTGGTCCCAACAGGGGCGTGTGGATGGCGAGCCGGGGCAACCCGGCTCGCTTTTTCGTGAAGGACGATACGTCGCAGGCATCGATTTGATAGTGTCTTGGTAGTAACGGAGAGCCGGTTCCCGGCGTATAATCGATATCGAATTTCCAGAGGGTGAGCCCATGTCGGCCGTCACAGTCAGCGACGAACAAGCGACGTCAACCAAGGCCAAGGTGATCCAGCCGGCCTGGGTGCGGGCGCTGCACTGGACCAACGCCTTTGCGATGGTTTTGATGATCATGTCGGGATGGCAGATCTACAACGCCTCGCCGCTGTTCAGCTTCACCTTTTCCAAGAGCATCACGCTGGGCGGCTGGCTCGGCGGCGCGCTGCTCTGGCATTTCGCCGCGATGTGGCTGCTGATGGTCAACGGCCTGATCTATCTGGCCGTGGGCCTCGCCACCGGCCGCTTCCGCAGAAAACTGCTGCCGATCACGCCGGGCGGCGTGATCTCCGATACCAGGGCGGCGCTGACCGGCAAGCTCTCGCACGACGATCTCAGCAAGTATAACCATGTGCAAAAGCTGCTTTACGCCGGCGTCATCGTCCTCGGCATCCTCATCGTGCTGTCGGGCCTGGCGATCTGGAAGCCGGTGCAGCTGCAATATCTGACGGCGCTGTTCGGCGGCTACGATGCCGCCCGCTACGTCCACTTCTTCTGCATGGCCGGCATCGTCGCCTTCATGGTGGTCCATGTCGCGCTTGCTCTTCTGGTGCCGAAGAGCCTGCGCGCCATGATCATCGGTCGTTAATTCAAAGGAGCAAGTCATGGGCCGCATGCGCAATCTCCTGATCCCCGGCGTCGACAAGACGCTGCTCGTCCGCGACGCCGTCAAGACCATGCCGGACCTGACGCGCCGGCGCTTCATCGCCGGCGGCGCCAGCCTCGGCGCGCTGACGCTGTTGACCGGCTGCGACGTCACCGATCAATTCTCGGCCGAACAGATGCTGAAACGGGTCTCCAAGTTCAATGACGGCGTGCAGTCGCTGATCTTCAATCCCAACGCCATGGCGCCGACTTTTCCGGAAAGCGCCATCACAAAGCCGTTCCCGTTCAACGCCTATTACGATCTCGACGATGCGCCGACCGTCGACGGCAAGACCTGGAAGCTCGAAGTGCGCGGCCTGGTCGAGAACAAGAAGCCGTGGACGCTCGAGGAGCTTTACGCGCTGCCGCAGGTCAAGCAGATCACGCGCCACATCTGCGTCGAAGGCTGGAGCGCGATCGGAAGCTGGACCGGCACGCCGTTGCGCGATTTCCTGAAGATCATCGGCGCCGACACGCGCGCGAAATATGTCTGGTTCCAGTGCGCCGACAAGGACGGCTACAACTCGCCGCTCGACATGGCGACCGCGCTGCACGCGCAGACCCAGATGACCTTCAAGTTCGGCGACGAGATCCTGCCGCGCGCCTACGGTTTCCCGATGAAGATCCGCGTGCCGACAAAACTCGGCTTCAAGAATCCGAAATACGTGATGTCGATGGAAGTCACCAACGACTACAAGGGCGGCTTCTGGGAAGACCAGGGGTATAATTCGTTCAGCGGGAGTTGAGCGCGTAACCTTTAGCCGACCGATACGCCGGCTTTCGCCCGGCTTATTCCAAGGGTCAGTATGCGATGTAGCACGTCGGGGTATTCAAGCCCGTCGTGCCGGGCCGATTGGGCGAATTCCTGGCTCTTTGCGATTTCGGGATTGGGGTTTGCCTCGATGAAATAGGGCGTGCCGTCGGCCGCGAGGCGAAAGTCGATACGAGCGTAACCATCGAGGCCCAGCGTTCGGTAGATGCGTTTCGCCGTTCGCTGGATGAGAGCCTGCAACTCCGGCGCCAGGTCCCTGGCCGGCCCGTCCTCAATTCCGAGTCGTTCCTGATAGCTCGTATCGTGCTTGGCCTTCTCCGTGGCGATGTGCCGCGAACTCTCGCCGCCCATATTGCCGAATCTTAGCTCCCAGACCGGCAGAACCTTTACCCGGTTGTTGCCGAGCACGCCGACATAAAGCTCGCGTCCTTCTATATATTGCTCCGCAATCGCGGCCGTTCCAACGCTCTCGTGAACGAAGGCGACGCGCTCCACGAATTTCTCGTCGGTATCGACGATGGACGCCTGCGAGATGCCCCTCGATCCATCCTCGCTCAGGCTCTTGACGATCAACGGCAAGGCAAGACGCGCCGGCCGTTTGACCTTGCGTCGCATCGGAAACACGGCGAAGGCCGGCACCGCGATCCGGCGATGGTGCACAAGCGTCTTGGACAGGTCCTTGCCGCGCGCCAGGATCAGGCCGCGCGGATTGCACCCGGTATATGCGACCTTCATCAGCTCGAGATAGCTTGGAATGTGCTGGTCATACACCGGTTCGTGATGAAATTGCTCCAGCAAGTTGAACACCACATGCGGTTTGAACTCTTCGATCGCCTTGCGCACCGGCCTGATCTCTTCCTGGACACCGAGCGGACGCACTTCATGGCCGGCCCCACGCAAGGTGCTCACGACGTCGTACTCGGTCTTCCATTGGTTGATCTGCTTCGACGTATATCCGTCGGTGGAATCAGGCGGTACGAAGTCCGGATGCATGAGCGCAAGAACCCGAAGGTGCCTCATAGCGCGATCCATTTCCGCCGCGACGGACCAAACAGCGCGTGCATGGTCTTGGCGGTCAACAAGACGGTGAAATCCATCACTAGCTTCTGGCTAGGTCCTACGGCGCGCAAATCCAATTCGCGGCACCTCGAGATCATGTCGTCGAGCACCGCATCGAGCGTAAGCTGGTTCTCGCCGGTCCATCGCGCAACCAATTGCCTGATCTGAGCGCGGTGCCGCCTGATGAAGAGGGAGGCCGCCTGCGCCCGGCCATGCCGCGGATCGGCGGAAAACAGCCGGGAGAGATCGCGGTCGTAGGTCTTCGGCGCCTTGAAAGCATAGAAAGCCTGCTTTTTCTGATAGTGATCACCGATCGTCTCGCTGAGTTCACGCAGCGGATCGACACGCTCCCGCGTCGTGACAAGCGGCCGCTTGCCGGCGATTTCGTGCATCAGTTCGTCGACATATTCGAGCTTTTTCAACGCCGGCCAGCCGGCATAACGCGTCCGCCATTTCGATCGCGGCCGCAGCCACACCGCAAAAGTTTCGGCAAAATCCTCGTCCGGATGACTCTGTGCGTACCAGAGCCGGAGATGCTGGACATAGTTCCGGCTGGCCGGATTGGGGCGGTAGTAGCGCGGGTAGTGTTTCGACGACGGGCCGAACAGCTGCTGCCAGCGCCGGCGGCGTTGCAGCTGGTAGGCGTGCTGCATGGCATGGCCGGTCTCGTGACGGAGAATGGCCATGCACTCGGACAAGGTGCCGCCCTCGACGTCGAGCATCATCTTCTTCTCGAGCTTCATCAGGCGGGGATGGGTGAGATAGAACGGGATGGCGATGCCGGGCACGCCGGCCGGGCTGAACCATTCGCTCGAAACCCAAGTATGCGGTCGCAACCGGATGTCTCGCGCTTCGAGCTCCTCGTAGAGCGCGCTGAGGCAGCCATCGAGCCAGGTGTCTGCGACGCTGACCCTCAGGCTGCTGAGGCGCTGCTTGAGCAATTGCTCATCCGATAGTTTTTCCCAGGCAAATTTCCGGCGGGGCATAGGTGTCTGAAAAGTCTCAATAATCGATAATCGGATGGTGTCATAAGATTACGCCCGCAACAACGGCCCAGTCTTAGCGGCGTTCCGTCGTGCATGCGACGATATCGCAGTTGGAAGGTCAGCTGCCGCCGCGAAGCGCCTACGCCGCCGCCATGTCCATCCGCCGGCAGAAGCACGACGCCTTGATCGGAATCTCCGCCCGCGCCTGCGCGAGATCGAGCCGCTGCTTGATCAGCGGCCGCTCCACCTTCTCTCCGCGACGCACCAGGCATTCGTGCAGCCCGTGCAGCGACCAGAGATTATCCGGATGCTGGCAGGCGCGGCTGAGTTTGCCGTCGAGGCCGAGATCGGAGCGGTACACCGCCTCGGCTTCCTCGATCCGTCCCTGTTCGAGCAACAGCGCGCCGAGCGCGTGGCGGGTCGGCTGCATCCATCCCCACGGCTCGTCATAGGGCAGGCCGTCGCTGAGTTCGACCGAGCGGCGCAGATGCGCGAAGGCCACATCGAAATGGCCTTTCCGGTATTCCAGCTCGCCATCCAGCATCGCCTGGGCGACTTCGAGCAGGTTGACCATCTTGTTGTTGTGAACGCGGCGGCTCTCGGGCACGCGAGCTTTCGCCGCCATGAACAGCGCCCGCTCCGCCTCGGCCTCCGCGACATGGCCGAGCGCCGAATGCGCGACCGCCTTGGCGTAGTGGATCTTGGCAACGTTCGAGCAATAGAGCTCTTTATCATCCGGCAATTTCTGCGCGATGATCTCGTGCCATTTGCCGAAGCGCACCAGCACGTGCTGCTTCATCGTCAGATAGCCTTCGAGAAAATCCGCCATCGGCGGCGATTGAATCCGCAGCGCGGCCTCGGGGATCGTCGCGATCAGTTCTTCCGCCGCCGCGATCGCGGGCGTGTACTGGCCCAGAAACATCGCGCCGTAGATCGCAAAGTGAAAATTGTGAATGACATAGACGAGATAGACGCCCGGATCGCTCGAATAGGCGAGGAATTTGCGATCGGTTTCCAGAGCCCTTTGATTGTAGATCAGCACGTCCCTGTAGTGTCCGCACAGCACGTCGAGATGCGTCGGCATGTGGATGAGATGCCCGGAATCCGGCACGATGTCGCGCAGCCGGTCGCCGGCGCGCAGCGCGCGTTCGGGGAACGGCGACATCTCCATCAGGTGAACGTAGAGATGCAGCAGTCCCGGGTGATCCCACGCGGCCGGAATCCGTTCGAGCGCCTGCTCCAGCAGCGCACGGCATTCCTCGGTGCCCGCGCCCTCGGTCGGCTTGCCGGACGGCAGGTCCCACATCTGCCACGGCGTCTCGTTCATGATCGACTCGGCCAGCACGGCCCGCACTTCGAGATCGTCGGGGAATGCCGCAAATATCTTGCGCATTTCCTTGGTGTAGGCCTTGTCCCAGGGCGCCATGTCCTCGATGGCTTCGCGCTGCGGATAGCGCGCGCCGAGCGCCTTGATCATCGCCTGCTCGACCGGACTGGCTTTGCCGGCATGCGCAAGTGCTGCCTGCATCGCGTCGTACGATGCCGACAGCGCATTCTGCCGGCCGAGCGGGTCGTAGCGGTACCACGGCAGATTATAGTTCGGGCCCGAGGCGTAGCTGATGCCCCAATGCGCCATCGCGCATTCGCCGTCATGACCGAGCGCCTTCTGAAAGCACTTGATCGCTTCGTAGTGGTTGAAGCCGAACAGCCAGTTCAGGCCTCGGTCGAACCAGACCTGCGCATCGGGCGAGGCGGTCGTGACTTTGCGGCTGTATGGCCCGAGATCGAAATAGGTCATGCCGTTTGATCTCCAGAAGCGTTGGGTTTCTCCATCAGTCTAGCACAGCTCGGCATCGCCCGGAGCCGCAAACCGTCGCAGGCGATTTGTCGTTGGCCCTCGTAGGGTGGGCAAAGGCGCAGCCGTGCCCACCATCTATCACTTGTGTTGCGTCTGCAAGTGGTGGGCTCGCTTCGCTCAGCCCACCCTACGGCAGCTACGAGCGCCTGCTTCACCTTCTTCTGAAACGCCGACAGCACCGCCCCCAGCGCCAGCATCGCGGCGGAAATATTCAGCGCAAACGACAGGCTGCCCACCGCGTCCGTGATCGCGCCGACCACGATCGGCCCGAGCGTCTGGCCGATGCCGAATGAAATCGTCATCGCCGAGATCGCGACAGGCCAGGCCTGCGGCGGATAGTTGAAGCGCACGAAGGCGGTGGTGGAGCCGACCACCGCGAAGAAGGCGACGCCGAACACCAGCGCCGACAACCCCAATAGCCACACCGATTGCCCGAAGATCGGCATCGCCGCGCCGATCGCGTTGACGCCGAGGATGATCGTGGTGGCGAGGCCGCCGCGGTCGAGCGCCAGCACGCGCCGCCACACCCAGGGCGTGGCGAACGCGCTGAGGCCGATCAGGCTCCAGAACGCGCTCTGCGCCGCCGCGCCGCCGCCGGCGTCGCGCACATAGGCGATCATGAAGGTCATGTAGGCGATGTAGCCGGCGCCGAACAGGAAATAGCCGGCGAGATAGATCGCCACCGGCGCGATGGCGAATTTCGTTGCCGTCGTCGCGGTCGAGACCGCGCTTTCATGGACCGGCGTCAGCAGCACGGGGATCGTCATGACCGCGGCGAGCAGCGTCATCGCCCACCACACGATCCACCACGAGCCCGGCCCGAACCCCTGCAGAACGAATGGCGCGACCAGTCCTGACAAAAGAATGCCGAGGCCGGGCCCGGCATAGAACAGGCTGAGCAGAAAATTCGCCCGCTCCGGCCGCGACTGCGCGATGGTCGCCGCCAGCGTGCCGCCGCCGACGAAGCCGGCCGCGGCGCCGATGCCGGCGAGCAGCCGGGCAAAGGTCAGGACGTAGAAATTCCCCGACATGGCGCAGAGCGCCAGCGACAGCACGCAGGCCACCGTTCCCCATCGCACCGAGGCGAGCATCCCGAACCTGGCGATCATCCGTGAGGCGAGCAGCGCGCCGGCGAGATAGCCGGCCGCGTTGACCGTGTTCATGAAGCCGGCCGCGGAATAGGACCATTCCAGCGTGTCGCGCATGTCGGGCAGCACCAGCGCATAGGCAAAGCGGCCGATGCCGAGACCGGCGGTCGGCGCCATCGACAGGATCAGGATCAGCCGCGCGGGATGCGGGTAGGGGTTTGGAACATCGGGGGATGGCACTGAAAACTCCGGCAGGGGCGCAGTCTGGCAGGTGGATGCCGGCTTGCACAGTGCAGCGTCCACAACGGTGTATTGCCGATCCCGCAACGGGTTCAGCCGACCAGCACCAGCACGACGCCGAGCACGGTGAGTGCGGCGCCTGCCACGATCCGCGCGGTGATCGCGATGTGCTTGAGGACCATCGCGCTCAGCGCCACCGTGACCAGCGGATAGATCGCGGCCAGCGGCGCCACCAGCGTGATCGGGCCGTTGCGAACCGCGGCGAACAGCGTCAGCGCGCTGAGGCCGTTGCTGATCCCGGTCAGCGCAAACCAGAACAGGCCGGCGCGGGGTGCATGCACGACGAAGCTGCCCTTGCGGATGCGCTGCACGGTCAGCAGCACCAGCGAGGACGTGATATAGCCGATCAGGCAGCCCCAGAGCGCGCTCGGCCAGACCGCGAGCCCCAGCTTGATCACCGGCGGCGCGATGCCGCGGATCAGCGCGCTGCATAGCGGCAACAATAGCGCCCAGCTTCGCCAGTGACCGAGATCGCGCGGCCGGGTCACGGTGATGATCGCCGCTCCCGCGACCGCCACGACGAGGCCGAGCAACTTGCGGCGGATGCAGCGGCTCGGCCAGCAGGATCACGGCGGTCGCCACCGCAAACAGCGGCGCGAGGTTGCCGAGCGTCGAGGTGATCACAGGCCCGAGCGCCCGGTTCGAGGCAAAGGTCAGCAGTGTCAGCGAGGCCGGAAAGAACAGGCCGATGGCGATGAAAATCGGCAGGCCGCGCCAGACCACCGGCTCGCCCTGCAGGAGCAGCGGCGACAGCAGCAGGAATAACAGCGTGAACGAGGGAACGCTGATCGCGGCCCCCGACAGCGGCTCGACGGTCCGCAAGCCCAGTTGTGCCAGAACGACGCCGGCGCCGAGAAAACCCGCCGAGGCAAAGGCGTAGATGATGGCTGATGTCATGAGGTCCGTCTTGGAGCCTTCTTGGGGGGCGCGGGTTGCTCTTTCCGCATTCTTGCCGTGTCCACGGTGCCTTGCCAATCCGCCTCCGGCGTTTTAGCACTCCGCCCGGAATTCACATTTGCCGTCATGCCCGGCCTTGTGCCGGGCATCCACGTCTTATCCCGCGAACAAGACGTGGATGGCCGGGACAAGCCCGGCCATGACGAGTTGGAGGTAACGACCATGGCGACCCACAAACTGCTGCTTCTCCCCGGCGACGGCATCGGCCCCGAAGTGATGGGCGAGGTGCAGCGCCTGATCGACTGGCTCAACAAGCAGGGCATCGCCTCGTTCGAGACCGAGCAGGGCCTGGTCGGCGGCTCGGCCTATGACGCGCACAAGGTGTCGATCTCGGAAGCCGACATGGCCAAGGCCACCGCCGCGGACGCCATCATCTTCGGCGCGGTCGGCGGTCCGAAGTGGGACAGCGTACCCTATGAGGTGCGGCCCGAAGCGGGTCTGTTGCGCCTGCGCAAGGATCTCGGCCTGTTCGCCAATCTGCGCCCCGCCGTCTGCTATCCGGCGCTGGCGGATGCTTCCAGCCTGAAGCGCGAGGCGGTCGAAGGCCTCGACATCATGATCGTGCGCGAACTCACCGGCGGCGTCTATTTCGGCGAGCCGAAAACCATCACCGATCTCGGCAACGGCCAGAAGCGCGCCATCGACACGCAGGTTTACGACACCTACGAGATCGAGCGCATCGGCCGCGTCGCCTTCGATCTGGCGCGCAAGCGCAAGAACAAAGTGACCTCGATGGAAAAGCGCAACGTCATGAAGTCAGGCGTGCTCTGGAACGAGGTCATGACGCAGGTGCATGCGCGCGAATACAAGGACGTCACGCTGGAGCATCAGCTCGCCGATTCCGGCGGCATGATGCTGGTGAAGGCGCCAAAGCAGTTCGACGTCATCGTCACCGACAATCTGTTCGGCGACATGCTGTCCGACATCGCGGCGATGCTGACCGGCTCGCTCGGCATGCTGCCCTCGGCCTCGCTCGGCGAGGTCGACGCCAAGACCAAAAAGCGCCGCTCGCTGTTCGAGCCGGTGCACGGCTCGGCGCCCGATATCGCCGGCCAAGGCCTCGCCAACCCGATCGCGATGATCTCCTCGTTCGGCATGGCGCTGCGCTATTCCTTCGACATGGGCACGCTCGCCGACAAGGTCGACGCGGCCATCGCCGCCGTGCTCGCCAGCGGACTTCGTACCGCTGACATCAAGTCGGAAGGCACCAAGGCGGCCTCGACGACCGAGATGGGCGAGGCGATCTTGTCGGAGCTGCAGAAGCTGCACGCGTAAGGCTCGCAACAAACTCGCGTGTCGTCCCGGGCTTGACCCGGGACCCATAGCCGGCCGTCGGTTGTAATGCGGATGCCGTCGACCAGCTTCGCTCGCCCGAGAGGCCGCGGAGTATGGGTCCCGGCTCAAGGCCGGGACGACGCGGAAATGGCGGAAGCTGCGCGCCCTAAGTCGTAGCCCGGAATTTTTGGAGCCCGCTCATGGACGCGTCGCATCGCCCGAAACTCGCGGAAACCTTCGTCCATGAAACCGCGCGCCTGCGCGAGGCAAAAATCGGCCGGCGCTGCGAGGTGCTGCAACACACCCGCATCGAATATGCCTCGCTCGGCGACTACTCCTATCTCGGCGAGAATTGCGACGTCGCCGATGCGTGCCATCGGAAAATTCACGGCGATCGCCAATTCGGTGCGGATCGGCGCGCCGAACCATCCGATGGGCCGGGCCTCGCAGCACCGCTTCACCTATTGCCCGGAATATTACGACGCAACGGCCGCGCGCGACCGCGACTTCTTCGCCGAGCGCCGCGGCGACCGGGTGATCGTCGGCAACGATGTCTGGATCGGCCACGCCGCCATCCTGCTGCCGGGCGTCACCGTCGGCGACGGCGCGGTGATCGCCGCGGGCGCCGTCGTCAGCCGCGACGTGCCGCCGTACACGATCGTCGGCGGTGTTCCGGCGCGGGCGATCCGCCAGCGTTTTCCGGATTCGGTTGCCGCAAGCCTGCGCCGCATTGCCTGGTGGGACTGGCCGGATGAATTGATCTTCGAACGCCTCGGCGATTTCCGCTCGGAAGCGATCGAGGAGTTTTGCGAGCGCTACGACCCGGCGTTCGCGGCGGCTCGATAGAGCGAATGGCGGAAGCAAACTCGATGTCGTCCCGGCCTTGAGCCGGGACCCATAACCACAGTTGCGTGTAATTAAGCGAGGGCGTCGAACGACTTTTCTGAAACGAGAAGCCGCGGCGTATGGGTCCCTGCGCCGTGCGCAATTGCGCATTAGTCAGGGTCGACAACAACTCTCAGTACAGCGGGAAGCGCTGCGGATAGCCGCCCATGTCCGACGGCGGGTTGAGCGGCGCGCGGTCGATCGGGCGGTTGAGGTTTTCGCGCGCGAAGGTCGGGTAGCCGATCTCCGGCGGGAAGGCGTAGTCCTGGAATTTGCGGTCGCCCGGCAAGCACTTCGGTGCCGGCATCGAGCCAGGAGCGCGTGGTGACGTAAACGCGGGTGCGCGGGCCCTGCTGGTACGAACGATTGGGACCGTTCGCCCCGTAATAGAGCCGGCCGTCCTTGTCGTATTGCTGCCTGGACTGGGCGTTGGCCGAAGCCGAACCGAGCGCGACGAGGGCAGCCGCAGCGAGCAGCATCGCGAGCTTGCTCGCGGCGGGGAATTTTCGGGTCATTGCATCCTCGTCATTGTCCGCCCGTGACGGGCTGGCGGATCGCCAAATCTGGTTAGCGGCATTGTAGCCATGGCGGGCGCGTCGTCGCTAGGTCAATTGCGCCACACCGCGCACGAATAATGCAGCGCGCAGCGAGAAAGTTTCATGAAAACCAGTGTCTTGGCCGCTTGTTGCCACAATCCTGAGGGGCGGCCAAGCGAGATCCCGCCAGCGGCCGATCAGAGTGTGCCGCGGAGCTGCGGGTTGTCGGCGCCCATCACCCAATCCGCCGGCAGGGCCGGCGCGCCCGATGCCGCGCAGTCGCTGCGCCTGACCTCGGCGCGGGCGAACAATTCCGACAATTTTGTATCGTTTCCGGCCGTCAGCAGCACCAGCCGGTTCAGCATGCAGCCGATCGCTTTGCGGCGGGCGGGCAGGTCATCGCCCAGGCAGGACCAGCCTGACAGGCGGAATTTCGGCTCGTCGACATGCCGGTAGAAGCGCAGGCAGGCTTGAGCTGCCTCCGTCCCGCCGGTCCGGCGAAACAGCGTGACGGGGCCGAACTTGCTGTCGGCCATTCCGGCCGCCTCCAGCTCGCGCGGGCCGGCCGGGTCCATCCGGGCGGCCAGGTAGCCGGCGGCCGAGCCGACCTGATCGGCTTCCTCGCCCGGACGATAGATTTCGAGTTCGGCGACCGGCGTGCCGCCGATGCCGCTCCAGCGGAAGACGTCCTTGCGGCCGCCCTCGGGATGCCGAAGGATTTCGTAAGTCTCTGTCTTGCCCGGGAAAATAAGCTGGCTCACCGCGAAGGCGGGCGCCGTGCGGCTGGCCTGGCTCCAGGCTTTGGACGCGGGTTCCATCGCGGCCACCGCCGGCAGCTGCTCCCATAGCGCGATACCGCAGATCGCCATCAGCGCCAGCGCCATCAGATAGGCGCAGAGCCGGGAGATCGTGCCGTAGACTTCGTCCACGAAGCTGGCTACCGCCGTCCAGAAACCCGGCGTGGTGTCGGAATTGGCCGTTCTGGCCGGAAACGAATGCATCAAACGCCCAAAATTTGTCAGAACGGCGTTTCTCGCATAGAAGCGCTGCCTTCCCCCTTTCCGCATCAAACGGCGGGGCGGCAAATTTCCTCGGAGAGTGAACGATGGGTTACAAAGTCGCTGTCGTCGGTGCGACCGGCAATGTCGGGCGCGAAATGCTCAACATTCTCGACGAGCGCAAATTCCCAGCCGACGAGGTCGTGCCGCTGGCCTCGCGCCGCAGCGTCGGCGTCGAGGTCTCCTATGGCGACCGCACCCTGAAGGTCAAAGCGCTCGAGCATTATGATTTTTCCGACGTCGACATCTGCCTGATGTCGGCGGGCGGCGCGGTGTCGAAGGAATGGTCGCCGAAGATCGGCGCCGCCGGCACGGTCGTGATCGACAATTCGTCGGCCTGGCGCATGGACCCGGACGTGCCGCTGATCGTGCCCGAGGTGAATGCCGACGCGATCAAGGGTTTTACCAAGAAGAACATCATCGCCAACCCGAACTGCTCGACCGCGCAGCTCGTGGTGGCGCTGAAGCCGCTGCACGACAAGGCCACCATCAAGCGCGTCGTGGTCGCGACCTATCAGTCGGTCTCCGGCGCCGGCAAGGATGCGATGGACGAACTGTTCTCGCAGACCAAGGCCGTCTACACCAACAGCGAGCTGATCAACAAGAAATTCCCCAAGCGCATCGCCTTCAACGTCATCCCGCAGATCGATGTCTTCATGGAGGACGGCTACACCAAGGAAGAGTGGAAGATGATGATGGAGACCAAGAAGATTCTCGATCCCAAAATCAGGCTGACCGCGACCTGCGTGCGCGTGCCCGTGTTCGTCGGCCATTCCGAAGCCGTCAACATCGAGTTCGAAAACCCGATCAGCGCCGATGAAGCGCGCGACATCCTGCGCAATGCGCCGGGTTGCCTCGTCATCGACAAGCACGAGCCCGGCGGCTACGTCACGCCGTATGAAGCGGCCGGCGAAGACGCCACCTACATCAGCCGCATCCGCGAGGACAACACCGTCGAGAACGGCCTGGAGCTGTGGTGCGTGTCGGACAATCTGCGCAAGGGCGCCGCGCTGAACGCGATCCAGATCGCCGAAAGCCTGATCAACCGCAAGCTGATCACCGCGAAGAAGAAGGCGGCGTAGCCGGTTTCGTAGGGTGGGCAAAGGCGCAACGCGCCGTGCCCACCATCTATCAGCGAACGTTGTCGAGAATGGTGGGCACGCTGCGCTTTGCCCACCCTACAAATTCAGGATGAGGCCGCTCTTCCCCCACGCTCGCGAAACTCCTTCGCTGCCTTGTCGAGCACGAACAGCGAGCCCTCGGCGACGCCGAAATAGGCGCCGTGCAATTGCATCTCGCCGCGCTCGACGCGGCTGCTGCACGAACGGGAACGTCATCAGGTTTTCGAGTGAGCGGAAGATCGCGGCCTTTTCGATCCGGACGATGAAATCCTGCATCGTCTCGCGCTCGCGCTGCTCGACGACCTCGCCCGGCTTGATGAACATCGCCATCCAGCGGCCGATGAAATCGCCCGGCGACAGCGGGTCGATCTTGTCGATGAAGGCGCGGATGCCGCCGCACTGGGCGTGGCCGAGCACCACGACATGCTGGATGCGCAGCACGTTGACGGCATATTCCAGCGCCGCCGAAACGCCATGGGCGCCGCCGTCGGGCTGATAGACCGGCACCAGGTTGGCGACGTTGCGCACCACGAACAATTCGCCGGGGCCGGCGTCGAAGATCACTTCCGGCGAGACGCGGGAATCGCAGCAGCCGATCACCATCACGGCCGGCGACTGGCCGCGCTCGGAGAGTTCCCGGTAGCGCGTCTGTTCGGTCGGCAGCCGCTGCGAGGTGAAGGCCCGGTAGCCGTCGAGCAGATGTTTCGGGAATGAGGTTGTCATGTATCTTCTGCCTTTGCTGGGGCATGCCTAACCATAAGCCAGTGACCGGAACAAGGCTTCCGGACCCCGGTTTGAAATGTTAGGGCGAGGGACCCAAACACCTCAAGGAACCATCCCATGATCCGTCCGCGCCGCAGCCTGTTGTTCATGCCCGGATCGAACGCGCGGGCGCTGGAAAAGGCGCGCACGCTGCCGGCCGACGGCATCATTCTCGACCTCGAGGATTCGGTGGCGCCGGACGCCAAGGCCGCGGCGCGCGACCAGATCGCCAAGGCCGTCGCCGCCGGCGGGTTCGGCAAGCGCGAGGTGCTGATCCGCGTCAACAGCCTCGATACGCCGTGGTGGGTCGACGACGTCACGATGGCCGGCAAGGCGCGGCCTGACGGCATCCTGGTTCCCAAGATTTCCACGGTGGCCGACCTCAACGCCATCGCCAACCGCCTGAGCGACATCAACGCCGACATGTCGATCCGGGTCTGGGCCATGCTCGAAACCGCGCGCGGGGTGCTGGATGCCGACAAGCTCGCCGCGGCGTCGAAAGATTCCGAAATCCGGCTCGCCGGCTTCGTGTTCGGGCCCAACGATATTTCGCGCGAAACCCGCATCCGCATGCAGCCCGGCCGCGCCGCGATGATCCCGATGATCACGCACTGCATTCTGGCGACGCGCGCCCACGGGCTCGAAATTCTGGACGGGCCCTACAGCGACATCAGCAATATCGACGGCTTTGCCACCGAATGCGCGCAGGGCCGCGACCTCGGTTTTGACGGCAAGACGCTGATCCATCCGAGCCATATCGAGGCCTGCAACGCCATCTTCACGCCGCCGGCGGAGGAGGTCGCCGAGGCGCGCAAGATCATCGCGGCATTCGAAAAGCCGGAAAACGCCTCCCGCGGCGCCATCCAGCTCGACGGCCGGATGGTCGAGCGGCTGCACGCCGACATGGCGAAACGAACCATTGCGATTGCGGATGCGATCGCAGCGATGGGGAATTAGCGCTCAAACAGAAAAAGGTCTGAGATTAGATCGGGTTAGGGCCGAAACAGCGGCCGCCCGGTCTACTTTGCATGGGGTTGTTTTCGAGATTTTAGTTCCGGACGCCGGCGGCGGGCCGACCGGTCTCAGGCCGTCCTGATCTAATCGCGCTTCAGGCTCAAAATATAATTCGTTAGATCATCGGCCTGGGTGGGCGTGATGATGAGATTGGGCATCCGGTGATGGCTGGTCTTCATGAATACTTTGAGCGACAGCCCCGTGGTCGATACCCGGTTGGCGATCGTGACAAAATCCGGTCCGCGTCCCCTCGCGCCTGCGGTCGTGGCCTCGATCGCGTGACAATTCCTGCACCAGGCTTCGGCAAGCTGATGACCCGCTGAAATGCTCTCCGACGGCAGCGGCGCGCCGCTCGCATTGTGCATCCGTACGAACAGCAGCGCCGCGAATGCGGCGACGGCTGCGATCAGGATATGCAGCCAGGTAGAACGCGCCATTGTCGGCAACTCCCGGCGCAGATTCTACTGGTGTACAAGCGGGCCGAGGCCGTCGATCGTGTCGGCGTTGCCGCAATATTCTTCGTAGTGCTTTGCGGCGGTGCCGGCGGCGAGATCGCGGTCGCACTGGCGCTTGTGATTGCACATCGAGCAGACGCGCTCCATGTCGCGCAGCACGTGGGGCTCGGTCCGCGCCAGATCCTGCTGGTTGACGCCGAGCGCGGCCAGCATCTTCGGCAGCTCGTCGGCGGCGTGCGGACCCTGACGGACCAGCGCTTCGAGGTCGGTCGTCGACATCCGCAATTCGCTGGCGATCTGGCTGAAATTGGCGGCGTCCATCTCGCGCATTTCCCGCATCTCGCGGCGGTGCTTCAGCCAATCGCCAAAGACGTCGACCACGAGGCTGACGACGGGATAGGGCTTTTCCTGAACGGTCATGGCGCGGCTCCCTTGGGCGGCTGTGATGCCGTAAGGTGCGCGCTAATCGTGCCGAGCGTCGTTGCGCTGGATCAAATTTGAAACGGGCGGGCGCCGTTTCTTCCCTTCTCCCCTTGTGGGAGAAGGTGGATCGCTGACGCGCAGCGGCAGCGAGACGGTTGAGGGGTATGTCTCCGCGAGTCGTGCTCGTTGAGAGAACCCCTCATCCGGCGCTTCGCGCCACCTTCTCCCACAAGGGGAGAAGGAAGAGCGCGCGCCGCAGCTATTTACCAAACCTCTCCACCGCCCAGGCATATAAGCTGCCCGTGATCGGCTGTTCGCCGCCGCGGCCCTTCGGCGAGATATGCAATCCAACGATCCCGGGATCCGCGATCAGCCCCGAAAAATCCGACGGCTCAAAAAACTGCTTCGGCTCGGCGTGCACCGCATAAAACGACTGCTTCGGCAGCGCGTGGTGCAATTCACCCGAACGGCGCGCCAGCGCGGTGATCGCTGCAGGGCCGTAGATCGCGACGCGGATGTCGGACAGGCGGCTCGACCGATGACGCAACTGGCGCAGCATGAAGGTGACGCGATGGCGCAGCGCCAGCCAGTCCGGCGTCAGGTCCTCCTGCTCGATCAGGTCCGCGAACGCCGTCACGATCGGACTGTTCGCCGGCAGGTACAGCACCGAGTTGCCGAGCTGGCGGCGGCGTTCCCACGCGAAGTAAGGTTTTGCCGGATCGATCTCGACCGGCTTCAGCAGCAGCACGTCGGCGTCGAGCCACAGCCCGGCGCGCTCGGCCATCAGCCGCATGCGGAAGAAATCGCTGAACTGCAGAATGGTCCAGTCGCGCCAGCTGCCGTCAGGCTCGGGCGGGCGCAGCCGCTCGGAAAAGGTATGCGGCAGGATCGCTTCGGCCTCGGCGTTGCCGACGCCGTCGGGCAGGCCCGGGATTGGATCGAAACTGTAGACCGTGACCTTGTGGCCGGCGGCGACCTGCGAGCGCAGGCAGGTCAGCCGCAGCCGGTCGAGCGGGCCGTGCCAGAACGTGACGACGTCAGGCCGCATCCGCGCCGCCTTCCCTTAAACAAAAGAGCCCCGATCTGATCGGGGCTCTCGTAACACACTCAGATGACACGATCAGGCCCAGGCGCGCTCTTGCTTCAGCTTCGCCTCGTACGTGTCGATCGACGATTTCTTTTCCATGGTCAGGCCGATGTCGTCGAGGCCGTTGATCAGGCAGTGCTTGCGGAACGGATCGATCTCGAACTTCACGGTGCCGCCGTCGGGACCGCGGATCTCCTGGCTGGCGAGATCGATGGTCAGCGTGGCGTTGGCGCCGCGCTCGGCGTCGTCGAACAGCTTGTCGAGGTCTTCCTGCGCGACGCGGATCGGCAGAATGCCGTTCTTGAAGCAGTTGTTGTAGAAGATGTCGCCGAACGAGGTCGAGATCACGCAGCGGATGCCGAAATCCAAGAGCGCCCACGGCGCGTGCTCGCGGCTCGAGCCGCAGCCGAAATTGTCGCCGGCGACCAGCACCTTGGCATTGCGATAGGCCGGCTGGTTGAGCACGAAGTCCGGGTTCTCGCTGCCGTCGTCCTTGTAGCGCTGCTCGGAGAAGAGCCCCTTGCCAAGGCCGGTGCGCTTGATGGTCTTGAGGTACTGCTTCGGAATGATCATGTCGGTGTCGACATTGATGATCTTCAGAGGTGCAGCTACGCCTTCCAGGGTGGTGAACTTTTCCATCGGTCGCTTCCCGGTTGAGTTGGGGGCAAGGTCGCTAATTTATCTCGGATATCACCCCGGCAAAAGGCCCAAATACGCAATCCTAGCCCGCAACCTGCCGGCAGCCGCCTCGATGGCCTCCATATCGGCGTCCGACAGGCCAAAATGGTGCCCGATCTCGTGGATCAGGACGTGGCGGACGATGTGGCCCAACGTTTCCTCATGCTCGGCCCAGTAATCCAGGATCGGCCGCCGGTAGAGCCAGATCATATTGGGCAGGCGGGCGACGTCGCCGTGGCTCTGCTGCGGCAGGCCGATGCCCTGGAACAGCCCGAGCAGGTCGAACTCGCTCTCGGCCTGCATCTCTTCCAGCACCTCGTCGGTCGGAAAGTCGTCGACGCGGATGATCACGCCATCGCACAGGGTTCGGAACGTCTCGGGCAGGCGCTCGAACACCTCATGCGCCATGACTTCCATTTCGGCGAGCGAGGGGGCTTTTGCTTCGGTCCACATAGGGGCGTATTTAGCGTGTGTTATGCCGGTGCGCATCCTGGTTTTGTGGAGTTGACCTCGGCGCGCCAATCAGTGACCGTACGGGAATATCAGGCGTGGATGGACTTCAGATGAAGCGGATTGTGACGGTCGCGGTTTGGGCGGCTTTTGCCGGGCTCCTGTTCCCGGGATCGATGGCCCAGGCGCAGACGGCATCGGGACTGCGGGCCACGGCGAAGCCCGCCGTCACCGACATCTCCGCGCAGCGGCGGCGGCCGTTGCGGCGCGTGCCGATCTATCGGCAGGAAGAATGGGCGCCCGATGTCTATCCGCGCTACAACCCCGGCCCCAACGCCGTGCGCTCGTGCACCGCGCATTACGTCCAGGAGTACCGGCCGAGCGGGACGGTGATCACCCCGCGCATGAACTGCTACTGGCGGCCGGGCTAGGTTTTTTCAGTTCCATTTTTCATACGTCTCTTTGGCCGGAGTCGGCGCCGTCCGCGTGCGTCGATTGCGACGGACGTTGTCCGTTCATGTTCGTGGCGCATTCATTCAGAACCCGTTCAAGTCGCGGGCCTCAGATTGCGTGCAGCGTTGCGGCGAGCAATTCGGCGCAGACGTGACCCGGACCCGAGGAGAGTATTCATGCAGTTTACGAAGATTTTGGGACTCGCCGCCGTTGGCGCGGTGCTCGCGCTCTCAGCGCCGACCGAGCGCGCCAATGCGATGTCGCTCAGCAATCCCGGCGCCGCCGCGGCGGTTCAGGAGGACACAAAGCCGGCGACCACGGCAGTGCATTGGCGGCATCGCCATCACCACCGTTGGCACCGCTGGCACCATCATCATCGTCACCATCATCATCGCCACTGGCGCCGCTGGTAACAGCGACAGCGTAGCGCAGAACAGGCCCGCGTCGTTGCGGGCCTGTTTCTGGTTTGGTTGGTCTAGAAACAAACGGGATTGCCGCCCTTCATCGATCTCACGTAAGATCGACGACGAGGGTCCCGTCATGAAAAGCTTTTGTGCATTCGTGTTCGCCGGCGCTCTCGCGCTTGCCGCACCCGCTGCGATCAACACGGCTACCGCGGCGTCGCAGACGCAGGTGCAACGCGCCGGCACGTCCGACGCCACCGATTTCAGCGCGCACCGTCATGTCAGGCGACACCATCGTCATCACGGTTATTATCGTCCGTATTACCAGCCTCATTACTACGATCGGCCGGTCTACTATCGGCCGTATCCCTACGTCTCGCCGGCGCCGTTCACTTTCGGAATCGGGTTTGGTCCGTTCCGATGATGCGCTGTCAGGTCTTGTAGGGTGGGCTGAGCGGAAGCGAGCCCACCATCGTGCAGCTTGCACGCTGATAGATGGTGGGCACGTCGCTTCGCTCCTCTGCCCACCCTACAATCCGCGTCACAATCGCACGTTCATCTTTGCGGTCGATGCATTCATGGCGCGTTCACGTGCGTGAATTTAACGTCACGACGGGAGCGACGGCAGAGCTACGCGACGGGGGTCAGCCGCAAAACGGCTGAAGGCGCGCCGTCGCCGGTTAGGGAGATTCATCCATGGCGATATCTGATTCCGGGCGCGGGCTTGTCCGCCGTCTGGGGGTTACGGCCGCGGCGCTGCTGGCGTTCGCCGCCGCATCACAGCAGCGCGCCGAGGCGCTCTCGCTCGCGAGTCCCGGCACGGCGCCTGTAGCAAAATTTGCAACGGACGATTTGACGACCGAAGTCCGGCACGGCGGTCATGGCGGCGGCGGTGGTTTCCGTGGCGGCGGAGGCGGCGGCTTTCGTGGCGGCGGTGGTGGAGGCTTCCGCGGCGGCGGATTTCACGGCGGTGGTTTCAGGGGCGGCGGGGCTGCGTTTCACGGCGGCGGGTTCAGAGGCGGCGGGTTTGCGGTCCATCGCGGCGGCTTTCGCGCCGCGCCGGTGTTCCGCGGCGGCGGCATGCGTTACGGCTATCGCCACGTCTACCACCGGCCGCATTTCTATCACCGGCATCACTTCCACCGGCGGTTCTACGCGCCGCGCTATTACGGTTATCCCGGATACTATCATGGCTACCGGCACCGCTACTGCCGCGTGATCTGGACCTATTACGGACCGCGCAAGATCTGCCGTTATCGCCCGTGGTATCGTCACCACTGGCGCGTTCGCTACTACGGCTCTCCTTACCGCTATTGGTAAGACGGATTGAAAATGAAACAGGCGCCCGGTGGGGCGCCTGTTTTCATGCTGAGGACTTCGCGGTTCACCAGTCCTTGCCTTCCCAGGGCTTGACCTTCCAGGGCGTCAGCTTCGCCAGCCGCCACTGTGCCCAGTGTTCCGGCGGCCAATGGCTGAGACGCGAGGTTTCCTTGGCCACCGGCTTGAGGTCGACGATGACGGGCGTGGTGCGGCGGCGAACCTGCTTGGTCGCCTCGCTGATCATATCGACAAAGTCAAACTTGTCCGCCACGGCACGTCCCTCGCGAAAGGTCTTCGCAAGGTACTATTGTGCGCCCACTACCTTAACGAGCCGTTTCTGCAACGACTCGCTATCTAGGCATCGCCGGATTAACGCCACTCCCTGATGTCGACGAAGTGACCGGCGATCGCGGCTGCCGCGGCCATCGCCGGCGACACCAGATGGGTGCGGCCCTTGAAACCCTGGCGGCCCTCGAAATTGCGGTTCGAGGTCGAGGCGCAGCGCTCTTCCGGCGACAGCTTGTCGGGGTTCATCGCAAGGCACATCGAGCAGCCCGGCTCGCGCCATTCGAAGCCGGCCTTGATGAAGATCTTGTCGAGGCCTTCGGCTTCCGCCTGCTCCTTCACGATGCCCGAGCCCGGCACCACCATCGCGTTGACATGGCCGTTGACGGTCTTGCCTTCGGCGACTTTCGCCGCCGCGCGCAGATCCTCGATGCGGCCGTTGGTGCAGGAGCCGATGAAGACGCGGTCGAGCTTGATGTCGGTGATCTTCGTCCCCGCCGTCAGGCCCATATATTTCAGCGCGCGATGCTTTGAGAGCCGCTTGGCTTCGTCCGCGATCTTGTCAGGATCGGGCACGAAGCCTGCGATCGACACCACGTCTTCGGGCGAGGTGCCCCAGGTCACGATCGGCGGCAGTTTTGCGGCATCCAGCCGCAGCTCGTGGTCGAAATGCGCGCCTTCATCCGAGCGCAGCTTTTCCCAATAGCGCATCGCGGCGTCCCAGTCGGCGCCCTTCGGCGACTTCGGACGACCCTTGAGGAATTCGAACGCCTTCTCGTCCGGCGCGATCAGGCCGGCGCGGGCGCCGCCCTCGATCGACATGTTGCAGACGGTCATGCGGCCTTCCATCGAGAGCGCGCGGATCGCGTCGCCGGCATATTCCAGCACATAGCCGGTGCCGCCGGCGGTGCCGATCTCGCCGATGATCGCGAGGATGATGTCCTTGCCGGTGACGCCGTCGGGCAATTTGCCGTCGACCACCGCGCGCATGTTCTTTGCTTTTTTCTGGATCAGCGTCTGCGTCGCCAGCACGTGCTCGACTTCCGAGGTGCCGATGCCGTGCGCCAGCGCGCCGAACGCGCCATGGGTGGAGGTGTGGCTGTCACCGCAGACGATGGTGGTGCCGGGCAGCGTAAAGCCCTGCTCGGGGCCGATCACGTGGACGATGCCCTGGCGCTTGTCGAACTCGTTGAAATATTCGATGCCGAATTCTTTTGCGTTATCGGCCATCACCTTCATCTGCTCGATGCTTTCCGGATCGGGATTGGGCTTCGAGCGGTCGGTGGTCGGAATGTTGTGATCGACGACGGCCAGCGTCTTCTCCGGCGCGTGCACCTTGCGGCCGGTGGCGCGCAGGCCTTCGAACGCCTGCGGCGAGGTCACCTCGTGCACCAGATGGCGATCGATATAGAGCAGGCAGGTGCCGTCATCGGCTTCGTGCACCAGATGGTCGTTCCAGATCTTGTCGTACAGCGTGGTCGGTTGGGACATGAGCGTCAGCTCCAAAATGAAATTCTGTGTGAGCGGTCAAGCGCGGATACGCGCAAGCAAAGGACGTCGGCGCAGCATCAAGCTGCGCGCGTAAGCTCTGACGTCGCCGAAGTCGCGAAGCGTCCGAAGAAGCGGCCGGGCAGCCGCGAGCGATCGTCGATCACGACGCGCTGGCAGGGCATGCTTGTTTGATCCGGAACCATTCTAAATTTCTAACACAGCGCCCACGGTTGCCACAATCAATCGATTGGGCAGGGGCACCGCCTAGATAGGTATGGCTCAACAAAAAAGCGCGGGGTGAACCCGCGCTTTTCGTCACATCTCCTGGGAGACGAATTACTCGCCGACGGCGGTCTGGCGTTCCTGCTTCTCGACGATGCGGGCCGACTTGCCGCGCAGCTGGCGCAGGTAATACAGCTTGGCGCGACGCACCTTGCCGCGGCGCACCACCTTGATCGAGTCGATCATCGGCGACATCACCGGGAATACGCGCTCGACGCCTTCGCCGTAGGAAATCTTGCGCACGGTGAAGCTCTCGTTGAGCCCGCCGCCGGAACGGCCGATGCAGACGCCTTCATAGGCCTGCACGCGGGTGCGCTCGCCTTCGACCACCTTGACGTTGACGATCACGGTGTCGCCGGGCCCGAATTCCGGGATCGTCTTGGTCGCCGACAATTTGTCGAATTGCTCTTTTTCGAGCTGTTGAATGAGGTTCATCGAAATCTCCATCGGCGGCGCGCCCAGCCAGTCCAGCGCGGGCTGCGCGAACGTCCAGTATCCTGCCATTGCGCGGATTTGGCGCTCGTATAAGGCATCAGGCCGCGCTTGTCACCCGTCTGTCGTGCTTTTTGTGGCCTTTTGGCCGGGCCGCGCGGCCCATAAATCCGGCCGCCGCGCCCGGGTCAGGGCCTCGGCCTCGGCCCGGCGCCAGGCCGCCACCTTGGCATGGTCCCCGGAAGTGAGGATTTCAGGGATGCCGCGGCCCTCGAACTCCTGCGGGCGGGTGAATTGGGGGTATTCCAGTAACCCTTCCGAAAAGCTTTCGTCCTCGCCGGAGGCCTGTTTGCCCATCACCCCCGGCAGCAGCCGCACGCAGGCATCGATCAGCGCCATCGCGGCGATTTCGCCGCCGGACAGCACGTAATCCCCGATCGAGACCTCCTCGCAGGTTCCGCGCCTCGATCACCCGCTGGTCGACCCCCTCGAACCGCCCGCAGACGATCAGCGGGCCCGGCCCCGCGGCGAGTTCCTTGACCTGCGACTGGGTCAATGGCCGACCGCGCGGGCTCATCAGCAGGCGCGGTCGGCTGTGGCCGGTATCCGCGGCATCGATCGCCGCCGCCAGCACGTCGGCCCGCAGCACCATGCCCGGGCCGCCGCCGGCCGGGGTGTCATCGACGCTGCGATGCTTGTCGGTGGCCGAAGCCCTGATATCGCGTGCCTCGAGCTCCCACAGGCCGGACGCCAGCGCCTTGCCGGCCAGGCTGACGCCGAGCGGCCCGGGAAACATCTCGGGGAAGAGCGTGAGGACGGTGGCGCGCCAGGTCATGCAAAACCCATCACGTGAGCGTCGGGGCGGCGTCGTCGCCTTCGATTTCCTGCGGCAGTTCGATCACCACGCGGCCATTGGCGAGGTCGACCGTCGGCACCACCGCATTGGTGAACGGCAGCAGCATGGTCGGCCCCTGCGGGGGCGCGATCTCGATGATGTCGCCGGCGCCGAAATTATGGATCGCGGCGACGCGGCCGAGCGGCTCGTTGGCGGCGTTGACCGCCGCGAGCCCGATCAGGTCGGCGTGATAATATTCGCCCTCGTCGGTCGCGGGCAGTTTTTCGCGCGCGATATAGAGTTCGATGCCGTTGAGCCGTTCGGCATCCTCGCGGGTGGCGATGCCTTTCAGCGTCGCCACCAGATGGTCCTTTGCCTCGCGGACATGCGTGACCTCGAACTGGCGCGCGCCGTCCTTGGTCGTCAGCGGGCCGTATTCCTTCACGGCGAACGGATCTTCCGTGAAGGTCCACAGCCTCACCGCGCCGCGCACGCCATGCGCAGCGCCGATACGTGCGACGCAAATCGGTGCAGCCACCGTCGTGCGCCGCTATGCCTTAGCCCTTCGCGGCGGCTTCAGCGGCGGCCTTGCGCTCCTTGCGCGGCACGGCCTTTTCCGGGTTGTTGCGCGCCGGGCGCTTGATGACGCCGGCCGCATCCAGGAAGCGGGTCACGCGGTCCGACGGCTGCGCGCCCTTGGCGAGCCAGGACTTCACCTTGTCCATGTCGAGCTTCAGCCGCGACTCATTGTCCTTCGGCAGCAGCGGATTGAAATGGCCGAGACGCTCGATGAAGCGGCCATCGCGGGGAAAGCGCGAGTCGGCGACGACGACGTGATAGACCGGACGCTTCTTGGTGCCTGCGCGAGCGAGGCGGATAACGACTGACATTTGATTCTCCTGAGTGTTGGTTGGATATGCGTGTTGGTGAATTGGTCGCGATTATTTTTTCTTCCCCGGAAAGCCGCCGAGGCCGGGCAGGGGCGGCTTGCCGCTCAGCCCGGTGAGGCCCGGCAGATTCGGCAGGCCCTGACGGAGGCCGACGGGAAGATCCTTGGGCAGCTGGGGCATTCCGCCACCACCGCCGCCCTGCATCTTTTCCGCCATCGCCTTCATCTCTTCGGCCGAGGGCGGCTTCATGCCGCCGCCAAAGCCCATCGCCTGCGCGATGCCGGCCATCGGGCCGCGCTTGCCCGAGCCCATGGCCTTCATCATGTCGGCCATGTTCCGGTGCATCTTGAGCAGCTTGTTGACTTCCTGGACCTCCAGGCCGGCGCCGGCGGCGATGCGCTTCTTGCGGCTGGCCTTGAGGATATCCGGGTTCTTGCGCTCCTGCCGCGTCATCGAATTGATCACCGCGACCTGGCGCTTGATGATCTTGTCGTCGATCCCGGCAGCGGCGATCTGGTTCTTCATCTTGGCGACGCCGGGCATCATGCCCATCAGCCCGCTGATGCCGCCCATGTTCGCCATCTGCAGCAATTGCTCGCGCATGTCGGTGAGATCGAACTGGCCCTTGCGCATCCGCTCGGCGGTGCGCGCGGCCTTTTCGGCGTCGATATTCGCCGCGGCGCGCTCGACCAGCGACACCACGTCGCCCATGCCGAGGATGCGGCCGGCGATGCGGCTCGGATGGAAATCTTCCAGCGCGTCGGTCTTTTCGCCGGTGCCGATCAGCTTGATCGGCTTTCCCGTCACCGCGCGCATCGACAGCGCCGCGCCGCCGCGGCCGTCGCCGTCGACCCGCGTCAGCACGATGCCGGTGAGGCCGACGCGCTGGTCGAAGGCGCGCGCGAGATTGACCGCGTCCTGGCCGGTCAGCGAATCCGCGACCAGCAGCACTTCATGCGGATTGGCGGCGGCTTTGATCTCGGCCGCCTCGTTCATCATTTCTTCGTCGAGCGTGGTGCGGCCGGCGGTGTCGAGCAGCACCACGTCGTAGCCGCCGAGCTTGCCGGCTTCCAGCGCGCGCTTTGCGATCTGCGCCGGCTTCTGGCCGGCCACGATCGGCAGCGTCGGGATGTCGAGGTCGCGGCCGAGCACGGCCAATTGCTCCATCGCCGCCGGGCGGTAGATGTCGAGCGAGGCCATCAGCACCTTGCGCTTGTCGCGCTGGACCATGCGGCGGGCGAGTTTTGCGGTGGTCGTGGTTTTGCCGGAGCCTTGCAGACCGACCATCATGATCGGAACCGGCGGCACGGCATTGATGTCGATGGTCTGGCCGTCCGAGCCTAGCGTGGCGACCAGTTCGTCATGGACGATCTTGACCACCATCTGGCCGGGCGTGACCGACTTGACGACGGTGGCGCCGATCGCCTGCTCGCGGACGCGATCGATAAAGCTCCGGACCACCTCGAGCGCAACGTCGGCTTCCAGCAGCGCGCGGCGCACCTCGCGCATCGCGGCATCGACGTCCTTTTCGGACAGCGCGCCGCGCCCCGTCAGACGATCGAGAATTCCACCAAGCCGTTCCGACAGATTGTCGAACAATGCCGTTGTCCTGCTTTTATCTCATCCTTCGAGACCCCGCTTCGCGGCTCCTCAGGATGAAGGAAGTCCAAACACTTTCGCGCCCGAGGGCGCATCGCGCTGTCGGGCGTTGGCCTCCGGCCTCAGGGACCGGGCGGCGGGTCGAAAAGAACGTCTTTCCGAGAAAGTGCGCGGGTTAAACGCCCGGAGGCTGCGGAAGTCAAGGAGAAATTGGACGAAATGGCCCCGGCGCGCGGCTTAACGCATTGAGTTCACGACATTTTTCAAGGACACCCTGCGCGGATCAACGGATGTTCATTTCGTCGCAGGTTCCATGTTGAGCCCGCACAGCCATATAACGCCCCATGTCCTTTCCTTCTTCCACCCCAGGTGACCCCACCGTGCCCATGATCACCCGCCGCCGTGCTTTTGGACTGCTTGCCGGCGCCGCCGCGGCCGTCGGCGTGCCGTCGATCTGGATCAGCAACATGAAGACCTATGACGGCCCCGTCTCCGACCATTTCGACGGAACGCGCTTCTTCGACCCTGACGGGGTGCCGCCAAAATCATTGGCCGAGGTGATGCGCTGGCAGGTCGGCACCGACCGGCGGCGCGCCGCCTGGCCGGATTGGGTGCCGAACGCGCACAGCGATACGCCGCCGCCGCGGGTTTCCGGCGACAAGGTGCGGCTGTCGTTCGTCGGCCATGTCTCCTGGCTGATCCAGACGGCGGACCTCAACATTCTCGTCGATCCCGTGTGGTCGATGCGGGCTTCGCCGGTTTCCTTTGCCGGGCCGCAGCGGCACCACGATCCCGGCATCGCCTTCGACGCGCTGCCCAAGATCGACGTCGTGCTGGTCTCGCACGGCCACTACGACCATCTCGACCTCGCGACGGTATCAAAATTGACGGCAAAGTTTTCGCCGCGCGTGATCACGCCGCTCGGCAACGACGTCACCATGCGCGACGCCGACAGCGCCATCAAAGCCGAGGCGTTCGACTGGCAGGATCGCGTCGAACTCGGCAACGGCATCGCCGTGACGCTGGTGCCGACGCGGCACTGGTCGGCGCGTG
Organism: uncultured Alphaproteobacteria bacterium; assembly: GCA_963783115.1. GTDB lineage: Bacteria > Pseudomonadota > Alphaproteobacteria > Rhizobiales > Xanthobacteraceae > Bradyrhizobium. The sequence continues at coordinate 265,610 of CAWAMK010000042.1, read as the reverse complement.
GCCTGTTCGACCGCAACAAGGCGCTGTGGGCGAGTTTTGTATTGGAGACGCCGGCGGGGAAGATCTACATCGTCTGCGATTCCGGCTATGGCGAGGGCAAGCATTTTCGGCGGGTGGCCGAGAAACACGGCCCGCTGCGGCTGGCGATCCTCCCGATCGGCGCCTACGAGCCGCGTTCGTTCATGAAAGACCAGCACATGAATCCGTCCGACGCCGTGAAGGCGCTGGCCGATTGCGGCGCGCAAGAAGCGCTGGCGCATCATCACGGCACGTTCCAGCTGACGGATGAGGCGATCGACGCGCCGGTGATTGCGCTGGATGAGGCGCTCAAGGAGGCGAAGATTCCGCCGGAGCGGTTCGCGGCGTTGAAGCCGGGGCAGGTGGTCGAGATTTGACTCTCGTCGTCCCGGCCTTGAGCCGGGACCCATAGCCGCCGAACCCTATTGTTCGCAGGGTCGGAGCAACAGCGTGCCGTAACCACATAGTCTTGTGGTTATGGGTCCCGGCCAAGGCCGGGACGACGAATTGAACTACTCCTTCGCCTTGATCGCCCAGGACACACCCACCGTCACCGACAGCGTCTCCTCGCCCGGCGCGACCTGCGCGCCGGCGGCCATCGGTGCCGCCATCTTGCTGCGAAACATCGGCGTGGGCGCGCCTTCCTCGGAAATGCTGATGGGATCGCCGAGCGTCACGCCGGCGGCCTTGGCGTAGATCTCGGCCTTGCGGCGCGCATCCGCGATCGCCTTGTCGCGGGCTTCGTCCAGATGCTTCGAGGCCTGCGTCACCGTGAAATTGATGCCGCCGATCTCGTTGGCGCCGGCGCCGACCAGCACGTCGATGATGCTTGCTACCTTGGCGACGTCGCGAACCCTGACCGTGACGCGGTTGCTGGCGCGGAAGCTGACGATGCCCGATGCGCGATCCGACGGTTTGTAATTCGCGGCAAACTGCGGCTGCAGCGACAGTCGCGAGGTCTGGTAGTCCTTTTCGTCGATGCCGGCGCCCTTGAGCGCCAGCAGCACCTTGCCCATCGCGGCGTTGTTGGCCTCCGACGCCTCGCGCGCGGTCTTGGCGTCCGAGGTCACGCCGCCGTCGATCTGGGCCTGATCGGGCGCTACCGACACCGTCGCTTCGCCGGTCACGGAAATCGCGGGCGGAGCCGCCGTCTGCGCCAGCGCCGGCGCGGCGAACCACGCAGCGGTCAGGACGGCGAGGGCGAGCGGGCGTCTCACAGCGGTCACCGCAGCGGCACGTAGACGTTGATCACCAGCTTGTCCTCCGCCGTCTTCAGGGGATCGGTGATGTATTCCTCGATAAAGGTGTCTTTGGCTTCCAGCTTCTTGTCGTCGAGGTGGTTGGTGATCGCCTCGTAGGTGTTGTCCATGTTGTCGTAGGAACCGCGATGGACGAATTTCAGCGCCTTGCCCTCCGGCGAATTGCCCATGCTCATGTTCTTGGGCAGGTTCTTCGGCTCCTGATCAACCGGGATTTCCGCCAGGAACGTGAAGCCGGTGTCGTCGGTCGAGGTGTAGACGATCATCGAATTGCCCGTGGCCTTGATGCCCTGTTTGTCGAGCAGGGTGGTCAGCGACTTGAACGCCTCGATCAGGGTGTCGAACGCCGAATCCCAGCTGGCGGTGCCCTTGACGACGACCACTTTCTTGGGCGCCAGCGCAAATTCCTCGCCGAAGGGGTCGGCGGTCTGGACGCTGGCGGCGGGCGGTGGCGGCGCGGGCGTTGGGGCCTTTTCCGCCGTCGGGGTATCTGCGGGCGATTTGGTTTCGGCCGGCGGCGGCACCGGGACCGCCGAGGGGGCGGGGCTGGGCGCGGCTGAGGGGCTCGGGGACGGCGAGGCTGAGGGCGCCGGCGACTGGGCGAGGGCGGCGCCGGTAAACGCAACCATGGAGAGCGCGGCCAGGGCCGCACGGAAAGTGCTGATTCGGTTCATTTCAGGTATTCTCCATCCACCCCATCTGGCGGCGGCATGTCCCCATCCGCGCCCGCCAGGATGGCGCGGTTTTCTAACACGCAAGGCCCGCTTTCGTCCCATGACAGATGCGTCATATGCCCCCGCGTACTAGGCAATGCGGCAAGTTTCGCCATATAAGCAGGGCGTAATTTGGGAAATTCCATGAGCGCGCTGGCCAACCACGCATTTGCCAAGATGAACGGCATCGGCAACGAGATTGTCGTGGTGGACCTGCGCGATTCGAAGGCTGCGCTGACGCCGGAAGACGCGCGGGCGGTCGCCTCGCCCGCCGGTGTGCCCTATGACCAGTTGATGGTATTGCAGCCGCCGCGGCTGCAGGGCACCGAGGCCTTCATCCGCATCTACAACAATGACGGCTCGGAAGCCGGCGCCTGCGGCAACGGCATGCGCTGCGTGGTGCGCCGCCTGTTCGAGAAGACCGGCCAGACCGCCGTGACCTTCGAGACCCGCGCCGGGCTGTTGAATTGCTGGCAGGGTCCGGCGCCCGATCTCTACACCGTCGACATGGGCGCGCCGAAGTTTGGCTGGCAGGATATTCCGCTGGCGGAAGAATTTCGCGACACCCGCTATATCGAGTTGCAGGTCGGTCCGATCGATGCGCCGCTGCTGCATTCGCCGTCGGTGGTCTCGATGGGCAATCCGCACGCGATCTTCTGGGTCGACGACGTCAACGCCTATGACCTCGAACGCTTCGGGCCGATGCTGGAAAACCACCCGATCTTCCCCGAGCGCGCCAATATCACGCTGGCCCATATCGTCGATCGCGACCACATCACGATCCGCACCTGGGAACGCGGCGCCGGCCTGACCAAGGCGTGCGGCTCGGCGGCATGCGCGACCGCGGTCGCCGCCGCCCGGCTGAAGCGCGCCAACCGCCATGTCGAGATCACGCTGCCCGGCGGCAAGCTCGCGATCGAATGGCGCGAGCGCGACGACCACGTGCTGATGACCGGCACCGCCGATTTCGAATATGAAGGCCACTTCGATCCGGCGCTGTTCGCCAGCGTCGCCTGAGCGCCATGAGCGTCGACGTCCTCACGTTCGGCTGCCGTCTCAACGCCTTCGAATCCGAGGTGATCGCCCGCGAGGCGGAGCGCGCCGGGCTTTCCGATACCGTCGTCATCAACAGCTGCGCGGTCACCAACGAGGCGGTGGCGCAGGCGCGGCAGTCGATCCGCCGGCTGAAGCGCGAGCGGCCGGAGGTGCGCATCGTCGTCACCGGCTGCGCGGCGCAGACGCAACCGGCGATGTTTGCCGACATGGCCGAGGTCGATCGCGTCGTCGGCAATGACGACAAGATGCGCGGCGAGGCGTGGCGCGACGCGCGCGCGGCGTTCGATGGCGGCTTTGGTGTCGAGGCCAGCGAGAAGATCGCCGTCGCCGACATCATGGCGGTGCGCGAGATGGCGCCGCATCTGCTGGATGGTTTCAAGGCCGGCCTGCCGCGGGTGTTCGTGCAGGTGCAGAACGGCTGCGACCACCGCTGCACCTTCTGCATCATCCCGTACGGCCGCGGCAATTCGCGCTCGGTGCCGATGGGCGCGGTGGTCGATCAGGTCCGCACGCTCGCCGAACGCGGCCATGCCGAGATCGTGCTGACGGGCGTGGACCTCACGAGCTACGGCGCCGATCTGCCGGGCACGCCGAAGCTTGGCCAACTGACAAAACAGATTTTGCGGCACGTGCCGGAACTGAAGCGCCTGCGGATTTCCTCGATCGATTCCATCGAGGCCGACCGCGACCTGCTCGACGTCATCGCGGACGATGAGCGCCTGATGCCGCATCTGCATCTGTCGTTGCAATCCGGCGACGACATGATCTTGAAGCGGATGAAGCGACGGCATTCGCGGCAGGATGCGATCGAGTTCTGCGCCCAGGTGCGGCGGCTGCGGCCGGACATCACGCTCGGCGCGGATATCATCGCGGGCTTTCCGACCGAGACGGAAGACATGTTCGCGCGCTCGGAGGACCTGGTCGAGGAATGCGATCTCACCTTCCTGCACGTGTTTCCCTATTCGCCGCGCCCGGGCACGCCGGCCGCGCGGATGCCGCAGGTGGCGGGCGGAGAGATCAAGGCACGCGCGAAGCGATTGCGCGCGGTGGGCGAGGCGGCATTGCGGAAGCGGCTCGCGGCAGAGATCGGCGCAACGCGTCAGGTCCTGATCGAGAGCGCGACGCAGGGACGGACGGAGCATTTCCTGCCGGTAGCGATATCAGACGAAACGCCGGGCGCGGTGATGGCGCTGGCGATCAATGGCCACGATGGTGCGCGGCTGACGGTGTAGCTCTTCCTTCTCCCCTTGTGGGAGAAGGTGGCGCGAAGCGCCGGATGAGGGGTTCTCTCAACGGGCACTCTCGCGGAGAGAACCCCTCATCCGCCTCCGCTTCGCTCCGGCACCTTCTCCCACAAGGGGAGAAGGAAGACAGCGGGCATCGCGGCTATTCCCCGTTCCACCCACACGCCCTCAGCCGCTCCCGCATATGCTCCGGCGCCGGCGCCGTCACGCGCACTGGCTCCTTGTTCTTCGAAATCGGAACCACGATCTCGCGGGAATGCAGATGCAGGATCGGTTCGCCGAATCTCGGTCCGTTGCCGTAGATGTTGTCGCCGACGATCGGCCAGCCCGTCGCCGACGTATGCACGCGCAATTGATGGGTGCGGCCGGTCACCGGCTCCAGCGCCAGCCAGCATAGGCCGTCGCCGCGGCCGCGCACCTTCCAGTTCGTCACGGCCGTCTGGCCTTCCGGGTCCGGCTTCTGCCACCAGCCGCGCTCGGCGTTCAACCGTCCCAGCGGCATGTCGATGGTGCCTTCGTCCTCGGCAGGTCCGCCCTCGACCACCGCCCAGTAGGTCTTGCCGATCTTGCCGTGCTTGAACAGCAGGCCGAGCGAAGCGGTCGCCTTGCGGTGGCGTCCCAGCACCAGGCAGCCGGAGGTGTCCTTGTCGAGCCGGTGGGCCAGCACCGGCGGCCGCGGCAGGCCGAACCGCAGGCCGTCGAAGGACGCTTCCAGATTGGCGCCGCCCTTGGGGCCGCGATGCACGGGCAGCCCGGCCGGCTTGTCGATGACCAGCATCAGCCCGTCGCGATGGAGCACGCGGGCCTGGATTTCTTCCGCCGTTAAGCCTGCGACATCAAAGGATGCCTCGGGCACATCAAGGGATGGCCCGGGAACAGCGATGGATCTGTTGTGACTTCCGCTCATGGCGCGAAACCGCTAACACGTCCCCGACATGAGCGATACCACTCCCGGAACCCCAAAACAGAGCTGGTGGCGGCGGCTTTCGAGCGGACTGAAGCGCACGTCCAGCGCGCTCGGCACCGCCGTTGCCGATCTCGTCATCCGCCGCAAGCTCGACCGCGCCATGCTCGACGATATCGAGGATGTGCTGCTGCGCGCCGATCTCGGCACCACCGTCGCGGTCCGGATCGCCGACGCGGTGGGCGCCGGCCGTTACGACAAGGCGATCTCGGCCGACGAAGTGAAGACGGTGGTCGCGACCGAAGTCGAAAAAGTGCTGGCGCCGGTGGCGAAGCCGCTCGTGATCGACGCCGCGCAAAAACCGTTCGTCATCCTGGTGGTCGGCGTCAACGGCTCGGGCAAGACCACCACCATCGGCAAGCTTGCCGCAAAATTGAGCGCCGAAGGCCGCAAGATCATGATGGCGGCGGGCGACACGTTTCGCGCCGCGGCGATCGAGCAGCTCAAGGTGTGGGGCGAGCGCACCAAATCGCCGGTCATCGCTGGCACCCAAGGGTCGGATTCGGCGAGCCTTGCTTTCAACGCGCTGACGGCGGCGAAGGAACAGAATATCGACGTGTTGCTGGTCGATACTGCAGGGCGGCTGCAGAACAAGGCCGAGCTGATGAAAGAGCTGGAAAAGGTCGTTCGCGTCATCAAGAAGGTCGATGCGTCGGCGCCGCATGCGGTGCTCCTGGTGCTCGATGCCACGGTGGGACAAAATGCGCTGTCGCAGGTCGAGGCATTTCATCGTACCGCTGGCGTCACCGGCCTCGTGATGACGAAGCTCGACGGCACCGCGCGCGGCGGCATTCTGGTGGCGCTGGCGGAGAAATTCAAACTGCCGGTGCACTTCATCGGCGTCGGCGAAGGCGTCGACGATCTCGCGCCGTTCACCGCGCGGGATTTTGCCAAGGCGATTGCAGATCGAATAGGGCATGATCCCGAAAGTGAACGGTTGGACAAGAAAGCCAGCCACATCCGATGTTCAAGCTTGCGACCGAACTCGGTCCGCTGCTCGTCTTCTTCGTCGCCAATGCCAAGTCCAATCTGTTCGTCGCGACCGGCGTCTTCATGGTGGCGATCGCTGGCTGCGATGATCGCCTCCTACGTGGTGATGCGTCATATCCCCATCATGGCGATCGTCACTGCTGTGGTCGTCATCGTGTTCGGCACGCTGACGCTGGTGCTGCACGACGAGACCTTCATCAAGATGAAGCCGACCATCATCTACAGCCTGTTCGCCGCCATCCTCGGCGGCGGTCTTGCTGTTCGGCCGCTCCTTCATCGCGATCATGTTCGATCAGATGTTCAACCTGACGCCGCAGGGCTGGCGCGTCCTGACCCTGCGCTGGGCGTTGTTCTTCTTTGCGATGGCGATCCTGAACGAGATTCATCTGGCGCACCCAGTCGACCGACTTCTGGGTCGGCTTCAAGGTGTTCGGCGTGATGCCGCTGACGATGCTGTTCGCCATCGCCCAGATGCCGCTGATCAAGCGCTATCATCAGGAACCGGCCACGCTGGAAGCCAGCGAGGCCGAAGCGGGCGATGTGAGCAAGGGGTAGAGTGCGTGTCCCGGACGCGGTGCAGCGTTCTTCGCGATGCACCGCAGAGCCGGGACCCAAGATCGAAGGCGTAGGGTGGGCAAAGCGCAGCGTGCCCACCATTTCCACTCACCGACGAATCCGAAGCATGGTGGGCTCGCTTCGCTCAGCCCACCCTACGAAGCGGCGTCGCGGAACCGCCTCAGCTCTTCTGCTTGGCGATGATCTTGTCCTTGATCTTGTCGTAGGTCGCCTGCGGGACGATGCTCTTCTTGCACCAGCTCGTCCTTGCCCTTGTACGGCCGGCCCGCGATGATTTTTGCGGAATAGGCCTTGCCGACACCGGGCAGTTCGTCGAGCTGATCGGCAGATGCCGAGTTGATGTCGAGCAGTTCCACCTTCGGCGCGGGCGCCATCTTCGACTCCGAGGCCTTTGGCGCAGGAGCCATCATCTTGTTGTCGGACTTGGTCGCGGGCTGCGCGGTCTGGGCCATCGACGGCGTCGCCGTCAGCAGACCGAGGGAAAGTGCGGTGGCGAGAATGGAAGCGAGCGTGAAATGACGCATGGGGTGTCCCTCCAAGGACGGTTCAATTAACCCCATCAAGCTAGCTGCGGATTCGTGGCGGCGCCATGGCTGCCAAATGAACGGCAGGTAAAAGCGGAAAATTATTTGCTCAACGCCTTCTCGATCGCGACCTTCAGCACGCTGTCGAGATTGGCCGGCGTCACCGGGCCGACCAGCTTGTAGACGATGGTGCCGTCGCGGCCGACCACGAAAGTCTCCGGCACGCCGTAGACGCCCCATTCGATCGAGCCGCGGCCGTTGCCGTCGACGCCGACGGCGGTAAACGGATTGCCGTAGCGGCCGAGGAAGCGGCGGGCGTTGTCGGCGGAGTCCTTGTAGTTGATGCCGACGATCTGCAGCCGCGTATCCTTGGCGAGCGCGGTCAGAATCGGCGCCTCGTCGTGGCACGGCACGCACCACGACGCCCAGACATTCACGACGGAAACCTTGCCCTTGAACAGCGCGGGGTCGAGCCCGGGCACCGGCGCGCCGTTCTGGACGAGGCCCTCCAGTGCCGGCAACGTGGTCTGCGGCGCCGGGCGGCCGATCAGCGCGGATGGAATTTTCGAGGGATCGCCGCCATACAGCCGCAGCAGGAACAGTGCGGCGATGGCGAGGAAGCCGATCAGCGGCAGCGCCACCAGCCAATGCCGGCGGCGCCGGCGGTTCGTTCGATGTGACGGGCGTGCTCATCGGATATCCGTTGCCTGGCGGCCGGAGCGGCGGGTCACGCCGGAGGCTTCGAGGTCGCGCAGGCGTTCCTTCTGGCGGCGGTAGTCGATCGCGATCCAGACGATGAGCATCAGCACGATCGCCGCGACCAGCGCGTAGGACGTCACGATAAAGGAGGCGTAGGGTCCGAGCGACATCGGTTCACGCCGCCTGCTGGCTGGCTTGCATCATCTGCAAGCTGCGCACGCGCCGGCGCAGGATCTCGTTGCGCATCGCCGCCAGATGCAGCGTGACGAACAGCAGCGAGAAGCCGACCGCCATCACCAGCAACGGAATCAGGAACGCCTTGTCCAGCGTCGAGCCGCCCATCCGGATCACCGCCGCCGGCTGATGCAGCGTGTTCCACCAGTCGACCGAGAATTTGATGATCGGCAAATTGAGCGCGCCGACCAGCGTCAGGATCGCCGCGGCGCGCGCCGCCCGCGACGGATCGTCGACCGCGCGCCACAGCGCCATCAGGCCGAGATACATCAGGAACAGGATCAGCACCGAGGTCAGCCGCGCATCCCATTCCCAATAGGTGCCCCACATCGGCCGGCCCCACAGCGAGCCGGTGACCAGCGCCAGGAACGTGAAGGCCGCCCCGATCGGCGCGGCGGCCTTGGCGGCGACGTCGGCGAGCGGATGCCGCCACACCAGCGTGCCCAGCGCGGCCATGCTCATGACGCCCCACACGAACATCGAAAGCCACGCGTTCGGAACGTGGATGAACATGATCTTGACGGTGGCGCCCTGCTGATAGTCGTCGGGCGCCGTCGCCGCCTGATAGAATCCGATCAGCAGCAAAATCGCGGTCGCGCCCGCCAGCCACGGCAGCACGCGCGCCGTCAGCGACAGGAATTTGGTGGGATTGGCGAGATCGGTCAGCGTCATGGCAATCCTGATAGTCGTCAGCGGCAGGGCAGGCAATGCGGCAGGGTTTGTTTCATCTTGCCTCCGCGAGAGTTGATCGGCGTCAAGTTGTCGTGGGTCATGTCAGTCTGGGTCATATCAGTCCAACCCATGGCGCAGGCTCGCGGCGGCCGCGAAAGGTCCGACGACGAGACTGACCAGCGACAGCGCGCACAGGATCGAAAACGGTGTTCCAAACGATAATGGACCCGTAATCGCCGCCTGCGACGCCGCGACGCCGAAAATCAGGACCGGGATCGAGAGCGGCAGCACCAGCACGGCGAGCAGCAGACCGCCGCGATGGAGTGTCACGGCGAGCGCCGCGCCGATCATGCCCGTAAACGTCAGCGCCGGCGTTCCCACCAGCAGCGTCAGCGCCACCGCCGAGGTTGCGGTGGCGTCGAGATTGAGCAGCAGGCCCAGCACCGGCGTCGCCACGATCAGCGGCACGCCGGCGGCAAGCCAGTGCGCCAGCGCTTTTGCGGCGCAGGCCAGTTCCAGCGGCGCCCGGCCCATCACGATCAGGTCGAGCGAGCCATCCTCGTGGTCGGCCGTGAACAGGCGGTCCAGCGTGAGCAGGCTCGCCAACAGCGCGCCGAGCCAGAGGATCGCGGGTCCGAGCCGGGTCAGCAGCGCAAGATCCGGCCCGATCGCAAACGGCATCAGCACCGTGACGGTGAGGAAAAACAGCACGCCGATCAGCGCGCCGCCGCCGACGCGGAGCGCGATTCTGATGTCCCGGCGAATCAGCGCGGCGAGGGCGGTCACTTCCCACCTCCCATCCGCAGTTCCCGGCTCTCGATGCCGAGCGGGGCATGCGTGGCGGCGACGATGATGCCGCCGCCGGCGAGGTGCTCGCGCATCACGCCGACGAACAAATCCTGCCCGGCGGTATCGAGCGCCGAGGTCGGCTCGTCCAGCAGCCAGACCGGGCGGCGCACCACCAGCAGGCGGGCGATCGACAGCCGCCGCCGCTGGCCGGCCGACAGATAGGCCGCCGGCAGGTGCGTGGCGTGGGCCAGTCCCACGGCGGCAAGGCATTTGGCCGAGGTCGCCGATCGCCCCGCCCAGAAAATCCCGCCAGAAGGCGAGGTTCTCGTGCACGCTGAGCGCCGGTTTCAGCGCGTCGCGGTGGCCGAGATAGTGGGATTGCTCCGGCAGCGTCAGCTCGGCCTCGCCGCCCTCCAGGGCCACCGATCCGCCGGCCGGCATCAGCAGGCCCGCGATCAGGCGTAACAGCGAGGTTTTGCCGGAGCCGTTCGGGCCGACCACGGCCAGCGCCTCGCCCGAGGCGGCTTCGAAATCGAGGCCGGAGAACACCGTGCGGCCGCCCCTGATACAGTCGATGTGACGCCCCGAGAGCCGCATATGTCGCCTTCACAGCCCTCTGAAATTGATGGGTACCGCGTCAGAATTTGTGGGTCCGCATTGCTGCAGCACGCTTGTCGGTGTGGCGGCGCTTCTAGAAAGATTCTATAAGCCCGGAACTTGATGCAGCACACAATCGGCGGCTGCAAGCCAAGAAGCCAGCCTAGGCTGACGGTGTTTAAATACCCTTGCCGGGTATAATCGAAATTTGGGATTTCCTCACATGACCTCGCTCGACAGCTTCAAATGCCGCAAGACCCTCAAGGTCGGCAGCAAGACCTACGTGTATTACAGCCTGCCCACTGCCGAGAAGAACGGTCTGAAGGGAATTTCCAAGCTGCCCTATTCGATGAAGGTGCTGCTGGAAAACCTGCTGCGCAATGAAGACGACCGCACGGTCAAGAAAGCAGACATCGTCGCCGTGTCGAAATGGTTGAGGAAGCGTAAACTCGAGCATGAAGTCGCCTTCCGCCCGGCGCGCGTGCTGATGCAGGATTTCACCGGCGTGCCGGCGGTGGTCGATCTCGCCGCGATGCGCAACGCGATGCAGGCGCTCGGCGGCGACGCCGAGAAGATCAACCCGCTGGTGCCGGTCGATCTCGTCATCGACCACTCCGTCATCGTCAACTTCTTCGGTGACAACAAGGCGTTCGGCAAGAACGTGGTCGAGGAATACAAGCAGAACCAGGAACGCTACGAATTCCTGAAGTGGGGCCAGAAGGCGTTCTCGAATTTCTCCGTGGTGCCGCCCGGCACCGGCATCTGCCACCAGGTCAATCTCGAATATCTCTCGCAGACGGTGTGGACGAAGAAGGAGAAGATGACGGTCGGCAAGAAGACCGGCACCTTCGAAGTCGCCTATCCGGATTCGCTGGTCGGCACCGATTCGCACACCACCATGGTCAACGGCCTTGCCGTGCTCGGCTGGGGCGTCGGCGGCATCGAGGCGGAAGCCTGCATGCTCGGCCAGCCGCTGTCGATGCTGCTGCCGGAAGTCATCGGCTTCAAATTGAAGGGCCAGCTCAAGGAAGGCGTCACCGCGACCGACCTGGTGCTGACCGTCACGCAGATGCTGCGCAAGCAGGGCGTGGTCGGCAAGTTCGTCGAATTCTTCGGCCCCGGCCTCGACTTCCTCTCGGTCGCCGACAAGGCGACCATCGGCAACATGGCGCCGGAATACGGCGCGACCTGCGGCTTCTTCCCGGTCGATTCCGCGACCATCGATTACCTCAAGACCTCCGGCCGCAAGGCGGACCGCGTCGCGCTGGTCACGGCCTACAGCAAGGCGCAGGGCCTGTTCCGTACCGCGAAATCCGCTGATCCGGTGTTCACGGAAACGCTGACACTCGATCTCGCCGACGTGGTGCCGTCGATGGCCGGCCCGAAGCGCCCCGAAGGGCGCGTCGCGCTGCCCGCAGTTGCCAGCGGCTTCGCCACCGCGCTCGCCGGCGAATACAAGAAGCCCGAGGGCGCGGACACCCGCTATCCGGTCGAGGGCCGCGACTTCGATCTCGGCCATGGCGATGTCGCGATCGCCGCCATCACCTCCTGCACCAACACTTCCAATCCTAGCGTTCTGATCGGAGCTGGTCTGTTGGCGCGCAACGCTGCCGCCAAGGGTCTGAAAGCAAAACCGTGGGTCAAGACCTCGCTCGCGCCCGGAAGCCAGGTCGTCGCGGAATATCTCGCCAATTCCGGACTGCAGAAGGATCTCGACAAGGTCGGCTTCAACCTGGTCGGCTTCGGCTGCACCACCTGCATCGGCAACTCAGGCCCGCTGCCGGAAGAGATTTCGAAGTCGATCAACGACAACGGCATCGTTGCCGCCGCCGTGCTGTCGGGCAACCGCAACTTCGAGGGCCGCGTCTCGCCGGACGTGCAGGCAAACTATCTGGCCTCGCCGCCACTGGTCGTGGCCTACGCGCTGGCGGGCACCGTGACCAAGGATCTCGCAGTCGAGCCGATCGGCAACGGCAAGGACGGCAAGCCGGTGTACCTGAAGGACATCTGGCCGACGACCAAGGAGATCAACGCCTACATGAAGAAGTTCGTCACCGCGACGATCTTCAAGAAGAAGTATGCCGACGTGTTCAAGGGCGATACCAACTGGCGCAAGATCAAGACGGTCGACAGCGAGACCTATCGCTGGAACATGTCGTCGACCTATGTGCAGAACCCGCCCTATTTCGAGGGCATGAAGAAAGAGCCCGATCCCGTCGTCGACGTGATCGATGCACGCATTCTCGCGATGTTCGGCGACAAGATCACCACCGACCACATCTCGCCGGCCGGTTCGATCAAGCTGACCTCGCCGGCCGGAAAATTCCTCAGCGAGCACCAGGTGCGTCCGGCCGACTTCAACCAGTACGGCACGCGGCGCGGCAATCATGAAATCATGATGCGCGGCACGTTCGCCAACATCCGCATCAAGAACTTCATGCTGAAAGGCGCCGACGGCAACATCCCGGAAGGCGGGCTTGACCAAGCACTGGCCCGACGGCGAGGAGATGTCGATCTACGACGCGGCGATGAAGTACCAGCAGGAGAGCGTGCCGCTGGTGGTGTTTGCCGGCGCCGAATACGGCAACGGTTCGTCGCGCGACTGGGCTGCCAAGGGCACTCGTCTGCTCGGCGTTCGCGCCGTGATCTGCCAGAGCTTTGAGCGCATCCATCGCTCCAATTTGGTCGGCATGGGTGTGTTGCCACTCACCTTCGAGGACGGCACGTCATGGTCGTCGCTCGGCCTCAAGGGTGACGAGAAGGTGACGATCCGGGGCCTCCAGGGCGACCTGAAGCCGCGCCAGATGCTGACGGCGGAGGTCGTCTCCGGCGATGGAGCGCTGCAGCGCGTGCCGCTGCTGTGCCGCATCGATACGCTCGACGAACTCGAGTACTACCGGAACGGCGGCATCCTGCATTACGTGCTGCGCAAACTCGCGGCGTAGGGCTCTCTTTTTGATGCGTTTCTTCATGCAAACCGGTAAGTAACCACTTAGCTTGAAAACGCTTTGAGACGCGGATTTGTGATCAGTGCCTCACTTCGAAGTGAGTGGCGACCAGGGGGAAGGCGGCCTATGACAGGGCCGCTTTCGCGTGTTTGGGGCACGCTTTTTCGAGGTTTGATCATGCCCCGTACAAATGCCGACGGAAGACGCCACTACCGGTTCGCACAATGACAGCGTTGATGGTCAATAATCTGATATCGCGGTGGTCCGGCGCGCTCGGAGTCTGCGCGATCATCGCGGTCATCCGCCCGGCGCATGCCGATCCGCGCACGGTGGTCGAATTGTTTACCTCGCAGGGCTGTTCGTCGTGTCCGCCGGCCGACCAGATCGTCGGCGAACTTGCCAAGGACCCGAACGTGATCGCGCTGAGCATGCCGATCGATTATTGGGACTATCTCGGCTGGAAGGACACGCTGGCGGACTCGCGCTTCAGCGCGCGGCAGAAGGCCTATTCGCATACGCGCGGCGACCGCAACCTCTATACCCCGCAGATGATCGTCAACGGCTCGGCGCAGGTGATCGGCAGCGATCGCGCCGCCATCGAGAGCGCGATCAAGAGCACGGGCAAGGCCGAGGGTGTGATGTCGGTGCCGGTGACGATGACGTTGTCGGGCAAGCTGCTCAACGTTTCGGTCGAGGCGAGCAAGGCGGCGACGGGGCGCGGAGAAATCTGGCTATGCTCGGTGTCGCGCGCGGTGCCGATTTCGATCGGACGCGGCGAGAACCGAGGTCAGCAGATCACCTACTATAACGTGGTGCGCAATCTCGTGAAGGTCGGCGACTGGAACGGCAGCGCGGGAAACTGGACCGTTCCGCTGGAAAATATCTCGCACGACGGCGTCGATGCCGCTGTCGTCTATCTCCAGGACGGCAACCGCGAAAAGCCGGGCGCCATGCTCGGCGCGGCCTATACGGCGCTGCGCTAGTTTGCTTCTCTGAGTTTTCCGGAATGGATGTCGCCGCGCCAGGCGCCGATCAAACGCGCCGCATGCCATCGTGTCGAAGCTCGATCTTCAAAACCTGACCCGCAAACGAAAAAGGACCAACTTTCGTTGGCCCAGTATCGGGATTAACTCCCTCTGCGAACAGGCCCGATCCCGACGGCCCCGGGGGGCTGGGGGCTGAGGAATCCGGAACCGAAAGGACCGGGCCAACGCAGTATCCTTTTGTCGCAACCCAGAGGGGCAGGCGGTTGGCGGAAGTGGGGCAGCAATAAGATTCCGCTAACGATCCCGTGACTCGATGTTTCCGGCGATGCAGGGGCGTCCGGACGGTTTTCGGTGGTTTTGCACCCCCTTGCGGCGTCCTTCGGTTAGCGCAATCATGTCCGGGACGACAGGAGGCACTCCATGAGCTCGATATCGGAGGACACCGATCCAAGCGGGATCCGCGCAGCGGTGCGCCCCGCCACTGCAGCGCCGCAGCAAAATCGCGTCACGTTCAATCGTCTCGAACTCAACCGTATCCTCAATCTGTATGGGCGCATGGTCGCCGACGGCGAGTGGCGCGACTACGCCATCGACTTCCTGAAAGACCGCGCGGTGTTTTCGGTGTTTCGCCGCGCCTCGGAAGTTCCGATCTACCGGATCGAGAAGGATCCCCGGCTGGCCCGCAAGCAGGGCATGTACAGCGTGATCTCGGCGACCGGCCTGATCCTGCGCCGCGGCCATGAGCTGGACCGCGTGCTGCTGGTGATCGATCGGAAGCTGGCGGTGGTTTAGTCAGCCGGGCTGCCGTAGGGTGGGCAAAGGCGCGCTTGCGCCGTGCCCACCATCCATCCGAACACGAGTAGAATGGTGGGCACGCTTCGCTCTGCCCACCCTACGAAACCTACGGTGTGGCCGGCACCGTCGTCCCACCCTCACCGAGCGCGCGCTGCATCATCACCGTATCCAGCCAGCGGCCGAATTTGAGCCCGACATTCGGATGCGTCCCGATCATCTGGAACCCGCATTTGGTGTGAACGCCGATCGAGCCGGCGTTGGCGGAATCGCCGATCACGGCGATCATCTGCCGAAAACCGCGGGCCTCGCAGTCGGCGATCAGCCGCTGCATCAATTGCAGGCCGATGCCGCGGCGGTGGATCGCCGGTTGCAGATAGACGGAATTTTCCACCGTAAAACGATACGCCGGCCGCGGCCGGTAGGGGCCGGCATAGGCATAGCCGATCACCTTGCCCTCGACGACGGCGACGAAATAGGGGAAGCCGCCATCCGCCAGCGCCTGGAACCGCCGCGTCATCTCGGTCGAGATCCGGCGGGATCAGCTCGAACGTCGCGGTGCCGAAGCGGACCGCATGTTCGTAGATTTCGGTGATGGCGGGCAGGTCCGCCTCGGTGGCGGTACGGATTTCAGGTATGGACATGGGCAGAGTATTTTTGCCGCCGGCAAAAGAAAAGCGAGTTTCTTCCCTCTCCCCTGTGGGAGAGGGTGGATCGCGCAAAGCGCGTGAGACGTGAGGGGTTCTCTCCGCGAGTTCTCTCACAAAGGATCGCGGAGCCCTCATCCGGCGCTTCGCGCCACCTTCTCCCACAAGGGGAGAAGGGAAAAGAAGCGAAGGCAAAAGAAAAGCCCCGGCCGTTGGGCCGGGGCTTCGTCTCTTGAACCTGGCCGGGAGCGCTAGTCGCGCTGGCCGAGCAGCTGCAGCAGCAGCGTGAACAGGTTGATGAAGTTCAGGTACAGCGACAACGCACCGGTGATCGCCGCCTTTTCCGCAATCTCGCCACCCTGGGAGGCGTAGCCGTAGATGTAGTCGTTCTTCAGCCGCTGGGTATCCCAGGCGGTGAGGCCCGCGAACACCAGCACGCCGACCACCGAGACGATGAACTGCAGCATCGAGCTCGCCAGGAACAGGTTGACCACGCTGGCGATGATGATGCCGATCAGGCCCATGAACAGGAACGAGCCCATGCCGCTCATGTCACGCTTGGTGGTGTAGCCGTAGAGGCTCAGCGCACCGAACGTCGCCGCGGTGATGAAGAACACCCGCACGATCGAGGTGTGGGTGTACACCAGGAAGATCGACGACAGCGAGATGCCCATCAGCGCCGCAAACACCCAGAACAGCATCTGGGCGGTCGCGGGCCGCAGCCGGTTGATGCCGGCCGAAATGGCGAACACCATCACCAGCGGCGCGAGGATGAACAGCCACTTCAGCGGGCTGACATACATCGCGTAGCCGAACGGCGTCAGAAAGGCGTTGCCGAACTTGGCGGCGGCGCCGGCCTGATCGGTGGTCACGGCGGCCATGTAGACGCCGAGCGCCGCCAGGCCGGTGATGGCCAGGCCGATGCTCATGTAGTTGTAGATGCGCAGCATGTAGGCGCGCAGACCGGCATCGACGGTCGCGGCATCAACGCGCCCGGCGGCCCGGCCGAAAGGAGAAGCGTAGTTACGGTCTAGGTCCGACATGGTCGAATTCCCGTTGGTTGCCCGGCGTGGCGCAAGGGTTTGCGGCGCCGGTTGGATTTCTATCTCAGATGTCCTGACTTGCTGACATTAATTCCAGGTCATCAAGCCCGTCTCTGATCTTGGCTGATATGTGGGAAACTAACACATTCGCTGCAAGCTTCCACGCGCGGCTGAATGTCGCTTCTGCCGTCGTTCCCAGGCAAAAGCAGCGTTAATGCCGCCTTTCCGCCGCTACATATTGTCACAAATTCCGCAACACGCTGGCCGGCTTCTGGTTCAGGGCCAGCAACGTCCCGGCGAGTCCGAGGCCCACCGTGACGATCAGGGCGGCGGCGACCACGCCGGCGGCGCTGCCGGCCTGCCAGATGAAACTCAGCGTCATCAGCCGGGTCACGATCAGCCAGGCCGCGACCGAGCCCGCGATCACGCCGAATACCGCCGTGGCGAGGCCGATCATGAGGTATTCGAGGGCGTAGGCGCCGAGCAGCCGCGCCCGGGTCGCCCCCAGCGTCTTCAGGATCACGGCGTCGTAGACCCGGTGGCGGTGGCCGGCGGCCAGCGCCCCGCCCAGCACCAGGATGGCCGAGATCAGCGTCACCGCGCTGGCGCCGCGGATGGCGAGCACGAGATTGGTGATGACGGTGCCGACGGTTTCCAACGCCTCGCGCACCCGCACGCTGGTCACCATCGGGAAGGCGTCCGCTACCTGCTTGATGATCCGGGCGTCGCCGGCCGGGTCCGGATGAACCTCGGACAGGGTCGCGACATGGCTGTGCGGCGCGCCCTTGAAGGCGTTGGGCGAGAACACCAGCACGAAATTGATGCCGAGCCCCTGCCAGTCGACGTTGCGCAGATTGCTGATTTTGGCCGCGATGTCGCGGCCGAGCACGTTGACGACGATCTCGTCGCCGATCTTGAGCTTGAGGCCGTCGGCGATCTTCTTCTCCAGCGAGACCAGCGGCGGGCCCTTATAGTCCGCGCTCCACCATTCGCCCTCGACCACCTTCGAGCCCTTCGGAACCTCGTTGGTGTAGGTCAGGCCGCGGTCGCTCTGCAGCACCCACTCGGAATCCTGCGAGGGCTTGAGGTCGTCGGCCTTGACGCCGCGCGCGGCGACGATGCGTCCGCGCAGCATCGGCACGTCGTCCACCGTCGATTGCGGCGCCACTTTCTTGAGGAAGTCGCCGAACCGGTCGGCATCGGCGGTCGGAATGTCGATGAAGTAGAACGAGGGGGCTTTCTCCGGCAACGCCGCCAGGAACTGCCGGCGCAGATTGCCGTCGATCTGGGTGATCGTGACCAGCACCGCGAGCCCGAGGCCGAGCGACATCACGACCGAGGGCGTCAGCGCGCCGGGCCGGTAGATATTGGCGATCGCCAGCCGCAGCATGGTGATCCGGCTGCGCGGCATGCGGCGCGCCAGCGCCATCAGCCCGGCCGCCACGCCCCGCAGCAGCGCGAACACCAACACCGAGGAGACCACGAATACGGCCGCCACCCGCTTGTCGTAGGAAAGCCCGATGGCCACGGCGACCAGCAGCGCGATCACCGCGGCCATCAGCGCCAGATAGCTCCAGCGCGGCCGGTGCCATTCGCGCGACACCTCCTCGCGAAACAGCGCCGCGACCGGCACGTCGTGCACCCGTCCGAGCGGCCATAATCCGAAAGCGAGCGCGGTGAGCAGGCCGTAGACGAACGACAGCGCCAGTTCGTCCGCGTGCAAGGCGGGGATGACCGGCAGCGGCAGCAGCTTGCCGAACACGCCGACGATGATGAACGGCAACGCCGCGCCGGCCGCCAGCCCGATCACGGAACCGACGCCGGCGAGCAGGACCACCTGCGTCAGGTAGATCGTGAAGACGTCGCGGCCGGTGGCGCCCAGCGCCTTGAACGAGGCGATCACGTCGCGGCGGCGATCGATGTGGCTCTTGACCGCGTTGGCGACGCCGACGCCACCGACCAGAAGGGCGGCGAGGCCGACCAGCGTCAGGAACTGGCTGAAGCGGCTGATGGTGCGTTCCAGTTGCGGCGAAGCGTTGCTGCTGCTGCGGATCCACCAGCCGGCCTCCGGCAGAGCGCTCCGTGCGCCGTCGATCAACTGGGTCGCGGCGCGGTCGTCGGCCGCATTGTTCGGCAGCTTCACGCGGTACATCCAGCGCACCAGGCTGCCGGGCTGCAGCAAGCCGGTCGCGCGCAGGCTCGCTTCGCTGACCAGAACGCGCGGGCCGAGGCCAACATTGCCGGCGAGCTTGTCCGGCTCGGCCATGACCACGCTGCGGATCTGGAACGCTGGCATTGCCGATTCCGATGCGGTCGCCGAGCTTGAGATCGAGCCGCGCCAGCAGCGTGGAATCCACCGCCGCGCCGAACGCGCCGTCGCGCTCGGCCAATACATCCGCCATCGGCATTTTGGGATCGAGCGTGACTTCCCCGAGCATCGGGTAGTTGCCGTCCACGGCCTTGAGCTCGACCAGCGCCAGCTTGCCGTCATTGCTGCGCGCCATGACGCGCAGTGCGGCTGCGACCGAAACCTGGCCGCGTGCGCGCAGGAAGTCGATTTCCTCCGGCTTGGCTTCGCGCTGGATCAGCGAGAACGCCACGTCGCCGCCGAGCAGCGTGCGGCCCTCGCGCGTCAAACCTTCGCTGAGGCTCGCCGCCACCGAGCCGACGCCGGCAATCGCCATCACGCCGAGCGCGATGCAGGCGATGAAGACGTAGAAGCCGCGCAGGCCGCTGCGCAGTTCGCGCAGCGCGTAGCGCAGGGCAAGCGATGATCCGCGGCTGCGAGTGACGGGTTCGGAAACGATGGTCATGAATGTCCGTCGATGCGGCCGGAACGCAACCGCACCACGCGGTCGCAGCGCTGTGCGAGCGAGGTGTCATGCGTCACCAGCACCAAGGTCATGCCGCGCTCGGCGTGCTTGGTGAACAGCAGATCGACGATCTGCTTGCCGGTGGTTTCGTCGAGATTGCCGGTCGGCTCGTCCGCGACGAGAATGGCGGGATCGGGCGCCAGCGCGCGGGCCAGCGCCACGCGCTGCTGCTCGCCGCCGGAAAGTTGCGTCGGATAGTGATGCAGCCGCTCGCCGAGCCCGACGGACGCCAGCTCCTGCGCCGCGCGCGCTGCCGCGTCCGGGTTGCCGGCGAGCTCCAGCGGCACCGCGACGTTTTCCAGCGCCGTCATGGTCGGGATCAGATGAAACGACTGGAACACGATGCCGACCTGGCGGCCGCGGAAGCGCGCCAGCGCATCCTCGTCGAGGGCATTGAACGGCGTGCCGTTGACCACCACCTCTCCGCTGTCAGGACGTTCCAGCCCCGCCATCACCATCAGCAAGGTCGATTTCCCCGAACCTGACGGCCCGATCAGGCCGATCGCCTCGCCCGATGCCACACGAAGGCTGATATCTTTCAGGATATGTACACGTGCGGCGCCCGAGCCGAGCGAGAGGTTGACGTTGGAAATGGTTATGGTGTCCGGCGCGACGCCGGTCAGTGAAGAGGATTCGATGAGACTGTCCATGGCTCGGTCATATGGCACTTCAGCCACTCGGGTCGAGGGCTTGAAAAGGATGTTTGCGCACATAGGCGCGTTGATTGTGGTTTTGATGACGGCCGGACCGGTTTTGGCCCAGGCTCAAGCCCCTGCCACCAAACCGGTCAAAATGGTCGTGCTCGGCGATTCCCTGAGCGCCGGCCTCGGCCTGCAGGCCTCGGCGGCGTTTCCCGCCCGCTTGCAAAAAGCCTTGGCCGACAAGGGGATAAAGGTCGACATGATCAATGCCGGGGTATCCGGCGACACCACTTCCGGCGGGCGCGACCGGCTGGACTGGTCGATCCCCGAGGGAACCGAGGCGGTGATTCTCGAACTTGGCGCCAACGATGCCTTGCGCGGGATCGATCCCGCCGTCACCCGCACCGCGCTGACCGATATCCTGACGCGGCTGAAGGCGCGCAAGATCGCCGTGCTGATGTGCGGCATGCTCGCCCCGCCCAATTACGGCAGCGACTATGCCGCGCGCTTCAACGCGATCTATCCGGAGCTTTCGAAATCCTTTGGCGTGCCGCTCTATCCGTTCTTCCTGGAAGGGGTGGCGGCCGAAGCAAAACTCAACCAGGCCGACGGAATGCATCCGACCGCGGAGGGCGTGGATGTCATCGTGAAGAACATTCTGCCTATGGTGGAGGCATTTCTCGGCACGATCTCCGGGCAGCGGAGTTGAAAGAATGCAAACCAATAACCTTACCGATGGTTATCCCCGTAGCTTTCCGGTCTGCGCGCGGCGCGTGCTTCGCACGGTCATATAAGTCGGATAGAAATTAGCTGATCGGTGATTCGTCACCGGGTTTGCTTCCAGGCGTGAGCCTCCAAAGCTGACGCCTTTGCATCGAGGATTTTGCGATGCCGCGTTTGTTTGCTGGACTGGAAATCCCGGCCGAGATCGGCCAGAGCCTTTCCAATTTGCGTGGCGGCCTTCCCGGCGCCCGCTGGATCGATCCCGAAAATTATCACGTCACCCTGCGCTTCATCGGCGATATCGACGGCATGTCGGCGAATGAAATCGCCTCGATGCTGTTTCGGGTCAACCGCAAGCCGTTCGAGGTCAAGGTGCAGGGCCTGCAGAGCTTTGGCGGCAAGAAACCGCGCGCGGTGGTCGCGTCCGTCGAGCCGTGCCGGCCGCTGATCGAGCTGCAGGCCGAACTCGAACGGCTGATGCAGCGGCTCGGGCTCGATCCCGAGGGCCGCAAATTCACGCCGCACGTGACGCTGGCGCGGCTGCACGATGCGTCGAGCCGGGATGTCGCGGATTATCTTTCGGTGCGCGGCTATTTCCCGAGCCGGACATTCATGGCCTCGCGCTTCGTGCTGTTTTCGTCGCGCGCCTCCACCGGCGGCGGCCCCTATGTGGTCGAGGATTCCTACGCGCTGAGTGCGTGAGGCTCCAGTGCGGGCTGGCGAGCGTCCGGACGTGCGCGCCGCCGTTGCATGACCCCATCACCAATTCACGGCTTGCAATTTCCGCGCGCTTGAGGCCGAAAGGGGGCCATGCTGTCGACCGACCCCACCTCGTTCCACGCACAATATCAGGCGCTGGTTTCCTCCGGTGCAATCGAGGCCGATCCGGCGCAGGCAGAGGCCGCCGAGGCATTCGCCGCGCTCGAAGAGCGGCTGTCGAGCTACAAGCCGGCGCGCAAGCTCAGTCTGCTGGGACGGCTGTTCGGCGACAAGAGCGAGGCGCCGCCGTGCGGGCTTTACGTTCATGGCGAGGTCGGCCGCGGCAAGACCATGCTGATGGACCTGTTCTTTCAGCACTCGACGATCCAGCACAAGCGCCGCGCCCATTTCCACGAATTCATGGCCGAGGCGCACGAGAAGATCTACGCCTACCGCCAGAACATCGCGCGCGGCGAAATCGCCGACGGCGACGTGATCGAGCTGACGGCGAACGCCATCTTCGACGAGGCGTGGCTGTTGTGCTTCGACGAATTCCACGTCACCGACATCGCCGACGCCATGATCCTCGGCCGGCTGTTCTCAAAACTGTTCGAACTCGGCACCGTGGTGGTGGCGACCTCGAACGTCGCGCCCGAAAACCTCTACAAGGGCGGCCTCAACCGCGCGCTGTTCCTGCCCTTCATCACGCAGATCGAAGATCGCATGGATGTGCTGCGGCTCGACGCGCGCACCGATTTCCGGCTGGAAAAGCTCGCCGGCGTGAAGATGTGGCTGGTGCCGCCGGATGATGAAGCCGGCGCCGCGCTCGACAAGGCCTGGCGCAGGATGACCGGCAATGCGCCGTGCAAGCCGCGCGACATCGCGATCAAGGGCCGCGTTCTGCGCGTGCCCTGTTCGGCGCATGGCGTCGCGCGGTTTTCCTTTGCCGATATCTGCGAAAAGCCGCTGGCGGCGTCCGACTATCTGCGGCTGGCGCACGACTATCACACCATCCTGATCGACCGCATTCCGGTGATGGATTATCCCGAGCGCAACGCCGCCAAGCGCTTCATTTCGTTGATCGACACGCTCTACGACAACGCCGTGAAGCTGATGGCCTCGGCCGGAGCCGATCCGGTGTCGCTGTATCTGGCGACCGACGGTGTCGAGGCCAACGAGTTCAAGCGGACTTCGTCACGGCTGATCGAAATGAGCTCGGAATCCTATCTGGCGCTGCCTCATGGCCGGAAGGACTCTCCGCCAGCGGGTCGAGCACGGGGCTGGTGGAGACGTAGTCTCGCCGCCTTCATTGCGATCGGTTGGCGTGCCATGACGTGGGGCGGCTCTGGCATACATGATCAAAATCAAAGCGTGGCCTTAGAATTGGGCATAGTCCGTCTTGAACCGGCCTATCGAAAGGGATAACCAGCCATCCAACTTCCTTATCCACACCCCTCACTTCGTCTCAGAAGGACAAATTTCCCATGGCGCGCGACAAGATTGCTTTGATTGGCTCCGGTCAGATCGGCGGAACGCTGGCTCACCTCATCGGCCTGAAGGAGCTCGGCGACGTCGTCATGTTCGACATCGCGGAAGGCGTTCCCCAGGGCAAGGCGCTCGATATCGCGCAGTCGTCCCCGGTCGACGGTTTCGACGCCAACCTCAGCGGCGCCAATTCCTATGACGCGCTCGATGGCGCCAAGGTCTGCATCGTCACCGCCGGCGTGCCGCGCAAGCCCGGCATGAGCCGCGACGATCTCCTGAGCATCAATCTCAAGGTCATGGAGCAGGTCGGCGCCGGCATCAAGAAGTACGCCCCCGACGCCTTCGTCATCTGCATCACCAACCCGCTGGATGCGATGGTATGGGCGCTGCAGAAGGCTTCCGGCATGCCGCACAAGAAGGTGGTCGGCATGGCCGGCGTGCTCGACTCCTCGCGCTTCCGCTACTTCCTGGCCGACGAATTCAACGTCTCGGTCGAAGACGTCACCGCCTTCGTGCTCGGCGGCCACGGCGACACCATGGTGCCGCTGACCCGCTACTCCACCGTCGCCGGTATCCCGCTGCCTGACCTGGTCAAGATGGGCTGGACCTCGCAGGCCCGCATCGACGAGATCGTCGACCGCACCCGCAACGGCGGCGCCGAGATCGTCAACCTGCTCAAGACCGGTTCCGCGTTCTACGCCCCGGCCGCTTCCGCGATCGCGATGGCCGAGAGCTATCTGCGGGACAAGAAGCGCGTGCTGCCCTGCGCCGCCTACCTCAACGGCGAATACGGCGTAAAGGACATGTATGTCGGCGTTCCCGTCGTCATCGGCTCGAAGGGCGTCGAGCGCATCGTCGAGATCGAACTGGGCGGCAAGGATCGCGAGGCTTTCGACAAGTCGGTCGGCGCCGTTCAGGGGCTGGTCGATGCCTGCAAGAAGATCGCGCCCGACCTGCTTGGACGTTGATTTAACTAAAGCTTTCGCTCCCTGCCGGGGGCGAAAGCGTTATGGGGTTGCAGTTCTATTGGTATATGGTATGCCAACTACCAATGCCGGTGAGCTGTAGAAATCGCCGCACAGGGTTTTGGGGAGCGTCCAGATGAATATCCATGAATACCAGGCCAAGGCCCTGCTGCATGAATTCGGGGTGCCGATTTCGCGCGGCGTGCCGGTTCTCAAGGCCTCGGATTCCGACGCCGCCGCAAAGCAGCTTCCCGGCCCGGTCTGGGTGGTGAAGAGCCAGATCCATGCCGGCGGCCGCGGCAAGGGCAAGTTCAAGGAAGCTTCCGCCGGCGACAAGGGCGGCGTCCGCATCGCCAAGTCGGTCGCCGAGGTCAACGAATTCGCCAAGCAGATGCTGGGCGCGACCCTGGTCACGATCCAGACCGGCCCCCAGGGCAAGCAGGTCAACCGCCTCTACATCGAGGATGGCTCCGACATCGACAAGGAGTTCTATCTCTCGATCCTGGTCGACCGCGAAACCTCGGAAGTGTCGTTCGTGGTCTCGACCGAAGGCGGCGTCAACATCGAGGAAGTCGCGCACAACACGCCCGAAAAGATCGTGACCTTCTCGGTCGATCCGGCGACCGGCATCATGGGCCATCACGGCCGCACCGTGGCGAAGGCGCTCAACCTCTCCGGCGATCTCGCCAAGCAGGCGGAAAAGCTGGTGGCGCAGCTCTACACGGCCTTCACCGCCAAGGACATGGCGATGCTGGAAATCAACCCGCTCGTCGTGACCAAGCAGGGCCAGCTCCGCGTGCTCGATGCCAAGGTGTCGTTCGACGACAACGCGCTGTTCCGTCACCCCGAGATCGCGGTGCCGTTGCGCGATTTGACCGAGGAAGACGCCAAGGAAGTCGAGGCGTCGAAATACGATCTCAACTACGTCACGCTCGACGGCACCATCGGCTGCATGGTCAACGGCGCCGGCCTTGCCATGGCGACCATGGACATCATCAAGCTCTACGGCATGGAGCCCGCCAACTTCCTCGACGTCGGCGGCGGCGCCAGCAAGGAAAAGGTCGCGGCCGCCTTCAAGATCATCACCGCCGATCCGAACGTGAAGGGCATTCTGGTCAACATCTTCGGCGGCATCATGAAGTGCGACATCATCGCCGAGGGCGTGGTCGCCGCGGTCAAGGAAGTCGGCCTGAAAGTGCCGCTGGTGGTGCGGCTGGAAGGCACCAATGTCGATGCCGGCAAGGCAGATCATCCGCGAAAGCGGCCTCAACGTGGTGCCGGCCGACAATCTCGACGATGCCGCGCAGAAAATCGTGAAAGCCGTCAAGGGAGGCTAGCGATGGCTGACCATCTCGCCGCACCGACCCCGCTGGAAGAGCACCGCAAGCTCGCCGCTTTCGCGGGCGAATGGGCCGGCGAGGAAATGGTCTATCCGTCGCGCTGGACCGCGGGGGGGCCTGCGACCTCGCGGGTCGTCGCGCGCATCGACCTCAACGGCTTCTATTTGATTCAGGACACGTTGCAGACGCGCGATACCAAGGAAACCTTCGCCACCCACGGCGTGTTCACCTACGACCGCGACGACCGGACCTACAAATTGTTCTGGCACGATTCGCTCGGCTACTACTCGCCGGCGCCGGCCTCCGGCGCCTGGGTCGGCAACAAGCTGACGCTGGTGCGCGGCTCGCTGCGCGGCAACGCGCGGCATGTCTACGAAGTCGTCGACGACGACAACTACACCATGAAGATCCAGTTCTCACCCGATGCCGAAGGCTGGAGCGACGTGCTCACCGGCACTACCGGCGCATTCACTGACCCCGTTCAACCCTTCCCGATCACCCGCGAAAGCGTACGCAACCATGTCCGTTCTGATCGACAAGAATACCAAAGTCATCTGCCAGGGTTTTACCGGCAAGAACGGCACGTTCCATTCGGAGGCCGCGATCGCGTACGGCACCAAGATGGTCGGCGGCACTTCGCCCGGTAAAGGCGGATCGACACATCTCGGTTTGCCGGTGTTCGACACCGTCGCCGAAGCGCGCGAGAAGACCGGCGCCGATGCTTCGCGTGATCTATGTCCCGCCGCCGGGCGCGGCGGATGCGATCTGCGAGGCGATCGACGCGGAGATCCCGCTGATCGTCTGCATCACCGAGGGCATTCCGGTGCTCGACATGGTGCGCGTGAAGCGCTCGCTGTCGGGGTCGAAGTCGCGGCTGATCGGGCCGAACTGCCCGGGCGTGATGACCGCGGGCGAGTGCAAGATCGGCATCATGCCGGCCAACATCTTCAAGCCGGGCAGTGTCGGCATCGTCTCCCGCTCGGGCACGCTGACCTATGAAGCCGTGTTCCAGACCACCCAGGAAGGCCTCGGCCAGACCACCGCGGTCGGCATCGGCGGCGACCCGGTCAAGGGCACCGAATTCATCGACGTGCTGGAAATGTTCCTTGCCGACCCCAAGACCACCTCGATCATCATGATCGGCGAAATCGGCGGCTCGGCCGAGGAAGACGCCGCCCAGTTCATCAAGGACGAGGCCAAGAAGGGCCGCATGAAGCCGATGGTCGGCTTCATCGCCGGCGTCACCGCCCCTCCCGGCCGGCGCATGGGCCATGCCGGCGCCATCATCTCCGGCGGCAAGGGCGACGCCGGATCCAAGACCACCGCCATGGAAGCGGCCGGAATCACGGTCTCCCCGTCACCCGCGCGGCTCGGGCACACCCTTGCCGAAAAATTGAAGTCTTAATTCAGTCCTTGGTTCTTTTAGGCGCGAATATCCGTCCTAAATAGGGTAAAGATGCTTTACCGAGCTGGTTCGGGCTTCCCGGACCGGCCTCAGCGCCGTTTTCCATGCGCAAAGCGAAAATTACCAGGACGCCATCATGTCTCGCCAGGACGCGAATGCAGCATTTGCCCTCTCCTCGTTTTTGCAGGGCACCAACGCCACCTACATCGACGGTCTCTACGCCCGCTATGAGCAGGACCCCGCCTCGGTCGATCCCGAGTGGCAGGAATTCTTCAAGAGCCTGAAAGACACCCCGGCGGACGTCCAGAAGAACGCCGAAGGCCCGTCCTGGGGCCGCGATAACTGGCCGATCACCCCGCGCGACGATCTGACCTCCGCACTGGACGGCAACTGGGCGCAGGTCGAAAAGGCTGTCGGCACCAAGATCGCCGCCAAGGCGCAGGCCAAGGGCGCCGAACTGTCGACCGTCGACGCCACCCAGGCGACGCGCGATTCGGTTCGCGCCCTGATGCTGATCCGCGCCTATCGCATCCGCGGTCATTTCTTCGCAAAACTCGATCCGCTCGGCATCGAGGCGCCGCGCGATCGCGAAGAACTCGATCCGCGCACCTACGGCTTCACCGACGCCGATTTCGACCGCAAGATCTTCCTCGATCACGTGCTCGGCCTCGAATACGGCACGCTGCGTGAGATCGTCGCGATCTGCGAGCGGACCTACTGCCAGACCGTCGGCGTCGAGTTCATGCACATCACCAACGCCGCGCAGAAGGCCTGGATCCAGGAGCGCATCGAGGGGCCGGACAAGGAAATCAGCTTCACGCGCGAAGGACGCCGCGCGATCCTCAACAAGCTGATCGAAGCCGAAGGCTTTGAAAAATTCTGCGACATCAAGTTCACCGGCACCAAGCGCTTCGGCCTCGACGGCGCCGAATCGCTGATCCCCGCGCTCGAACAGATCATCAAGCGCGGCGGCAATCTCGGCGTGAAGGAAATCGTGCTCGGCATGCCGCATCGCGGCCGGCTCAACGTGCTGACGCAGGTGATGGGCAAGCCGCACCGCGCGCTGTTCCATGAATTCAAGGGCGGCTCCGCCAACCCGGACGCGGTCGAAGGCTCCGGCGACGTCAAATACCATCTCGGCGCCTCGTCCGACCGCGAGTTCGACGGCAACAAGATCCATCTGTCGCTGACCGCCAACCCGTCGCATCTGGAAATCGTCGATCCCGTCGTGCTCGGCAAGGTGCGCGCCAAGCAGGACCAGCATGGCGATCCGCCGGACATGCGCATTTCCGTGCTGCCGATGCTGATGCATGGCGACGCGGCGTTCGCTGGGCAAGGCGTGGTGGCCGAATGCTTCGCTCTGTCGGACCTGAAGGGTTACCGCACCGGCGGTTCGCTGCATTTCATCGTCAACAACCAGATCGGCTTCACGACGTATCCGCGCTATTCGCGCTCCTCGCCGTATCCGTCCGACGTCGCCAAGATGATCGACGCGCCGATCTTCCATGTGAACGGCGACGATCCGGAAGCGGTGGTGTTCGCGGCCAAGGTCGCGATCGAGTTCCGGCAGAAATTCCACAAGCCTGTCGTCATCGACATGTTCTGCTATCGCCGCCACGGCCACAACGAGGGCGACGAGCCGGCGTTCACCCAGCCGGTGATGTACAAGAAGATCGCGACGCATCCCGGCACGGTCGAGATCTACTCCAAGCGGCTGATCGCCGATGGCGTCATGACCGAAGGCGAGGTCGAGAAGGCCAAGGCCGACTGGCGCGCGCGGCTCGATGCCGAGCTCGAGGCCGGCACCGGCTACAAGCCGAACAAGGCCGACTGGCTCGACGGCAAATGGGCGGGCTTCAAGTCCGCCGACCAGGAAGAAGACGCCCGCCGCGGCGTCACCGGCGTCGACGTCAACATCCTCAAGGATATCGGCCGCAAGATCACCAAGGTGCCGGATGGTTTCCGCGTCCATCGCACCATCCAGCGTTTCCTGGAAAATCGCTTGAAGGCGATCGACAACGGCGTCGGCATCGACTGGGCGACCGGCGAAGCGCTGGCGTTCTGCACGCTGATGCAGGAAGGCCATCACGTCCGCCTGTCGGGACAGGACAGCGAGCGCGGCACGTTCTCGCAGCGCCATTCGGTGCTGATCGACCAGGAAGACGAGAGCCGCTACACGCCGTTCAACCATCTCGGCCACGACCAGGGCCATTACGAGGTCATCAACTCGCTATTGTCGGAAGAGGCGGTGCTCGGCTTCGAGTACGGCTATTCGCTGGCCGAGCCGAAGGCGTTGGCGATGTGGGAAGCGCAGTTCGGCGACTTCGCCAACGGCGCCCAGGTGCTGTTCGACCAGTTCATCTCGTCGGGCGAGCGCAAATGGCTGCGCATGTCCGGCCTCGTCTGCCTGCTGCCGCATGGCTATGAAGGGCAGGGGCCGGAGCATTCCTCGGCGCGGCTGGAGCGCTTCCTGCAGATGTGCGCCGAAGACAACATGCAGGTGGTGTATCCCACCACGCCGGCGAATTACTTCCACGTGCTGCGGCGCCAGCTGCATCGCGAGATCCGCAAGCCGCTGATCGTGATGACGCCGAAGTCGCTGCTGCGCCACAAGCGCGCGGTTTCGCGGCTCGACGAACTGGGCGCGGACACCACTTTCCACCGCATCCTCTACGATGACGCCCAGATGCAGCCCGACGAAAAGACCAGGCTGGTGGCGGACGACAAGATCAAGCGCGTCGTTCTGTGCTCGGGCAAGGTCTATTACGATCTCTACGACGAGCGCGAGAAGCGCGGCATCGACGACGTCTACTTCATGCGTATCGAGCAGCTCTATCCGGTGCCGCTCAAGGCGCTGGTGCAGGAGCTGGCGCGCTTCAAGAACGCCGAAGTGGTGTGGTGCCAGGAAGAGCCGCGCAACATGGGTTCGTGGCACTTCATCGAGCCCTATCTCGAATGGGTGCTGAACCAGATCCATGCGCCGAACCGGCGTCCGCGTTACGCGGGCCGTGCGGCGTCGGCGGCGACCGCCACCGGTTTGATGTCGAAGCATCTGGCGCAGCTCAAGGCGCTGCTGGATGACGCGCTGAGCTAACTTCTGTCATTTGTCTTGCCCCGCCTCGTGCGCAATGGCGCACTGGAGCGGGGCATTCAGTACACCGTGCCATGCGTTTTGATCACGACCATCCCCGCGCGCAACAGCGCACAAGGCGGGCGATGACGCGCAAACGATTGAGGAAGAGAGACCATGACTGAAATTCGTGTTCCGACGCTCGGCGAGTCCGTGACGGAAGCCACCATCGGCCGCTGGTTCAAGAAGGCCGGCGATGCGGTGGCGGTGGACGAACCGCTGGTGGAGCTCGAGACCGACAAGGTCACCATCGAAGTGCCGGCGCCATCCGCCGGCGTGCTCGGCGAGATCGCGGCCAAGGACGGCGAGACCGTCGCCGTCGGTGCGCTGCTCG
The DNA here is from genome assembly GCA_963783115.1 of uncultured Alphaproteobacteria bacterium. GTDB lineage: Bacteria > Pseudomonadota > Alphaproteobacteria > Rhizobiales > Xanthobacteraceae > Bradyrhizobium. The sequence continues at coordinate 235,264 of CAWAMK010000042.1, read as the reverse complement.
GTCAGATCAACGAGGGTGGCGCTGCGAGTGCGGCGAAACCTGCCGCCGCACCCGCCAAGGCCGCCGCTCCGGCGGCTGCGCGCCGCAGCGCCTGCTGCCGCACCGAAGGCCGTGGCCGCCGATGCGCCGCTGGCCCCGTCGGTTCGCAAGCTCTCCGCCGAAAGCGGCATCGACGCCGCCACCGTTCCCGGCTCCGGCAAGGACGGCCGCGTCACCAAGGGCGACATGCTGGCCGCGATCGAGAAGGCGGCGTCCGCGCCGACCCCGGTCAACCAGCCGGCCGCATCCGTTCAGGTGCGCGCGCCTTCGCCGGCCGACGATGCCGCGCGCGAAGAACGCGTAAAAATGACGCGGCTGCGCCAGACCATCGCGCGGCGGCTGAAGGACGTGCAGAACACCGCGGCGATGCTGACGACCTTCAACGAGGTCGACATGACCCACATCATGGCGATGCGCACGCAGTACAAGGACGTGTTCGAGAAGAAGCACGGCTCCAAGCTCGGCTTCATGGGCTTCTTCACCAAGGCCGTGGTGCAGGCGCTGAAGGACATCCCGGCGGTCAACGCCGAGATCGACGGCACTGACCTGATCTACAAGAACTACTACCACATCGGCGTCGCCGTCGGCACCGACAAGGGGCTCGTCGTGCCCGTGGTGCGCGACTGCGACCACAAGTCGATCTCCGACATCGAAAAGGGCATCGCCGATTTCGGCCGCCGCGCCCGCGACGGCCAGCTCAAGATCGACGAGATGCAGGGCGGCACCTTCACCATCACCAATGGCGGCATCTACGGCTCGCTGATGTCGACGCCGATCCTCAACGCGCCGCAGTCCGCCATTCTCGGCATGCACAAGATCCAGGAGCGGCCGATGGTGGTCGCCGGCAAGATCGAGGTGCGCCCGATGATGTATCTGGCGCTGTCCTACGATCACCGCGTGATCGACGGCAAGGAAGCGGTGACGTTCCTGGTCCGCGTCAAGGAAAGCCTGGAAGACCCGGCGCGGCTGGTGCTGGATCTCTGACCTGTCACGCTGACGGCGCTGGCGTGCATCGCCGGCGTCGCTAGTCGTGGATCGATGCGCGTTGATGTGTGGGGGCTGATGTGACGGACAAGGTTGTTGTGATCACCGGCGGCAGTCGCGGCATCGGCCGTGCGGCCGCGCTTGCTGCCGCGGCGCGCGGCTATCGCGTTGTCGTCGGCTACGCCAGCAACAAGGCCGCCGCCGACGAAGTCGTCGGCATGATCGAGGGCAAGAACGGCAAGGCGATCGCCGTCAAATGCGATGTCGGCAGCGAGAGCGACATCCTGGCGCTGTTCAAGGCGGCCGACGGGTTCGGCACGCTCGGTGCGCTCGTCAACAATGCCGGCATCGTCGGCAAGAGCGGCGTGCGCGTCGACGACATGTCGGCCGCGCGAATCCAGGAAGATGATGGCGGTCAACGTCACCGGCAGCATCCTGTGCGCGCGCGAGGCCGTGAAGCGCATGTCGACCAAGCACGGCGGCAAGGGCGGCGTCATCGTCAATATCTCGTCGGTCGCCGCGAGGCTCGGCGCGCCCAACACCTATGTCGACTATGCCGCCTCCAAGGGCGCGATCGATTCCTTCACGATCGGCCTCGGCCACGAGGTCGCCGCCGAAGGCATTCGCGTCGCCGGCATCCGGCCCGGACTGATCGATACCGACATTCACGCCTGCGGGCGGCGAGCCTGACCGCGCGCATCGGCTCGCGCACATGGTGCCGATGAAGCGCGTCGGTAGCGCGGATGAAATTGCCAATGCCATCGTCTGGCTGATGTCGGACGAGGCCTCCTACGTCACCGGTACCACCATCGATGTCTCGGGTGGGCGGTAATCTCCGACACGTTTCCAAAGCTACAGGACTTCATCATGGCTTCCTACGATCTCGTCGTCATCGGCACCGGCCCGGGCGGATATGTCTGCGCGGTGCGCGCGGCGCAACTCGGCATGAAGGTCGCGGTGGTCGAGAAGAACGCGACGCTCGGCGGCACCTGCCTCAATGTCGGCTGCATGCCGTCGAAGGCGCTGCTGCATGCCTCCGAAATGTTCGAGGAGGCCGGGCACTCCTTTGCCAAGATGGGCGTCAGCGTTTCCGCGCCAAAGCTCGATCTGCCGGCGATGATGAACTTCAAGCAGCAGGGCATCGACGGCAACGTCAAGGGCGTCGAGTTCCTGATGAAGAAGAACAAGATCGACGTCATCAGCGGCAAGGGCAAGATTCTCGGCACCGGCAAGGTCGAGGTCACGGGCTCCGACGGCAAGGCGCAGACGATCGAGACCAAGAACATCGTCATCGCCACCGGCTCCGATATCGCGCGGCTCAAGGGCATCGAGATCGACGAGAAGCGCGTGGTGTCGTCGACCGGCGCGCTGTCGCTGGAAAAAGTGCCGGCGAATCTCCTGATCATCGGCGCGGGCGTGATCGGGCTCGAGCTCGGCTCGGTCTGGCACCGGCTGGGTGCGAAGGTCACCGTCGTCGAATTCCTCGACCGCATTTTGCCGGGCATGGACGGCGAGGTCGCAAAACAATTCCAGCGCATTCTCGAAAAGCAGGGCTTTGCGTTCAAGCTCGGCGCCAAGGTCACCGCCGTCGATACGTCGGGCAGCACGCTGAAGGCGACCGTCGAGCCGGCGGCGGGCGGCACGGCGGAGACGCTGGAGGCCGACGTCGTTCTGGTCTGCATCGGCCGCGTGCCCTACACCGACGGGCTCGGGTTGAAGGAAGCCGGCGTGGCGCTCGACAATCGCGGCCGCGTGCAGATCGACGCGCATTTCTCAACCACCGTGAAGGGCGTCTATGCGATCGGCGACGTCGTGGCGGGGCCGATGCTGGCGCACAAGGCGGAAGACGAAGGCGTCGCCTGCGCCGAGATCATCGCGGGCCAGGCCGGCCACGTGAACTACGATGTTATTCCAGGCGTCGTGTATACCACGCCGGAAGTGTCGTCGGTCGGCAAGACCGAGGAAGAGCTGAAGCAGGCGGGCGTCGCCTACACCTCAGGCAAGTTTCCGTTCACCGCCAACGGCCGTTCCAAGGTCAACCAGACCACTGACGGTTTTGTGAAGATTCTCGCAGATGCGAAGACCGATCGCGTGCTCGGCGTGCACATCATCGGCCGCGAAGCCGGCGAAATGATTCACGAAGCCTGCGTTCTGATGGAATTTGGCGGCTCCGCGGAAGATCTGGCGCGCACCTGCCACGCCCATCCGACCCGCTCCGAAGCGATCAAGGAAGCCGCGCTTGCGGTCGGCAAACGCGCCATCCATATGTGATCCAAGTCTGGTGTGACCTAAGTCTGGTGTGACCTATGTCCGGAACATCCCGGGTAGAGTGTGATTAAAGAAACGGCTATTCCGATTCTTGAAAAGATCACGCTTTGAACGAGGAAAAAGAGCGGAGCGACCAATCCTTTGAACGTCGTTCCGTTCTAGAGATCACGATCGATGATGCGCCGCCTGTTACAGCCGTTCTGGGTCCTGCTCGCGGTCATCTTCCTGATCGAGGCGTGGCTGTGGGATCATCTCGAGCCGATCGTCGAACGCATCGTTGCGCGGATCCCGCTGCGCGCCTTCAAGCAATGGCTGTCCGAACGCGTCGATACGCTGACGCCGGCGATGACGCTGATTGTATTCGCGGTGCCGGTGATCCCGCTGTTTCCGCTAAAACTGGTCGGCCTCTGGCTGCTGGCGCATGAATATTGGGTCAGCGCCGCTGTCGTCATCGTGGTGGGGAAATTCGTCGGCGTCGGCGTCACCGCGTTCATCTTCGACGTGACGCGCACAAAACTCCTGCAGATGGCGTGGTTCAAGAAGATCTATGAATTTATTCTGGCGATGCGCGCCAAGGCGTCAGCCCTGGTGCAGCCGATCAAACAGCGCATCCGGGAAATCCTGCGTGGCGGCGGCGAAGGCTGGTCAGCGCGCACGCTGCGGCTGATCCAGCGCTTTCGCAAGAGCGTGCACGAGGCGCGGTGAGGCTGCGACCTCACGCGCGGTAGGGTGGGCAAAGGCGCGAAGCGACGTGCCCACCATCGGTCATCGTAATCGCTGAGAGACGGTGGGCTCGCTGCGCTCAGCCCACCCTACGAATTGTCATCGCCCGGAAAGCGGGTGATGGCGACATCGCTCAATGCAAATGCAGCAGATGCGGCGCGTAGAGGCCGAGCGCCGTAATCGCGATGCCCGCAACCGCCAATATGCCTGACACCCAGGCCAGCACGATCATCCCCGTGATGATGGTGGCCGACGCCAGCACGATGCCGATCTGGAAGGCGGCGGAAGCGATTTCGTAGTGGTGATACTTTGCAGTCGCCTCGTCGCGCTCGTGCTCGGCGTGCTTGGCGCGCTTGGCGAGTTCTTCCGAACCTTCGCCGGTTTCCGGCTCCGAGCGGTAGCGCTGCGCCGTCTTGTTCCAGTCGTCGATCTGCTTGGCCAGCGCCGCCTTGGCGGCGTCGTCGCCGACGGTCCCCATGCTGAGCTTGGCGTGTTCGGCGGTGGCCTGCACCACCGTGCGGCGGATGCTCTTGGCCTGGAAGAACGCCCACAGGTTCGAGGCCTCGACGTTCTTGCTGATGGCTTCGGTCTGCGCGCCCTTGCCGAGCGTCTCCGACAACGCCAGAAACAAGGCGATCACCGCGATCAGCAACGCGATCTTCTTGTTCGAGCCCGACGCGTGCTCGGCATGCTCCGCATGCTCCATGCTTTCATGTGCGCCCATTGATTCCCCTCCGGCCGATTGACGCGCGCACGATTGCCGAACCGCAATGCGAGCGCAAGAGGCTAGCTTAAGAGGGTATCGATGTGACGGGAGTGTGTCGGCGGGGCTGTGGCGTTCACCCGCGCGGATGCGCGCTCTTGTACACTTCCAGCAGCCGCTCGCTGTCGATGCCGGTATAGATCTGCGTGGTCGAGAGCGAGGCGTGGCCGAGCAATTCCTGGATCGCGCGCAGATCGCCGCCGCGGCTGAGCAGATGGGTGGCGAAGGAATGCCGCAGCGCATGGGGCGTGGCGCTGTCGGGCAGGCCGAGCGCGCCGCGCAGCCGTTCCATGGTGAGCTGGATGATTCGCGGGGACAGCGGTCCGCCGCGTGCGCCGACGAAGATCGGCCCCGCAGGGGAAGCGGATGCGGGCACATCGCGACGTAATCGGCGATCAGCGCCAGCACGTTCTGCAGCACCGGCACCATGCGGGTCTTGTTGCCCTTGCCGGTGACGATGAGCACGTCGCCTTCGCCCGGCTTCGGCACGTCGCGCCGCTTCAGTCCCAGCGCCTCGGAGATGCGCAGGCCTGAGCCGTAGAGCAGCGCCATCACGGCGGCGTCGCGCGCCCAGATCCAGGGATCGCGCTCCTCGCCGGCGCGCTCGTCGGCGTCGGCCAAGCGCTTGGCGGCGTCGATCTGGATCGGCTTTGGCAGGCTCTTCGCCCACCTTGGGCGCGCGGATCGCGGACAGCGCGCCGACCCTGCCTTTGCCCTCGCGTTCCAGATAACGCCCGAACGAGCGCAATCCGGCCAGCGCCCGCATCAGCGAACGTCCGGCAATGTCGTCGGCGCGGCGCATCGCCATGAAGGCCCTGACGTCGGTGGCCTCCAGCGCCGCAAATCGTTTCAGCGTGACCTTGTCGCCCCAGTGCTCGGCTGAGGAAGACGAGGCACTGCCGGAGGTCGCGGGCATAGGCTTCGAGCGTCTTCGGCGACAGCCGCCGCTCGGCGCGCAGATGCGTCAGCCAGCGCGTCATCTCCTGCGCAAAGCTCTCGTCGGCGCAGTCGAGCTCGATCGGTTGAAGTGCCGGAACTGGCTTGACCATGAGCCTATGCCTTGAAGGCGGTTCTTGGAGCTGGTTCTTGGAGGCGGTGATTCCATCCATTATATCGCACCTCTTTCGTTTACCGTTCGCTAACTTGGGCGGCCGGCGCTAGCCTGTTCCTGATATCGCAGAGCCTGATTCCTCGATGGACCACGCCACCCGCCAAACCAGTTCCTCGGCATCGTCGACCCGCGTCGTCGACGTGCTGGTGCCGGTCGCGCTCAATCAGACCTATTCCTACCGGGTGCCGCGCGGCATGGAGCTGGAGCCCGGCGATGTCGTCTGCGTGCCGCTCGGGCCGCGCGAGGTGGTCGGCGGTGGTGTGGGCGGAGAACGCCAATCCCGATCCGCGCCTGCACAACCGCCTGAAGGACGTCGGCGAGAAGCTCGACGTGCCGCCGCTGAAGGAGGAACTGCGCAAGCTGGTCGACTGGGTCTCCACCTACACGCTGTCGGCGCGCGGCATGGTGCTGCGCATGGCGCTGCGGATGGGCGATAATCTCGGGCCCGAGCGGATGCGGCTCGGCGTGCGGCTGGTCGGCGAGCCGCCAAAGCGTCTGACGCCGGCGCGGCGGCGGCTGATCGAGGTGCTGTCGGACGGGCTGCTGCACGGCAAGTCGGATGCGGCGCGCGAAGCCGGCGTCAGCGGCGGCGTGGTCGACGGCCTGGTCGACGAGGGCACGCTCGCGGTGGAGGTGATGCCGCCGCCGCTGGCGCCGCCGGCGCCCGATCCGTCCTTTGCGCAGCCGGATTTTTCGCCGCAGCAGCGCGCGGCCGTCGATGCGCATGCGCGCGCTGGCCGCCAATGGCTCTTTCCACGTCGCGCTGCTCGACGGCGTCACCGGTTCGGGCAAGACCGAAGTCTATTTCGAGGCGATTGCGGAAATCATCCGGCGCGGAAAACAGACGCTGATCCTGATGCCGGAGATCGCGCTGACCGGACAATTCCTCGACCGTTTTGCGCAGCGTTTCGGCGTGCGCCCGATCGAATGGCATTCCGAACTGACGCCGCGCACGCGGCAGCGCAATTGGGCGGCGATCGCATCGGGCGAGGCGCCGGTCGTGGTCGGCGCGCGCTCGGCGCTGTTCCTGCCCTATGCGGATCTGGGCCTGATCATCGTCGATGAGGAGCACGACCAGGCCTACAAGCAGGACGAGGGCGCGCATTATCACGCCCGCGACATGGCCGTGGTGCGCGCGCATATCGCGAAAATTCCGATCGTGCTGGCATCGGCGACGCCGTCGGTCGAAACCGAGGTCAACGCGCGCAAGGGCCGCTATCAGCGCGTCCCGCTGCCGTCGCGCTTCGGCGGCCAGCACATGCCGCATATCGAGGCGATCGATCTGCGCCGCGCCCCGCCGCCGCGCGGCCGCTTCATCTCGCCGCCGCTGGCCGAACAGATTCAGTTCGCCATCGAGAAGCGCGAACAGGCGCTGCTGTTTCTCAACCGCCGCGGCTACGCGCCGCTGACGCTGTGCCGCGCCTGCGGGCATCGTTTTGCCTGCACGATCTGCGACGCCTGGCTGGTCGATCATCGCTTTCGCCAGCGCCTGGTCTGCCACCATTGCGGCTTCTCGATGCCGCGCCCGAACATCTGCCCGCATTGCCAGGCCGAGGAATCGCTGGCCGCGATCGGTCCCGGCGTCGAGCGGCTGCAGGAAGAGGCGGCGTCGCTGTTTCCGGACGCGCGCACCATGGTGCTGTCGAGCGATCTCATCACCTCGATCGAGACCATGCGCAGCGAGCTGAACGAGATCGCCGAGGGCCGCGTCGACATCATCATCGGCACCCAACTGGTGGCGAAGGGACATAACTTTCCGCGCCTCAATCTGGTCGGCGTGGTCGATGCCGATCTGGGTCTGGGCAATGGCGACCCGCGCGCCGCCGAGCGGACGTTCCAGCTGCTCAACCAGGTGATCGGCCGCGCCGGGCGCGAGCAGGGCCGCGGTGTCGGCTTCCTGCAGACCCACCAGCCCGAGCACCCCGTGATGAAGGCGCTGGTCGCCAGCGACCGCGAGGCGTTCTATGCCAGCGAGATCGAGGCGCGCGAGCGCGCCGGCTATCCGCCGTTCGGCCGGCTGGCCAGCCTGATCATTTCCGCCGGCGACCGTCCGACCGCGGAAGGTTTTGCGCGCAAGCTTGCCGCCATCGCGCCGATCGATGAGCGCATCCAGGTGCTGGGGCCGGCCGAAGCGCCGCTCGCCGTCATCAAGGGCCGCTATCGCTTCCGGCTGCTGGTGAAGTCGCTGCGCAATGTCGACCTGTCGGAATATTTGCGCGAATGGCTCGCGGGCGGACCGAAGACCAAGGGCAATCTCAAGCTCGAAGTCGACGTCGACCCGCAGAGCTTTTTGTAGGCGTGCGCACGTCAGCCGTTCGACCACAGATTGGTGCGTGTATCCCTGATCGACAAAGGCGTCGATCTTCGCCGCCTGATCCTCGCCGCCGCCGGTGCGGGCCGCAAAAATCTTTCCGAACGAGACACGCTTGGCCTCCGGCCAGTGCTCCGGCTCCCAGAGGTGCGCGCGGATCACCGACCGCGCGCAGTGGAAATAGCAGCGCTCGATGTGAATGCGGATCGCCAGCAGCGCCGGGCGGCCCGGCTTGCCGAGTGTGGCCAGCAGGTCGGCATCGTCAAAAATCTCCGCGCGGCCGGACAGCCGCAACGTCTCGCCGGTGCGGGGGCGCAGGAAGATCATGCCGATCCGGCCGGTCTCGATGATGTTCTGCAGGCCGAACGCGAGGTTGTTGCCGGCCCGTTCGGGCAGCAGAACCGTCTTCTCGTTTTCGATATGGACGAAGCCCGGTTCGTCGCCCTTCGGTGACACCTCGATCGGCCCGTCGCGGCCGGCTGTCGCCATCAGCGCGAACGGGCAGGTTTGCAGAAAGTCGATCGCCTGCTCGTCGAGGACGGGAAGTATCTTGGCCTTGGTGGTCTCGCGCGGCTCGGGGAGAACGGTTCTCAGTTGCTCCACGGTTTTGAGCTGGCTCATGATGGCGGTCCCGTCGGTGAGGTGTGCCTGACTTTCCCGCAAAACCTAGCACGGCCCTCCTGACACCGTGGTGGCCAGAGCGGGCACGGCAACAAGAATGCCTTTAACAAAAAAAGGCCTGCCGTCATTGGCGACGGCAGGCCTTTTCCGCGACGTGAGACGCGTACTTTTAAGAAACCACTTCGGCCGTGACGTGGCCGACGCCGGCGCCGGTCAGGCCGATCGCGCGGGCCGCACCCTTGGACAGGTCGAGCACGCGTCCGCGGATGAAGGGGCCACGGTCGTTGACGGTGACGACGACGCTCTGGCCGCGATGGGTGACGCGGAGCTTGGTGCCGAACGGCAGCGAACGATGGGCTGCGGTCATGGCGTTCTGGTTGAAGCGCTGACCGGAGGCGGTCCGGCTGCCGGATTCATTGCCGTAATAGGAGGCCTTTCCCGAAAAACCGCGCCCGGAGCTGGAGCCGATCGAAGCATTGGCATCGAGCCAGTTGCCGGCCGACTGCGCCTTGGCGTGATGGGAATGATGGCGGTGGTGCCTGGATTTCGCGGACGCCTCGGAAATGCTGCCCCCGATCAGGATAGTTGCGGCGATCAACGCGAAGGCCGTACGCGACCGGGTTAAAGTTCCCGGCACCACATTATTGATATTCAACATTAAACTAGTCCCTCAGACAGTATTGCCACATTCGTGGCAAGTGGAACCCCCGTCCCAGTTTCAGTGGTTGCCGTTTGATCAGGCAATAAGGCATGAATTGGGCAGTAGTTCCGTAATTACCCGGGCTGAAACATCTTGTTACTAGAGTGAACTGATCAGAGATATTCCGTAATCTTACGCGTTAACGGAATTTTAACAACTAGAATACTTGCTATTACTTACGAATACAGTCATCGCTCGATGCGGAAAGATTTAGGCAAGTAATGGGCAAATGAAGCCGGTCTGTCAGTTTCGTTCCGCAATGGCGTCTCATGGCCGCCATGCAAATAAGACGGGAACGACTTTTTATTTGCCGGCGCCCGCAAAATCTCGCCGAGCCCGCGGAGCTTTGCTTCGCAAAATTCGGGCGCGCCGATCTCCATCGAAACACCGCTTTGCCGGACCTGAAAACAGACGTGCGACAAGGCATCGCCCGAACGCGCGGTCATGTTGCACCTGCGCGGCTGCCATGCTAGCAAAGCCGCGATTTTAACGGTCCCGGCACCTCGCGTGCCGGTCGAAAATCGAAGTCCCGCTTGAATTCCAAGGGCTTGGATCGCTAGGCGCCGCTACCCGTGGCGACGGTTTTTCCCTTGCGAGTTTGACAGCTGAAAAGAGCGAAGTCTGTGGCTGCAGAAGATCCGTCCGTCTCGGGAGTGTCCGGCCGTTATGCTACGGCCTTGTTCGAACTGGCGCGCGAGGAGAAATCCGTCGACGCCGTCAAGGCAGACCTCGACAAATTCGAGGCCATGCTGAACGAAAGCGCCGATCTGAAGCGCCTGGTTCGCAGCCCGGTTTTCTCGGCAGAAGCGCAGGCAAGGGCGCTGAACGCCGTGCTCGAGAAGGCCGAAATTGCCGGCACCTCCGCCAAATTCCTCAAAGTCCTGACCGCCAACCGCCGGCTGTTCGCCGTCACCGATGTGATGCGCGCCTATCGCGCGCTGGTGGCGAAGTTCAAGGGCGAGGTGACCGCCGATGTCACCGTCGCCGAACAGCTCAGTGACAAGAATCTCGACGCGCTGAAGACCGCACTGAAATCAGTGACGGGCAAGGACGTCGCGCTCAACGTGAATGTCGATCCCTCCATTATCGGCGGCCTTGTGGTCAAGCTCGGCAGCCGCATGGTGGATAGTTCGCTTCGCACCAAACTCAATTCGATCAAGCACGCGATGAAAGAGGCAGGCTGATGGACATCCGCGCCGCGGAAATTTCCGCGATCCTCAAGGACCAGATCAAGAATTTCGGCCAGGAGGCTGAAGTCACCGAAGTCGGACAGGTGCTGTCCGTCGGCGACGGTATTGCCCGCGTCTACGGTCTGGACAACGTCCAGGCCGGTGAAATGGTCGAGTTCGAGAACGGCACCCGCGGCATGGCGCTGAACCTCGAAACCGACAACGTCGGTATCGTGATCTTCGGCGGCGACCGCGAGATCAAGGAAGGCCAGACCGTCAAGCGCACCCGCGCCATCGTGGACACGCCGGTCGGCAAGGGCCTGCTCGGCCGCGTCGTCGACGCGCTCGGCAATCCCATTGACGGCAAGGGCCCGATCCAGGCCGACAAGCGCATGCGCGTCGACGTCAAGGCGCCCGGCATCATTCCGCGCAAATCGGTCAGCGAGCCGATGGCGACCGGCCTCAAGGCGATCGATGCGCTGATCCCGGTCGGCCGCGGCCAGCGCGAGCTGATCATCGGCGACCGCCAGACCGGCAAGACCGCGATCGCGCTCGACACCATTTTGAACCAGAAGCCGCTCAACGCGCAGCCGGACGAGAACATCAAGCTGTATTGCGTCTATGTCGCGATCGGCCAGAAGCGTTCGACGGTTGCCCAGTTCGTCAAGGTGCTCGAAGAGCAGGGCGCGCTGGAATATTCCATCATCGTCGCCGCCACCGCGTCCGACCCGGCGCCGATGCAGTACATCGCGCCGTTCACCGGCTGCACCATGGGCGAGTACTTCCGCGACAACGGCATGCACGCCGTCATCATCTATGACGATCTGTCCAAGCAGGCCGTCGCCTACCGCCAGATGTCGCTGCTGCTGCGCCGTCCGCCGGGCCGCGAAGCCTATCCCGGCGACGTGTTCTATCTGCATTCCCGCCTGCTCGAGCGCGCGGCGAAGCTCAGCAAGGACCACGGTTCAGGCTCGCTCACCGCGCTGCCTATCATCGAAACCCAGGCCAACGACGTGTCGGCCTACATCCCGACCAACGTGATTTCGATTACCGACGGTCAGATCTTCCTGGAAACCGATCTGTTCTTCCAGGGCATCCGTCCAGCGGTGAACGTCGGTCTGTCGGTGTCGCGCGTCGGATCGTCGGCGCAGACCAAGGCGATGAAGAAGGTCGCCGGCAAGATCAAGGGCGAGCTGGCGCAGTACCGCGAAATGGCGGCGTTCGCGCAGTTCGGCTCCGACCTCGACGCTTCGACGCAGCGGCTGTTGAACCGCGGCTCGCGCCTGACCGAACTCCTGAAGCAGCCGCAATTCTCGCCGCTGAAGATGGAAGAGCAGGTCTGCGTGATCTGGGCCGGCACCAACGGCTATCTCGATCCGCTTCCGATCAACAAGGTGCGCGGCGTTCGAGGACGGGCTGCTGTCGCTGTTGCGCGGCAAGAACACCGAGATCCTCGACGCGATCCGCGAGAGCCGCGACCTCTCCGACGACACCGCCGCCAAGCTCAAGGCGGTGGTCGAAGGTTACGCGAACTCGTTTCGCATAGAGCCGTCATGGCCGGGCTTCGCAGTACCCGGCCATCCACGCTCCTGCGTGGAAGAGCAAAGACGTGGATGCCCGGCACAAGGCCGGGCATGACGAACGAGAGGTTTGCGATCCGAGCCGAAAGGCTGATCGCCGGGGTGCACGAAGAATGGCGTCACTTAAAGACATGCGGGTCCGCATCGCCTCCACCAAGGCGACGCAGAAGATCACCAAGGCGATGCAGATGGTCGCCGCGTCCAGATTGCGCCGCGCCCAGAACGCGGCGGAAGCTGCGCGGCCCTATGCCGACAAGATGAGCGCGGTGATCTCCAATATCGCCAGCGCCGCCGCGGCTTCGCCCGGCGCGCCGGCATTGCTCGGCGGCAACGGCAAGGACCAGGTTCACCTGCTGCTGGTCTGCACCGGCGAGCGCGGCCTGTCCGGCGCCTTCAACTCCTCGATCGTGCGCCTCGCACGCGAGCGTGCGCAGTCGCTGGTCGCGCAGGGCAAGGAAGTGAAATTCTTCTGCGTCGGCCGCAAGGGCTACGAGCAGCTCCGCCGTCTGTTCGACAAGCAGATCGTCGAGCATCTCGATCTGCGCAGCGTTCGCCAGCTCGGCTTCGTCAACGCCGAGGACATCGCCAAGCGGGTGCTGGCGCGGTTCGATGCCGGCGAGTTCGACGTCTGCACGCTGTTCTACGCGCAGTTCAAATCGGTGATCTCCCAGATCCCGACCGCGCAGCAGATCATTCCGCTGGTCGTGGAAGAAAAGGCGGCGAATGCGCCGTCGACGTCCTACGAATATGAGCCGGAGGAGGACGAACTTCTCTCCCGGCTGCTGCCGCGCAATATCGCGGTCCAGATTTTCCGCGCGCTGCTGGAAAACAACGCCTCGTTCTACGGCGCTCAGATGAGCTCGATGGACAACGCGACCCGCAACGCAGGCGAAATGATCCGCAAGCAAACCCAGATCTATAACCGAACCCGTCAAGCCCAGATCACCAAGGAGCTGATCGAGATCATCTCCGGCGCCGAGGCGGTCTGACGCACGTAACCGAACGACGGTCGTTCAATTACAGAATTTCGAAGGAGAGCTAATCATGGCCACAGCAGCTAACCAGATCGGTCGCGTCACCCAGGTCATGGGCGCCGTCGTCGACGTGCAGTTCGAGGGCCATCTGCCGGCCATTCTCAACTCGCTCGAAACCAAGAACGGCAACATCCGCCTCGTGCTGGAAGTTGCGCAGCATCTCGGTGAGTCCACCGTGCGCACGATCGCGATGGACGTCACCGAAGGTCTGGTGCGCGGCCAGGAAGTGAAAGACACCGGACAGCCGATCGCGGTTCCGGTGGGCGACGGCACGCTCGGCCGCATCATGAACGTGATCGGCGAGCCGATCGACGAAGCCGGCCCGATCAAGTCCGAAGGCAAGCGCGCCATCCACCAGGAAGCGCCGTCCTACACCGACCAGTCCACCGAAGCTGAAATTCTCGTCACCGGCATCAAGGTCGTCGACCTGCTCGCGCCCTATGCCAAGGGCGGCAAGATCGGCCTGTTCGGCGGCGCCGGCGTCGGCAAGACCGTGCTGATCCAGGAACTGATCAACAACGTCGCGAAGGCGCACGGCGGTTACTCCGTGTTCGCCGGCGTGGGCGAGCGTACCCGTGAGGGCAACGACCTCTATCACGAGTTCATCGAGTCCAAGGTCAACGCCGATCCGAACAATCCGGATCCGAGCGTGAAGTCGAAATGCGCGCTGGTGTTCGGCCAGATGAACGAACCCCCGGGCGCCCGCGCCCGCGTCGGCCTCACCGGCCTGACGGTCGCCGAGCACTTCCGCGACCAGGGCCAGGACGTGCTGTTCTTCGTCGACAACATCTTCCGCTTCACCCAGGCCGGCTCCGAAGTGTCGGCGCTGTTGGGTCGTATTCCTTCGGCCGTGGGTTATCAGCCGACGCTCGCCACCGACATGGGCGCGCTGCAGGAGCGCATCACCACCACGCACAAGGGCTCGATCACCTCGGTGCAGGCGATCTACGTGCCGGCCGACGACTTGACCGACCCGGCGCCCGCCACCTCGTTCGCCCACTTGGACGCCACCACGGTGCTGAGCCGCGCGATCTCGGAAAAGGGCATCTACCCGGCGGTGGACCCGCTCGACTCGACCTCGCGCATGCTCTCACCGCTCGTCGTCGGTGAGGAGCATTACCAGACCGCGCGTATGGTTCAGCAGGTGCTGCAGCGCTACAAGTCGCTGCAGGACATCATCGCCATTCTCGGCATGGACGAACTGTCCGAAGAGGACAAGATCGCGGTGGCCCGCGCCCGCAAGATCGAGCGCTTCCTGTCGCAGCCGTTCCACGTCGCTGAAATCTTCACCGGCTCGCCCGGCAAGTTCGTCGACCTCGCCGACACCATCAAGGGCTTCCGCGGTCTCTGCGAAGGCAAGTACGACCATCTGCCGGAAGCGGCGTTCTACATGGTCGGCACCATCGAAGAAGCCGTCGAGAAGGGCAAGAAGCTCGCGGCTGAAGCGGCCTAAGTTACGGCGAATTGCGAATAGGGAGTGGCGAATAGATAGGCGCCATTCCCTTCCTTCCCTACTCGCCATTCGCAATCTCGCTACTCGCAGGTTTTCAGACCATGGCTACCTTTCATTTCGATCTCGTCTCGCCCGAAAAGCTCGCCTTCTCCGGCGAAGTCGATCAGGTGGATATTCCCGGCGTGGAAGGCGATTTCGGCGTGCTCGCCGGACATGCGCCGATCGTTGCCGCGATCCGTCCGGGTATCCTGACCATCATCGCCGGCGGTACCCATCAGAAGGTGATCGTGCTCGGCGGACTTGCCGAGATGTCGGAGAAGGGCCTGACCGTGCTCGCCGACGTAGCGACCGCGCTGGAAGATCTCGACCGCGCCCAGCTCGCCGAGTCGATCGTCGAGATGGAAGCAAAGCTTCCCGAGAAGGTAGGCGTCGAGCTCGATCACGCCATCACGCGGCTCGACCACTTCAAGAGCATCCAGCAGGAGCTCACGTCGACGGCTATGCACTAAGCCCCGGGGCACCGCTCCGGGGCGCAAGGACGCCCTAGCTAAACGAAGCGCTCGTCACGATATGACGGGCGCTTTTGTTTTGGTCGCTTCCGCGTGCACAGGATCAGGCTGTTGCGCCGGGGAACTTCTGGCGGCATTGTTCCGGCGGCTGGTATCGATCCGGGGCTGTTCTCGATGAAGCGCAAAATCGCGGCGATTTTTGCGGCCGATATTGCCGGCTATTCCAGGCTTGTTGCCGAGGACGAAGAGGAAACGCTGCGCCGCCTGGCGTCCTACCGCCAGGTCACCGACGATTTCATCGCCAAGGGCGGCGGCCGCATTTTCAATACTGCCGGCGATGCCGTGCTCGCCGAGTTTCCGAGCGCGGTCGAAGCCGTGCGTTGCGCGATCGATATCCAGGAGAGCCTGCGTACCCGCAACATGGCGTATCCGCCGAGCCGGCAGATGGCCTTTCGCATCGGCATCACCATCGGCGACGTGGTCGAGCGCGACGGCGATCTCCTGGGCGATGGCGTCAACATCGCCGCCCGGCTGGAAGGCCTCGCCGAAGTCGGCGGCATCTGCATCTCGCGCGCGGTGCACGAACAGGTCGCCAACAAGCTGTCGGTGCAGTTCGCCGATATGGGCGCGCAGGAGGTGAAGAACATCCCGACGCCGGTCCACGCCTACATGGTGGCGATGCGCCGCGACGACGGCACCTACGCGACGCCGCAGGTCAGGAAGCCGGCCAAGGCGCCAGGTGCGGCACAGCCGAACTGGATGTGGCCGGTCGCGGTCACCGTGGTCAGCCTGGCCGCGATCGGCGTCGGCGGCTTTCTCTATTTCACCAAGCTCGAGACGTCGGCGCCGTCAAAGGTCGCCGTCCCCAGCCAGTGCTGCGAGCCCGGCGCCGTCGGCTGTCGCCGCGGCTCAGCCATCGCCTGCTCCGCCGGCAATAGCGGCTACCGCGCCGGCGCCCGCCGCCGCGGCGCCGGTGTCATCGCCTTCATCGCCCATGATCGTATCGTCGGAAAAATTCGGCGCCGCCAACATTCCCTTCATCGGCGACAAGACCCGCGCCACGCTTGCTTCGGACTACGCGCCGGCCGCCGATTTCAAGGCGTTCTCGCTCAACATTGGCGGGTTCAGCGCTTTCGTCACTGGACAGCCGAGCGAGGAAGCAGCGAAGTCGGCCGCGGTCGAGCAATGTCAGAAGCGCGCCGACACGGCTCAGTCGCCGCGCAAATGCGAACTCTACGCGGTCGGCAATACCGTCGTTTACGCGCACGGCCGACCGCCAATGCCGCCGTTGCCCTGGATCAGGCGCGACGCGGTGACCGAGCAGCCTTTCGTCGCCAAAAACGTCCCGCTTGCCCGCGAGGCCAGCAAGGCGCGGCTTGAAAGCGTGTATGTGCCGGCGCGAAAGAACAAGGCGCTCGCGCTGGGTCCGGGCGGCGCGCTTTTCTTTCCCATTGCGCTGGACAGTGTCGAGGAAGCCGTGCGGCGGGCGCTGGAGTCATGCGGCGGGATCGCCGGCGTCCCGTGCACGATCGTCGCGCTCAACGATAATTTCGTCGTTCCGATTCCGGCCTCGCTCGAGGTAACCGGCTTCTTCAAGGCTGCCGGCAATACGGCGATCTCCGCCGAAGCGCGCGATGACGTCGCCCGCCGGCTGGCGGATGCTTCGAGCGGCTGGAACGCCGTCGCGACCGGCGCGGCCGGCCGTCCCGGGTTGGGATTGAAGGCCGCGACCGAGCAGGCGGCGGTCGGTGCCGCGCTCGCCGAATGCGCCAGACGAGACAGCAATTGTCAGGTTATCGCCATCGGCCCGTTCGCGGTCGGACCTAACTAGACCACGACCTGCTGGCGCCTGAAGCCGATTGATCGGTTGTGGGAAACGTCTCGGCGGTCTTGCGGGCCCTGGGCCGCCGGCCGACGGCCAGCAGCAGGAACAGGCTGCGGTTACCCTGGTAACGGGCAGCGGGACGGCTGCGCTCGCGCCCATGCATGAGCAGCGTGCCGTTTTGATCGTGCACCCGCCATTCCCAACTGCGGCGGCGCTTGGTTACAGTCACTTCCATCATGCGAGGCAAGACACCGAACAGCGAGGATTATTCAAGGCTGAGTTCGTTTGTCTGCGCACGATGGCAAAAGGTTCGCGAGCATCAACGGCGTCGAGCGTATTTCTCGCGACCGCGGCGAGGCTGCGCAAACCTCACCGGGTAAACCCCGTAAATTCACGGGCCACCATCCGGTACACCTCGCGCCGGAACGGCACCACGAGGTCGGCGACGCGGTCGAGCCGCTCCCAGCGCCACGAATTGAATTCGGCCGGCTGGCCGTTGCGCGGCGTCAGCGGATCGATCTCGTCGTCGCGGCCGGTGAAGCGCAGCGCGAACCATTTCTGTCGCTGGCCGCGGAACCGGGCAAGGCGATGCGTCGGCGGCCCGTCATAAGGCGGGAACTCATATGTCGTCCAATCGGTCTCGCCGAGATACTCGGCGCTGACCGCGCCGGTCTCCTCCCAGAGTTCGCGCATGACCGCATCGCGCGGGTTCTCGTCGGCGTCGATGCCGCCCTGCGGCATCTGCCATTCCAGCCCGGGAAGAATGATCTCCGGTCCGTCGTCGCGGAAGCGGCGGCCGATCAGCACCTGGCCAAAAGAGTTGAACAGCGCGATGCCCACGTTGGGGCGATAGGGTTTGCAAGAGGACTCGTCAGTCAAAACGCTACTCGCCGGCGAGGCTGGAGAATTCCTTGACCACGCGCTCATAGACCGGCCGCTTGAACGGCACGATCAGGTTCGGGAGATTCTTCATCGGCTCCCAGCGCCAGTTGACGAATTCGGCCTTGTGTCCGCCGCCGGGACTCGAGACGTTGATTTCGGTGTCCTTGCCGGTGAAGCGCACCGCGAACCATTTCTGCCGCTGGCCGCGATAGCGGCCCTTCCAGGCGCGGCCGGCCACCGTGCGTGGAATGTCGTAGATCAGCCAATCCGGGACTTCGCCGAGCTTCTCTACCGAGCGGACGCTGGTTTCCTCGTAAAGCTCGCGCTTGGCGGCTTCCCAGGTGTCCTCGCCAGGGTCGACGCCGCCCTGCGGCATCTGCCAGACATGCGTGTCATCGACATGTTCGATGCCGCCGGCGCGGCGGCCGATGAAGACCAGCCCGGCCGCATTGATCAGCATCATGCCGACGCAGGTCCGGTAAGGCAGGTCCTCGTAGCGCGCCATGTCCCTCACGATTCCCTTACTTGCATCAAGTCTACCCGCAATCGGTCGGTCCACCGCCGTCCGGGAAATTCCGGATCGCCGTCATCGGCTTGATCGCATCTATTTGTTTGAGCATGATCTTTTCGGAAAACCGGTTTCCACTTTTCCGGATCATGCTCTAGCCTGATTTTGATTTCAGCATCGCCGTTGTCAATGGCACAAGCATAATGCCCCGGCTGTCGAGAGTCTTGCTCCACGCGGCCAGCCGCTCGATCGAAATCGGCAGCGCCGAGGCGACGCCGACCGCCATCCCGCGCTCCTTGGCGAGCGTCTCCAGCTTGACCAGCGTCCGGTCGATCTCGGCCGAGGTCGGCACGGCGTCGATGGTGAAATCGGCCTTGGCGAACGGCATCGCCTGGGCCGCCGTCAGGGCGGGCGCGGCGCTGCGCGGCGAGGAGCCGTCGTCGAGATAGCCGAGGCCGCGCTTGGCCGCCTCGCGGATGACCGGCTGCATCACGGTATCGGTGGCGGTGAAGCGCGCGCCCATGAAATTGGCGATCCCCGCATAGCCCTGGAAGCGGCTGAGGTGCCAGTACAGCCGGTCGATGTTCTGCTCCGGCGTCAGGCGTCGTCAGCAGGGTCTGCGGGCCGGGATCATTGTCGGGATAATCGAACGGCTCCATCGGAACCTGCAGCAGGATCTCGTGGCGCTGCGCCCGGGCCCGTTCGGCGAGCTTGGCGGGGTCCGCGCCGTAAGGGGTGAAGGCCAGCGTCACCGCCGGCGGCAGCTTCATGATGGCATCGGCCGTCTTGGCGGCGCCGACCCCGAGGCCGCCGACGACGATGGCGATGACGGGCATCTTGGCGGCCTTGGTGCGGTCGGCATCGGCGGCATAGACCGTGAAGGGCTTCAGGCCGTCGGCAACCATCGGGATCATGCCGTATTTGGACTTTTCCAGCAGCCGCTGGTCGATGCCGGTCATGGCCGCCGCGGGCGCGGGCTCCGCGCCTCCCTTGTCGGCGGCATCGCCGCCGATCACGACATCCTGCCGCTTGCCGCTGGAGCCGTCGATGATGGTGACGGTCTTGTTGTCGCCGCTCGGTGCCTGCGATGCCGATTTCGTCGCCTGTTCGGGTTTCCCGGAGCCTGACGCGGGCTGCCGTCTCGTCCGCCGGCTGGCGCAGCGCGATACGGGCGACCGGCTCGCCGCCGAACGGATTGTCGGTGAAAAGGGCGACGGCGAGGAAGGCGACCAGGAACAGGCCGAGCAGCACGGCCAGCGCCTGCATCGCCGTGAAGGGCAGCCGGAACCGGCGCTTGCGGCGCTCCGTCTTCTGTCCGAGCGGCGTGCTCAGATCGTCGGTCATTTCCGTCATGGACCTCCCCGAATCACCGGGGCCGACGATACCACGGTGTGGCCGGACCAAGGCAGTTCCGGCCAACCTCGGGGCTTGGGCGAAAACGTGGGTCGCGCTTTCCGTCACCGCCAGCAAAAAGGGCGACCCGAAGGCCGCCCTCTTTTCGAATGCCGTCAGGTGAAGCCGATCAGTTCGCGGCCTTGGTCGCGGGCTTTTCGACCGCTGCCTTGTCGCCGGTGGCGGGGGCTGCGGTCGCCGTCGACTTGATGCCATGCAGCAGGTCGGCGGCGGTCTTCAGCGCCTTGTCGTCCTTGGCGTCCGGCGGCACGTAGGACTGCGATCCGGTCTTCTCGTCGCCGTCGTTCTTCAGATGGCCGCGCAGCGAGGCCTCGCCCTTGGTGTCGGTGCGCGCCTTCAGTTCTTCCGGCACGTCCTGCAGCACTTCGATGTCGGGCACGATGCCCTTGGCCTGGATCGACTTGCCGGACGGCGTGTAATAGCGCGCGGTGGTGAGCCGCAGCGCGCCGTTGCCGCTGCCGAGCGGGATGATGGTCTGCACCGAGCCCTTGCCGAACGAACGCGTGCCGACCAGGGTCGCGCGCTTGTGGTCCTGCAGCGCGCCGGCGACGATTTCGGAGGCCGAGGCCGAGCCGCCATTGACCAGCACGATGATCGGCTTGCCCTTGGTCAGGTCGCCCGAATGCGCCGCGCGGCGCTGGGTTTCCTCGGCATTGCGGCCGCGGGTCGAGACGATCTCGCCGCGCTCCAGGAAGGCGTCGGAAACGGTGACCGCTTCTTCCAGCAGGCCGCCGGGATTGTTTCGCAGATCGATGATGTAGCCCTTCAGCTTGTCGCCGATCTGGTTCGAGAGATTGCCGATCTCGCGCTTCAGGCCCTCGGTGGTCTGCTCGTTGAAGGTGGTGACGCGGATATAGGCGATGTCGTCCTGTTCGACGCGGGCGCGCACCGAGCGGACGCGGATGTTGTCGCGCACCAGCGTGACTTCGATCGGATTGTCCGAGCCCTTGCGGACGATCTTGAGGCGGATCTTGGTGTTGACCGGCCCGCGCATCTTCTCGACCGCCTGGTTGAGGGTGAGACCCTGCACGGCTTCGTCGTCGAGATTGGTGATGATGTCGTTGGCCATGATGCCGGCCTTCGACGCCGGGGTGTCGTCGATCGGCGAGACCACCTTGATCAGGCCGTCTTCCATCGTGACCTCGATGCCGAGCCCGCCGAATTCACCGCGGGTCTGCACCTGCATGTCGCGAAAACTCTTCGCATCCATGTAGCTCGAATGCGGATCGAGGCCGGCGAGCATGCCCGAGATCGCCGACTCGACCAGCTTGGAGTCGTCGGGCTTCTCGACATAGTCGCTGCGCACGCGCTCGAACACGTCGCCGAACAGATTGAGCTGGCGGTAGGTGTCGGAGGTGGCCGCACGCGCACTCGATCCCATCAGCATCGAACGAGGCTGCGTAACGAAGAGCGTCAAAGCCGCACCGGTGGCGGCGCTGAGAAGAATTACAGAAGTCTTGCGCATCATCCGCGAACCTTTTCGCCTTCATTTGCGGCCCACCATGGGCCTGAGTCGATTGGAGTGCCGTCCTTACGGAACTCGACATAGAGCACCGGCTGGCTCGCGGTCGTCGCGAGAATGGATGCGACCTGGGACGTCGTCCCCATGGTCGCGACCGGCTCTCCGGTAAGTACAAACTGGCCGATGTTTACCGAAATGCGCTCCATCCCGGCGATCAGGACATGATACCCGCCCCCGGCATTGAGGATCAAGAGTTGTCCGTAGCTGCGGAAGGGTCCAGCGTAAACAACCCAGCCGTCACACGGGGTTGTGACCTGCGCGCCGGCCTTGGTTGCCAAGGAAATGCCTTTATCTACGCCACCGGCGCCGTCGGAACCGCCAAATTCGCGAATCTTGCGGCCGTTAACCGGAAGCGCGAACAGGCCCTTGGCGGAGGCAAAGGCGATCGCCGGGCTCAATCGGGCAGGGTCCTTCAACCCGCCCAGGTTGGGTTTGCCGGCCGGGGCAGCCGGAGCGCCCTGCAGGCTGGCGGTGGCGGCCGCCTTGGCCGCGCTCTTCAGGTCCTGCTCCATTTTCGTGATCAGGCCCTGCAGGCCCTCGACCTGCCTGCGACAGGCTGACGGCGCGCGCGCCTTCGGCCTCGACGTCCTTTTCGATCGCGCTCTGCTTGCGCTGCCGCTCTTCCACCAGGCGGCCAGCCTGACCGAATCGTCCTTCAGCCTGTCGCGGTCGCGCGCCAGCATGTCGCGCTCGGTGGCGATGGTCTTGCGCAAGTTCACGAGTTCGCCGAGATCGGCGGCGAGTTTCTCCGCACGGCCGCGCAGTTCGGGGACGACCGATCCGAGCAGCATCGCGGTGCGCAGCGATTGCAGCGCGTCTTCGGGCCGCACCAGCAGCGCCGGCGGCGTGCGCCGTCCGGCGCGTTGCAGCGCCGCCAGCACCTCGACGATTTCGGCGCGGCGTGAATCCAGCGAAGCCCTGACCGCCTGTTCGCGGCTGTCGAGCGGGCGCAGGCGGCCCTCGGTCTCGCCGATGCGGGTCTCGACGCCGCGCACCTGGGTGGCGATCTCGATCAGTTGCTGGTTGAGCTTGGAGCGGTCCTGGCCGATCGCGGCGATATCGGCCTTTAATTTTTGCTGCAGTTCGGCCGCCTTGCGCTGCTGCTCGCGCGCGGCCTCCAGTTCCTCCTCGCGCTGCTTGATGGCATCGGGAGAAATCGGCCGTTGCCTGCTGCGCGGGGACTGCGGACTGCGCTACCGCCGGCGAAAGCGATGCCGCGGCGAAGCTTGCGGCAAAGCAGCAGGCGAAAGCGAGACCGGCGCCGGTCAGCGGCAGGCCGCGGCTTGCGGTGGCGAACGAGTGCATGTCCCGCGTTGAATGCATCAGGGTCTTTTCGGCGTTATCCGTATTCACGTCACCGTGCCTTACGCACGATGGTAGGGGTGGCCGGCCAGAATCGTGGCGGCCCGGTAAATCTGTTCAAGAAGCATGACGCGGACCATTTGATGCGGCCAGGTCGCCGAGCCGAACGCAATGCGCAGCTTAGCCTTGCGCTGCAAATCGGGCGAAAGTCCGTCCGCGCCGCCGATCGCGAAAATTGTGCTGGCGATCCCCTCGTCCCGCCATTGGCCGAGCTGCCGGGCGAAGGCCGCGCTGTCGATGCTCTTGCCGTGCTCGTCCAGCGCCACCAGCACCGATTTCTCCGGTATTGCCGCCGCGATCGCCGCGGCTTCCTCGGCGATCCGGGTCGCGGTGTCGCGCGCGCGGCTTTCCGGAATTTCATGAATCGCGAGGCCGCGAAAGCCGAGCTTGCGGCCGATGTCCTCGAAGCGCTCGCGATAGCGTTCGGCCAGTTCCTGCTCCGGACCCTGCTTCAGCCGGCCGATTGAAACCACGACGAGGCGCATGAATGCTGTTTCCGGCGTGCACTTTCCGGCACGCGCGCTCTTCGCGCGCGCAGCAGACTACATGCGCCTCAGCCGATTCGCACCGGCCGAGAGTTCAGATCGCCGCCGCCGCCGGGTTCTGCGTCCACAACCTTTCGAGATTGTAGAATTCGCGCACCTCGGGCCTGAATACGTGCACGACCACATCGCCGGAATCGATCAGCACCCAGTCGCAATTGGGCAAGCCCTCGACATGGATGTTCTTGATGCCGTTTTCCTTCAGGGTTTTCGTGACGTTTTCCGCGATCGCGCCGACATGCCGGTTGGCCCGGCCCGTGGTGACGATCATGTAGTCGGAAAAGGCGGATTTGCCGCGAAGGTCGATGGTGACCGTTTCTTCCGCCTTCATATCGTCGAGGCGGGAGAGGATCATATTCAGCGTCTTGTCGGCGTCGGGTTGCGCCTTCAAGGCCGCAGCTTTGGTCGATGTTTTACGCGGGGTCTTGGCAGACTTGCCAGGAGCCTTACTGCCGGCAGCCTTGGCCTTGGAGACCTTGGGTAAAACAGACTTGGACAATACAGGTGTGGCCAGGGACCATTCCTTTCACTGTATCGCGAACGCCGAATCCCGGCGTTCGCGGACCATATTAGGCATGTGGGGTTAATGGTTTCAATATTCCAGTGAATCCCACCCGCCGGTTCGAACTAAACTGTCACTTCTTTGCCTTCCAGCTCCCGTCCGGGTTCCGCAGGCCGGTCGACGACATGTCCAGTTTCAGGCCGGTGAGGAAAACCCAGGCGGGAGCGTGCTGATCGGCTAGCCGGGCCGCCTGATTCTCGGGCAGGCGATAACGCGCCAGGGCCTGCGCGGCCGGCGCGGCGAACGCGCGAAAACTCTGTGGCGGGCGGTCGATCACCGCAATCGGCACCTCGGAAGCGATGCGCCGCCAGTCTTTGCCAGCGATGGAATTGCGCGAGATTGTCGGCGCCCATGATCCAGACGAAGTGCACGCCGGAAACGCGGCGGCGCAAATGGATGATCGTATCGACAGTGTATCTGGTGCCGATGACAGCTTCGAGACAGCTGACATCGATGCGCGGATCGTCGGCGACTTTTCGCGCGGCATCGGCGCGTTCGGAAATTCCGTGCAGTCGGCCGTTGTCCTTGAGCGGATTGCCCGGCGTCAGCAGCCACCAGACGCGATCGAGCTTCAGGCGCTTGAGCGCAAACAGGCTGATGGCGCGATGCGCCGCGTGCGGCGGATTGAACGAGCCGCCGAGCAGGCCGACGCGCATGCCGTTGGTATGGAAGGGGATGGCCTGCGCGGCGGATTGCGATTGCATCGAGCCGGGTCACCGCGCGCGCGGGGTTGTGTTCACGGCCGCGTCTGCCCGGTGCCGTGAACGCGATATTTGAAGCTCGTCAGCTGCTCGGCGCCGACCGGGCCGCGGGCGTGGAATTTGCCGGTGGCAATGCCGATCTCGGCGCCGAAGCCGAACTCGCCGCCGTCGGCGAACTGCGTCGAGGCGTTGTGCAGCACGATCGCGGAATCGACCTCGCTGAGGAATTTCTCGGCCGCCGTCGCGTCCTCGGTCACGATCGCATCGGTGTGATGCGAGCCGTGATTTTGGATGTGGGCGATCGCCTCGTCGAGGCCGTCGACGACGCGCGCCGAGATGATCGCGTCCTCGATACTCGGTGTCCCAATCCTCGTCGGAGGCCGGCTTCACGCGCGCATCGATCTTCTGCACGGCGTCGTCGCCGCGCACCTCGCAGCCGGCATCGATCAGCATCTCGACCAGCGGCTTCAGGTTCGTGGCAGCGCCAGCGCGATCGACCAGCAGGGTCTCGGCGGCGCCGCAGACGCCGGTGCGGCGCATCTTGGCGTTGAGCACGATCTTCTTCGCCATTTCGAGATTGGCGGAGCGATCGACATAGACGTGGTTGACGCCTTCGAGATGCGCGAACACCGGCACGCGGGCTTCCGCCTCGACGCGCGCGACCAGGCTCTTGCCGCCGCGCGGCACGATCACGTCGACGCCGCCGTTCAAGTCCGGTCAGCATCAGGCCGACCGCGGCGCGGTCGCGCGTCGGCACCAGCGTGATCGCGGCTTCCGGCAGGCCCGCCTCGCGCAGGCCCTGCACCAGGCAGTCATGGATGGCGCGGCAGGAGCGGAAACTGTCGGAGCCGCCGCGCAGGATCACCGCGTTGCCGGACTTCAGGCACAGCACGCCGGCGTCGGCCGCGACATTGGGACGGCTCTCGAAGATCACGCCGATCACGCCGAGCGGCACGCGCACGCGCTCGATGGTCATGCCGTTCGGCCGCTGCCAGCTCTCGGTGACGGTGCCGACCGGATCGGCAATGCCGCGCACGGTGGCGACGCCGTCGGCCATCGCACTCGATCGCGCGCCGGCGTCAGCGTCAGGCGATCGATGAAGGCCGAGGTCGCGCCGCCGGCGCGGACTTCCGCGACGTCCTCGGCATTGGCCGCGAGGATCTTTGGCGCGTTGGCGCGGATCGCCCGCTCGATCGCCTCCAGCGCCCGGTTCTTCTGCTCCGGCGGCGCCAGCGCCAGCACCCGCGCGGCGGCGCGCGCCCGGGCGGCGAGGTCGGTCATCAAAGCGGGCAGATCGGCGTTGCCGTCGATTGCCTTCAGGGGGGCGGTCATCGGGGGTCTCGGGGCTTAAGTTAAGGCCATGTCCTAGCACGGAAATCCCGCTTTTGCGAGGTCCGGAACCGGCATGGCTGGCTGGCGGTACCGGAAAATAGGCAGCTCGGCCAATGGCCTACTTGGCCGGGATGGCTCCGGCCGGACCCACCACCAGATCATCCCGGTGGATCATCTCCGCCCGGCCCGAGACGCCGAGAATCGCCATCACGTCCGGCGAGGAGCGGCCCTTGATCTTCTCGGCGTCCTCGGCGTCGTAGGCGACGAGGCCGCGGCCGATCTCGTGGGTGTCGGGGCCGCGCACCACCACGGCATCGCCGCGGGCGAACTGGCCGTCGATCCGGATCACGCCGGCCGGCAGCAGGCTCTTGCCCGCGCGAAGCGCGCGACCGCGCCGGCATCGATGGTCAGCGTGCCCTTCGGCTCCAGCGAGCCCGCGATCCAGCGTTTTCGCGCGGTGACGGGATTGGCCGGCGTCAGGAACCAGGTGCAGCGGCCGCCGTCGGCGATCGCCTGCAGCGGATGCTCGATCTTGCCGGACGCGATCAGCATATGCGTGCCCGACGTGGTCGCGATCTTCGCCGCCTCGATCTTGGTGAACATGCCGCCGCGCGACAATTCGGATTCGGCCGCGCCCGCCATGGCCTCGATCTCCGAGGTGACGGATTCGACGATCGGAATCAGTTTTGCGTTGGGATTGGCGCCGGGCGGCGCGTCGTAGAGGCCGTCGATGTCGGACAGCAGGATCAGCAGGTCGGCGCTCGCCATGGTGGCGACGCGGGCGGCGAGGCGATCGTTGTCGCCGTAGCGGATTTCGTTGGTGGCGACCGTGTCGTTCTCGTTGATCACGGGCACCGCGCGCCATTCCAGCAGTTTTGCGATCGTCGAGCGGGCGTTGAGATAGCGGCGGCGCTCCTCGGTGTCCTGCAGCGTCACCAGAATCTGTCCGGCGCCGATGCCGTGCGCCCCCAGCACTTCCGACCAGATCCGCGCCAGCGCGATCTGGCCCACCGCGGCAGCGCCCTGGCTTTCCTCGAGCTTCAGCGGGCCGCGCGGCAATTTCAAACGGCTGCGGCCGAGCGCGATCGAGCCGGATGAGACCACCAGAACGTCGCGGCCCTCGCCATGCAGTTTGGCAATATCGGCCGCCAGCGCCGACAGCCATCGCCGCGCGGACCTCGCCGGCGTCGGAATCGATCAGCAGCGAGGAGCCGACCTTGACGACGATGCGGCGAAAATTTTTGAGCGCGGGGCGTTTCATCGGTGCTGGTCGAATGAAGCGGATGGTCGCGGAAGCAATACGCGCCACCTCCCTGATTTGGAAGTGGCGCGGCGGCGGGAAAGTCTGGTTGCGTCGCGTCAGCCCATCACGAAGGCGTTGAGCTTGTTGCCCTCGGGATCCCTGAAATAGGCCGCATAAAATCCGCCCTCGCCGCGTGGGCCAGGAGGGCCTTCGTCGGTGCCGCCCAGCGACAGCGCGAGCTTGTAGATGCGGTCGACTTGCGCCTTGTCCTTGGCGGCCAACGCGACCATCACGCCATTGCCGACGGACATGGGGTTTCCGTCGAATGGCTTGGTCAGGCCGATACCTGCGCCGCCGCCGGGAGAGCCCCAGGCAATGAAGGCGTCGGACTCCATGAAACGTCCGATGCCCATTTCGGCCGCGATCTTGTCGTAGAAGGCCGCGGCTTTTTTCAGATCGTTGGTGCCCAACGTGACGTAACCGATCATCGATCTTCCCTCCCTGCGATTGTCCGTGAATGGATTACATTTGCAGCCGGCCCAAACCGGCGCAAGTCAGCCCTGCGGCGTTACCGGCGCCCACGGCTCCGCCTGGCCGCCCTTGGCCTTCAGCGAAACCGGGGCCTCGCCGATCACCTCGACCAGCGCCTTGAGCGCTTCCGGCACGCCTTCGCCGGTCACGGCCGAGATCAACAGCGGCGTCTTCTTCGCCGCGCGCTTCAGGCGATCGCGCTGCTTCTTCAATTCGTCCGGCGTCACCGCGTCGATCTTGTTCAGCGCGACGATCTCGATCTTGTCGGCGAGGTGGCCCTCATAGGCTTCGAGCTCGGTCCGCACCGTCTTGTAGGCCTTGCCGGCATGTTCGCAGGTGGCGTCGATCAGGTGCAGCAGCACGCGGCAGCGCTCGACATGGCCGAGGAAGCGGTCGCCGAGGCCGGCGCCTTCATGCGCGCCCTCGATCAGGCCGGGAATATCGGCGAGCACGAATTCGCGGCCCTGCGCATTCACGACGCCGAGCTGCGGATGCAGCGTGGTGAAGGGATAGTCCGCGATCTTCGGCTTGGCCGCGCTGACGACGGAGAGGAAGGTCGACTTGCCGGCATTGGGCAGGCCGACGAGGCCGGCATCCGCGATCAGCTTCAGCCGCAGCCAGATCCAGCGCTCCTCGCCTTCCTGGCCGGGATTGGCGTTGCGCGGCGCGCGGTTGGTCGAGGATTTGAAATGCGCGTTGCCGAAGCCGCCATTGCCGCCTTCGGCGAGCACGAACTTTTCGCCGAGCTCGGTGAAGTCGTGGATCAGCGTTTCGCGATCCTCGTCGAAAATCTGCGTGCCGACCGGCACCTTCAGCACGATCGGCTTGCCGTTGGCGCCATGGCGGTCCTTGCCCATGCCATTGGTGCCCTTCTGCGCCTTGAAGTGCTGCTGGTAGCGATAGTCGATCAGCGTGTTCAGCCCGTCGACCACCTCGATGACGACGTCGCCGCCGCGGCCGCCATTGCCGCCGGAGGGGCCGCCGAACTCGATGTATTTTTCGCGGCGGAACGCCACGCAGCCGTTACCGCCGTCGCCGGAGCGGATATAGACCTTTGCCTCGTCAAGGAATTTCATGATTGTGTACTAGGTAGGGCAGGGGGGCCGTCGCGGCAACCCTCAAGCGGCCCAACATTGGCGAAAAGCCTTAATTTTCGGGCGTTTTCTCGGCTTCAACCGCGTGCCGAGGCTTCTTATGAGGCCGGCCGCCGCCGCACCAGAAACTTCTGCATCCCTTCGAGCACCAGCTCCTTGCGCTGGTTGAACACGGTCGAGCGCAGCGTCACCACGCCGGTGGTGCGGCCGGGGACCAGTTCGGTCACTTCGAGCGCGGGGTAGATCGTGTCGCCGGCATAGACCGGCTTCAGGAACTTGCTCGATTGCTCCAGGAAGCCGACCAGCGATTCCTCGACGACATAGGGGAACAGGCCGGCGCCCGGCGCGGTATGCACCAGCGTCTGAAAACCATGCGCGAGCAGGTCCGGCATGCCGCGGGCGCGGCAATATTCGACGTCGTAATGGATCGGATGGGTGTCGCCGCTCGCGGTCTGGAAGGCGGCGAATACCGCCGAGGTCTGGGTCCGGCTCGGGATCACAAAGCGTTCGCCGAGCACGAAATCCTCGAACCAGCGCTGTTCGCTCACCATGCGATGCTGTGCGGGGTCGAAGTCGGTCATGTCGGTTTCCTGGCGTTGTCTTTGGGTCTCTTTGGGAAAATACCGGTATCGCAGCGGCAGGACTGCGGCAATTGACCCGTCTCAATTCGTCATGCCCGGGCTTGTCCCTTTCTCCCACATCTTTAAAACGTGCCGCACAAAAGACCTGACGAAGAAACTGCCGGAAACGCCGCATCGCCCATGACCCTGTTCGGCAAACTCTCCAGCTACGACGAGCGCTCGGCGCGGCTGGCCGGCATCGGCCTGATGCTGCTGTCGATCTTCATGTTCTCGTTCGGCGATGCGCTCGGAAAATTCATGGTCGCGACCTATTCGGTCGGGCAATTGATGTGGCTGCGCGCCTGCGCGGCGCTGCTGGTGCTGCTGCCGATCATCTGGCGCCAGCGCGCCGAGTTCAAGCGCATCGAACGGCCATGGCTGCAACTGCTTCGCGTGCTGCTCTCGACGCTCGAAGTCGCCGCGTTCTTTCTCGCCACCGTCTACCTGCCGCTTGCGGACGTCATCACCTATTACCTGGCCTCGCCGATCTTCGTCACGGCGCTGTCCGGCATCGTGCTCGGCGAGCGGGTCGGCTGGCGGCGCTGGAGCGCGATCCTGATCGGGTTCTGCGGCGTGCTGATCGCGCTGCGCCCGTCGACGCAGACGGTGAGCTGGCCGGCGATGATCGCGCTCGGCGGCAGCCTGTCGTTTGCGTTCCTGATGCTGATCACGCGTTCGCTGCGGGCGACGCCCGATATCGTGCTGACCACGACGCAGTTCGGCGGCACGTTCCTGCTCGGTGCGCTGATGTCGCCGATCGGCTGGGTGACGCCGACGCTGGGCAGTCTCGGCCTATTTGCGATAGCGGGCGTTACTTCGGTCGTCGCACTGCTGTGCATCAACCGCTCGCTGAAACTGGCGCCGGCCAGCGTCGTGGTGCCGTATCAATATTCGATGATCGTCTGGGCGGTGATTTTTGGTTTTGCGGTGTGGGGCGATGTGCCGTCGATCTCGACCATGATCGGCGCGGCCATCATCATCGGCGCGGGTATTTATATCTTCCTGCGCGAACAGCAGCTCGGCCGCGAGGAAGCGGTGGTCAATCCGCCGGCGTGAGCAACTTGCACCGCCGTCGTCCCTGCGAACGCAGGGACCCATACGCCGCGGCGGCAATTGTTTGTGCAGAGGTGTGCGGCCATCTCGTTTCGACCGAGCAACGCGATCTGCGGTATGGGTCCCTGCGTTCGCAGGGACGACATTCGATGCAGCGAGCTACCGCTCCCGCCGCGTCGAACTTCCCCAGTTCTTCAGCGACGACCACACCCCGCGCGTCAGGCGGAAGCAGTCGACCGGGGTCGAGGATCCCAGCGCCTCGAAACGATGCAGTTCGACGCCGCTCCACTGAAAACCGCATTTCTCGAGGATGTTGCGCGAGGCCGGATTGGCGACGCGGGCGCCTGCAATCAAATGCTCGGCGTCCGATTCCTCGAAGAAGAAATCGATCACCGCGCGCGCGGCTTCGGTGCCAAAGCCCTGGCCCCAATGCGCGACGCCGAGCCAGTAGCCGAGTTCCGGCGCGTCCGGCGTGCGTGCGGTCGATGCCGACCATGCCGAGCGGCGAATGGTTCTGTTCGATCAGGAACACGGTCTCGCTGCTGTCGGCGGACGTCGCGCGCACGAATTCGCCGCGTGGTCCTGCAGATAGGGGTGCGGCAGGCGGCGGGTATTTTCCGCAATGCGGCGATCGTTGGCGAGATGCGCAATCGCCTGGACGTCCGCCGAGCGTCGGCCGGCGCAAGGTCAGCCGTTCGGTCTCAAGAACGCAGCTCCTCGCGTCCCGCGCAAGGTCGGGACCTGGATCGGGAATGTCCTGCAACATATCGGGCTCCTGATTGCGAAAATGCGCAAAATGAAAAGGGGAGGCCGGTTTCCCGCCTCCCCTGGAGCCCTTTTCGACTCCGCCGGTTCAACAGGACCCGGCGGACTCGAGAATTGTGTCCACCGTCTATTCGGCCGCTTCCGCCATCGGGACTACCGATACGAATGTGCGGCCGTTGGCTTTTGCACGGAATTCGACATGACCTTCGACCTTGGCGAAGAGAGTATGGTCGGTGCCCATGCCCACATTAAGGCCGGGATGCCACGTGGTGCCGCGCTGACGCGCGATGATGTTGCCGGGAATCACGCGCTCGCCGCCATAGGCCTTGATGCCCAGGCGCTTGCCCGCTGAATCGCGTCCGTTTCGCGATGAACCGCCTGCTTTTTTGTGAGCCATGGCCCGTCTCCGACTTCGCTAAGTTCTAGATCAATTCCTTGACGGAATCATTTCACTTTTCATCACGCTTCAACTTTTCGTTGAAGCGCTTCATTTGTTGCAGTGCGAGCGGCGCCTCAGGCGGCGGCGGGTGCTGCGACTGCTTTTTCCCGCTTCGGCCGCGGGCCGATCGAGGGCTTGGCGTTATCGGTCAGGATCTCGGTGATGCGAAGCACCGTGATCTCGTCGCGATAGCCGCGCTTGCGGCGCGAATTCTTGCGGCGGCGCTTCTTGAACGCGATCACCTTGGGGCCGCGCTTGTGGTCCAGCACTTCGGCCGCAACGGTAGCGCCTGCCACCGTCGGCACGCCCAGCACCGGCGTGTCACCGCCGACCACCAGAACTTCGCCAAGCTGCACGATCGTGCCGACATCGCCGGCGATCTTGCCTACCTCGAGCACATCATCCGGAACGACGCGGTATTGCCGGCCGCCGGTTTTGATGACTGCGAACATCGTTGTTTTCCTTCGTGTTCGATCCCGGCCTCGGACATATTCCCAACAGGGCTTGCCCGGGTCGGCTTTTTGGTCAGTCGTTATGGGTACGATTTTCGCGCGGCCGGGGAGCAAGCCCCAAGCAATTCGCGCAAAAACAAACAGCGCGAGAAATCCCGCGCCGGATGCCGGGACTTATAGCCGCAGAATGCCGCGAGTCAAGGTGAAATGGCCTCAAAAGCCGCCAAAATGAGTGTTCGGCCCGAAAAGGGCGAATAGCGAGTGGCGAATAGCGAATGGGGAGAGTCCTCCGGCTACCCGCCATTCGCTATTCGCCACTCGCCCATTGAAACCAATGGGTTCCCCGCCCGTTGTCGCCGGCGAAAACCGGCAGGGGCTTGGACATCATGGCAGACGACAGCGTAACGACCACGGGCATCGCGCGCCACGGCGCGCCCGGCTACCTTCGGTTGAAATCGACAGCTTCAACGTCGAGCTGAAGGACGACGAGGGTTTTCTCGGCGACCGGGCCAGCAAGGGCGCCTTCCGCGAAATTCTCGACGGGTTGCGCAAGCCGCTGAAGAAAAGCGGCGACGATCCCTTGGGCAAAAAATCCACCGACGACATTCCCAAGAGCGACCTCGACGACGTGCTGGTGGGCGACGATATCGCCGCTGCCGCCCTGGTGCATGGCGCGATCGAGGAGTTCGCGCAGGAGCTGGCCTATGTGACCGGCCGCTTCCTGAAGACGAAAGCGTGGGCGGACACCGAGCGCATCGTGGTCGGCGGCGGCTTTCGGCAGAGCCGGGTCGGCGAGATCGCCATCGCGCGCACCAACATCATCCTCAAAGCCGAGGATTTCGATGTCGACCTGGTGCCGATCCGCTTTCATCCCGATGACGCCGGCCTGATCGGCACGCTGCATCTGGCGCCGTCATGGATTTTCGCGGGCCACGACAGCATTCTCGCGGTCGATATCGGCGGCACCAACATCCGCTGCGGCGTGGTGGAGACGCGCTGGAAGAAGACGCCCGATCTTTCCAAGGCCACGGTGTGGAAGTCCGACCTGTGGCGGCACGCCGACGACGAGCCGACGCGCGAAGGCGCGGTGAAGCGGCTGGTCAAGATGCTGAAGGAACTGATCAGCTGCCGCCGAGAAAGAGGGTCTCAAGCTCGCGCCCTTCATCGGCATTTCCTGTCCCGGCGTGATCGATGCGGACGGCTCGATCGAAAAGGGCGCGCAGAACCTGCCGGGCAATTGGGAGAGCTCGAGATTCAACCTGCCGGCAAGCCTGGTCGAGGCGATCCCGCAGATCGGCGATCACGACACCGCCGTGCTGATGCACAATGACGGCGTAGCTCAGGGCCTTTCCGAAGTTCCCTTCATGCAGGACGTCGAGCGCTGGGGCGTGCTGACCATCGGCACCGGGCTCGGCAATGCGCGCTTCACCAACCGCCGCAAGGAGAACGGCAAGGAAAGCGGCAGGAGAAGGACGACAAGAAGGCCAAGATTAAGAAGAAGGATTAAGGTTATCGCGCGCGGGTAAGGTTGACCGGTTAGGTTAAGACGCGGATCGCGTTGCCGTTTTCGCCGCGGTTGGTAGCGTGGTCTGGTCGCTCCGGCTGGCTGGCGAAGCCGCACTTCCCCGGCCAGCATTTTCAAAGCAGCGACACGGGACCGCCAGTTTTTTTGTCGCGTCTGGCGGTCCCACCCCTTCTTTCCGCAAAGCCCGATTCGGAAAAGTGGGAAAAGGCTTTGCCCACAGATCACGAACTACCGCCAGCTGATGCGCTTAAAAAACGCCGCGATCTCGGATGCCGCGCGATCGGGATCCTCGCGATGCGGGAAAGTGACCGACATCGCCGAACATCGCGAGATCGAGATCCGTAAAAGTCTCGCCGAGCCGATCGGTCCATTCGATAAGGAAACAGCGGATCGTGCTCGGCCCAGCGCACGCAGGTCGGCACGCCGATCGGCGGCAGCGCCGGCGCTTCGCCCTTCATCATCCTGATGCGTCCGGCATGGGCGGCGCGGTAATGCGCAAAGCCGCCGGCGAGGTTTCCGTCCTTGAGAAAATTGTCGGTGAAGGCGTCGAGCACATCGTCGAAGGCGTGCTTGCGATGCGACCAGGCTTTCAGGAAATGGCCGATATAACGCCGGCAGCTTTCGCGGCTCGCGCCGACCAGCGCGGGCGCCATCTCCATCTGGTGAAAGGATTGATACCAGATGTTGTTCAGCCGCTCCGGCTCCGCCATCCGCGGCCCGATGCCGGGATAGACGAAATCGAAGAAGAACAATCCGGCGATGCGCTCCGGCGCCCGCCGCGCCAG
The DNA here is from genome assembly GCA_963783115.1 of uncultured Alphaproteobacteria bacterium. Taxonomy (GTDB): domain Bacteria; phylum Pseudomonadota; class Alphaproteobacteria; order Rhizobiales; family Xanthobacteraceae; genus Bradyrhizobium. The sequence goes on along the minus strand of CAWAMK010000042.1, from coordinate 200,843 downwards.
CGGCTGCATCAGCGCGCCGCCGACATCGTGGCCGACGATGCCGGCCTGCGGCAGCCCAAGCGCATCCATCAGCGCCAGCATGTCGGCGGCCTGCTGGTCGGGTCCGAACGGCCCCTCGGGCTTGTCGCTGTCGCCAAAGCCGCGCAGGTCGGGCGCGATCAGCGTGAAGCGATCGGCCAGCCGCGTCATGACCGGCTCCCAGGTCAGCCAGAATTCCGGCCAGCCATGCAGCAACAGCAGCGGCCGCCCGGCGCCGATCGCGGGCCACGTGAAGCGCCGCGCCATTGGCCTGAACCGTCAAATGCTCCATTTTGGGCTCCTTTCCGCACCCCGGGGCGGAAACGGATTTCTTGCCCCCGCCGCCTTGCCCGGCCCGCCATCCTCGCCTAGAACACGCCCCGACCGAGGGCCGAATCTGCCCGTCATGGCGCCTGGAGAGGTGGCAGAGTGGTCGAATGCACCGCACTCGAAATGCGGCATAGGTGCAAGCCTATCGGGGGTTCGAATCCCTCCCTCTCCGCCAACCCACCGATTTCCGCACGGAGCGCGAAGTCATCCAGAATTAGCCGTCCGATGCCGGTTTTGATGATCGGGAACTGACTTGCACCTTGCTGCGGGACGCGTCGTCACATCTGCTTCGATTCGCTCACCGCAGGTGTCCACATGGCTGATGACTCGGCAACGCGCTTGGCTTCCCGTATTGCGCGGCACTGGCTCGCATGGCCCTGTCGAAGGCAGCGCGAGTCCGACCGCGAGAAGTACAAAGACACGCTGGCGAGAGTCGATTTTCTCGAATCCTTGGGGCTGCCTGCGAAGGACGCGGCCGAGGCGGCGGGATCGACCGCGGCGTCGGTGTCCGAGTTGAAGCGGCTCCGGAGGAACAAGGGGAATGGCAAAAAAGTCGGCAAGAAAAAAGCGGTCGCCCGCAGACGCTGACGAGTCCCTCGAGCACACGACGCCAGCGCTCGACAGGATCGCCGCGCTGCTGGGGCTGTTCGTGGTCAAGGACATGGAAGCCGACGAGGCGTCGGTGAAACTCGGCGGCGTCGGATTCAGCGATCGCGAGATCGCCGCGTTGATCGGCGTCACCGCCGGCTACGTCCGCCTCGCCAGAATTCCGCGCCAAGAACAAAGGCGGCCGCAAGCCTCGCAAGAAGAAGGCTGCTTGACTTGGCGAAGATCAATCAGGATCTCATCGATCGACTGACTAACAGACTTGGCGTCGGCCAGAACGCTGTCTACACGCGTATCCAACGCGTCGTGCGCGAGACCGGGCTGGAGCGCCACCTGGCGGCGCTCCTGCTCGCGATGCGAAACGATATCAACGTCAACCGGTTCTCGGACAAGGACGAGCGCGCAGACGTCAGCACGTTCCTGGGCGCCGGCGCCAATCGCCGCCGGGATCCGGAAGACGCTCCGCGGTCGCCACCGGCGCCGGCGGTCGCAAGTCGACGGCGAAGAAGTCGAAGCGCCGCACGAAGGGCAAGACTGTCTTCGTCGTGCATGGCCGCGACATAGCTCTGCGCGATTCCATGTTCGCCTTGCTCCGCGCGCTCGGCTCGAGCCGCTGGAATGGGAGCAGGCGATCCGGCGTGCCCGCCGCGGCGCCAACCCTTTCGTTGGCGACGTCATCGACGAAGTCATGGATCAGGCCCAAGAGGTGCTGGTCTTGTTCTCGCCGGACGATCTCGTCCAACTCAAGGACCAGTTCGTCGACAAGAGCGAGCGCAACACAGAAGGCAAGTCGCAGGGTCAAGCGCGCCCCAACGTTCTGTTCGAGGCAGGCCTGGCGATGGGCAGGCATCAAGAGAAGACTTTGCTGATCGAAATCGGCAGCGTGAAGCGATTCTCGACATCGGAGGCCGCCACATGCTTCGCTTCAACGGATCCCCGGGTTCTAGGAATGATCTCGTCGGGCGTCTGGAAATGCTGAAGTGCGACCTCGCGACCGACGGCCGCGATTGGTTGAACGTCGGCGACTTCGATCCGACGCCGGCGAAGAAGAAAGCCAAGCGTTGAGGGCTTTCGTCGTGCTCGGCCTCATCTTCGACAGGATTCGAAATCTCTGCACAACATCGACAAGCTGATGATGGCGGTCTCGGCCGGTCGCTGCTCGTCCCGACCTGTCGCCCTAATCCGGCTTCTTCGCGCTATCGAGAAACGCCCTCGTCTCCCTGTTGAGAAATTCCACATCCGCCGGAATCCCGCCACCGGCCGCCGCATGGCCGGTCACGGTGCCGGGGCTGATCGTCATCACCTTGGCGCCACGATGTTCTTGCCGGCCTCGATCGGCTCGAATTCGGGATTGAGCAGATCCTTGGTGCCGGTGAGGATCAACGTCTTCGCCTTGATCGAGGCGAGCGCCTTGGCGGTGTCGCCGTTGAAGCCCGGCGTGGTGCCGACGTCGTGCCGCTCATAGGCCCACGTCTGGTAGATCCAGTCGTTGGCGTCGAACGCCTTGATCAGCGCGGTCTCCTGGCTTTCCATCCAGGGCAGCACGTCCATGCCGTTCTTGAACTGCGCGGAATACATGTCCGGCGTGCGCGCCGACAGCAACGAGAGGATGTCGCGCCACAGGCGGATGCCCTTTTCCGGCGGCGCCTCGTAATTGCCGTCCTTCCAGGCGGCGTCGTTCATGATCGCCTTGCGCGAGGCCTCCAGCACCGCGACCGTCCAGGCCGGCGTCTTGGCCAGCGGCACCATCGCCACCAGCGCGTCCATGTAATCCGGATGGCTGACGCCCCATTGCAGCACCTGCATGCCGCCCATCGAGGGGCCGACCACGGCGACGACGTGATCGATGCCGAGTTTCTCCTTCATCAGGCGGTACTGCGATTGCACCATGTCGCGGATGGTGAATTTCGGGAATTGCATGCGCGGCTGCGCCTTCGAATTGCTCGGCGAGGTCGAGAGACCGTTCGCGATCGCATCGGTGCAGACGATGAAATATTTGTCGGTGTCCAGCGCCTTGCCGGGGCCGATCAGGAAGTCGAGCCGGTGGTGATTGCCCGAGATCGCCGTCACCATCAGGATCGCGTTGGACTTCTTGTCGTTGAGCTGGCCGTGCGTGACGTAGGAGATCGAAAAATCCCTGATCACCTCGCCGCTCTCGAGCTTGAGATCGCCTTCGCTGTAGGCCTGGTGCGGCGGCTGTTGCGGGGTATGCGCCGCGGCGGGCAGCGACAACAGCAGTCCGGCGGCGACGACGTATCCGATGCGATTCATTCGGTTTTCTCCCCCTGAGGCTCACAATATCTGCGCGGCTTCTGAACGGCCTGATGCGCTTGTACACGAAACCCTCGTCGGATCGGAATATTCCCAAACTGCGCGTTTTGTACCGGAGAGATCGAAGGAGCGCGCGTTTCTCAGGCTCAGTCATCGCGCCCGTGCAACGCAACGGCAAGAATTCCTGCATCAAAGCCTTCAATCGACCAGCCGGCGTTCCGGTCGTTCCAAGGCGCCGACTGAACGCCCGGGAAAATACGGGGTGCCACGATAAATTCGTTGCGCGCACAAATCCGTTAGTCGGATTAGGCCGACATTCTCCAGCGCACGATGAAATAGGCAGCATCGGACAAGAGTCGGCGGCGGCGGGATTGCTGTTGCCGGCCGGGATCGTAAGCGACGCCTGATATCGGCGTCGGAGTTTTCGGGGAGGGCGCGAAACATGCGGAAGAATCTTCCGGTCACCAACGTCGAATATCCGATCGCCGACGATGCGATGATCGTCTCGAAGACCGATCAAAAGGGCAAGCTCGTCTATTTCAACAAGCAGTTCGTCGACGCCTCCGGCTTCACGGAGGCCGAATTGCTTGGGCAGCCGCACAACATCGTGCGCCATCCCGACATGCCGTCGGAAGCGTTCGAGGATCTCTGGACCACGATCAAGACGGGCATGCCGTGGGCCGGCGCGGTCAAGAATCGCCGCAAGAACGGGGATTTCTACTGGGTTCGCGCCAGTGTCACGCCGATCTGGGAAGATGGCCAGATTGCCGGCTACATGTCGATCCGCACCAAGCTGCCTGCCGCGCAGCGTACCGAAGCCGAGCAGGTCTACGCGCAGATTCGCGAGAAAAAGGCGCACAAATACACCGTCACGGCGGGGATGATTCGCCGGCGTTCGATCGCGGATTCGATTTCCAGCCGCTTCAAGATGACCATCGGCCGCAAGATCTACGCCCTGATCGGTCTCAGTTTCATCGGCGTCGTCGGAATCGCGATGTTCGACTCGCGTGAACAGATGGCGAGCCTCGATCAGCAGAAGCGGATCGAACTGCGGCATCTGACCGAACTGGCGCTCGGCATCGTCAAGGAAGAACATGCGGCGTCGCAAGCGGCCGGGGGCGCGGTCGCCGACGCGCAGAAGCGCGCGCTCGCGCGGGTCGCTGCGCTGCGATACGGCAGCAACGATTATTTCTGGATCAACGACATGCAGCCGCGCATGGTGATGCATCCGATGAAGCCGGAGATGAACGGCAACGACATCTCGACCTTCAAGGACCCGAACGGCAAATTGCTGTTCGTCGATTTCGTCGATGTCGTGAGAAAGGACGGCTCGGGCTTTGTTCCTTATGAGTGGCCCAAGCCGGGATTCGACAAGCCGCAGCCGAAACTTTCCCATGTGACCGGCTTTGCGCCATGGGGCTGGGTCATCGGCACCGGCGTCTATATCGACGACCTGAAGGCGCAGGGGTGGGCTTCGACCCAGCGTGCGCTCATCGCGGCCGGCCTGGTCCTGCTGCTGACGCTCGCGATATCGATCATCGTCGCCCGCCGCATCACCGGGCCACTGCGGGCAATGACCACGACGATGAACGCCCTTGCGCGCGGCAAGCTCGACGTCGAGTTGGCGGGCCTCGACCGCAACGACGAGGTCGGCGAGATGGCCAAAGCCGTCGAGGTCTTCAGAGGCAACGCGATCGCCCGCCGTGCGCTGGAGGTCGAGGGAAGGGACGCAGAGGCCAGCGCCGTTGCTCAGCGCAAGAATGCGATGCTCAGTATGGCCGACGGCTTCGAGAGCGCGGTGGGCGAGATCGTGCAGGCGGTGTTGTCGGCCTCGACGGAGCTCGAAGCCTCCGCGGGCTCGCTGAACACGACCGCCGGACAGGCGCAGGAACTCGCCACCGTGGTTGCGGCAGCCACCGAGGAGGCTTCCGCCAACGTCCAGTCGGTCGCCTCCGCGACCGAGGAGATGTCGTCGTCAATCAACGAGATCAGCCGCCAGGTGCAGGAATTCGACCCGGATCGCCAGCGAAGCGGTCAATCAGGCGCGCATCACCAACGACCGCGTCGGCGAACTGTCGAAGGCGGCGGCCCGTATCGGCGACGTCGTCGAACTGATCAACAGCATTGCGGGCCAGACCAATCTGCTGGCGCTCAACGCCACCATCGAGGCGGCGCGGGCCGGCGAGGCCGGTCGGGGTTTTGCGGTGGTGGCTTCCGAAGTCAAGGCGCTGGCCGAGCAGACCGCAAAGGCCACGGGCGAGATCGGCCAGCAGATCGGCAGCATTCAGGGGGCGACGCAGGACTCGGTCGGCGCGATCAGGGAGATCAGCGGCACCATCGAAAAGCTCTCGGAGATTTCTTCCGCGATCGCGGCGGCGGTCGAAGAGCAGGGCGCGGCGACCAAGGAAATTGCCCGCAACGTGCAGCAGGCCGCGCAGGGCACCGAGCACGTCTCGTCCAACATCACCGAGGTGCAGCGCGGCGCGACCGAAACCGGCTCCGCTTCGTCGCGGGTGCTGTCGGCGGCGCAGACGCTGTCGGCGGATTCGAGCCGGCTCAAGACCGAGGTGTCCAGATTCCTCTCCAGCGTGCGCGCCGCTTGACGCGCCCGAAACAGGACCTGCCGCATTGCGGCAGGTCAATCCGGCGACGTGCGAGGCGCAAAATTCGCAACTGGTTGATCAGAATCAAACCCAGCACCGGCACGCCCTGTATGAAGGCGGGAAACCCGGAGGTCCCATGCGCTTCTTTTTCAACGTTCAGGACAGGCTCAGAATTGAAGACGAAGTGGGGCGCGAGTTTTCGCTAGCTTCGGAAGCCGTTGTCTTCGCAAAGCACCTTGCCGCGGACATCCGCTGTCTCGAAACCGCGGTCAGGCCCACGCTTGCGATCGAAGTGGTCGCCGAGACGGCCGAACGCATTCATCGCGAGCCGGTTTTCGCCTGACCAGATCGGCTCAACTCGATGGCGTTTGGGGGCGCCGTCAGCGACGGCAAAGCAAGCGGCCTAAGTGCTGCAGAACCGGCCCCATCCTACTTTGCATGGGGTTGTTTTCGATATTTTGGTTCTGGACGCGGCAATCGCGGCTTCTAACTCACCACCTCCGGCACCACCTCGCCGCCAGCCCGCTCCGTAATCTCCGCGATCTTGCCATCCACGATATGAACCCGCCGGTCCGCGCGGGCGGCCAGCGCGGGATCATGCGTCACCACGACCACCGTCTGCCCCTGGTCCGCGATGTCGCGCAGGATCGCAAACACCTGCTCCGTCGACTTGGTATCCAGCGCGCCGGTCGGTTCGTCGGCGACGATGATCTCGGGCCGGTTGGAAAGCGCGCGCGCGATGGCGACGCGCTGGCGCTGGCCGCCGGAGAGCTGGTTGGGGCGCTTGTGCGCGTGCTCTTCAAGTCCGAGCGAGCCGAGCAGGGCAAGGCCGCGCTCGCGCATCTCGGGCTCGCTCATCTTGCCCGCCGCCCGCATCGGCAGCAGCACGTTGTCGAGCGAGGTGAACTCGGGCAGCAGGAAGTGGAACTGGAACACGAAGCCGATTTTGGTCAGGCGGACATCGGCGCGGTCGGACTCCGACAGCTTCGACGTCGGCTGGCCGCAGATGATGACCTCGCCTTCGTTCGGCGCGTCGAGCAGGCCGAGCAGATAGAGCAGCGACGATTTGCCCGATCCCGACGGGCCGGTGATGGCGACGAACTCGCCCTTCTTCACCGCCAGATCGATGCCGTTGACGAGCGTGTGCGTGATGGTCCCCTCGATACGGCGGACCAGCCCCACCGACTCCAATGCGACCTCGGTCATGACGCCCCCCTGATGATTTCAACCGGATGCACCCGCGTCGCCTTGCGCGCCGGGAAATAGGCTGCGCCCGCACAGCACACCAGCGATATGCCGCCGACGACCACATAGTGCATCGCCGAATAATGGATCGCTATCGGAGTGGTGGTGCCCGTCAGCGGACTGAAGATCGTGATCTTCGACCAGCCGTAGCAGAGCAGGTAGCCGAGAATCCATCCGAACAGGATGCCGACCATGCCGATGATGGCGGCTTCGATGATGAAGATCCGCCGCACCGCGTATTCGCGCATGCCCAGCGACTTCATGATCGCGATGTCCGAGCGCTTCTCATGCGTGATCGTCGAGATAATGTTGTAGGTGGCAAAGGAGGATGTCAGCAGCATCGCGCCCATCACCGTGAGCACGATGAAATCGCGCACCGTAAAGGACGACAGCAGGTCGGCATTGGCTTCCTGCCACGACACGGATTTGTAGCCGGTCTGCGCCTCGACCTGAGCGGCGACCTTCTGCGCCAGCATCGGGTCGGTCAGCCGCAGCCGCAGCTGGTTGACGATGCCGCTCTGGCCCATCATCACCTGCGCCGGGCCCATCAGCGAATAGATCTGGCTTTCGTCGACGCGCTTCATGCCGCTTCGAAATACGCCGGTCACCGTCGCATTCAGCTGCACGCCCTGGCCGCCGATCAGCAGCACGGAGTTGCCGGTTTTCAGCCCGAGCTTTTCAGCCAGCGCCTCGCCGATGATGATGCCGTTCGATGCGCGCGAGAGATCCTCGAGCTTTCCGTCGTGCATTTGCGAGGCAAGCTTTGAGACTTGCGGCTCGCGGCGGGGATCGATGCCGGTCAGCGTAATGCCGATGCGCGCGCCGCCATGGTTGATGATCCCGGTGGTCCTGACCGAGGGCGCGACGTCGCCGGGAATCCAGGAGCGCAGCGAGCTCATCACCGATTCCGAATATTTGATGCCCGGGCGGCGGCCGACATTGGCGATATCAGACATCTGCACCGCGCCATATTCCTGCTCGGCCGGCTGCGTCGGCACCGAGCGCCGCTCATCCTCGACCGTGATATGCGGCATGGTGTCGACGAGTTGTCGCAGGAAGTCGATCTGCGAGCCCTGCATCAGTCCCGCCATCATGATGGTGAAGCCGACGCCCATCGACACGCCGGCCATGCCGACCAGGGTTTGCCGCACCCGGGAGATGACATGAGTCCATGCGATGTTGAAGATCAGTTTCACGGCGGTTACCGGTTGATGACGTTGCGGCGCGCGTCGTTGACGACGGAGTCGATGTGGGCGGAAATGGCTGCCGAAATCACCGCGTCGTCGGGATCCGTGGGCGTCGTGGTGGTCGTTGCGGCGAGTACCGCGGGTTCGGGCGTTGCGACGGGCTGCTCGACCGGCTCACTCGGGGCGACCGGTTCCACGGCCCTGGCCAGGCTGTTGTCGATGCGAATGCGAGTGCCATCGGCAAGGTCTCTGCGGGCGGGCGAAAGCACGGGCGTGCCTTTGGCGATGTCGCCGATGATCTCGGTATTGCGGTTGCCGCGGATGCCGACGGTAATGGGCACACGGCGGACCTGGCCGTCGTCGATCATCTGAACCCAGTCGCCCGCGATGGCCTCGGCCGGCACGACGATGGCCGACGGCTTCTCGCGGAAGATGATGTTGACCTCGACCGACATGCCGATCCGCAGCGGCGTATCCTGCGGCAGCCGAAGATAGACGCGGAAGGTCTTTCGGGTCGGATCGCCCTTGGGCGTGATCTGCGAGACCGTGGCCCGCAGCGCCCGTCCGGGGAACGCCTCGCTGCGCAGAAACGCCTTCTGGCCGGAAACGATGCGGTTGATTTCCTCCTCGTTGACTTCGGCGACCACCTGCATCGGCGCCGGCGGGCCGACCCAGAACAGCACGTCGGTGGGACCGGCGATCTCGCCGACCTCGCCGTCGCGCCGCAGCACCATGCCGTCGAGCGGCGCCTTCAGCAGCAGCGAATCGAGGTGAACCTTCTGCGCGGCGATCCGCGACTTGGCTTCCTCGAGCCTGGTCCAGCGCTGTTCGTATTCGGTGCGCGCAGCGTCGCTCTTGTCGCGATCCTTCTCGGCGCGCACCAGGTCGCGTTCGAGCTGGCCGCGATTGATTTCCATCTGGTCGAGCGCGCTGCGCTCCTCGGCATCGTCCTGGCGGCCGAGGACCTGGCCGGCCCTGACCACCTGTCCTTCGCATCGGCACAGCTCGACCAGCCGGCGGCGCTGCAGCGGCACCACCTTGGCCCAGCGCTCGGGCTCGACGGTGCCGGTGCCGTAAACCGCTTCGGAAACCGGCGCGACATTCGCGATGCTGGTGGTCACCAGCGGCGGATAAAGGAAGTTGGCGTAGGCGTAATATCCGGCCCCCGCGGCGGCGATCGCCAGAACGCCGGTGGTGATGAGATGAGTTAGTTTCATAGCTGTGTCCCCTGAAATCAGAAGCCGAAGCGCTTGCGCAGGTTCGGCGGAACCTGTTCGATCAGCTCGCGTCCTTCGTCCCGCTTGGCGTTCTTGACCTGCGGAGCCGGCGCGGCCGGCGTGGCCCTCGTGAAGGTGGATGATGGCGCGGGCTGCACGACCGCAGGTGCGGCCACGGCGGCGGGCGCCGGCTCCTGCACGACCGCAGGTGCGGGCGGCGGCGGTGCCGCTGCCTGCGTGGGTTGATCGGCGTCTCCGGCTCTTTCGATAGAAGGCGACTTGCTGGCGCCGCCGGTCCGAACCGCGCTCCAGGCTCTGGCAGCGACCACGGCGCGGCCGATGTCGTCGCTGTTCATCCGCTTCAGCAGCAGCGACATCAATTGCCGCGCACCGCTGCGGTCCTCATCGACCTTGCTCGCGGAGGCGACGATATAGGCCCAGCTATAGGCCTTCACATTGTCCTTCGTCACGCCGCGTCCGCTGGCATAGAGGCCGGCAACGATCAGCATGCTGTGGGCATGCCCCTGATCGGCTGCGCGCGAGAACCAGCGAAACGCCTCCTGGTCGCTGCGCGGCCGGCCGATGCCTGCCGAAGAGAGCGCGCCGAGATAGAACTGGGCATCGTCATCGCCAGCCTGCGCCGACTGCTCGTAGCGCGCAGCCATGGAGCGATCGGATGCGGCATCGGCCAGGGCAGGGCGGAGGTTGATCGGTGCAACGAGGCAGCAGGCGGCAACCGCAACTGCCATGGCCGATGAAATCGCGTAACGTGACCCCGCGACGGAATTGATCGATCGAAAAATTGAGATGCGTGACATGCTCATACGCTTTCGGTTGGATCGTTCGGGCCCGAAAGGCGTCTGAGCCGCGCTGATGCGGGCAAAATTTCCCCCCAGCGCCTTTCGTGATTGAAACCTATCCCAGCTATGCGCCGATAAATGTGCGACCCATCACACATCTGGCCTGGCGCCTTGGGAACCCGGGCTTTTTTTGCCGGTCCCATTAGCAATCGTAATGCAAATCGAGGACGGATGCGTTCAGAGAAAGCGGCGCTTCGAATAAAAATATCGAGGCTCAGGCTCGCCGCGGAACCCGGCGCTTTGAAGGCCGTGCGATTTTACAGTGTGGGCGTGATCGCGGTGATCGCTACGCAACGAAAAGCTCGCCCGGACGTTGCGGTCCGGACGAGCTTGTTGTCTTTTCTCAGCTTTGGAATCAGTAGTAGCGGCAGACGTTGACCGGGCCGTAGGGGCTCCACTTCCAGCAGCTGTTGTAGGCGAAGAAAGGCCGATGGTGATGACCATGGCCGAAACCGCCGTGGCCACCAAAATGACCATGGCCGATTCCGTGGCCGCCATGTCCACCGTGGCCGCCGTGACCGCCATGTCCACCGTGACCGCCGGCAAAAGCCTGACCGGGGACGGCCAGAGAAGCGGTGGTCAGCGCGAGAGCAGCGATCGCCGCCGTAATGATCGTCTTGAACTTCGTCATGGATGTCTCCTCGGTTGGGCAGGGCAAGGGTTGCCCTGCGATGATCCATCCGTAGCGGCGCGGGCCGCGATGCAATGTGACCGAGGTCACGCGGGCTGGCAGAGCCGCCCGATTGGTCGGACCGGGGCAGTGAGGTATCTTCCCGAACGGGGCCGCTGTGATCGGCTGAACCGGGTCTGACCGTGCTCCACCCTCAAGGCCGTCCCATGCGCATCGGCGAACTCTTCATCCTCGGATTTTTCGGCAAGACCGTCCCGGCGTGGCTCGAGCAATTCGCCGCCCGCTACGGTCTCGGCGGCGCGATCCTGTTCGACTATTCCTGCCGGACGCAGCATACGACAACAACATCGAATCGCCCGAACAGGTGCAGCTTCTGTGCGCGCAGATTGCCGCGCTGCCGTCAGGCCCGATGGTGTTCATCGACCAGGAGGGCGGCCTGGTGCGGCGGCTGAAGGAAAGCCGCGGCTTTGCGCCCCTGCCGAGCGCCAGGGAATTCAACCATCTCGCGCCGGATCAAAAGCGCGCCATCCTCACCACGAGCTTTGCCGAGATGCGGCGGCTCGGCATTCACTATGATTTCGCGCCGGTGATCGACGTCGATTACAATCCGGACAACCCCAATATCGGCAGGGTCAAGCGGTCCTACTCCGCCGATATCGGCGAGGTGGAGGCCAACGCGCTGCTGGCGAGCGAGGTGGCACGGGCGCAGCGTCTCGGGCTTTGCCTGAAGCATTTTCCCGGGATCGGCGGAGCGCACGTCGATTCGCATCAGGAGTTCATGGATATCTCCGATACGCTTCGGGAGGAGCAGGAGGCGCTGTTCTATTCGCTGGCGCCAAGGATGTTCGGCGATGCCGTGCTGGTCAGCCATGCCATCGTCAGGCAATGGGACGAGGACCATCCGATGACCCTGTCGGCAGCGGGGCTCGGCCGTTTGCGCGCGCGCCTTCCGGACACGCTGCTGATTACCGACGACATGCAGATGCAGGGCTTGCAGAAGGCGCTGGGCACCAAAGAGGCCAGCCTGCAATCGCTCAAAGCCGGTATCGACATGCTCTGCATCGGCAACAACCTGTTCGATCAGGAGCAGGAAATGGCCGCCATCGCCGAACATGTCGAACAGAGCCTGCGCGACGGAACCTTGTCCGGTGCGGCCATCGAGCGATCCATCGCGCGGGTGGCCAGGCGAAAGGCGCTCCTGAGGGCCTGACGGGCGGAACCGGGGGGTGGCGCGGCCGAATCCGGCGAATGAACGGTTGCCCTGCGAGGTCGTTGAGTCTACAAGCCTTTTTTCAACGGAAAGTCCGACGATGGCCCACAACTTCGCGATCAACGACGACGTTCATCACCAGCAGCAGGGTCCGCAGGGCCGCGCCACGGCGAAGGAGCGCAGCATCTACACCATCGTGACCTGCCTGCCGATCGAGGCCGACGGCCGCCCGCGCTATCGTATCAAGAGCAAGACCGAGAATATCGAGCGCGTCGTGACCGAGGAACAGATTTCCAGGCTCGGCTGATCCCTCCGGGGCACATCGGAACTGGCGCGGCCCTACTGCGCTTTCTCGTGCGCGGCGATGCCGATCGCCTTGTAGTCATAGGTCGGATAGAACTCGGTGCGGTAGCTGCCCCAGGCGGTGTTTTCGAGGATGCGATTGACTTCGCGCAGCCGCGACGCCGGCAGCCGCAGCGTCACCACCTGCCCGATGCCCATCATCACATACCAGCTTACGACCTCGACGCCTTCGGGCGGGAAGGCCTTGTAATAGCCTTGGCGCTGGAGCTGCGCGTTGAGCTCGCTCAGCGGCCGCGACTGGTCGTGCTTCAGGAGCACGGTCAGCATCACGGCGTTGTCAGCCGTCGGCGCCGCGTTCTCCGCCGGTGACGGCGCGGCTTGCGGCGGCGCGGTTTGTGCCGCCGCGCCTGAACCGAACGCGAGGGCGCCGGCCAGCGCGACCATTACCATCCATGATCTCCTGGCTTGCATCGCGGCCTCCTTTTTGGATCGGTTGCGGGATGAATTGGGTCTCGATCATTGCGAGGCCGCAAGCGACTGTAAATTGCAATTGCGAGAAGGTGCCGCTGCCGGCGGTGCTGCGTCCGGTTGTGAAGCAATTCACGCTCGCGCAAAACGCGCCGCGGGTTGAATGTCATTAGTAAAATCAATGAAGACGACGGCGCTGCGGTGACGGGTATCTATCTACTCAATTTACCTTTTACCCACCAAATCCGGTCAAAATCAGCCGATTTTCGCCGATATAAATGGATTTGGGGCGAAGGAACCGTATTCTTACGGGTGGAGAAATTAACCATGAAGGGAACTGGAACCGATAAAATAGTTATATGTCAGGACAAGACCAACGCGCGACTGATTCGAACTTCACGAAGTGGATGGAAAGCATCACACCTCTCGAAGAGAATCCCGAGATCGTCCAACTGTCGGCGCTGCGTTCGCGTGCCGCGGAAGAGGCGAGCGCTGCAATTGCCCGGCAGTTGAACGGCCCGCTGACGGCATTGCTGCTCTACATGAATGAGATCAAGCAGCACAGCCACCAGTTTTCGCAGGCGTCAGGCAACCGGCTGTATCTTCAGCAGGTGGTGGAAAATGCGGTTCAGCAAACCGAGCGCGTCTGCGCGATGTTGAAGCAGATGTCGGACAGCCATCCGGCGCAGGCTTCCGATATCGTCGGCAGGCGGGCAAGCGAGACGCAGGCGCGCCGCCACGCGGATGATGCCCGCAGGCCGGGTCCGATATTCGCCCAGGAAGCCGGGCAGAAGCCGCTGACCAAGCGCGAGCGCGAGGTGTTGAGCCTGATCAGCGAAGGCTGCTCCAACAAGCAGGGCGCCTTGCGGATGAACATCAGCCCAAGGACGTTTGAAAGCCATCGCGCCGAAGCCATGCGCAAGCTTGGCGCTCGCAACACTGCGGATCTGGTTCGCAAGGCGCTGCTGCAGCCGGCCTGAATTTTTCCCGAAGCCAAACCGGTGGAATGCGCTGAGCGCAAGCCCCGGGCTATCGATCTGTTGGAAACCGGTTTGCGTCAGGCAAGCCCGTAAAAATCGACGAGCGCGTGTGCCGTTTCGAGGTCATCGAAACGGCGAAAACTGCGGCGCAGGCGTTCAGTGGAAGTCTTCCATGAAGGAGCGGGCACGCGATGCGGGCCGCATTGCAAGCGCCGGCTTGGGCTGTTCGGGAATGATCGTGATGGTCCATGCCGCCGGAACGCTCGACTTGTTTTCCACGATCGATCGAACGTGGCCGGTGACCGACGATCCGGCCGAACGCACGGTGGCGGTCCTGCCGTTGAACTGGGCGATGCGGAAACGCCGCACTTCCTTCTGATCGCTGGTTTCAAACGTGAACATGAGGAGACTCCATTCGTCTCCGCAACTATCGTCAGTCAACGTTATCCGGAGGTGAAAATTGTTAACCGTAGAAGTACGGCTAAGGCGCGATGATGATCTGTCTTCGAATCGCGGCCCGCACTATCTTTCTGATTGCGCATGGTCCGGGCGCAAACGCGGAGCGTGTCGGTCGCGGGCAAAAACCGGCATCGCGTTTCAGTATGCGTGTAGCGGGCCGCGTCAGGGACGCGCTAGCGGACTCTCGAAATTTTTTATGGAGTGTGCGCTCGAGGGCTGTGGCGACAGCAATGGACGTGCGGCGTAGGCCGGAGGCGGTGATGCGCTCGCCGGCCGATGTCAGTCGGCCGAGCCGGGGAACACCGCTTCCATCTTGGTCTTCAGCGTCGCCGCATTGAACGGCTTGACGATGTAATTGTTCACGCCGGCCTTCTTCGCGGCAATGACGTTTTCGGTCTTGGATTCGGCCGTAATCATGATGAAGGGCGTCTTGGAGAATTCCGGACTGGCGCGAACTTCCTTCAACAGGTCGTAGCCGGTCATCGGCTCCATGTTCCAGTCGGAGATCACAAGGCCGTAGCGCTTGGTCTGCATCTTGGCGAGGGCGGCGGATCCGTCGCTGGCATCGTCGACGTTCTCGAACCCAAGCTGCTTGAGAAGGTTGCGGATGATGCGGATCATGGTGCTGTAGTCATCGACCACCAGGATCGGCATCGACAAATCAAAAGCCATGTCCTCAACTCCGCGCAAACTGCAAACCGCCGAACACAGGTGAATGCGCATCGCACCCGAAAAGAATCCCGATGGCCTTTTCTCGAACGCGCACCCGTCAGCACGGTGAGAACTATCAGGGCTCATTGAACACCGCGTTAATTCGGCGCCGGTCGAAACGCCGGAAAGATCGCGATAGGCCGTAATAATACGGTAAGGTTCCCGCGATGGCGCAATCCTCGCGCGCAAAAGCCGCGAGATGCTCATCAGAGATCGGGCTGAGGCGCCGCCGATCGCGGCAAGGCGGTCATGCGGCCACGCAATGGATGCGCGGATGCATCAGCCTCATGTATTGCGATCTGACCGTTGTGTAGCATTCGCAGGATGTCTTGATCAGCCCGTCGACGTTGGTGATCTCGATATGTCCGCGGCTGTAGTGGATGAAGTTTGCCTGCTGCAGCGTGTTGGCCACCAGCGAAACGCTGTTGCGGCGCGCGCCGATCATCTGCGCCATCGATTCCTGGGTCAGCACGATCTTGTCGCTGCCGGAAAGGTCGCGGGTATGCAGCAGGCATCGCGCCAGCCGGGACTCCACCGTGTGCGAAGCGTTGCAGCCCGCAGTCTGCTGGATTTGCGCATAAACGGCGAGGCCGTGCCGCGCCAGCGCGGTGCGCAGCGTGACGCTCTGGTCTGCAGCATTGCGAAGCTGATCGAGATCGATCGTCGAGGCGACGCCGGGCACCATCACTACCGCGGTGTTCAACGCGACGGGGTCGCCGATGGCGGAAAATCCACCGAAAATACTGTCGCGGCCGATCATCGCGATCTGCACGTGCTCGCCGCGCGCGAGTTTGACCACCAGCGAGATGACGCCTCTGTGCGGCAGGTATGCGCGCTTGAGCGTTTCGTCGACTTCGACCAGCACCATGTCCTGACTGAGATCGGCGGTGCGCAAATGTGGACGAATCAATTCGAAGTCGTCCGCTGTCAGCGATGACAAAAAACCATTCAGCGAACGAGGGGCTGAATCCAAAGCAGTCTCCTGCCTTACGGGCCAAGCCGCTTTCTCTCATGCGGGCGTTACCGAAAGACAGGATGATCCTTGCATATTTCCTTGGCAAGTAGAAATGGCGAATAGACGTACGCTCGCGCGCGAGCTTTGCGGCAGCCTTGCTGTCAGACAGCTCTCGCGCGTGATGCCGCATCGGGCGCGGCACGGTCGCTGCTGCGAAGCAGAGTGCGCCGTGTCATGTCTGCTGGAATGCGCCGCGGCACGCGACGCTTCGACGCTCATGCGCGGCGGGAACGCGTCAATGCGCCATCATCCGCCGTCAGGCACCAGCCGAAGCTGTTTCGAGATACCGGTAACCCGATGTGTACGCGGCCACCGGCGCCGTCGATTTAAGATCCCCGACGCGACGGCGCGAGTTTGCCGGACCGACCTTATACACTGTGCAGGGCAGACAGCGCGGCGATTAGCGGCGGAAGTGCGGTAGTGCACTGATTCGCAAGGCAAAAACCGCCGGGGGATCGTGTCACAGGTCGTCCCTTTTTGACCGGGGAGTGAGGACGGATCGGATTGAAAGTACGTTATCTGCTTTCCGGGGGGCTGAAATGACACGCGTTCTCATCGTCGACGACGATCCCATGGTCTGCACGGCCATCGAGATCTATCTCGAGCGCCACGGCTTCGACGTGACCATAGCCGATGGCGGCGAAGCCGGGCTTCGCGCGCTGGAAGACGCCGGCTTCGACCTGATGCTCGTCGACATCTTCATGCCGCACATGCGCGGGTTCGAATCGATCAGGATATTTCACGAGCGTGCACCGACGGTGCCGCTGGTCGCGATGTCGGGATACGCCTTCGCCAACCTCGATTCGCCGGCGCCGGATTTCCTGCGCATGGCGCTCGATCTCGGCGCCGCGCGCTGCCTGCGCAAGCCGTTCACCCCGGGCGCGCTGCTCACGGTCGTCAACGAATGTCTTGCCGAAGCCCGCTCCCGTTACAGCGGCGCCGTGCAGTCCAACTAGAGCGTTCCAGCGAAGCATGCCCTTGGACCTAGCCCGAGAGCATGCTGCGCCTGGACGCAATAGCGTGCGGATCTTCCGCCGTCGTCCGGCGCCGATCGTTCGACGCCGCGATGCACGGCCATCGGCAGCCTCACGCCGATCCAAGCAATCCATATATGTCATCCGGAATCCGCTCGCGCAGAGACCGCGGGCAGGCCAGTAAGAATGTGTTTACCATGAAAGACATCGGTCGAGGTTTGTCGGCCGTTCCTATTCCTCTCGATGGACGCGTTAACCTCTGAGTAGCAGGTGCGGGATCAGGGTGGCAGAGACGCCCAACGAAGTTGAGGCGTTGCGTCAATTGTGTTCATCCAGAAGGATATGAGTAATGTCAGGTATTGTTCTCTCCTCGTCGGTTCGTCAGAACCTTCTCTCGCTGCAGTCGACCGCTGATCTGCTCGCGACCACGCAGAATCGCCTTGCCACCGGCAAGAAGGTCAACTCGGCCCTCGACAATCCGACCAACTTCTTCACGGCGTCGTCGCTCGATGCGCGCGCCGGCGACATCAACAATCTTCTCGACGGCATCGGCAACGGCGTGCAGGTCCTGCAGGCTGCCAACACCGGCATCACCTCGCTGCAGAAGCTCGTCGACTCCGCCAAGTCTGTCGCCAATCAGGCGCTGCAGACCACGGTTGGTTTCTCGACCAAGTCGTCGTTCACGTCCGTCGTGATCGATGGCGCAACGGCCGACAATCTCGTCGCCGATCAGGATCCGATCAATGCCGCGTTTGTCGGTACTGCAGCTCCGCAGCGCGCTGCTTATGTCAGCACTGCGTCTGACCGCGGGTGCCCAGCTCGAGACGGCACGGCCCGGTCAACGCGACCGCTGGCGACGCTTCTGTCGGCCCTCACCGCTTCCGGCTCACTGCTGCCGAAACGTTGATTGTCAACGGCAAGACGATCACCTTCGAAGCCGGCGCCAATGGCCTCGTCGGTTCGGGTACCGCCTATACGTTGGGTGTCAATACCTCGCTGAGCGATTTGGTCGTCCGCGATCGACACCCTGTCGGGCAACGCAACCCCGGCCAACGCGTCGACGGTAACGGGCGGCATCATCACCCTGAAGTCTGGTACGGCCGCCGACCTCGTCGTGACCGGTACCGCGCTCGCCGCGCTCGAAATCACCGGCACGGCTACTCGTACGCGGTGGCGCCGTGACGGCTGGTGCTCTGGCCGGCGCCACCAAGCTCAGCGTAGGCGACGGCACTGCTGCTTCGCTGTCGAACGCCTTCGCGGTAGGTGACACCCTCACCGTCAACGGCAAGACGCTGACCTTCGTGGCGGCGAACTCAACCAGCACCGATCCGAACGAAATCAAGGTCGACAGCGACGTCACCGGCCTGCTGGCGAAGATCGACGGTCTGACCGGCTCGTCGACGGCCTCGACGATCACCGGCGGCAAGATCACGCTGAACACCGGCTCACTGAGCGATCTGTCGCTGTCCAGCAGCAACTCTGCAGCTCTCAGCGCGCTCGGTCTGGCGGGTGGGGTGACGCAGGCTCGCACCACGGTCCCGGGGGTGCTGGAAGGCAAGACCCTGAAGATCGCTGCGACTGGCGGAGGCACTGCCACCGACATCGTGTTCGGTACGGCTCCCGGCCGCATCTCGTCGCTCAACCAGTTGAACGATGCCCTGGCCGCCAACAACCTGCAGGCCACTTTCGTGTCCGGCAAGTTGGCGATCACCACGACGAACGAAGCGGCTTCGGCCACGATCGGTGCGATCACCGGTTCCGCGGTTGGCGCCAGCCAGGCGTTCGCTGCGGGTACCACGGCTCCGGCTCCGGTTGTTGACGCAGGTGCCAAGCTGAGCCGCGACAACCTGGTGTTCCAGTACAACAACATCATCAATCAGATCACCACCACCTCGCAGGAACTCGTCCTTCAACGGCATCAACCTGCTCGGCGGTGACACTCTGAAGCTGACGTTCAACGAAACCGGCAAGTCCACGCTGAACATCCAGGGCGTGAACTTCAACCCGGCCGGCCTTGGCCTCGACGTCCTGAACACGGGCGCCTTCAAGGACAACGCTGCGATCAACGACATCGTGACGGCGCTGAACGGCGCGTCGTCCACGTTGCGCGCGCAGGCTTCAGCCTTCGGTTCGAACCTGTCGATCGTGCAGATCCGTCAGGACTTCTCGAAGAACCTGATCAACGTCCTGCAGACCGGCTCGTCGAACCTGACGCTGGCCGACACCAACGAGGAAGCGGCGAACAGCCAGGCGCTGTCGACCCGCCAGTCGATCGCGGTGTCCGCGCTGGCGCTGGCCAACCAGAGCCAGCAGAGCGTGCTGCAGCTGCTCCGCTAAGCGGGACGGCGACGTCATCGATCAAGGCGGCGGGGGAAACCCCGCCGCCACCATCGATCAAAAATTCCTGACGATCATTTGGCAGCGTATTCGCCGCGTATTTGCAAGAACGATGTTTCGTAAACGTCGTGGGCCTCGGGGGGCTCGCGCGCGTCTCGAATGGGGGACGATTGTGCCGCTACGTGTCGAACTGAAACCTTTTGAACGCATCGTGATCGGCGAAACCGTCCTGGTCAATTCCGGCACGCGCACCTGTTTCTTGATCGACGGCGAGGCGCCGATCCTTCGCGAGCGCGACACCATCACGGCCGAGACCGCCAATACGCCGGCCAAGCGTCTCTATCTCTGCCTTCAGACCATGTACCTGAAGAACGACATTCCGCGTTACCGTACCGCCTATCAGGGCTTCCTGCGCGAGCTGCGCGAGACCAATCCGGGCGCCCGCGTCACGATCGATGCCGCCAATGCCCATGTGACGGCTGGCGCGCTCTACAAGGCGCTCAAGGAAATCCGCAAGCTCGTGAAGCGCGAAGACGAGCTTCTCGCCGCCTGAGCGGCGCAATTTCCGCCGACTGCAATCCTCTCAACTCATCATTTCAGCTGCCGGCCATCTCGGCCGGAGCTTCAGCATGTCTGCGCCGCAGCTTGCTCGCTGCCGCGCCGTGAACGGAAGCTGGCGAGAATTATTCACCATATCCGTATTAGCACGGACATCGAAATTAACGCAGACGTGAAACCCGGAAGGTTATTTTTACAGCAGGCCAGCATCTGATTTTTTGGAAGGCGCACTCATATGGACGATCTTTTGCGGGAATTCCTGACGGAGACCAATGAGAGCCTGGACACGGTCGACAATCAGCTAGTGCGGTTCGAGCAGGACCCGAGCGACGCGAAGATTTTGGATAACATCTTCCGCCTGGTCCACACCATCAAGGGCACCTGCGGCTTCCTCGGGCTGCCGCGGCTGGAAGCGCTGGCGCATGCCGGCGAGACGCTGATGGGCAAATTCCGCGACGGCATGCCGGTCAAGGCCGAAGCCGTGACGCTGATCCTGTCGAGCATCGATCGCATCAAGGAAATCCTCGCCGGCCTCGAAGCCACCGAGACCGAGCCCGAAGGCACCGACGAAGACCTGATCGAGAAACTGCATGAGATGGCCGAAGGCGGCCGCCATGACGAAGCCGAGCCGGTGGCCGCGCCGGTCCCCGTGGTCGCCGCCCCGCCGGTGCAGCCCGTTGCAACTCCCGAAATCGCCAAGGGCACGCTGGTGGATCAGGTGCTGGAACGTCAGCTGCGTCCCGGCGAAGTATCGCTCGACGATCTCGAGCGCGCCTTCCGCGAAACCGAGACCGAAGCCGCGCCGTGCACCCGCGCCGGCTCCCGTCGCCAAACAGCCTGCGCCGGAAGCTGCGCCGCAGGCGGCGAAGGAAGCCAAGGCAAAGCCCGCCCGGAAGGCGGCTGTCGCCGGCGAGCCCGACGTCCAGGAAGCCGACAAGATCGCCAACCAGTCGATCCGCGTCAACGTCGACACGCTCGAACATCTGATGACGATGGTCTCCGAGCTGGTCTTGACCCGCAACCAGCTGCTGGAAATCTCCCGCCGCAACGAGGACACCGAGTTCAAGGTGCCGCTGCAGCGGCTGTCCAACGTCACCGCCGAACTGCAGGAAGGCGTCATGAAGACGCGGATGCAGCCGATCGGCAATGCCTGGCAGAAGCTGCCGCGCATCGTCCGCGACCTCTCCGGCGAACTCGGCAAGCAGATCGAACTGGAGATGCACGGCGCCGACACCGAGCTCGATCGGCAGGTGCTCGACCTGATCAAGGATCCGTTGACGCACATGGTGCGCAACTCCGCCGACCACGGCCTGGAAACCCCGGCCGAGCGGCTGGCCTCCGGCAAGGGCGAGCAGGGCACCATCCGCCTCTCCGCCTATCACGAGGGCGGCCACATCATCATCTGCATCGCCGACAATGGCCGCGGGCTCAACACCGAGCGGATCAAGGCCAAGGCAGTCCAGAGCGGTCTCGTCAGCGAGGCCGAACTGGAGAAGATGACCGAAGCCCAGATCCACAAGTTCATCTTCGCGCCGGGCTTCTCCACTGCGGCTGCCGTCACCTCGGTCTCCGGCCGCGGCGTCGGCATGGACGTGGTGCGCACCAATATCGACCAGATCGGCGGCACCATCGACATCAAGTCGGTGGCCGGCGAGGGCTCTTCCGTCACCATCAAGATCCCGCTGACGCTCGCCATCGTCTCGGCCCTGATCGTGGAAGCCGCCGGCGACCGCTTTGCGATCCCGCAGCTCTCGGTGGTCGAACTGGTCCGCGCCCGCGCCAACTCCGAACACCGCATCGAGCGCATCAAGGACACGGCGGTATTGCGCCTGCGCAACAAGCTGTTGCCGCTGATGCACCTGAAGAAGCTGTTGAAGATCGACGACGGTTCTTCGTCCGATCCCGAGAACGGCTTCATCGTGGTGACGCAGGTCGGCAGCCAGACGTTTGGCATCGTGGTCGACGGCGTGTTCCACACCGAGGAAATCGTGGTCAAGCCGATGTCCACGAAACTGCGTCACATCGACATGTTCTCCGGCAACACCATTCTGGGCGATGGCGCCGTCATCATGATCATCGACCCCAACGGCATCGCCAAGGCGCTCGGCGCTTCCGGCGCCTCGGCCCATCAACTGGCCGACGATGCCTCCGCCGCGCATGCGATCGGCGGCGAACAGCTGACCTCGCTGCTGGTGTTCCGCGCCGGCTCGAGCCAGCCCAAGGCGGTGCCGCTCGGCCTCGTCACCCGGCTGGAAGAGATCGCCACCGACAAGATCGAGATCTCGAACGGCCGCTACATGGTGCAGTACCGCGACCAGCTGATGCCGCTGGTGCAGATGAACGGGGTCACCGTCCAGACCCAGGGCTCGCAGCCGATCCTGGTGTTCGCCGACGACGGCCGCTCGATGGGGCTCGTGGTCGACGAGATCATCGACATCGTCGAGGAGCGGCTGCACATCGAGGTCGCCGGCCAGGCCGACGGCATTCTGGGTTCGGCCGTGATCAAGGGCCAGGCCACCGAAGTGATCGACGTCGGCCACTTCCTCCCGATGGCGTTCGCCGACTGGTTCTCGCGCAAGGAGATGCGGGCCTCGTCGACGGCGCAATCGGTGCTGCTGGTCGACGACTCGGCGTTCTTCCGCAACATGCTGGCGCCGGTGCTGAAAGCCGCCGGCTACAAGGTTCGGGTCGCGGTCAACGCGCAGGAGGGCCTCGCCGAGCTGCGTTCGAGCCACACCTTCGACGTGGTGCTGACCGACATCGAGATGCCCGACATGAACGGTTTCGAGTTCGCCGAGACCATTCGCGCGGACAACAATCTGAGCAAGATGCCGATCATCGCACTGTCCTCGCTGGTGTCGCCGGCGGCGATCGAGCGCGGGCGGCAGGCCGGCTTCCACGATTTCGTCGCCAAGTTCGACCGTCCCGGCCTGATCGCGGCGCTGAAGGAACAGACCGCAGAAACCAGGCAAGCGGCATAAGCGAGCTTGGCCAGGGCATAAGAGGTAGCAACACATGACAACCAAGACCGAGACCATCGAGGCTAACGGCGGCGTGGCCGAATACGTCACCGCCATGATCGGCGGGCAATTGTTCGGCCTGCCGATCTCGCGGGTGCAGGACGTGTTCATGCCGGAACGGCTGACGCGGGTGCCGCTGTCGTCGGCCGAGATCGCCGGCGTGCTCAATCTGCGCGGCCGCATCGTCACCGTGGTCGACATGCGCGCCCGGCTCGGGCTGCCCAAGAACGACGACGGCAAGCCGCCGATGGCGGTCGGCGTCGATCTGCGCGGCGAATCCTACGGCCTGCTGATCGACCAGATCGGCGAGGTGCTCAAGCTCGCCGATGACGGCCGCGAGGAAAACCCCGTCAACCTCGATCCCCGCACGGCCAAGCTCGCCGGCGGCGTTCACCGTCTCGACGGCCAGCTCATGGTTGTCCTCGACGTCGATCGCGTTCTCGAAATCGTGCCTAAAACCGCCCTCGCAGCCTAGCGGCCGTGATCGTCCACGGCTGGCAGGAAAGGATCCTGGCTATGAAGAAAACGTGTCTCGTCGTCGAAGATTCCAGCATCGTTCGCAAAATGGCGCGCCGCATCCTGGAAGGACTTGGGTTTCACGGTCGTCGAAGCCGAAGACGGCGTGGATGCCCTGGTCGTCTGCAAGCGCGCGATGCCGGAGGGGATCTTGCTCGACTGGAACATGCCGGTGATGGACGGCTACCACTTCCTCTGTCATCTGCGCCGCATGCCCGGCGGCGATGAGCCCAAGGTAGTGTTCTGCACCACCGAAAATGGCATCGATCATATCGAGCGCGCGCTCGACGGCGGCGCCAACGAATACATCATGAAGCCGTTCGACAAGGAAATCGTCGCGGCGAAGTTCCAGGAAGTCGGCCTGATCGAGCTCGCGGAACCGAGTCTCGTTTGAAATTTTTCTGCTTACCATCGAGAGGCCCCCGTGACCCCGACAGACTATGAGTATCTGCGCAAGCTCCTGAAGGATCATTCCGGTCTCGACCTGTCCGCAGACAAGCAATATCTGATCGAAAGCCGCCTGCTTCCGCTGTCGCGCAAATGCGGTGTGCCGGGCATCGGCGAACTCGTGCAGAAGATGAAGGGCGGATCGTCAACGCTCATCGCCCAGGTGGTCGAAGCCATGACCACCAACGAAACCTTCTTCTTCCGCGACAAGGTGCCGTTCGAACATTTCCGCGATACGATCATGCCGGAGATGCTGGCGGCGCGCGCCGGCCGCAAGAGCATCCGGATATGGTGCGCCGCCGGCTCGACCGGCCAGGAGCCGTATTCGCTCGCCATGGCGCTGAAGGAAATGGGAACGGCGCTTGCCGGATGGCGGATCGAAATCATCGCGACCGACCTGTCCACGGAAGTGCTCGAGAAATCGAAATCGGGCGTCTACAGCCAGTTCGAGGTCCAGCGTGGTCTTCCGATTCAGTTGCTCGTCAAATATTTCAAGCAGAACGGCGAGCTTTGGCAGATCAACCCGGAGCTGC
Organism: uncultured Alphaproteobacteria bacterium; assembly: GCA_963783115.1. GTDB lineage: Bacteria > Pseudomonadota > Alphaproteobacteria > Rhizobiales > Xanthobacteraceae > Bradyrhizobium. Next base: position 176,344 of record CAWAMK010000042.1, on the reverse strand, counting down.
GCGCCATGGTTCAGCACCGGCAGTTGAACCTGCTGCACGATTTCTCCCAGCTCGGCACTTTCGACATCATCTTCTGTCGCAACGTCCTGATCTATTTCGACCAGGACACCAAGATCAATATCTTCGGCCGCCTCGCCAAGTTGATGGAGCAGGATGGCTTCCTGGTGCTGGGCGCGGCGGAGACGGTCGTCGGCCTGACGGATGCGTTCAAGCCGTTCCCGGACAAGCGCGGTCTGTATCGGCCGAGCGGCGTGCGTCCAGGGTCGGCGCAGGGGGCAACGTCGATACCGAAATTCGCGGCGATGGCAGGGCGGTGAGCCATGACGGAGGATGGCAAGGGCGGCGTGGAGCGGGTCACGTTCAGCCGGGGCTATGACGTTTGTCTCATGGCGATCGATGGGACCTGGCGCCGGGACTGCCAGCTCAACGCCATCTCGGACACCGACGCCACGCTGACGGTGGAAGGGTCCATTCAGGGCCTCAATCTCAAGGAATTCTTTCTGCTGCTGTCGTCGACCGGCCTCGCCTATCGCCGCTGCGAACTCGTTCGCGTCAACGGCACCGAAATGGACATCCGCTTCCTGCGGGGCAAGAACGCCAAGAAGAAGTCGGGCGGTTCGAAGAAAGAAGAGGCGATGCACTAGGGCATGATCCGGAAAAGTAGCAACCGGTTTTCCCTCGCGACAAACGCGGGACGCGTTTGCGCGGAGATCATGATCTAAAGCCGACGGCGAAATCCGCACGTGCTTCGGCAAGTTCCGCGACCAGATGTCGATAATGCGCGATCGGTTCCGGCCGGCCGATCAAATAGCCCTGCGGACCGCGCGGGCGAATCCGGCGGCGAATTTTCTCTGGAAGAACATCGGACGCTCCAGCGGATCGTCGCTGCGCCGGCTTTTACGCTCCGCTCGCCGAATGCGCCGGTGGGCTTGCGGTACGGGAGGCGCTTGCGTTGGAATCGAGCAAAGAGCGCAGCGCGGTGCCGAGATGGACGTCGCAGGCCTGCAGGGCGGCAACGGCCTTCATGTAGCGGGGCGATACGTCGTCGAGCACGATGACATTGGCGGAACTGTCCGGGCCGCCGGCCTGCATTTCCCCATCGATCGTCCGCTCGATCAGCCGGAGACTGTTCTGGACATGCTCGACCAGGCTGACGAGGTCGGAAACCACGGCGCGGTGGGCGGCATTCTGGTCGTGGGGCGCCTGTGCGGCACCGTCGTCCGCGGCATTCTGCATGATGCACTCCTTGGTTACTTTTTTAGGGGCGCGTTGCTACTTGTGCGTTAAGCCATCGTCCCGTACAAATACTGTCCGGTATGGTGTTCGATACCGTTATCCGAGTGTGCGTCACATTTAACCACGCATGGACGATGGAACATGGCTGATAAAGCCCCCTCCCGCGGGGAGATTTTTGTAGTCGACGATGATCCCGCTGTTCGCGATACGCTTTCGATGGTCCTGTCGGCCGGCGGCTACCAGGTCATCTGTTTCGCCGATGGCGCGGCCCTGCTGGCGATTGCACGGACGCGAACGCCATCCTGCATTCTGCTCGATGTGCATATCCCCGGTAAGTCCGGTCTCGATATACTGAAGGAACTTCATGGTGAGGACTATCCCGCGCCGATCTTCATGATCTCGGGGCAGGGCGATATCTCGATGGCGGTCAGCGCCATCAAGAACGGCGCGCTGGATTTCATCGAAAAGCCGTTTCGGGGCAGTGAAATCGTGACGAGACTCGATGAGGCGATCGAGGCTTACGCGCGCCGGCAGGCGGAAAATGCACCGTCGCGCATTTCGAACATGCATTTTCCGGGGCGCGAGCCGCTCACGCGGCGCGAACGCGAGGTGCTGGAACAGTTCACCGCCGGCGCGTCCAACAAGGAAGCCGGACGGCATCTCGGGATCAGCCCGCGCACGATCGAGGATCACCGCGCCAATATCATGAAGAAGCTCGGCGCGCGCAACGCAGCCGACCTGGTCCGGATCGTGATGACCACCCAGCGGCAAGGCCAAGCCTGATCATCGAAAGCCTGATCGTCAAAAGCCTGATCGTCAGCGCCTGATGACGGATTCGCGCCTACATCTGTTTGAATGTCTGATGTCGCGGCCGATCGCGGGTCACCCGGCAAGCGCCCTTCGAATCATGATCGCCATGTCCGATTTCCGGTAGGGTTTGGCGAGCAATAATACGCCCTCGTCGAGCCGGCCGTGATGGATGATGGCGTTCTCGGTATAGCCCGAGGTGAACAGCACCTTCAGGCCGGGCCTGAGCTTCGCCATCTCGTCAGCGAGTTGACGCCCGTTCATGCCGGGCATGATCACGTCGGTGAACAGCAGGTCGAACGCACGGCCGTTGCGGGCGAGCAGCAGCGCCTCGTTCGCATTCGCCGCATCCAGCGTGACGTAGCCGAGCGCATGCAGTTGCGTCAGCACATAGTGGCGCACCAGCGTGTCGTCTTCCACGACCAGGATCGTTTCATGGCCGCCCTCGACGGCCGTCGCCATCGCGGGCTCGGCCGCCGGCAGGGCGCCCATGGCCGGCGGCAGATACATCTTGATCGTCGTGCCGTGGCCCTCCTCGCTGTAGATGGCGATGTGCCCGGCCGACTGCTTGACGAAGCCGTACACCATGCTCAGCCCGAGGCCGGTGCCTTTGCCGGGACCCTTCGAGGTGAAGAACGGATTGAATACCTTGTCGCGGATCGCCGCCGGGATGCCGGTTCCGGTATCGCTCACCGCGATCATGGCATAGCGGCCGGGCCGGACGTCGCTCTGCATCCTGGTGTATTGTGCGTCCAGGATGACAAAGCCGGTTTCGAGGATCAGCTTGCCGCCGTCAGGCATGGCATCGCGGGCGTTGAGGGCCAGATTGAGGATCGCGGTGGCGAGTTGATTGGGATCGACGATCGCCGGACAGGTCTCGTCTTCGAACACGGATTCGATCTCGATCTGCTCGCCCAGCGTCCGCTGCAGCAGTTTGGCGGTGTCGATGATCAGCGTGTTGACGTCCGTGATCTTCGGCTCGAGCGGCTGCTTGCGGGCGAAAGCGAGCAGGTGCTGGGTGAGGTCGGCGCCGCGCGACGCCGCCTCGTCGATCATGCGCGTGATGGCGGCAAGCTGCGGCTCGCCCTTGACGGCATCGGCCAGGATTTCGATCGTTCCGGTGATCACCGTCAGGATATTGTTGAAGTCGTGCGCGATGCCGCCGGTGAGTTGGCCGATCGCCTCCATCTTCTCGGCCTGCCTGATCCGTTCCTCCGCGGCGACGCGCTCGGTGAGATCGCGGATGAAGGCGTTGAATACGAAGCCATCGCGCGTCTTCAGCGCGGCGATGCTCAGTTCAACGGTGATCTCCGTGCCGTCGCGGCACCTGACCTGGAGTTCGCGGCGTGGCTGGCGAACCACAGGGTCGGGAGAAGCCAGGAACGTTTCGAGGCCCGTCTTGAGCGGTCCGCCCGGCCGGCCCATCAGGTCGAAGGCGTCCTTGCCGAGCGCCTCGTCGCGCCGCCAGCCGAGGAGGTTTTCGGCCTGCGTGTTCCAGTCCAGGATGGTGCCCTGCGCGTCGATCTGGACGAAGGCGTCGAGCGCGGTATCGATGATTCCGCGCGCCAGCTGTTCGCTTTCGCGCAGCGTCTCCTGCGCCATCCGGGTTTCGGTCATGTCGCGGCCGACGAAGAAGAAACGCTTGACCGGTCCGGACCATGTCCCGAGCCACGACAGCCACACCTCGCGCCCGTTCTTGTGAATGCAGCGCGTGTCCGACATCTTCGGACGCAGTCCGAGCCGCGCCGCGCGCATCTCCTCGCGGGCCTTATCGAGATGGTCGGGATGAATGAAGTCGACCCCGCTGCGGCCGATCATTTCCTCCGGCCGATAACCCAGTATCGCCTCGCAGCTCGGGCTGATCTGAACGAGAAAGCCCCGGCCGTCCATCACCATGATCAGATCCTGCGAGGTCTCGAAGATGCGGCGAAGCTCTTCGGTCTGCTGCCGCAGCACTTGCCTCGTCTTGTTGCTTTCGGTGATGTCGCGCACCACCTTCGAGATGCCGATGATCGTGCCTGAGGAGGACTTGATCGGAGAAATGCCGATCGAGACCTCGATCGGGCTGCCGTCCTTCCGCTGTCGCACCGTTTCGTTGTGTTCGAAGCGTTCGCCCCAGCCGATCCGGCGCAGCGCGTCCCGGATTTCGGGCAGCCGGTCGTCGGGGACGAGCAGCGTGATGTTCTGGCCCACCGCTTCCGCCGCGCCGTATCCGAATAGCCGCTCAGCCGCCGGATTCCATCCGGTGATGGTGCCATCGAGCGACATCGTGATGATGGCGTCGCTGGAGGATTCGACCGCCGCGTTGAACAGCCGCTCCCGCGCGGCATGATGGTCACGCGCCGCCTCGGTGCGGCGATGCTCCTGAACCTCCTGCTGAAGTGCGACCGTCTTCGCGTTGACTTCCTCGATCGCCTGCGCGAACGCGCGCGCGAGCACTCCGGTTTCGCCGCGCGCATCGATCGGGATCGCGGCCTTGCCCTTGCTGGCCACCCCCTGAACGGCTTCGGTCAGCCGCACGATCGGCCGCGTCAGCGAGCGCGCGATCAGCAGCGCCAGCACCGCTGCCGACAACACCGCGATCGTCCCGACCAGAAGCGAGGTGTTCCTGATGCTCGCCGCCGGCGCCATGATCGCGGCGTTGGAGGCGGTCTCGATCACCGCGATCCATTCGATGCCGGCCAGAACGGCCGGCGCAAATGCGATGCCATTGGACCGCCCGGCGTCGTCAGCAACGATCTCGGCGCTGCCTTGCGTGGCTCCCGCCTGCGCCGCCAGGTGTGGGAAGTCGGCCTTCCAGTCGTTGGGCCTGCCGAGCAGCGCCCCGAATTCGCGCGAACGATCCGGATGAATGAGATAGTCGCCGGAGCGGTTGACGACATAGATCGCCTCGCCCGGCCATACCGACGCCCGGACGCGATCGAACGCGCGCCGCATGTCGACGTTGATCATGAAAACGCCGAACGGTTTGCCGTCGCTCGCGATGATCGGCGTACCGACGCGAATCGTCGGCCGTTGCACTTCCTCGATCTTTCCGTTGAGGCGCCCCAGATTGAGCGGCGAGACGAAAATTTGTGCCGGATCGAGCCGTATCGTCTCCTGGAAGTAGTCGCGATCGCCCCGCTTCTGCAATTCCTCTTCCGAGACGATCCGGACCGTGCCGTTCGGTCCGTTGCGGTCGACGCGGACCAGTTCGCGCCCTTCGTCGTCGACACCGATGATCCGGAACATGGAATAGCTGGGCTTGGCTTCGAGCTCCGCCGCGAAGCGCGATGCGATCCGGTCACGCCAGATCTGATAAGAGACACCATCGATCGGATCGATGCCGCCGGCCTTGCGGGCGCGGACCAGTCCCTGCAGCGCCACAGCCGAACGGAAGCCCGCGACATCGCCGGTGGCGCTGGCGGCGTAATATTCGAGATCGGTCGCGACCTGCCGCGAGTGCGTCTCAATGCGGTCGCGGGCGCGTTGCAGCAGCGCCTGTTCCAGGCTGCGATAGCTCAGCCACCCGACCGCGGAAACCGCGATCGCGACCAGGGCAATCATTGCGATGGCGAGCCTGGTTGTGAGCGTCATGTCGGTGGTCGTTCGTTCCGCTTCGGCCCGGCAGGCCGCCGGCCGAATCCGATGCTATGGCGCATTAAGGGGAGGAAGCAACACCGCCGGCCGGCCGTGGCGTGCCGCACCCGGCAGCGTCCAGGCACCTCGCGACGGCTGCCAGAAGGTCGGCGGGCCGGAACGGCTTCTGCAGGCTGGAGACCGCGCCGAGCCTGGTGGCCATGGTCAGGAAGTCGGGAGCCGCGTCCGCGTCCGAGCCGATTGGCCGTCCCGAGATGACGATGATCGGCATCTGCGGCCGATGTTGGCGAACCATTCGCATGGTCTCGAATCCATCCATTCCCGGCATGAAGATGTCCAGAAACAGCAGATCGAAATCACCGGTCTCGCATAATGCGAGGCCTTTTCGTCCGCCGTCTGCAGTGACCACACTGTGGCCGGCGCGTTCGAGAAGCAGGCGGACGGTCATCTGGACCGCCGCGTCGTCATCAACGACCAGTATTCTTGCCAACGTAAAAAGTTCTCCGCGCGCCGTTGGAATCAAATCAACGGCAGGTTGCGACTTATGCCGAATCGCCTTGTTGCCGCAACTATTTCCTTGGCAAGAACGTGGCGGTCGCCGCACCAGTAACCGAATAAGAAAACCTGACATCCGCATGATGCCGTGCAGACAAATGAAGGGCGCTCGCGCAGTGCGCGTGATTCGTTTGTGCGAAGCGGCAAAGCCGTGAAGATCAGTTGCTGAGATATTCAGGGTAGCGCGACCGAATCCGGGCAAGTTCGCTCAGCGTGCCCGACAGGTGAGTGCGCAGGTGCTTCTGCGCGGCGTCGGGCTCGGCAGCGTCGATCGCCTTCACGATCAGTCTGTGGTGCCGCACGATATCCTGCGCCTTGCCGGGCGAGGGCAGGTGCATCCGGCGCAACCGGTCGATATGCCCGCTGCGGCTGCGCACCAGCGCCCAGAGGTCCTGCTTGTCGGCGGCGGCATAGAGCTCGCTGTGGAATTCATTGTCGGCGGCCATGAATTTTTCGAAGTCGCCGTCCTTGGCATATTGCTGCTGGCGGGCGATCTTCGCGCTGAGTTCGGCCGCGAGCGCCTTGTCGTGCCGGATCGCGAGCCCGCGCACGATTTCGAGTTCGACCGCCTGCCGCAGAAAATGCGCCTGCTGCGCCAGCCGCACGTCGACGCGACTGACCACGGTCGCATATTGCGGGAAGACGTCGACCAGGCCTTCCTCCTCGAGCCGCATCAATGCATCGCGGATCGGCGTCGAGCTGACGCCGAACTGGCTCGCCAGCGCGGCGCGCGACAGCGGCGATCCCGGCGGCAGCTCCAGCGAAATGATCATGCCGCGCAGCCGCTCGAATACCTGCGGCGCCGCCTGGCGGTCGCGGTCGAGCCCGCTCGTGGAGCGCGGGGCCGCGCGGCGGGAAGCGGTTGGCGAGGGAGCCATCGGGCGACGACCGGTTCAGAAGGGACTTGCTTCAGATGCACTAATACATTAGTGCATTTGCTCAACGAGGTCAACGATACCGGGAGGAGATGCGCGGTGAAAAACGGGATATGGAGCGTCTGTGCGGGCGCCGTTGCGCTGCTGATGCTGCTGGCAGGCTCGCCGGCCTCGGCGCAGCAAAAGTCGGAGGTGACGCTGTCGCGGCAGCCGGGCATCTTCTACATGCCCTCGCACATCATGGAAAAGAACAAGCTGATCGAGAAGCACGCGGCTTCCCTCGGCGTTCCCGGCGTCACCACCAAATGGATCAATTTGAGCGGCGGCGGCGCGCAGACCGATGCGCTGCTCGCCGGCAGCGTCGACATCCTCAACACCGGGACCGGCAATCTGCTGCTGCTGTGGGATCGCACCCGCGGTGGCGTCAAGGGCATCGTCGCCACCTCGGCGCAGCCGATGACGCTGATCAGCCGCGACGCCAATATCAAATCGATCAAGGATTTTGGCCCGAACGACAAGATCGCGGTGCCGACGGTAAAGGTCTCGACGCAGGCGATCGTGCTGCAGATCGCGGCCGGCGAGGCCTTCGGCGCCGACCAGTGGTCGAAGCTCGATCCCAACACCGTGCAGCTCGGCCATCCCGACGCCTATGTGGCGATGACCAACACCCAGCACGAGGTGCGCAACCACTTTCGCGATTCCGCCGTTCACGTTCCTCGAATTGAAGAACGTTCCCGGCGCGCATGTGGTGCTGTCGTCGCCCGACGTGATGGGCGGCCCGCTCAGCCAGGCGCAGTTCTTCACCACCACCAAATTCGCCGACGCCAACCCGAAGATCGTCCAGGCGGTGCGCGACGCCACCAAGGAAGCGCATGACCTGATCCGCAGCGACACCAAGGCCGCGGTCGAAATCTACAAGGAAGTCACCGGCGACAAGACCAGCGTCGAGGATCTGCTGGCGTGGCTCAAGGAGCCCGGCATGATGGAGTGGAACCTGCAGCCGCAGGGCACCATGAAATTCGCCGCGCATCTGTTCAAGACCGGTACGCTGAAGACGATGCCAAAAGCCTTTACCGATTACTACCTGCCGGTCGCGCACGATCTGAAGGGCAATTGATCGACATGACCGCGCTTCTCGATGTCAGTGACGTCACGCTGCGCTACAAGACGTCGAGCGCGGTGGTGACCGCGACCGAGCGGGTCAGCTTCACGGTCGATCGTTCCGATCGCTTCGTGCTGCTCGGCCCCTCCGGTTGCGGCAAGTCGACGCTGTTGAAGGCGGTCGGCGGCTACATGAAGCCGAGCGAAGGCAAGATGCGCATCTCAGGCCGTGAAATATCCGAGCCCGGCGCCGACCGCATGATGATCTTCCAGGAGTTCGACCAGTTGCTGCCGTGGAAGACGGTGCTGGAAAACGTGATGTTTCCGCTGCTGATGACGCGCCGCCTGCCGCGCAAGGACGCCGAGGCGCGGGCGCGCGCCTATATCGAGAAGGTCAGCCTCACCCGCGTCGTCGACGCCTATCCGCACACGCTGTCCGGCGGCATGAAGCAGCGCGTCGCGATCGCGCGCGGCATGGCGATGGAGCCGGATATCCTGCTGATGGACGAGCCGTTCGCCGCGCTGGACGCGCTGACGCGGCGCACCTGCCAGGACGAGCTGCTGCAGCTCTGGGCGGAAACCAAATTCACCGTTCTGTTCGTTACCCACTCGATTGCCGAAGCGATCAAGATCGGCAACCGCATCCTGCTGCTGTCGCCGCATCCCGGCCGCGTCAAGGCCGAGGTCGTCGATGTCGACAAGGTTTCCGGCGAAGACGGCAGCGCCGCGCGGCTGGAGAAGCAGATCCACGATCTGCTGTTCGCCGACGCCGTGACGGCACATTAGGGGAGCGCATCATGGGTGAAGCCAGAATCCTGCTGCGCGATGCCGCCGACCTGAACGCTACCGTGCCGGCCGAGGTCGAGCGCAAGCTGACCGTGCTCGAGCTGCTGTGGAACGACGGCTTCGTCCGCAAATCCGTGATCATCATCTTTCTCGCCGCGGCCTGGGAGATCTACGGCACCATCCTCGATAATCCGCTGCTGTTTCCGACCTTTCACGACACCATCCTGACGATGTTCGACAAGGTGCGCGACGGCACCATTCCGTTGCGCGCCTGGGCGTCGCTGAAGGTGCTGTTCATGGGTTATGCCGCCGGCATCATGCTCGCGGCCATCTTCACCATTCTCGCGATCTCGACCCGGATCGGCACGGATTTTCTCGAAACCATCACCGCGATGTTCAATCCGCTGCCGGCGATTGCGCTGCTGCCGCTGGCGCTGATCTGGTTTGGCCTCGGCAACGGCAGTCTCGTGTTCGTGCTGATCCATTCGGTGCTGTGGCCGGTCGCGCTCAACACCCATTCCGGCTTCAAGAGCGTGTCCAACACGCTGCGCATGGTCGGTCGCAATTACGGCCTGCGCGGTTTGCCTTATGTCGCCCGCATTCTGATCCCGGCCGCGTTCGGCTCGATCCTGACCGGCCTGAAGATCGGCTGGGCGTTCGCCTGGCGCACGCTGATCGCCGCCGAACTCGTGTTCGGCGTGTCGTCGGGGCAGGGCGGTCTAGGCTGGTTCATCTTCGAAAACCGCAACCTGCTCGACATTCCCGCCGTGTTCGCCGGTCTGTTGACCGTCATCGTCATCGGCCTGATTGTCGAGAACCTGATCTTCCGCACCATCGAGCGCAACACCGTCCAGAAATGGGGCACGCAATCATGAGCAAGAACAAGAACCCCGCCGACCTCCGCAGCGCGCGCTGGTTCGCGCCCGACGATCTCCGCGCCTTCGGCCACCGCTCGCGCGCGATGCAGATGGGCTACGCGCCGGAGGAGTGGAAGGGCCGGCCGGTGATCGCGATCCTCAACACCTGGTCGGACGCGCAGCCCTGCCACATGCACTTCAAGAGCCGCGTCGACGACGTCAAGCGCGGCATCCTGATGGCCGGCGGCTTTCCGATGGAACTGCCGGCGCTGTCGCTGTCGGAATCGTTCTTGAAGCCGACCACCATGCTCTATCGCAACATGCTGGCGATGGACGCCGAGGAATTGCTGCGCGGCCATCCGGTCGACGGCGTGGTGCTGATGGGCGGCTGCGACAAGACCACGCCGGGCCTGTTGCTGGGCGCCACCAGCATGAACCTGCCGACGATCTATCTGCCGGCCGGCCCGATGCTGCGCGGCAACTGGAAGGGCAAGACCCTCGGCTCGGGCTCGGATGCCTGGAAATACTGGGACGAGCGGCGCGCCGGAAAGATCTCCGACAAGGACTGGGTCGATGTCGAGGCCGGCATCGCGCGCAGCTACGGCACCTGCATGACCATGGGCACCGCCTCGACCATGACGGCGATCGCCGAATCGATCGGCATGACGCTGCCGGGCGCGTCGTCGATCCCCGCCGCCGACGCCGGCCACATCCGCATGGCCTCCGAATGCGGCCGCCGCATCGTCGAGATGGTGTGGGAGGATCTGACGCCGAGCAAGATCCAGACCCGCGAGGCCTTCGAGAACGCCATCACGGTCGCGATGGCGATGGGCTGCTCGACCAACGCGATCATCCATCTGATCGCGCAGGCGCGCCGCGCCGGCCAGGACATCGGGCTCGACGATTTCGAAAAGGCCAGCCGCAAGGTGCCCGTGATCGCCAACGTCCGGCCGAGCGGCGACAAATATCTGATGGAGGATTTCTTCTATGCCGGCGGCCTGCCGGGCCTGATGAGCCGCATCAAGGAGCATCTGCATCTCGACGCCATGACGGTGACCGGCGAGACGCTCGGCGACAACATCGCGCGCGCCGAAGTCTATAATGACGACGTGATCCGCACGGTCGACAATCCGATCTACAAGGAGGGTGCGCTCGCCGTGCTGAAGGGCAACCTCGCGCCCGACGGCTGCGTCATCAAGCCGAGCGCCTGCGAGCCGCGCTTCCTCAAGCACACCGGCCCGGCGCTGGTGTTCGACGACTATCCCTCGATGAAGAAGGCGATCGACGATCCCGAATCTCGACGTCACCGCCGATCACGTGCTGATCCTGCGCAATGCCGGCCCGCAGGGCGGGCCGGGCATGCCGGAATGGGGCATGCTGCCGATCCCGACGAAGCTGGTGAAGCAGGGCGTGCGCGACATGGTGCGATTGTCGGACGCGCGCATGAGCGGCACCAGCTACGGCGCCTGCATCCTGCACGTCTCGCCGGAATCCTATATCGGCGGGCCGCTGGCGCTGGTGCGCAACGGCGACATGATCACGCTCGACGTCGACGCGCGCACCATCAACCTCGATGTGCCGGAAGCCGAACTGGCAAAACGCCGCGCCGCGTGGAAGGCGCCGGAGCCGCGCTACGAGCGCGGCTATGGCTGGATGTTCTCCCGGCACATCAAGCAGGCCAATGAAGGCTGCGATTTCGATTTCCTGGAAACCGATTTTGGCGAGCCGGTCGACGAGCCGTCGATTTACTAACCCCGTCATTCCGGGCTCGCGCCAAGCGGCGCGCCCCGGAATGACAAGAGAGAGCGTCCCATGACAAAACTAACCGAAGCCACCCGCGATAAGCTCAAAACCGTCTCCACCGCCACCGTCGCCACCGCGCTGTTCAAGCGCGGCTTTCGCATCCAGATGATCCAGGATGTCCATCCGCTCGGACCCGAACCAGCCGGCGCTGGTCGGCGAGGCCTTCACGCTGCGCTACATGCCGGCGCGCGAGGACCTCAACAAGATCGACGTGTTCCGCGACCGCGCGCATCCGCAGCGCAAGGCGATCGAGGATTGCCCGCCCGGCGCGGTGCTGGTGATGGACAGCCGCAAGGACGCGCGCGCCGCGTCGGCCGGCGCGATCCTGGTGACGCGGCTGATGCAGCGCGGCTGCGCCGGCGTCGTCACCGACGGCGGTTTTCGCGACTCTGCCGAAATCGCGGCGCTCGGCTTCCCGGCCTATCACCACCGCCCGAGCGCGCCGACCAACCTGACGCTGCACCAGGCGATCGAGATCAACGTGCCGATCGGCTGCGGCGACGCGCCGGTGTTTCCCGGCGACGTCATCCTCGGCGACAGCGACGGCGTCATCGTGATCCCCGCGCATCTCGCCGACGAGATCGCCGATGAAGCCGTCGAGATGACCGCGTTCGAGGATTTCGTCACCGAGCAGGTCCGCGGCGGCCGCTCGATCCTCGGCCTCTACCCCGCGACCGACGAGCAGACGCCAAAGGATTTTGCGGCCTGGCGCAAGGCCAACGGCAGGTGATTTTTCGTTTACCTACTCGGCCGGAGTGTGCGCGATGTTTCCTGCCGATGCTTCGCCATGCTGCGTCAGCGGCCGGTTGCCGGCCAATGCGCGCAGCAGCACGTAGAACATCGGCGTGAAGAAGATGCCGAACGCCGTGACGCCGATCATGCCTGAAAACACCGCAACGCCCATGGCATGACGCATCTCGGAGCCTGCGCCAGTGGAGATCACCAGCGGCACCACGCCCATGATGAAGGCAAGCGAGGTCATCAGGATCGGCCGCAGCCGCAAGCGGCTGGCTTCGATCGCCGCCTGCACCGGCGTACGTCCGGCGAATTCCAGCTCGCGCGCGAACTCCACGATCAGGATGGCATTCTTGGCCGACAGTCCCACCAGAACGATCAATCCGATCTGGGTGAACACGTTGTTGTCGCCCTTGGTCAGCCAGACGCCGAGCATCGCCGCCAGCAATCCCATCGGCACGATCATGATGATCGACAGCGGCAGCGTCAGGCTCTCGTATTGCGCGGCGAGCACCAGGAATACCAGCAGCAGCGCCACCGGAAACACCACCAGCGACGAATTGCCGGCGATGATTTCCTGATACGTCAGGTCGGTCCACTCGAACGCGATGCCCTTCGGAAAGGTCTCTGCCGCGATCTTCTCCACCACGTCCTGGGCCTGCCCGGTCGAATAGCCGGGCGCCGCACCGCCATTGAGGTCGGCGGTCAGGAAGCCGTTGTAGCGCATGGCGCGCTCCGGCCCGGCGCTTTCCTTGATCTTCAGCAGCGCCGACAGCGGCACCATCTCGCCGGTGTCGGAGCGCACCTTCAACAGTCCAACATCGTCGGCGCGGGCGCGGAATTTCGCGTCCGCCTGCACCCGCACCGAATAGGTGCGGCCGAACTTGTTGAAGTCGTTGACGTAGAGCGAGCCGAGATAGATCTGCATGGTATCGAACACGCTGGTCACGGGCACGCTGAGCTGCCGCGCCCGGGTGCGGTCGATATCGGCATAAAGCTGCGGCACGTTGACCTGATAGCTGGAGAACAGCCCGGCCAGTTGTGGCGCGGCCTGAGCCTTGGCGATGAACGCCTTGGTGGCGTCGTTGAGCGCCTCATAGCCGAGCCCGGCGCGATCCTCGATCTGCAGCTTGAAGCCGCCGATGGTGCCGAGTCCCGCCACCGGCGGCGGCGGGAACATGGCAATGAAGGCTTCCTGGATCGCGGCAAACTTGCCGTTGAGCTGACCGGCGATCGCGCCCGCGCTGAGATTGGCCGCCTTGCGCTCTTCGAACGGTTTTAACGTGACGAACACGATCCCTGAGTTCGAGCTGTTGGTGAAACCGTTGATCGACAGGCCGGGAAACGCCACCGCGCTTTCGACGCCCGGCAGCTTCAAGGCGATATCGCCCATGCGGCGGATCACCTCTTCGGTGCGGTCGAGCGTCGCGCCGTCGGGCAATTGCGCGAAGCCGACCAGATATTGCTTGTCCTGGCCGGGGACAAAGCCGCCGGGCACCGCCTTGAACAGCCCAAAAGTGACGCCGATCAGCGCGACATAGCCGACCATCACGATGGCCCGGCGCGAGATCACCCGTTTGACGCCGTGGCCGTAGGCTTCAGAACTGCGGTGGAAGAAGCGGTTGAAGCGCTGGAAGAACCAGCCGAGCACGCGATCCATGCCGCGGGTCAGCGCGTCCTTTGGTGCGTCGTGGGATTTCAGCAGCACCGCCGCCAGCGCCGGCGACAGCGTCAGCGAATTGAACGCGGAGATCACCGTCGAGATCGCCACCGTCAGCGCGAACTGCTTGTAGAACTGGCCGGTCAATCCGGTAATGAACGCCAGCGGCACGAACACCGCGATCAGCACCAGCGCGATCGCGATGATCGGCCCGGTGACTTCCTGCATCGCCTGGTACGCGGCCTCCTTTGGCGTCAGCCCCTGCTCGATGTTGCGCTCGACGTTCTCGACCACGACGATGGCGTCGTCGACGACGATGCCGATCGCCAGCACCAGCCCGAACAGCGTCAGCGCGTTGATCGAGAAGCCGAACACATGCATGACGGCAAAGGTGCCGATGATGGAAACCGGCACCGCGATCAGCGGAATGATCGACGCCCGCCAGGTCTGCAGGAACAGGATGACCACCAGCACGACCAGGGCCACGGCTTCCAGCAACGTATGCACCACCGCCTCGATCGAGGCGCGAACGAATTGCGTGGGGTCGTAGACGATACTGTAGTCCATGCCGTCGGGCATGTTCGCCTTCAGCTCGACCATCATCTTGCGGACGGAGTCGGAAATCTTGATCGCATTGGAGCCCGGCGACTGGAAGATCGGCACCGCGACCGCCGACTTGTTGTCGAGAAGCGAGCGCAGCGAATAGTCCGCGGCGCCGAGCTCGATCCGGGCGATGTCGCGCAGCCGTGTGACTTCGCCATTGGCGCCGTTCTTGACGATGATTTCGCCGAACTCCTGCTCGGTCTGCAGCCGCCCCTGTGCGTTGATGGAGAGCTGCAAGTCGAGCCCGGCCTCGCTTGGCGATGACCCGACGACGCCCGCCGCCGCCTGGACGTTCTGGGCCCGGATCTCGCGCACCACGTCGGAGGCCGACAGCCCGCGCTCGGCGACCTTCTGCGGATCGAGCCAGACCCGCATCGAATAGTCGCCGGAGCCGAACAACTGCACCTGGCCGACGCCTTCGATGCGCGCCAGCCGGTCCTTGACGTTGAGCACGGCGTAGTTGCGCAAATAGGTCATGTCGTAGCGGCCGTTCGGCGACAGCAGATGCACCACCATGGTGAGGTCGGGCGCGCTCTTGATCGTGGTGATGCCGAGGGTGCGGACCTCGCTGGGCAGTCGCGGCTCGGCCTGCGCCACCCGGTTCTGCACCAGTTGCTGTGCCTTGTCCGGATCGGTGCCGAGCCGGAACGTCACGTTGAGCGTCATCAATCCATCGGTGGTGGCCTGGCTGCTCATATAGAGCATGCCTTCGACCCCGTTGATCTGCTCCTCGATCGGCGTCGATACCGTCTCGGCGATCACCTTGGGGTTGGCGCCCGGGTATTGCGCGCGCACCACCACCGTCGGCGGCGCCACTTCCGGATATTCCGAGATCGGCAGCGCCGGCAGCGACAGAAGTCCTGCCACGAAGATCAGGGTTGACAGCACGCCCGCGAAGATCGGCCGATCGATGAAAAATCTGGAAAAGTTCATGACACTGTCTCGCTGGTAGCCGGGCTGCAAAGCGCAAGGGTCCCGGCGCGGCCGACCGTGATCGACCGCACTGATTCACTTCTGTTGTTTTTTGAGATTTGCCCGGTGCTCTCGTAAGAGCACCGGGATCAGACTGCTAGCGTTGCGCCACCTCGGTCGCGGAAGACGCAAAACCCATCGCCACCACTTCGGGCGCGACCAGCGCGCCGGGACGCACGCGCTGCAGTCCCTTGACCACGATGCGTTCGCCGGCGTGCAGCCCGCCGGTCACCACGCGCATGCCTTCGATCGATACGCCGAGCGCGACTTCGCGATATTCCGCCTTGCTGTCCTTGTCGACGACCATCACGAATTTCTTGTTCTGGTCGGTGCCGACGGCGCGTTCGCTGATCAGCAACACCGGCTCGGCTTTGGGCTGTCCCATCAGCAGCCGCGCGAACTGGCCCGGCATCAGCCTGCCATCGGCGTTGTCGAACACCGCACGCACCCGCACGGTGCCGCTGCGCGCATCGACCTGGTTGTCGATCAGCTGCATCTTCCCCTTGTAGGGTGTGCCGTCGGTGGTGCCGGTCCCCATCTGCACCGGGATGCGTCCGATCTCGGACGGCGCCAATTCATCCGCCAGCGTCCGCAATGCCCGCGTCACCACCTGCTCGTCGGCATTGAAGCTGGCATAAATCGGATTGACCGAGACCAGCGTGGTCAGAACCGGCGTGCCAGGGCCGGCGGCGATCAGATTGCCGACGGTGATCTCGAGCTTGCCGACCCGCCCGGAGACCGGCGCCCGTATTTCGGTATAGCCGAGATTGAGTTTTGCCGTTTGCAGCGTCGCCTCGGCCGCCTGCAGATTGGCTTCGGCCTCGCGGTAGGCGTTGACCCGACCGTCAAAATCGCGCTGCGAGATCGTGCGCGAATCCGTCAATTGCTGGCCGCGCTCGAAATCGCTCTTGGTGAGGATCAGACGCGCCTTGGCCGCGGCCACCTGGCCCTCGGCGCGCGCCACATCGGCCGCGTACAGCGACGGATCGATCAGGATCAACAGGTCTCCCTGTTTGACCAGCGCACCCTCCGCAAAGTGGATTTCCTGAATCGCGCCTGCAACCCGGGAGCGGATTTCGACCCGTTCGACGGCCTCGAGCCGGCCGGAAAACTCGTCCCAGGGCACGGTGTGCCGGGGCGCGACGACGGAGACCGAGACCGGCAGCGCCGCGGGTGCCGCTGTGGCCGTCTCGGCCTGTGCGCTTCCGCCTCGACCGCTCAGAAAAGTCGCGCCTGCGGCGATGGCCAAGGCGGTCAGCACCAGCCCCGTCCCAACCAAGCGCTTGTTTTTGATGATATTTTTCATAGAGACCCCAGTTCGGCAGGACATTCGGCGCCGCAACCCCGGTTTGAACCGATCGGACCCGTTACGACACCCGATCACCGTCTACGGTGCAGCGCACACATTTATAACGTCCGGTATAAATGGCCCATCGACATGTCCTGTCAAGTCACTTATCTAACGATTGGTAGGAAACTAAAGGAGGACCCATCATGGCCATGGGACGTCCCCGCGAATTCGATGTCGACAAGGCGCTCGACCTGGCGCTCCAGGTGTTCTGGCGCAAAGGCTACGAAGGCGCGTCGATGGCGGACCTCACGGAAACGATGGGGATCACCAAGCCAAGCCTTTATTCCGCGTTCGGCAACAAGGAAGAACTGTTTCGCAAGGCGCTGGATCGTTACGTCGACGGCCCCGGCGGTTACTTTCAGGTCGCGCTGGCCAAGCCGACCGCGCGCGCCGTGGTCGAACACTTGCTGTATGAAAGCGCCGCTGCCGTCACCGACCCGAACCATCCGCCGGGATGTCTCGCGGTCCAGGGCGCCCTGAGCTGCGGCGATGCCGCCGAATCCATCAAGCAGGAATTGATGTCGCGCCGCGCCAAAGGCGAACAGGATTTGCGCGAGCGCTTCGAGCGGGCGATCGCCGAAGGCGACCTGCCTTCGGGATCCGATGCCGCCGATCTCGCGGCCTACCTCTCCGCGATCCTGCAAGGCATGGCGGTGCAGGCGGCCGGCGGCACGACGCGCGCAGCAATTGCGCAAGATCGCCGAGATGGCGCTGCGCACGTGGCCGCCGCCGAGTCTGGCGTCGGTCTGACGTTTACACTTCGCTTTTCTCCGCCATTCCCACCGCCCACAGCGCGAACGCATAGACGATCGCGACCTCATCCAGCCGGTTGAACCGCCCGGACGCGCCGCCGTGGCCCGCGCCCATGTTGGTGCGCAGCAGCACCGGGCCGCCGCCGCTCATGGTCGCGCGCAGCCGGGCGATCCATTTCGCCGGCTCCCAATAGGTGACGCGCGGATCGGTCAATCCGCCCATCGCCAGGATCGCCGGATAGTCCTTGGCCGCGAGATTGTCGTAGGGCGAGTACGACAAAATGGTGCGAAAATCCTTTTCGCTTTCGATCGGGTTGCCCCATTCCGGCCATTCCGGCGGCGTCAGCGGCAGCGTGTCGTCGAGCATCGTATTCAGCACGTCGACGAACGGCACTTCGGCGACGATGCCGGCGAACAATTCGCCCGAACGGTTGGCCACCGCGCCCATCAGCATGCCGCCGGCGCTGCCGCCATGGCCGACGATGCGCTTTGCATTCGTGTATTTGGCTTCGATCAGCGCGCGCCCGGCCGCCGCAAAATCATCGAACGAGTTCGTCTTCTTCTCGCGCTTGCCGTCGAGATACCAGCCCCAGCCCTTGTCGGCGCCGCCGCGGATATGCGCGATCGCATAGACGAAGCCGCGGTCGACCAGCGACAGCCGATTGGCGGCAAAGGACGCCGGCATCGCCATGCCGTACGAGCCATAACCGTAAAGCAGCAGCGGCGCCTTGCCGTCGCGCACCAGGTCCTTCCGATGCAGAATCGAGACCGGCACCTGCGCGCCGTCATGCGAGGTGGCCATGATGCGCGTGGTGACGTAGTCGGCCGGGTTGTGGCCGGACGGAATTTCCTGGCGCTTGCGCAATATGCGTGCACGCGTCGCCATGTCGTAGTCATAGACTTCCGCCGGCGTCGTCATCGACGAATAGGAGAACCGCAAATTGGTGGTCTCGAATTCGTAGCCGCCCATGGTGTCGAGCGAATAGGCGGCTTCGTCGAAGGCGATGGCGTGCTCCTCGCCGGTCTCCATGTCGCGGATGATGATCGCGGGCAGCGCGTTGGCGCGCTCCAGCCGGACCATGTGGCCGGCATAGAGTTCGACATCGAGCACATAGACGCCCTCGCGATAGGGAATCAGGTCGCGCCAGTTGGCGCGCTCGGGCGCGGCGAGCGGCGCGGCAACGACCTTGAAGTCGATGGCGCCATCCGCGTTGGTGAGAATGAACAGCTCATCGCCGCGGTCGGCGAGCGAATACTGCACGCCTTCCTCGCGCGCGGCGACGAGGCGCGGCGGCGCTTCGGGATGTTCGAGATCGATCAGCCGTTGCTCCGAGGTCTCATGGTCGCCGCCGGCGATCACGCAGAAGCGGCCGGACGAACTCTCATGCAGATGGGTGAACCAGCCGGAATCCTGCTCTTCATAGACGAGCGTGTCGTCCGCCTGCTTCGTTCCAAGCCGATGCCGCCACACCTGCATCGGACGGTGGTTGTCGTCGAGCTTGACATAGAAGAAGCTGTTGCAATCCTTGCTCCAGACGATCCCGCCGTCGGTCTCTTCGACCAGGTCGTCGCGATCCGTCCCGGTGCTCCAGTCGCGCACGCGGATCGAGAAATACTCGGAACCCTTGGTGTCGGCGGTCCACGCCTGCAGCTTGTGATCAGGCGAATGCCGCGCGCTGCCGAACTTGAAGTATTCATGGTCCTTGGCCAGCGCGTCGCCGTCGAGCACGATCTGTACATCGCCGCCATCGCGCGGCGTGCGCCCGAACAGTTCATGCTGCCCGCCTTCGCGGAATTTTCGCAAATAGGCGAACGCGCCGTCCGGCGCCGGCACGCTGGAATCGTCTTCCTTGATCCGCCCGCGCATTTCCGCGACCAGCTTCTTCTGCAGGGCCGCGGTATGGCCGAGCAGGCTCTCGGTGTAGTCGTTCTCCGCTTCCAGATATTTTCGGATATCCGGATCCAGGATCGAGGGATCGCGCAGCACCTCCTGCCAGCGGGGATCTTTCAGCCAAGCGTAGTCGTCGGTGACGGGAATACCGTGCGTGGTGAAGCAGTGCGGACGGCGGGGGGCGACGGGGGTAGTCAGGGCTGGCTGTCTGTGTCACGCGGTCCTCGTATGGTCTGGCGATCGGCCTTATATCGGGTAGAACGCGCACTATTACCAGATGCACAACGCCGTAGGGTGGGCAAAGGAGCGCAGCGACGTGCCCACCATCCATCACCGGGCGAGCTGAGCGATGGTGGGCACGCTTCGCTTTGCCCACCCTACGGCGTCTGAGTGATGCCTAGCTATTCCTTAACCGCGCCGCGGCGCCGCCGCCGAATACCGGGATCCGGTTCACTGCCAGCACCACCGCAAACGTAATCACCAGCATGGCGATACCGAGCACCGAGATCGCGGCGAGATCGCCGCTTTCGTTGAGGTCGTAGATCAGCACCGACAGCACCTTGGTCTGCGAGGTGAACAGCACGATCGCCGCCGATAGTTCGCGCATCACGCCGATGAAGATGAAGCACCAGGTCGCGATCACCCCGGTGCGCAGCAAGGGTGCTGTGATCTGCCACAGCGATTGCAGGCGCGTCGCGCCGAGGATGCGGCTGGCGTCTTCCAGTTCGGGATGAATGGTCGCGAACGCCGCCTGCAATTGCTGATAGGCGGACGGCAGATTGATGGTGAGGAACGCCAGCAGCAAGATCCACAGCGTGCCGTAGAGCACGAAGGGCGGCCGCGTGTAGCTCAAGAACAGCCCGACGCCGAGCACGATGCCGGGCACCGCGACCGGCGCGGTCGCGAGAAAGCCGAGGATGCGGTGGCTCGCGATCACGCGGCGCGTCGTCACATAGGCCACGACCAGCGCGAGGATGGTGCCGATGGTCGCCGTCGATGCGCCGAGGATCACCGTGTTCTTCAGCGCGAGCTGGGTCGACGACAATTCGGTGAACACGAACACGACGTTGTGCAGCGTCGCGGTCGACGGCGTTACCAGCGTGGTGGCGTTCGGCGAGAACGCCGCGTTGAGCAGCGCGAAATAGGGCAGGAACACCGGATTGAGCAGCACGATGAGGCAGAACGCCAGCGCCGCCCAGCGCCATCCCTTCATCTCGACCTGGCGCGGCGCGCCGTATTTGCCGCCGACCACCGAAAAGCCGCGGCGGCCGAGCAGAAATTTCTGGCCCTGCAGCAGCAGGATCGTCAGCAGCAGCAGCGGCACCGCGGCGGCTGCGGCCAGTTCCAGTTTTGGCGGATACTGGAACAGGCTCCAGATTTTCGTCGTCATGGTGTGGAAGCCGGCCGGCAGCGCCAGGATCGCGGGCGATCCGAACAGCGTCATCGCCTGCAGGAACGCGATCAAGCGCGCCCGCGACCAGCGCGGGCAGGGCGAGGGGAATCGTGACGCGCCGCGCCGTGGTCCATGCCTTGCCGCCGAGAATGGCGGAGGCGTCTTCCAGCTCGCCCGGCATGTTGTCGAGCGCGTTGGCGACCAGCACGAAGACGAACGGAAACGTGTAGCAGGAGATCACGAAGATCAGCCCGGTCAGCGAATAGATGTCGAACAGCGGATCTTCGGCGCCGGTGAGATAGCGATAGAGCTGGTTCAACAGGCCGCTGTTCGGCGCCGCCAGCAATTCCCAGGCGACCGCGCCGAGAAACGGCGGCGTGACAAAGGACGCCGTCACCAGCGCGCGGATGGTCTGCCGCCCCGGCATGTCGGTGCGCGACACCAGCCAGCCGATCGGCGCGGCGACAAGGCAGCAGATCACCGCGGAAGTGGTGGCGATGATCGCCGTCGTCAGCAGCGGATCGAGGAACGCCGGGTCGGTGAACAGCGTGACGAAATTCTGCAGCGTCGGGCTTCGCGTCTTGTCGGTGAACGCGAACACGGCGAGCCACGACATCGGCAGCACGATCAGCACGATCATGAAGGCGGCGAACAGCCAGAGCACCGGGCTTGCGTCCAGTCGATGCGGGATTTTCGGGGTTCGGCGGCGGTGATCGTGATGGTGGTCATGCGTAAGCTTTCCAGTCATTCCGGAGCGAGCGTAGCGCGAACCCGAATCCATCGCCCCGGCTGCATGGATTCCGGGTCTGCGCCTTGCAGCGCATCCCGGAATGACGGCGGTGGGTGTGGCGGGCACGCATCCTCAAACCCTGAACAACCGCGCATAGCGCGTCTTGATTTCTTCCGCCATCTTCTCCACGCCCTCGGCATCTTCCTTCATCAGCTTGATGTCCGAAAGCTTCCGCCGTCCCGGTTTCGACTGCACTTGCGCATGAACCGAATATTGCGCCGTGTAGTCGCAAAAGAATTGCTGCGTCTCGCGCGTATGAAACCAGGCCTGGAACAGCCGCGCCGCGTTCGGGTGCGGCGCTGACGCGAAGATCGCCGTCGGCCCCGAGATCGTCGGCGTGCCCTCGGTCGGATAGATCGGCTCGACCGGCTGGCCGGCTTCCTTCAGCAGCACGACGCCATATTCATTGCCGTCGGCCATCACGGCGCGTTCGCCGAGCGAAAGCTTCTTTGGCGGATCGGTCGAGGACTGCACCTGCATGACCCGCTGCTTCGAAAGTTTTTCCATGTACGGCCAGCCGAGGTCGCGCACCATCTGGAAGGTCGCGGTCATGATGGTGCCGCTATAGGCCGGGTGGCCCTTGACCATCTTGCCGGACCATTTGGGATCGAGCAGGTCGGCAAAGCTCTTCGGTGCGTCTTCAGCCTTTACCAGGTTGGTGTTGTAGGCAATCGACGACAGATAGATCCGCGACGTCGCGGACATGCCGTCGGGGTCGCGATACTCGGGGAGGAAATGCCGGGCCATGTCTTCCGATACGAACGGCGCCAGCCATTTGTTCCGCTTCCAGCTGATGATGTGCGATGCATCCGAGGTGGTGATCACATCGACGGCGCGGATGTTGCTCGCGAATTCCTGGTCGATCCGCTGAAACAGCCGCTCCGAGCCGGAGCGTTCGATCTGTACGGCGACGCCGGGATAGGCGGCCTCAAACGCCTTGCCGAGCTTTTCGCCGACCGGCAGGTCCATCGACGAGTACAAAATCAGCTTGCCTTCCTTCTTTGCCGCCTCCACCAGCGCCGGCGTGATCGCGACCGGCTCCGGCGCCTGGGCGCGAACGGGGGAGGCGAACACGGTACCGGCGGCAAGCGTGGCCGCGCCTTGCAGGATGTCGCGTCTGGAAAGTTTTCCCTTCATCGCGTCCTCCCGTTTCCGTTGTTGTTAGCGGCTCAGCGCCCGGCAGTGCTCGGGCGGCAAGGTCAGCCAGACCTCGCTGCCTTTTTGCACGCTGACTTCGGTCGGCGTGGTGGCGCGCAAACTGCTGCCGTCGGCGACCTCCACCATGTAGTCGCGCGCGGCGCCGAGATAGACTTGACGCGTGACGACACCCTTGATGGCGTTCGCGGGCGAGGCCGGCGCCTGCGTCGACAGTCCGATATCGTGCTGGCGGATCGCGACAACAGCGCTTTGGCCCGATGACAGCGGCGCGCCGACCACCTTCAGCGTCGCGCCCGCGAAGCTGACATGGTTGGCATCGAGCGCGGTGCCCTTGATGACGTTGCTGGCGCCGATGAAGCGCGCCACGAATTCCGACTCGGGCCGGGCATAGATATCCTCGGGCGTGCCGAGCTGGTCGATCCTGCCGCCATTCATCACCGCGATCAGGTCGGCCGTGGTCATGGCCTCGGACTGGTCGTGGGTGACATAGACCGTGGTGTAGCGATATTCGTCATGCAGCCGGCGGATTTCGAACCGCATCTCCTCGCGCAGATTGGCGTCGAGGTTGGAGAGCGGCTCGTCGAGCAGCAGCGTCTCCGGCTCGACGATCAGCGCGCGCGCCAGCGCCACGCGCTGCTGCTGCCCGCCGGAGAGTTCGCCGGGATAGCGCTGCGCCAGCGCCTCGAGTTTTGTCGTGGCCAGGATCGCCGCCAGTTTCTTCGCGATGGTGTCGCGGTCCATTTTGCGCAGGCGCAGGCCGTAGACGATGTTTTCCGTCACCGTCATGTGCGGCCACAGCGCGTAGCTCTGAAAGATCATCGACATGTTGCGCTGCTCGGGCGGCAGCGTGCGCGCCTTCGACGACACCAGCCGCTCGCCGACATGGATCTCGCCGTCGGACGGTTCCAGGAAACCGGCGATCAGCCGCAGCGTCGTGGTCTTGCCGCAGCCGGACGGCCCGAGCAGGCAGACCAGTTGTCCATGGTCGATTTTCAGGGAGACGTTATCGACCACCGCAAGCGAACCAAATCGCTTGGTCAGGCCACGCAAATCCACCGACGCCAATCGTTCACTCCCACACTTTGGTTCCTGCACGGATCAGCGCCCGGCTTGGTATGCCAGTATACGGACAAAAACGGGTTGGGAAAGGGAGTTGAGTTGGAAAGCGAAATGTTGTTCGCGCGTGATTTCACATGGTGAGAGATGAGGAAAAACCTATCATCCGTCGTCCCGGCCTTGAGCCGGGACCCATACGCCGTGGCCTATCGGTTAAGTGATGGCGCTGGTTGTCTTCGTAACAATGAGCAATGGTGGATATGGGTCCCGGCCTTCGCCGGGACGACCACGATGACCCTCACGCCCCGACACTCTCACCGAGATATTCGATCGCGGCTTCGGTTCCGCCCTTGCCGTGCGGAATTTTCAGCGCGTTGAGGCTGACCTCGATGACGCCGAGCGTCCCCAAAATCATCGGCGCATTGACATGGCCCATATGGGCGATGCGGAACGCCTGGCCGGAGAGGTCGCCGATGCCGGTGCCGAGCACCACGCCGCATTTTTCCTTGCAGTAGCGCTGCAGTGCGGCCGGATCGAAGCCGTTCATCGTCACCGTCGTCACCGTGTCGGAGCGCTCATTGGCTTCCGCGATGTTGAAGCCGAGCACCTGGCCCTCGGACCACGCCGCCACCGCGCGGCGCACCGCTTCGGCGAGCAGGCGATGCCGCAGAAAGGCGTTTTCGAGTCCCTCTTCATGCAGCATGTCGATCGCCTTGCGCAGCGCGAACAGCAGATGTATCGGCGCGGTGCCGGCATATTTGCGATAGTGCTCGGTGCCCTCGCGCTCGGTCCAGTCCCAATAGGGCGTGCGCAAATTGGCCTGCTTGTGCACTTCGAGGGCGCGCGTGTTGGCGGCGACGAAGCCCAGGCCCGGCGGCGTCATCAAGCCCTTCTGCGAGCCCGACATCGCGACGTCGACGCCCCATTTGTCCATCTCGAACGGCATGCAGCCGAGCGAGGCCACCGTGTCGACCATGAACAACGCCGGATGCCCGGCGGATTTGATCGCCCTGCCGATCGCCTCGATGTCGTTATAGGCGCCCGAGGCGGTATCGACCTGCACGGCGACGATCGCCTTGATGCGATGCTCCTTGTCCTGCTTCAGCCGCGCCTCGACTTCCGCGGGACGGATCGCGCGGCGCCAGTCACCCTTGAGCACCTCGACATCGACGCCCATCAAGGACGCCGCGTGGCCCCAGCCGATCGCAAAGCGTCCGCTTTCCAGCACCAGCAGCTTGTCGCCGCGCGACAGCACGTTGGAGAGCGTCGCTTCCCACGCGCCATGGCCGTTGGCGATGTAGATGTAGGTCTTGCCCTTTGTCGCGAACAGCTTTGAGAGATCGGCGAGCAGGCTCTCGGTCAATTCCACCATCTGGTTGGAATAGATGTCGAGTGCCGGGCGATGCATCGCCTGCAGCACTTCGTCGGGCATGGTGGTAGGTCCCGGGATGGCCAGAAATTCCCGGCCCGCGCGAACGGTCATCGGATGGTTTTCCTTGATTGGCAGGCGCGCTCGAGCGGAGCGCTTGAGATTCAGCCGTGATGATATTCGATCGGGACCATCATTGCGAGCGCACCGAAGCAATCCAGAGCCGCAAAAAACGTCAAATTGTACTCATTGCTCTTCACAAGCGCGGCAAGTCATGCCCGCTATTTCGCCACCGCGTTCGCGATCGCGCGCCAGATCTGGTCCTTCAATTCGGTCGCCGGCGGGCTCGGGATCGTCAGCGCCGGCCCCTCGCGCTTCTTGCAGGCTTCAACCAGCCGTAGCACCCAGATCTCGCCGTCGGTGTAATAGAGGTCGCCGCCGCCATTATGGCCCGCAATCGTCGGCCCGATGCCGGTGACCTGGTATTTCGCCTCGACCATGCCGGCAGTTTCCAGGTCGGCGGCCAGCAGCGCGCGCTCGGCGTCGAGATCGGGGCTGATATGGTGCGTTACGGCGGCGGTGTAGCTGCTGACGCCGACGCCGCGATCCTCGGTCGCCGCCCCAAGCCAGACCGGCCGCTTCTCCTCGCCGCTCTCCAGCACCTTCCAGTAGCGCACATGGTTGCGGCGATCCGCGCTGGCCCCGATCGGCTTTTCATAGGCCAGGTCCTCGCGGCGGCCGAGGTAATAGAGGTTGCTGACCGGCGCATCCCGGTAGGGGCGGTCGAGCAGCACGCTGCCGACGATCTCGATCGAGGATTTCAGCGTGATCCGATCGGCCGGATACCAGCCGGCCGCGTGCATCGCGCAGACCACGTCGCCGAGGTCGCCGATCAGCCCGACATTCATGGGATCGCCGGGAATGCCTTGCCCGGTCCGCGTTACCATCGGCATGCTGGCCAGCCCGCGCTGATGCTCGTAATGCGTCCAGAACTCCGGCAGCACCAGATACGCGAGCAGGCCGTAGCCGCCGAGGATGACGAGCGTGAGCAGCGTCGCACGCCGCATCCCGCCGCGCTTCTTAGGCGGCAGTCGCAATTGCTTGATCGGTTGGATTTTCCGGCACTGCCGTTCGTCCTCCCTCGCCCCGTTCTTGCGCGGTGAGGTTAAAGAAAAACTACCGCCGCGTCTCGCGGCATCCGGCGGCTTCGGCTTCCTCGACCGAGCAGAACCAGCGCGTGCCCTTTGAAATCTTCATCTCGATCTTCGCATACCAGCGGCTGGTGGGCTGGTGAAAGATGCATTCGCCGGCGCGGTTGACGTTGCCCTTGATGGTGCAGTCGGGTGAAGGCGCGCTCGATCCCGATGCCGATGCCAGCAGGATCGCCCTTGCATGCTCCGGCGGGGTGATGGCGCCGAGAATGGCGGTCTTCTTGTTGCGGATGCGCCAGTCCCACGGCGCGATGAACGCGCCCTGCCACATCCCGGCCTTGGCCTCGCGTGCGGCCTTTTCGTCGGCCTCGTAGTCGCGCGAGACCCGCGTCAGCGCCAGCGCCCAGCCGTTCGACACCATCCATTTCTGGATGTCTTCGCCGTCGGCCTCGCAGCGCGCCACGGTGCGGCCGCGGCGGTCGGTGACCGCCCTGGTATGACAGGTCCAGCTCTTGCCGCCGAAACGCTTTGTCAGCTCGTCGCGCGCGGCGGCGCCGCAGGCCCAGCGCTCGCCCTTGGTGTTGAGGCAGAGCTGGTCGACCGACGGCGCGTCGATGCCGCCGAGGCGAATCCGGCTGTTGCCGATGTGGAGATAATCGCCTTCGCGGATTTTCGGCACGCCGGTGATGTCAGCCGCATGCGCGATGGCAGGAAGCGACAGCAGTAAAATCGCGGACAGCAATTTCCGTAATGTCATCGGCAGTCCCAGCGGCGGAAGGATGCGGAGTGTGCGGGCAATGAAACGATCTTGCCAGAGCCGGAACGTCGCATCGGTTTCAACTTCCCGTCATTGCGTAGCGCAACGGAATTGTAGGGTGGGCAAAGGAGCGTAGCGACGTGCCCACCATCTATCATCGAGTGCGCTGCAAGATGGTGGGCACGCTTCGCTTTGCCCACCCCTACGAAATTGCTACGACTTCACCATCGCCTTTCTCGCCAGCGCCAACCCCATCAGCACGAACGCCGACGTCACCTCGGGCCCGCCGACCAGGATCCGCGTCGGCGTCTTCATCTTGTTCCATTCATAGGCCTTGTACGGCCCATGCCGGCCGCCTTCGCCGAGCTGGGCTATGATGCAGTTGAGCGCCGGCGCAAACGTCTTCACGTCGGCGCCGAGATGCGCCAGCGCCATCAGCGCCAGCGCGGCGTCGAAGGCGTTCATCTCGCGCGCGATCAATTCGCCTTCGACATAGGCCAGCACCTTGCCGCGGATGAACGCGAACGCGCCGTCCGGATCGATCGCCCGCCGCGCCGCCTCGGGCAAAGCCATGAACGCGGCATGGCAGCGGCCGAAATAGGCGGAGTACAGTTCGGGCAGATAATAGATGTGCGAGCGCGGATTTCTGAACGCGCCGCTCTCCGCCAGTTTCCGCTGGAAGCCCAGGATGCGATGCACCATCTCCAGCCGCTGCGGCGTCTCCAGAATATTCCAGCGCTTCAGGTTGCGGAACGAGACTTCGAGAATATCGAGGTTCAGCGTCGGATCGAGGTCGTTGCCGTAGGGCCGCTCGCCCTTGATGTTGTCGATCCAGGTGACGACGCCGCCCTCGTAATCGATGTTGTCGTTCAACGGCACGGTGACGCGCGGCTCGTTGGCGCCCTCGCGCACCTGATAGCCGCGGTAGAAATCGAGCAGCGGCTGGTCGAGGATCGGATCGGTCGAGCCGGCCTGCGTCGCCGCCGAGAACGCGCAGGCGGTGGTGTCGCAGTCCGGCACGTAGATGCCAAAACCCAGATCCTGCTTGATCTGGGCGAAGAAGCGCGAGAAGCGCGGATGCGGCAGCGGCGCCAGCGCGGTGACGACCCGCACGGTCGAGCCGTCATGCGAGGGCACTTCTTCGGCCGATGTCTTCAGGCAGAAATCCACCATGTCGGCGATGGCGCGCCGCGACGCCGCGGTCTCCTCGGCGGAAGCCAGCCCGCTCTCGACATAGCTCAGCAGCGCCTCGGTGAAGAAGGCGTCGTAATAGGCCGAGCGGTGGCGGATCTGCATCGGCTGCCACATCGGCTCGGCGATCCCCGTCCAGGGCGGGTTGATCAGGGCGCGCGCCGGCGAATGCGCGATGAAGATCCGCGCCAGGCTGAACAAGAGCGTCGAGTTCTTGTAGCCGCGCGAGTTCAGCCCGGTCAGCGCCATCAGCATTTCGGGCCCGCCCATGTCGGCGTCGCCGATCAGGTTGAAGGCGGCATAGGTCGGGATGAAGCCGTTTTTGACGAACGAACCCAGCAGGTGGGCGCCGCAGCGGCGGATCACCCGGTCGATCTCGCCGCCGTCAGGCGCCCGGCCGTTCGCCGCGGCCGGTGGCGGGGAGGGGTGGCTGACCCCGATATCGGCCATCAGTTCGGCGACGGGAGCGCCGACCGCGGCCCAGTCCGGCTCGGCGTCGTCGCGCGCCCGGATCAGCGCCTCCTGCAGGGCGCCGAGCTTTTTTTCGTCCCGCAGCGCCGGCAGGCCGGTTCGCCGCAGCAGCGGCCGCAGCGCCGGATTGCCGAGCGCGGTCCGGTAGAACTTGCCGAGATGGGGGTCGCCGCCCTGGTACTTCAGCAGCACGGGATCGCAGACGTCGTACAGCGACGGGCCGTCTTTCCGCGCGGTCAGCGCCCGGAATGCGGCGCCGGCAATGGTGTGGAAGCCCATGCAGTTTCTTTCCGCCGGAACGGTGAGGGAAGGGTCGCGTTAAGCATGGCAAACAACTTAGGCGGCCACCGCCGGCCGGGACGGGCCTGCAAGCCTTTGAAAACTATACAAATCCGCAAAAAATACAAATGTGATCTAGGTCACTTAAGTGAAATTAACTTTCCACCAGTATCTGCGGCTGTGGGGGTCCATGCGTCAAATGAGGTTGTTCGGGATGAAGTGGCAGGCTAAAAGCCCGGTTGTTGCAGTGCCGCAAATTTAGCGCAATTGGACGTCACAGACCCTGCAACCCCTTCAAACCCGGACGGCGCTCACGCGACAAACTCGCGCGGTCTTGCGTGATGCCTTTTGGATAAACTTGGGATGGTAACGCGATGAACCTCGGTAAGCTCCGCATCTCCCGCCGCACCGCCACCATTGCCGTCGCGTTCGTCGGCCTGGTGTCGCTGGCGATCGGCGCCCATGCCGCGCTGAACAAGCGTTCGCTGGATGCCGCCAAGGCGATCGGCACCGAGCAGACCGGCTCGATCGGCGGCGCCGCCAGCCGCGTCGCGCTCGTGATCGGCAACGGCCACTATCCGGATGCGTCGGCCCCGCTGTCCCAGCCCATCAACGACGCCCGCGGCCTCACCGCCGCGCTGCGCGCCAAGGGTTTTGACGTCGACGTGGTCGAGGACGCCACCAAGGACGACATGGCCCGCGCCATCGTCCGCATGAAGGCCAAGATCAAGCCGGACACCGTGGCGATGCTGTTCTACGGCGGCTATGGCGTGCAGGTCGGCCGCGAAAGCTTCATGATCCCGGTCGATGCCGCGATCTGGAAGGAAGCCGACGTTCGCCGCGATGGCGTCTGCATCGAGCAGGTGCTGGATGCGATGACCGAGAAGGGCGCGAAGGCAAAACTCGTCGTCGTCGACGCCTCCCGCCGCAACCCCTATGAGCGCCGTTTCCGCTCCTATTCCCACGGCCTCGCGCCGATCTCCACGCCGGACAACGCGCTGATCCTGACCTCGGCGACGCCGGGCAAGGTGGCCGATGACGGCAAGGGTCAGTACAGCGTGCTGGTGACCGAACTCCTGAACAATCTGAGCTCGCAGTCCGGCGCCGCCAGCGCCTTCAACAAGACCCGCATCTCGGTCTCCCGCGCCTCCGACGGCGAACAGGTGCCGCAGGTCTCGTCATCCCTGATGGAAGACGTCCGCATCGGCGGGTAAGGGCTGCCCTCTCCAGCAAGTTCGTCCCTGCGACGCAGGGACCCATACCGCGTGATCATCGATAAGAGTGCGGTAGCAAATACGTATCACACAGAAGGCTGCGGCGATGGATTCCGCCTGCGGTGAGACACCGGCGATGCAGTTCGTCCAGTCTACTTCGTATCCGCGCTCGCCGTTACCGCGCGCACCGGGTCGCCTTCGCGCAGCAGGGCGCCGGCGCGGGCGACGACGATGTCGCCTTCCTGCAGGCCCGAGGTGATCTCGACCTGTCCGGCCGACATCAATCCTGTCTCCACGCGTCGCGTTTCGACGCGCGCGCGCCGCACCACCTGCACCACGGTGCCGGCGGAGCCGTAGAGAATTGCGGTGAGCGGCACCGAGACGCCGCAGCTCTGCCCGGTCTCGATCCGCGCGCGGCCGACTGAGTTCACCAGCAGACGGCGGTTGGTGGTGACGCCGAGGAACACCTGCGCGAGCTGGCTGTTCGGCTCGACCGTGGTCGATAGCCGGCGCACCCGACTATCGACCTCGCCGGCGCCGATCACCTTGATCCGCGCGGTCTGGTTGACCTTCAGCTTTTGGATGTCGCGGGTCGGCACCATGCCGACCAGATCGAACTCGCCGCGCGCGATGATCGAGAACAGCGCCTCGCCCTTGCCCGACGCCATCGCGCCGACGGACGCCGTCGAGGCCGAGATCACGCCTCCGACCGGCGCCTGCACTGAAATCTGCCCGCCCTCGGGCAGCGTCAACCGCGCCAGCACCTGGCCCGCGGTGACGCTGTCGCCCGCATCCACCATCACCTCTGTAACCTTCAGCCCCATCCGCTCGGGGCGCACCTGGTTCTCCTCGCGCGGAATGATGGTGCCGGAAACCTCGACGATATTGGCGAAACAGGCCTTTGCGGCCTTGAGCACGGTGACGGCGGCGCCCTTGGCCGGCGCCTCGTCTTCAGCGGCGAGCAGCGGCGAAGAAAACAGGCAGAACATCCCCGCGGCGATCAGGGCGGCCAGTCTCAGCGAAAGGTCGCGTGGGCGGACGGTCATCGGCATCGGCATTTCGTTCCCGGTTTCGGTCTCAACCGATAGCAGAACGCCCGCATGCGCGCCAAGCGCCAAGAAGTCACGTCAAGACGTCACCCCCGTGCCCCGCTGACGGCGTCCGATAGCGCGGTTTCCAGCGCCAGCGGAACGGTGGCGAGTTCGTCCGCGCGCGCGATATGCCCGGCGATCAGGGGATTGACCGACGAAGCGTGGGTGAGCGGCAGCATATGGCCGGCGTCCGGCAGATGCCGGACCTCGGCGCAGTCGATGATCTCGCCGAGCCGCTGCACGATGCGCTGGGTGACGTAGGGCGACTGCCCTCCCGACAGCAGCAGCGTCGGAACGCGGATCGAGGCCGCCGCTTCCGCGACGTTTTCTTCGGCGAACGCCGCCTGGAAATCGAACGCGAGCTTGTGCGCGCGTTCGATCATGCGCGCCCGCGCGCTCTCCGGCAGCGGATCCTGCGGGCCGGAGCCGTTCCAGAACGCCATGAACTGGTCGATCGCCTCGAGCACCGAACCGTTCCAGATGTCCTCGGAAACGTCGCGCGCGACCTGGGCGAAGCGCGCGTGCAGCCTTCGGTCGGCATCGTTGTCGCAGAGCAGCGTCGGCAGCACCGGCTCGATCAGCGTCAGGCTGCGCAGGCGGTGCGCGAACGGAAACCGGGTCGCGATCGCAAACGCAATCGCGCCGCCATAGGAATGGCCGACGAGATGGATCGGCCCCTCCGCGTCGTTGAGCGTGCCGCGGATCGCGCGGATTTCTTCCGCCAGCGTCAGCGGCAGGTCCAGCGCGCATTCATTGGCGCCATAGCCGGAAATATCGGGGGCGAAAAACCGGTGGCTGCGCTTCAGTTCATCGGCGAGCGCCTTCCACTGGCGGCCCGAGCCGAGCGAGCAATGCAGCGCCACGACGCTGGCCTTTTCGCGCCTCGCACGCGACATCTCAATCACACTGGTCATCGAAAAATCGGTCATTGTAAATTCCTGGCAAAGTCCTGGTGTTGATCTGACGTGAACGGCGGGCCGCGCGAACGGCCCGCCAAAATGGCTGGAAGCGTTGCTTCACTGCTTGGTGATGACGACCTCGAGATATTCGCTCGGCACCACCATGGTGCCGTCGCCGGAACGGTTCATCCGCACGATCAGCGCATGCAGATCGTTGTGCAGCTCTTCCTGCTTGGCGGGCTCCAGCGCCGCGAACGCTTTCAGCACCGGGCCGTAATAGGTCTTGAACACGTCGAGGAAATGCGACGGCGAGCGGTAGCGGAATTTGAACAGGCGCGATTCCGTCCGGATCGAGCGCGCGCCGGCGTCGAACATTTCCTGCAGCCGTACGGGTGTGCCCCACACCGCCGGCGATCTGGTTCCGGCGGGCGGCGGCAGATATTTGCCGAGCGTCTTGAAGACCTGTCCGATAAAGCCGTCCGGCGTCCAGTTGGCGAGGCCGATCCGGCCCTTGGGCTTGCAGACCCGTATCAGCTCGGCCGCCGCGCGTTCCTGGTTCGGTGTGAACATGACGCCGAAGGTGGAGATCACGTTGTCAAAGCTGTTGTCGGCGAACGGCAGGTTTTCCGCGTCCGCTTCGCGGAATTCGATGGACCAGCCTTCCGCCGCCGCGCGCGCCTGTCCCCGTTCCAGCAGCGCCGGCACGTAATCGGTCGAGGTCACGTCGCACCACCGCCGCGCCGCGGCGAGGCTCGCCATGCCGTTGCCGGCCGCGACATCGAGCACTTTCGAGCCCGCCTTGAGGTCGAGCGCTTCGCACAGTTCCTCGCCGACGATCTGCAGCGTTGCGCCGACGATGGCATAATTGCCCGACGACCACGCCGCCTGCTGGCGCGTCTTGAGAGCGGCAAGATCCGGGGCGGGATCGGTCTGGGTTTGCGCGACTGCTGTTGCGGACTGGGCGGCCATCAAGGTCTCCTCCGGTGTTATGCGGCCTCGGAATGGGGCTGCGATGAACCGAACATGGCCCCGTCCGGACCTAAAGACTCTGATGGCAGGCTGATTTTGCCTTGAGACGATCCTTATTTTTCAGTGAGATTTTTGAATTTGTGAGATGGCGCACACTTTTGCGCGCTGGGATTGGCTCTAACTCAGTGCGCGTGTGGGATGAAAGCGTGCGGGACTATGCGCCCGGAGACGATTTTCCGGTGCGAAGCCGATGATGAGCAAACAGGATGATGCCGTGCAATTCCATTTCTCCGACCATGTGCTTGATGTCAGGCTGCGCGAGCTGACGCGCGGCGGTGAAAGTGTGGCGGTCGAGCCGCAGGTGTTCGATTTGCTGGTTCACCTGATCGAGAACCGCGACCACGTCGTCACCAAGGACGATCTGATCGAAGTCGTGTGGGACGGCCGTATCGTCTCCGAATCCACGCTGACGAGCCGGATCAACGCCGCGCGCCGCGCGGTCGGCGATAGCGGCAAGGATCAGGCCGTCATTCGCACCATCGCGCGAAAGGGTTTTCGCTTCGTCGGCGACGTGCAGAAGCTGCGCAACGGCGAGGTGCCGGCCGTGGCGTCCCCGGCGCTCGATTTCACCGGCGAACCGCTGCATGGGCCGTTCCCGGCGCTCGACCGCACCGCGATCGCGGTGATGCCGTTCGTCAATCTCTCGGGCGAAGCGGAGCAGGAATATTTTTCCGAAGGGATCAGCGAGGACATCATCACCGCGCTGTCGAAACTGCGCTGGTTCTATGTGATCGCGCGCAATTCCTCCTTCGTCTACAAGGGCAAATCCGTCCATCACCAGGAGATCGGCGAGGATCTCGGCGTCGGCTATGTCGTCGAGGGCTCTGTGCGCAAGGAAGGCGACCATGTCCGCATCGCCGCCCAACTCGTCGACGTCGCCACCGGCAGCCATCTCTGGGCGGAACGCTACGACCGCGCTCTCGCCGACGTGTTCGCCGTGCAGGACGAGATCACCCAGGCCGTGGTCGCGGCGATCGAGCCGCAGCTCTACGCCGCCGAGAACTTCCGCGCCCGCCGCAAGGCGCCCGATAACATGGACGCGTGGGGCCTCGTCATGCGCGCGCTGTCGCATTACTGGCGCGTGACGCGGCAGGACAATCTGGTGGCGCAGGCGCTCCTGGAAAAGGCGATCGCCGTCGATCCGAATTATGGCCAGGCGCTCAGCCTGCTCGCCGCCTGCCACACCTTCGCCGCCCATATGGGCTGGGAGGACATGTCGAAAGCCGTTCCCGTGGCGGAGCGCGCGGCGCTGGCGGCGATCCTGGCCGACAGCGAGGACGCGTGGGCGCATTATGCGCTCGCCAGCGTCTATCTGTTCTACCGGCGTTATGACGATTGCCTCGCCGAGTACGAGCTGGCGCTGCGGCTCAATCCCAGCTTCTCGCCCGCGCGCGGCATCTATGGCGTCGCGCTGGCCTATCGCGGGCGCTGGGAGGAGGGCGATCGCGCCGCGCGCGAGGCGCTGAAATTGTCGCCGCGCGATCCCTTTGCCGCGATCTATAGCGGGGTTTCCGCCTATTGCCAGTATATCGGCGGCAATTACGCCGAGGCGATCCGCCTGTGCCGCGAGGCGTTGCGGCAACGCACCGATTTCGTCGGCGCCCATCGCGTGCTGACGGCTTCTCTCGGCATGGAAGGCGGTCCTGACGCAGCGAAAGCCGCGCTGGAAGGCCTCCACCGTACCCAGCCGAACCTCACGCTCGCCTGGCTCGCCAGCGAACTGCCGTTCGAGCACGACGCCGACAAGGCGCATTATCTGGAAGGGTTTCGGCGCGCCGGTTTGAAATAGTTTTGCCTGAAATCACGTTGCGGCGATTCTCAAGAACGTCTGGACGGTAAATCACAGCGGCCTGAAAGTCTTTGCCGGCTGTCACTGGCATGTTGATGCTGCCATCGCTTCAGTGGCTCATCAAGGAGATGTTACATGCCGTTGATAGAAGTTCACGTCATCGAGAACGTGTTCAATGCCGAGCAGAAGCGCCAGATGATCGCCAAACTCACCGACGCCATGGTGTCGATCGAGGGCGAGGCGATGCGCGGCGTCACCTGGGTCAAGATTTCCGAAGTCGCGAGCGGCGACTGGGGCATCGGCGGTCAAGCCGCTGACCACCGAAGCCGTCAAGGAGCTCGCGGCCGGCCGAAAGGTGGCCTGACGCGCGAGGGCCCTTGCATCGTCGGCAGGCGCGTCCTGCCGGCCGTGCGGTGCTTCGCCTTCATATTTTGATCTTTCATCCGGCCTGCCGGTCGCGCGCTTTGCCTGAGCGCTGCTGCCACCATGCTGGCAGCAGACCTCCGATAGAAACGCGGACGTCAAGCGAACCGGCTTCCGGCCATTCATTGAAGAACACAGCCATGACCATACTGACCACCATCCCGACCTCCACCAGAGCGTTTTCCAGCGAAGTGGCCACCGGTTCGCGTCAAGAAAACGCGCCAAACCAAAAATCGGGAGCCCGGTTGGGCTCCGCCATTGACCTGGCGGACCGCCCTCTTTCTGGCGCGCAGCCGCCGCCTCGCCAACCGCTTCCTCGCCGCCGTGATCGCCCGCCACGAGCGCCACGCCACCCGCGTCGCCATGCACCGGCTCGACGACCGCCAGCTCAAGGACATCGCGATGGTCCGCTCGCAGATCGAACTCGCGGCTGGAGGAACTGGCCCAGATGCGGGCAAGGATGCAGCAGCCGGGGTGGCATTGAGGGGGTGCGGGTGCGCGTTCAAGGCCGCTTCGGAGCCGCGCCACGTACCCGCAAGCACGCTTCCGGCACGTTTCGCGTCGTCCTGAAATGATCTCGACGAGTCGGATATATCGTTCTGATATAGCTGATCGGATCGCGGATATCAGCGATGCAAGTTTCGAAATGGGGTGATAGTCTTGCGGTTGCGACTGCCAAAGCGCTGGTCGACGAGACTCGGAGCCTTATGGACGGCGACGAATCGACATCGTCGCCGTCGAGCAACGGACATTGAGTCGAGCCAGAGGACATCGCCCAGCCGGCGCTTGCGCGTATGGCCGGCGAACTGGACGCTTCCTCCCGATCTACAATTCGTCGGGACGAGGCCCTCGAAAGGTGAGCGCGTTCTTCGACACCGCACTCCTCGGCATCCAGGACGATGGATGCCGGCAAAGGATCGGGCGTCACCGCGAACTGATCGATCGCGACGGTCGGCAAGCTCAGCGTGCAGGTGCTCAACGAGTTCACGGCGGTGTCGCGGCGCAAGCATCGACAGACTGGCGCCGAACTAGATGAGGCCGTCGCCGACGTGCTCGCCATGGTCGATCCGCCGCATGGCACTGACCCTCGACCTGCATCATTCGGCGCGAGCGCTCGCCCAGGATCATCGACTGTCGTTCTTCGACGCGCTCATCGTCGCCTCCGCGATCGAAGGCGGGCTGCGACACCCTGTTCAGCGAAGACATGCAGCACGGCCGCAACTTCGGTGGCCTCGCGATCGTCGATCCGTTTGCTGGATCGGACGCGCTAAGCGCTGTTGCGGTCCTGCAGACGGAATGGTCTGAGCGCGTTGCCGACGGCTGAAGAGGGCGTGCAAGTCTAGGTTTGCAATTCAAAGTTGCGAACGGCCGCATCGAACTCGCCCGCTACTGCATCTTCTTCCGTCGCGCCGCCGCCGCATCGACCACGTTATCCACCGTCTCGCGCCAGCTGATAATCTCCGCCGCCAGGATCGGATGATTGAACCCCTTCAGGTTCAGATCGTCGATCGGCTTGCCCTCGACCCATGGTTCGACCATGCCGTAGACGCGGCGGCTCACCACGATCTGGTTGGGCTTGGCTTCGCTGCAGAGGCGGGAGGCGAGGTTGGTGACGCTGCCGATCGCGGCGTATTCCAGCCGCTGTTCGAAGCCGACCTGGCCGAGCGTCGCGTAGCCGAGTGCGATGCCGATGCCGAAGCCGAGGCTGTGGCCGCGGTTGCGCCAGCGCTCGGTCAGCGGTCCGATGACGTCGCGCATTTCCACCGCCATCTTCACGGCGCGCTGCGGTGTGGTCCTCGAACTGGATCGGCGCGTTGAACAGGATCATCACGCCGTCGCCGGCATATTTGTCCAGCGTGCCCTCGTATTTGAAGATCAGTCCGCCGAGGGCTGCGTGGTATTCGCGCAGCACGTTCATCGCCTCTTCCGGCTCGGTCGCCTCCGTGAACGCGGTGAAGCCGCGCAGGTCGCAGAACACGACGGTCACCTCGCGGCGCTGGCTGGTGAGCAGCCCCTCGGGGCTGTCGGAGGAGGCGATCAATTGCGCCACCTGCGGCGCCAGGAAGCGCTCGAGCTTGCGGATACGCTCGATCTCGCCCAGTTGGGTTTCGACGCGCTCTTCCAGCGATTTGTTCCAGTCCTTGAGCTGCTCGGTCTGGTCCTGCAGCTTGCGCGCCTGCTGGCTGACGATGCCGTTGGCCTCCTGCAGCTCGCGGCTCTTATGGTCCACTTCGGTGAACAGCCGCGCATTGCGCATCGCCAGCACCGCCTGATGCGCAAAGGTCTTCATCAGGCCGATCAGATTGCCGGAGAATTCGCCGGCGTCCTGGCGCAGCACCACCAGCGAACCCAGAATGCCGGTCTGGTCGACCAGCGGCACCACCAGGACGGAGTGGAAGCCGGCTTCCATCGCGACGTCGCGCAGTGGGTGATCCGCCATCCCGCCGAGATCGGGCAAGGCGATCGGCTCGCCGGTCGCGGCGGCCTCGCCGAGCGGCGAATTGTGGGCGTCGATGGCGCGGTG
Source organism: uncultured Alphaproteobacteria bacterium (assembly GCA_963783115.1). Classification (GTDB taxonomy): domain Bacteria; phylum Pseudomonadota; class Alphaproteobacteria; order Rhizobiales; family Xanthobacteraceae; genus Bradyrhizobium. Next base: position 138,197 of record CAWAMK010000042.1, on the reverse strand, counting down.
TCCGCCCTCGGCCGCCTTGTCGATGCCGATCGATTCGGTGAGGTTGAACTGGCGGTTGGCGGCGTCATAACCGTAGATCAGCACGGCGTCGGCATGGGTGATTTCCAGCGCGCGGGCGGCGACCGTCGGCAGCACGGCGTTGAGGTCGAGCGAGGAGGCCACCGCACGGCCGACCTCTTCCAGCACCTTCAGCTCGTTGATCGATTGCGCGAGGTCGCGCGTCCGCTCGTTCACCTTGGCTTCGAGGTTCGAATAGGTTTCGGCGAGCTGCCCGGCCATGCCGTTGAACTGGTTGGCCAGCTCCTCCAACTCGTCGGATGTCTTGACGTCGATGCGGTGGCCGAAATCGCCGGCGCCGAGCCGCCGCGCGCCGGCCCGCAGCGCCGTGATCGGCACCAGCATGCGCCGCGCCATGATGGTGCCGGCGATGATCGCGACCACGAGGCCGAGCCCGATCAAAAGCGCGATCCGCACCAGCTGGTCGCGGATCGGCGTCAGCGCCTGCGCGGTCTCCTGTTCGAAGAACACGTGCCAGCCGAGCTTTGGCACCAGGCTCGACGTCGTCAGCACCGCGTGGCCCTTGCTGTCGGTGCCGGCGGTCGGCGCCACGCCGCCGGGCTTGCTGACGGCCGCGACCTGCGGCAGCGCCGACAGGTTCTTGCCGACCTCGGGCCCGGCCGAGGACGCGGCAAGCACGTCGCCTTTGGCGTCGGTGACATAGGCGAACGCCACCTTGCCGACCTGGGCGTCGATCAAAAATTCCGACAGGAAGTCGAGGTCGATCTCGGCGACGGTGACGCTGCCGTCGGCATGCGACAGCGCGATCGACATGAATGGCCGCTCGCCGCGGAAATAGGCCGGCGCAAAGCTGGTGCCGCGCGAGATGGTTTCGGTCAGCCTGGCGTCGCGGGAGAAATCCGCGTTGCTGTCCATGGTGACGGTCTGGCGCGTCATGCGCAGCACTTCGCGGCCCTGGGCGTTGAGCAGCGAGAGCTGGCTGACCTGCGGCACCTGCCGCAGCAACTGCGCGTAGTCGGCGCGGCGCAGATCCGTCGTGTTGGAGGAGGCGCGCGTCACCCAGGAAATCTGCCGTTCCAGGTCGGACAGCGATTGCTGGATCCGCTTGGCGGTCGCTTCCGCCTTTTCCGACATGGCGTCGTTGAGCGAGCTCTTGATGCCGCGGTAGGTGATCCAGGTTTCGATCGCGCCGTTGACCGCCAGCACGAACACGACGAGGCCGACCAGGGCCACCACGTATTTGGCGAACAGCCCTTCGCGCAGAAACCCTGCTCTGTCCTTGACCTCGTTCATCCGGACCCTCGTGCGCCGCGGCCTTCGCGCGCGCATCGGCAATTTACTGGCGCCGGCCTGCCTCGGCAGCCCCGGCATCAGGGGACTTTCTAACACGAATTGAGGGCAGGGATTGTGGGTCCGCCCACATGGTTAGCACCAATTACGGGCAGAAATGTCGGGAATATTTCGCCCGGAGCCTGGATAACGTCGCCCGGGAAGAGCGACGAGGCGCGGCTGCCCTCAGCGGTTGAAAAGCTGCCGCAGGACGTCGTTCATTGGCTGACTGTCCTGCTGGGCGGCGGTTTCGCCTGAAGGCACCGGGGGCGCGGACTCGGCCTGGGCGGCCTCCACCGGCGGGGCTTGGGCCGCCGTTTCCGCGGGCGAGGTGCGGCTCGGGATGCTGCGGCTGCCGGACCGGCCGCTGTCCTTGCCGGCACCGCCCTGGTTAAATCCGCTCAGGCCCTGCTGCAGCAGATTGCCGAGGGTCTCGCCGAGCTGGCCGCCGAGCGGACTGCCCGGCTGGTTTCCGCCCTGTCCGCTGGCGCCGCCTTGTTGCCCGCCGGCCGCTCCGGACTGTCCGCCGCCAAGCAGGCTGCCGATCGCGGCGCCAATGTCCGCCCCCTTCTCGCCGAACAGGCCCTTGCCCATCTGCTTCAGCTTGGCATAGGCGGCTTCGGGATTGTCGAGAATGCCCTGCATCTCCGGATAGATCCGCGGGCTTCTCCACGGCCCCTCGATCATCACGGGAATGCCGAGCCCGACCGGATCGGTGAGGCGGCCCTGGCCTTCGGTGGTCATCACGATTTTGGGCTCGACGCGGAATCCGATCTGCTTGGTGCCGAGGTCGATAGTGCCGGCGCCGGTCACCTTGACCAGCGGGCCGACCAGGTTGAGATCGGTGGTCTGCGCCTGGCCCTTGTCGATCTTGAACGACGCCGACAATTGCGACAGGTCGGTTGCCCTTCCCGCGCCGTCCTGCCAGCCCGACAGCGTGCTTGCCGTCAGCGAGCGGATCATTTGCGCGACGTTGAGCCCCTTGATGGCGCCGTCCTGGAACACGATGAAGGCGGTGCCGGCCATGCTCGACATGATCGCGCGCTGGCTGGTGCCGTCGGAGCGCACGCTGATCTTCGCCTGCATCCGGCCGTCGAGCCGGTCGAAGTCGGCGAGGCCGTCCAGCAGCGGCAGTGCGCGCACGCCGGTGAGGTCGGCCTGCATCGCGTAGGTGGGATTGGGGGTGGAAACATCGACGGTCAGATTGCCTGACGCGGTGCCTTCATAGGCGCCGAGATTGGAGACCTGCGCCTTCAGGACGCCGGCCGTCAGGTTGGCGTCGATCGCGGCCGGCGTGAAGCGCGCTTCGCCGACGGTGAGTTCGGCCGCGGAAATGCGCGCCTGCAGATCGATATAGTTGAGGCCGTTGATATCGAGCGTCGCGCTGCTCCACGGCTGCGCGGAGGAATCGCCGGTGCTGCGCGCCGCCGTGATGGCGAGCTTCTGGAAATCGAGGTCGAGCTTCACCAGCGGCTTGCTCGACAGGTCGACCGAGGCCCAGCCGTTGAACGCGGCGTCGCCGAGCGTGCCGGTGACGCTGTTGATCATCGCGACCGCGCCGTTGAGCCGGGCCTCTGCCTTGGCGACGAGCGGGGCGCGCAACAGATCGGGCGCGTCGATCTTGATGTCGGCCGGAATATTCTGTCGTTCGATCGGTCCCGCCGGCAGCGCCGCCTTGATGTCGAATTTGAACGGATAGCCGCTACGGCGTGCGCTGCCCGTCAGCGCGACCTTGCGGCTGGGATCGATGGCGATGTCGAGGTTGACCGTCTCGATCCGGTTCTCGACGCGGTCGCGCACGTTGGAGAGGATGACGGTGCCGCCGCTGACGCTGATGTGCTCGATCGTGAAAGCATCCGATGACTTGCCGGGCGCGGGCTTTGCTGCGGGAGCGATGTCCCTGTCGCGCTCGCGCCGCAGCGGCAGGTTCGCCACCGGGCGGATGATGACGAGTTCGGTGATGTGCGGCTTGCCGGCCCACAGGCTGGCGAGCGTCATCTCGGCTTCGATGCTGGCGGCGGCGAAATGGCGGTTGATGTCGCGGTCCTTCGGATGCTGCACCGTGATGTCGTTGAGCGTGATGTTGAGCGACGGCCACAGGCCGATCCTGGCGCCGCCATTGATGGCGAGCTTGTAGCCGGTTTCTTGCTCGACCCGTTCCTGGATCTGCGCCGTCAGGAAGCCCGACGGGATGCCGACCACCAGCAGCACAGCGATGACGGCGACCACGGCGCCAATGACGGCGCCGACAATTTTCAAAGCTCTCATATCGATGTTCCAGACCGCGGCAACGGCACTTATTTCGGTCACGCGATACGCGCGCGCAACCGCTCGGGCGAGCTTATCCCGGAAAGAGGGTGCGGCCCAAAGTAGCCAAAAATATTCCGGGGGTGCTGCAATGTTATGTGACTTATGACACACTCATAGGGATGGGAATCTTGCTAACCGCCAGGGGGACGGGTCCAGACTGAATTTTGGAAGGTAGTACAATGAGCAAGCAGGCCGAATTTGCGGTCATTTTGAAGATGAATCCGATGTTTTCGGATTTGGGTGCTGACGAATTGCAGCGCATCTCCGGACTTTGTCACACCGAGCAGCTTGGTGTCGGCGAAATGCTGTTCCAGAAGGGCGACCCCGGCGATGCCCTCTACGGTGTCCGTCGCGGCCAGATCCGGATCGAGACCGGCGCCTCCGACGGCAGCCGCCTGACGCTGAATTTCATGGGCTCCGGCGACCTGTTCGGCGAGGTCGCCGTGCTCGACGGCCAGAGCCGCACCGCGGACGCCACCGCCGGCGAGCCCTCGGAACTGTTCGTGCTGCGGCGCGAGGACTTCTTGGCCTTCCTGGAGCGCGAGCCCAAGGTCGCGATCAAGATCATGATGCTGCTGTGCCAGCGCATCCGCTGGCAGAGCGAGCGGATGGAGGAATCGGTGCTGCAGCCGCTGCCGGTCCGCCTGGCGCGGCGGCTCTGCGCACTCGCCTCCGATTTCGGTTCCGAAGTGCACATCTCGCAGGAACAGCTCGGCGTCTTCGTCGGCGCCGCCCGCGAAAGCGTCAACCGTCAACTGCAGCTCTGGCGCAAGGACGGCATTCTGGACCTGCAGCGCGGACGGATCTTGCTGCAGAACATGACCAAGCTGACGGCGGTGGCAAGGAACGACTAGGCGGCACGGTCAAACTCGCGCCTCGCGACCATGCCAAACTCTCGTGATCGAGAACGTCAGACGTCTCCGGAAGACTGGCGTAACGGACGATATAGCCCGATGCGCCGAAACGGATCACGATCTGACGAATGTCCGGATCTTCCGTCGGCATTCCGAGTGCCGGGAAGTCCTGCAATCGTTCGATCGTATGTCCAGATAAGCGCCAGTGCGCGTCGTGCCGCGCCCGGATTTGACTGATCGAGAAAGGCTCTGACTCGCTCGACGTCCTCTATGGCATCGGGCGAAAGAAGGATCATCCGGCTTTGCGTGGCTGCGGACGAGGCAGCTCATTGTCGGATCCCCAGCTCGAAACCCAAGCCTTGACGTCATCCAGCGGGACGGCGAGCCGCGTCCGTCGAAAATCGTCGTAGCGGCGACGATCCTCCCTGATGTCCGGACCGGCAAGGTCGACAACTGAGTCCAGCAACGCGACGGCTTCTGCCAACACGGCAGCGACATCCTGACCTCGCTCCTTCGCCATTTCGCGAAGTCGAGCGTCAGTTTCTGCGTCGATCTCAAGCGTGCGGTTGACCAGGTTCATGAAACAAAATGTATCACCTATCGGTCGCCTGTCGAGGCCCCTCATCCAAGGGCGACCTCTGACAGGTAACCTACTTCGCCGCGGGCGACATCGCCGGGGGCACCGCGGGCGGGCCCTTGGCCGGCGGCCCGGCGTGATGAGCCGTTTCGTGGCCGGCGTGTTCTTCGTCGCCTTCGCCTTCGCCGCTCGACACCAGCAGTTTCTTGCCGAAGCGCCAGCACAGCGCGCCGAGATCGTCCATCACCATGAACATCGCCGGCACGAACACCAGCGACAGGATGGTGGAGAAGATCAGGCCGCCGATCACGGCGAGCGCCATCGGCGAACGGAATTCGCCGCCGGCGCCGATCGCCAGCGCTGAGGGCATCATGCCCGCGGCCATCGCGATCGTCGTCATCACGATCGGGCGTGCGCGCTTCATGCCGGCGTCGATGATGGCCTCGTCGCGCTTCTTGCCTTCGCGGATCGCTTCCACCGCGAACTCCACCAGCATGATCGCGTTCTTGGTGACGATGCCCATCAGCATCAGGATGCCGATCCACACCGGCGTGGTGAGCTGCTTGCCGGTCAGTAGCAGTGCCACGATCGCGCCGCCGATCGAGAGCGGCAGCGAGAACAGGATGGTGATCGGCTGCAGGAAGGTGCCGAACAGCAGCACCAGCACGGCGTAGACCATCATCAGGCCGGCGGTGATGGCGGTGGCGAAACCGTCCGACAGTTCGGCCAGGCTTTCGGCGTCGCCCGACGGGCTCACCCTCACGCCCTTCGGCAGGCTCTTCATGACCGGAAGATCGTAGATCTTCTTGGTGGCGTCGCCGAGCGCCGCGGTGCCGACGAGGTCGGCCGCGACGGTGGCCTGCCGTTCGCGGTCGTAGCGGTTGATGCTGGTCGGGCCCTGGTCGAGCTGGATGTCGGCGACGACCGACAGCGGCACGCCGCCGCGTTCGCCGCGCTGGCCGAGCGGCACCCGCAATTGCTGCAGCATCGAGAGGTCGCTGCGCGCGCTGTCCTCGAGCTGGACGCGGATCGGCACCTGGCGATCGCCGGCGTCGAATTTCGCAAGTGCCGGCCCGACGTCGCCGATGGTGGCGACGCGGATGGTCTGCGACAGGCTCTCGGTGGAAACGCCGAGCCGCGCCGCCAGCTCCGCCCGCGGCCGGATCCGCAGTTCGGGCCGGTCGAGCGAGGTTTCCGAGATCACGTTGGCGATGATCGGAATCCGCTTCATCTGCGTCGCCAGTTCGCTGGCGACGTTGTTGACGATGTTGCTGTCGACGCCGGTCACGACCAGCGCAATCGCGCGCAGGCCGTTTTCGTCCAGGAACCAGAAGCGGATGTCCGGAACGTTCTCCAGTTCCTGGCTGATCTCGAGTTCGAGCTGTCGCTGGGTGATCTTGCGACCGGCCTTCGGCGTGTAATTGATGATCAGCGCGGCGCGGCGCACTTCCTGCGTTCCCGGCGGTACCCTTCCGCCGTCGACGAAGATGCTCTTGATTTCGGGCCGCTTGCGCAGGCGGGCGACGATTTCCTCCGTCACCTTCTCGGTATAGGCGAGCTGCGAGCCCGGCGGCAATTCCATCGCCAGCAGCGAGCGCGCGGTGTCCTGCGCCGGCAGGAAGCCTTGCGGCAACAGCGTGATGCTCCAGATCGAGGCGGCGAAGACGCCGAAGCCGATCAACACCGTGATGAAGTAGTGATGGACCGACCAGGTCACGAGCTTGGTGTAGGTCTTCAGGATGCGCCCGGGCGGCGGATCATCGTGCGGGTGATCCTTCAGGAAGTATGCCGCGAGCACCGGCGTGACGAAGCGTGCGGCGAGCAGCGAGAAGAACACCTGCACCGACACCGTGATGCCGAACTGCTTGAAGAACTGCCCGGCGATCCCCGACATGAAGCTGGCGGGCGCAAAGATCGCGATGATCGTCAGCGAAATCGCGATCACGGCGAGGCCGATTTCGTCGGCGGCTTCGAGCGCTGCGCGATAGGGCGACTTGCCCATGCGCATGTGGCGCACGATGTTCTCGATTTCGACGATGGCGTCGTCGACCAGAATACCCGTCGACAGCGTGATGGCGAGGAAGGAGACCAGGTTCAGCGAGAAGCCGAGCAGGTCCATCACCCAGAACGCCGGGAAGATCGACAGCGGCAGCGAGATCGCGGCGATGATGGTGGCGCGAATGTCGCGCAAGAACAGCAAGACGACGACGACCGCGAGGATCGCACCTTCGAACAGCGTCGAGATCGCGGCGTGGTAATTGCCCTTGGTGAATTCGACCGAGGTGTCGATCAGCTTCAGGTCGACATCGGGGTAGGCGGCTTTCAGCGCCTCAATGCGCTTCTCCACGGCCTCGGCCACCTTGACGTCGCTGGCGCCCTTGGAGCGCTTGATGCCGAGCGCCACGACAGGTTCGCCGTTAAAGCGGGCAAAGGTGCTGCGATCGGCGATGGTGTCGGTGACGGTGCCGAGATCGTCGAGCCGCATTTCGCCGCCGCCGAACAGCGGGATCATGGTGCCGGCAAGTTCGTTCAGCGTCTTGGCGCCGGCCAGCGTGCGGATCGCCTGGTCGTTCTTGCCGATCTGGGCACGGCCGCCGGCGACGTCGACATTTGTGCCGCGCAGGATCTGGCTGACGTTGACGGCGGTGAGCCCCGCCGCCTGCAGGCGGTCCGGATCGAGCGAGACGAGAATTTCGCGCTCGACACCGCCGATACGCTCGACCTGCGCCACGCCGCGTACGCCCTGCAGGGCGCGCTTGACGACGTCGTCGACGAAATAGGAAAGCTGCTCCGGCGTCTTGCCGGGCGAGATCGCAGCATAGGTGACGATCGGCAGGCCGATCACGTCGACCCGCTGGATCAGCGGTTCAGTGACGTTTTGCGGCAGATTGGAGCGGACGCGCGTGACGGCGTCCTTGATATCGTTCAGCGCGCGATCGGTATTGGTCTCCAGCGCGAACTGGATCGTTGTCACCGACAATCCGTCGGTAATCGACGACGAAATGTGACGCACGCCTTCGACGCCGGACACGCCGTCCTCGATCGTCTTGGTGACCTGCGATTCCAGCTCCGAAGGCGCTGCGCCGAATTGCGAGACTGCGACCGAAATCACGGGAATGTCGGCGTTGGGCAGTCGTGTCACCGCAAGCTTGGTGAAGCTGGCCCAGCCGAGCACCAAAAGAATGATTGAAAACACGATCGAGGGCAGCGGGTTCCGGATCGACCATGCCGAGATATTCAAAGCCATTAGCGTGCCCGCGTGCGCTCGAGTTCATCGGCGAACATGGTCTTGACCTGGTCGCCGTCATGCAAGGACGTGCCAGCATCGGCCACGACGGTTTCGCCGACGTCGAGGCCTTCAAGAATTTCGGTGGAGGTTTCGGAGGTCAGACCGACGCGCACTTTTCGCGTCTCGATGCTGTTGCCTTTCACGACCTGCAGCGTCAGGCGGTCGATGGCGGTGCGCGGGACGGCGACGCCGCAGGAGCGCTTGGCGTCGATATTGGCGCGGGCAAACATGCCGACCTTGAGCGAGGGATTGTTGTTCAGCGAAATCCGCACCTTGCCGAGCTGGGTGGCGCGGTCGATCTGCGGCGAAATCATCCGGACCTTGCCGACGACATCGGGGGCGTCGTCCCGACTGATGCGCACGGTCGCACCGGAACTGAGCTTCAGCAGATGCACGCTCGGCACTTCGGCCTCGAGCTCGATTTCGTTGTTCACGGAAATCCTGAACATCGGGCCGGCCTGCGGCGAGGCGGGGGCGCCGACTGCGGTTCTCAATTCGGTGATGAGGCCGGCGGCGGGGGCCTTCAGCGTGATCGGTCCGGGCCTGCCGGCAGGAGCGCCCGGTATCTGCGGCGGCGCGGTGAGGCGCGCCAGTTCCTGGTTTTCGGTAACCGTGTCGCCTTCCTTGACGAACAGGTCGGTGACGCGCGAGCCCTCCTGGTCGACGCCGATCTGGGCCTCGCGACGCGGCACGATGAAGCCGGTGACCCGCACCATGTCGGAGAAGCAGGCATTGGTGGATTTGGTCACGATCACCAGCGCCTGGCCCGGGGTTTCCTTTGCTTCGGGGTGCGGACGGTTCTCGAACCAGTAATAGCCGTAGGCGAGAGCGGCAACGAAGACCACGCCGAGCGCAGGTTTGAGGTATTCGGAGAATTTCATCGCCGGATCAATCCAGACTGGAAGTCAAATCAGAAAAGGGCGCGTGTTGCCGGCCGAACACCTGCAATGGAGCCCAAAACGAATACGTCCCGCACGGGTGCTGCGGGACGTATTGTAGCCGGAAATGATTGGTCGGCGCCACGCCCTTACTTGCAAGGGCTCATTTGGCAGACGCCGTGGACTTGTTTTCCATGTTCACGACCTGGACGCGGCGATTTACTTCCGCCACCGGCTGGCTCGGATCCTTGAGCTTGCTCTTGCCGTATCCGACGGTGACGAGATCGGTGCCGTTGATGCCGTATTTGTCGACGAGATAGCGCTTGATCGCGTCGGCGCGGCGCTCGGAAAGATCCTGGTTATAGGCGTCGCCGCCAGCCGCATCGGTATGGCCGGCGACCACGAAGGTCGAGCCCTTCAGATCATTGTTGGTGAGGGCGCGGCCGAGCGCCTGGACCGACGGCAGCGACTTCGCGCTGATATCAGCCGAGTTGTAGTCGAAGTTGATCTCCAGATCGATCTTCGGCTTGTCCTTGACCATGGCTGCGATCTCTTCGCGCTCCGCGCTCGAAAGCGAGCGCGTGGAGCGGCCACGGATCTTTTCCACGAACTTGGTCTCGGCGGCGGAGACGGTCGGCTCGACCGCGGTCTGCGGACCGGTGGAAAGGCCACGGGTCAGCGGCTTCTTCTCGGGCGCCAGTGCGCGGACGATCTGGTCCTCGGTGACGTTCTTCTCCTGGGCGAGCGCGGTTCCGGCAAAGGAAATTGCGGCGCCGAGCGTCGCCACCGAGACCATCATGCCAAAGGTTTTCGCTGAGATACTTACCATTACCAGTCCCCTTTTGCGGGCTTCCCGCGCGGTTCCAATGTCATCCAAATCGGGTTGCCGTGTCCCGTTGCGGACGGCTGCTCTGTCTTAGTCTGGCCGGCCCGCCACAGGGTTCGAGGGGCCGCCAGTTTTCATCCAAAAAAATCGTATCGTCACTGCACCCCGTATTCGGCGAACTCCTTGACGATATTGGGGTCCATCGCCTTGGCGTTGTTGATGTCCAGGTCGCCTTCCGAGATCGAGCCGTTGCGCTTCTTGGCAAGGCCGCGGCCGTACAGCGACGACGTCAGGCGCGGGTTGATCTTGAGGGCGGCATCGAAATCAGAAATTGCATTCTTGTTCTGGCCGCTCTTCAGGTTGACGAGGCCGCGGCTGTCGAGCGCGTCGACGAAATTCGGCCGCAGCCGCAGCGCTTCGTTGCAGTCCTTCAGGGCCGCCTGCAGGTCGCCGATCACGGTGCGCGCCCAGCAGCGATTGTTGAAGGCTTCGACGTCCTTCGGATTCAGCCGCAGCGAATTGTTGAAGTCCTTGATCGCGAGTTCGTAGGCGCCCTTGCTGGCATAGACCTGCCCGCGCCGGTACAGCGCGGCGGCATCGTCCGGATTGTCGCTGAGCTTGGCGGTCAGGCTCTTGATGGTCGGATCGTCGGCGAGCGCGAGCGCGGGACCTTCGGCCGGCTTGACCGGGGGCGCCGGCGGCAGAGGCGCGGATTGGGCCGGTTTTGACGGCGCGGGCGGCGGCGGTGCCGGTGTTGCCACCGGCGGTGGCGGCGGTGGGGCAGGTGCTGCCACCGGAGGGGGTGGCGGTGGGGCTGGTGCTGCGACCGGCGGGGATGGCGGTGGTGGCGCAGGAGCCGAAACGGGGGGCGTCGCGGGCGCCGTAGCCACCGGCGTCGAAGGCTGGCTTGCCGGCCGCGGGCCCGAGCCGCTCGGGATGAAGGAGAAATCCTCGGCGAGCGAGGACGAAATCCACGGCACCTGTTCCTGCCGCGAGGCGCGGGTGACGCCGACACGGGTGCGGTTCAGCGTTTCTTCCGCCATCAGGTCGGGGGTGCGGATTTCCTTCAGCAGCTCTTTCACGAACAGGCTGCGGTCGCTGCCATTGTCGGAAACCACCGACGAGAGCGCGGCCGAATACATCACCAGCGTGCCGTTCGGCGCGATCACCGGCGCAAGGCCGGCGGAAAAGCTGCGGAACCGGCGCTCGAACGGGTTGCGCCTGGAGGCGTCGATCAGCGCGATCTTGACGCCGGCGCCGCGGCTGTTGATCTCGCCCAGCACGGTTTCGAGGCTGAAACCGTCGCGGCGGACGTCCGGCTCGGTCCAGATCTGGGCATCGACCGGGATCATGTAGCTCTGGCGGCTGGATTGCACGCCAAAGCCGGAAAAGAACAGCAGCGCCACCGAGCCCGGCTTGATCTTGCCGTACAGGCGGTCGAACGCCCGGCGCATCTGCTCGGCGGTCAGGTTCTCGCCGATATCGACATTGAAACCGTCGCGCTTGAGCTCTTCGGCGATGTCGCGCGCATCGTTGATCGGCTCTTTCAGCGGTGCTTCGGCGTCCGGATACTTCGCGTTGCCGATCACCAGCGCATAGCGCTCACCGGCTGCGAACGACGGGGCGATCGACGCGACAGCAAAAAACAATGCAAGGAACAATGCGAGGCGGATTTTCATAATGACGGCAGTCCAGATCACGGCAGTCCAGCCAAAATAGCGCCGATACCAGCTCGCGCCGCGGCGACCTTACTCTACGCTCCCGGCATTATCAAACCGAGCGCGCAGTCCGTCAACCGCTTGCGATATCGTCATTAATTGCGACAATTAACCGCGACGATGCCGGGCCGGACGAAGGAATAAAAGCAGCTGTGATGGCAGAACCACAGCTTGCGGCTTGGCCGGTTGCGAACGGTTCCGGATCGGCCTGCAATGCTTTCGCTCCTGCGCCCGACGGCGCATTGCCGCGAGATTGTCGCGCATCGCAAGGCTGCAGCAATGTGATCCGTCTCACATAGCTCGCCGCACTGTTGCGCGGCTGTCATTCGCGGGCCGCGTTTGACCTTTGCGGATGACGATGGCTTGTTGGCGGGATCGGCCCAATCCAGACATCCAAGAAAAGTGACACCGATGGGAAATGCCTACGAAATCTATGCGCTTCGCTATGCGACGATGTCGCCGCGCACCCCCAACATGAATTTTCTGGCCCCCGATCCGCACGAGACCACGGCGGCGGATCTCGATTATTTCGTCTGGCTGGTTCGTGGGCAGGGCCGCGACATCCTGGTCGATACCGGCTTCAACGCCGAAGAGGCCAAGGCGCGGGCCCGCAAGCTGACGCTCAACCCGGTCGACGCGCTGGAGAAGTTCGGCGTTCCGGCCGGCAGCATCAAGGACGTCATCGTCACCCATCTGCACTACGACCACGCCGGCAACCTCGACCGCTTCCCAGGCGCGCGATTTCATCTGCAGGATCGCGAGATGAGCTACGCGACCGGCCGCTGCATGTGCAACGGCATGCTGCGGCATCCGTTTTCGGTCGAGCACGTCACGACCATGGTGAAGCATGTCTATGGCGAGCGCGTCACCTTCCACTCCGGCGATGGCGAGGTCGCCCCCGGCGTGACCGTGCATCGCGTCGGCGGCCATTCCGACGGCTTGCAGGTGGTGCGGGTCGAGACCGCGCGCGGGCCGGTGGTGCTGGCGTCGGACGCCGCGCACTACTACGCCAACCTGCAGAAGCGCAGCCCGTTTCCGATCGTCTACAATGTCGGCGACATGGCGCAGGGCTGGGAAATCGTCGAACGGCTGGCCGGCCATCCCGACCGCTTCATTCCCGGCCACGATCCGCTGGTGAGCGAGATCTATCCGCGCGCCAGCGACAAGGTCGACGCGTTCGCGCTGCACCTGGCGCCGTCGCGTTCGTTTGCGAAGTAGCGGATGGTCGTGATGTCAGCGTACAAGACGGTCGGCTTCATCGGCCTCGGCGTGATGGGCGAGCCGATCTGCCGCAACCTCGTCAAGAAGAGCGGCAGGCGCGTCCTCGCGTTCGACCTGTCGCCGGAGCCGTTGGCGCGGCTGCGGGAAGAGGGCGCCGAGATTGCGGGCGCCGTTGCGGATGTCATCACGCAAAGCGATCTGCTGTTCCTGTGCCTGCCGAGCGCCAAACATGTGCGCGCGGTGTTTGAAGGCAATGGCATTCTCAAGAACATCCGGAGCGGGCAGGTCGTGGTCGATCTCGGCACGTCCTCGGTCAGCCAGACCCGCGACTTTGCCGCGCAGTTGCAGGCCAAGGGCGCGGCCTGGGCCGACGCGCCGATCGCGCGTACGCGACAGGCGGCGCAGGACGGCACGCTCAGCGTCATGGTTGGAACGACGCCTGCGCTCTATGCCGACATCGAGCCGCTGATCCGCTGCTTTGCCACCGACGTCACCCATTGCGGCGAGGTCGGCGCCGGGCAGGTCACGAAAATCCTCAACAACATGGTGCTGTTCGAAACCGTCAACGCGCTCGCCGAGGCGGTGGCGGTGGCGAAACATAATGGCGTCGATCCAAAACTGCTGCTCGACACGCTTTCAAAGGGCTCGGCCGACAGTTTTGCGCTGCGCAATCACGGCATGAAGGCGATCGTGCCGGGCAATTTTCCGGAGCGTGCGTTCTCGACCGAATATGCGCTGAAGGACCTGTCCTACGCGCTGGAACTCGCGGCCGACGCCGGATTGAAAATCCGCGGCGCAGAGTTGATCGGCACCGTGCTGCAGGAAGCGATCGATGCCGGATCGGGAGATAATTATTTTCCCGTGATCGCGAAGCATATCGACAGAAGCTAACCGGAGATTCCCGATGATCACTCGCTTTCCCGGGCTGACGCCCACCCGCAGCCGCGCCGTCGCGCACGACGATCTGGTTTTCACCGTGGCGGTCGCGCCCGACCCGGTCAGTCCCTCGATGTATGAGCAGACCGCGAAAGCGCTCGCCCGCATCGACGAGAGCCTCGCGCTGTGCGGCTCAGACAAGAGCAAGATCCTCACGGCGATCGTCTATGTCGCCGACATCAAGCAGAAGGGCGAGATGAACCGCGCCTGGGACGAATGGGTCGATACCAAGAACCCGCCGATGCGCGCCTGTCTCGGTGTCGATCTCGAACCGCCGCATATCGTGGAGATCGTGGTGACGGCGGCGAAGTAGCACGGCTTCGTCGAGATACGCTTCTGCTTGTACGCGTCCGCCTTCCTTCGCTCGGTCTCGCGTACCAGATCGAGGCTCTCCTCGAGCTTGCCGAGCAGGCGCGCCAGATCCCGCCGCTCCTGCGCGGAGAGGCACGACAATATCTCCTGCTCCTTGCGCAACAGGCGCGGGATCAGCTCTTCATAGAGCGTTGCGCCCTTGCGCGTCAGGCGCAGGCGGAATTCGCGGCGGTCGTCGGTGTTTTCGACGCGTTCGACCATCTGCCGCTTCATCAACGCGGTGACGGCGCGGCTGATGGTGGATTTGTGCGTGCGGGTGCAATCGGCAATGTACTGTGCGCTGCAGGGTTCGTGGCGAAAACCGAGCGTCGCCAGCACGCGCCATTCCGGAATGTCGAGCCCGTAGCGGGTCGCATATTCGACCGAGAGCGCCGAACTCACTTCCGCCGCGAGCCGGTTCAGCCGGAACGGCACGAAGCCGAAGAGGTCCAGCCTGGCGTCGTTCTTCGCCGCGCCTTCCTGGCGCGAAGCGGCGGCTTCTTCGGTCGATAACGCCTTTGCCAAGGATGGCCTCGATTTGGGTTGACGGACCCGGCCCGGGGATTAAGATAGTTGCAGATGCGACTATCTAGCACGGTCGCCCGCCCTTTACCAGTCACAGCCCTTGGCCAGTCACAGGGTTAAAGCCCGCATGGCGCAGACCAAAACCCAGTTCGGCTATCGCCGCCATCCCGATCAGGACCGACCGGGTTCGAATCTGGCCGAACACGCCGTCGTCGTGGTCGGCGCGGGTCCGGTGGGGCTGTCGCTGGCGATCGACCTGGCGCAGCGCGGCCAGGCGGTGGTGCTGCTCGACGATGCCGACCGGATCGGCGAGGGCTCGCGGGCGATCTGTTTCTCAAAACGCTCGCTCGAATTCTGGGACCGGCTCGGCATCGGCCAGCGCATGGTCGACAAGGGCGTGGTGTGGAGCGTCGGGAAAATCTTTCACGGCGAGTCTCAGCTCTACCAGTTCAACCTGCTGCCGGAGCAGGGCCACAAGCGGCCGGCCTTCATCAACCTGCAGCAATTCTACGCCGAGGCCTATCTGGTCGACCGCGTCGAGCAGCTTCCTGCCATCGACCTGCGCTGGCGCAACAAGGTCGCCGCGCTCGAACCGCGCAACGATCATGTGCTGCTGACCATCGAAACGCCCGATGGTCCGTACCGGATCAGCGCCCGCTTCGTGATCGCGTGCGACGGCGCAAAGTCCTCGCTGCGGCAAATGGTGGGCGCGGAATTCGCCGGGCAGGTGTTCGAGGACCAGTTCCTGATCGCCGACGTCAAGATGACGGCGGCGTTTCCGACCGAGCGCTGGTTCTGGTTCGATCCGCCGTTCCATGCCGGACGTTCCGCGCTGCTGCACAAGCAGCCGGACGACATCTGGCGCATCGATCTGCAGCTCAATCGCTTTGCCGATCCCTCCGTCGAAAAGCTGCCGGAGAACGTGCGGCCGCGCATCGCCCGCATGCTCGGGCACGACAAGTTCGATTTCGAATGGATCTCGCTGTACAAATTCCAGTGCCGGCGGATGAACAAGTTCATCCACGGCCGCGTGATCTTCGCCGGCGACGCCGCGCATCAGGTTTCGCCGTTCGGCGCGCGCGGCGCCAATTCCGGTCTGGAGGACGCCGAGAATCTGGCGTGGAAGCTCGATGGCGTGCTGCGCGGGACGTCGCCCGAGGCGCTGCTCGAGAGCTACCACATCGAGCGTAGCGCGGCGGCTGACGAGAACATCCGCGAATCCACCCGCTCGACCGATTTCATGGCGCCGAACTCGCACCAGGAGGCGCGGCTGCGCAAGGCGGTGCTGTCGCTCGCCAAGGAGACCGAGTTCGGCAAGCGCATGGTGAATGGCGGGCGGCTCTCGACGCCGTCGATCTATGCGACGCCGCTCTCGACCGCCGATGGCGATGCGTGGCGCGGTGGCCCGCAGCCGGGAAGCTCGATGCCGGATGCGCCGGTTGCAGGCGCGCGTGGCGAAGAGATTTTTCTCACTGACGCTTTCGTCAAGGCCGGCATGGGATTCACGTTGCTCGAGTTCGGCAATGGCGCCGCGCCGGAACTACCCGAAGGCGTGGCTGCGATCCGCATCGGCGGCAAGGATGGCCTTGTCGATTCGCAAAACCTTGCCGCCGCGCGTTACGACGCCGAGCCCGGCACCGCCTATCTGTTGCGGCCCGATGGCTATGTCGCGGCGCGATTCCGGCATCCGACCCGCCAGGGGCTCGACGCCGCGCTGGCGCGTGCCGCCGGCCACAACTGAGGTTTCATTAATGGCGCTGTCGACCGCTTCAAATTTTGCCAAGCCCGACGATGCGTTTCGCGCCATCGTCGAGGCCCATCGCGGCCTGAGCGACGAACAGAGCGCCGATCTCGACGCCGCGCTGGTTCTCGTGCTCGCCAATCACATCGGCGATATCGCCGTGCTGAACGAGGCCATCGCGCTCGCCAAGCGGCGGATGCTCGACGCCAGCCAGCAGCAACAACAACAGCAGCAATAATTCACGTCTCGAACGAAGTCAGGAATCGAATTGATGGCCAAAGGTTTTGCATCCACGACCGACATGGCGGAGAAGAAGATCACCTTCTCCGAAATCGGCACCGATCTCTACGCCTTCACCGCCGAGGGCGACCCGAACTCCGCGATCATCGTCGGCGACGATGGCTGCCTGGTGTTCGACGCGCAGTCGACGCCGGCGATGGCGAACAAAGTGATCGAGCGCGTTCGCACCGTCACCGACAAGCCGATCAAATATGTCGTGCTGTCGCATTACCACGCCGTGCGCGTGCTGGGCGCCTCCGCCTACAAGGCGCAGGGCATCGTGGCCTCGGCGGAAACCCATCGGCTGATCGAGGAACGCGGCCAGCAGGACTGGGATTCCGAATATGGCCGCTTTCCGCGGCTGTTCCAGGACGCGGAGAGCATTCCCGGCCTGACCTGGCCGACGCTGACCTTCGAAGGCGAGATGTCGATCTATCTCGGCAAGCGCGAGGTGCGGCTGATGCAGCTCGGCGCCGGGCACACCTCGGGCGACATCGTCGCCTGGGTGCCGGATGCCGAGGTGATGTTCTCGGGCGACCTGATCGAATACCACTCGGCCTGCTATTGCGGCGACGCGCATTTGCGCGAATGGCCGGCGACGCTGAACGAAATCCGCGCCTTCAATCCCAAGGCGATCGCGCCGGGCCGCGGCGATGCGCTGAAGGGACTTTCGACCGGGCGCGACGCGATCGCGATGACGCGCGATTTCGTCACCTCGCTCTATGGCGCGGCGGAAACATCCGTCGCGAGAGGCCGCAATCTGAAGGAATCGATGGCCGCGACGCGCGAGGTGATGGATCCAAAATTCTCCAGCTTCGCCATCTACGAGCACTGCCTGCCGTTCAACGTCTCGCGCGCGTTCGACGAGGCCTCGGGAATCGACGATCCCGTGATCTGGACCGACAAGCGCGACCAGGAAATGTGGGCCGCCCTGCAAGGAGGAGGATGACCATGAATATCAACACCTCGCCTGATCAGATCGTTCGAAGCGCCGCGCAGCTGACGCCGGGCTACATGTCCGGCTTCGGCAACAGCTTTGAGACCGAGGCCTTGCCCGGCGCGCTGCCGATGGGCCGCAACTCGCCGCAGCGCTGCGCCTACGGGCTCTATGCCGAGCAACTGTCCGGCTCGCCCTTCACCGCGCCGCGCGGCAGCAACGAGCGGTCGTGGCTCTATCGCATCCGCCCGTCGGTGAAACATTCCGGGCGCTTTGCCAAGGTCGATGCCGGGCTGTGGCGCACCGCGCCGTGCCATGAGCAGGAGATCATGGTCGAGCAGTTGCGCTGGGATCCGGCGCCGATCCCGAAGGAAGACATGACCTTTCTGCAGGGCGTGCAGACCATGACCACGGCCGGCGACGCCAACACCCAGGCCGGCATGGCCGCGCATGTCTATCTCATCACCAAGTCGATGGTCGATCAGCACTTCTACAATGCCGACGGCGAGATGATGTTCGTGGCCCAGCAGGGCAATCTGCGCCTCGTCACCGAATTCGGCCGCATCGACATCGAGCCCGGCGAGATCGCCGTGATCCCGCGCGGCGTGAAGTTCCGCGTCGAGATTCCGAACGGCCCCGCGCGCGGCTATCTCTGCGAAAACTATGGCGGCGCCTTCACGCTGCCGGAGCGCGGGCCGATCGGCGCCAACTGCCTCGCCAATTCGCGCGACTTCCTCACGCCGGTCGCCTTCTACGAGGACAAGGACACGCCGACCGAGCTCTACGTGAAATGGGGCGGCTCGCTGTTCAAGACGACGCTGCCGCATTCGCCGATCGACGTGGTGGCGTGGCACGGCAATTACGCGCCCTACAAATACGATCTGCGCACCTTCTCGCCGATCGGCGCGATCGGCTTCGATCATCCGGACCCGTCGATCTTCACGGTCCTGACCGCGCCGTCGGAAACCCCCGGCACCGCCAACATCGATTTTGTCATTTTCCCGGAGCGCTGGATGGTGGCCGAAAACACCTTCCGTCCGCCCTGGTATCACATGAACATCATGAGCGAGTTCATGGGCCTGATCTACGGCGTCTACGACGCCAAGCCGCAGGGCTTTGTCCCGGGCGGCATCAGCCTGCACAACATGATGCTGCCGCACGGCCCCGATCGCGACGCCTTCGATCACGCCAGCAATGGCGAATTGAAGCCGGTGAAGCTGACGGGGACGATGGCCTTCATGTTCGAGACGCGGTATCCGCAGCGCGTGACCGAAGCATGCGGCGACAACGGCGACGCTGCAGGATGACTACGCCGATTGCTGGAAGGGACTGGAGAAGCGTTTCGATCCGAACAAGCCGTGAAGTAGCTCCGCTCGTCCCCTTGTGGGGAGGTGCGTCACTTGGCGCAGACCCGCGATTGAGACGGTGAGCGACTCTGCTCCGACGGAGAGATCGCTCATCCGGCGCATTCGCGCTTCGCGTCGACTCCGGCACCATCTCGCACGAGGCGGATGAGAGCGTCAGAAATTCGGCAGGAAACCATGCCCCATCCCAACGACCCCAAACTCCGCTCCTTCATCCCGGTCGCCCCCACCTCCGACTTCCCGATCCAGAACCTCCCTTACGGCGTCTTCTCCGCGAAAGACGGCCTAGCCCCGCGCGTCGGCGTCGCGATCGGCGACTACGTGCTCGATCTCTGGCAGCTCGCGCAGGACTGCCGCTTCGACGTCGTCGAGCCCGGCGTCTTCGCCGCAGCACAGCTCAACCCGTTCATGGCGCTGGGGCCAAAAGTCTGGTCCAGCACGCGCGCCCGCATCAGCGAGCTGCTTGCGGCACGATGAACCGGAACTGCGCGACAACGAAGAATTGCGCAAGCGCGCGCTGGTGCCGATGGCCGACGTCAGAGCTGCACATGCCGTTCGCCGTCGCCGGCTACACCGATTTCTACTCGTCCAAGGAGCACGCCACCAATGTCGGCGTGATGTTCCGCGGCAAGGACAACGCGCTTGCAGCCGAACTGGCTGCACATGCCGATCGGCTATAACGGCCGCGCGTCCACCGTGGTCGTCTCTGGCACCAAGATCAGGCGGCCGCGCGGGCAGCTGAAGCCGCCGGCGGCGGACGTGCCCAGCTTCGGCCCGTGCAAGCGGCTCGATTTCGAACTCGAAATGGGCGTGGTGGTCGGTCAGCCGTCTGTCATGGGCGAGATGCTCACCGAGAAGCAGGCCGAAGAAATGATCTTCGGCTTCGTCATTCTCAACGACTGGAGCGCGCGCGACATCCAGCAATGGGAGTATGTGCCGCTCGGCCCGTTCCAGGCCAAGGCGTTCGGCACCTCGATCAGCCCGTGGGTGGTGACGCGCGAGGCGCTGGAGCCGTTTCGCCTGCACGGTCCCGCGCAGGAGCCCAAAGCCGCTGCCCTATCTGCAGCAAGCGCAGCCGAACAATTACGACATGGCGCTGGAGGTCGGCCTGCGGGCGGCGCCGATGAACGAGGCGGCGAACATCAGCCGCACCAATTTCAAATACATGTACTGGTCGTCGGTGCAGCAGCTCGTGCACCATGCTTCAAGCGGCTGCGCCATGAATGTCGGCGATCTCTTAGGGTCAGCGGCACGATCTCGGGGCCCGAGAAAGACCAGCGCGGCAGCCTGCTTGAAATCAGCTGGAACGGCACCGAGCCGGTCGAACTAGCTTCTGGCGTGAAACGGACGTTCCTCGAAGACGGCGATTCGCTCGTGATGCGCGGCTGGTGCCAGGGCGACGGTTATCGCGTCGGTTTCGGCGAGGTCGAGGGGACGATATTGGCAGCGGAATGACGCAGCCGTAGGGTGGGCAAAGGAGCGAAGCGACGTGCCCACCATCTGTCGTCGAGCACGCCGCGAGATGGTGGGCACGCTGTCGCTTTGCCCACCCTACGGCATCTCGTTCAACGCTCCTGCGGTGGAATATCCTTCAGCCGCGCGCAATGCGCCGCGACATCCTCCACGCTGTATTTCAAATGCACCCGCTTGTCCGACGGCAGCTGCTTCGTCACGCACACGCCGGGCCGCCGCTCCGTCGCAGGCCGGATCGGCCGCCGCTCAAACCCGCCGCCGCAGTTCGGGCAGACATTGTGCAGCTTGTTCTCCACGCAGTCCGCGCAGAACGTGCATTCGTAGGAGCAGATCCGCGCATCCGATCGCGTTCGGCGGCAGGTCCTTGTCGCAATATTCGCAGTTCGGCCGGAGTTGCAGCGCCATCGGTCGTCTCGTGCGTTGAACGTTCAGCTCAATAATCGCAAATCGAACTGCGAAATGCGAATGTCGAATTTCCCTCGAATTGCGCCATGCTACTTCCGCAGCGGCAGCCTCGCGCTCTCCTTCAGCCGGTCCAGCACGATCGACGAGCGCACATGCGCCACGCTCTGGTGCGGCATCAGCACGTCGTTGACGAGGCCGGAGAGGTCCTTGAGGTCGCGCAGCACCACCTTCAGCACATAATCGGCGTCGCCGGTCAGCGAATAGGCCTCCTGAATATCGTCGACGCGATTGACCAGCGCGCGAAACTTCTTGGAATTGTCGGGCGAATGCGTCGCCAGCGTGACCTGGATGAACGCGATCAGGTTGAAGCCGAGCGCTTCGCCTGACAGGTCGGCGTGATAGCCCGCGATCACCTTTTCTTCCTCCAGCCGCATCCGCCGCCGCGAGCATTGCGAGGCCGACAGCCCGACGAGATCGGCCAGTTGCTGGTTGGTCAGCCGGCCGTCGTCCTGCAGCGCGGCCAGCATTTTGAGGTCGAAGGCGTCTAACGGAATCATGCGTAAAATACCACTTCTGTGCACAAATCGTGCATCATTATAGCCTAACGCGGGTCGATTTGCATGCACCTTGCGCCGGATTCGACCGATATTGATCCAGATCAATTTTCGGGAGTTTTCGCCATGGGTCCGTTTCCGCACGACGCGCCGGCCGCCACCATCAGCGCCGATAATCCGATGGGCACCGACGGTTTCGAGTTCGTCGAATATGCGCACCCCAATCCCGAAGAATTGCACGCGCTGTTCAAGCTGATGGGCTACGCGCCGGTCGCCCGTCACCGGACGAAGAAGATCACCGTCTATCGCCAGGGCGATATCAATTATCTCGTCAACGAGGAGCCCGGCACCCATGGCCACGGCTTCGTTGCCGCGCATGGCCCCTGCGCGCCGTCGATGGCGTTCCGCGTCGTCGATGCGAAACAGGCCTATGAGCGTGCGCTCTCGCTCGGCGCGGAGCCGGCCGATGTGACCTCCGCGCAGAAGACGCTCGACGTCCCCGCCATCAAGGGCATCGGCGGCAGCCTGCTGTATTTCGTCGATCGCTACGGCGCCAAGGGCTCGGCCTATGACACCGAGTTCGAATGGCTGGGCGCGAAGGACCCGCGGCCCGCCGGCGCCGGGCTCTATTACATCGATCACCTCACCCACAACGTCCATCGCGGCCGAATGGATGTCTGGACCGGCTTCTACGAAAAACTGTTCAACTTCCGTCAGATCCGCTTCTTCGACATCGAAGGCCGCGCCTCCGGCCTGTTCTCCCGCGCACTGACCAGCCCTGACGGCAAGATCCGGATTCCGATCAACGAGGATGCCGGCGACTCCGGGCAGATCGAGGAATATCTCAACATCTATCGCGGCGAGGGCATCCAGCACATCGCCTGCGGCGCGCGCGACATCTACCGCACCGTCGAGACGCTGCGCGATGCGGGCTTGCCGTTCATGCCGTCGCCGCCGGAGACCTATTTCGAGAAGATCGACGCGCGCCTGCCGAAGCATGGCGAGGATCTCGCGCGCCTGCAGCGCAACGGCATCCTCATCGACGGTGAGGGCGTGGTCGATGGCGGCCAGACAAAAGTTCTGCTGCAGATCTTTTCGGCGAACGCGATCGGGCCGATCTTCTTCGAATTCATCCAGCGCAAGGGCGACGACGGTTTTGGCGAGGGCAATTTCAAGGCGCTGTTCGAATCGATCGAGGAAGATCAGATTCGAAGAGGCGTGCTGAAGGTGGGGAATGCGGCGTGAGACTTCGTAGGGTGGGCAAAGCGTAGCGTGCCCACCATCGTGCAGCGTTATCGGTGATAGATGGTGGGCACGTCGCTTTCGCTCCTTTGCCCACCCTACGGCAGCGAATACCTTACCGCTTCCACGCCGCCGTCACATCCCCGATCTTCGCCACCTCCGGCTCCCGGATCGCCGACGGCGTCCGCGAGAACCGCGGCGCTGGCGCCGGTTGCGTCACGCCATGGCGCTCGACGAACACGTTTCGCGCGGCCATGTGCGGATGCTTTGGCGCTTCCGCCATGGTCAGGATCGGCGCGAAGCAGATGTCGGTGCCTTCCATGATCTTGCACCAGTCCGCGCGGCTCTTGCTCTTGAACACTTTCGTCAGCTTTTCCTTCAGCGCCGGCCACGCCTTGCGGTCCATCTGCGCGTCGAAATCGGCGTCGGTCAGGTCGGCATGCTTGCGCAGCAGCGCGTAGAACTGCGGCTCGATCGAGCCGATCGAAATGAAGTTGCCGCAGGAGCATTCATAGACGCCGTAGAAATGCGCGCCGCCGTCGAGGAAATTCTGGTCGCGGCCCTCGGTCCAGCGCCCGCTCGCGCGCATGTCGAAGAACATCGACATCAGCGAGGCCGCGCCGTCGCACATCGCGGTGTCCACCACCTGGCCCTTGCCGGATTTCGAGGCTTCCAGCATCGCGGCGAGCACGCCGACCACGAGATAGAGCGCGCCCCCGCCGAAATCGCCGACGAGATTGAGCGGCGGCACCGGCTTCTCCTTGGTGCCGATCGCGGCAAGCGCGCCCGTGATCGAGATGTAATTGATGTCATGGCCGGCGGCGTTGGCGAGCGGGCCTTCCTGGCCCCAGCCGGTCATGCGGCCATAGACCAGCTTTGGATTGCGCGCGAGCACGACGTCGGGGCCGAGGCCGAGGCGCTCCATCACGCCGGGACGAAAACCTTCGATCAGCGCGTCCGCGCCGGCGAGCAGGTCGAGCACCTGCGCGATCGCGGCCTTGTCCTTCAGATCGAGCTCGATCACCTTGCGGCCGCGCACCGCCACCGCCTTGAAATTCTTGCCCGCGCCGACGCGGTCGAGCGTGATCACCTCGGCGCCCATGTCCGCCAGCAGCATGCAGGCGAACGGACCCGGGCCGATGCCGGCGAATTCGACGATGCGGAAACCGGCGAGCGGGCCGGAGGCGCGGGTGGCGGATTGGGCGGCTGGTTTGTCGAGCACTTGTTTTCTCTCCCAAGGCGAACGTCTTAATTAGTTGATTAGCTAAATTCTCCCGCCGAAGCGAGAGCGTGGCAAGTTTCTTTTGCCGAGAATCGGACCAAAATGCGAAAGCGGCGCGCATTGCTGCGCGCCGCTCGCATGATAGTTGCGTTCAGGCGCTGTCAGCCCGCGGCCGTCACCGCACGCTGCGCCATCACCTTGATCAGATTGGCGCGATAGTCCGACGTTCCGTGGATATCGCTCATCAGGCCGCTGGCGGAAACCTTCACGCCGTCGATCGCCGCGGGCGACCAGTTGGCCTTCAGCGCCGCCTCGATCGCCGACACCCGCATCACGCCGTCCTGCGAGGCGCCGGTCGCCGCGACGCGCACTTCACCTGACTTGGTCTTGGTGACGAACACGCCGGTCAGCGCGAAACGCGAGGCGGGGTGCCGAAACTTGGCGTAGCCCGCCTTGGCCGGGATCGGGAACGACACGGCGGTGATGATCTCGCCATCTTCCAGCGCCGTCGTGAACAGGCCCTTGAAGAAATCATCCGCCGAGATCGAGCGCTTGTTGGTTTTGACAGTCGCGCCGAGCGAAGCCAGTGCGGCGGGAAAATCCGCCGCCGGATCGTTATTGGCGATCGAGCCGCCGATGGTGCCGCGATGGCGCACGGCGGGGTCGCCGAGCACCGAGGTGAGGTAGGAAATCGCGGGGATCGACTTCTTCACGTCGGCGCTTTGCATGATGTCGAAATAGGTCGTGGCCGCCTTGATCGTCAGCGTATCGCCCGACGACTTCGATGCCGATCAGTTCCTTGATCTTGCCGAGATCGATCACGTCGGACGGCGCGGCCAGCCGCTGCTTCATGACCGGGATCAGGGTGTGGCCGCCCGCGAGATACTTTGCGTCCGAACCCTTGCCGAACATCGCAACCGCTTCGTCGACCGAGGAGGGGCGGTGATAAGTTGTCTGGTACATGATGCTTGCTCCCTCTCAGCCGTGAATCGCATGCCAGACGCGATCGGGCGTCGCGGGCATTTCGAGATTGTTGTTGCCGATCGCATCCGTGATGGCGTTGATGACGGCAGCCGAAGCGCCGATCGCGCCCGCTTCGCCGCAACCCTTGACGCCGAGCGGATTGCCCGGACACAGCGTCGTGGTGTGCGACAGCTTGAACGACGGCAGGTCGTCGGACCGCGGCATGGCGTAGTCCATGAACGAGGCCGTCAGGAGCTGGCCTGAGCTGTCGTAAACCGCGCCTTCCAGCAGCGCCTGCCCGATGCCCTGGGCAAGCCCGCCATGAACCTGGCCTTCGACGATCATCGGATTGATCAGCCGCCCGAAATCGTCCGCCGCCACGAAGTTGACGAAGCTCGATTTGCCGGTGGCGCTATCGACTTCCATTTCGCAGATGTAGGAGCCGGCCGGGAAGGTGAAGTTGGTCGGGTCGTAGAACGCGCCTTCCTTCAAGCCGGGCTCCATGCCGTCGGGCAGATTGTGCGCGGTGTAGGCGGCGAGGGCGACCATCGGCAGCGCGATCGACTTGTCGGTGCCGGTGACCTTGAACTCGCCGTTCTCGATGACGATGTCGCCTTCCGACGCTTCGAGCTGATGCGCCGCGATCTTCTTGGCCTTGGCTTCGACCTTCTCCATCGCCTTGAAGATCGCACTGAGACCGACGGCCGCCGAGCGCGAGCCGTAGGTGCCCATGCCGAACTGCACTTTATCCGTGTCGCCATGGACGATCTGCACCTGGCTGATCGGAATGCCCAGGCGTTCGGCGATGAGCTGGCAGAAGGTCGTCTCATGACCCTGGCCGTGGCTGTGCGATCCGGTCAGCACTTCGATGGTGCCGACCGGATTGACGCGCACTTCCGCCGATTCCCACAGGCCGACGCCGGCGCCGAGACTGCCGACCGCCTTTGACGGCGCAATACCGCAGGCCTCGATGTAGCAGGACACGCCGATGCCGCGCAGCTTGCCTTCGGATCTTGGCCTTCGCCTTGCGCGCCGGGAAGCCGGCGTAATCGATCGCCTTCATGGCGGAGTCGAGGGAGGCGCCGAAATCGCCGACGTCATAGGCCATGATGACCGGCGTCTGATGCGGAAACTGCGTGATGAAGTTCTTGCGGCGCAGTTCGGCCGGATCGACCTTCAACTGCCGCGCCGCCGTTTCCATCAGCCGCTCCACCACAAAACTCGCTTCCGGGCGGCCCGCGCCGCGATAGGCGTCGACCGGCACGGTGTTGGTGTAGACGCTGATCACTTCCGCAAAAATGTTCGGAATGTTGTACTGGCCCGACAGCAGCGTCGCGTAGAGATAGGTCGGCACCGACGACGAGAACAGCGACATATAGGCGCCGAGATTGGCGTAGGTTTTGACGCGCAACGCGGTGACCTTGTTGTCCTTGTCGAACGCCATCTCCGCCTTGGTGAGGTGATCGCGGCCATGCGCGTCGGTGAGGAACGCTTCGGTGCGGTCGCCGGTCCACTTCACCGGGCGGCCGACCTTCTTGGACGCCCACAGCGCCACCATTTCCTCAGGGTAGATGAAGATCTTCGAGCCAAAGCCGCCGCCGACATCGGGCGCGACGACGCGCAGCTTGTGCTCCTGCGCGATGTTGTAGAACGCCGACAGCACGAGGCGGGCGACGTGCGGGTTCTGCGAGGTCGTGTAGAGCGTAAAGTGCTCTTCCGGCTCGTTATATTCGGCGATCGCCGCGCGCGGCTCCATCGCGTTCGGCACCAGGCGGTTGTTGGTGATGTCGAGCGAGACGACATTGGCCGCCGCCTTGAAGGCGGCATCGGTCGCGGCTTCCTCGCCGATGGTCCAGTCATAGATGACATTGCCCGGCGCTTCCGGATGCAATTGCGGCGCACCCGGCTTGATCGCGGCGCGGATGTCGGCTGCCGCCGGCAATTCCTCGTAATTGACGACCACGGCCTCGGCTGCGTCCCGCGCCTGGTTCTTGGTCTCGGCGATCACGACCGCGACCGCCTGGCCGACGAAACGCACGATCTCCGGCGCCATCGCCGGCCATGCGCCCATCTTCATGCCGGTGCCGTCCTTGGAGGTGATGGCCCAGCCGCAAATCAGATTGCCGATCTTGTCGTCGACGATCTGCTGGCCGGTCAGCACGCCGACCACGCCCGGCATCTTCATCGCCTCTGCCGTATCCAGGCTCTTGATCTTGGCATGCGCGTGCGGGCTGCGGACGAAGTGGGCGTGGGTCATCCCCAACACCTTGATATCGTCGACGTAACGGCCCTTGCCGGTAATGAAACGGCGGTCTTCCTTGCGCACAACGCTTGCGCCAATGCCTTCAACGCCCATGTCCTGTCCTCCCGACCGGAGTTATTGTTTCCGCCATTTCCATCGAAACGCGGTCTTGTATTCGGAAATCGGCAGCCCGCGGCTATTCCGCCGCCTGCGAGACCTTCATGCGGCCGGCCGCGTCGAGCACCGATTTGACGATGTTGTGGTATCCGGTGCAGCGGCAGATGTTGCCTTCGAGTTCCTGCCGGACGGTCTCTTCGTCGAGCTGGCCGCTATGGCGGTGCACAATATCGATCGCCGACATGATCATGCCCGGGGTGCAGTAGCCGCACTGCAGGCCGTGATTGTCGCGGAACGCCGCCTGCATCGGGTGCAGTTCGTCGCCCTTGGCGATGCCTTCGATGGTGGTGACGTTGCGAGCCCGCGGCCTGACCCACCATGACCGTGCAGGATTTCACGGCTTTGCCGTCGATATGGACGACGCAGGCGCCGCACTGGCTGGTGTCGCAGCCGACATGGGTTCCGGTCAGGTTGAGATTTTCGCGCAGGAGATGGACCAGAAGCGTCCGGTCCTCGACGTCGGCCGACACGGCTTTGCCGTTCACGGTCAGTTTGACTGTAGACACGCGTGGTACCTCCCCGATGTTTTATAATTATTCCAATTAGAAACACCGGAGCCGGAACTTGCAACTAGGATTTTGGTCGCCCTTGTCTTCGTGAAGTCATCGACGGTGGTGTCGCGACGGGCGAAGCGCTCTTTCTTACCCGCCCCTCGAGGGGGCGGGTCGGCTTGCGTTCGCGAAGCGAATGCAAGTCGGGGTGGGGTGATCTCTCCACTCGGGCAGTGTTGGACGTGGAGAGACCGTCACCCCACCTCGGCTCGCATTGCATACGAACCGATCCACGAGCGAGCTTCGCTCGAAACGAAACCCTCAGAGGCGGGTAAGCGCGTCCCCCATTGCCGCTTTTCCCCGCATTTACGCGGTCTTATCCATTCTGCCTTAGGTTTGCGCACCGCGTTGGGGTGGGGCCTCGATGCCTGTTTTTAGAATGAAAACGGGGGGACACATGCGATTCCAGAAGCTTAGCGGCTGGTCGTTCCGGCTGCCGACCCTGCGATTCCGCTCCAAGATCATGCTCGGCTTCACCGTGGTGCTGGCGATTTCCGCCGCCAGCATGGGCTTTGCCTATCTCGGCTTCGAGCGGGTTTCCGACGGCGTCGACGCCTACCGGCACAGCGTGCAGGAGGCCGATCTGGCGCGCGATATCGATCGCGAGCTGATCTCCTACCGCTCGCTGGCCCGCTATTTCGTGGTGACCGGCAAGGAAGAAGACGGCAAGGCCGCGCTGGAGGCGGAAGCCCGCCTGAAAGACGCCATCCTGACCTCGATGAAGGGCACCACCGACCGGGCGCGGCTGGAGCAGATCGCGAAGCTGGAACGCGAGTTCCGCACCTTCACCAAGATCTTCGCCGACATGCTCAAGACCAAGGACGACAGCGCGCGCATCGCGCAGAACCAGCTGGCGCGCACCGGCAACTCGCTGCGCTACAAGGTCGACGACCTGCCGAGCAATGCCGACGAGGAAGAGCTGCAATTGATTACCCTCGGCGCCAAGAAGGTGACCGAGCAGTTCCAGGCGGTCACGGCGTTGGCCAATACGTTCGTGGTCAATTCCGACCAGACGGTCGCCAACAGCGCCCTGGCGCGCCTGAAATTTGTCGAGAACGCGCTGAAGGCGATCTCGACCACCAACGCCAAGATCCTGGACGGCATCAAGGAAATCTCCGGCATGCTGGAGGAATATCGCCGCTCGCTCGCGATGCTGGTCGGCAACGCCAAGGAGATCGAAGCGCTGATCCAGGAAATGACCGAGACGGTCGCCGAGATCAACAAGGCCTCGGCGGCGATGAAGTCGGACCTGCTGGCCGATCAGAAGCGGCTCGACGCCGAATTGGACGCCGCCATCGCCGAAACCGAACGGCTGATCGTGATGCTGGCCGCGGGCGGCCTGCTGCTCGGTTGTATCTGGGCCTTCTTCCTCGGCATCGGCATTTCCCGGCCGATGACCAGAATGTGCAGCGCGATGCGCGAACTCGCCGCCGGCAATTTCGATGTCGTGCTGCCCGGCCTCGGCCGCAAGGACGAAGTCGGCGAGATGGCCGGCGCGGTCGAGGAGTTCAAGGTGCAGGCCGTCTCGCGGGCCGAGCGCGACGCCGCCACCCAGGAAGCGCAGAGCAAGGCGGCGAGCGCCGCGCGCCGCACCGAACTCATTCGCTTCGCCGACGATTTCGAGGCCGCGGTCGGCGCCATCGTCGCCAACGTGTCGTCCTCGGCCGTGCAGCTCGAAGCCGCCGCCGGCACGCTGACGCGAACCGCCGAAACCACGCAGAGCCTGTCGAACCAGGTCGCGGGCGCCTCGGAAGAAGCCTCGACCAACATGCAGTCGGTGGCCTCGGCCACCGAGGAATTGTCGGCCTCCGTCGACGAGATCGGGCGGCGCGTCAAGGAAAGCAGCCAGATCGCGGAAGCCGCCGTGCGTCAGGCCGAGCAGACCGATGGCCGGATCGGAAAACTGTCGCGCGCCGCGCAGGAGATCGGCGATGTCGTCAAGCTGATCACCGCGATTGCCGAGCAGACCAATCTGCTGGCGCTCAACGCCACCATCGAGGCGGCGCGTGCCGGCGATGCCGGCCGCGGCTTTGCGGTCGTGGCGTCCGAAGTCAAATCGCTCGCCAGCCAGACCGCGAAGGCGACCGACGAGATTTCCAATCACATCTCGGGCATGCAGGGCGCGACGCAGGAGTCGGTCGCCGCGATCAAGGAGATCGGCGGCACCATCGGCAAGATTTCGGACATTGCCTCGACGATCGCCAGCGCCGTCGAGCAGCAGAGCTCGGCGACGCAGGAGATCGCGCGCAGCGTCCAGAACGTCGCGCAAGGCACGCAGGAAGCCGCCACCAACGTCATGCACGTCAACCGCGGCGCCACCGAAACCGGCACGGCGTCGGAGGAAGTGCTGAACTCGGCGCGCAGCGCTGTCGAGCGAAAGCACGCGGCTGCGCGAGGAGCTGGATCGCTTCATGGCGAACATCCGGGCGGCGTGAGGCGTTATCTCCGTCGCCCCCGCGAAGGCGGGGGCCCATAACCACCGCTGTGCGTTGTTTTGCGCTCGACTGGCCACGTGCCCTTCACGATGGCCGCGGCGTATGGGTTCCTGCCTTCGCGGAGACGACACGAGTTTGTGCGCAAGGTCCGGCTGTAGCCATGCAAATTCGTCACCCCAAAGCCCCGGAACCCCACCCCGGCGCAGGCGTTATCTTCCCGTCAGACATCATGTTTGCCGCAATTTGGCGTGAAAACCCTGGGGCTGGGGCGTTCCGGGGTGTTTTTCATTGGTTCAATCCGATGGGTACTACAGCAATTCGGCATGGTGTGGCGGTGGATGATCATGCGTCGATTTCCGCCACGTCCGCGCAGAATAACGAGCGGGTCATCGAGACCAGCATTCCCGCGCGGCTCGACAGCCTGCGCTGGGGCGGTTTTCACACCCGCGTCGTGACGGCGCTCGGCATCACCTGGATTCTGGACGGGCTGGAAGTCACGCTGGCCGGCGCCTTGTCGGGCGCGCTGAAGGAAAGCCCGACGCTGCAATTTTCGAATTTCGACGTCGGCCTCGCCAACAGCGCCTATCTCGCCGGTGCCGTGATCGGCGCGCTCGGTTTCGGCTGGCTCACCGACCGGATCGGGCGCAAGAAACTGTTCTTCATCACGCTCGCGCTTTATCTCACCGCGACCGCCGCCACCGCGCTGTCATGGAGCGTGACGAGCTACGCGCTGTTTCGCTTCCTGACCGGGGCGGGGATCGGCGGCGAATACACCGCGATCAATTCGACGATCCAGGAACTGGTGCCGGCGCGCTATCGCGGCTGGACCGATCTGGTGATCAACGGCAGTTTCTGGATTGGAGCAGCGATCGGCGCGGTCGCCGCCATCGTGCTGCTCGATCCCGCGCTGCTCGCGCCCGATCATCGGCTGGCGGCTGGCTTATTTCATCGGCGCCGCTCTCGGCCTGATCGTGCTTGTCATGCGGATGTGGATTCCGGAAAGCCCGCGCTGGCTGATGGTTCACGGCCGCCCCGAAGAGGCGCATGCGATCGTCGACGAGATCGAAAAGGCATCGACGCGGCATTCGGATCACCCGGCCGACGAGGTGTTTCCGAAGATCCGGCTGAAGATGCGCAGCCATACGCCGCTCGGAGAAGTCGCGCATACGTTGCTTACGACGTACCGGCAGCGTTCGATGGTCGGACTGGTGCTGATGGTCGCGCAGGCGTTCTTCTACAACGCGATCTTCTTTACCTTCGCGCTGGTGCTGACCGACTTCTTCGGCATCCCGTCGAACCATGTCGGCTGGTACATCCTGCCGTTCGCGGCCGGCAACTTTCTCGGGCCGCTGCTGCTCGGCCGTCTCTTCGACACGCTGGGCCGGCGCATGATGATCACGGTGACCTACGGCGCCTCGGGCATCTTGCTGGCGCTGTCGGGCTATCTGTTCTCGATCGGCGTGCTGACGGCGCAGACGCAAACGATTGCCTGGATGGTGATCTTCTTCTTCGCCTCGCCGGCGGCGAGTGCGGCGTATCTCACCGTCAGCGAGACGTTCCCGCTGGAGGTGCGCGCGCTGGCCATTGCCTTGTTCTACGCGATCGGAACCGGCATCGGCGGCGTGGCGGGACCGGCGCTGTTCGGCGCGCTGGTCGATACCGGATCGCGCAACAGCGTGTTCGCCGGCTATCTGTTCGGGTCGGCATTGATGATCGTAGCCGCGGCCGTCGCGTGGCGATATGCCATCGCAGCCGAGCGAAAATCGCTCGAATCTGTCGCACGGCCGCTCGCATTTGTGGAGTAGGATGAGATGAACGAGGATCTGCTGGAAATGCCTTTCGAAGAAGACATCGTGCGCGACGACGACGCTGCGCCGGAAACCGTTCCGGTGCCGCGCTCGCTGATTCCGCATCTGAGCGAGACGGCGGTGCTGCTCGACATCGACGGCACGCTGCTCGATCTGATGCCGACGCCGCGCGAAGTCTGGGTGCCGCCGGGCCTGGCGAAGACGCTGAACCGCCTGATGGTGCGCACCAAGCGGCGCGCTGGCGCTGGTCTCTGGCCGCTCGCTCAATGACATCGATCTGATTTTCGCGCCCGATCATTTTCCGGCCGTCGGCGGCCACGGCGCCGAGATGCGGATCGATCCGGACAGCGATTCCGTGGCTGCGCACGCGCCGCCGATGGACAAGGAATTGAAGCGCCGGCTGGCGGCGATCGCAAAGCTCAGCCCGGGAATCCTGCTGGAAGACAAGGGCTATTCGCTGGCGCTGCATTATCGCCTGGCGCCGCAGGCCGAAAAGGCGATCTATGCCGCGGTGTCGCTGATCCGCGCCGATTTGCCCAACGCGCCGATCGAGGTGCTGCCCGGCAAGTTCGTCTGCGAGATCAAGCATTCCGGATTCAGCAAGGCCAGCGGCGTGCGCGAGTTGATGACGCGCGAGCCGTTTAGGGGACGCCGCCCGTTCTTCATCGGCGACGACGTCACCGACGAGACCGTGTTTGCGATCATGCCCGATCTCGATGGCCTGTCGTTCTCGGTCGGCCGCCGCGCGCATGGCGTTGCCGGGCATTTCGATGCGCCGAGCGACGTCAGGGATTTCCTTACACACCTGCTGGATGACGAAAGGGACGCATCGCTGCCATAATGACTCACGAATTGCCGGCTTTCGGCCGCAGATTTTCACGCTTGCTGCCGAGGTTCACGACAAAATTTATTTTTCGTGAGTTCCGGTGAAGTCCGTCGCAGCGCAGCCCGAATTTGGTTTCAATTCGTTGAAAGGGTGATCTGGAACCATAATGATGAATGGTTGTTAACCGGCGTACCCAACGGGAGGGGACCTTTGAACCTCGTCGTCGTTTCTAACCGAGTTTCGCGCGGAAAACCCAACGAACCCATGACGGGTGGGCTCGCCGCCGCGCTGTTGCCCATCGTCGAAAAATCAGGTGCGATCTGGGTTGGTTCCAGCGGACGAGTCCGCGACGGGAACCTGAAGGAACCTTTTGCCGAAGTCGAAGCACTGGGTACCGGTGCGCTGGCGATGCTGGATCTGCCGGCCGCGCATTACGGCGGCTACTACGAAGGTTTTGCAAACTCCGCTTTGTGGCCGGCGCTGCATTCGCGCGCCGATCTGATCCGCGCCACCCAGGAAGATTATCTCAGCTACCGCGAAGTGAACGCCTTCATGGCGCGCGCGCTGCTGCGATTCCGCAAACCCGACTCCGCGTTCTGGATCCAGGATTATCATTTTCTCGCGCTCGGCGCCGAACTGCGCGATCTCGGCGTCACCGAGCCGATCGGCTTCTTCCTGCACACGCCGTGGCCGACGCGCGCGGTGATGTCGGGCGTGCCGCATCATCGCGAACTCGTCGAGGCGATGCTGGCCTATGATCTCGTCGGCTTCCAGACCGAGGAAGACTGCGAGAACTTTTTGTCCTACGCGGAGTCCGATCTCGGCCTCTCCGTGCATGACGGCGTCGTCACGTCGCGCCACGGCCGCACCCGCGCCGCGGTGTTTCCGATCGGCATCGATCCCGCTGAATTCGCCAAGCTGGCGGCAAAAGCCACCACCCATCCAGACGTCTCGCGGCTGCGCCGCAGCCTGAACGGCGAAAAGCTTGCGATCGGCGTCGACCGGCTCGATTACTCAAAAGGCCTGATCAACCGCATCAAGGCGTTCGACCGGATGTGGACGATGCACCCCTCACTGGCGCGCACGGTGTCGCTGCTGCAGATCGCAACGCCCTCGCGCGGCGCGATCGAGGCCTATGGCAATCTGCAGAGCGAGGTCGCCAAACTCGTCAGCGAGGTCAACGGCCAGCATGGCGAGGTCGACTGGACGCCGATCCGCTATCTCAACAAGGGCTTTGGCCAGGCCGTGCTCGCGGGCCTCTATCGCACCGCGCAGGTCGGCGTGGTGACGCCGCTGCAGGACGGCATGAACCTCGTCGCCAAGGAATATGTCGCCGCGCAAAACCCGGTCGATCCCGGCGTGCTGGTGCTGTCGAAGTTCGCCGGCGCCGCCAACGAACTCGACACCGCGCTGATCGTCAATCCGCACGACATCGACGGCATGGCCCGCACCATCGCCACCGCGCTGTCGATGCCGCTCACCGAACGCCGCATGCGCTGGGAAGCGATGATGGCCAAGCTGCGTAAGCACACCATCCAGCAATGGTTCGCCGATTTCACCGACGCCCTGAACGACTGCCGCCTCGACCGCAGCGAACTGGCGCCCGTGATGGCCGACACCGCGATCTGGCCGCTGCGCACCGCCAGCAACAGCAACGCGCGGTATCATTAGATCTCGCTGAGCTGCTCGGTGCTCACCCGCCCGCTTGCGGGGGCGGGTCGGCTCGCATCGAGCGAAGCGAAATGCGAGCCGGGTGAGGTGATCTCTCCGCGGGCACGTCCTGTGGAGAGATCACCCCACCCGTCGCGCGCTACGCGCACGTCGACCCGCCCCCTCGAGGGGCGGTCAAGCAGGCACTCAGCGCCACCACCCTCAAAAACAATACGACACCCCATCCAGAATCGGACACCGCGCCTTGCTCGGCGCGCTCGGATTCTCCATCGGCACATGCCCGCCCTTGCCGTTGCCCGCGAACACCCCGGGCCCGATCACCACCGACGACTTGTTGCCGATGATCACGCTCGGATGCGGCGAAGCCAGCCGCGACGTCGAGCCGTCCGCCCACACGATCGCGTCGCCCGAATGGATGCCGCGCCTTCCGTCGTCGCAGGTGACGTCGTTGCCCTGCCGCGTGCAGGCCTGCGCCCACGCCGGCGCCGCGGCGCCGATCGCGAGCGCCGATACCAAAACCGATGCCAGGACGGCCAGTTGAAGCGTCCGAATGATCATGATTGCCGTCCTCCACCAACAGGGTCGCCCCTTATCACCGTCGATCGTGGCCGGATTTCGGTTCAAGCCCCGCCCGCGCGCCGATATCGCGGCCGCGAGCGATCAAAATACCCAAACAAATTCAATGAATTGGGGAAATTTCCGCCGCCGCCCCCGGCCTCCCTTGCAAAATCACGTCCTGCCCCTTCAAGAGAGGGCCTCCGGAGAGATGGCCGAGTGGCTTAAGGCGCACGCTTGGAAAGCGTGTGTGCGGGAAACCGTACCGTGGGTTCGAATCCCACTCTCTCCGCCAGTGGCCTTCGACGGCGCAGAAGTCCTTATCACCATCATCATTCCGTTCGCGACGCGGCGCGCTCGACGTCGTGCTTCATTCCGTAGCTGCTCCGCTCGCGGCGTCGGGAGGGGGCCCGTTCGTAGGCTGTGACACGGCGGTCAGACGGCGTTCAGGGTCGCTTCGGCCGTCTTGATCTTACCGAGGATGTCTTCGAACGACGGGACGTCGCCGAAGATCATGCCGGACATCTTTTGGTAGTCCGCCTTCAACGGATCGAGCATGCCATCGGCAGGTGCGATGCCGAACGTTCCGGGAGTTGCCTGGTCGAGATCGAGAGGCTTCCGGTCGAAGTAGAGGCGGGCGTGCTTCACGCAGCTTTCCGCGAGTTCCAGATCCTCGAGCGCGGCGTGGCCGTATTCGGAGGTGAGAAGGCGGAATACGTCGTAGTAGTGCCGCGACAGACGCTGCCCGTCCTTGTAGAGCTCGCCCTTGTTCTGAAACCAGTGCCGCTGTCCGTGTAGGATGATGATCTTGTCCGCAAAACGTCCTTTCGGGCTTGATCGTCAGCACGTTCGGCACGGCGAGATCCAGCCCGTCGGTGTCGTGCGCAGAGTACGGAACGATCGTCTTGGTCTCATGCGGATCGAGCGCCGACTTCGCTCCGGACTCGATCTTCACGACGCGGCGGATGTACGCTTCGTCGAAATCCGTGAACGCGCTCGGATAGTGGAAGAGCAGGGACTGTGCGTCGGGGTCGTCCGGGTCCGGCTCGATCTTGAACTTCATTCCTTCGAGCTCCGTAGCGGTGTATTTCGTCAGCGCGGTCTGGAATTGGCCGTTGATATAGCCGCTGCACCTTTCCTTCATCTCGTCGAGCTTGCGCCTGCGCTGGTTCGATCCCATCGCGCGGAGCTCGTCGTCGGACGGGAAAGGGTCGCCCGGCAGGTCGT
Organism: uncultured Alphaproteobacteria bacterium; assembly: GCA_963783115.1. Taxonomy (GTDB): domain Bacteria; phylum Pseudomonadota; class Alphaproteobacteria; order Rhizobiales; family Xanthobacteraceae; genus Bradyrhizobium. The sequence continues at coordinate 101,693 of CAWAMK010000042.1, read as the reverse complement.
CGCGGAATACAGTGATGTCGATGTCTTCCGAGAACCGCTGGATCAGATCGAAGGCCTTGGAGAGCGAAGTGCCTCCCTTGAAGAGCAGGCGCTCCTCGATGCCCGCCCTGTTGTAGAGTGCATCGAGAATCCAGCAGACCCAGAAATCCTTTTCGACGTTCTCCGGCGCGCACGAAAGACGCTGTCCAGTCTGCTGGAATAGTCCCCGCCGGTCGTCAGCACTCGCTCGGATGATCTGCGGCAGGTCGCTCATGATCGCCCCTCACGTGCCAGCCGGCGGCAGCGGATCCGGCGCGTCGGACTTCAAGATATCCTTTACCAGTGGAACGAGCCAGTCGGGCAGATCGCCCAGGTGGTCTTGCAGGTCCTTGCGCATGCGGCGCCCGCCGTCGCCGTCGTTCAGGATCGACTTGAGACGCTTCGCGATCTTGTCGCCGTCCGAGGGCAGAACGTCGCGTAGCCAGATCAGAGCCTGCACGAACTGCGCCGCCGGGCGGTCGACCCACACAAGCCGGCTGGGCGCGACTTTCTTGAAGTCGATGACCATCTTGTCGAGATGTATCGGCTTCACGCGCGCATCCGTCCACACGACCACCTTCGCCGGTACGGCGTTGGTGAGGCCTAGATTGTTGGCGGCGGTTATGCCGTCGACCAGCACCTTTGCCCCGTCCCGTCTCGCCACTGCCTGAATCACCGATTTGTAGTCGGGCGGAGAAATCTTCTTCGTGAGCCGATTGGTGCGCGGAAGGTCGTAGAGACCCTGGTCGATGCGCCTGATGCGGTTGTCGCTCCGGAGGCGGTGGAGGGCGACGTCCACGGCCGACCGAGAGCCAGTGTCCGCAAAGTCGCGCGCGGTCCACACCTTGCTCGGCTGGGCGTCTTGGCTCATTCGGTCGTAAATCTGAGTTGCGGTGCTGGCCATCTGACCGTTCCTTGTAAGAAATATGGATCAAAAATCTTACAAAATCAAGTCTTGTAAGAAATATGTATCAAATTCCTTACGTTTGCACGGAGTTACGGTGACACTGCTGGACTGCACAAAATTACGCGCGCCACGGGTGATCGCATGTCGATCGCGGCTGCTTTTGCGCCCAGTTGCACATGTTTGGCCCGGCAGCCATTGCCGGCGTCGCTGACGGCAACTACCGTAGAACTACGAATCCGATCTTAACCACGACTTAGGCCGCGACTGATGATCTTGCGCCAGGGCCCGCCGCATTTTTTGTCTTCGCAACAGGGCTCCGCACAGCCGTCGATCCGCTTGCCGTTCGGTGCAAGAGGCCAAGCCTGACGACAGGATTCCCCGATGTTCTCGAATAGATCGTTGATCGCCGCCATCGCATGGCTGGGCGTGCTGGCGCAAGGCGCAGCGCCTGCGGGTGCCGCCGAATTCGTGCTGCGGCTCGGTTCGACCAATCCGCCCGGGTCCGCGGCCGACGCAGAGTTTGAGGCGGTAGCAAGGGCCATCGAGCAGGAGTCCGGCGGCCGCATCGAAGTCGCCTCGAAGCCGGCCGGCGGCTATGGCAAGGTGCCGGAAATGTTCGCCATGGTCGAAAGAGGCGACCTGGAGATGGCCGTTACGGTGCAGGGTTACAGCCCCGGCCGTTTTCCGCAGTCGTCGGTGATGGAATTGCCGCTGATGTTCCAGAATTCGGTCGCCGGCACCAAAGCCATGATGGCGCTCTACAAGGAAGGCCTGCTGGACAAGGATTTCACGACGGTCAAGCTGCTCGGCCTTTACGTGCTGGAGCCTTACCCGATCTTCACGACAGGCAAGAAGATCGAGACGGTGCGGAATTTTCGCGGCATGCGGATTCGCGCGCCGAGCATCACGGTCGGTCTGGCGTTGTCCAAGCTCGGCGCCATTCCGCTCGGCATGCCCAGCCAGATGGTCGGCGACACCCTCGCCAGCAACACCCTCGATGCGCTCTCCATCGGCTGGACCTCGCTGCTCAACACCAAGGGGATCGGCGGCAAGCCGCTGGCCGATCAGGTCAGCGTGGCGGTTGATGCCAAATTCGCAGCGCCGGCCCTGATGCTGGTGATGAACCGCGCCAAATGGGAGGCGATGCCGGCGGACCTCCAGGCGATCGTCGCGAAATACAGCCCGGCGCTGAGCGATGGCGGCGCCGCGGCGCGCGAGACGGCCGATCTCGCCGCGAAGAACAAGGTGCTGGCCGACCAGCGGATCACCGCCATCAGCTTCAGCGACGCGCAGAGTCGCCGAACTGAACCGCGTCGTGACGCCGGCGATCGACGACTGGAAGGCCGGCATGGCCAAGCGCGGTCTCGATGGTGAGAAGCTCTATACAAGGGCGCGCGAATTGATCGCGCAATACCAGACCGCCGCCAAATAACCGACATCACCGCTGGACACCGGTTCGCGACGGCTCGGACGGCCGCCGCTCCGAGACCCGGCATCGCTGACTTCGGACCAGTCTCAGCACCGGCCCGACGGGAAGCCGGCACGGGCCGCATCACGCACGGCAGGCCATTTGCTCGTCCGCGAGCCATCATGGTCGATCCAGGGGACCGGCGGCAATTCGCTCAGCGCTCGGCAAACGCCGCATCGACCCCGCGATAGATCGGCTTCAAGACGTATTGCAGCAGCGACTTGCTGCCGGAGATGATTTCGGCATCGACCGTCATCCCGGGCTTCAACTGCCATTCCGCCCTGTATCGGTCGGAGCGACTCGCGTCGAATCGAACCATGACCTTGTAGTAGGAGCGCTTGTCCTCGTTCTCGGTGGTGGTGGGAGAGATCGCTTTGACCTCCCCCTTGATCTTGCCGTACTTGCTGAAATCATACGCCGTGATCTTGAGCTCGGCCTTGTCGTTGACCTTCACGGCCGCGATATCGTCGGGCTTGACGAAAACTTCCGCCACCAGCGCGTCGTCTTGCGGGACGATCCGGACAATGGTCTCGCCCGGGCGGACAACCTCGCCGGGCGAGCGTTGCAGCACTTGCTGGACCCGGCCCCGCGCCGGCGCGCGCACGACCAGGCGCTCGACCCGATCGGCTTGCTTCTTGACCAACTCCTGCACCTCGGCAAGTTCGACCGAGGTCTTGGTGAGTTCCTCACCCCACAGCCTGTTTGCCTGCGCGTCAGCCTCGTCCAGCGCCGCGGCTGTTTCCCGGAGCGCTTCCCGGGTCGTCGACAGCCTGCCTTCGGTCGTCGTCACCAGGCCGCGCGCCTGCTCGAGCAGCGCTTCGGACTCCAGCACCTGTTTCTTGGACACGTTTCCATTGTTGACCAGGATTTGTCGCATATCGAACTGCTGCTGCTGGATGCCGACCAGTTTATTCTGCACCAGGATATCCCGCTCCAGCGCCTCGATTTCGGCTTTGCGCTGGGATACCCGGACCAGCTGCAATTGACGTTCTCTTGCCCGATGGTCGAAGCGCAGCCGATAGACCTGAAGGTGCTCGGCCAACAGGGGGGCATCGACGTCGCTGAAGCCGTTGAGATTGAAGTCGCGGCCCGCGAGCAACGCCGCGACCCTTTCCTTCTGCAGCAGCAGGTTTTGTGCGCGAGATTTCAACCCGGCCAGTTCCGAATCCGCGATCACGGTTTGCAGGCGCAACAACGGCTGATCCTGCTCGACGAGCTGTCCTTCCTGGACCAGAATCTGTTCGACGACGCCTCCCTCGAGATGTTGCACCGGCCGAACCTGGGACACCGGGATGAGCTGGCCGTGGGCCAGCGAGAGCTCCCGGATCGGGGCCAGCGCGGCCCATGGCAGCGCGCCGAGCACGATCAGAAGGACCAGCCGCATCCTGCGGCGTGAGGCAACAAAGCCCCGCTGTTCTTCAAACTCGATCGGGGTCGCCAGCCAGTCCGGTGTTTCGGGCGGCGAATCCTTGGTGGTCTTGCCGGTCACGCTCATGACTTCCTCTTTCGATCCGGGGCGAGCATCGTCAATCCTGTTTTCGAAACGCGACCCTGCCCGCAGACTCTGTGCTCAGGCCGCGGTAGTGAGCCGTGCCAATATCCTGGGAACGACGACCTCGGGCTTTCCATCGGTGACGATCGCTCCGCCGCGCATCTCGATGACGCGATCGGCCATCCGCATGTGGCTGGGCCGCGCGGTGACCCACAGCACGGTACATTTGCCTCTGAGGACCTCCAGGTGCTTCATGAATGCCGCGTCGCCGGCTTGATCGAGACCGTTGCCCGGATCGTCAAGCAGCAGGATGCTGGGCTTTTTGACCAGCGCGCGCGCGATCGAGAGACGGCACAGCCATCCCTGCGACAGCGAGCGCGCGTCCGTTCCGCTGATCCGCGTCGCCAACCCGTCGGGAAGGGCGGGATGCGGCAGCGTGACGCCGACGGCGGCCAGCGCGGCGATGATGTCCGCATCGGTCGCATCGGGACAGGCAAACCGGAAGTTCGCGGCAATGCTGCCGTAAAAGAATGCCAGCTGTTGCGATGCAAAGCCGATGGAAGCGCGAGCCTCCGCGGGGTGGAGTTGCCGCAGGTCCAGCCCGCCCAGGCGGATGGTGCCCAGATATTGCGGATAGAGCCCGAGGATCACCTTGAGCAGCGTGGATTTCCCGCTTCCGCTCGGTCCGATAATGGCGACGATTTCCCCGGCCTTGACCTTGAGGTTGACGCCACGCAGTTGAGGCTCCTGCCGCTGGCCCAACGACAGATACGCACCCGACACGAAGATCTGCCCGGTGAGGCGTCGAGAGAGGATCGGCGGCGCCTCGCTGGCGTGTTCGTCGCCCATCCGGATCAGGTCATTGATGTGGCGCAAGGTCGTCAGCGTCTGCTTGAGGCGGGCAATATTGAGCGCGAAAATCTGTATCGGTACCAGCACCCGCCACACGATCATCATCGCAGCGATCAACTCGCCCAGCGACATCGCGCCATCCATCACGCGCTGCGCGCCGAAACCCAGCGTCAAAATGCCGGCCAGGGCGACCAGCGAATTGGTGATCGCCTGCAGATGCGAGATGAGCTGCAGATTGCGGAAACGGGATCTCAAATAGGCCGCAAGGCTGTCCGCGTAGCGCGCCAGCCAGATCGTCTCGGCAGAGGCGTTTCGGATTGTCCTGAGCTTGTCCGTCAATTCGAACAACAAGGCATCCGACTTCTGCTTGCTGGCGCTCACCTCGGCGGTCGCCGCAACATTGGCCGTGGCGCCCACCGCACAGACAATGACGATGACGAAGGAAAGCCCGATCGGCAGGAAACCCAGCGAGCCTCCGATCGAAAACAGCAGGATCAGGAATGTCAGCGTGAACGGCAGATCGAACAGCGCCGAGGCAAAATTTCCGGCGAACAGCTCACGCCCGATCTCGAACTGACGGAAGCGCGACAGCTGCGAGGCGATGGGGGCACGCTCGGTCATGGCCAGCGGCAAATTGAGCAGCGATTTCAGCGCCCGGACCGAAACGACGGCATCCAGGCGGGCCGCAAGATAGGCGATCCGCTTCGATCTGAGCTGGCGGAACCAGAACTCGAAGCCCAGTGCAATCATGGCGGCCGATGCCATGAACGCCAGGGTATCCAGCGAACTGGTGGCAATGACGGTGTCGTAGACCGAAAGCACATAGAACGACAGCAACAGCCCGATCGCGTTGATCGCGACCGAATAGCCGGTGATCTGCGAAATCGGTCCGCGCAATTGCTTGAGCACGTGGCCGACGAAGCCGCCGGCGGCCGCTCTGCGAGGGGCAAGTTCGATCTTGCTGGGTCGGATCTGATAGACCGCTTCACCGGAGCGAAATCGATCGGTGCGACTTCGCCTTCCGCGCAAGCTGTAGATTTCGAATTCGCCGCGGGGCCCGAGCGTGACGAGGTCGCAGGTGTCGCCATCTCCGACCAGCAGGCAGGGAAGATCGTCCTTGGACAGGTCGAATGCGCGCCGATCTATCCCGACCAGGTTGACATCGAGGCGCGCAAGAACGGTTTGCAGCGTTCGCACGGATGCGATCGGATTCAAATGCGGCAGCGCCTCGAAAACCCGATCCTGCGTGCCTTCCCAACCGACGCACGCCAGGATCTCGCAGAGCATGTCCGCGAACGGCCCGGTTGCCGCCGGCGGTCCGGCCTCATCGTCCTTGGTCGCGCCGAACTCTGCGATCAGCCGTCGCTGCTGCTCGAGCACGGCCTCTCTGGTGATCTCGGGCGTGGTGGGCGCGCGCCCGAAGCTGTCGGGTGAGCGTTTCATGCCACGGCGCCTGCGGTCCGGCCGGGCTGGCTCACGAAATCCTCGCCTTCGAGCTGGCTGAACTTCCCGCTGCTCAGCGTGAACCGGCGGTTGGCGATAGCGGCGAAGGACGGACGATTGGTGATCAGCACCATGGTGATCTGGCCTTTGAGAGAGAGCAGCGCCTCGCCCAGCGCCCGGTCGCTTTCGTAGTCGAGCGAGCCATTGGCCTCGTCGAGAACGAGGAGCCGCGGACGACCCGCAATGGCGCGTGCAATCGCGATGCGTTGCAGGAAGCCGTCCGGCAGGGTTTCGGTCGCGGACTCGCCAAGCTGAGTGTCGTAGCCCCGCGGCAGCCGGTTGATGTCTTCTTCAAGGTTCAGCAGGCGTGCGGCGGCGCGGGCCTGGGCGATCCGCTCGGGACGGAATAAAGTGAGATTGTTGAGCACGGATCCGCGCACCGCGGCATTCTGATGATCGACCAGCGCCGCGGCGCCGCGCGTCTGATCCTGGGCCGTCGAGGCGGCGATGTCATCGATCGACACGTGGCCTGCCTCGGGAACCAGGCGCCCGGCCGCCAGCCGCGCCACGGTGGACTTGCCGATCCTGTCGCGACCGCTGATCGCAATGATCTCGCCGGGCGCGACCTCGAGACAGGCATCGGCGAGCGTCGATGCCCGTCCCTCGCCCGGGGTAAACCAGACCTTGTCGAACACCAGCCGTGCCGGCGACCACTCGCTTGCAGAGGCCGGCACAGTCAGGGGCGCGTTGTTCGGAAGCTCAAAGATCGGTCTGGCGATCTGCTGCGATACGAAGACGCCCTGGATCTCATTCCACGCAGATACCAGGCGCAGCAACGGCTGGATCATGCGCCCGGCCAGCATGGTGCTGCAGGCGACGACACCGATGGAGACTTCGCCGTTGACCGCCAGAACAGCCGCGACCGTGGCCGTGGCGATTTGGGTGATGATCGAAACCATGGACCCGAGACTCTGCGCATCGTCCGCAAGGCGCACGACGTTATAGGTCGAGCCGGCGGCCTGTTCCGTCAGGCGCTCGAAGCGCCGCAGGATCTGCTGTTCCGTCCCCAGCGCCTTCACGGTGGCAATTCCGTTCAGCGTCTCGATCATGAAATCCCGCATCCTGGCCTCGGCGACCATTCGCCTGGCCGTGGTGCGTCTGAGCTCACGTCCGCGCGCGATGGCCGATACGCCGAAGATCAGAAAGATCGCGACGGGAACGGCGGCGATCCAGCCGCCGATGGCGGTGAGGAGTGCGAAGAAGATGACGACGAAAACCAGATCGATGAGCACCAATGGCGCGGGGCTGATGCTGAATTCGCAGATTGCCGCCACGGCCTGCAATCGTTGAATCCACAGCGCGACGGGCTGAGTGTCGATCAGCTTTGCCGGCGCAAAGGCGACCAGGCCGGCGGCGTCGACGTTGGTCTTCCACGCGAGCTTCATGGCGCTCCACGCGATGACGTAGCTACGCGAGATACGCAGGATCGTTTCCAGAATGAGGATGCAGCATATCCCGATCACCAGATAGGCGAGCGTCGACTTTGCCGCGTGGGGAACGATGCGGTCATAAACCTGCAGAATACCCAGCGGGAGAGCGAGACCGAGCAGATTGATGAAAATCGAAGCCGACAGCACATCGGCCGGAAGGCTCCACAGTGTCTTGGCAAGAAGACTGACGAAGCTGACCGTATCTCGCCTGGTGAGGCGCACGTAGTGCCGTACCCTCGTAGTAATACGGAGATCGGATACCTGCGCGGCGATGCGCGGAATGCTTGATACGTCGAACGGAGCCATTTGCTATCCAGAATGAAAGCGGCACGTTCGACTATCAACGAAGAGTTTTAAATCTACCCTCAACAGCGTCAAAAGAAAGTTTAGGATCACCGAGAAAAATCCGTGCGGGCCGGCAATGAATTTCAATGATATCGGCGCAGTGTGGTCGCTTGCGCGGGAAGAATAATTTGTCTCCGCGCCGGAGCGTCACGCACATGTCGATCGATGCCGGTCTTCTGCTACCGCCGAACGAAGATCTCGATGAGTTGCTCAGGTCTCTGAAAAAGGCCGGCGACTCGCCGGCTCCATCGCAAGATGAGGAGCAGCAGGCCTCGTATTTTCCAAACACCCACCAGGGAAACAGCAGTCCATTCGTTGACGCGAATGCTCGCGAAACCGTAGCCGTTGTCATCGCCGGCGACGCCGAAATTATTCAAACCGCGCCCGACGACAGCCCGCCATTGGCGCCCGATCACCAGGGGCCCAGCGATGCCTTGGTCGTCAGCGCTTCGGTCCTGGAATACACCCGTTGGTGCCCGGATGGCGGCGCCTGATATCGTTGCTGTTCGGGCGGCGGCGTTACCGGGCGCGACCGATGCGGACCCGATCGGAAGTTCTGCTTCTCCGCCGGCCGCCGGTCAGTCCGTCAAGCCCGAGATCGGTGGCGGCCGAGCCGACATCGATGCCGGCGTCGCACCCGATACGGCGCATGCACGCCTGCCGGCCGCCGCGGTCATCAAGGCGGCGGCGCCGAGCGTCGCAACCGAGACGCCGGGCGTGGTTGCGGCCGTTCGGAACGAAGCGCCAAGCGACATCACGGTGATGGGTGGCTCGGTGGCGGAGAATGCCGCCGCCGGAACCGTGGTGGCGATACTCGGTGCGGTCGCCCCCGATGCCGGTGACAGTTTTGTTTACACGCTGACCGACCCCTCTGGAGCATTCGAAATTGTCGGCAACGAAGTGCGGGTGAAAGCCGGCGCCACGCTCGACTATGAGACGGCGGCCTCGCACGATCTCGGCATCAAGGTCACCGACGCAGCGGGTCTGAGCCGCAGCGAGACGCTGACCATCGCGGTGACCAATCAGAATGAGACGCCGACCGACATCACGGTCGCCGGCGGGTCGGTAATCGAGAACGCCGCGGGCGGCACGGTGGTGGCAACGCTCGGTACGGTGGACCCTGATGCCGGCGACAGCTTTGCTTACACGCTGACCGATCCCTCGGGAAAATTCGAAATTGTCGGCAATGAAGTGCGGGTGAAAGCCGGCGCCACGCTCGACTATGAGACGGCGGCCTCGCACGATGCTCGGCATCAAGGTCACCGACGCGGCGGGACTGAGCCGCAGCGAGACGCTGACCATCGCGGTGACCAATCAGAATGAGACGCCGACCGACATCACGGTTGCCGGCGGGTCGGTAGTCGAGAATGCCGCGGGCGGCACGGTGGTGGCAACGCTCGGCACGGTGGACCCCGATGCCGGCGACAGCTTTGCTTACACGCTGACCGATCCCTCGGGAAAGTTCGAAATTGTCGGCAACGAAGTGCGGGTGAAGGCCGGCGCCACGCTCGATTTCGAGACGGCGGCCTCGCACGATGTCGGCATCAAGGTCACCGACGCGGCGGGACTGAGCCGTAACGAAACGCTGACCATCGCGGTGACCAATCAGAATGAGACGCCGACCGACATCACGGTTGCCGGTGGCTCGGTGGTGGAAACTGCCGCGGGCGGCACGGTGGTGGCAACGCTGGGTGCGATCGATCCTGATGCCGGCGACAGCTTTGTCTACGCATTGACCGATCCCTCGGGAAAATTCGAAATTGTCGGCAATGAAGTGCGGGTCAAGGCCGGCGCCACGCTCGACTATGAGACGGCGACCTCGCACGATCTCGCCCTGACCGTGACGGATGCCGGCGGATTGAGTCGCAGCGAAACACTGACGATCGCGGTCATCAATCAATCCGGTTCCTCCACCGGGACTGCCGGAAACGACGTGCTGAACGGTAGCAGCGAAGAAGACGTCCTGTCAGGTCTTGCCGGTAACGATACCCTGCGGGGCTTTGCGGGCAACGACACGCTCGATGGCGGCACCGGCAATGACACCATGATCGGTGGTTCCGGCAACGACATTTATGTGGTCGACGCCGCGGGTGACGTGGTCACGGAGCTTGCTGCGGAAGGCACCGACACGGTGCAGAGCAGCATCAGCTACACGCTCGGCGCCAATGTCGAGAACCTGTCGCTGACCGGAGCGGCCGCGATCAATGCCACCGGCAATACGCTCGACAATATCCTGACCGGCAACACCGGCAACAATGTGCTCAACGGCGGCGTCGGCAACGACACCATGACCGGCGGGCTGGGTAACGACACCTATGTGGTCGACGCGGCCGGTGATGTGGTCACGGAGTTGGCCGGGCAGGGCACCGACACCGTGCAGAGCAGCATCAGCTACGTCCTTGGCAGCGATGTCGAGAACCTGCAGTTGACGGGATCCGCCGCGATCAATGCCACCGGCAACACCCTGGCCAATACGCTGACCGGCAACGCCGGTGACAATGTGCTCGACGGCGGCGCCGGCAACGACACCATGATCGGTGGCGCTGGGCAACGACATCTATGTGGTCGACAATGCCAGCGATGTCGTGACGGAAGCGGCCAGGCAAGGCACCGACACCGTGCAGAGCAGCGTCACTTACACGCTCGGCGCCAATGTCGAGAACCTGTCGCTGACCGGAGCGGCCGCGATCAATGCCACCGGCAACACGCTGGACAACGTGCTGACCGGCAATAGCGGCAACAACATTCTCAGCGGCGGCGCCGGCAACGACACCATGATCGGCGGACTGGGCAACGACACCTATGTGGTCGATGCGGCCGGCGACGTCGTCACCGAACTGGCCGGGCAAGGCACCGACACCGTGCAGAGCAGCATCACCTACGCGCTCGGCAGCGACGTCGAGAACCTGCTGCTGACCGGAACCGCCGCGATCAATGCCACCGGCAATGCGCTGGCCAACATGCTGACCGGCAACACCGGCAACAACGTGCTCAGCGGCGGCGCGGCAACGACACCTGACGGCGGACCGGCAACGACACCATGATCGGCGGCGCCGGCAACGACACCTATGTGGTCGATGCGGCGGGCGACGTGGTCACCGAGCTTGCCGGCGAAGGCACCGACACGGTGCAGAGCAGCGTCAGCTACACGCTCGGCGCCAATGTCGAGAACCTGTCGCTGACCGGAACCGCCGCGATCAATGCCACCGGCAACACGCTGGACAATATGCTGACCGGCAATAGCGGCAACAACATTCTCAGCGGCGGCGCCGGCAACGACACCATGATCGGTGGGCTGGGCAACGACACCTATGTGGTCGATGCGGCCGGCGATGTCGTCACCGAACTGGCCGGGCAAGGCACCGACACCGTGCAGAGCAGCATCACCTACGCGCTCGGTGCGGATGTCGAGAACCTGCTGCTGACCGGAACCGCCGCGATCGATGCCACCGGCAACGCGCTGAACAACGTGCTGACCGGCAACACCGGCAACAACCTGCTCGATGGCGGCGCTCGGCAACGACACCATGATCGGTGGTCGCGGCAACGATACCTATGTGGTCGACGCCGCGGCCGACGTGCGTCACCGAGCTGGCCAGCCAAGGCACCGACACCGTGCTGAGCAGCGTCAGCTACACGCTCGGCGCCAATGTCGAGAACCTGTCGCTGACCGGCAGCGGCTGCGATCAACGCCACCGGCAACACCCTCAACAATGTGCTCACCGGCAATAGCGGCAACAACATTCTCAGCGGCGGCACCGGCAACGACACCATGATCGGCGGACTGGGCAACGACACCTATGTGGTCGATGCGGCCGGCGACGTGCGTCACCGAACTCGCCGGCGAAGGCACCGATACCGTGCAGAGCAGCTGTCAGCTACACGCTCGGCGACAATGTCGAGAACCTGCTGCTGACCGGCACCGCCGCCATCAATGCGACCGGCAATACCCTGGACAACGTGCTGACCGGCAATAGCGGCAACAACATTGCTCAGACGGCGGCGCTGGTAACGACACCATGATCGGCGGCACTCGGCAACGACACTTATGTGGTCGACGCGGTCGGCGACGTGCGTCACCGAGTTGGCCGGCCAGGGCACCGACACCGTGCAGAGCAGCATCAGCTACGTCCTTGGCAGCAATGTCGAGAACCTGCAGTTGACGGGATCGGCCGCGATCAATGCCACCGGCAACACCCTGGCCAATATGCTGACCGGGAACGCCGGTGACAACGTCCTCAACGGCGGCGCCGGCAACGACACCATGATCGGTGGCTGGCGGCAACGACGTTTATGTGGTCGACAATGCCAGCGATGTCGTGACGGAATTGGCCGGGCAAGGCACCGACACCGTGCAGAGCAGCGTCACTTACACGCTCGGCGCCAATGTCGAGAACCTGTCGCTGACCGGAGCGGCCGCGATCAATGCCACCGGCAACGCGCTGGACAATTTGCTGACCGGCAATAGCGGCAACAACGTGCTCAGCGGCGGCGCCGGCAACGACACCATGATCGGTGGACTGGGCAACGACACCTATGTGGTCGACGCGGCCGGCGACGTCGTCACCGAAGCTGGCCGGGCAAGGCACCGACACCGTGCAGAGCAGCATCAGCTACGCGCTCGGCGCGGATGTCGAGAACCTGCTGCTGACCGGAACGGCCGCGATCAATGCCACCGGCAATACGCTGAACAACGTGCTGACCGGCAACACCGGCAACAACGTGCTCGACGGCGGCGCCGGCAACGACACCATGATCGGCGGCGCCGGCAACGACACCTATGTGGTCGACGCGGCGGGCGACGTCGTCACCGAGCTGGCCAGCCAGGGCACCGACACCGTGCAGAGCAGCGTCACCTACACGCTCGGCGCCAATGTCGAGAACCTGACGCTGACCGGAGCGGCCGCGATCAACGCCACCGGCAACACGCTGAACAATGTGCTGACCGGCAATAGCGGCAACAACATTCTCAGCGGCGGCACCGGCAACGACACGATGATCGGCGGACTGGGCAACGACACCTATGTGGTCGACGCCGCCGGCGACGTGGTCACCGAGCTGGCCGGCGGAAGGCACCGACACCGTGCAGAGCAGCATCAGCTACACGCTCGGGCGCCAACGTCGAGAACCTGCAGCTGACCGGCACCGCCGCGATCAACGGCACCGGCAACACGCTGGACAACGTGCTGACCGGCAACACGGGCAACAACGTCGCTCAACGGCGGCGCCGGCAACGACACCATGATCGGCGGCGCTGGGCAACGACACCTACGTCGTGGATGCGGCGGGCGATGTCGTCACCGAACTGGCCGGGCAGGGCACCGACACCGTGCAGAGCAGCATCAGCTACGCGCTCGGCGCGGATGTCGAGAACCTGCTGCTGACCGGAACCGCCGCGATCGATGCCACCGGCAACGCGCTGGCCAACACGCTGACCGGCAACACCGGCAACAATTTGCTCGACGGCGGCCTCGGCAACGACACCATGATCGGCGGCGCGGGCAACGATACCTATGTGGTCGATGCGGCGGCGACGTCGTCACCGAATTGGCCAGCCAGGGCACCGACACCGTGCAGAGCAGCGTCAGCTACACGCTCGGCGCCAACGTCGAGAACCTGACGCTGACCGGACGTGGCCGCGATCAACGCGCACCGGCAATACGCTGAACAACGTGCTGACCGGCAATAGCGGCAACAACATGCTGAACGGCGGCGCCGGCAACGACACCATGATCGGCGGGCTGGGCAACGACACCTATGTGGTCGATGCCGCGGGTGACGTGGTCACGGAGCTCGCCGGGCAAGGCACCGACACCGTGCAGAGCAGCGTCACCTACACGCTCGGCGCGAATGTCGAGAACCTGCCGCTGACCGGAACGGCCGCGATCAATGCCACCGGCAACACGCTGGACAATGTGCTGACCGGCAACAGCGGCAACAATACTCTCAGCGGCGGCGCCGGCGACGACACGCTGATCGGCGGACTCGGCAACGACACCATGATCGGCGGCACCGGCAACGACATCTACGTGGTCGATGCCGCGGGCGACGTGGTCACCGAGCTTGCCGCGGAAGGCACCGACACGGTGCAGAGCAGCGTCAGCTACACGCTCGGCGCCAATGTCGAGAACCTGCAGCTGACCGGCGCGGCCGCGATCAATGCCACCGGCAACACGCTGGACAATTTGCTGACCGGCAATAGCGGCAACAACGTGCTCAGCGGCGGCGCCGGCGACGACACCCTGATCGGTGGACTAGGCAACGACACCATGATCGGCGGCACCGGTAATGACATCTACGTGGTCGATGCGGCCGGCGACGTGGTCACCGAACTGGCCGGGCAAGGCACCGACACCGTGCAGAGCAGCATCAGCTACACGCTCGGCGCCAATGTCGAGAACCTGTCGCTGACCGGAGCGACCGCGATCAACGCCACCGGCAACACGCTCGACAACGTCATCACCGGCAACGCCGGCGACAACGTCCTCAACGGCGGCGTCGGTAATGACACCCTGATCGGCGGCGACGGCAATGACGTATTCGTCTACATGCATGGCCATGGGTCTGACGTCGTACATGGCGGAACGGGCGCGAATTGGCTCGACACCATCGAGCTCGATCAGAGCCTCGGATCGCTGCAGCCCACGAGTGACTGGACCATCAGCCTGACGTCGGGCAGCATCGTGAGCAGCGGGGCCAACGACATGGTGTTTTCGCACGACGCCAGCGGCGTCATCAATTTCGCCGACGGTTCGAAGATCGATTTTGTCGAAATCGAACGCGTGCATTGGTAACGGATGCTGTCCGGATCGGAGCCGTGCCCCCTATAATCTCTAAGCCATCGCTGACTTCGGACCAGTCCTAGCACCGGCTCCACGGAAAGCCGGCACGAGCGGCATCGCACACAACCGGCTTGGCGAACGAGACACCAAACCATCTGCTCGTCAACGAGCCATCATGGTCGATCCACGGGATCGGCGGCAATTGCGGCAGGTAGGATGCATACGGCATCACTTTCGCAAGCGTCACCCTGTACGGAAACCGCGCGTGGAAGGCCGTGTGCATCCCGCCGTCCAATCCGGTGTAGATCGGGGCAGCCGGCACGTTCTCTTCAACCAATCGCGCGGTGGCGCGCTCGTCGGCGCGCCGCTTTTCCAGCGCCCGCAGCGCGATGTCCGGATTGACGACGTTGGGCGGGCACTTTTCGGTCGCGTTGAACACAAGCGGGTTCGGCGAATTTGGCGGCGGTTGCACATCGAACACGTAGGTGCGGTTGCACACATCCACTTTGGGTTCACGTTGCGTCGTCTCGAAATGATCGTTGCCGACCTTGAGCATTTTCCAGAACGCAAAATTGGGATTGTTTCGATGCCGCGCCAGGTTCGCCGGCGTCAGGCGGAACGGATAGGCCTGGATCTGGAATGACGGCCGGCCGCTGAGCGCGTCGCGCGCCAGCGCATAGATTTCGCTGATCTGTTCGTCGGTCATGGCATAGCAACCGGCCGACAGGCAGTCGCCGTGGATCATCAGGAAGCTGCCGTTGCGCTTGTTCGCCTTGTCAAAACTGTTGGGGAAGCCGAAGTTGATCGAAAGATGGAAGTTCGAGTTGGGATTCATCAACTCCGGCGTAATGGTATAAAACCCTTCCGGCGCCTGCCGGTCGCCCTCATAAAACTTCGGCCCGAGATCGCCCGACCACCGGCAGATCGGATAGGTTTTCAGGATCTGGAAACGGCCGGTCGTGTCCTGTTTCCAGACTTCGAGCTCCGCCTCTTCCTTGAAAAGACGCACGACGATCGGCGAATATTTCGGCATCTTCTTCTGTTCGAGCAGCGACGAGCAGCTCGGCGGGCAGTTCCTGCGTTGCCTTGGCCGGCAACGGTTTTGTGCCTTGGCCAAGGCACGTGACCGGCGTCAAGGCAGCGACAAGCGCCGCCGCCAGCACAAGGGCATGTCGGAGCATGGCGCGGACCGCTGATCGCCGTTTGTCCATCCGTTTCCATCTATTTAGGAGAATAACCCCAATGGCAGCCCAAGGGCTAAGGCACATGCCCAAGGTGGGCAGCGCCACCGGGATCGCACCCGTTGCCCGCGCGCCGCTAACTCTCGGAACCCGACGAACACCGTCGCCTCATCGACCGCTTGCGTTCGGACACGACCGCATTCGCCGGAAAGGTCTCGTCCGGCCAGCCGAGCGCGATGCTCTTCATGATGACCTGATCGTCGGCGATGCCGGCGTGCTCGCGCACCACCGGCGACTGCATGATGCCCTGGCTGTTGATCACGGCGCCGAGCCCGCGCGACCAGGCGGCGTTGACCAGCGCGGTCGCCACCGCGCCGCAATCGAACGGCGTATCGTCGCTGCCGTCGCAGCACGCGGTCATAGGTGACGATCACGCAGACCGGCGCGTCGAACTGGCGAAAGCCGCGCAGCACCCAGTCCTGGCGCTTGTCCTTGTCGTCGCGCGCGATGCCCATCGCGGCGAACAATTGCTTGGCGACGCCGATCTGCCGCTCGCGGTGCTGGCCGGCGAACGGCTGGCCCGGTGCGGAACTCGCGCGAATGCGGGACGCCCGCCACGTTGCGCTCGGTGTTGCCGGCGCGGATGCGGTCCAGCGGCTCGCCGGTGATGACGTAGAAATTCCACGGCTGGGTGTTCATCGACGACGGCGCGCGCATCGCCAGGCCGATGATCTCCTCGATCAGCGCTTTCGGCACCGGATCGGGCTTGTAGCCGCGGATGCTGCGGCGACCGAGGATGACGTCGTCAAACTGCATTGGCGTGGGATTCCCTGACAGGTTCTGAAACAGCGGCTTGATTTTCGCGGGTTTTGTATCCTCGCGCAAGCGACGGCGGCTTGTCCGCAATGATCGAGCCACGCGGAACATGGTCGCATCCATGGTGCGCGCACGCCGTCGTCCAGCGAATTTCGGGATGATGGACGTTGTGCCGCTGATTTGCCCGACGTGTCAAGTTCATATTAAACCCATAGGTTGTGGCGGCCGCCGGCTACTTTGCATGGGGTTGTTTTCGATATTTTTGTTGGGAGCCGCGGCGACCGCGGCACGACGGCTCTTCAAATCACCGTAGAAGTTACTGAGTTGCACCGTGGCGGATGATCTCCGGGTAACCGGCCAGGCGTGCATCAGCAGGCTTCGCTGCACGTTTTGGTAACCCGTCCTGTTTACCCTGTTACGGCCGATTCATGGGAATTGGGTAGCTTGCGGGTAGTAACGGCCATTCCATGTCACATGGGTCGGACGATAGTGACAATTATTGGCCGGGTTACGTCGATGCGCTGACATCGATGGTCCAGGTGCTGGCATTCGTCATGATGATGCTGGCGATGGCGGTGTTCGTGCTTTCGCAGAGCGTGTCGAAGAAAGCCGTCGAGGCGATCGCCGCCGCCGTGAACGCCGACGTCAAGCCGAATTCCGACATGAAGCAGCTGACGCAAGCCGTGATGGACAAGGTCGACAGCCTTGCGGAAATCGACATCTGCCGATCCGGCAAGCCAGCGAACCGGCGCCGGAAAAGCCCCGCGGAGACGCCCTCGGACGAACAGAAGATCGCTGGCTCCCGCATTGCGTCGCGCGCGCAGCCGCGCACGGCGCCGATCGAGCCGAAGTCGGATGCGCCGCGTCTGGCGGTCGAGTTCGACGGCGGCAGCTACCGGCTCGATGAGCCGCGTGCGCGCTCGATTTCCACGTTTGTCGACCAGAACGGCGTCGCCGACAAGTCGAAGCCCATCGTCGTGAACGCCTATGCCTACACCGGCGAGGGCGCGATCTCCGAAGCCAGGCGGCTGGCCTATTATCGCGCGATGATGGCGCGCAAGCAGCTGATCGATGCGAAGGTGCGGGCGGAGAATATCAAGATCAACGTCAATGATATTGCCGACCAGGCCAAGGCCCAGACGGTTGAAGTGATCGTGGCGGAACCATCGGCCAATTAGTCCTGCAAACGGGAACCTGATCGGGCTTATCGCCCGGGGAATGGGATTATGGAAAAGCAGATTGCGTATATCCGAAACAAGATGATCGGATTGATCGCAATTATCGCGATCGTCAGCGCCTGGCAGTGGGACTTCATCCACGAAGGCGTGATGGCGCACGTCTGGACCACGGGTTCGATCCTGAGTGCCTTTGCGTTCGCGATCATCATGGCCTTCATCTTCGTCCACAAGCTCAAGAACGAAGTCATCGCCTTCAATGCGCTGAAGGAGATGTGGGACGACATCCGCATGGGGCAGGTCGAGCAGAAGGCCGATCCGCTCTGGCGTCATTACCGTTGCTCCCGTCCGGGGCGGATATTCAAGCGGCCGAGGCTGCTCGGGCACGCCTATGACCTCGTGACCGACGAGCTGGCGCGCACCAAGAAGATCCGGATTTCGGTCGAGACCATGAACACGCTGGTCCACAAGATCGGCGGGACCATCGACGACGAGAAGTCGCTTGCTCGGCTACATGTCCGGGCTTCTGGTCTTCATGGGCCTGATCGG
Organism: uncultured Alphaproteobacteria bacterium; assembly: GCA_963783115.1. Taxonomy (GTDB): domain Bacteria; phylum Pseudomonadota; class Alphaproteobacteria; order Rhizobiales; family Xanthobacteraceae; genus Bradyrhizobium. The sequence goes on along the minus strand of CAWAMK010000042.1, from coordinate 83,175 downwards.
AACGTTCATCGGCCTGCTGCACATGGTGGGCTCGATGGGCGGCATCATCGGCACGCTGGCGAGTTCGGCGGGCGGCGCCGGATCCACCGATGCGTTCCAGCAACTGCTCGGCGCGCTGCAGGAGCCGCTCAAGGGCATGGCCTCGGGCTTTGCCGCCTCGCTGTTCGGCCTGTTCAGCTCGCTGGTCGTCGGCCTTCTCGCCCGTTTTGCCGGCCAGGCGGCCGGCGTCCTCAAGCACGAGTTCGAATCCTGGCTGGCCGGCGTCGTCCAGATCGGCGACGAAGAGGATCAGGAAGCCCACACCCCGCAGCGGGCCGTGACGGACGAGACCGTTCGTGTCGAGTCGCTGGTTCGTACCGTCGGCGACATCCTGGCCGACTACGCCAAGGTCGCGGCCAATTTCGACCAGACGGTCCGCGTGCTCGGCGACATCCAGCGCGGGCAGCTGCACCAGGGCAAGATCATCGACAGCGTGGCGCAGAGCATGAGCCGGATCGGCGCCGGTATCGAGGCCTTGACGGATGGCGTCTCGAAGAACATCGCGACCGAACTCGCCGCCACGCGCGCGATGGTTCACGAGCTGGAGCGGACCCACAACGGAAATCTGCGCATGCTCGTCAACAGTCATGCCCAAACCGCCGTCCAGATCGCCGCGGCGGTCGAACAGAACGCCGTCATCGCCGAGCGCATGCCGGCGCAACTGAGCGCCAACATCGAGGCGCGGATCGATCAGGCGGTGAAGGATGCCGTTGGCCCGATGGGACTGACCGTGGCCGATCAAATGGAAAAACTGCAGCAGACGTTTTCGGAATCAGGCGGCCATGGTCAGGCATCCGGAGCCGCGGCCAATGTCGGCGATCTCGAGAATCAGATTTCGGAAGGTTTTGAGCGCCTCAACCACAATGTCGGCGCCGCCTTCTCCGCCTATTCGGGCGTCCTGAAGATGGCCGTTGCCGCGCTCGACAAGAGCGGAACCCGGCCTCGACGAACACGTTCCGGAGACCGCGGCGGCACACGCCGGTGCAAAAGCGTTGGCGCATTAGCATTCCCTGAAAGCGATTGGGACGAGGTGTTTCGATGATGAATCCGGCCAGCAAGATCTCCAGCGCGTTGCCGCGCCTGAAATTGCCGATCGGGCGCAAGAAGAAGCAAGGCTTTTCAAGACGCCACAGCCGCCACGCCTGCGTCGTGATCGGGACCATGAAGGTCATCGATATCGGCGCGGAGTTCGACGGCGCGCTGACCGAAGTCTCCCAGGGCGGATGCACATTCCGGCAAGCCAGCATGTTCGTTCTCGACAGAATAGGCGAGGCGGTTCTGGTCCGCACCGAATTCTTCGAACTGGAAGGCCGCATCCGGGCCGTTCGGCCGGAAGGTTACGGCGTGCAATTATTCGGCGAAATCGCCGACGATGTGATCGATCGCATCGTCGCCGAGTACGGCTTCAACATCGCCGAATCCTTCCTGGCAAAACGCAATTAATCAGCAGATCTGTTCAAGCGCCGCTCGCGTGCGAAAGCGCGTCGAGCTGCTGTTGCGTGCCTTCAGAATCGGACAATGTCGATCGGGTACGTAATAATACGAGCTTATGAATTACTTCTATGCGTTTAACTCGCGATTAACGATAACATACTATTAACTTGCTGTAGTATCTGGGTTTTTTACCTTGTAGTTGCAGCATGTGTCGCGGTTTCCAGTTCCTCGCTATTAACAGATTGCGCTTCCGAGCGAGGGGCTGGGGCATCTGCGCCTGCCGCAATCGGCGTGTTGCTCCAGTGAGTAGCGCAACGACGTTCTGCGCAAATTCAAGCGGCGCGCTGACGGCCGGCAAACTGTTCGCCGCTTTTCTCCTCGTGACGGCGCTGGCCGGCTGCGTGACGGGGACAACGATACCCAACAGCCCGTTCCTCACCGCGGTGGTGAAACTCAATCCGGTGGTTGCCGGCTCGCGCGCTAGCGCCGGCACTGCGAGCAATGCCAGTTCGCCCCTCGACGCCAATGCCGCAGCAACAGATCTGCCGCTCAGAGGTTCGCTTTCGGCGTCGGCTCCGACTCCGGTTGCAGGCGCACCGCCGCAGCGGACCCCTCCGCCGGCTCCTTTCGTGGCTCCGGTCCCGGAGCGTGCGCAGGTCTATCCTCAGCTCGCCGCGGCCCAAAGCAATCTGGTTACTTCCGTCGCTCCCGTGATGGCGCCGGAGGCCGGGCCCAAGCGGCCGAACGATGCGCCGGTGCGCGGCGGAAAAACCGTGTTGCTGGGCGAAGCCGTGGGTGTCGCGGTCCTCAGCCATCCCTTGATGGGCGCCCAGGCTGCAAAGGTCACGGGCTCGCTTGCCGATGTCAGAACGGCGCAGGGTGCGTTGAAACCGCAGTTGCAGGTTTTTGCAGGAGCCGGCGGATCGTATCTCGGCTCCTATCAAAACTATCCGCAGCAGTTCGGTTCGGTCGCCATCCCCGGCGGTTCGCGTTCGGATGCCGGGTTCACACTCAGGCAGCTCGTCTATGATTTCGGAGCGGCCAAGGCGGACGTTGCCCGATCCAAGTCCGTCGTCGATGCGGAACGGCTGCGGCTGGCGGACCAGGCCGAAGACATCGCGCTGCGCACGGTAAATGCCTATCTGAATCTGCTGGAGCAGCGCGAACTGATCGCCTTGATGGACAAGGTGGTCGCCGATGACAATGCCTTCGCAAACCTCGTCAAGCTGAGCGAACAGCAGGGTAACGGCACCATCGCCGACGTCAGCCGCATCAAGTCCAAAGTCATCGAAGTCGAGGCGGTCAGGACCGACCTGCTGACGTCGATGAAGGCCGCGGAGGATGAGTTTTCCAGGCTTACAAAGATCGATCCCAGCCTCGTTCGGCAATCGCCTCGCGGCTTGCCGCGGATTCCCGCGTCCTTCGACGTCGCCCTGGAAGCGGCAAAGCGATCCAACCCTTCCTTGCTGGCGTTCAGCGCCACCGGCGCATCCATCGATCATCAACTCGCCTCGCAGCAGGCGCAGCGGCTGCCCCGGGTCGATCTTCAGGGCGACGGGCTGGTCAAGCACTACGTCGGAACGCCGGTCGCCAGCCAGGGCATTGTCGATTCCCGGCTCATGCTGATGGTGTCGTACAAGCTGCTCGACGGCGGCATCATGTCCGCCCAGGCGGATCGCATCCGCGAAGACAAGAGAGCGAACGACTTCAAGACCCTCGATGAAAAAGAAACGATCGAGCTGAACCTGAAGCGTTTCTATCAAGCGTTGACGTCCAACAGGATCAAGGAGAGCGCGGCACTCCAGGGCACGGCGACGGCTCAAAAGGCCAACAGTCTCTATCTGGAACAGTTCAAGGCCGGCAAGCGCACGGTCTTCGAAGTCCTCGACAGCCGGATGGTCGTCTTCACGATGCAGAAGAACGCGGTTAACGGCAGGTATGAGCAGATGCGGGCCGGCTACGGGATTCTACGGAATATGGGCAAGCTGGTCGAAGCCGCCGTTAATTCTCCAGCAGGCTGAGGCGTCGTCGGACCATCGATCCTACAAGGCTACCTTCATGGCAGCGTTAATTACTGGGGTCGGACTAAGCCATTACTTAACGAAAGCCGGTCATGATTTTTGGAAGTTTTTCAGTGCGTTGGTGATCGAGTTCGATGGACGCCCCAGATGTTAAGCCGGACAGCGGAGCTGCTAATGCGCCTGCTCCGGCTGCCAAAGATTTGAAGGGCACCACGGTAGCGCTCGCGCCGCCGACGGATGCCGTTGTCACTTCCGTTCACCGTCCAGCGCCGGGCTCCATCAGCGTGGTGGAAGTGCCGCCGGGAGCTCAGCTCAAGCTCGACTTCGCTTCGACCGAAGCGAAGTTCGCCGTGCTCGACGTGGATCTGGTGCTGCTGTTTCCCGACGGCGCCAAGGTCATCTTCCCCGGTTACGCATTCAACCTCGTCGGACAGGAGAGCACGGATGCCGTGTTCTCCGACAAGGTCGTGTCGCCGCAGCAACTGCTGGCCTTCGTCGACGAGCTTCGCCTGCTCAACGACGTGAACTCCCCACTGCTGGGTTCAAACTCGAAGTCCGATCAGCAAGATCAAGGCAAGGAGAAAAGCGAGGCAAAGGAACCGCCCGCCGAGGATGCGCCCGCCGCGCCGCCGCAGCCGGCCGCCCCGACGGCAAAGCTCGCCGCTGTTGCCGACTTCGCCAAGCCGCCGGAAACTCCGCCCGATCGCTTCTTCAAGAAGCTGAACGACGACGCTGCACCCCCGGCATCATCGGGCGCTCCAAGTTCGCGTCACACGACCGACGGACTGACGTCTGTGACCGATCCGGGCACGGGTACCGGAGATGGCAACGTCAGCGCAGCCAAACTCGACGTCACGCTGTTCGGTGTTTCGGGCGATCAAACCACGGGCCTGCCTTCGGGCGGCGTGCGTATCCTTGGCGCAGCCTCGGAAATCCCGGCGACGACCGACAAGACATTTGCCGTTCAGCAGCAGATGCGGACGATGGTCGGCACCGGCCAGGACGACATCATCTATGCCGCCAACCCGACTCGCATGCCGTCGGGAACGACCGAGCGTCTGCTCGACGTTCAAGTGACGTTTCCGGATGCTGGAATCACGGCGAAGACCGCGACGATCACGAATCTCCCGGCAGGCTTCGCCATCAACAACGGCGTCCAGAGCGGCGCGAACTGGGTCGTCACGCTCGATCCCGCCGATCCGAACCATCTGCAGGTCGAACTCCGATATGTGCTGCCGACCTCGGCCACGCAGCCTGACGGCAACGGCTTCCTGGGCAGCTTCAATCTCAATATTCTCTTTGGCGCCGTCGATGCGAGCGGCGCGACCGACTTCTATTCGGGCAGCCAGACATTCGTCATCCGCGACGTGGCCAGCGACAGCGATGTCTACATGGTGTCGGCCGACGGCAAATCGACGATCATTGGCTTGAACGTCACGCCGCCCGGCGCGAACATTTCGGGTGGCGGCGGCGATGACCTGATCTATGCCGGGGCTGGCCACGACATTCTCGACGGCGGCACCGGCAACAACACCGTCTCCTACAAATATTCGAACGAGGGCGTTACGGTCGATCTGTCGGCCGGTACCGGCCTTGGCGGCTATGCCGAGGGAGACGTCCTTCAGAACTTCACCAATATCGAAGGCTCGACCCACGCCGACAGGCTCACCGGCACTGCGGGCGACAACATTTTCTTCGGCAGCGGTGGCGGCGATACGTTCATCGGCAACGGCGGCATCGATACCGTCGACTACAGCAGCTCGTCGACCGGCGTTACCGTCAATCTGACGACAGGGGCCGGGACGGCAGGACTGGCGGCCGGCGACTCGCTGATCGGAATTAGCAATCTGACCGGCTCGGCGACGGGCAACAACACGCTGACCGGCAACGCCAACGCGAACATCCTGACCGGCGGTGCCGGCAACGACTATCTCGACGGCGCGGGCGGCGCGGACACCCTGCTGGGTCTCGGCGGCAACGACACCGTCGTCTATCGCGGCGGCGAAGCGCTGGTCGATGGCGGAACGGGAACCAATACGCTCAATCTGGCGGCCGCCGTCACCGTCAACCTCGGCAATGCCGACCAGACCACCGGCGACGCCGTCAACGTCGCCAATTTCCAGAATGTCGACGCGTCCGTGCTCTCGACCGGCGTTTCGATCACCGGCTCGGTGGCCGCCAACGCGATCACCGGCGGTTCCGGCAATGATACGATCGACGGCGCCGGTGGCGCCGACATCATTCATGCCGGTGCCGGCAACGATACGGTAACCTATCGCGGCTCCGAAGCGCTGATCGATGGCGGCACCGACAACAACACGCTGGTGATGCTGGCCCAAGCCAACGTCAACCTCGGTGCGACCGATCAGACCAGCGGCGACACCACCGCCGTCAGCAATTTCCAGAACGTCGACGCATCCGCGCTGACCGCCGGCCAGGCGATCTCGATCGTCGGGTCGGCCGGCGTCAACGTGCTGACCGGCGGCGCCGGCAACGACACGATCGACGGCGCCGGCGGCAGCGATATCATCAACGGCGGCGGCGGGGATGACAGCATCTCCTATCGCGGAACCGAAAACAGCATCGATGGCGGCAGCGGCAACAACACGCTGCTGCTGCAGGCCGCGGCCACCGTCAATCTCGGCAATGCCGACGTCACGACCGGAGACGGCGTCCTCGCCAGCAACTTCATCAATGTCGACGCCTCCGCGCTGAGCACGGGCGTGAGCCTCACCGGCTCCGCTGCCGCCAACATCATCAGGGGCGGTGCGGGCGACGACACGATCGACAGCGCCGGCGGCGCCGACACCATCACCGCCGGGGCAGGCAGCGATACCGTCATCTATCGGGGGGCGGAGACGTCGATCGACGGCGGCGCCGGATCCGATACGCTCGTGCTGGCCGCCTCGGGCGGCGTTAGCCAGGTCAATTTCTCCGTTGCCGCCAGCGCCGACCAGACGGTTGGCGATACGGTCAATGTGACGCGATTCGAGAACCTCGACGCCAGTGCCCTGTCCACGGCACTCGATGTCATCGGATCGACCGCAGCCAACCAACTCATTACCGGCAGCGGAAACGACACCGTCGATGGTGGCGGCGGCGCCGATGTCATCGCGACCGGCGCCGGCGACGACGTCGTCGCCTATCGCGGCACCGAAGCGTCGATCGACGGTGGAACCGGCAACAACACCGTCCGCCTGCTCGATGCCACCGACATCAATCTCACACGTGCCGATCAGTCCGTCGGCGATTCGACGGCGCTGTCCAACTTCCAGAATGTCGATGCGAGCGGACTGGGCGCAGGACAGGACATCACGATCATCGGTTCGGGCGCGGCCAACGTCCTGACCGGCGGCGGCGGCGCGGACACGATCAATGGCGGCGGCGGCGCTGACGTCATCGATGGCGGTGCCGGAAACGACTCCGCTTCGTACTGGGGCACCGAAGTTTCGATCGACGGCGGTAGCGGCACCAACACGCTGGTGTTGCGCGCCGCGGCCATGGTCAACCTCGCAAACGTCGATCAGACATCCTTCGACTCGACCAATGTCGCCAATTTTCAGAACGTCGATGCGTCGGCGCTGTCGAGCGGAGCGACCATTACCGGGTCTGCGTCTGCCAATACCATCACCGGGGGATCGGGCGCCGACGTCATCGACGGCGGCGGCGGAGCCGATACGATCGACGCCGGCGCGGGCAACGATCTGGTCTACGTTCACGGCAGCGAAATCAGCATCGACGGCGGCGACGGCAACGACACGCTGGTGCTGCCGAATGCCAGCACCGTCACGGCGGTCAATTTCTCGGTAGCCGCCGGCCTCGACCAGACGGCGGGCGACATCGCCAGCGTCGTCAATTTCGAGAATCTCGGACGCGACCGCGATGACGACGGCGCTCACCGTGACGGGCTCGCTGCTGGCCAACACGATACAGACCGGTTCCGGGAACGACATCATCCGCGGCGGTGGCGGCGGCGACGTCATCGACGCCGGCGCCGGCAATGATTCCGTCGACTATTGGGGCACCGAAGTCTCGATCGACGGCGGGACCGGCAGCAACACGCTGGTGCTGCGCGCGTCGGCCGACATCGACCTCTCGGCCGTCGATCAGTCGTTGGGCGATTCGACCGCCGTTGCCAACTTCACCAATGTCAACGCCAGCGCCGTCTCGACGGGTGTTACGATCCTGGGCTCGTCGGCCGCGAACATCCTGACCGGCGGCAGCGGCGCGGACACGATCGACGGCAATGGCGGCGCCGACGTCATCAGCGCCGGGGCGGGCGCGGATATCGTCACGATCCATGGCACCGAAGCCTCGGTCGATGGCGGCCTCGGCTCGGACACGCTGGTCGTCAGCGCGGGATCGACCATTGCGGCGGTGAATTTTGCCGTGGTGGCGGGCACCGACCAGACGTCGGGCGACACCGTCGCTGTCACGAATTTCGAGAACCTCGACGCCAGCGCCTTGGCGACCGCGCTCACCGTTACCGGCTCGAGCGTGGCCAACACGATTTTGACCGGTGCCGGCAACGACATCGTCGATGGCGGTGGCGGCGCCGATATCATCAACACCGGCGCGGGCGACGACACGGTCACCTATTACGGCACCGAAGCGTCGATCAATTCCGGGACCGGCGTCAATACGCTGGTGATGCGACGGCAACCGATATCGATCTGGGGCATGTCGACCAGACCGTCGGCGATGCCGTCACGGTATCCAATTTCCAGAACGTCGACGCCAGCCTGCTCGGCTCGGCGCAAGGCATCAATATTCTCGGCAACGGCCTTGCCAATATCATCACCGGAGGCGCCGGCAACGACACGATCGACGGTGGAGGTGGCGCTGACGTCATCGACGCCGGCGCCGGCAACGATACCGTGGCCTATCGCGGCACGGAGACTTCGATTGCCGGCGGTTCCGGCACCAACACCTTGCAGCTCAAGGCCGTCACCACGGTCAATCTGGCCGCCGCGGACCAGACCACCGGCGATTCGGTCAATGCCACCGGCTTTGGGAATGTCGATGCCAGCGCGCTTTCCGCCGCGCAGGGCGTTTCGATCACGGGCGACGCGCAGGCCAACGTCATCACGGGCGGTGCGGGGGCTGACGTCATCGATGGCGGCGGCGGTGCCGATGTCATCAACGCGGGAAGCGGCGACGACACGGTTCACTATCGCGGCGCCGAAATCCTGATCGATGGCGGCTTCGGCTCCAATACGCTGCTGATCGACAATGCCGGCGGCATCACGCGCGTGGACCTGAGCGTTGCATCCGGCGCCGACCAGACCATCGGCGACACGGTCAACGTCGCCAATTTCCAGAACATCGACGCATCCATTATCGCGACCGGTATCGTGGTCACCGGTTCATCGTCGGCGAATACGATCACCACGGGCTCCGGCAACGATATCGTCGACGGCGGCGGCGGCGGCGATACGATCTCGACGGGCATCGGCAACGACACCGTGTCGTATTACGGTTCCGAAGTCGCTATCGATGGCGGCGTGGGAACCAACACGCTGGTGCTGAAAAACGCGGCAACCGTCAATCTCGGCAACGCCGACCAGACGACGGGAGATGCCGTCAACGTCGCCAATTTCGTCAACGTGGATGCCTCGGCGCTTGCGGTCGGCGCGACGATCACCGGATCGGCTGCCGCCAACACGATCACCGGCGGCGCCGGCAACGATACGATCGACGGCGCCGGCGGCGCCGACGTCATCAGCGGCGGTGGCGGCGACGATACGATCGTGACGCGCGGCAGCGAAGCGTCGATCGATGGCGGCACGGGCTCGGACACGCTGGTGCTGGCGGCGGCCAGCACCGTCACAGCCGTGAACTTCGCCGTTGCCGGCGGGACCGACCAGACCACCGGCGACACCGTCGGCATCGTGAATTTCGAGAACCTCAACGCGAGCGCCATGACCACGGCGCTCAACGTGACGGGATCGTCTTCCGCCAACGTCATCACGACAGGCTCGGGCAACGACGTCATTCATGGCGGCGGCGGCGCTGACATCATCACGGCCGGCACCGGCGATGATGCCGTCGACTATTGGGGCTCCGAGGTCTCGATCGACGGCAGCGGCGGCACCAATACCCTGGTTGTCCGGGCGTCGGCCACGCTTGACCTTGGCGCCTCCGATCAGTCGGCGGGCGACCTTGCGACTGTTTCGAATTTCCAGAACGTGGATGCCTCGGGCCTGACCTCGACGCAGGTCGTCTCGGTGGTCGGTTCGTCGGGGGCGAACACCATCATCGGAGGCGCCGGCGCCGACCTGATCGACGGCGGCGGCGGCGCGGACGTGATCGCGGCCGGCGGGGGCAACGACACGGTTACCTTCCGCGGCACCGAAGCATCGGTCGATGGCGGCGCGGGTTCGGACACCCTCGTCCTGATCGCCGGCTCTGCGGTCACCAATGTCGACTTTTCCGTCTCGCCCGGCAACGATCAGACATCGGGCGACACGACCGGCGTCACGAATTTCGAGAACCTCGACGGTGGCGCGCTGACGACGGCGCTGACCGTGACGGGCTCGGCCGCGGCGAACACCATCACGACCGGGTCGGGCAACGATATCGTCGACGGCGGCGGCGGCGCCGACGTCATCAACACCGGCACCGGCAACGACACCGTGTCCTATCACGGCACGGAATTCTCCATCGACGGCGGAACCGGCGTCAACAATTTGGTTCTGCAGGCCGCGACCGACGTCAACCTTGGCCGTGTCGACCAGACCGTCGGCGATGCCGTGACGGTTTCGAACTTCCAGAACGTCGACGCCGGCGCGTTGAGCGCGGCGGAAGGCGTTACCATCATCGGCAATTCGCTGGCCAACACCATCGTCGGCGGCCTCGGCGACGATACGATCGACGGCGCCGGCGGCGCCGACCTGATCATCGGCGGGGACGGCAACGACACGGTCGCCTATCGCGGTACCGAGACGTCGATCGACGGTGGCACCGGCACCGACACGCTGCAGCTCAAGACCGCGGTGACCGTCAACCTGGCCAACGCGGACCAGACCTCCGGCGATTCGGTCACTGTGACCGATTTCCAGAATGTCGACGCCAGTATCCTGAACGCGACCCAGGGCATCTCGATAACAGGCTCGACGGGCGCCAACGCGATTACCGGCGGCGCCGGCGCCGATACGATCGATGGTGGCGGCGGCCTGGACGTGATCGCCGCCGGCGGCGGCAATGACACCGTCAGTTACCAGGGTTCGGAAACCTCGATCGACGGCGGCACCGGCAACGACACGATCGTGCTGCAGGCATCGGGCGGAACCAGCTCGGTCAATCTTTCCGTTCCGGCCAATGTCGATCAGACGTCCGGCGATGCCGTCGATGTCCTGAATTTCGAGAATGTCGACGCCTCCGCGCTGTCGTCGGCGATCACGCTGATCGGTTCGTCATCTGCAAACGTCATGTCAGGCGGAACCGGCAACGATACGATCGACGGTGGCGGCGGCGCCGACACGATCGCCGCCGGCGCGGGCGATGACCAGGTTTCCTATTACGGGTCGGAAGTGTCGATCGATGGCGGTGCCGGCACCAACACGCTGCTGTTGCGCGCCACGGCGAACGTCAACCTCGCTAATGCCGACCAGACCAGCGGCGATTCGACCAACGTCTCGAACTTCCAGAACGTCGACGCATCGGCGCTGATCACCGGTGTCACGATCACCGGCTCCTCGGCCGCCGAAACGATCACCGGCGGCGCCGGCAACGACACGATCGACGGCGGCGGCGGTGCGGATGTGATCAACGCCGCCGGCGGCGATGACACGGTCATCTATCGCGGTTCCGAAGTGTCGATCGACGGCGGAACGGGTTCGGACACGTTGTTGCTGACGGCCGGCTCAACTGTCACCGATGTCAATTTTGCGGTGGCTGCCGGCGTCGACCAGACGGCCGGCGATACCGTTGCGGTCACCAATTTCGAGAACCTCAACGCCAGCGCCATGACGACGGCCCTGACCGTCACCGGCTCGGCGCTCGGCAATACGCTTGCCACCGGCTCGGGAGACGACATCATTCATGGTGGCGGCGGTGCCGACATCATCAATGCGGGCGGCGGCAACGACTCGGTCGACTATTGGGGCAGTGAAATCTCGATCGCCGGCGGCAGCGGCACCAACACGCTGGTGGTGCGCACGTCAGCGACACTCGACCTCTCTGCGGCCGATCAAACGCTGAGCGACCTCACCGCCGTCAGCGGCTTCCAGAATATCGATGCGACCTCGCTCAATTCGACCCAGTCGATCTCGGTCGTGGGGTCCGCGGCCGCCAACACCATTTCGGGCGGCGCGGGCGCCGACGTGATCGACGGCGGCGGTGGCGCCGACGTCATCAATGCCGGCGGAGGCAACGATACCGTTACGGTCCGCGGAACCGAGACGTCGGCCGACGGCGGCTCCGGATCCGATACGATGATCCTCCGGGCCGGGACCAGCGTCACCGCGGTCGATTTCGGCGTCCTTGCCGGCAACGACCAGACCACCGGCGACAGCGTCAATGTCACCAATTTCGAGAATCTCGACGCCAGCGCGGTCACGACGAACTTGACGGTGACGGGCGGCGCCAGCGCCAACGTCATCACGACAGGGGCGGGCAACGACACGATCGACAGCGCCGGCGGCGCCGACATCATCAGCGCCGGCGCGGGCAGCGACACGATATCCTATCGCGGCACCGAAGCGTCGATCGACGCCGGCACCGGCATCGACACCCTGGTGCTCCGGGCGTCCGGCGGCATCACCACGGTCGACCTCAGCGGAGCCGCGGGCTCCGATCAGACCTACGGCGACAGCGTGACGGTCTCGAACTTCGAGAATGTCGACGCCTCGGTATTGTTGTCGGCGCAGGGCATCGCGATCATCGGGTCCGCGGCGGCCAACACCATTCTGGGTGGCGCTGGCGCCGACACGATCGATGGCGGCGGTGGCGCCGACGTCATCAGCGGCGGTGCCGGCAACGATACGATATCGTTCTACGGCACTGAAACCACGGTGGACGGTGAAGCCGGCAACGACACCCTCGTCCTTGCCGCCGGTGGCGGCATTACCGCGGTGGACTTCTCGGTCGCCGCCAATGCGGACCAGACGGCCGGCGACACCGTCAGCGTCAGGAATTTCGAGAACCTTGACGCCTCGGTCGTGGCGACGGCGCTGTCGGTGACGGGATCGTCCGGCGCCAACGTCATACACACCGGCGGCGGCAACGACACGATCGATGGCGGCGGCGGCGCGGACGTCATTACCGCCGGCGCCGGCAACGATTCCGTCTCCTACTACAATTCGGAAGTCTCGATCGACGGCGGCACCGGGACCAACACGCTCGTGCTGCGCGCCGTGACGACGGTCAACCTCGGAAACATCGACCAGACCAGCGGCGACGCCGTCTCCGTCACCGGCTTCCAGAACGTCGATGCGTCGGCGCTGTCGTCGGGCATCTCGCTGACGGGCTCGGCGGGCACCAACACCATTATCGGCGGCAGCGGCAACGACACCATCGATGGCGTCGGCGGTGCCGATATCATCGATGCCGGCGCCGGAAACGACACGGTGACGTTCCGCGGCACTGAGGCCTCGATCGACGGCGGCGGCGGTCTGGATACGCTCGTGGTCGCCACGGGCGCCATCGGTTACCGCGGTGGATTTCTCGGTGGCGGCCGGCGCGGACCAGACGGTCGGCGATTCGTCAAACATCCGGAATTTCGAAAATCTCGACGCATCGCTGGTGACGACCGGTCTCACCGTGACCGGTTCGGCGTCGGCCAACATCATCACGACCGGCTCCGGCAATGACACGATCGACGGCGGCGGCGGCGCCGACGTGATCAATTCGGGCGGCGGCAACGACACCGTCTCCTATTACGGCTCGGAGAGCAGCCTGGACGGCAACGGCGGCAACAACACGCTGCTGCTGAGGGCGGTGACGACCGTCAATCTGGGCAACGTCGACCAGACCACCGGCGACGCGACGAGCGTGGCGAATTTCCAGAACGTCGACGCTTCCGGATTGTCCGGCTCGGTGACGATCACGGGATCGTCCGTCGCCAATATCATCACGACGGGCTCCGGCAACGACACGATCGACGGCGCCGGCGGCGCCGACGTCATCAACGCCGGTTCCGGCGATGATTCCGTGTCCTACTATGGTTCGGAAGACTCGATCGACGGCGGGGCCGGCACCAACACGCTGGTGATGCGCGCCGCGGCGAACGTCAACCTCGCCAATGCCGACCAGACCGTCGGCGATACCGCCGGCGTCTCGAACTTCCAGAACGTCGACGCATCGGGGCTTTCCGCCGCGATTTCGATCATCGGTTCATCCGGCGCGAACGTTCTGACCGGCGGCACCGGCAACGACAGCATCGACGGCGGCGGCGGCGCGGATGTCATTGCGGCGGGCAGCGGCAACGACACGGTCACCTATCGGGGCACCGAGACGTCGATCGACGGCGGAACGGGCGCCGACACGCTGGTGCTTGCCGCGAGCGGCGGAACGACGGCGGTCAACTTCAGCGTTGCCACCAACGTCGATCAGACCACCGGCGATACCGTCAACGTCACCAATTTCGAAAATCTCGACGCCAGCGCGGTCAGTTCGGCGCTCTCGGTCATCGGCTCGGTCTTCAGCAACACGATAACGACCGGCTGCCGGCAACGATACGATCGATGGCGGCGGCGGTGCCGACATCATCAATGCCGGCAGCGGCAACGACAATGTCTCCTATTACGGTACGGAGAACTCGATCGATGGCGGCGCCGGCAACAACACGCTGGCGATGAAGACGGCGGCTACCGTCAATCTCGGCAGCGTCGATCAGACGGTTGGCGACGCAACCATCGTCAGCAACTTCCAGAACGTCGACGCCTCGACGCTGTCCTCTTCCGTCTCGATCACCGGGTCCGTGACCGCCAACGTCATCACCGGCGGATCGGGCAACGACACGATCGACGGCGGCGGTGGCGCTGATGTCATCGCCGGCGGCCTCGGCGACGATACGATCACCTACCGCGGCGCCGAAACATCGATCGACGGCGGTGTCGGCAGCGACACGCTGCTGGTGGGCGCGGGCGCGGCCGTGACGGCGGTCAATTTCTCGGTCGCGGCCGGAGCCGACCAGACGGTCGGCGATAGCGTCCTGGTCTCGAATTTCGAGAACCTCGATGCGAGCGCGCTGGCTACGGCGCTGACCGTTACGGGGTCGACCGCGGCCAACTGGCTGACCACCGGCGCCGGCAATGACGTCATCGATGGCGCTGGCGGCGGCGACGTGATTTCGGCCGGAAGCGGCAACGACACGGTGTCCTACTACGGCACCGAAGTGTCGATCGACGGCGGCACCGGCACCAACACGCTCGCGCTGCGCGCGGCGGTCACGGTCAACCTCGGCAATGTCGATCAGACCACCGGCGACACGACGTCGGTGACCGGATTCGGGAATGTCGACGCCTCCGCCATCTCGGCGGGCGTGACGATCACGGGCTCCTCGGCGGCCAACGTTCTGACCGGCGGCACCGGCAACGACACCATCGACGGCGCCGGTGGCGCCGACACCATCGCCGCGGGCGGCGGCGCCGATACCGTGATCTATCACGGGACCGAAACCTCGGTCGACGGCGGCAGCGGATCGGATACGCTGGTGCTGGCCGCGACCGGCGGCGTCACGGCCGTCAACTTCACCGTTGCTGCGGGCGCCGACCAGACCGTCGGCGATACCGCGATCGTTTCCAATTTCGAGAATCTCGATGCGTCGGTCGCGACCACGGCGCTGACCGTCACGGGCTCCTCGGCGGCCAACACCATCACGACCGGTTCCGGCAACGATACCATCGACGGCGGCGGCGGCGCGGACGTCATCGATTCCGGCGCCGGCAACGACACTGTCTCCTACTACAATTCCGAAGTCTCGATCGATGGCGGCGCGGGCACCAACACGCTGCTGCTGCGCGCGGCCACCACGATCAACCTGGCCAACGCCGACCAGACGACGGGCGACGCCGCCACCGTCGCCAATTTCCAGAATGTCGATGCGTCGCTGCTGTCGACCGGCGTCTCGATATCAGGCACGGCGAGCGCCAATACGATCACCGGCGGCTCGGGCGCCGATACGATCGACGGCGCGGGCGGCGCTGACGTCATCAATGCCGGCGGCGGCAACGATCAGGTCATCTACCAGGGGTCGGAGACGTCGATCGACGGCGGCACCGGATCGGACACGCTGACGCTCGCGGCGTCGGGCGGCGTTACGGCGGTCAATTTTGCCGTCGCGGCCGGCGTCGACCAGACCACCGGCGACACGGTCGCCGTCACCAATTTCGAAAACCTGGACGCCTCGGTGGTTTCGACCGCGCTGACGGTCACGGGTTCGGCGTCTGCCAACACGATCACAACGGGTTCCGGCAACGATATCGTCGATGGCGGCGGCGGCGCCGATGTCATCAATACCGGATCCGGCGACGATACGGTCTCCTACTACAATTCCGAAGTGTCGATCGACGGCAGCACCGGCACCAATACCCTGATCCTGCGAGCGGCCACGACGATCAACCTGGCCAACTCCGACCAGACCACCGGCGATACCGCGGCGGTCTCGAACTTCCAGAACGTCGATGCGTCGGCGCTCTCGACCGGGATCACGATCGGCGGCACCAGCGGCACCAACGTCATCACTGGCGGCTCCGGCAACGACATCATCGATGGCGTCGGCGGCGCCGATGTCATCAGCGCCGGCGGCGGCAATGACTCAGGTCTCCTACTACGGCACCGAAGTGTCCATCGATGGCGGCGCCGGTGCCAACACGCTGGTGATGAGGGCGGCGGCGACGGTCAACCTGGCCAATGCGGACCAGACCACGGCCGACTCGACCAACGTCTCCAGTTTCCAGAACGTCGATGCGTCGGCGCTGGTGACCGCGGTCTCCATCACCGGCTCTTCGTCGGCCAATACCATCATCTTCTGGTTCCGGAAACGACACGATCGATGGCGGTGGTGGCGCCGACGTCATCAATGCCGGGGCAGGCGACGACACGGTTCAATATCGCGGCTCGGAAGTGTCGATCGACGGCAACACCGGCACCGACACGCTGATCGTCTCCGCCGGCGCCAGCCTCAGCGCCGTCAATTTTGCCGTCGCGGCCGGTTCGGACCAGACCACCGGCGACACCGTCAGCGTCACCAATTTCGAGAACCTCGACGCCAGCGCCCTGACGACGGCGGTCGTCGTCACGGGTTCCGCCTTCGCAAACACGATCACGACCGGTTCGGGCAACGACACCATCGACGGCGGTGGCGGCACGGACGTCATCGTGGCCGGCGGCGGCGACGACAACGTCGCCTATCGCGGCGGCGAGACGTCGATCGATGGCGGCACCGGTGTCAATACGCTGTCGCTGAAGGTGGCGACCACGGTGAACCTCGCCGCGGGTGACCAGACCAGCGGCGACGCGACCAACGTCACCAGCTTCCAGAATGTCGATGCATCCGTGCTCGCGGCAGGCGTCTCGATCACGGGCTCGGCCGGCGTCAACACCATCATCGGCGGCTTCGGCAACGACACGATCGATGGCGGCGGCGGCGCTGACATCATCAACGCCAGTGGCGGCGACGACCAGGTGACCTACCAGGGAACCGAAACGTCGATCGACGGCGGCACCGGCGTGGACACCCTGGTGCTGGCTGCCACAGGCGGCATCACGGCGGTGAATTTCGCGGTCGCAGCCGGCGCCGACCAGACCACGGGCGACAGCGTCGCCGTTGCGAACTTCGAGAACCTCAACGCGTCCGTCGCGAACTCGGCGTTGACGGTCCAGGGCTCGTCGGCCGTGAACGTCATCACCACCGGCTCCGGCAATGACAGCATCGACGGCGGCGGTGGCGCCGACATCATCGATGCGGGCGGTGGCAACGATACCGTCTCCTACCGCAGCACCGAGTTCTCGATCGATGGCGGCGCGGGCAACAACACGCTGCTGTTGCGGGCGGCGACCACGGTCGATCTGACCAACGTCGACCAGACGATGGGCGACGTCGTCACGGTCGCAGGTTTCCAGAACGTGGACGCCTCCCAGCTCGTGACGGGCGTCTCGATCACGGGCTCTTCCGGCGTCAACGTCCTGACCGGCGGCACCGGCAACGACACGATCGACGGCAACGGCGGCGCCGACGTCATTGCAGCAGGCAGCGGCAGCGACACGGTGACCTATCGCGGCACCGAGGCGTCCATCGACGGCGGCCTGGGTTCGGACACGCTCGTCATGGCCGTCGACGGGGGAACGACGGCGGTCAATTTCGCGGTCGCGGCAGGCGCCGACCAGACCGTCGGCGACGTCGTCGGCGTCAGCAATTTCGAGAACCTCGATGCAACCGCGCTCTCGACCGCGCTCAGCGTCACAGGGTCGGCTTCAGCGAACGTGATCAGCACCGGCTCGGGCAACGATACCATCGATGGCGGCGGCGGCGCGGACATCATTGCCGCGGGCGTCGGCGACGATTCGGTCGTCTATCGCGGCGCGGAAGTTTCGATCGACGGCGGCGCAGGCACCAACACGCTGGTCATGACGGTCTCGACCACGGTCAACCTCGGCAATATCGATCAAACCACGGGCGACGTCACCGCCGTCACGAACTTCCAGAACGTCGATGCGTCCGCCCTGTCGGCGGCGACTTCGATCACCGGTTCATCCGGCGTCAATATCCTCACCGGCGGTTCGGGCGGCGATACGATCGATGGCGGCGGCGGCGCCGACGTGATCGACGCGGGGGCCGGTGACGACACCGTGTCCTATCGCGGCACCGAAACCACGATCGATGGCAGTGGTGGCAACAACACGCTGCTGCTGCGGGCCGCCGCCACGATCAACCTGGCCAACGCCGATCAGTCTTCCGCCGACAGCACCAACGTCCTCAACTTCGCCAATGTCGATGCCTCGCTGCTGTCGAGCGGCGTGTCGATCACGGGTTCTTCGGCCGCCAACACCCTGACCGGTGGGTCGGGCAACGATACGATCGACGGCGGCGGCGGCGGCGACACGATCGTCGCGGGTGCCGGAAACGATACCGTCACCTATCGCGGCACCGAGCTGTCGATCGACGGCGGCAACGGATCGGATACCCTCGTGCTGACGACCTCCGGCGGCACGACGTCGGTCAACTTCGCCGTGGCCGTCGGAACCGACCAGACGACGGGCGATACGGTCTCCGTCTCGAATTTCGAGAACATCGACGCCAGCGCGCTGTCGACTGCGCTGAGCGTGCTGGGATCCGCGGCTGCGAATACCATCCTGACCGGCTCGGGCGCGGATACCATCGATGGCGGTGGCGGAGCCGATATCATCGATGCAGGCGGCGGCAACGACACCGTCGTCTATTACGGCGCCGAGACGTCGATCGACGGCGGCGGCGGCACCAACTCGCTGATCCTGCGGGCGGCCGCGACGGTCAATCTCGCCAATGCCGATCAGACGTCGGGCGATACCACCGCGGTTGCGAACTTCCAGAACGTGGATGCGTCGTCGCTCGCGATCGGCGTCTCGCTGACGGGATCGTCGGGTGTCAACGTCCTCAGCGGTGGCGCGGGCAACGATACGATCGATGGCGGCGGCGGAGCCGATACGATCACGGCGGGCGGTGGCGACGACGTCGTCACCTACCAGGGCGCCGAGACGTCGATCGACGGCGGCAGCGGCGTCGATACCCTGGTGATGGCAGCGGGCGGCGGGACGACCGCCGTTGACTTCTCCGTCACGGCCGGGTCCGACCAGACCACGGGCGACGTTGCGCTCGTCAGGAATTTCGAGAATCTCGACGCAAGTGCGCTCGCGACGGCGCTGACGGTCACCGGTTCGACCTCCACCAACATCATCACGACCGGCTCGGGCGCCGACACGATCGATGGCAATGGCGGTGGCGACACGATCGTCGCCGGAGCCGGAAACGACAGCGTCGCCTACTGGGGCACCGAGACGTCGATCGACGGCGGTGCCGACAACAATACGCTGGTGATGCGCGTCACCGGCACCGTGAACCTGGCGTCGGTCGACCAGACGTCGAGCGACGTCACGGTCGTGTCGAATTTCCAGAACGTGGATGCCTCGGCGCTTTCCTCGAGTGCATCGATCACCGGCTCGTCCGGCGTGAACGTGATCACCGGCGGCTCGGGCGGCGACTCGATCGACGGCAACGGCGGCGCCGATGTCATCGACGGCGGCGGCGGCAACGACGGTATCACCTATCGTGGCACGGAAACCTCGATCGATGGCGGCTCGGGCGCCGATACCCTGACTCTCGCGGTGCTTGGCGGCATCACGGCGGTGAACTTCGCGGTTGCCGCCGGCAACGACCAGACCACGGGCGACACCGTCAGCGTCAGGAATTTCGAACATATCAATGCGGGCGTCGCGACGACGGCCCTGACCATCACCGGCTCGTCCGGCGGCAACAACATCACGACCGGTTCCGGCAACGACATCATCGATGGCGGCGGCGGCGGCGATAACATTAACGCGGGCGCCGGCAACGACACCGTGTCCTACTACGGCAGCGAAAACGCGATCAGCGGCGGCACGGGCACCAACACGCTGCTGCTCCAGGCGGCGGCCACCATCAATCTCGGCAATACCGACCAGACCACCGGCGATCTCACGACGGTTACCAATTTCCAGAATGTCGATGGCTCGGCGATTGCCACCGGCATGAACATGATCGGTTCATCCGGGGCGAACGTCATCACCGGCGGTTCCGGCGCCGATGTCATCGATGGCGCCGGCGGCGCCGACACGATCGACGCCGGCGGCGGCAACGACAGCGTCTATTACCGAACGGGAGCCACCGCGATCAGCGGCGGCGCCGGCACCAACACGCTCATCCTGCTCAACAACGTCACCGTCAATCTGGCCAACGCGGATCAGACCAGCGGCGACAGCGCCAACGTCACCAACTTCCAGAACGTCGACGCCACGTTCATCTCGACGGCGGCGAGTCGATCACGGGCTCGTCCGGTGCGAACACCATCACGAGCGGCAGCGGAAACGACACGATCGACGGCGGCGGCGGCGTCGACGTGATCGATGCCGGCCAAGGCAACGACACCGTCTCGTTCTACGGCACCGAAACCTCGATCACCGGCAATGCCGGCACCGACACGCTGGTGCTGACCGCCGCGGGTGGTATCACGGCGGTCAACCTGGCCTCGGCCTCCGACCAGACGACGGGCGACACCGTCAACGTCACCGGCTTCGAAAGCCTGAATGCCGGCATCCTGACCACGGCCGTCACGGTGACGGGATCGTCCACGGCCAACACCATCACGACGGGTACGGGCGACGATGTGATTCGTGGCGGCGGCGGCGCTGACGTCATCGCCGCGGGTGGCGGCAACGACACGGTCGACTATTGTGGCGCCGAAACCAGCATCGATGGCGGCACCGGCAACAACACGCTGATCGTCAAGGCTGTATCAGGCCTCTCCGCGGTCAACCTGGCGGCCACGGCGGGCACGGACATCACCACCGGGGACACCGTTTCGGTCCTCAACTTCCAGAACCTCGATTCCAGCGCCGTCGGCGCCGGCCTGACGGTGACGGGCTCTTCTGCCGCCAACAACATCACGACCGGCAGCGGCGTCGATACGATCGACGGCGGCGGCGGCGCCGACGTCATCAGCTCGGGCGGTGGCGACGACACCGTCACCTTCCGTGGCACCGAAACGTCGATCGACGCCGGCAGCGGCAACGACTGGCTCGTACTCGCGGCCAGCGGCGGCGTCACCGCGGTGAACCTCACATCGGGCACCGACCAGACCACCGGCGATACCGTCACGGTGACGAATTTCGAATATGTCAACGCCAGCGCGCTTTCGACGGGCATCTCGATCACGGGCACCTCGGGTACCAACTTCCTTACCGGTTCGACCGGCAACGACACGATTGACGGCAATGGCGGCGCCGACGTCCTCAGCGGTGGCGTGGGCAACGATTCCATCACGTATCGGGGCGCGGAAAGCTCGATCGACGGCGGCAGCGGCACCAACACGCTGGTGATGGCCACGGCGGCCACCGTCAGCCTTGCGAGCGCGGACCAGACCGTCGGCGATCTGGTCACCGTCACCAATTTCCAGAACGTCGATGCGTCCGCCTTGTCGACGGGCGTTTCGATCGGCGGCACGTCGGGCGTCAATGTCATCACGGGCGGAACCGGCGACGATTCCATCGACGGCGGCGGCGGCGCGGACACCTTGATCGGCGGCAGCGGAAACGATTCGATTTCCTATTACGGCGCGGAAGCTTCGATCGACGGCGGCGCTGGCACCAACACGCTTGTGCTGCGCGCAGTCACCAACGTCAATCTCGGCAACGCGGACGTAACGACCGGCGATAGCGTCACGGTCAACAATTTCGTGAACGTCAACGCTTCGTCGTTGTCCGGCGCCGTGACCCTGACTGGCTCCTCGGGCGCCAACGCGATTACCGGCGGCGGTGGCAACGACACGATCGATGGCGGCGGCGGCGCCGACACGATCGACGGCGGTGGCGGAAACGACAGCATCACCTATCGCGGCGTAGAAACCTCGATCGATGGCGGCGGCGGCACGGATACGCTGACGTTCTCGGCCACCGGCAGCACGACTGCGATCAATCTCGGCGTTTCGGCGGGGTCGGACCAGACCACCGGCGATTCGGTGACAGTCGCGAATTTCGAGAACGTCAACGCGAGTATTTTCTCGACAGCGCTGAACGTCACCGGTTCGTCATCCGCCAACACCATCACCACCGGATCAGGCGCTGATACGATCGACGGCGGAGGAGGGGCCGACGTCATCAATGCCGGCACCGGCAACGACACCGTGTCCTGGTACGGCTCCGAAACATCGGTCGATGGCGCCGGCGGCACTAACACGCTGATCCTGAAGACATCGGCGGTGTTGAACCTGGCCAATGCGAACCAGCTCTCGTTCGGGGCCGGAACGATCGCCAACTTCCAGAATGTCGATGCGTCGGGCGTCAGCGCGGCTGTATCGATCACCGGATCTTCCGGGGCCAACGTGATCACAGGCGGCTCAGGCAACGATACGATCGACGGCGCCGGCGGTGCCGATACCATCGTCGGTGGCGGGGGCAACGACACGATATCGTACTACGGGGCCGAGACGTCGATCGACGCCGGCACCGGAACGAACACGCTGATCCTGCGGGCAGCGACGACGGTCAATCTCGCCAATTCCGATCAGACCACCGGCGATTCCGTGACCGTGACGGGCTTCCAGAACGTCGATGCGTCGGCCGTCTCGGCGACCTTGTCGATCACGGGGTCTTCTTCGGCCAACACGATCACCGGCGGTTCCGGCGACGACACGATCGACGGCAGCGGCGGCGCCGACGTCATCAATGCCGGCGGCGGCAACGACACCGTCACCTACAATGGCAGCGAAACCTCGATCGACGGCGGCGCCGGTTCCGACACGTTGATCCTGTCGGCGAGCGCGACCGTTACGGCGGTCAACTTCACCGTCTCCTCGGGCGTCGACCAGACGACGGGAGACACGACGAGCGTCGCCAATTTCGAAAACCTCAATGCCGGCGCGCTGTCGAGCGCGATCACCGTGACCGGCCTGTCATCGGCGAACACGATCACCACCGGCTCCGGCAACGACACGATCGACGGCGGCGGCGGCGCCGACGTCATCAGCGCGGGCGGCGGCAACGATTCCGTTTCCTACTACGGCAACGAGACCTCGATCGACGGCAGCACCGGCGACCAACACGCTGGTGATGCGCGCGGCCGGCACGGTCAATCTCGGCAATGCCGACCAGACATCCAGCGACACCGCGAACGTCACCAACTTCCAGAACATCGATGCATCGGCGCTGTCGTCGGCGACATCGCTGACCGGTTCAGTCCGGCGCGAACACCATCACGGGCGGGTCCGGCGTCGATACGATCGACGGCGCCGGCGGCGCCGACACGATCACTGCCGGCGGCGGCAACGACACCGTGACCTACCGCGGCGGCGAAACCTCGATCGATGGCGGCAGCCGGCACCGACACCCTGGTGCTGGCCGCCAGCGGCGGCACGACCGCGGTCAATTTCAGCGTATCGGCCGGCTCCGACCAGACGGTTGGGGACAGCGTCAGCGTCGTGAACTTCGAAAGCCTCGATGCGTCGCTCGTCGGCTCGGCGCTGACGGTGACGGGATCGTCCGCGGCGAACACGATTACGACCGGCTCGGGCGCCGACACCATCGATGGCGGCGGCGGCGCCGACGCGATCAATGCCGGCGGCGGCAACGATACCGTCACCTACCGCGGCACGGAAACGTCGATCGACGGCGGCACCGGCACCAACACCCTGGTGATGAACGCGGCCGCGACCGTCAATCTCGCCAATGGCGACCAGACCTCGGGTGACGGGACGACTGTCAGCAACTTCCAGAACGTCAATGCGTCCGGCCTGTCGACCGCGCTGTCGATCACCGGTTCGTCGGCGGACAACATCATCACGGGCGGTTCCGGCAACGACACGATCGACGGCGGCGGTGGCGCTGACACGATCAGCGCCGGCGGTGGCAATGACAGCGTGACCTACCGCGGCACCGAGACGTCGATCGATGGCAGCACCGGCACCAACACGCTGGTGCTGAATGCAGCCGTGACCGTCAACCTCGCCAACGTCGATCAGACCTCGGGCGACTCCACTACAGTTGCCGGTTTCCAGAACATCGACGCAACAGCGCTATCCTCAGCGGTTACGCTGACGGGCACTTCGTCGGCCAACACCATCACCGGCGGCTCCGGCAACGACACGATCGACGGCGCGGGCGGCGCGGATACGATCAACGCCGGTGGCGGCAACGACACCGTGACCTATCGCGGCACCGAAAGCGCGATCGACGGCGGCTCCGGCAGCGATACGCTCGTGCTTGCCGCGGCCGGCGGAATCACGTCCGTCAATTTCACGGTTGCCGCCGGCTCCGACCAGACCGCCGGCGACAGCGCCAGCGTGGCGAACTTCGAAAACCTCGACGCGTCGATCATGACCACGGCGCTGACGGTCACGGCGTCCTCGGCGGCGAATACGATCAGCACCGGTACCGGCAACGATACCATCGACGCGGGCGGCGGCGCCGACGCGATTTCGGCCGGCGGCGGCAACGACACCGTGTCGTATTACGGCACGGAGACCTCGATCGACGGCGGCACCGGCACCAATACGCTGACGCTGCGCGCGGCCGTGACCGTCAACCTCGGCAATACCGACGTGACCTCGGGCGATTTCGGCCAACGTCACCAACTTCCAGAACGTCGATGCGTCGGCAATCTCCTCGGCGGTCACGATCACGGGCTCGTCGTCGGCCAATACGATCACCGGCGGCAGCGGCGGCGACACCATCGACGGTGCCGGCGGGGCTGACGCCATCAATGCCGGCGGCGGCAACGACAGCGTGACCTATCGCGGCACGGAGACCTCGATCGACGGTAGCTCGGGGACCGACACACTGATTCTGGCCGCGGGCGGCGGTATCACCGCGGTCAATTTCGCCGTCAGCGCCGGAGCGGACCAAACGACGGGCGACACCGTCAGCGTCGCCAATTTCGAAAGCCTGGATGCCTCGGCGATCAGTTCGGCGTTGACGGTGACGGGCTCGTCGTCGGCCAACACGATCACGACCGGCTCCGGCAACGACATCATCGACGGCGGTGGCGGCGCGGACGTCATCAATGCCGGCCTGGGCAGCGACACCGTCACCTACCGCGGCAGCGAAAGCTCGATCGACGGTGGCGGCGGCACCAACACGCTGGTGATGGCGGTGGCGGCGACCGTCAATCTCGCCAACGCCGATCAGACTTCCGGCGATTCGACGACGGTCAACAATTTCCAGAACGTCGATGCAACGGCGCTGTCGGCGGCCATTTCGATCACGGGTACGTCGTCCGCCAACACGATCACCGGCGGTTCCGGTAACGATACGCTTGACGGCGGCGGCGGCGCGGACGCCATTGTCGGCGGCGGCGGTAACGACAGCATCTCGTATTACGGCACCGAAACGTCGATCGACGGCGGCACCGGTACCAATACGCTGGTGCTCAGGGCGGCAGGAACAGTCAATCTCGGTAATGCCGACCAGACCTCGGGTGACTCGACGACGACCGCCAGTTTCCAGAACGTCGATGCGTCGGCGCTCTCTTCGGCCGTCTCGATCACGGGCTCGTCTTCGGCCAACACGATCACCGGCGGCTCCGGCAACGATACGATCGACGGCGCCGGCGGCGCCGACGCGATCAATGCCGGTGGCGGCAACGACTCGGTTACCTATCGCGGCGCCGAGACGTCGATCGACGGCGGAACGGGCAGCGACACGCTGGTGCTGGCGGTTTCCGGCGGCACGACGGCGGTCAATTTCTCCGTGTCGGCCGGAGCGGATCAGACCACGGGCGACAGCGTCAGCGTCGCCAATTTCGAGAGCCTGGATGCGTCCGCCCTCAGCTCTGCGCTGACGGTAACCGGCTCGTCCGCGGCGAATACGATCACGACCGGGTCGGGCAATGATGTCATCGACGGCGGCGGCGGCGCCGACGTCATCAGCGCCGGCCTCGGCAATGACACCGTGACCTATCGCGGTACGGAAACCTCGATCGATGGCGGCGGTGGCACCAACACGCTGGTATTGGCCGCGGCAGCAACCGTCAATCTGGCCAATGCCGACCAGACCTCGGGCGACTCGACGACGGTCAACAGTTTCAACCATGTCGATGCGTCGGGCCTTTCCTCTGCCGTGACGATCACGGGCTCGTCGTCGGCCAACACGCTGACGGGCGGTTCGGGCGCCGACACGATCGATGGCGGCGGCGGCGCGGACACGATCAATGCCGGCGGCGGCAATGACTCCGTGACCTATCGCGGTACCGAAACCTCGATCGATGGCGGCTCCGGAACCGACCTGCTCGTCATGGCGGCCGGCGGCGGCGTCACGGCAATCAATTTCTCCGTTGCGGCCGGGGTCGATCAGACCACCGGCGACAGCGTCAGCGCTGTCAATTTCGAGAGCGTGGACGCCTCCGCGCTCAGCTCCGCATTGTCCGTCACCGGATCTTCAGCCGCGAACACCATCACGACGGGTTCGGGCGCCGACACGATCGATGGCGGCGGCGGCGCCGACGTGATCGATGCCGGCGGCGGCAACGACACCGTGACCTACCGCGGCAGCGAGACCTCGATCGACGGCGGCGCCGGCACCAACACGCTGACGATGGCAACCGCAGCCACGGTCAATCTGGCCAACGGCGACCAGACGTCCGGCGATTCGACGGCGGTCAGCAATTTCCAGAACGTGAACGCGGCGGGCCTCTCCGCGTCGCTCTCGATCACCGGCTCCTCGGGAGCCAATACCATCACGACAGGCACGGGCGCCGATACCATCGACGGCGGCGGTGGCGCTGACACGATCAGTGCCGGCCTCGGCAACGATACCGTGTCCTATTACGGGTCCGAAGTCTCGATCGACGGCGGCGGCGGCACCAACACGCTGCTGCTTCGCGCTGTCGGCACGGTCAACCTTGGCAACGCCGACCAGACCAGCGGCGACTCGACCAACGTCAGCAATTTCAGCCATATCGATGGCTCGCTCCAGTCGTCAGCTCTGGTGCTGACCGGCTCCTCCGCCGCGAACTCGATCACCGGCGGCTCCGGCGCAGATACGATCGACGGCGCCGGCGGCGCCGACACCATCAATGCCGGTGGCGGGGACGATACGGTCGTCTATCGCGGCACCGAGGTCTCGATCGACGGCGGTAACGGCAACGACACGCTGTCGATTTCCTCGCTCGGCGGCATTTCGGCGATCAACTTCGCAGTCGCCGCCGGCGTCGACCAGACAACCGGCGACAGCGTCGGCGTGACGAATTTCGAGCACCTGGCGGCGGCGGGCATCTCGTCGGCGGTGACGGTAACGGGATCGTCGGGCGCCAACACGATCGCAACCGGCTCGGGCAACGATACGATCGATGGTGGCGGTGGTGCCGACGTGATCAACGCCGGCGGTGGCGCCGACACCGTGACCTATCACGGCACCGAAACGTCGATCGACGGCGGTACCGGAACCAACACGCTGGTGCTGGCGAGCGCGACGGACGTCAATCTCGGAAATGGCGATCAGACGACGGGTGATTCGACCAACGTCACGAACTTCCAGAACGTCAACGCATCCGGCATCTCCTCCGGCATCTCGATCACCGGCTCGTCGTCGGCCAATACGCTGACCGGCGGATCGGGCAACGACACGATCGATGGCAGCGGCGGCGCCGACACGATCAATGCCGGCGGCGGCAACGACACCGTGACCTATCGCGGCACCGAGACGTCGATCGACGGCGGTACGGGAAGCAATACGCTCGTGCTTGGCGCCGCGACGACGGTCAACCTTGCCAATGGCGATCAAACCTCGGGCGATTCGACCTCCGTCACCGGCTTCCAGAACATCGACGCCTCGGGGCTGTCCTCGGGCCTCACCTTGACGGGTTCATCCGGGGCCAACACCATCACCGGCTCATCCGGCAACGACACCATCAATGGCGGCGGCGGACTGGATCACCTGTTCGGCGGTGGCGGCGACGACATCTTCATCATCGACGGATCGTCGCTGGCGCTGGGTACAACGATCGACGGCGGCGCTGGAACCAATTCGGTCAGCCTGTCGGCGAACTCGGGCACCATCACGGACACCGAGCTGCTCGCGTCGCTGACGAACGTGCAGTCGATCGACTTCACCGCGAGCAACGTCAATGCGTCGGTCAGTCTCTCCGGCAGCCAGATCAGCCCAGATCGCGGGTGGGGCGGCCAATACGCTGACGATGCAGATCAACGGCGGCGACACGGTGAACGTCACTGATGCGATCGCGAATTACGACGTCGACACGGTCGGCAACATCACGAACTACACGATCTACGACGATGCTTCTCATACGAACGTCGTGGCCCACCTCTCGCTGGTCGCTTGAGAACGAAGATGGCTGAACCGCACCGGAAGGCGCAAGCGGCAAATCACTGCCGCAGCGCGTTGTCCTTGATGCGCCGGAGCGGCTTCAGGATCGTGCCGAGAACGCTCTGCCGGTTTCCGATCACGTCGACGTCGGCGAGCATGCCCGGCAGAACCGGATGGTCGGGGCCCAGCGCATGGGCATCGGCCTCGAGCCGGACGCGAAAATAGGGTGTCCCGCGATCATCCCGGTGCGCGTCGGGCGAGATGTCCGAGACGCGGGCGCTCAGTCCGCCATAGACCGAGAACTCATAAGCGCTGATCTTGACGATGGCCCGCTGGCCGAGCCAGACATCGGCGCGGTCCGCCGGCGATAATCTCATCTCGATGCCGATCAACCCGTCGGCCGGCACGATCTCGACCAGGGATTCTCCGGGTTTGATGACGCCGCCGATGGTCGTGACGTTGAGCTTGTTGATCACGCCGCTCACCGGCGCATTGACGTCGGATCGCTGCATGCGATCCTGCAATGCCTCGATGCTCTTGGTCAGTTTTTCAATGTCTGTCGTCGTCTGGGTGCGGTCCTTCTCGGCCTCGGCCTGGAAGCGCGAGGTCACCTCCGCCTTTCGTTGGCCGATTTCGGCCAGCGCGGCCTCGGTACGCGGGATTTCGTGCGCAAGGTCGGACAGGCGCGCGACCGTCTGCTGCATGACGCGCTCGGTCTCGAGCCGGTCGTTGTTGGACGCGGCGCCCGCGGCGCTGAGTTTCTGCAAACTGGCATAGCGTTCTTCCGAGATCTGTTTCTCGCGCGTGACGGAGGGCAGGCGGGATCGCAGCTCCGAAAGCTCGATCTCCTTCTGCCGCTGCTGCTGAAACAGGATTGAAAGCTGCTCGCCGAGGTTGGCCTGGCGACGCCGGAACAGCGCCAGCTCGCTTTCGATGCCTTCGCGGCTCGCGCCCATCATGTCGGGCGAGAAGGGCACATCCTTCGCCCCCGTGGTTTCGGCCTGCAGCCTCGCCAGCCGCACGCGCTTTGCAGCCATTTCGATCGCGGCCTGCGCCAGCTCGGATTTGAAAAACCTGTTTTCGACCCGCATCAGCGGCTGGCCGGTAACCACCGTCTCGCCTTCCTTGACCAGGATCTCGGCGACGATGCCGCCTTCCAGATGCTGTACTTCCTGCTTGGTCTGCTGGGTGACGATACGCCCGGATCCGCGGGTCACCTTGTCGATCTGTACGACGGCCGACCAGATCAGTGCCAGTAGCGTGCACACGCCGACAATGACGACAAACCGTCCCTGCGCTTCGGTCGCGATCCGGTCGATGCGCCGGGGGAAGATCGCCTGCGGCTCACCATCGGGCGTTGCCGCAGCCGGTCGTGGCCCAGGGGCCGGGCCAGACAGCGCGGTAACGCTTGTGGTGAGCGTCTTGGTGCGGAGCGGATGCAATGAATAACTCGTTAATGCAGGGCTAGCCCATTGAACCAAAAAACAGTTCACGGGCAATTAAGGTTAATCGCGTAACCATGGGCCTCGCTTTTGTGGGCCGGTAGCGCGTAATGTCATTCAGCGTCAATTCTGAGCGTACCGCCGCGGTTTTCGATGCCGCGCTCGGCCGATTGGCCGCGATCGGCGTCGGGCAGGAGCGGGATCCCCAGAGGTTCGACGTCTCGCGATTGCCGCCTCCCGAGGTGCTGGCGCGTCTATTGACCGAGATTGCATCGGTCTGGCGGCTGCAGCGCGGAGAGCCGGCCCGTCAGGCTGCTGCCACCGAGATCGATAGTCCCGAAGCGCTGGTCTCGTTTGCCGCGCGAAACGACATCGACGTCGTGTTCGAGAACCGATCGGCGAGTTCGCTCGACAGCCAGGATCTGCCTGCGGTCATGCTGACCGAAGACGGCAGGGGCCGCATGCTGATCGGGCGACAAGGTCGCCACTTCACCGGGCTGCATGCCGGGAAAAGCTATTCGATCGACAAGGATGCGTTGGCGCGGGAGGAGGCCGGAACCATCTTCCTGGTGCGGCCGCGCGGCGCCGTGCCGGCCGATAATCTGGCGGAGCTGGCCTCGGGCGTGGCCTCGCTGGACGATGTCGATCCCGTCCGGGGAATTCTCTCGTTCATGACCGCCCGGCACCGGCGGATGCTGGTCCAGCTTCTCGTCGCCGCGGCGTTCTCCAACCTGATGCTGCTGGCCTTGCCGATCTACTCCGGCTTGATCTTCGATCGTGTGATTCCGCATTCGGCGTTCGATACCCTCTGGGCCATTTCAATCGGTGTGGTGCTGGCGTTGTCGGCCGATATGGCGGTCCGGTGGGTTCGGCTCAAGATTCAGGATTCGCTGGCGAGTTCGGCCAGCGCCGCGATCCAGGCTTCCACGATGCGAAAACTGCTCGAGGCCAAGATGACCGAGGCCCCGCGCTCCGCGGGCGCCATTTCGCTGCGACTCCGGCATCTCGACAGCATGACGCAGCTGATCCCTCAGCTCGTCACCGGTGTTGCCATCGATCTGCCGTTTCTGCTGATCGTGTTCGTCCTGCTGTGGATCAACGGCGGGCCGGTCGTGCTGGCGCCGGTGGCCGGCATCGCGGCGCTGATCGCGGTGCATCACTGGACCAACATCGGCTCCGACGCGGAGCAAAAGCGTTCGATGGCGCTGACCCAGCTACAGTCGAACCGTCTGAACGAGGCGGTCGAAGTGCTGGAGATGATCAAGTCCACGCGCACCGAGCTTCGGGTGCTGAACCGGTTCGAGCGCATCTTCGACGAATTTGCCTACTCGTCCCACGTCAGCCGGCTGTGGCAAAGCCTTGCCGCCTACGCCAACGTCACCATCGGGCAGCTGATGATCGCCATCGTGCTGATCATCGGCGCTTACGAGATTTCCGCGGGCAATATCACCGTCGGCGGCCTGTTGACCTGCTCGCTGCTGGTTGGGCGGATCATCGCCCCCATCGGCCAGCTCGTCGGCTCCTTCCACCGCGCCTCGCAAAGCCGCGTCCTTTTGAAGTCGCTGGCGGACGAGACCCGGTTCGAAAGCGAAAGTGCTGGAGACGACAGCGGCGCGTTGTCCGCTCCGCAGAATTGTGCCCTTCGATTGACCGGCATCTCGTTCTCCTATTCAGCCCAGGGATCGCGGCAGATCGACGACATATCGGCGACGATCCAGCCCGGCGAGCGCATTGCCATCGTCGGCCGATCGGGCTCCGGCAAAAGCACGCTGCTTCGCCTGATCGCGAGACTGGCTGAACCGGATCGGGGATCGATCCTTCTGGACGGTTTTGACGTTCGACAATACGCGCCAGCCGCGTTGCGCGAAGCGCTCGGTTACATGGGGCAGACGACAGGCATCGTCGACGATACCTTGATGAAGAATCTCGTCATCGGGCTGCATGAGATCGATCCGCAGCACTTCAACGCCCTGATGCAGCTCACCGGCGTCGCCGATTTCGCCGCCGGTCACCCCGAAGGGTTCGGCATGCAGGTCGGTCCGCGCGGAGAGCGGCTATCCGGCGGCGAACGTCAGTCGGTCGCCCTGGCCCGAACGCTGCTCGCAAATCCAAAAGTGCTTTTGCTGGATGAGCCGACGTCGGCGATGGATACGATGCTCGAGATGCGCCTGGTGCGCAACATGAAGGACTTTATCGGCCCCCGGACACTGATCGTTGCGACACACAGAGCGCCCGTGCTGCAGCTGGTCGATCGGATTCTTTGGCTGGATTCGGGCCGGCTGGTGGCGGACGGTCCAAAGGCTGAGGTTCTCAAGCGCATGTCGGGCGCCGCCGCTTGAGCGGCCGAAGCCGGCCCTTGCCCTGGCGCTTCCTTACGGCCATCCAGGCTGCTGCGGTAACTGGGCACGGCGGATCGTGCGCCAGTCATTCACCGTTTGGTTGTGAAGCAGTTCACACCAGGTCAGCGCATCTTCCGTGCTAGGATATTGACGTCGCAGTAATCCGGCGCATTGCCCGGAGTGGCAGTGTGCATTGCACCTTTTTGCGAGGTTGCGCTGCCATGGCCAATATTTTCATCAGCCACTCGAGCCGCAATAGCGACCGGGCCATCGAGGTTCAAAACTGGCTGAAAGATAACGGTTGGGACGACGTCTTTCTCGACCTGGATCCGGAGCGCGGCATCGTTGCCGGGCAGCGCTGGAAAGAGGCGTTGCAGAAGGCCGCGCATCGCTGCGAACTCGTGCTGGCGCTGGTCTCGCCCGAGTGGCTGGCGTCGGGCTGGTGCAAGTCGGAGATCGACGCCGCCCGATTGATGGGCAAGAAGATCATCGTGGCATTGATCGGGGTCGACAAGAGCCTGGTGCCGCTCGACCTTTCCGACGAGCAATGGATCGATCTCGTCAACGATCCCGCCGCCTATGTCCGGCTCAGGGAGGGCCTCAAGCGCGCCGGTCTCGATCCGTCGAGCTTCGCCCTGGAGCCCGGACGCCGGCCTTACCCCGGGTTTGCATTTCTGGAGGAGAAGGACGCCGCGCTGTTCTTCGGACGGGACGCGCAGATCGTGCGCGGCCTCGACAAGATGCGCGGTCTCGCCCGCACCGGGGTCGAACGGATGCTGGTCATCCTGGGCGCGTCGGGCTCCGGCAAGTCGTCGTTCCTGCGCGCCGGGTTGTGGCCGCGCCTCAAGCGGGACGATCGAAGCTGGTTGCCGCTGCCCGTGATCCGGCCGGAGCGCGCGGCGATGTCCGGCAAGTTCGGCCTCGCGCAGGCGCTGCTGCAAACGATGACGCAGCCGCAATTCGCCGACCGGATTCGCGAGTTGGGCCTGCCGCGCAGCCGTGCCGACATCCAGGAGTTCATCGAGAAGACCGACGACGGGCTTTCGCAACTCTTCGCGGCGCTGCGCGACATCGCGCAAGTGCCCGGCCTGGCCGGCGAGACGGTTCCGCCGCCGACCATCGTCCTCGCCATCGATCAGGGCGAGGAACTGTTCAATGAAGACGGCCGTGACGAAGCCGCGCGCCTCATTGCGATCCTGACCCGCACGCTGAAGGCCGATCCACGCGTCCTCGCATTGGTGGCGATGCGCTCGGATGCCTTCCCGCAGCTGCAGTCCGAGCCGAACCTGGCCGCGCTTCCCAAGGATACATTCACTCTCGACATGATGCTGGAGGGTTCCTACCGCAACGTGATCGAAGAGCCGGCGCGGCTCGTCAGGCCGAACCCGCTCAAGATCGACCCGCAACTCGTCGAAGCCCTGCTGGAAGACATTTCCGGCCAGGACGCCCTGCCGCTGCTCGCCTTCACCCTGGCGCATCTCTACGAGCATTACGCCGCCGACAACGAACTCACGTCTAGTCCGGCTACGAGAAGCTCGGGCGCCTGAACGGCGTGATCGGCACCACCGTCAAGGACGCCTTCGCGGAGGGCGTCGCCGCAGGACAGTTGCCGAAGGACCCCAAGGCGCAGCTTGCGCTGGCGCGCGCCGCGTTCATTCCGCACCTGGCCCAGGTCAATGCGACGGGCCAGTTCATCCGGCGGGTGGCGACCCGCGACGAAATTCCGGCCGAGGCAAAACCGCTGATCGATCGCTTCGCCGAGCGCCGCCTGCTGATCAGGGATCGCCGCAAGATCGCCGGCGTTGACGCCGAGGTGATCGAGGTGGCGCATGAGACGCTGTTGCGTCAGCCGCCGTTCAGCGAATGGCTGGCGGAGGACCGTGACTTCCTGATCTGGCGCGAACGGCTCAGCCAGGCCCGCGCGGCATTCGAAGCCAACCAGCGCGGCCGGTTGTCAGGCCGCGAGCTGGAGCTTGCCCGCGACTGGGTGCAACGTCGCGCGGCAAAGGATATCGCGGCGCAAGATCACAAATTCATCAATGACAGCATCGCCGAGGACAACAAGCGCCGCGCCGACGAAGCCGAGCGCGAGCGGGAGCGAGAGGCCACCGAGCTCGAGGCCCGCCAGGCACGCAAGCTGCGCCGCGCCGTGATCGCCGCCAGCATTTTTGCTGTCATGACAGCGGTCGGATGGGGGATCGCGATCTGGCAGAACGAGGTGGTCGAGCAGGGGGCGATCCTCGAAAAATTCAGGCACATTGCCGATCAGTCGAGTACGGAAACCGGACGGGGTGACGCAGGGACCGGTCTGCTTCTCGCCTTGGAGGCCCTGCCGGACAAGAATAGCGAGGATTCCGCCGTCAGGACCCGTCAACTCTTGCCCGCCGTCGCCGTCAGTCTCGAGCGGGCCCAGCGCCTGCTGCTCGAGAGGAAGGTGCTCAGAGGTCATAACGGGCCAGTCAATGCAGTGGCAGCGATACCCGGCGGAAATCGTATTGTCAGCGCGTCAGACGATGGCACGGCGCGCATCTGGGATATCGAGTTGGGCGCCGAACTGGGGGTGCTCAAGGTTGCAGACAGCCCGCCGGTCACGGCACTTGGCGTGATTTCCGGCCCGACCCGCATCGTCACCGGATACGGGAATGGCAATATACGCATTTGGGACGGCGACACGCACGCCGAAATCGCCACGTTCGAGAGCGGTAGCAGCAGCCCAGTCACCGCCTTGGCGGTGATATCCGAGCCGTGGCGCGTCATCAGCTTTTCCAGGGACAAGAAGGGGCATATCTGGAACGTGGTGACAGGCTCCGAGCAGGTTTTTGACTCGTTGGACGTCGTGACCAGCGCGGCCGTGTCAGACGAACGCAGCGTTCTCATTACTGGCGCCTCCAACAGAAATTACGCACGCATTTGGGATCTCGAGAGCCCAAGGTTTTCGGAGACGCCAAAGTATTGGGACCTCAAGGGGCATGATCGCCAGATCACGACCGTGGCTGTAACGCGCGAAGGCAATCGGTTCGTCACCGGCTCGAGCGACCGGACCGTTCGGATATGGGACGCGGACACGCACGAATCCACGCAGGTGTTGGAACATTCTGATGCCGTCACCGACGTGACGATCACTCCGGACGGGAAGTACATCGTCTCCAGCTCCAAAGATGGGAACTTGTACATTTGGGATGCCGAAAGCGGCGCCCGGTTAAAACAGATCGGAGGGCACCAATCGTCCATTAACGCCGTGGCCGTCACATCCGACGGTAACCGCATGATAACGGGATCGAACGATTGGACGATGCGCGTCTGGGACCTGAGGCCGCGCGCAGAATTGGCTCAATTCAAGGGGCATACCGGTTTTGTAACTGCAGTCGCTGCAGTGCCCGGCGGCGCTCGCATCGTAACCGCATCCAGCGACAGGACCGCCCGGATCTGGGATACGAAAACCGGGGCGCAGCAGGTGCTGAGAGGACACGCGGGAGTGGTCACGGCCGTCGCCGTAACGCCGGGAGGAACGCAGGTCGTCACCGCATCGGACGACAACACGGCGCGCGTTTGGGACGCCAAGTTAGGCAGGCTGCGTCACAAGATCCCTCACCCGGACGACGTCACGGCCGTGGCAGTGATGCGGGACGGCGCTCGCATCGTTACCGGCTCCCGGGACAAGATCGCGCGCGTTTGGGATATCGAGCGACCGACCACGGCGATCGAGATCAAAGGCCACAGTGACGCCATCACCGCAGTGGCTGCGATGAGTGATGGTCGTATCGTTACCGGTTCCAGCGACAGGACGGCCAGGATTTGGAAGCCAACGGCGACATCCTACGAGGAAGGCAGCAGTGTTCAAGGGGCATCAACTGGCCGTACTCGCGGTGGCGGTCCTCGATGACAGCCACATTGTTACCGGTTCTCTTGATAACACGGCGCGCGTCTGGGATGTGCGGACCGGGCAGGAAATTGCCCCGCCCCTAGAACATCAAGCAGCGGTTACATCGGTGGCCGTGACGCCGGACCGCACGGCCATCATCACCGGCTCGAGAGACGGCGGCGTGCGGATCTGGAATGCCGCGACCCATGCGAAAGTTGCCGAGTTCAAGGCGCACGATCGTTTCGTGACGGCCATTGCACTGGCTGCCACCGAAGACGGACCACGTATCATTACCGGATCCAGCGACGGCACAGCCCGGCTTTGGCATCTCCTGCCGGTCGGGCAAGCATTGATCGATCAGGCCAAGGCGTCGGTGGTTCGCTGCCTGTCGCCGGCTCAGCGCGTGCGCTATTATCTCCCGCAAATGCAACCGCGCTGGTGCGGCGGCGAAGGAAAATACCCTTACGATTCGGTATCCGCGCTGATCGAAGGCCGGCGCCTGCTGGTCGGTGGCAAGGTCGACGAGGCCAGCGCTCTCTTCAAGGAACAGCTGGGTCGCAGTTCCGGCAGTGCTGTCAACGACGCATGGGCAAAGGCATATATCGAACTTGGACGCAATCACCTGAGGGCGCAACGGAACCCCGATGCCGAGGCGATGTTCGCGGAGGCGCTGAAACGAGATCCGTCCTCGAATGGACGCATCGATGCAGAATGGGTTGACGCCTTCATCGCGCGGGGGAGCACGCTGCTCCGTGAACGTAAAGATGACGAAGCCAGCCGCACTTTTGCAGACGCGATAAAACGCGATCCGTCCGCGAGCACGCGCATCGAAGCGGAATGGGCCACCGCTTTCTTCGTTCGCGGCAAGGATCTTCTGGTCGAAGGCAAGGTCGACGAAGCCAAGAGCGTGTTTGCCGAGGCGCTGAAACGCGACCCGTCCGCGGCGTCACGCATCAACACGGCCTGGGTGGCCGCCTACGTCGCTCTCGGATCAAAGTTGGTGCGGGAGGCGAAAAATGACGAGGCGGACGTCGCATTCGCCGAGGCGCTGCGCCAGGATCCTGCGCGGGAGGCAGACACCCGTACCAAATGGGCGAGTGCTTACATCGGGCGCGGCCGGGAGTTGCTGCGTGAAGTCAATGATGAAGATGCGAAGGCCATATTCGCTCGGGCACTGAAAAACGATCCGTCCGCGGGCGCGCGAATAAATGTCGCATGGGCGAATGCCTTCGTTGACCGCGGCACGAAGCCTTTGAGTGAAGGCAACGATGAGGCAGCCAATGCGGCATTTGATGAAGCGTTGCGGTTCGACGCATCCGTCGCCGACCGTATCAAGGTCGAATGGACGAAAGCCTATATTGAGCGCGGCGTGAAGCAGATCGAGCAAGGCAATGACGATGCGGCCAAGAGCGCGTTCGCCGAAGCCATGAAACGAGACCCTTCTGCGGATGGCGACTTGAAAAAGGCTTGGCTGGACGGCTGCATCAAACGGGGCGTCGTCCTGATCAGCGAGGGCAACTATGACGATGCGATGACTTCGTTCGGCAAGGCGGCCGTGCACGATCCGGCGGCGCGCAAACAGATCGAAGAAGCCTTGATCGATGCTTACATCGATCGCGGCAAGGATCTCGTCCGGAACGGCCGCGACGATGAGGCCAACGTTGCCTTTGCCAAGGCGTCGGAGCGCAACTCTTCCGTGAAGAAGCGTGTTGCCGAAGAGAAGAAGCACCTATCCGAAGAGCTCGTCGTTGCCTCGATCGCGCGCGGTGCCGAACTCATGGGAGAGGGAAAGGTGGAGGAGGCCAACATGAGCTTTGCCGGCGCGCTGAAGCGCGACCCGAAAGCAAGGCTTCGCGTTAATCGCGACTGGGCGACCGCCTACAACGAACTGGCGTGGAAGTCCTTCCTGGAGCTGCCCAAGGACATGCTCGGCGAAAGTCTTCCAAAGGCCGAGGCCGCGTTGGATCTCGTGCAGAAGGCGATCGACCTCGCTCCCGACAATCAGTTCGCTCTCGACACGCGCGGATCGATCTATCGGGCGATGGGTCGTATCGACGAGGCGTTGGCCGACTTCGACAAGGCGATCAGAAACGGGATCACGGCCCCGAGTACGTATCTCGAACGCGGCCGTTGCCACGAGCAAAAGGGCAACATGGAGCTTGCCGTCGCGGACTATAAGAGGGCCGCGGAACTCCCCGCCGAGGACGATTATTCGCGCTCAGCCCAGGCACAGGCCAGAGAGCGGCTCGCGGAACCCCGCGGCCAAACGAAATCGTCCGGCCCGACAATCGGCATGGCGCCGCAATGAACCGCTGATATCCGACGGTTCGGTTGACGCGAATATCCGCTGCCGTCGCATCGCTGCAGCGCCTCGGGCCTACTCTTCCTCTGCGCCCGGCGCTTTCCTCAGCATGAAATGGCCGAACGCCGAGGCGATCGGTTTGGCCGGGTCGTCCTGCCATGCCTGCGCCTCGAAGGCGACGACGCGCCGGCCCTGTTTCACGATCGAAACCCGGGCGTGGCTATCCAGCGCGCGGCCGGAGCGCAGATAGTTGATGGTCAGGCCGATCGGCTTGGGCGGCGCCAGCGCGCCGAGTTCGCGCGTCACGCCGACGATCGCGGTGGTTTCCAGAAACGCGCCGGTCATGCCGCCATGGATGGCGGGTAACATCGGGTTGCCGATGATTTTTGGCGTGAACGGCATCACGAGCGTGCCGTCCTCGCCGGGGCGGATACCGAGACAACGCGCGAACGGGCTGTTGGCGAACAGGCTTGCCGGGTCCTCCGGGGCTTCGAGCGCCGGGGGCGGGCCATCATGGATGCGCTCGTCGGTCAGCATGTTGGTCCGGTTGGCGCCGACCATGAAGCACGCCGTTGCGGTGGCGACCGGATCGTCCTCGGACTCCTGGTAGGCGGCCGAGCGCACGAACGCGATCGAGCGGGTGACGCGATAGCAGAACGAATGCGCCTTGATGGCGAGGCCGGGTGTCGCGGGCTTCTGATAGTCGATCCGCAGGTCGAGCGTGGCGATCGATCGCGTGCCGTCGAGAGCGAGCTGGACGGCCATGCCGCAGCTCTCGTCGAGCATGGCGGTGACGACGCCGCCATGCAGCACGCCGGTCTCGGTGTCGCCGACGAAGACGGGGCGATAAGGCAGGCTCGACCAGGCCTCGCCGGGCGCGGCGCGGTCGAGCCGCAATCCGCTGATGAATCCATAGACGGAGCGGCGCGCCTCGATGGCCTTGGCAAGTTCGTCAAACGGCAGGGGCGCATTCGGTGATTGGGTCATGCGGATGGTTCTAGACCAACGGTGTGGCGTCGGCAAAGCCGGGCCGTTACTTGCCCGGCGCACGGTCACTTCCGGGATAAGCCGAGCCTCGGTCCGGCGCGGGCCGATGCGCCGGCAGAGGCGGAGCAAGGGCCGCTCCGCCAGGATGTTGAGCAGCAGACCCAGCGCCACGACGATGCCGCTCGTGACCATAATGAGCGCCAACGGCGGAATGGCGGGAACGAGGCTCGCGATCGACGTGGCTGCCAACGATACCGTCTGCACCTGCGCGAGGTAGATCGAATAGGACGCATCCCCGAGCCGCGCCAGCGCACGCTCCGGCCATGACGGAATGAGGCGCCGTCGGCTGGCAAAGGCGGCTGCGATAACCAGGCATGCCGAGGGGATGCCGAACACGATGACGCGGCTGGCGGGGTCGCTGGCGCAGCACCGCACCGATCGCGCAGCCTGCGGCAACGCTCATCGGCCAGCTGACGCGGCCGTTCGCGAACAGGCTGGCCGCGATGACCCCGAGAACGAATTCGAGGATCATCGGGTCGACGAAGAACGCATAATTTCCGAGCGCCGCCTCGATGCCCGGGATTCGTCCGACAATCGCGAGCCCGGAAAAAATCATCACGATGTTGCGCCAGACCTCGCGGGTGAGCGCCATCAGCAGCGCCACGGCGAGATAGAAATACATCTCGTATTCGAGGGACCAGCCGAGATAGACGACCGGCATTTCACCGTCAGTGAACGCGATGAACGCCAGCGATTTGAGGATGTGGCGGGGCGTGTACCATCCCTCGGTACCGAACGTGTCGGGAAGCGTGGCTGCGAGAAGGACGACGGCAAAGGTCACGAGGAAATATAGCGGCGCGATGCGCTCGACGCGGCGACGCAGAAATTGCGCCGGCGTCAGCGTCGCGCGATGCGTCGCATAAAAAATGATGAAGCCGGAAATGACGAAGAACAGGTCGACGCCATGACCGCCGTGCGACAGGACAAAGGAGATCGCGCTCTCGGGAACCTTGAATCCGTCCGGTGCGACACCCCAGGCATGAAAGGCGACGACGGCGACGGCCGCGAGCAGCCGGAGAACCTGAATATAAACGAGCATTGAGTTCTCATTAGCGCGCGGCGAAGGCGGCGACCAGCATCGCCTGCGCGGGGCAGGATCTAGTTCCCGTGTTGGATCGCCAGATCGTAGGCCTCGATCGTCGCCTTGGCGCGAACGGCGACTTCCGCCGCCGTCATCCCGGGCTTGTAGAGGCTGCTGCCGAGGCCGAACGCAACAATGCCGGCCTTGACATAGTCCGCAAAATTTTTGTCGGAGACGCCGCCCACGGCAGCGATCATCAGGCCGGCGGGAAGAACGGCGCGAATGGCGGTGATCCCCGCGGCGCCGAGCACGCTCGCCGGAAAGAATTTCAGGCTGGAAGCGCCCGCCTTGGCGGCGAGCAGCGCCTCCGTGGGCGTAAACACGCCGGGCATCGTGACCATGCCGTGCGCACGGGCGCGCGCAATGATGTCGACGTCGACGTTCGGCGTCACCAGCAGCCGGCCGCCGGCATCATGCAGCCGATCGACGGCTTCGAGCGTCAGGACGGTGCCTGCGCCGACCAGAATTCCGGCCGGAGCTTTCCTGACCGCGATCTCGATGGAGCGGAACGGGTCCGGCGAATTGAGCGGGATCTCGATCGCCGTCATGCCGCTCTCGACCAGCACGTCGACAATGTCAGCCGTTTCCTCAGGCTTCACCCCGCGCAGGATCGCGACCAGCGGACGCTTCATCGGCGGAAAGGGGACATCGCTCATCTCAAAATACTCCAGATCGATTGCGCGGCCATCGAAAGGCCGCGACGGACCGCATCCTCGGCCTCGATGGACCGGACCGGAACGGACACCGTTTCGAATGCCAACAGGTAGAGCATCTGCAGCCGGCCCGATGCAATCAGAGTGATGCCGGACTTCGATGGCTCTCGGCCAAGCCCCGCCGCCAGTTCGAGGCCGATCAGCGTGCCGGATATCCTGTCGCGGGCTGCGGCCGGCTCGCCGCCGTAGAGCAACTGACCGGATCGCACCTGAAACAGCAGATTGGCAGCGAGCGCAGGCGTCTCGAATGCGGCCATGACCGCCGATTTGAACGCATCGATATCTTGCGCCGCGTCGGCGCCGGCCACCGCGTGCGACAGGATGGTATGTTGCGTGACGGCGTCGAACAGTTCTCCCGTCATGAACGTGGCGAAGCGCTCGACGGTCGCGCGGTTCGTCCTGACCCATTTCGAATGGGTGCCGGGCATGCAGACGATCGCTTCGCCCGCCGCATCCATGCCCAGCGCACCGAGCAACTGCGTCTCCTCGCCCCGCATGACATCGGGCGCTTTTGGGTCGCGTTGCGCGATACCCGGGAGGATGCGGATGTCGCGGTCTTGTCCGGGCACCACAACGGCCTGCTTCAGGATCGACGTGAGCGGCGCCGGCGTATCGACATAGCCGGCTTCGATCCAGCCTTGGCGGGCGCCGGCCATGCCGCAGACGATGACGGGCAGTTCAGGCGCGGCGCCGACGGCTTGAAGATGCGCTTGCAGCACGGCCGCAAAGCCGGGCTTGCCCGCCGCCATCATGCCCTCGTGGCTGCGCCGTTCGCCGAGCACGTTGCCGTCCCGGTCGATCAGCCAAAGCCGAAAGCTGCTGGTGCCCCAATCCACCGCGACATAGGCCGCCTGTTTCATTCCAACCCCGTCCGAATGTCATCTTCGCTTCTGCGACATTGTATCACGCCGGTCTCACGGTCGAGTGGTTTCCCTGCCCGTCAGGCGCTCGCTTTGCAGTTGATTTGCGCAGATGCAATCAGCATGATCCGAGGCAATGCGAGCCACGCTGCCAGACGCGGCGGGAGTTCGCCAAGAAGCGCGTCCGCAAGGATTCGTCACAACGACAAACAGGGAGGGGGCCGTCATGGTCAATCGGCTTTGCAGGCGTGCGCTTGTCGGCCTGGGTGTGTTGCTTGCCGGTCTTTCGGCACAGGCCCACGCGCAATCCAGTCCCAAGACCATCACGCTGGTGGTGCCCTATGCGGCCGGCGGCGGCACCGATACGGTCGCGCGGCTCATCGGCGAGCGGATGTCGCGCACGCTCGGCCAGACCATCATCATCGAGAACGTCGTCGGCGGCGGCAGCACGCTGGCCAACGATCGCGTGGCGCGTTCGGCGCCCGACGGCTCCACGGTTCTGATCAATCATGTCGGATTGCTCGCGG
Organism: uncultured Alphaproteobacteria bacterium; assembly: GCA_963783115.1. Classification (GTDB taxonomy): domain Bacteria; phylum Pseudomonadota; class Alphaproteobacteria; order Rhizobiales; family Xanthobacteraceae; genus Bradyrhizobium. The sequence continues at coordinate 40,518 of CAWAMK010000042.1, read as the reverse complement.
CGCCGAGCCTGTTCACCAATTTGCGCTACGATACGAAGACGGCGTTCGAGGCGGTCGGCCTCGTCAACAACGCGCCGATGGTGTTGATCGGCCGCAAGTCGATCCCCGGCGAGGGCCCGAAGGATTACATCGCGTGGATCAAGGCGCAGCGCGACAAGGCGAATTTTGCGCATGGGGGTCTCGGCACCAACAGCCATCTGTGCGCCGTCATGATGGGCAATGTGCTCGGCTTCAAGCCGACGGTGGTGGCCTATCGCGGATCGGCGCCTGCCATCGGCGATCTGCTGGCGGGGCAGATCGATCTGCTGTGGGATCAGGTGACAAATGCGCTGCCGCAGATCCAGGCCGGGACGCTGCACGGCATCGCCATCACCTCGCCGCAGCGCCTCGAGCAGTTGAAGGACGTGCCGACCACCGCCGAACTCGGCATGCCCGAGGTCAGCTATTCGATGTGGCATGGGCTCTACGTGGCGAAGGGCACGCCGAAGGAAACCGTCGACGCGCTGAACGCGGCGCTGCGCGCAGCGCTGGCCGAGCCGGAGCTTCTGGAAAAGCTGAAGCAGCTCGGCACCCTGCCGTTCCCCGCCAATGAGTTGACCCCGGAGGCGCATGCGCGCCTGTTCGCCGCCGATCTGCCGCGTGTGGCGACGCTGATTGAAAGCTCGGGGATCAAGGCCAGCGAGGCGAAGTAGGGCGGCCGGGTGTCAGCCGTCATGAGGGCTGCAAGCCGGTCCAATCCTACTTTGCATGGGGTTGTTTTCGATATTTTTGTTTTCGGGCCCCTCCGGCATCCCGCCGAAGGGGCTTTGAGCCGAGTCCGGCGCCGCTAATCCAGCTTGACGTTCGCTTCCGTCACCACCTTGCGCCAGCGCTCGACTTCCGCGGACACCATGCTCGCGAAGGCCGGGCCGGTGACATCAGGGACGTCGGAGCCGTTGCGCTCCCAGGCTTCCTTGATCGCCGGGGTCTGCATGGCGGTCTGCAGTTCCTTGATCATCCGCTGCACGACGTCCGGCGGCGTGTTCTTCGGCGCGAACAGACCATACCAGGTCGACACCTCGTATCCTTCGAGACCCGCTTCGGCGGCGGTCGGCAGGTCAGGGAACGCCGGCACGCGCTTTGGTGCGGCGACTGCAAGGGCGCGCAATTGCCCGGCCCTGATCGGTGCCGCCGACGAACCGAGCCCGTCGAAGACGACAGGGACGTGCCCGGCGATGAGGTCCTGCATCGCGGGGCCGGCCCCGCGATAGGGCACGTGCTGGATGTTGGTCTTGGTGAGGATCTTGAACAGTTCGCCGGCGAGATGATGCGTGGTGCCGGCGCCGGCCGAGCCGTAGTTCAGTTTGCCCGGGTTGGCCTTGGCGTAGGCGATGAACTCGGCGAGCGTCTTGGCGGCGACCTTGTCCGGATTGACGACCACGACCTGCGGCGGCCGCGCGATCAGCGCCACCGCGACAAAATCCTTCTCGATGTTGTAGTCGAGGTTGGGATAGAGCGATGGCGCGATGGCGTGATGCGCCGCGCCCATGAAGAAGGTGTAGCCGTCGGGCGCGGCCTTCGAGGCCAGCGACGCGCCGACCGTGCCGCCGGCGCCGGCGCGGTTTTCGATCAGCACGCGCTTGCCCAATTGGGTATCGAGCTGGGCCGCCAGCGGCCGGGCAAAGGCGTCGGTGCCGCCGCCGGCCGCGAACGGCACGATGAAGGTGATCGGCTTGTCCGGCCATGTCTGGGCCTGGGCAGGGCTGGTCCCGACGGCAACGGCCGCGATGAGTGAAAACAGGGCGCTCCGGACAACACTTGGTTTCACGGCATTTTCCTCCGGCTATGGCACGCGTCCGCCATTGGCGGCGCAATTGCGCTTTTTGCTTCCCGCGCAACGTTCACCCGGGAAGGATCGGCAACCGGCCGTACCGTATGCAAGATGCCAGGGGTGATCCATCAAAATGCGCGGCCGGACATCGACCGGAACCGAGACGTTTGGTCGCGCCGCGCGGTTCCCGTCGTGCCCGCCTATCGCGCGGGCTCAGGTGCGGAAGCGCCGGGCCGGAGCAGCAGCACGATCAGCAGCACCGGCAATAGCGGCGCGATCCGGGCCACGGGAAACAGCACCGGCGGGCTCAGCATCGGCAGCAGCCAGACCATGAACGCCAGCGTCCAGCACCACAGCGGCAGCGGCGCTGCGCGCGACATCAGCCAGAACGCCGCGGCGATGACCAGCAGCGTCACGTCATAGGGGCCGGAATGCGGCGCAGCGAGGACCGTGGCGGCGAGGAAGACCGCGATCTTTTCCCGTGTCCCCAGCCGCGACCGGAATGCGATGACGACGGAGACGGCGGCAGCGAACATGGCGAGCAGTTGAACCCACGACGCCAGCCGCGCCGGCACGCCGAGCAGCACCGCGCAGGCATAGACGCTGTGGCCCCACATGCGGCCATACGCGATCCACTTCTCGCTCGGGCTGACGAAATTCTCGATGATCAGCGGAAACCAATGCAGCCAGAGATCCCATCCGAAAATCATTCCGCTCGCGATCATCATGGCGAGCGCCGACACGCCCGACGCCAGCAACGCGCGCCACTGCCCGGCCGCGATCAAGCGCGATCGGCACCAGGACGCAAAACTGCGGCTTGAAGGTCAGCAGTCCCAGCACCAGTCCGCCGAGAAAGGGACGCCGTTCGAGAAGGCCAAAGCCGCCGACGATCAATGCTGCGACCAGGAAGACGGCCTGACCGTTGATCGCATTGATGGCCGATGCCGGGCAGGCCAGCACGGCCACCAGCAGGACGGGCGATGGCGCGGCCGTGCTCGCTAGCAGCGCCCGCGCCAGCAGGGCGCCGGTCGCAAGCTGAAACGCGACATACGAGCCGAGAAAGCCCAGGCCCGCGAACGGCAGCAGCATCACGAGGAAGCTCGGCGGGTAGGCCCACGGCCGAAAATCCAGCGGCGACGAGAGCAAGGGCGCAAACGCCGTGTTGAGGTAGTCGGTAAAACGGTCGCCGTCGAAGATCAGCGCGGCGTTGCCATCGAGCACCGAGCGGATCGCGCCGTAGAACACCATCCAGTCGGTGCCGAGGGTGTTGTAGTCGAGCCCGATCTTGCCGGGATAGGGAATCGTCGTGAGCAGGATCACCCAGGCATAAAGCGCGACGAGGAGGCCCGGGATCAGCACCGCCGCGGGCGGGCGCAGCACGTCCTTCTGCGCGAAATCATCTCCGCCGTGTGCCAAGTCCATGCGTTGTCCTGCCGGGCGATGCGCTGATTTGCTGCGGGCGGATGCGAATCGGCCTCGATTCTACGACAGCCGAGGCGGTGTCTCCGGATGATCCAGCAAAGAAATTAACGAAGCGCTTCGGCAGCACGCGTTGCGTGCAGTCCTGCAACCGGTCCGGACCTGTTTTTCGTTTCCCACGAAAGAAATTTCGGCATGGGTCCAAATGGACTCCGGTTGCAAAGGCAAATATGCTCATCCGGAGTGTGTGGAGAAATTCCGATGAAATGCCGTGCTGCTGCGGTTGCAGTTCTGTTGAGTACGATTTTTGCAGCTTCGAATGCGGAGGCGCGCCCTTATGGCTCGATCAGCGTCGGCAACTGGAAGGGCGGGGCCTACAGCAACGACCAGACCGGGGCCTTCTCGCATTGCGGTGCCGGCGCGAGATACGACAGCGGCGTCTTTTTTGTCGTGATGATCGACAGCGGTGGTGGCTGGAGCCTCGGCTTCATGCACGAACAATGGAAGCTCAGGACCGGCGAGGCGTTTCCGCTGGCTCTGACTTTCGACGGACAGCAACCATTCAACGTTCATGGCATTCCGATAGCCGACAAGCTGGTACGCGTTCCGATGCCGGGCAATTCATCCCTGATCACCCAGTTCCGGCGTGCGAAAAGCATGACCGCCTACACGCAGGGCCAGCTGTTTCAGTTCAGCCTCGACCGGACCGACCAGTTGCTGCCGGTGCTGGCGCATTGCGTCGCCAAGATCAAGCAATCGGGCCTGGCCGCGGCCGGCGATTTCTCGGCATTGCCCGCCGCCAAGCCGACCGCCGCGGCGGCGGCAGCGCCGGATGCTGCGCCGGCCAAGCCCGACCGATTGTTCGACCAGAAGGGCACCGGCTTCGTCGTCAGCACGAGCGGACACCTCGTGACCAATGCGCATGTCGTGCAGGGCTGCGTCGGCGATATCCTGGGCAATCCGACCGGCGAGGCGCCGGCCAAGCTGCGCCTGGTGTCGAGCGACGAGACCAACGATCTCGCTTTGCTGCAGGCTACCGGTACGTTCAAGGACATCGCCAGGATCAGGGACAAGGCAATCCAGTCCGGCGACAGCGTGGTGGCGATCGGCTATCCCTTCCACGGGCTGCTGACATCCGATTTTACGGTGACGACGGGGATCGTGAGTTCGCTCAGCGGCGTATTCAACGACACGCGCTTTTTGCAGATCAGCGCGGCCGTTCAGCCCGGCAACAGCGGCGGGCCATTACTGGCATCGAGCGGTGACGTCGTCGGCGTGGTCGCGGCCAAGCTGAATGCCATCAAGTTCGTGAGGGCCACCGGCAACATTCCCGAGAACATCAACTTCGCCATCAAGACCGGCGCGCTGCGGGATTTTCTCGACAACAGCGTGGTGCCCTATCAGATCTCCGACGCCAAGGAAGAATTGAAGACCGCCGACATCGCGCGCAACGCGCGGGCGTTCACGTTCCTGATTTCGTGCAAGGCAAAGGCGAAGGAAAAAGAGACGGCGAAAAATTAGATTGGTTCGGCAGCCTTCACCGCCGCGAGTTGTTGCCGCTTCTGTGAGGGACCTGGGCATTCCAGGTACCCCAGCTCACGCTGGCGAGGCTGCGCTGGTCGGTCGCGAGCGGCCGCCGGGTCTGGCGCTCATAGGCGGCGATGATGTGCTGCGACTGACGAATCTTCTGCTCGAGTTCGGAAACCGCCTTCTGCGTCTTGCCGATTCGACTCGAATGGGCATGCTCGCCGACCGTGAATCGTGTGGTCTCGATATTCTTCAAGGTCTCGCGAAGCTTCTTGAGCTGGGCGCGGTGCCACGCAATGGCGCTGTCACTGTCTACCGGCATGCAAGCTCTCCTGATTCGTGGCCGAATCTAGCACGCATCGGGCAAGTTGGGCCAAGGGGTGGCGGCCACGAGTCTGTGGAACCAGCGTTCTTGTGAACTGCGCGGGCTTGACCTTCCCGATTTCGGCCCCTTTTTGCCATCGAAGCGACCGTGGCCGAGCCTTCTAACAACAAACTCGCGTGATGATCTGTGTACAGCGCGGGCCCTCTTACGGACCGGGCGACAGAATGTCGGCCCGGCGCTTTGGAGCGTGTGATGAGCGAAGTGGAATTCAATCAGATTGTCGATTCCGTGCGAGAGGAAATCGCGCTGCTGCCGACGCATTCGTTGACGGGATTGCGGGCTTCCGACTGGCGGCAGCGGGCCGTGGTCGACAAGTCGCGCCGCAGCGCTCCGGTCGCCAGGGTTCGTCGTATCGGCGAAGGGCAGAAGCGATATCGCTAGATGCGGGACGCGTATGAAAAGATGATCGGCGACGCGGCGGAGTAGGCGCACTCTCCCCGTCGTCCCGGGGCTTGACCCGGGACCCATAACCACCGGCGGAATTGTTGAGCTAAAGCCGTCCACCATCGTGTTAAACAACCTGCGCCGCGGCGTATGGGTCCCGGCTCAAGGCCGGGACGACGTGTGGGATGCGGGCGGCGAACCCGATGGGTCGATGTTCGGGGAGCCGTGTACGGTAAAGCCAGCATGAAGACGGCCGTTCGAGTTTGACGGATCGCCTCCACCTCCCGTGAGGATTTTCACCCTAGCCTGAATTTGTCCGCGCCATTGCGAGCCGTGCGTGGACCGACCTTGGCCGCCGTCGGTTTTCCGCCGGCGGCCCTTTGTTTCGTGAGCATGATCCGGAAAAGTGGAAACCGGTTTTCCGGAAAGATCATGATCAAGCCCGCAGTTTTATTTCATATCGTCGTACGGCGACACCACGGGACTGCCGACGCGCATCCGCTTGATGCGGCGCACCGCCATCGGCGTGCCGTCGGACTGGTACTGTAGTTCGTAGTTCTTGCCGTTCTGGTCGACAGCGGTGCAGGAGATGCTGGAGAGTTCCAGCGTTACGAAATTGCCGACCTGCCTGCAGAGCCCCGTAGCCAATTCGATCGACGGTACCGGGAGGCCATCGACCTTCGGCCGATCCTTGGATTTCAGCATCATCCGGTCGATCGGCAATTCGTACACGTTGGGGGCCGGCCTTCGTCCGTTGTCGCCGGAAAACGTGATGATGCGGCTGTCGTCCCTGGGGTCGTTGATCGCGATCGTGAAATTTCCCCGGCCTTCCTCGGTCTGGGAGAACGCCACGGCCCGGCACGGCAAATCCCGCCCGCCGACCTTGAACGTCCTGCACTTGCCGGACATCATCGCGAAGATGATGGAATCGGGCTCTGGCCGCGGAAGCTCTTCCGAGGCGCCAGCCGGCACTGCAATGAAGGCGATGGCAAGGGCGAAAGCCTGCCGGCAGAATCTCATGATCATGGCCCGGTTGATAGGACATGGCGCGCGGTGTGACCAGAGTCTGGCACGGTCGACAGCGCGGGAAAACCCCGTTTTGCAGCGCCGAAAGGCCATCAGAAGTCGAGCGGTGCGTTGTCGACCACTTCCTTCATGACGAAAAAAGTCCGGGTCTGGCGGACGCCCGGCAGCGCGATCAACTGTTCGCCATGGATGCGGTTGAAATCCTCCATGTCGCCGACCCGGATCTTGAGGAAATAGTCGAAATCGCCCGCCACCAAATGGCAATCCAGCACGAATTTCAGCTGCGCGATCGAGCGTTCGAAGGCGGCGAAGCTCTCCGGCGTGGAGCGATCGAGCACGACGCCGACCATGACCAGCGCCCCCTTGCCGACCTTGCGCGGCGCCACCATCGCCCTGACCTCGGCGATAAACCCCTCGTCGAACAGGCGTTGGGTGCGGCGGTGACAGGTCGCGGCGCTGACGCCGGCCATTTCGGCCAGCTCGGCATTGGTCAGCCGGCCGCTATTCTGCAGGAATCGCAATATCTTGAGGTCGATGCGGTCGAGCCGGCTAGCTCATGAAAGATTCTCTCGGAATTCGGCTAAATAATGAAGGAAATGATAGCTTAATTGCACATGCGCGTAATATTAACGAACAATATCCACGAAATTGGAGAGCACCTTCCCAACCAACAATGATACGTGCGTTCCCGAGATCAGTCCATCAACGGGGATGACGATGCTGGAAAAATTCGAGCGCTATCCGCTCACCTTTGGACCCACGCCATATCGAGAAGCTGGAGCGGCTGTCGCAGCACCTCGGCGGCGAGGTCGAACTCTATGCCAAGCGCGAGGATTGCAATTCGGGGCTCGCGTTTGGCGGCAACAAGCTGCGCAAGCTCGAATACATCATTCCCGACGCGATCGCTTCCAATGCCGACACGCTGGTTTCGATCGGCGGCGTGCAGTCCAACCACACCCGCATGGTGGCGGCCGTCGCGGCCAAGATCGGCATGAAGTGCCGCCTGGTGCAGGAAAGCTGGGTGCCGCATGAGGATGCGGTCTATGACCGCGTCGGCAATATCCTGCTCAGCCGCGTCATGGGCGCGGATGTGCAACTGGTCGATGAAGGGTTCGACATCGGCATCCGCCAGAGCTGGGAAGAGGCGATCGCGGATGTGAAAGCCAAGGGCGGCAAGCCTTATGCGATCCCGGCCGGCGCCTCCGTGCATAAATATGGCGGGCTCGGTTACGTCGGCTTCGCCGAGGAGGTGAGGGCGCAGGAGAAGCAGCTCGGCTTCGCCTTCGACTACATCGTCGTCTGCACGGTCACCGGTTCGACCCACGCCGGCATGCTGGTGGGATTTGCCAAGGACGGCCGCGCGCGAAAAGTGATCGGCATCGACGCGTCGTTCACCCCGGCATCAGACCAAGGCGCAGGTGCTCGACATCGCCCGCAATACCGCAGCCCTCGTCGAACTTGGCCGCGAGATCGTCGAGGATGATTGCGTGCTGATCGAGGACTATGCCTATCCGGCTTACGGCGTTCCGTCAGAAGAGACCAAGGAGGCGATAAGGCTGTCCGCGCGCCTCGAAGGCATGATCACCGATCCCGTCTACGAGGGAAAATCGATGCAGGGCATGATCGACCTCGTGAACAAGGGCTATTTTCCGAAGGGATCGAAGGTGCTGTACGCCCATCTCGGCGGCGCGCCCGCGATCAATGGATATGCGTATACGTTCCGGAATGGGTGAGATGATGATCGCGTGTTGCGGCGTCCTAACCTCGCCCCGCTTGCGGGGAGAGGTCGGATCGCATCGGAGATGCGATCCGGGTGAGGGGGTACCGGTCTATCGAGAGGTCACGACTCGTGGAGAGAGCCCCTCACCCCGACCCTCTCCCCGCAAGAGCGGGGCGAGGGAGAAGAAAGCGAAGCACGCGAGCGGCCTACCCGTCTGTCGTCCGCACCAGTGTGAGCAACTCGTCGCCGTAGTGTTCGAGCTTCTTGTCGCCAATCCCCGGAATGTTCCGAAGCTCGTTCAGCGTCGATGGCCGCGCGGCTGCGATGCCGTCCAGCGTCGAATCGTGCAGCACGACATACGCCGGCACGTTCCGTTCACGCGCGATGTCGGCGCGCCATGCGCGCAGCGCCGCCTGCAGGGGTGCATCAGCGGGTCTGGTCTCGGCGCGCGGCGCCAGATCGCCGCGCCTTGATTTGGCGCGGCTGGCGCGAATGCGCGAGCCGGGGGCCGCTTCGCGCAGCATGACTTCCGTCTCGCCTTTCAGCACGCCGCGTGCGCTCTCGGTCAGCTTCAGCGCGCCATAGGCTTCACTGTCCGCCCGCAGATGGCCCATCGCCACCAGCTGGCGGATCACCGCGCGCCATTGTTTCTCGTTCAGATCGTTGCCGATGCCGAACACGGTCAGCTTGTCATGGCCGAACTGCGTGACCTTCTCGGTCATGCGGCCGACCAGCACGTCGATCAGGTGCATGGCGCCGAACCGCTGCCCGGTGCGGTAGGCGCAGGACAACAGCTTTTGCGCGGGGATTTTGCCGTCGCGAAGCTGTGGCGGCGACAGGCAGTTGTCGCAATTGCCGCAATTCGTGCCGGTGACTTCCTCGCCGAAATAGCCGAGCAGGCGGCTGCGCCGGCAGCCCGCCGTTTCCGCCAGCGCCACCAGCGCGTCGAGCTTGCCGATCGACACGCGCTTGAACGCGTCGGAGCCGGTGGATTCGTCGATCATGCGGCGCTGCTGCACGATGTCGGACAGGCCATAGGCCATCCAGGCGCTGGAAGGCTTGCCGTCGCGCCCGGCGCGGCCGGTTTCCTGGTAATAGGCCTCGATGCTCTTCGGCAGGTCGAGATGCGCTACGAAGCGCACGTCCGGCTTGTCGATGCCCATGCCGAACGCGATGGTGGCGACGATGACGACGCCGTCCTCGTTGATGAAGCGATCCTGGTTGCGGGCCCGCACGCTGGCATCCAGCCCGGCGTGATAGGGCAGCGCGGGGATGCCGGCGTCGCTCAGCGCCCGGGCCGTGTCTTCGACCTTGGCGCGCGACAGGCAGTAGACGATGCCGGCGTCGCCCGCGTGGCGCTCGCTGATGAAGGCCTTGAGCTGGGCCGGCGCATTCTGTTTTTCGACGATTTCATAACGGATGTTCGGACGGTCAAAGCTCGCGACGAAACTCGGTGCACCTTCGAGCCCGAGTCGGGTCACGATCTCCTTGCGCGTCATCTCGTCAGCGGTCGCCGTCAGCGCGATGCGCGGCACGTCGGGAAAGCGTTCGGCGAGCACGGACAGGCCGATATATTCGGGGCGGAAATCATGCCCCCATTGCGATACGCAATGCGCCTCGTCGATCGCGAACAGCGCGATGTTGGCCTGGCTGAGCAGGGTGAGACATCGCGGGGTCAGCAGCCGCTCGGGCGCGACATAGAGCACGTCGAGGTCGCCGGCGAGCAGCCGCCGCTCGACTTCGGAAGCCTCGGCGAACGACAGCGTCGAGTTCAGCACGGCCGCGTTGACGCCGGCCTCCAGCAATCCCGCGACCTGGTCGCGCATCAGCGCGATCAGCGGCGACACCACGATGCCGCAGCCTTCACGCAGCAGTGAGGGCAACTGGTAGCACATCGACTTGCCGCCGCCGGTCGGCATCAGCACCAGGCAGTTGCCGCCGTCGGTCACATGCCGGACGATTTCCTGCTGCGCGCCGCGAAAGGCGGGCAGGCCGAAAACCGAGTTGAGCACCGATAGCGCATCGCGGCTGCGCTCCGGCGCGTGATTTCGGGCTAGATCCATCTCGGCTTCGAACAGTGAAAACGGCCGCCAGTTACGGCATGTGAGCGTGAAGCGATTAAACCATGGCCGCGCTGCAAACTCAAATGAGGCGCGATGCTTCCTGCCGTGGAGATGGAATTTGCTGGTGCGGTTCCCTCGATCTATTTCGTGAGTGATCGCGCGGAGGTTGGCTTGGCCGGATCTGGTTTGAACGCCTACTGATAGCTCGCCACGATATCCGACACCGCGCGTTCGAGCTGCTTTGCGGTGGCGCATTGGCGGACCACGGTGCAGAAGGTCGCGTAGCGCGGCATTTCGGAATCGCCCCAGCCCCAGGCCATGCGGCCTTCCGGGTTGAGCCAGACCAGACGCTTCGAGCGCTCGGCGATGCGGCGCACGATGTCGGCGCGCGGATCGAGATTGTTGCTGCGGGCGTCGCCGAGCACGATCACGGTGGTTTGCGGCGTGATCGCGTTCATCCAGCCGTGTTCGAAATCGTCGAAGGAGTTGCCGTAGTCGGACGAGCCGAAGCCGACTTTTGACATGATCTCGGCCATCGCCTCTTCCGGCGATTTTGCCTCGAGGATGTCGCTGACCTCGATCAGATGGCCGGAGAACGCAAACGAGCGGACGTCGTCCACGACCTCGTGCAGGCTGTGGATCAGCAGCATGAAGAAATCGGACACCCGCGCCACCGAACCCGAGACGTCGCAGAGTGCGACGATCTTCGGCCGGTCGCGGTGGCGGCGCTTCCAGGCGGTGAGGAACGGCACGCCGCCCCAGGCGGCGTTGCGGCGGATGGTGCGGCGAACGTCGAGATGGCCGCGGCGCTGTCGCTTGCGCGGCTTGGAATAGCGCTCGCGCAGGCGGCGCGCGATCTGGCGGATCAGCCGCCGCATCTGCTCGACCTGCCGCGGCTCGATCCGCGACAGCGGCGCGTTGGCCAGGATTTCATTGCGCAGGTTTTCGGCTTCCTCGCGCCCGTACAGCAGCAGCGCCTGCGAAACGGTCTCGCGCACCGTGCCGCGCAATCCGTCCAGCGCGTTGGTCAGCCGTTCCGCCAGCGCCGGATTGGTCGCCGTCAGATTGTCGAGATCGTCGCGCAGGCGCTCGATGCCCATCTGGTCGAGGATGCGATTGGAGAAGATGCCGCGCTGGGTGAAATAGCGGATGTCGGACAGCGAGGCCGCGCTCGCCGCGTTGGCGATCGCCGCCGAAATCTGGTTGCGGTCCTGCGCCAGCAGCATCTGGGCAAGCTGGCCGAGCCCGTCGGCCTGCTCGTCGCCGCCGCTGGTGTCGCCGGGTGAATCGGAGGCTGAGTTGGATTCCGACGGATCCTGCTCGTCGGCCTTGCCGTCCTCGGGCGGCGACTGCGGCTCGGGCTGATCGAAGAACAGATCGAAACAATCGCCGAGCGCCTTCTTCTCGTCCTGCGTCTTGGCGAGCGTCAGCAGAAACGTGTCGCGCAGGATGGTGCGGTCGGCAAAGCCGACCTTGGAGACGGCCCGCATCGCGTCGATGCTTTCGGCCGGCGAGAGCCTGACGCCTGCGCCCCGCGCCGCACGAAAGAAGCGATGCAGGTTCTCTCTCATGCCGGCCTATCCGAAGACGTTCTGACGCGAGGCCTTGGCGATGAAGGTGGAGACCTGAGGCATGGTGGCCTCGATATCCGCCTCGTATTTCAGGAGAACGTTCAGCGTGTCCTTGACCACCTCGTGGCCGAGTTCGCGCGCCTGCAGCAGCACCAGCACGCGCGCCCAGTCGATGGTTTCGCTGACCGACGGCAGCTTCTTCAGGTCGAGCGTGCGGACCTCGTGGATGAAGCTCACCATCTGCTTGCGCAGCGTCTGCGAAATGCCGGGCACCCGGCTTTCGACGATCCGCTCTTCCAGCTTCTGCTCGGGGAAGCCGATATGCAGATGCAGGCAGCGGCGCTTCAGCGCGTCGCCGAGATCGCGTTCGCTGTTCGAGGTCAGGATCACGGTCGGCGGCGAGACCGCGACGACCGTGCCGAGTTCCGGAATCGTGACCTGGAAATCGCTGAGGATTTCCAGCAGCAGCGATTCGAACTCGGCGTCCGACTTGTCGATTTCGTCGATCAGCAGCACGCAGCCGGCGGGCTGCTCCAGCGCCTGCAGCAGCGGCCGCGGCTCGACGAATTCCTTGGAGAAGAACACGTCGCCGAAATCGTGCAGCTGGTTGAGCGCCGCCTCCAGCGTCGGCGCGCCGCCGAGCACTTCGCCGAGCTTGTCCTTCAGGATCTGCGTGTACAGAAGCTGCTTGGCGTATTTCCACTCGTAGAGCGCCTTGGCCTCGTCGAGTCCCTCGTAGCACTGCAGGCGGATCATCTTCAGGCCGCGCCAGGCGGCGATCGCTTTCGCCAGCTCGGTCTTGCCGACGCCGGCGGGGCCTTCGACCAGGATCGGCTTTTCGATCTGCTGCGCCAGATAGACCGCGGTCGCGATCTGGCGGCTTGCAATATAGCCTTGCGCCGCAAGACCGCTTTCCACTGCCTCGATCGAGGCCGACGGCCCATTTTCAGCCACGGGGTTTCAACTCCGAATTCGGTAGATTTCGCAATGTTCTGCCTGCGTTCCCGGCAAAGAACAAGCGCCGTTTTGCTCATGGCGGGCCGCAGTTTTCCGGGTATTTCCGCCTAGCGCAATGTCAGCCCGGTTGCCGCTTCGAGCTCGCCGATCGCCTGCGCGGCGTTGAGCACCTTGATCGTGGTCATGCCCATCTCGCGCGCCGGCTTCAGGTTGACGCCGAGATCGTCGAGATAGACGCAGTTTTTCGGATCGACCTTCAGCGTCTCGACCATCATCCGGTAGATGCGCGGGTCGGGCTTGCGCAGGCCGATCTTCGCGGATTCGATGACGTGGTCGAACAGCACCATCACCTCGGCGACATAGAGCGAACGGCCGCTGTGGCTGCCGATGGCGTTGGCCGGAAGGTTGTTGGTGATGCAGCCGGTCTTGAATTTCGCCTTCACGCGCTTGAGCGCCTCGACCATTTCGGGCCGCAGGTCGCCCGACAGCAGCGGCAGCACGTCCTTGCCGCGAACCTCGGCGCCCAGCGCGCGCGATTCGGTCGCGAACAACTCGTCGAAGGCGTGGATGTCGACTTCGGCGCGCTCGAACTTCGCCCAGGCGTTTTCCAGATGGTTGGCGGCGTTGGTGCGCCGGATGATGTCGGCGGGCAGCCCGCGCTCGGTCTCGTACCGCGTAAACGCCTCGAACGGCGAGGTGGTCAGCACGCCGCCGAAATCCCAGATCACTGCCTCGATCATTGTTTCCCCGCCTGAAACAAATGTGTTGGTCGAGCGGCTAACACGAATTGCCCGCTGGAACCAGTGCGATCCGGCGCTTGGCGACATGCGCCGCGCGGGTTATTGCTGCGCCGATGAAGATCCTGCCCCGCCTGATCGCCAGCCTTGCCCTGCTGCTATCCGCTCCCGCGCACGCCATCGTCGGCGGCGGTGCGCCGTCGACGGAAGGCGTGGCGCGCTCCGTCGTCACCATCGTCGGCTCGCGCGGCAATTTTTGCACCGGCGCGTTGATCGCGCCGAAACTGGTGCTGACCGCGGCGCATTGCGTGCCATCAGGCGCGGACTACAAGATCGTCGAATATGGCGCGGACCGGCAGCCGTCGCTGCAGGACGTCAAGAGCGTCGCCATTCATCCCGGCTTCAACATGCAGGCGATGCAGGCGCATCGCGCGACGGCCGATGTCGCGTTGCTGCAACTGGCGGCGCCGCCCAAGGGCAAGACGCCGTCCGCTCTCGGCCTGCCAAACATCCCCATCATGGTCGGCAGCCGCTTCACCATCGCCGGCATCGGCGTGACCGTGCGCGGCGACGGCAAGAGCGGCGGCACCATCCGCGTCGCCGGCCTGGTCGCGACCGGCAAGCCGGGGACGCTGCAGATCCGGCTCGTCGATCCCGTCGGGCAGGGCACGCGCGACGGGCTCGGCGCCTGCACCGGAGATTCCGGCGCGCCGGTGTTCGAGGACAAGCAAGGTGGTCCCGTGATCGTCGGTGTCGTGAGCTGGTCGACCGGACCGAACGGCGCGGCGGGCTGCGGCGGCATGACCGGCGTCACGCCGCTGACGCTGTATCGCGACTGGGTCGTGCAGACGGCGCGGAAGTGGGGCATGGGGTTGTAGCTACTTCCGTCGTCCCTGCGAAGGCAGGGACCCATACGCCGCGGCCCATCGGCGAGATGACGGAGCCAGTTGTCTTCGTAACAATTGGCAACGGTGGTTATGGGTCCCTGCGTTCGCCGGGACGACAATCACGACGTGCATCCATGCCGCCTCAATGCTTCGCCGCCTTGTTCGCCGCGGCGTTGTTCAGCACGATCAGGCCGTCGACGGCGACGCCGAGCTTGCTGTTGATCAAAAACGGATTGACGTCGATCGACGCGATGCGGTTGCCGGCGTCGGCCATCAGATTGGAGAGGCCGACCAGCGCCTTCACGGCGGAAGCCTCGTGCAGCGCCGGCTTGCCGCGATAGCCCTTCATCTTCACGCCGGCCTTGGTCTTGGCGATCAGCTGCTTCGCCTCGGCCTCGTCCAGCGGCGCGCCGGCCAGCGCGACGTCCTTCATCAGTTCGATATCGACGCCGCCGGTGCCGAACAGCACCACCGGCCCCATCTCGGCGTCGAGCGAGGCGCCGACCACGAGTTCGAGATCGGCCTTGACCTGCTGCGCGATCAAAATGCCTTCGAGCTTCGGCTTGCTCTTGAGCTTCTTCACCCGCGCGGTGATGTCGTTGAACGCCTTCTTCACCTCGGCCGCGCTGTTGAGGTTCAGCACCACGCCGCCGATGTCGGACTTGTGCAGGATGTCGGCGCTGACGACCTTGGCGACCACCGGAAAGCCGATCTTCTTGGCGATCTTCACCGCTTCCGCCGCGGTCTGCGCGATCTCTTCCTTTGAAACCGGAATGCCGTAGGCCTTGAGCAGCTTCTTCGAGGCGACCTCGTCGAGCGCCGCGGCGCCATTGGCGCTCTTGAGCGCCTTCTCCAGCACCGCGCGCGCCGAAGCCTTCGAACTCGACTTGATGTCCGGCACTTCCTTGCGCAGCGAAGAATATTCGATCAGCGACTTGATCGCGCCGACCGCGCGGTCGAGGCCCTGCATGACCGCGATGTTCGGCAGCGACTTGCGCAAGCCCTTGGTGAATTCGGTAAAGCCGATCGACATCGCGCTGATGTAGACCACGGGCTTGCTGGCGGCGCCCGCCATCTCGTTGACGATGCGCAGATTGCGTTCGCGCAATTCATGCGGCGCCTTCGGCAGTTCGGCGTCGATGATGACGATGTCGGTATCGGGATCGTCGATCATGATCTTGATCGAGCTCATGTAGACCGAGGGGTCCACGACCGCGGCAAAACCGGCATCGAGCGGATTGCCGACGATGCTGCCGGGACCGAGCATTTTTGCCAGTTGCTCGGTCGCGTTCGCGCTGAGCGGCGCGAAGTTCAGGCCGGCCGAATAGAACGCGTCGATCAGCAGGCCGCGCTTGCCGCCGGACAGCGACACCGCGGCGAGCCGGTTGCCCTTGGGCGGATCGGCATGCACGAAACATTCGGTGGTCTCGATCAGTTCGTCGAGCCCGCGGACGCGGATCACGCCTTCGCGCGTCGAGATCGCGTCAAAGGTTTCGATCGAGCCGGCGAGCGCGCCGGTGTGCGCCATCGCGGCGGCGCGGCCGCCCTCGGAGGCGCCGAGCTTGAGCGCGATGACGGGCTTGCCGGCGGCGCGCGCGGCCTTGCAGGCCTCGCGGAACACCTTCGTGTTCCGGACGCCTTCGAGATAGACCACGATGACGCGGATCGAGGGATCGGCGGCGAAATAGGCCATCAGGTCCGGCGTCTCGAGGCCGGTCTCGTTGCCGGTCGTGACCATGTAGCCGACGCCGACGCCGCGATCTTCCAGCGTCTGGCGGATCGCCATCACGATCGCGCCGGATTGCCCGGCAATCGCCACCGGGCCTGCTTCCATGGTGACGATGCGGTCGTCGATATTGGTGAACAGCTTTTCGCCCGCGCTCAGATTGCCGAGGCAGTTCGGGCCGGTGACGGCAAGGCCGGTCTCGTTCACGGCCTGCTTCAGTTCGACCGCCAGCCGCTGGCTGTCCTCGTCCTGCAACTCGCTGAAGCCCGAGGTGACGATGGTGGCGGAGCGCGCGCCGGCGGCGGCGGCGTCGCGGATCACCTGCACCGCGAAACGCGCCGGCACCAGCACCAGCACATGATCGGGCTTTTCGGGCAGGCTGGCGAAATCCTTGTAGCAGGGCACGCCCCAGATCGTTTCGCGCTTGGCATTGACCGGAAACAGCCCGCCTTCGTACTTGTACTTGATCAGGTTGTTCCAGATGCGCTCGGCATAGTTGCCGGGCTTGTCGGTGGCGCCGACCAGCACGATGTTGCGCGGGTGCAGCATCGCATGGATGCTCTTGACGATGTCGCTGGCGTCAGGCGAAGGCGACCATTTTTCGACGTGGTGCGATGCGGTGCTTGCCTGAGCGTCCATGGACGTCCCTTGCTCGGTTGTTCCTTTGGCCGTGACGATCGAGAACGATCGTCGCGCCATGATTGTCTTGTGATTGAGGCCTTTCTATTGAGCACTTGGCGAGGGTGGCAACACGCGTTGCGCGGGCAGCGCCATTCGCGCCGCGCACGATATCCCGGCGCGCGGAGAATTCAGCGCGATCCCGGCGCGTCCCCGATCATCGTGGCGTGCACGAGATAGCGCTCGGGCCCCGGCGTCAGCGCGTCGAACGGCCAGCAGGTCGACAGCACCAGTTCGATGCCCGTCCGCCAGCGGATCGATGCCGGAGGCATCGAAGCGCACGACCGAGGTCGTGTCCGCCCGGTAGCGGAATGTCCGGCCGTCGCTGTCGCGTGACGTCGATCTCGTCGCCGATCGACGACGTTCTTCAGGAAAGCGAAATGCGTATCGCGGTGCGCGGAATAGACGGCGACGCCGCGCTCGCCGGCATCCGGCGTGCGTTCGACATGGCCCGGACCGAAGGCCAGCGCCTGGCCGCTGCTGCCCGCGAGCACGATGGCGCTGGCATGGAGCCGCTTCACCTCGATGCGCGCGACCGGCCAGGTGTCCGCCCATGACCACGGCTTTGTCTCGTGACCGGTGGCGATGGTTTTCTCGAAGGCCCGTTCCAGCAGCACCTGCGCGACCAGCGCCTTGGCGTGGATGTAGGCGCCCTGGCCGAACAGGATGAGGCCGATGAGGGCGAGGAGGAGAGGGAGGATGAAGCGGGGCATTGTGTTGGCTTTCCGTCATTGCGAGCGAAGCGAAGCAATCCGTCTTTCCGCGGCGAGGATAGCATCGATCGGATTCGCTTCGTCGCTTCGCTCCTCGCAATGACGGGAGAGAAAAGCGGCGCGCGCGGCCCTGGGGGGACGGGGAAGCCGCGCGCGCTCTGGAAAGAGGAGGTGGGGAGCCTCCTCTTTTCAGCCGACGTCAACGCGGTGACATCTGACGCCGAGTGAACACCGAACAGGATCAGGCTGACCGTGAGCAGGATCACACCCGCGATCATCTTCAGTTCGGCATCGGTCGCCGTCTTCGGCAGCGTGACCGTGTTGGGCGTCTGGCGTGACCACGGGCTGCGCCCGCTTCAGCGCCGCGACCTGAACCTGCGCCTCGTCCGTCATCCGCGCGCCGTTCCGTCGGTGCCGGCGGCAGCTGCTGGCGCTCGCCGAACACCTTTTCGAAATCCCAGCCGGCCGGCAGGTTGATCGGCAGCTCCGCGACCTTGAGCGGCTCGCCTTCCGGACGGCTCGGCGTCTTGTCGACCGCGACCAGGCTGGTCAGCCGCGTCACGAGCTGATGCTCGAGCGCCAGCGCGAGGATGGTCTTGTCGGCATCTTCCGGGCTCGCCTGCCGCGTGGTGCGCGCGACCTCGGCATCCGCGATCTTGCGCCGCGCCCAGAGTTTCGACAGGCCCTTGCCTTCGGCCGCGTTCGCCAGCGGCAAGCGTCACGACCCAGGGACGGTCGCCGATGCGGCCCTTGATCTCGACCGAGCCTGCGAGCTTGTCGAGCTTTGCCGCCAGAACCAGCGGCTCGTCGCGATAGACGTCGGGGATCGCGACCGGGCGTGATGTCGGCCGCGGCGTCGGAGAATTTTGCGGTGAGATTGGTCACCGCGGGATTCTCCAGCTTGGCGAACAGGCCGCGCATCCGCTCCTCGACCTGCTCGACCGAGCCGATATGGGTGAAGGTGCCGCGGCCGAGTTCGGCGGCGCGCGTCATCAGATAGGTGTTCGGCGCCGAGCCGATGCCGACCATGAAGATGCGCGAGCGGCCGCGCAGCGCGTTGATGGTTTCGAACAATTGCTGCTCGTTGCCGATCGCGCCGTCGGTCAGGAACACGACCTGACGGACATAGTTGGCATCGCCGGCGTTGTCGGACAGCGCGGCGCGCATCGCCGGCACCATTTCGGTGCCGCCTTCGGCCTGCAGCGCGTCGACGAAGGAGGTGGCCCGGCCGACATGCTCCCTGTCGGCCGGCACGGACGCCGGGAACAGCACATCCATGGTGTGATCGAACCGGATCACGTTGAAGCGGTCGTTCGGCTGCAGGCGGCCGAGCGCGTAGATGAGGCTGGCCTTGGCCTGGATGATCGAGACGCCGCCCATCGAGCCGGAATTGTCGATCACGAAGATGACCTCGCGCGGCAGCGGCTTCTGCTGCGCCTGCTCGACCGACGGCGGCGTGACGAAGGCGAGCAGATAATCGCTGTCGCCGACATGCTCGCGAAACAGTCCGACCGACGGCGCCTTCTCGGCGGCCGGTTTCCAGGTCAGCTCGAAATCGCGATCCGCCGGCACCGGGCCTTCGGCGAGCCGGATGATGCTCGTGCTGTCATCGGGCTTTTCGGTCTTGATCACGTGGTGATGGCTCTTGACCTCGCCGAGCGGAAAGCCGGCCTGCAGGCGCACGGTGATGCTGGTCGGATTGACCGGCGCGTTGGTCGCGGGGTCGAGCACTTCGGGCGAGATGCGGTCGCGATCCGGCACGGGATCGGATTTGGTCGCGCCCCAGCCGCCGCCGTCGGGCCGGAAGTCGACGCTCTGCACGACCGGCGCGGGATTGTAGCGCGGCGCGACCACCATCGGCACCCGCAGCGAGAACTCGTTGCCGGATTGCTGGACCGGCTCCTGATATTCGATCTGCACCAGCACGGTTTCGCCGGGGCCGATATTGGCGACCGAGTTGGTGAAGATGTTCGGCCGCTCCTGTTCGGTCAGCGCCGCCTTCTGTCCATTCTGCTTGGCCTGTTCGTAGATGATCTTGGCCTGCTGCCGCTCCTTGATGTCGCCGACCACGACGCGGTCGCCGATCACCATCTTCAGCGTGTCGACCGCGCCGCCCGACGGCAGCGGATAGACATAGACGGCCTCGACCCAGTCCTTGGTCGGGTTGCGAAAGATCTGGGTGACGCGGGCGCGGACCGTCGGACCCGACACGGTGAGATCGACATCGATGCCGAGCCGCGACGCATCGGCATAGCCGTCGTCGGTCTTCAGCAGCAGCGAGCCGGAGCGCGCGTCGCCGGGCTTGAGGAAGGCCGCCTGAACAGCGCTCCGCCGACCACACCGGCTCGAAGCTCAAGAATAATGCCGCAAACCCGACCAGGATTACGGCAACGCCCTGCATCACGAAGAACAGCACCAGCCTGATCAGGCTGGGCCGTGCGCTGCGTTTGTCGGTCTCGATTTCGTCGCATGTCGTCATGTCGCTCACTCCCGAACGGCGTTTTCGCCGTGGTGTGAGGGTGCGGAAAGCCGCTGATTTGGCGCGAGCGGAATGATCGGCCTTGTTCAGCCGCCCGCCAGCGCGGTCCGCCGCGGCCGGGACGGTTTTGTGCGGGTTTGTGATGGATTGTGCGTCTGCTAGACTGGCGCGAATAAAGCAGGGGTGACGATGCCGACGCCGGACAAGCAGCTTTCCGCCGAGCAAAGCCGGCAGATCGCCGACACCATTCGTGAGGAAATCGCCCGCCGCCGCATCTCCCGGCAATCGCTGGCCGAACTGGCCAAGCTCAGCCTGTCGACGCTGGAGAAGGTGCTCGGCGGCCGCCGCCCGTTCACGCTCGCCACCACCGTGCGGCTCGAGCAGGCGCTCGGCGTCTCCCTGCGCAAGACGCCGGATGCGCCGGCGCCCGCTGCGCCCATGGCAATGGCGACATCGCGCCCGATGGACTGGGTGCCTATTCGCGCCGCGCGGTGGCGTGGATCGAGGGGATCTATGTCACGGTGCGGCCGTCGTTCGGCGACAAGGACGCCATCTTCGCCTATCGCACCGAGATCTCTGGGACGCTGCGGCGTCATCGCTGGTGTTTCACGAAAGCGAACGGCAGGACGCGGCCTTCACCCAGTTCGGCGAGGTGGCGATGCCGAACCAGTCCGGCCACATCTATCTCGTCACCAACCGGCACGGCCAGCATCGCCTGATCACGGTGGCGCGGCCGACCATTTCGGGCGAGATGTACGGCATCATCACCACGCTGCTCGCCGGCCGCGGCTCGCTGCTGACGCCGATCGCGGCCCCGATCGCCTATCTGCCGATCAAGATGGTTGCCAGTCCGACTTTCGGCCGGATTTCGGCCGATGACCCCAATTACGCGGCAGTATCGCCAGCATTTGCGGCGCACGACCGAAGAGCCGTTTGCGATGTTCCTGCCGGGATAGTGCTCGCCAGCCTTGCATTCCCGGCGAAATAGCGTATATGGCCCTTATTCGAATTACCGCTCTGCCTTGTTGACCACGCCGAAACCGGCCCCAATCCCCAAGACATCGTTGAAATCGGATGAAGCCTGCGCGGAGGTCGTGCAGGCAAAGCGCTTTCGCGCATCCTGGAGATAGTGACATGGCTACCGGAACAGTTAAGTGGTTCAACGCGACCAAGGGTTTTGGCTTCATCCAGCCCGATGATGGCAGCACCGACGTTTTCGTTCACATCAGCGCCGTCGAACGTGCGGGCCTGAGCTCGCTCAACGAAGGCCAGAAGATCTCGTTCGAAGCGAAGAAGGACCCGATGCGCGGCAAGACCAGCGCCGAGAACCTTCGCGTCGACTAAAGGTTGCCGATTTACGGATTTCCACGGATGTACTGGGATCCTCTAATTTGCTTCTGATACGAGAGCCCGCCGATGATGAATCGGCGGGTTTTTTGTATGGTGCGTCGCCTGTAGGATGGGTAGAGCGCCGCGAAACCCATCATGTCAGCGATGCGATGATGGGTTTCGCGAGGCTCTACCCGTCCTACGAAGCAACCTTGTCGGTCGCCTTCATCGCATTGAACTTCTTTCGCAGCGTCGGCTTGTGAATCTTCCCCGTCGCATTGCGCGGCAGCGCGTCGACGAACTCGATCAGCTTCGGGCATTTGAACCGCGCCAGGTTGGCCGCGCAATGGGCGTGGATTTCCGCCGGCGTCAGTGTGTGGCCGGGCTTCACGGCGACGATCGCCATGCCGACCTCGCCCCATTGCTCGCTGGGGATGCCGATGATGGCAGCCTCTGCAATCGCCGTGAGCTGATGCAGCACGCTCTCGACTTCGGCCGGATAGACGTTCTCGCCGCCGGAGATGTACATGTCCTTCCAGCGGTCGACGATGTAGTAAAAACCGTCTTCATCGACGCGCGTGGCGTCGCCGGTGTGCAGCCAGCCGTCGGTGAAGGACGACGCGTTGGCGTCCGGCCTGTTCCAGTAGCCCGGCGTGACGTTCGGTCCCCTGACCCAGAGTTCGCCGAGTTCGCCGACATCGGCATCGGTGCCGTCGGGGCGGACGATCCGCACTTCCGTGTGCAGCACCGGCTTGCCGGACGAGCCGGCCTTGCGCGCGGCGTCCTCCTTGTCGAGCGTGAGCACGGCCGGGCTGGTCTCGGTCATGCCGTAACCTTGTTGCAGCGCGACGCCGCGTTCCTCCCACACCTTCAGCAGCGGCACCGGCATCGGCGCGCCGCCGACGCCGCCGATCACCAGCCGGCTGAAGTCGGACGTGGCGAAGGCCGGATGCTGCGCCATGAACTGGTAGATCGAGGGCACGCCGAAAAACTGGTTGATGCCGTGCGAGGGATCGCTGATCAGCTGCAGCGCCACGCCGGGATCGAACGCGCGCATGATCAGCACCGTGCCGCCGGCATGCAGCACCGGGTTGGTGTAGCAATTGAGCCCGCCGGTATGGAACAGCGGCAGCACGGTGAGCAGCACGCTCGACGGCGAGATATAGGCGGGGCCGCCGAGATTGACGCAATTCCAGAACGTCATGCCATGGGTGATGATCGCGCCCTTGGGCTGGCCCGTCGTGCCCGAGGTGTACATGATGGTCGAGATGTCATCGAGCGTGACGATCTCCGCACGATCGAGCGGCTTTGACGCCGCGATCGCCGCCTCGTAGGAACCGTCGGCGCCGAAGCGCAGCGCGGACGAAACGCCGCAGAGCTTTGCGACCGTGAGCGCGACCTCGGCGAGATCAGTCATCGTGGATCATCACCTTCGGCGAGGAATCGCCGACGATGAACTGCAATTCGGGCACCGTGAGCCGCGTGTTCAACGGCAGGAACACCGCGCCGATCCGGAAACAGGCGAACTGCACTTCCAGCGTATCGGTCGTGTTCAGCGCCAGCACCGCGACGCGGTCGCCGCGCGCGACGCCGAGTTTGTCGCGCAAGTGAGTGGCAAGCCGCGAGATGCGCGCGTCGATCTGCGCGTAGGACAACCGGCGTTCGCTGGCGAGGTCGATGGCCGCGATCTTGTCCGGCGTGCGGCGGCCGAAATGCGCGATCCAGTCGTAATAGCGAACGGACGACATGCTTCCTCCACGTCCAGCGGTCTCGCGCCGCCTGTTTTGCTTGAGGGTTTTATGTCTAGCAGATGAGGGGTCATAGTGGGATTCTGTCTTGCGTGGAGTGGCTGGGGTGGTGAGGCTCGGCGAGCTCGGCGCATCAGCCGATTTAGATAAATCTTGCGTCGTCCCGGCGAACGCCGGGACCCATACGCCGCGGCACTTGTTTTGCGGAAGATATCCAACGCCTGCGCTCTCACCGATAAGCCGCGGCGTATGGGTCCCGGCTCAAGGCCGGGACGACGTGGATAGGTCATCGCAAACACACGACTTCACGATCTCGCGGCTACATTCGCCCGAGGCTAGTGGTGGCTTGGCGAAGATTGATCGATAAATTCGACGCCACACGTATTGCCGCTTCGCCACACTACCCGACAATGCTTTGTAGTTTTGAAGCCATCCAATGACAGATCAAACCTGAAGGCGGCCGTGTGATGCGTAGATGAGTGAAGCATGGCTCCGTCAGGGCTGGAAATTCACCACCAGACAGGGATGACAGCCGCGAATCCCGTCAACGTGGAGCAGCGCGTGCTGGCTGATCTCAATGCGGTCCAAGGCACGACGTTCAAACATGGGACATCTCCCAAAATCTAAAATCATCGGCGTACTAATCAACGCAGAATAGATCATCCGGCTACTTTTAAAAGTCAGGCCCGCTAACTATTTAAAATTGTAAAGGCGGGCGCGCCGGGCGAAATAGCCCGCTTACCCCGCCAAGGGACGCCATTCGACCAAACATCTGAAGGTTACCCTTGGCTCCGTCGCTCGTAAGCGGCTGGAAACTGGTCCAGCCTAGCTAGCTCTATTCTGAATGGCCGTTGGTAGAGTGCGGGATTTATTCTTCTTGCAGTACGCGAGGACCGCACTGGAATTCCTCTGCAGGCGGTCGTAATCCAATACACTGTTGCTGGCCGCCGCGTTGTAGTAGCCGCTCATAAAATATCTTACAAAATCTTGATCCTCTGGACCGTACCCCAACCAGGTTCTGCAAGTCATCTTGTTGAAATCCAGCGTAGCGTTAGGGATCGCAGCTACGCCTATCGATTTTTCCAGGCCTACCATCACACTGGCACTCGGGTTGGATTGGCACCACCCTCTTACGTTTGCGACATTTGTCCGATGCAGGTCAAAATCTACAAACGTCCTCCGGCTTTCAT
The DNA here is from genome assembly GCA_963783115.1 of uncultured Alphaproteobacteria bacterium. Taxonomy (GTDB): domain Bacteria; phylum Pseudomonadota; class Alphaproteobacteria; order Rhizobiales; family Xanthobacteraceae; genus Bradyrhizobium. The sequence continues at coordinate 16,169 of CAWAMK010000042.1, read as the reverse complement.
AACTAAACCAGCCGGTCATCCAGGCCGAGAACTTGCTCGACGGCGCAGCCGGCATGGCGAGATATTCGCTACAGGTGATGACTGCGAATATCGGCTGTCGTGGCGAGCGCTTCACTGGCGAACAATATACGGTAATAAGCGACTCGTGATCATTTCTCCATCATTATCGCCCCTCTCACAACTTCGGCAGCCCACATTCTGATCTCCTCCTCCTCCGCACCCCCGATCAGCTGGGACAATCAAGATCACGAACGTAAGGAAAATCGACCTGCGTCTCATTGTGATGACCTCCCCAGTAACGAGTGACCGACAGACCAATCGTGATCACAAAGCCTGCATCCCGTGACCCCAAAAAGTAATCGCTCTTAATGGCGAGTGCAGGATTTCCAATTGATCTAGATCAACGGCGGGCCCAACTCTCTGTCGGCATCGGGTCATTCGCGCCGGTTTGGGAGCCGCCGCAGGACCATCATTGATCCCGCAGCGGCGCGATAACGTCATGCGACTTCCTGTTCGGTGACTTTCTGTTGCCGCACCGGCTCGGCCGGCGTCGCAAGCTCCTTCGCCAGCTTCGTCGCGCCGACATAGTCGGTCTTGCCGGAGCCGAGCAGCGGCACGTTGTCGACCACGCGGATATCCGCCGGCACCGCCAGTTCGGACGCGCCGACGGTCTTGGCCTGGCGCTGCATCGCCGGGCGCTCGGCATCCTTCTGCGTGGTCAGGAGCACGATCCGCTCGCCCTTGCGGGCATCGGGGATCGATACCGCGACCGACATCGCCTGCGGCCACAGCGTGGCGGCCATGGCTTCGACCGCCGACAGCGAGACCATCTCGCCGGCAATCTTGGCGAAGCGTTTGGCGCGGCCCTTGATGGCGATGAAGCCGGCCGCATCGATGGCGACGATGTCGCCGGTGTCGTGCCAGCCGCCGGCGAGCGGCTCCAGCACGCCGGGGTTTTCCGAACGGAGATATCCCAGCATGACGTTGGGCCCGCGCACCGACAGACGTCCGCCTTCGTCGATGCCGGGGACCGGATCGAGGCGGGCTTCCATCAGCGGCGACAGCCGGCCGACGGTGCCGGGACGGTTAGCCATCGGCGTGTTCATCGCGAGCACGGGCGCGGTCTCGGTGACGCCGTAACCTTCGAGGATGCGGATGCCGTAGCGCTCCATGTAGACCTGCCGCGTGCGGTCCTTCACCGCTTCCGCGCCGGCGATCACGAGGCGCAGGGTGCGGAAGTCGTAGGCATGGGCCGAGCGGGCGTAGCCGGTCAGGAAGGTATCGGTGCCGAACAGGATGGTGGCGCCGGTCTGGTAGATCAGTTCCGGCACGATCCGGTAATGCAGCGGCGACGGATACATGAAGATCGGAATGCCGGCCAGCAGCGGCATCATCATTCCTCCCGTCAGGCCAAAGGAGTGGAACACGGGCAGCACGTTGAACACCTTGTCGTTGGCGTTGGCATCGACGCGCGCCAGCGCCTGGGCCGCATTGGCCAGGATGTTGCGATGGGAGAGCACGACGCCCTTGGGCGTGCCTTCCGATCCCGATGTGAACAGGATCACCGCCGGATCGTCCGCCTTGCGCGCCACGCGCGGCGCGGATCCTGCGAGCAGTCCGCGGACCTTGTCGAGCGAACCGATGCCGGCACGCACGTCCTCCAGGTACACGACGCTGGCCTGTCCGGCGATGGCGGCGATCAGCTTGTCGAGCTTGCCCTTCTCGATGAACGCCTTCGAGGTCAGCACGGTCTTGACTTGGGCTGCCTGCATCGCCGCCAGCACGTTGACCGGGCCGGCGGAGAAATTGAGCATCGCCGGCACGCGGCCGATGGTCTGCAGCGCCATGAACACGACGGCGACGCCGGCCGAATTCGGCAGCAGCACGCCGACATTCTCGCCGGCCATGGTGCCGTTCTCGAGCTTGCGGCTCAGCACCTGGGCGCCGAGGATCATCTTGCGATAGGTCAGGCTGGTGCCGAGCGCGTCCTCGATGATCGGCTTGCCGGTATCGCGGTCGCGGCGGGCATGCGCCAGCGCTTCGAACAGGGTGTGGTCCAGCATGGCGTTCTGACCACGGCGTCGATCATGACGTCCTGCAGCGCGGCGCCGGCGGCGTTGCGGCGAAGCTTGCCCTTCAACGACGGGTCGACCGACAATTTCACCGGCGGCAGGATCGTGATCGTCACCTTGGGGAACCACGAGCGCTTGATCTCGCCGTTCTTCAGATAGCTCAGGCGCGAACGCTGCGCGCCTTCGATGCGGACGGGCACGACGACCGCGTCGGCCTTGTCGGCGATCATCGCGGTGCCGTCATAGACCTTCATCAGCGAGCCCGACACCGTGATGCGGCCCTCGGGGAAAATCACCACCGGCTCGCCCGATGCCACCAGCTTGATCAGGTCGCGCGCCGCCAGCGGCTTGCTCGGATCCATGGTGTAGTGCTTGATCAGCTTCAGGAACGGCTTTGCCCACCACGCCTTGGAAATCCCGGTGTCGACGGCATAGCTGGCGTCGATCGGCAGCGTGGCATGCAGCAGCGGGCCATCGACCAGGCTGACATGGTTCGGCGCGATCAGCATGCGGGTGCCGGCCGGCGGCAGATTCTCCATGCCGCGGACCTCGACGCGGAACAGCGCACGAAACAGCAGCGCGCCGAAATCGCGCACGCCTTCGCGGCCCCATTTGTTGAGCACGAACCAGACCGAGCCAAAGCTTGCGATCGCAAGGCCGAAGAAGATCCAGGCGACCGGAAGACCGAGCGCCTGCAATCCCGCGACCAGCAGCGAGCCGACCACCATGAAGGCGGCCTGCAGCACGTTGCCGGCCGCGATCACGCGGGCGCGTTCCGACGGCGCGGACCATGCCTGGACGGCGGCGAAGGACGGCACCACGAACAGGCCGCCGCCGACGGCGAACAGGAAGAAGTCGGCCAGCATCCGGATGCCGGCGAAGGAGGTGACGAATGCGGCGGCGGTGACGTCGGTTCCCTGCACCGTGCTTCCGATCGCCCAGGCCAGATCGAGACCGACGATGCCCATCACGATGGCGCCGATCGGCACCAGCGCGAGATTCGGCCGCACGTGGCTGAGCTGCGCGGCAACCAGCGAGCCGGCGGCAATGCCGATCGCGAACACCGCGAGGCACATCGTCACGACGCCTTCGGTGCCGCCGATGTCGCCCTTGACCAGCGCGGGCAGCAACGACAGCACGATCGCGCCGACCATCCAGAACCAGGACACGATCAGCATGCCGTCCCACAGCCGCGGTTCGGCGTAGAGCGACTTCAAGAGGTGAACGGTGGAGGTCCAGGGATTGGCCGTGATCGGCAGATCAGGCGCGGATGGCTGGCTCACCGGGATACGGGCCGCGAATGCCCAGGACAGGATCGACAGCCCGACCACGGCCAGGCAAATCCAGCCCATATGCGAGGCGCCCGCGATGAACAGACCGCCGGCGATCGTGCCGATCAGGATCGCCAGGAAGGTCGCGCCCTCGACCAGGGCGTTGCCGGTTGCGAGTTCGGAAACCTGGAGCTGGTCGGGCAGGATCGCGTATTTCACCGGGCCGAACAGCGCTGCCACCACGCCGAACAGCGCGAGCGCCACGAACAGCAACGGGATCGAATGCATGTAGAAGCCGGCGGCCGCGAAAGCAGGCGGCAAATATTTCGGCGAACTTCAGCCGCCGCGCGACGGTCATCTTGACGTATTTGTCGGCCAGTTCACCGCCGAGCGCCGACAGCACGAAAAACGGAAAGATGAAGACCGCGCCGGCCAGCGTCACCAGCGGCGCGCCTTCTTCGGCGGCCACGCCATAGAGCAGCATGATGACCAGCGCATTCTTCAGCACATTGTCGTTCAGCGCCGAACAGAATTGCGACCAGAACAGCGGAGCGAAGCGGCGGGAGGACAGCAATTCCTTGATCATGACTAATTCCTGTTACGTCGGCCGGGCAATCCCGGGCGTGGTATGGAAATCGCGGGCTAATGAAAGTTGAGCGGTGGCGGATCGCGCAGAAGTTGTGTCAGATCGTGCGAAGTGGTCGCCGGGAACGGTTGCCTTGAAAACTTGTACGGAAAGTTATCCGGGCATCGTCGCTGGGAATCCGGTGGATGATTTGCCGCGGCATAGTGATCCCTTTCTTACGATCGGAGACACATTTGAACGGAAGCGGCGGCGGCTCAGGTCAGGTAGTGCAGGGAGGCGAACGGCGACAGCGAGCGCTTCCACGGGCTGGGGGACGATGGGCCTTCCTCATCGCGCGCAGCTGGCGCGCCGACTGGCGGCGGGCCAGAACCCCGCCGACGTCGCAGGCATTGGCCATGCGCTCGATCGGCGCGGTTGCGATGCGGACGACAATCTTGCCAAATCCCTTCACGAGTTCGATGGCATCGTCGATGAAAGTGGTGGTCAGCTGGGAAACGAGGGTCTTGCATTGGGGTGTCTCCGGTTAAATGAACAATGTTCAAAATGTATAGGCCAAACGTGAGCAATGCTCAAGAAGAATCTTCGCGGGACCGCAAAAAAACTTTGCGCCGCCATCTCATGGTCGAGACCGCACGGGCTATAATTTCCGCTAATGGATTGAGATCATTGAAGGTTCGGGATGTCGCGGAGGCCGCCGACTGCTCGATCGGGAGCGTCTATAACGAGTTCGGCGACTTCGACGGCCTGATCCTGACGGTCAATCGGGAGACGGTTCGGGCCCTGACCGACCGGCTGGTCGCGGTTCCCGCCGAAGACCCGGTCCGCCAGCTCCACGGCCTGGCCGAGACCTACCTGGCGTTCGCGGCCGATCACGCCAATCTGCTGCGCGCGCTGTTCGAGCATCGGATGGAGGACGACCGGCCGTTCCCGGAAGACATTTTGCTGATGGTGATGCAGGCCTTTGCGCTGATGCACGCGCCGCTGGTGCGGCTATTGCCCGACCGCGATCCGGAACAGGTGGCGCTGCTGGCGCGCACGATGTTCTCCGCCGTGCACGGCATCATCTCGCTCGGCCTGGAAGAACGAATGGTCGCGGTGCCGCCGGAAAAGCTGCGCCAGCAATTGGCGCAGTTCGTGGATACGCATCTGGCGGGGCTGGGTATATCTTTTGATAAGACGCGAGACGGCGAGGGCTGAAGCCTCGACGTCTTCACGAACCCGCGCAGCAGCTCGCTGATCACGTTCAGCTGGTTGTCGCGAAACTCGACCATGTAGCCGTCCCGGATCGGACGATAATCCGTCGGCGAGGTATTGAGCGTGATGCCGGGCAGCAGCATCGAGAGCGGGACGTTCTTGAGGTTGGCGGCCTGCGCCATGATGTTGGCGCGGCTGAGATCGTTCTTGCACTGCTCCAGCACCACGACCAGCGCCTGGGCGACCATGTAGCCATAGCCCGCGGCGAAGTTGCCGAGATCGACATTCGGCAGCCGCGACTTCATGAAGTCGGCGTAGGCGAGAAGTCCGGCATCCTTGGAATCCTGGCTATAGGTCTTCAGCGCCACGACCGACATGATCCCGGTCGATGCCTCGGCGCCGGCCGGCACGAACACCGTGTCCTTGTTGGTGCAGCCCGAGGAGATGAAGCGCATCGGCCGCCAGCCGGTCTCATACGCCTTGCGGATCGCCTGGGCGCAGGCGCGCGGCGTCACGCTGTAGATCAGGAAGACGTCGGCCTTGGTGTTGGCGAGCGTGAGGATCTGCGAATCCACGGTCGGATCGGCGACCTCGAAGCTCGACGCCATCGCGATGACCTTGTCGGCGTCGGCGCCGAGCGCTTCCTTGACGCCGCGCAGGTAATCTTTTCCGGCATCGTCGTTCTGGTAAAGGATCGCGATCCGCGCGTTGGGATTCTTGGCGCGGGCATAGCGCACCTCGATGCCGGCTTCCTCGACATAGTTGGGCGCCCACGGCAGCGCCATCAGCCAGGGCTGCGTCGCCGGCTCGTTCCATTTCGACGCCGAGCTGATCAGGAACAGATGCGGCACCTTGGCGCCGTTGAGATATTTTGCGGTCGCCGAACTCGGCGCGGTGCCCATGGTGCCGAACATGAAGGCGACGTTGTCGCTCTCGACCAGCCGGCGCGTGGCCTCGACCGTCTTCGGCGGCGAAAAACCGTCGTCGAGCGAGATCATGTTGAGCTTGCGCCCGTTGACGCCGCCCTTCTCGTTGATCATGTCGAAATAGGCGGCAAACACCTTGCCGGTGACGCTGAGCGCCGACGCCGGGCCGCTATACGGCATGATGTTGCCGAATTTGATTTCGGTGTCGGTGATGCCGGGTTGCTGGGCGCTCGCCGTGGTCGCGATGCCCAGAGCGAGCAGTGCGGAAAGAAAGGCCGGGGCGAACTGGCTCGATCGGATCATGCGTCATCCTCCCCGGCGAATGGCCGATAATGTTGTTATTGGTTTTGAACCGAGGCTAGGGCATGCTCGGCGGCCGGTCTTGCGTTCAGTTGCTGGAACGCGCGCAGGCCTGCGTCGGCGCGATCAATGCCAGCCGCTCAACGCAAGTTTGCGCGGGCCAAATCGGGGCATCGTAATTCCTCGGGAGGAAAGCATGCTGGATCGCACAAAAGTGCAAAACCCGTTCTATACGGCCGAACACGAAGCCTTCCGCGACGTGATGCGTCGTTTCGTATCGCGCGAGATCGAGCCGTTCGCCCATGAATGGGACGAGGCCGGCGAGTTTCCGCGCGAGCTCTACCGAAAGGCCTCCGAGATCGGCCTGCTCGGGCTCGGCTTCCCGGAAGAATTCGGCGGCGTGCCTGCCGACCAGTTCATGAAGATCGTGGCGTCGCAGGAGCTGGCGCGCGCCGGCGCCGGCGGCGTCAGTTCGAGCCTGATGAGCCACACCATCGGCTCGCCGCCGATCGCGCGCGCCGCGCGGCCCGAGGTCAAGGCGAGGGTGCTGCCGCAGGTGCTGTCGGGCGAGAAGATTTCCGCGCTCGCGATCACCGAGCCGAGCGGCGGCTCCGACGTCGCCAATCTCCGCACCAAGGCGCGGCGCGACGGCGACCATTATGTCGTCAGCGGCGAAAAGACCTTCATCACCTCGGGCATGCGGGCCGATTATCTGACCGTCGCGGTGCGCACCGGCGGCGAGGGGCCGGGCGGCGTCAGCATGCTGCTTGATCGAGGGCGACACGCCGGGCCTGTCGCGCACCAAGCTGAAGAAGATGGGCTGGTGGGCGTCCGATACCGCGACGCTGCATTTCGACGAGTGCCGGGTGCCGGTCGAAAACCTGATCGGCGAGGAGGGCCAGGGCTTCAAGATCATCATGCACAATTTCAACAGCGAGCGCATGGGCATGGCGGCGAGCTGCACGGCCTATGCCCGCGTCTGCGTCGAGGAGGCGATTGCCTACGCCAAGGAGCGCCAGACCTTTGGCAAGCCGATCGCGCAGCACCAGGTGATCCGTCACAAGCTGGTCGACATGGCGCAGAAGGTCGCGGCGTCGCAGGCGATGCTGGAAATGCTGGCGTGGCGGCTCGGGCAGGGCGAGAGCCCGGTCGCCGAAATCTGCATGATGAAGAACCAGGCGACCCAGACCATGGCGTTCTGCGCCTCCGAGGCCGTGCAGATCTTCGGCGGCGCCGGTTTCATGCGCGGCGTCAAGGTCGAGCGCATCTACCGCGAGGTCAAGGTCAACGCCATCGGCGGCGGCACGGAGGAGATCATGAAGGATCTCGCGTCGCGGCAGATGGGGCTTTGATACGCCTCACGCTCCGTCATGCCGCGGCGCGTTGAACCCGGGCATCCACGTGCTTGCTGCAGCAGAGAGAAGACGTGGATGGCCGGGTACAAGCCCGGCCATGACGCAATCGAGAACCTGATCGGAGCGAAGTCAGAAACATGCTCTTCACCGCCGACCACGACGAACCCCGCCGCGCCTTGCAAAAATTCATCGCCGCCGAGATCAATCCGTTCGTCGACGAATGGGAGAACAACGACATCTTCCCGGCGCATGAGCTGTTCAAGAAGCTCGGCGATCTCGGCTTCCTCGGCCTCAACAAGCCGGCGGAGTTCGGCGGCCAGGGGCTCGATTACTCCTACGCGCTGATGATGGCCGAGGAACTCGGCGCCATCACCTGCGGCGGCGTGCCGATGGCGATCGGGGTGCAGACCGATATGGCGACGCCGGCGCTGGCGCGGTTCGGTTCCGATGAAGTGCGCCGCGAGTTTCTTGTCCCCGCGATTGCCGGCGATGCGGTGGCCTGCATCGGCGTCTCCGAGCCGGGCGCCGGCTCCGATGTCGCCTCGATCAAGACCAATGCCCGCTCCGACGGCGACGATTACGTCATCAACGGCGGCAAGATGTGGATCACCAACGGCACCCAGGCCGACTGGATCTGCCTGCTCGCCAATACCAGCGACGACCAGGTCCATCGCAACAAGTCGCTGATCTGCGTGCCCATGAAGAGCAAGGGCGTGCAGATCGCGCGCAAGCTCGACAAGATGGGCATGCGCTCGTCCGACACCGCGCAGATCTTCTTCGACAATGTCCGGGTGCCCAAGCGCAACCGCATCGGCGACGAAGGCAAGGGCTTTACCTACCAGATGGTGCAGTTCCAGGAAGAGCGGCTGTGGGGCGCGGCGGCCTGCCTCAAGGCGCATGAATTCATCATCGCACGAGACCATCGAATACACCCGCAACCGAAAGGCCTTCGGCGGTTCGATCCTCGATAACCAGACCGTGCACTTCAAGCTCGCGGAAATGCAGACCGAGGTCGAACTGCTGCGCTCGCTGATCTATCGCGCCGCCGAAGCGCTGGTCGCCGGCGAGGACGTGACGCGGCTCGCGACCATGGCCAAGCTGAAGGCCGGCCGGCTCGGCCGCGAGCTCACCGATGCCTGCCTGCAATATTGGGGCGGCATGGGTTTCATGAACGAGACGCCGGTCAGCCGGGCCTATCGCGACAGCCGCCTGACCTCGATCGGCGGCGGCGCCGACGAGGTGATGCTGATGGTATTGTGCAAGATGATGGGCACGCTGCCCGGCATGAAGAAGAAATAGGACGAATGATCAATGCTCTATCAGGAGAGCCAGAAAATCATCGAACTGAAGCATCGCCTTCGGTCGTTCATGGACCGCCACGTCTATCCGAACGAGGAACGCTACTACCGCGAGGCGGAAGAGCTCGGCCCCTGGAAGGTCTATCCCGTCGTCGAGGAGCTGAAGCCGAAAGCCCGCGAGGAGGGGCTGTGGAATCTGTTCCTGCCGGAGAGCGAGCACGGTGCCGGGCTGACCAACCTCGAATACGCGCCGCTCTGCGAGATCATGGGCCGGTCGCATCTGGCGCCGGAGCTGTTCAATTGCTCGGCGCCCGACACCGGCAACATGGAAGTGCTGGCGCGCTATGGCACGCGGGAGCATCAGGAGCGCTGGCTCAAGCCGCTGCTGGCGGGCGAAATCCGCTCCTGCTTCGCCATGACCGAGCCGGCGGTCGCCTCCAGCGACGCCACCAACATCGAGAGCTCGATCGTTCGCGACGGCGATCACTACGTCATCAACGGCCGCAAATGGTACACGACCAACGCGACCGATCCGCGCTGCAAGATCTGCATCTTCATGGGCAAGACCGATCCGGACAATCCGGATCGCCATCGCCAGCAGTCGATGATCCTGGTGCCGATGGATACGCCGGGCGTTAAAGTGCTTCGCCCGATTCCGGTGTTCGGGTTCTATGGCGTGCCCGACCGCGCCTCCGAAGTCGTGTTCGAGAACGTGCGCGTTCCCGCGACCAACATGCTGCTCGGCGAGGGGCGCGGTTTCGAGATCGCGCAGGGGCGTCTCGGCCCCGGCCGCATCCATCATTGCATGCGGCTGATCGGGCTTGCCGAACGGACGCTGGAGAAGATGTGTGTTCGCACCAGAAGCCGCGTCGCCTTCGGCAAGCCGGTGTCGGAACAGACCGTCACCCAGGAGCGGATCGCGGAATCGCGCATCATGATCGAGCAGTCGCGGCTGCTTGACGCTGAATGCCGCGTCCATGATGGACACCGTCGGCAACCGGGTGGCGAAGGCGGAAATCGCGATGATCAAGGTCGCGGTGCCGAACATGGCCTGCCAGGTCATCGACTGGGCGATCCAGGCCCATGGCGGCGCCGGCACCGGCAATGATTTCGGGCTGGCCGCGGCCTACGCCACCGCGCGGCTGCTTCGTCTGGCCGACGGCCCGGACGAAGTCCACCGCAACCAGATCGCCCGCCTCGAACTGCGCAAGCACAGCAACGCCTGAAGGGAACTTCTTATGATCACGCTCTATCACTGCGACGGCGCACGCTCGTTCCGTCCGCTCTGGATGCTGGAAGAGATGGGCCTGCCGTATGAGCTGAAGATGCTGCCGTTCCCGCCGCGGGTGCTCGCCAAGGAATATCTCGCGATCAATCCGCTCGGCACCATTCCGTTCATGGTCGACGGCGAGACCAAAATGACGGAGTCCTCTGGTATCTGTTATTATCTCGGCACCAAATACGGCCCGACGCCGCTGGTGGTCGGGCTCGACGATCCGGCCTATGGCGCGTTCCTGAACTGGATGTATTTCAGCGACGCCACGCTGACGTTTCCGCAGACGCTGGTGCTGAGATACAGCCAGCTCGAACCGGAGGAGCGGCGCAACCCGCAGGTGGCCGGCGATTATGCCAAATGGTTCCTCGGCCGGCTGCGCGCCGTCGAGGCAGCGACCGCCAATGGCCAAAACTTGTGCGCCGGCCGGTTCACCGCGGCCGACATCGTCAACGGCTATGCGTTGCGTCTGGCGGGCAATATCGGGCTCGCCAAGGATTTTGGCCCCAATGTGTCAGCCTATTGGGCCCGGTTGCAGGAACGCGACGGCTACCAGCGTGCAGTTGCGGCGGAACGCAAGGCCGGCGTCGAGCAGAACATAGCGCCGCGGGTTAGGGCGTAAAGGCTGTCTCATTCCGGGGCGCTCGCATCGCCCTCAGATGCGCAATTGCACACCGGGGAATGACGGTCTCTTCTGTCGGTGACAGGCCACAATTTTCCGCTATGGTTGAACCCGTCGCAGCGGCCAAAGAGCCGCGCGAGGAGGATGCACCATGGACGACATCGGCCACAAATCCGGTCACCTGATGCTGATCACCCCGGAGCGGGTTTTTTACGCCGGCCTGCTCGGCCGTCCGCGCCAACGCTGCTCGGGTGCGTTCAACATCTACGTCTCGATCGAGGGCGGGCTGTGGCTCACGACCGCCGACGGCCGCGAGAGTTATGGCGAGATGGTCGCCGTACTGCCGAATATCAGGCACACCATTGCCAGCGACCACCGCTCGGTGCTCAGCATCGTGATCGAGCCGGAGAGCGTTTCTCCCGGCACGCTCGAAGACTTCGCCAAGCGTCTCGAAGGTCCGGAAGGCGCAGCTTTCGCCAGCCGCATCCGCGCCGCCTATCTCGAACTGCGCGAACATCACGCCGGCCGCGAATTCTCCAGTGCCGAATTCGATACTGCTCTGTCTGGGCGAAGCGCTGCCGCGGCGCGAACTCGATCCCCGCGTGGCGCGCGCGATCCTGCAGATCGGAAAATTCTCCGGCGAGCCGGTGACGGCGGCGAGCTGCGCCGCGGAGGCGGGGCTGTCGCCGTCGCGCTTCCTGCATCTGTTCAAGGAAGAAACCGAAATTTCCTTCCGCTCGTTCCGCGCCTGGAAGCGCGCGCGGCATCTGCTGCATTTCGCCAACCAGGACATCAACCTCGCGCATCTGGCGCAGGATATCGGCTATCCCGACTCCACGCATTTCAGCCACTCGATCCGCCGCTTCTACGGCTTGAAGCCGCGCGCGATCTTTTCAGGTTCGCGGGATCTGGCGATCTACAGCCACCGCCGCGCCGGCACCGAGCATAGCGGGTTGACGCAAGAAGCCGGCTGATGCGGGACGCATGATCGCAGGCGATAGTTTCAGCGATCCATCGCGTCCTGCAATCGAAGGCTTCTCCATGGGCGACAAGGCCGTCATTACCTGCGCGCTGAACGGCGTGCTGACCGATCCCAAACAACACAACGTGCCGGTCACGCCGGAGCAGATGGCGCGCGAGGCCAAGGCCGCGTTCAACGCCGGCGCCAGCGTCATGCATGTTCATTTGCGCCAGCAGGAGCCGAACAAGGGCCACCTGCCGTCCTGGGACGTCAACGTCTCGAAGGAAATCCAGCAGGCGATTCGCGAAGCCTGTCCCGGCGTCATCATCAACCACACCACGGGCACCTCAGGCCCGAACTATCAGGGCGCGCTCGATTGCGTGCGCGAGACCAGGCCCGAGATCGCGGCGTGCAACGCCGGCTCGCTGAACTATCTCAAGGTCAAGGCCGACAACACCTGGGCCTGGCCGCCGATGATGTTCGATAACGCGGTCGAGAAGGTGCAGGACTATCTCGACGTGATGAAGGTCGCGGGCACGAATCCCGAGTTCGAGTGTTTCGACGTCGGCATCGTGCGTTGCGTGAACATGTATGTGCAGACCGGGATGTATTCCGGTCCGCTGGAGTACAATTTCGTGATGGGCGTTGCCTCGGGCATGCCGGCCGATCCGGAATTGCTGCCGATCCTGCTGAAGCTGAAATTGCCGCAAGGCGCGCTGGCAGGTCACCGCGATCGGCCGCGCCGAAATCTGGCCGCTGCACCAGCGCTGCGCCGATCTCGGCGGGCATCTGCGCACCGGGCTGGAGGACACGTTCTATCTCGCCAACGGCACCAAGGTGACGTCGAACGGCCAGCTGATCGAGGAAATCGCCGGCTGCGCGCGGCGGGCCGGCCGCGAGATCGCGAGCCCGGCGGAAGCGCGGCAGATTTTCGGGACAAGGCATTAGTGCGTCATTCGGGGCGCGAAGCAATCAGCCGTCCGCGAAGGCGTGACGCAGATTGCGCGTCGCGTCCGCCTCGCAATGACGCCGGTGTGAGCAGTCGCATGAGGGATGCACACATGACCAATCTCGCAGCAACCGGCGGCGTGCCCGGTCCGGGCCGGATCGGCAGGGTCGCGATCGGCGATCTCTTGAAGCGCGCGGCAGCGCGGTTTCCGGATCGCGTTGCGCTGACCGACGGCGCGCGCCGCGTGACGTATACCGAGCTTGAGCAGGACGCCAATCGCTTCGCCAATTACCTCGTCAAGCGCGGGCTGAAGCCGGGCGAGAAGATCTCGACGATCTGCAACAACTCCGTCGAGTTCGTCAAAGCGCTGTTCGGCATTCATCGCGCAGGCCTGGTGTGGGTGCCGATCAACACCATGCTCGGCCCGGCCGACATGGGTTATATCCTCGATCACGCCGAGGTGCGCTTTGCGCTGATCGACGACGTCATGCATGCGCAGCCCGATCGCCGCGCCGCGCTGGAACAGCGCGGCATGCAGATGATCGCGATCGATCTGGCCGGCAAGGTCGCCGAGACGGGACTGGAGAACTTCAACGATCTCATCAAAGGGCAATCCGAGGTCGAGCCGGAGATCGAGATCGACGACCGCGATCTCGCGATGATCATCTACACGTCGGGCACGACGTCGCGGCCGAAGGGCGCGATGCATTGTCATCTCGCCGTGGTCATGGCCGTGATGAGCAACGCCATCGAAATGAAGCTCGGCCGGGACGACGGCATCACCGGGCAGTTTCCGTTGTTCCACTGCGCCGGCCACGTGCTGCTGCTGAGCTATCTGTCGGTCGGCGGCCGGATGGCGCTGATGCGCGGCTTCGATCCGGTGGTCTGCATGGAAGCGATCGTGCGCGACAAGCTGACCGTGTTCGTCGGCCTGTCGCTGATGTACCAGGCGATCCTCGATCACCCGCGCCGCAGGGAGTTCGATCTCTCGGGCTTGCGGACCTGCATCTACACCATGGCGCCGATGGGCCGTCCGCTGCTGGAGCGCGCCATGGCCGATATGTGCCCGAATTTCGTGCTGAGTTCAGGCCAGACCGAAATGTATCCGGCCACCACGATGTCGCAGCCGGACCGCCAGCTCGAGCGCTTCGGCAATTACTGGGGCGAGTCGCTGATCGTCAACGAGACGGCGATCATGGACGACAACGGCAATTTGCTGCCGCGCGGCCAGGTCGGCGAACTCGTGCATCGCGGGCCCAATGTCATGATGGGCTATTACAAGGATCCGAAGGCGACCGAGGAAGCGCGCAAGTTCGGCTGGCATCACACCGGCGATCTCGCGCTGATCGACGAGCATGGCGAGGTGCTGTTCCTCGACCGCAAGAAGGACATGATCAAGTCCGGCGGCGAGAACGTCGCCTCCGTGAAGATCGAGGAGACGCTGCTGGCGCATCCCGCCGTGCAGAACGCTGCCGTGGTCGGCCTGCCGCATCCGCAATGGGGCGAGGCGGTGTCCGCCTTCGTCAAGCTGAAGCCGGGCGCGCAGGCCGATGAAGCCGGGATCGCCGAACATTGCCGCAAGCATCTCGGCGGTTTTCAGGTGCCGAAGCTGGTGCGGATTCTCGACGAGATGCCGATGACCGCGACCGGCAAGCTGCGCAAGGTCGAACTGCGTCAGGCCTTCAGCGAACATTTTGTCCGGAAAGTAGCAATGGCCATCCTGGAATCCACGATTGCGACCGGCAGCGCGGCCTTCAAGGCCAATCGCGACGGCATGCTGGCGCTGATCGCGCGGATGCGCGTCGCTCGAAGAACGCACGCGGGCTGCATCGGCCGCCGCGAAGGATCGCTTCCACAAGCGGGGGCAGTTGCTGCCGCGCGAACGCGTGGCGCTGGTGCTCGATCCCGGCTCGCCCTTCATCGAGCTGTCGACGCTGGCCGGCTACATGTTCGACGTCCCCGATGCCGAAAAGAGCGTGCCCGGCGGCGGCCTCGTTGCCGGCATCGGCTTCGTCTCCGGCATCCGCTGCATGGTCAGCGCCAATGATTCCGGCATCGACGCCGGCGCGCTGCAGCCCTACGGCCTCGACAAGACGCTGCGGGTGCAGGAACTGGCGCTGGAGAACAAGCTGCCTTACGTGCAACTGGTCGAAAGCGCCGGCGCCAATCTGCTGCGCTACCGCGTCGAGGATTTTATCCGCGGCGGCAACATCTTTCGCAATCTGGCGCGGCTGTCGGCGGCAGGGTTGCCCGTCGTCACCGTGACGCACGGCTCGTCGACGGCGGGCGGCGCTTATCAAACCGGCCTCTCCGATTACATCGTGATGGTGCGCGGCCGCACCCGCGCCTTCCTGGCCGGGCCGCCGCTGTTGAAGGCGGCGACAGGCGAGATCGCGACCGAGGAGGAACTCGGCGGCGCCGAGATGCACACCTCCATCTCCGGTCTCGGCGATTATCTGGCCGAAGACGACCGCGACGCGCTGCGCATCGCGCGCGACATCATGGCCAATCTGGAATGGGACCGGCCGAAGCCTGCGGAAGCATCGTTCAAGCCGCCGCGCTACGATGCGGAGGAACTGCTCGGCATCATGCCGATGGACCACAAGCGTCCCGTCGACATGCGCCAGGCCATCGCGCGCTTCATCGACGATTCCGATTTCACCGAATTCGGCGCCAATTACGGTCCCGCAACAATATGCGGCCACGCCCGCATCGAGGGGCAGGCGATCGGCATCATCACCAATAACGGCCCGCTCGACGTGCCCGGCGCCAACAAGGCGACGCATTTCATCCAGGCCTGCTGCCAGTCGCGCACGCCGATCCTCTATATGAACAACACCACGGGCTACATGGTGGGCAAGGCCTATGAGGAAGCCGGCATGATCAAGCACGGCTCCAAGATGATCCAGGCGGTGACCTCGGCGACCGTGCCGCAGATCACGATCTATTGCGGGGCGTCGTTCGGCGCCGGCAATTACGGCATGTGCGGGCGCGGCTTCCATCCGCGCTTCTGCTTCTCCTGGCCCAACGCCAAGACCGCCGTGATGGGTGGCGAGCAGGCGGCCGAAACCATGGCGATCGTGACCGAGGCTGCGGCGGCACGGCGCGGCAAGCCGATCGAGAAGGAAAAGCTCGACGCCATGAAGGCGCAGATCACGGGCGTGTTCGACGGCCAGATGGACGTGTTCTCGACCAGCGCGCGGGTGCTCGACGACGGCGTGATCGATCCGCGCGATACCCGCAGCGTGCTCGCCGAAGTGCTGTCGATCTGCCGCGAGGCCGAGGCCCGCACGCCGCAGCGCATGCAATTCTCGGTCGCGCGGCCATGAGCGATGCAGCGATGAAGCGAACGCCGTTCTTCA
>CAWAMK010000041.1:0-15192 GCA_963783115.1 uncultured Alphaproteobacteria bacterium | reverse complement strand
TACGCATGATGGCGCGGGTTCATACATACCTCTGGCCGGCGACGCGACATATCCTGCTGCTGGCCGGCGCGCTTGTCATGCTGACGCCGTTCATCTGGATGCTGTCGACCGCGTCAAAACCGCAAACCGAAATCTTCTCTTCCGAGCTGCATCTCATCCCGCATCACTTCGCGCTGTGGAACAACCTTCAGGCCGCTTTCGCCAAGGCCAATTTGTGGCGCTATCTGCTCAACGGGCTGATCGTCACGGTCGCGATCTTCGGCCTTCAGGTGCTGGTGGCCCTGCCGGCTGCCTATGCGCTTGCCAAGCTGCGCTTCCTTGGCCGCGACGTGCTGTTCGCGCTGGTCGTGTTCTGCATCCTGATCCCGCCGCAGGCGACCGCGATCCCGGTGTTCCTGCTGCTGCACAGGATCGGCGTGCTCGACAGCTACGCCGCGCTGGTGCTGCCGTTCACCATCTCGGTGTTCGGCATCTTCCTGATGCGGCAATTCTTCAAGACCGTGCCGGACGACTTGATCGACGCGGCGCGGATGGACGGGATTTCCGAATTCGGCATCGTCTGGCGCGTGATGCTGCCGACCGCGATCCCGGCGGTGACCGCGTTCGGCATCTTCTCGGTGGTCGCGCACTGGAACGACTATTTCTGGCCGCTGATCGTGCTGAACAGCGAGCATCTGCAGACGCCGCCGCTGGCGGTCGCGCAATTCCGCAACAACGAGGCCGGCACCAACTACGGGCCGCTGATGGCCGCCGCCATCGTCATCATCGCGCCGCTGGTCATCGCGTTCCTGTTCGCGCAACGCCGCTTCATCGAAGGCATCACGCTGACCGGAATCAAATAGCCAGCATTTTCCAAACCGCAGGAGACGACAATGTTCAGAACATGGATTGCCGCTACCGCCCTATCGCTCGTCGCAGGCCTTGCGCATGCCGACACCGAGATCGTCGTGCAGTATCCCTATCCCGAACTGTTCGAAGGCACGCCACAAGCGCATCATCGAGGAATTCGCCAAAGTGCGCCCGGACATCAAGGTCACGCTGCGCGCGCCCTACGATTCCTACGAGGAAGGCACCCAGAAGGTGCTGCGCGAGGCGGTGACCAACCAGATGCCTGACGTCACGTTCCAGGGCCTCAACCGCATCCGCGTGCTGGTCGACAAGAACATCCCGGCCGAACTCGACGGCTACATCGCCGCCGAAAAGGATTTTGACAAGCAGGGCTTTCACCAGGCGATGTATGACATCGGCACCGCCAGCGGCAAGGTCTACGCGCTGCCGTTCGCGATCTCGCTGCCGATCGTCTATGTCAACGTCGACCTGGCGAAGAAGGCGGGTGCCGATCCGGCCAACCTGCCGCAGACCTGGGACGGGCTGATCGATCTCGCCAAGAAGATCAAGGCGCTCGGCCCCGATATCAACGGCATCACCTATGCCTGGGACATCACCGGCAACTGGCTGTGGCAGGCGCCGGTGTTCGCCCGCGGCGGCACCATGCTGAACGCCGACGAGACCAAGGTGGCGTTCAACGGGCCGGAAGGCCAGTTCGCGATCAAAACGCTGGCGCGCCTCGTCACCGAGGGCGGCATGCCCAACCTCGACCAGCCGTCGATGCGCGCGACCTTCGCCGCCGGCAAGACCGGCATTCACATCACCTCGACCTCCGACCTCAACAAGACCACCCAGATGATCGGCGGCAAGTTCGAACTGAAGACCCACGTCTTCCCCGACGTCGCCTCGCCGAACGGCCGTTTGCCGGCGGGCGGCAACGTCGTGCTGATCCTCGCCAAGGACAAGGCCAAGCGCGACGCGGCCTGGGAAGTGGTGAAATTCTGGACCGGTCCGAAGGGCGCGGCGATCATGGCGGAAACCACCGGCTACATGCCGCCGAACAAGGTCGCCAACGACGTCTACCTGAAGGATTTCTACGTCAAGAACCCGAACAATTTTACCGCGGTCAGCCAGCTCGCGCTGCTGACCAAATGGTACGCGTTCCCCGGCGACAACGGCCTCAAGATCACCGACGTGATCAAGGACCACCTCAACTCCATCGTGACCGGCGCCCGCGCCAAGGAGCCGGATGCCGTTCTCGCCGACATGACGGCCGACGTGCAGAAGCTGCTGCCGAAGACGGTCGGCTCGTCGCGCTGACGGCGACGGCCTCACCATCGACGACCGCTGCGGTGTCGCCGCAGCGGTTGCGACCGCATCACATCGGAGCCAGCCCATGAAGCTCGTCCATATGAGCGATATCCATCTCACCGCGCCCGGCAAGACCATCGGCGGGCGCGATCCCCGGCTCAATTTCGAGCGGGCGCTGACCGATATCCTCAAATGCCACCACGACGCCGAGCTTCTGGTCATCACCGGCGATCTCTCCGATTGGGGCGACCGCGACGACTACGAATGGCTCAAGGCGCGTCTCGCCGCGTTTCCGGTGCCGGTGCGGCTGTGCATCGGCAATCACGACCGGCGCGCAAACTTTCTGAGCGTCTTCCCGGACTATGCCGGGCCGGGCGGCTTTGCGCACGGCGTGCACGACACCGCGGCCGGCCGCTGCCTGTTTCTCGACACGGTCGAGCCCGAAACCCATGCCGGCCATTTCTGCGACGTGCGTCAGCAATGGCTGGAGGCGCGGCTGTCCGAACATCCCGGACCGTTCCTGCTGTTCATGCACCACAATCCGATGCCGACCCATCTCGCACCGATGGACCGGATAAGGCTGCTCGATGACACGGCATTCCGCAGCATCGTCGGCCGTCATCGCGACCGCATCCGCCACATCTTCTTCGGTCATTGCCATCTGCCGCTGGCAGGCTCGGTGGCCGGCGTGCCGGCATCCTCGCTGCGCGGCACCAACCATGCGAGTTTTCCGGTGTTTGCCGAGAAGGAACTGTTGAGCGCCTCCGATCTGCCGGAAGCCTACGGCGTCGTGTTCTTTGCTGAGGATTACGTCACCGTGCACATGGTCGAGTTCGGCTATGCCGGCCCGATCCGCATCGAGGGCTCGACCGACTACAAGGCGTGGGACCGGGAGACGATGGCGCGATGAAGTTCGTCATCCTCACCGACACCCATTTCGTCGCGCGCGGCCGCAAGATCTACGGGCTCGATCCCGCCGGGCGGCTCACGGCAGCCGTCGACCGCATCAACCGCGATCATCCCGATATTGCCTTCGTCATCGTCACCGGCGATCTCGCGCATTGGGGCGAGGACGGCGCTTACGAAAATCTCGCTGTCGGTTCTCGCCCGGCTGAATGCGCCGACCATCCTGCTGATGGGCAACCACGACAAGCGCGATCCGTTCGGCCGGCATTTCCCTGGCGTCGCCCGCGATTCCGCTGGCTTCGTACAGGCCGTGCATTCGTTCGACGCGGCAACGGTCGTCACGCTCGATACGCTGAACGAGGCCGCCCCCGATCATGCCGGGCTGCTGTGCGAAGCGCGGCTGGCCTTTCTCGAACACGCGCTGGCCTCGGCGCCGGCGGATCGTCCCTTGCTGCTGTTCCAGCACCATCCGCCGTTCGATACCGGATTGCGCTACATGGACGGCATCAAGCTCGCCAATCCCGAAGCCGAATGGGATGTCATCGCGCGCACGCGAAAGCCGGACTATCTGTTCATGGGCCATCTGCACCGGCCGATCTCAGGCCTCTGGCGCGGCATTCCCTTCCACATCCAGCGCGCGCTGGCGCATCAGGTGGCGTTCGACCTCGAAACCGTCGGATCACATTCCCGGCTCGCATGAGCCGCCGGACTATTCGCACGTGACGGTCGACGCCGGGCAGGTCGTGATCCATCAGTGCTCGTTCCTCTACGAAGGACCGCTGTTCTCGCTGCAGGACCGCGCCGCGCTGGAGTGGATCGACCGGTAATTTCGGACGACTCCCGCTTACCGGTCGCGGCGTGATCGCTGCCCGGCGGAAAGAATGACGATCATCATTCCGTTGAGCGGGAGGGAGCCCGTATTAACACCTATCCCGCGTCAGTCAGGGTTTACCCACGATTAATTCGCAAAAGTTAGGGTCGAGCCTGTCAAGGACCGCCCATGCGACCGTCAGGTGCTGCGAGCCGACACTCGACGACTGACGGTGACGAAGGAAACAGAATGTTCTCCCGCACCAGGATGCCTTCCGCGGCCACAGCCTTGCTTGGCCTTGCCGCGCTTTTCTCCACGCCTGCGTCCGCTGCGGACATCGTGTTGCGCTTCGGTTCGATCAACACCGAGAACACCGCGCCCTACGATCAGGTGCTGCTGCCGTTCGCAAAAGCCGTCGAGGAAGAATCCGAAGGCCGCATCGAAGTGGCGCTGAAGCCGCTCGGCGGTTACGGCAAGCCGGCCGAACTGTTCACCATGGTCGAGAAGGGCACCATCGAGATGGCGGCCAGCGTGCAGGGGTATCATCCCGGCCGTTTCCCGCAGTCCTCGGTGATGGAGTTGCCCTTCATGTTCGAGAATTCGGTCTCGGGCACCTCGGCAATGCTGCAGCTCTACAAGGAAGGGCTGCTCGACAAGGACTACGCCTCGGTGAAGGTGCTCGGCCTCTACGTGCTGCCGCCCTATCCGATCTTTACCACCGGCAAGAAGATCCAGTCCGTGAAGGATTTCCGCGGCCTGCGCATGCGCTCGCCGAGCGTCACGGTCGGCGTGGCGCTGTCGAAACTCGGCGCGGTACCGCTCGGCATTCCCCTCAACATGATCGGCGACACCATCGCCTCCGGCTATGTCGATGCGATCGCCTATGGCTGGGATTCCACCACGACGACCAAGGGCGCGGGCGGAAAAAATCTCATCGACCAGCTCAAGGTGGTGATCGACGCGCGGCTGGCATCGCCGGCGCTGATGATCGTGATGAACCGCGCGACCTGGGATTCGATGCCTGCCGACCTGAGGAAGATCGTCGAAAAACACGCCGCCGATCTCTCGATGGGCAGCGCCCGCATCCGCGAAGCGCAGGAAGCCGTCAGCAAGAAGAAGCTGCAGAGCGACCCGCGCTTTACCGCGCTGTCCTTCAGCGACGAGCAGCGCGCCGAATTGCAGCGGGTGACCGCGCCGGCCGTGGCGGAATGGAAAGCCAACATGGCCAAGCTCGGCATCGACGGCGAAAAGCTATACACGCGCGCCAAAGAATTGATCCAGCAATACAAGGTTGCCACCAAGTAATAACGCAAAGCTTGCGCTCAAGAATTGAGGATAGACAGTGACATCGACCAGCAAACTCGGCATCCGGGCCAAGCTCTTCTTCGCGTTCGCCGCGGTATCGGGGACCACCGTCATCGCGGGCGCCGCCGCCTGGCTGATGTTCTCGCAGGTTCGCGATCTCTTTCATGGCGTCGCCGGCCGCAACATTCCGGAGATCGTCGATACGCTGGGATTACAGACAGACACCCAGGCGCTGGCGGGTTCGGCGCCGACCTTGCTGGCCGCGAAATCGCAAGCCCAGCGGCAGCAGGAACTGGCCGCGCTGAAGGCGCGTCAGGACGGTGTCGCAAAACGGCTCGACGAGGTCGCGCGCAACCAGTCCGATCGTGAAGCGATCGACCGGCTGAAGAAGCTGATCGCGGCGATGAACAGCAAGCTCGGTGCGGTCGATGCGGCGGTCGATGATCGCCTCAAGCTCAGTACCCGCGGCGAAGAGATCGTCAAGGCGGCCCAGACCACTCAGACCAAGCTCAACGACGTGCTGTTGCCGGCCGGCGAAAAGGCCCAGGCCGACATCACCATGGTTTCCATGACGCTGGGCGGCGATGCCAACCAGACCATGATGACGCTGCTCAAGCTGGTCTCCACCCAGGTGCCGGTGTCGCAGGGATTTGCCGACCTGGTCGGCTACGTCAATCTGGCGTCGAGCCTGCTGGATCGCGCAGCCGTCGCGCCGAACGCGGAAAGCGTCGCGGCGCTGGAGAAGAATTTCAAGGCGATGTCGGCCAAGGTCGAGGAGAAGCTCGATATCGTCAACACGCTGCAGCCGACCGAGGGCCTGCCCAAGGCCGGCGAAGCCTGGCTGAAGCTCGGCTCGGGCGAGACGATTTTTGAGACGCGCCGCAAGGAACTCGCCGCCAGCCAGCTCGGACAGAAGCTGCTCGACGAGACGCGCGGCCTGACCGACGAACTCGCCAAGGAAGTCGCGGGCCAGGTCAAGGCCGTTACCAACAAGACCAAGGAAGCAACCGATCGCTCCGATGAGGCGATCAGCTTCGGCACGTTCGTGATGCTGATGATCGCGGCGGTCAGCGTCGCCGGCGCGGCGCTGTTCGTCTGGTTCTATATCGGCCGCAATCTGGTGGCGCGGCTGGTCGGCCTCGAGAACACCATGACGCGGCTCGCCTCGGGTGATCTCTCCACCGAGGTCGACACCAGGCGCGGCGGCGACGAGATCGGCCAGATGGCGAAAGCGCTGTCGGTATTCCGCGAAGGCATCGTGCAGGCCAACGCCGCAGCCACCGAAAAGGCCGCCGAGCAGGAGGCCAAACAACGTCAGGCCGCGCTGATCGACCAATTGACGCGCGAATTCAATGACGGCGCGACCAATGCACTGGCCGCGGTCTCGACCGCCGCCTCGCGCATGAAGGGTTCGGCCGAGAAGATGTCGAAGGTGGCAGCGCAAGCCAAGGAACAGACCGGCGCCGTCGCGTCGGCTTCCGAACAGGCCGCCGCCAACGTTCAGACCGTTGCCGCCGCGACCGAAGAACTCTCGAGCTCGATCTCGGAGATTTCCCGGCAGGTCGGCGAATCCACCCGCATCGCCGCCCAGGCGGTGGAGCAGGTGGCGAAGAGCGAAGTTACCGTCACCGAGCTCGCCAACGCAGCCAACCGCATCGGCGAAGTGGTCGGCCTGATCAACACGATCGCGGCGCAAACCAACCTGCTGGCGCTGAACGCCACCATCGAAGCCGCGCGCGCAGGCGAGGCCGGCAAGGGCTTTGCCGTCGTCGCCTCCGAGGTCAAGAGCCTCGCCACGCAGACGGCGCGCGCCACCGAGGGCATCACCGCGCAGGTCTCCGCCATCCAGGGCTCGACCCAGGAGGCGGTCGACACCATCAAGGGCATCGGCCAGATCATCGACAAGATGTCGGAGATCGCCACCACGGTGGCATCGGCGGTCGAAGAGCAGGGCGCCGCAACCGCAGAGATCGCGCGCAACATCCAGCAGGCGGCCTCCGGCACGCAGAACGTCTCCAACAACATCGTCGGCGTCTCCAGCGCGGCCAACGAGACCGGCGAAACCGCCTCCGACGTGCTGCAATCGTCCGACGGCCTGGCCGCGGAGTCGGAAGCGCTCAGCAACGAAGTCGGCCGCTTCCTGGCGCGCATCAAGGCGGCGTAAGCGCCTTCGGCGTTCAAGCACGGCAGATACGAGGCGCGGCGGGTTGACACCGGCCGCGCTGCCGCGAGATTGTCGCGCATGCGCATTGCCCTGATCCACGCCCTGAAACATTCGATCGTCCCGATCGAGACCTCTTTCGCCAGGCTCTGGCCGGAGGCCCGCCTGATGAACCTGGTCGACGACAGCCTGTCGGCCGATCTCGCGCGCGACGGCAAGCTGACCGACGCCATGACCGAGCGTTTCCTCCAGCTCGGCCGCTACGCGGCCGGCACCGGGTCGAACGCGATCCTGTTCACCTGCTCGGCCTTCGGCCCCTGCATCGAGGCGGTCGCGCGCGCGCACGCGCCGATGCCGGTGCTCAAGCCCAACGAGGCGATGATCGAGCAGGCCGCCGCCCGCGGCGGCAAGATCGGCCTGCTGTCGACGTTTGCGCCGACGCTGGCCTCGATGCCGCCGGAATTTCCGCCTGACATCGAGCTGGTGCCGAAACTGGTGGAAGGCGCCATGGCCGCCCTCGACCGCGGCGACCGCGCCACCCACGACCGCCTGGTGGTGGAAGCGTCAAAGGACCTGCGAGAGTGCGATCTCATCGCGCTCGCCCAATACAGCCTGGCGCCGGCGGCGGACGCGGTCGCCGAAGCGACCGGACGGCCGATCCTCACCACGCCCGACAGCGCGGTGCAGAAGCTGAAGAAGATGCTGGGTGTCGCGCTGGGCTAATCTTCTTCTCTTCCTCTTGGCGGGCTTCTTCGCCGCCTTCTTCACGGCCGCAGCCGCCTCTTCCGCGGCGCCCCTGATCGCCCGGCGGTAACTATCGGCGGTGTTTTCCGCCGAGTTCTGCAGCCGCTTGGCCGCGGCGGTGCCGAGCAGCATCGTGCTCTTGGCGATCAGCCGGAACTGGTTCCGGGCCTCTTTGTCCTTGGCCTTGGCAGCGCGGGCCATGATCTGGTCACGCCGCTTCTTGACGGCGGCCATCAAAGTCTTGTTCTGCGTTTTTGCGATTTGCCGGATGATAACGTCGAGGTCCGCTTCAGCCATTATGGGTCACTCTCACCGCACCATGCAATTCCGCACGGTGCGGGGATCATTGGCGCGTCTTGTTGGAAGGATGAGCGCCATTGTGTCGCCGCGGCGCGGTCATTTCAAGCGCCGATTCTCGCAATCGGACGCTGCGGGCCGTTCGCGCAACCCGATAACATTTGATTAACGGTGTGTTGGTACGAATCTTCAACCGATAGGAAGGGCCCAGCATGCGCAATCTCACCGTCTATCAGCGATTTGCAATGATCATAGCCGCGCTGACGATGGTGCTGTTCGTCGTCTCCGCTCTGCAGATCCTGGTGCTGCGCGATGCGACGCTCGACGAACGGCGTACCACGGTGCGGGATCTCGTCGAGGCCGCGACGAAGGTTCTCGCCCATTACGAGAACGAGGCCAAGGCCGGCAGGATCGAGCCGGACAAGGCGCGTCAGATGGCCTTTGCAGCGATCAGCGCCATGCGCTGGGGCGAATATTCGGACTATATCGGCGTCTACGGTACCGGCAGCTCGGATGCGGGTGTCACCTACGTTCATGCCAATCCCAAATACATCAACGTCAACCGCTGGGAGTTCAAGGACAAGAGCGGCAAGCTGTTGATCCAGGACATCGTGCGGACGGCGCGCGCCGGCGGCGGCTTTGTCGAATATCTGGCGCCGCGGTCGGCCGGTGGCGCCGAACTTCGCAAGGTGTCCTATGTTGGGGCCTTTGGCGCTGGCGACAAGCTGCTGGCGCTGCAGGCGGGCGCCTATGTCGACGATATCGACGCCGTGGTCTTTCGCCGGATGATCTGGGCCGGGCTCGCCGGGCTGGCCGGGCTGGCCATCGCCGCATTCGCGGCCTTCTGGCTGGGCCGCGGCCTGGTGCTTCCGCTCAATCGAACCTGCGCGACCATGGACGAACTGGTTAAGGGCAACCTTGCGGTCGACGTTCCCTTCGTCGACCAGACCAACGAGGTCGGCCGGATTGCGCGAAGCCTGCAGGTCTTCAAGGACCATCTGGTTGAAACGACGCGGCTGCGCACCGAACAGGAAGCGATGAAGACGCGTTCCGCCGAGGAGCGGCGGACCGATCTCGTCCGTATCGCCGACGATTTCGAGCGCAGCATGGGCGGGGTGATCCGGGGCACGGCCAGCGCCGCCGACGAGTTGCAGGATTCGGCTTCGTCGATGTCCACGATCGCGGTAGGGACGACGGATCAGAGCGCCAGGGTCGCCGCCGCGGCCGAGCAGACCGCATCGAACGTTCAGACCGTTGCGGCTTCGGCGGAAGAGCTTTCGTCCTCGATCCAGGAGATCTCGCGGCAGGTGACCCAGTCTTCATCCATTGCCCAGAGCGCGGTCGGGCAGGCCGGACGGACCGAGGCCATGGTGGGACGCCTGGTCGAGGCCTCGCAAAAGATCGGCGAAGTCATGGCGCTGATTCAGACCATCGCGGGTCAGACCAACCTTTTGGCCTTGAACGCAACCATCGAGGCGGCCCGGGCCGGTGACGCCGGCAGGGGGTTTGCCGTCGTCGCCAACGAAGTCAAGGCGCTGTCGTCGCAAACCGCCAAGGCTACCGACGAAATCACCAGCCAGATCCAGGAAATTCGCGATGCGACTGGTTCGACGGTCAACGCCATCCGCGAAATCGGCACCACGATCGGACAGATGAACGAAATCACCGGCTCAATTGCCGCAGCCGTCGAAGAGCAGGGCGCTGCGACCAACGAGATTGCCCGCAGCGTGCAGCAGGCGGCCCAAGGCGCCCAGGAGGTGATGCAAAACATCACGGGCGTGCGGGAAGCGTCGAGCAAGGTCGACGCCGCCGCGACCCTCGTGCTCAATGCCGCCGCCCGGCTCACCTCGCAATCCGAGCAGCTCGAGACCGAAACCGGCAAATTCCTCGGCAACATCCGCGCGGCGTGACGCGCGGCAGGCGCGCTATTCCTGTTCTATGTCTTCGAGCTTGACCCCAAGTCCGGCGCTCAAGCTGCTGCGCGCCTGTTCAATGCGTCGCAGAAAGCGTGGGTCATGTTCGAGACGGTATTCGAACCAGTCGTCTCCCGACTTGATTTCGGACAGCGGGACTTTCTTCATTTTGGATTTCCGAATTGGGCGAGCCATAGCTGAGCCTCCGACTTGGCTAAGCTCGTCAAAACTTCGACGGTCGTCATAGAACACCCGGAATAGCGCTGGCGTCAAACGGTGATGACCGACTTCCGCGTTCAATTCAGCCGCGCGCCGATTCCCGTCAGCACGCGAAAATCCGGCTTGGACTGAACGCCGTTGTGCTGGTTGATGACAGGCACGCCGACGGAGACGAAGCCCGAGAAGCGATCGAAGCCGACGCGCACGCCGGGCGACAGATAGACCGTGGTGCCGCCCGAATTGGGATCCGGAATGCCGGCGATCCGCTGCTTGTCGTGCCACTCGCCGTTGAGCTCGAGCACGAGATCGAGCGTGTAGGGCGTCTTCATCATGTCGCTGTGGTCGTGATTGGCGTGATAGAGGCAGTGCTCCTGCAACTGGTTGCGGGGCTGCATGCAGTATTCGTGCAGCTCGATCTCTTTCGCGGAGCCGGTGGCGCCGACCAAACGATACGACACCGCGGCGCCGAACAGCATGCGGTCGCCAAGATTGGTGTTCTGGGTGCCGTTGGTGATCAGATAATAGAGGGCGCTCACGTCGAACGACCAGCGGCCGGTGCGCTTGGTGAAGGCGGCGCCGAGCAGGCCGTCCCACGAGCCCGAGCCCGGCTGGAATTCGGCTTCGAACAGATTGCCGAAGAGGTCACGCTGGTTGGTGCTGCCGGTCGGCGCCTTGAAGCCGAACAGCACGGCAGCCGACGTGCCGGTCTGCGCATTGTTGTGGAAGCGATACTGGCCGAGCATGGTCACGTCGCCGAAACCTGCCGAATTGCCGCGGCGGTTGATACCGTCGGGGCTCATCAGCCCGCTCATGTCGTTCGCGCCCATGACGCCCATGTGGCCGCCGCTCAGCATGTCTTCCATACCGCCGGGCTCGCGAATGTCCGAGCGGCGGATGCCGGCGGCGCGAACGCCGACAGTGAAATCGTTGGTGACGCCATAGGCGACCGACAGCGAGGCGGCTTCGATCGAGCGGATCGAATGTGCATGGGTGCCGCGGCTTGCTGCGGCCAGAAGATCGGCGTCGCTGAGTTGGCCGAGGCGGATGAATTCGTAGCGGATCGAAGCCGCCATCATGCCTTCGGCAAGCGTGTCGGCGGAGATGGTGTTGATGGGGCCGCCGCTGCCGGTGTTGCCGCCGCCGCCGGGATGATGCGCTTCCGCTGGCAGCGCCAACAGAATCATCGCGGTTGAGAAGATGCCGGCCGCGGGCCGCCTCAGATACGCACGCACATACGCCCCCATTCACTATCGCCTGACGATTAGCCATCGCAATCGGGCGCGAGATTGACTGGATCGTGCGAGAAGCGCGGCCTGCTCGCGACGGAAGCAAAGCGGAAAAGCGAAGCCGTCCTTGCGAGCGCGGCGTCGGTGTGGCCGGCGCGTGGTGAGCGAGTGGCGAAAGGCGCGAGCGCGATTATTGGTTGCGTGTCCGATGTTCTCGCGCCGAGGGTTCGCAGCCGCAATCACGTCCGGCCGTGGCCGCAATCGGGGCGACCACCGGCCGTAATCGCGTCCGATTGTTTCTCTACATGGCTAGGCTAGTCCAGCACGTGTCGGAGTAGGACGCTTATGACAAACATTGCCAGAGACATCTTTGTGTTTATTTCGGCGGCCATTTTCGTTGCTGCCGCCGTGCTCATCACCACCGGCGCCGGTGCGCATGAATTCAAGGTTGGTGCGCATCGACATCGGCCACCCCTGGTCGCGTCCGACCCCGGCGGACGCCAGCATCGCCGGCGGCTACCTCACCATCACCAACAAGGGCAAGACGGCCGATCGGCTGATCAGCGGCGCTTCACCCGCGGCCGGCCAGATCGAAATCCACGAGGTCGTCGACGTCGATGGCATGGCCAAGACACGTCCGGTCGCCAACGGCATCGAGATCAAGCCCGGCAAGACCGTGGAGCTCAAGCCCGGTGCGCTTCGCATCGTGATGCTCGGCCTCAAGGAGCCGCTGCAGCTCGGCCAGAAGATCAAGGGCACGCTGGTGTTCGAGAAGGCCGGACCGGTCGAGGTCGTCTACAACGTCGAGGAAAATCCCGGAGCCGCCGTCAGCGGCGTCGCCGGCGCGCAGCACAAGCATCACTAGACTGTCGCTTGGCGCACTGGTCTCGAACGCATCATTCTCCAGCCGGGATCGTGACCAGTGTCCAACTTGAACCAGACGTCAGCGACAACAGCAGCCGGCCTGCCATCGTCTTCACGACAACAGCGCGCGCCGTGGCCGTTTGCGGCCACGCTGCTATGCGCATCGCTGCTCGGGATCGCGCTCGCATTCTGCGCCCGCACGATGCTGCCGGCCTTTGCCCTCGATCGCGAGTTCCTGACGAGCGTCGTCTGTTCGAGCGAAAAATCGGCCGTCTCGCCGCAGGCTGCTCGCACCGGCGACTAAAGCGGCTCGCTCCCGAAGAAGAGTTGCACCGTGTCCACCCGTGAAGGTGGCACCGTCAAGAGTTCGGAAACCACACGTTCGCTCTTCCTCCCGCGCTAACGAATCGAAAATCGTTCTGACGCAAGTTCGCTCCCGGGAAAGAAATGGGGAGATTTCGAACATGAGCAGCCTGGCCATCATGGAAAACGTCCGCCGCTACCGCACCATCGCGTCGCTGTATCGCCAGACCGCGGCCTTCCGGCCGGTTTCCAGCAACTCGCTGCTGGCGCAAGCCAAGGAGTGGGAACATCGCGCCGTGGCCGAACTGGAAGCCTATTTTGAAGGTTTCCGTTCCGGCAATACGGCCTGCGCGGCGTGAGTTAACGCGTCGCCTCCGGCGAGGGGCGATACGCGTTCGTCAAGAATGGCAGCGGCGCAGGGCGAGGCCGAAGGCCATTCGCCGCCTTCGTCGCCAGCGCGGCTGGAGCCCGATCGGGCCAGCCTGGCCCACGACGACGGACCGTCTTTTACCAAATTTCAACTTTTGCGAGCAGTTTTGAGCCCGTACCCCATTCTACTTTGCATGGGGTTGTTTTCGATGTTTTGCGTCCGGACGAGATCGCGGCGCGCGCATTGACGAGTTATTCGTAGAGGCTGCCGTTTCGACCAACCGGATTGGTCCCGTTACCCGTCGGCTACCGCCATGTCGATCAATCCCGGGAACGGCGCGATGGGCCGGAAGCTGCCGTCAGCGAAGCCGTCCGCGGTCCCCGAACCAAAGCGACCGCGGTCTCAGTGAACCTCAAATACGGCTTCCACCTCAGCCGCGGCGTTGCGCGGCAGCAAACAGCCGATGGTCATGCGGGCATGGCGCCCTTTGTCGCCGAGCGCGAGGACAAGAAGGTCAGACGCGCCGTTCATGACCAGGGACACAGACGGGAACGGTGACGCCGCGTTGACGCAACCGAACACTCGGAGACAACGATCGATCCGTTCCAGAGCTTCCGAGTGCAGCCTTCGCTTGCGCCAGGATGTTGAGCGCGCACCACCTCGCAGCCACCGTGGCGACCTCGATCGAGACTTGCTGCCCGACTTGTCCGATATGCTCGTCCGCGACTTTCCCGTCTGGGCCGTAGCAGAGTTGACCGGCAATGAAGAGCTGGTTTCCACACCGCGTGAAGGGAACGTAGTTGCCGGCCGGCACGATGGCGGGAGGCAAAACGTAACCCGCAGCCCGAAGGCGCTCCTCGACGGTGTCCATGTTCGTCAGCCTCGGCGATTGAGTTCTGAGCTACGACAGAGCATTCTTGTCGAGACACCGGCAAACCATATGTCGTCGGCCTACCCGTAGGAATTCTCATGCTCAGACCGGCACGGCACAGATTGCCGCCTCTCAACACGTTGCGCTTCTTCGAAGCGGCGGCCCGCCATGGAAGTTTCGCGCGCGCGGCTGCAGAACTCTGCATAACCGCAGGTGCCGTAAGCCGGCAGGTCAAGGTGCTTGAAGAAAGCCTCGGTGTTGCGCTGTTCCACAGGCATCCCCAGCGACTTGAGATTACGCGAAAGGGCGAAATGCTGATGCGAACGGTGCAAGATGCCATCCATTCGATCGAGCAGGAAACGCGCCAATAGAGACCGACAAAAACGTCGTGCGGATCGGGCTATCACCGAATTTCGCCGTTCGATGGATGAGTTCCCGGCTTCACGAACTGAAAGCCGAGTTTCCGTCACTGCGCCTCGTGATCGACGCGTCACCAGAATTGTCGGACCTCTCTGCTGGTGAGGTTGATTTCGTCATACGATTTGGCAGCGGATATTGGGATGGAGCCGAAGCAGAACCCTTGTTTGGTGGCGGTCTCATCGCGGTTGGCAGCGGACCACTCCTCGCTCGCTACCGGGCAAGTACCGGGACAGTCAAAAAGGGGCTGCCACTCATCCATGTGGAGAGCACCACCGACTGGTCCGCATGGCTTGAAAGTTCTGGTGCGAGCCTCCGTTCTGAAAGCCTCGGGGATCAACGCGCCGACATCCTCGTCAGTCACGCCCACATTGCCGTTGAAGCAGCCGTCAATGGCGCGGGGGCGGCCCTGGTACATCCCGCACTCGTTGCACGTGAACTGAAGCTGGGGCATCTGCGACGGCTCTCGTTCCAGACCCTCAATGTCGTGCAGAGCTATTGGATGGCGCGCCCGTCCGAACGGAAGCCGACGAACCAGAGCAGAAAGATCATGAACTGGTTGCGATCACGCGCGGCAGAAGAGCGTGACTGGCTCGACCGCCATCAGCATGCGTAGCCGTCCGCTTCCTGGGGGACGACCGTCCGT
>CAWAMK010000040.1:0-17354 GCA_963783115.1 uncultured Alphaproteobacteria bacterium | reverse complement strand
GAACCGCGCGGCGACGCGGTCCGCCCTACACATCCATTGCTCCGGCCCGGCAGATTGGGTTCTCCCGTCCAATTCCGGATATCCATTCCAAAGATGCATAGGCAATATCTGCGAATCGCACGAATTGTTGCGGTGAAGCTCAACTTTCGCCGGGCCGGGTGTTACGGGACTTGGCTATCCATCTGTTTCGGAGACCATTGTGAACACCACACTCAAGCTAAAGCCTCGACCAACGTCGCGTTGATCGCCTGGCAGTTCAACGGCCAGCCGCTGCACGAATGGCCGAACTGGGTGCAATCCACTTGTTCGCTGCAGCGAAGCGAGGATGGACATCTCGAGCTTCGGCATGCGAGGCGCAGCGGGATGCAGATTGTTTATCTCGGCGAGTGGCCGGCGCGCGTATCTTCGACGGTGGGGTGCGCTCTCAATACCGACTTCTCGCTGCGCCGGGAGTTCGACGTCGCCTCCAGTCAGTGAACTCGCTCACACAAATCGAAAATAAACCGCTGGCACCACGCCCCGATCGGTCACAGTCTGGAGTTGGGTTTTGCCGACTGAACCCTTTACGAGGGGTATCGATCGGACTTCACTGAACCTTTGTATTGACCATCGCGGTACACCGGTACCCCTCTTCTCCCTGAACATCCGATTGGTGAGCGATGGCAACGCAAAGTGAATGTCCAGCCTTGGCCATGGCAAAGGTGGCCGCCAACCGAACCTGCAATTTCTCGATCCGCTTTCAGGGCACGAACATCCTGCATGTCTTCTTCGTCATGTTTCCGAACCTCGAGCTCGTCCCGCCGTCGATGACGGTCCGCGAAGGAACTTGCCGATGCGATGAAGGACGCCAACCCGGGCGACGCGACCCTGGCAACAACACCAAGGTCTCCTGCCGGCTCTACCTACCTCGGCCAGTTCGTCGATCACGATATCACCTCGATCCCACCTCGTTCGGCGACAAGGAAGCCGACCCGACCGGAGTTGAGAATTTCCGGACGCCGGCGTCATCTCGACAGTATCTACGGTCGGTCCCGACGGCAGCCGACAGCTGTACGCATGCAATCCCGGCAATAACACCGGCAGGTGCCCGGTTCGTAAATCCTGATCGGCAAGACCATCAGCGTCGACGATATCACGATTACGCCGCGCAACGACCTTCCGCGCAGTCCGGAAGGGTTCGCACTCATCGGCGACCATCGCAACGACGAAAATCTCGTCGTCGCGCAGACACCAGCAGTTGCCACGCTGAAATTTCACAACAAGGTCTGCGATCATCTTGCTGCGTCCGTCCTGGCCGGCGAGCTGTTCGCGCAGGCGCGCCAGACGGTGACCTGGCATTACCAATGGATGGTGCTGCACGATTTCGTCGAGCGCGTCACCGAGAAGGGAATTGTCGCCAAGATCCTCGACCAGGGTCGCCGCTTCTACCGCTTCAAGAAGTGGCCCTATATGCTGGTTGAGTTCTCCGCGGCGGCGTATCGGTTCGGTCACAGCATGGTGCGCGAGATCTACAGCCAACATCCAGCTTCACGCCGGGTGGCGGCATTCCCGCCAGCCCTCGATCTGCTGTTCAGGTTCACGGGCCTGTCGGTGAAAATCATCGGCGACCTCGCGCCGATCTGGTCGTGCTGCTGCTGCCGATTCCGGTGCTATCGAGCAACTGGATTATCGACTGGCGTCGTTATCATGAGGTGCTCAACCGTTATTTCCGCCCACCTGGAATTGCTCAACGCATCGCGGAAGATCGATCCGTTCCTGATACCCAACCTGCAGAATCGCCGGGATGGTGATCCTTCGACGTTTTTCTGCAACCTGAAGCGCGGCGTCATGCTGGGCCTTCCGTCGGGGCAGGACGTCGCCAAGGCCATGAAGATCAAGATCTGCTCACCTCGGCCGAGATTGCGGTGAAGGGGACGGACGGCGCCGTGGCGAAGAAGCACGGCCTGCACTACAGCCGCCGCTCTGGTACTACATCCTCAAGGAGGCCGAGCAGCGCGGCGGCGGTGAAAGGCTCGGTCTGGTCGGGCAACGATCGTGGCGGAAGTGTTCGTCGGCCTCGTGCATGGCGATCACCAGGCCTCTATCTCTGGCAGCAGGGTAAGAATTGGAAGCCGACGCTGCCGTCCCAGGTACCCGGCGAAGCCACCATGGCCGACCTGCTGCGGTTCGTCGGCGACATCAGCCCGATCGACGGGATTTCCACGCTCAGGCGCTTTCGGCGTCTGCACCCGTCGGGCGCGATTGCGCGGCGCCATGCCGGCGCCCTCGCAATGAGGTTCAAGCCCATCTTCGCGATGCTTGTGTGATCGTCGCCGTTCGCGCACAATACCGGCATGCCCCTCAAACTCTACGACGCGCCGGCACCGACCCGTCCCGCCCGTTCAGTCCGTTCTGCCTGCGCACGCGCATGGCGCTGGCGCATCAGGGGCTGTCGGCGGAAACCATTCCGTGGTGCTTCACCGAGAAAGGCGCAATCGCGCCGCATGGGACCGAAAAGGTCCCGGTGCCGGTCGACGGCGAGCGCGCCGTCGTCGATTTCCTGATCATTGCCACCTACCTCGAAGACGCCTATCCGGACCGGCCGTCGCTGTTCGGCGGCCAGGGGCGGTCGCGCGATGGGGCGGATGCTCAATTCGGTGGGGCGACGGGGTGATCGGCGGCATGTTTCCGCTGATCATCGCCGATATTCCGCTGAATCTGAAACCGGAGGACGCCGCCGATCTCTTCCTGCAGTACCCGCGAGGCGCGGTTCGGCAGGCCGCTGGAAAGGACGATGGCGAGCCGCGAGGACGCGGTCGCCGGTTTCCGAAAGACGCTCGATCCGTTGCGACTGACATTGCGAACGCAGCCCTTCCTCGGCGGCGCGGCCGCGAACTACGCGGGATCATATCGTGTTCGGCGCGTTCCAGTGGGCGCGGGTAATGAGCCCGTTCAAGCTGCTGACGGAAGACGATCCGGTTCACGCCCTGGCGCGAGCGGCTGTTCGACGCCTTCGACGGGATGGCGCGGAAGTCGCCGAGCTATCACGCGTAACGTCAACGGCCTGCATAGCGCGGCGGACGGCGCGCGATCCAGGCATCATGCGCCTTCGCCGAGATCATGGCTTGGTACCAGCGCGGCGAATTGTTCGCGCTCGACCTGCAGCCCCTCGGCGATGCCCATGTTCAGTCCTGGCGCGTGACCGCGGTGATGACAGCGCCGACCGCGAGCGGCGAATGCCGGATGATGCTTGCCGCCAGTTCGCGCGCGGCCGGCAGCAACGCGTCATGCGGCACCACCGAGTCGACGAAGCCGATCTCCAACGCGCGAGCTGCCGAAAAGGGATCGCCGGTCAAGAGCAGTTCGAGCGCGGGCGCTGCGCCCGGCGAGCCTGTGCCGCGATGAACGTCGGCGGGAATACCGAGATCGATTTCCGGCTTGGCAAATTGCGCGCGTTCGCTGGCGACGGCCAGATGCACGGCCTCGGTGATCTCGCAGCCGCCGCCGAATGCGAGGCCGTTGACGGCAGCGATGACAGGCTTGCGGAACGCTTCGAGCCGCGCGGTCATCGCCTGCCCGCGCCGGACGAAGTCGCGGATGGCCGTATCGCGGCCGAGACGGACGGTTCCTGCGAATTCGTGGATGTCGGCGCCGGCGGAGAAAGCGCGATCACCCGCGCCGGTCAGGATCACGGCGCGCACGGACGTGTCGGTCTCGATCGCGTCCAGCGCGGCCATCAGGCGGTTGATCAGCGTGTAGTTCAGCGCGTTGAGCCGGTCAGGCCGGTTGAGCGTGACCAGCGCAATGTTGTCGCTGGTTTCGAACAAGATGGGATCGGACATGCTGGGCTCCGTGGTGCCGTTGGCTTGAGGTCACCCTAGGGGCCGCTGCGCATTGTGTATATTCACTGGTAAGTATACATACGGGCCATGGCACGAACCGGCATCCCGACACGCGAGCGCATCATCTCGGCGGCGAACACGCTGTTCTATAATGACGGCATCCGCGGCGTCAGCGTCGATGCCGTGGCGGCGAAGGCCGGCGTCACCAAGCGGACGCTGTATTATCATTTCAAGAGCAAGGACGATCTGGTCGCGGCCTATCTCGCCGGCCGTGACCAGCCCAATCTCGCGCTGTTCCGGCAATGGTTCGATGCGGCGGCGGGCAGCGTGCCGGCGAAGGTCGAGGCGATCTTCCGCAATCTCGCGCGCTCGGCGCGGCATCCAAAATGGAAGGGCTGCGGTTTCCTGCGGACATCGGCCGAACTCGCCAACATGCCCGGCCATCCCGCGATGAAGATCGGCGCCGCGCACAAGAAGAAATTCGAGGCGTGGCTGCGCGTGACCTTCGCGGCGGAGGGCATCGCCGATCCGCTGCGGCTCGCACGGCAAATCCTGTTGCTGCTCGACGGCTCGTTCGCCGTCGTGCTGTTGCATCGTGATCCCAGCTATATGGAGACGGCGGGCGAGGCGGCGCATAAACTTGATCGAGGCGGCGCTGGCGCGGCATCGCCCGTCTCGTAGGGTGGGCAGAGGAGCGTAGCGACGTGCCCACCATCTCTCACCTTGCGCGCTGACGGATGGTGGGCTCGCTTCGCTCTGCCCACCCTACGGCAGGTGCATTTTGGCTACCGGTCAAACGCGCCGCGCTCGCGCAGCATCGCCAGCACCGCATTGAGATCCGGTAGCACGGCCGCGCACCGCGCGCGCGTCTCGTCGGTCGGCGGCGTCATGTCCGGCACCATGAGGGTGATTGCGCCGGCGGCATGGGACGCCGCGACGCCGTGATTGGAATCCTCCGACTGCAACGCAGGTTTCCGGCGCGTAGCCAAGGCGCGGGCGGCGAGGAGATAGAGATCCGGGCTCGGCTTGCCGCGCGTCACGTCGTCGAGCGTCAGGACCGTGTCGAAGCGCGCGCGGATTCCGGCCAGCGAAAGGTTGCGTTCGGCGGAACGGCGCGACGAGGAGGTGACGATCGCCATCGGGCAATCGGCGGCGGCGAGCCCATCGAGCAGCTCCAGTGTGCCGGGCTTGAGCGGCAGGCCGGCCTCCATGAAGCTGTCGCGATTGGCGAGAAAGAGCGGTTGATGTCGGCCAGCGGAAACCGCTCGCCGTAGCGATCGAGCAGCATGGTCTCGCAGGCCGGGCCGGGAAGGCCGACCATGGCTTGGCAGAGCGCGATGGCGTCATCGCCGTAACCATGGGCATGGAGCGCCGCGACGAGGCTGTCGAAATAGATCTTTTCAGTGTCGAGCAGCGTGCCGTCCATGTCGAGCAGGACGGCGCCGACGTTCCATCTCGCGGTCACGTTGCAGCACCGCTGCGTTGTTCGGCCAGCCTGCGCAGGCATTGCGGGCAGAGGCAATCGCCGCCATCCACGGGCATCGGCAGGCGGAACGCTTCGTCGGAGCACCAGCACGGCCCCGACAGGCTGCAACCGAATTCAGTGCCGCATCTGGCGCAGGCCAGGCGGCGCGTGGGCTGATGTTCCAGAGCATCTGTCATCGATGAGGCCGCATCCTGACGCGGAATTAATCCCGGGTTCACACTGAACCGCGTTATACTTTGCCCTGACTATACGCCTGTGAAATTTCAAGGGAAATCCCGAGGAAATCCGATGGCCCCGCGACTCGGAGCTGCCCTGGTTGCGCTCAACCGTTTTGGGCTGGGCGCGCGGGGCGGGGCTTCCGGCGAATTCTAACGCGGCGTCCGACCCGCGCGGCTTCGTCAAGGCCGAACTCGCCCGCCCCAACGGCGTGCTGCTCGAAGTACCGGGATTGCAGTCGACCGCGGCGCTCGGCAAGGCGGTGTTCGACTATCAGTTCGAAATTCAGCAGGCCCGGGACGCCGCCGCCAAGGCCGCGATGCCGCCCGCCACCGAGGGCCAGCCGCCGCCGGATGCGAAGGCGCAGCGGCGGAACCTTTCGCTCAACAGCATTGCGTTGGATATGGCGCCGAAAGAGCCGTCTGCTGAAGCGGCGAAGCCTGCGGAAAATCGCGATGCGGCGATGGCGCCTGCCGCAGCCATGCGGCCCAGTCCGCCAAAGCCTCCGCCGGCGCCGCTCAACATCATCCAAAAAACCTTTCGCGCTGAGGCGCTGGCACGGCTGCAGCGCGGCGTGATCGCCGATTGCGGGTTCACCGAGCGGCTGGTGGCGTTCTGGTCCAATCATTTCTGCATCTCCGCCAACAAGGGCGGGCCGGCGCGGATGTGGGCCGGCTCGTTCGAGCGCGAGGCGATCAGGCCGTACGTGCTCGGGCGTTTCGCCGACATGCTGAAGGCGGTCGAGCAGCATCCGGCGATGCTGTTCTTCGACAACCAGCAATCGTTGGGTCCGGAACTTCGCGCGCAGGAAAGAATTGCAACCGCGGCCTGAACGAAAACCTCGCCCGCGAAATTCTGGAAGCGCATACGCTCGGCGTCGGCGGCGGCTATTCGCAGGACGACGTGACGGCGCTGGCGAACGTCATCACGGGCTGGACCTATGCGGGCAGGCTGGGGCAACTGGGCGCGCCCGGCTCCTTCGTGTTCAACGCCAATGCGCATCAACCCGGCGCGCAGCGCGTGATGGGGAAAATCTACAGTGCGTCCGACGTGACGCAGGGCGAAGCGGTGCTGACGGATCTCGCGCGCCATCCGTCGACTGCGAAATTCATCGCGACGAAATTCGTACGGCATTTCGTGGCCGACGATCCGCCGCCGGCCCTGGTGGCGCGGCTTGCCGAAGTCTTTGCGAAGACCGACGGCGACCTCAAGGCGCTGGCGCTGGCGCTGGTGGATTCCGATGACGCCTGGAAGGCGCCGCTTGCGAAGATGCGCTCGCCTTACGAATTCCTGGTGTTGGGCCGGCTTCTGGCGCAGATCCCGAACGATCCCGGCCGTTATCTCGGCGCGCTGAATACGCTGGGCCAGCCGCTGTGGTCGCCGGCCGGGCCGAACGGGTTTGCGGACAGCAACGCGGCCTGGGGGCGCCGGAAGGCATCAAGCTGCGGCTCGACATCTCCGCGCAGATCGCCTCGCGGCTCGCCGACGGCGTCGATCCGCGCGACCTGCTCGAACTCGTGGCCGCCGACGCGGCCTCGGTCGAAACGCGCAAAACCATCGAACGCGCGGAATTGCGGCAGCAGGCGCTGGCACTGTTGTTGATGTCGCCGGAATTCCAGAGGAGATAGCGCCCATGGAAACGATGAACGATTGCTGCGAGGGCCTGAGATCGTCGCTCGTTTCGCGGTGCGGCTGTTGCTCGGCGGCGCGTCCTTTGCGGCCTGGGCGTACTTGCCGAAATTTGCGCGCGCCGCCGATGGCCGCGATCCGCGGCTGGTCGTCGTCATTTTGCGCGGTGCACTGGATGGGCTCGCGACCGTCGCGCCGCTCGGCGATCCTGACTATGCCGGCCTGCACGGCTCGATCGCGCTGATGTCGAATGGACCCAATGCGGCGCTGCCGCTGGATTCATTCTTCGCGCTGCATCCGGCGATGCCGGAATTGCGCGGATG
Organism: uncultured Alphaproteobacteria bacterium; assembly: GCA_963783115.1. Taxonomy (GTDB): domain Bacteria; phylum Pseudomonadota; class Alphaproteobacteria; order Rhizobiales; family Xanthobacteraceae; genus Bradyrhizobium. Next base: position 9,879 of record CAWAMK010000040.1, on the reverse strand, counting down.
TATCGCGACAAGAAGGCGGCGGTGATTTACGCGGTGGCGACGTCCTACCGCGACCGTTCGCATTTCGACGGGCAGGACGTGCTCGAAAGCGGCTTTGCGGGGCCGGGGCGCGTGCAGTCCGGCTGGCTCAACCGCGCGTGGAAGGCCTGCCGAAGGGCGAGCCGGTGACCAGCGCGCTGGCGGTCGGCCCGACCACGCCGCTGGTGCTGCGCGGCGCGGCGCCAACCGTCGGCTGGGCGCCGGTCGCGCCGCCGCAGGCCGCGGAAGATACCGCGATGCGGCTGGTCGAACTCTATCCCGACCGCGATCCCGCGCTCGCCAACGCGCTCAAGCAAGGCCTCGCGCTCGACAAGGCCGCGCAGGGCGACGACATGAAACCGAAGCCCGGCGCCAATGGCGTGTCGGCGATGCGGCTGGTGGCGCGTGGCGCGGCAAAGTTGATGGCGGCCGATGACGGTCCGCGGATCGGCGCGCTCGCCTTCGACGGCTGGGACACCCATGCCAATGAGGGTGGGCCGGTCGGGCGGCTGGCGCAATTGCTCGGCGGCCTCGATGGCACGTTGGCGGAATTCGAAACCGGGTTTGGCGCACGCTGGCGCGACACCGTGATCGTGGTCGCCACCGAATTCGGGCGCACCGCGCGCATCAACGGCACGCAGGGCACCGACCACGGCACCGGCACCATCGCGCTCGTCGCCGGCGGCGCGGTGAAGGCGGCCGCGTGATCGCGGACTGGCCGGGGCTGAAGCCTGGCCAATCTCTATCAGGCTCGGGATCTCGCGCCCACGACCGATCTGCGGGCGGTGATGAAGGGAGTGCTGAAAGACCAGTTTGGGTTGGCGGACAAGGTGCTGGCGGAGAGCGTGTTCCCGGATAGCGGCGCCGTGAAGCCGATGCAGGGATTGGTGGGGTAAGCAGTTAGCCCCACCCACGCCGTCGTCCCGGGCTTGAGCCGGGACCCATACTCCGCGGCGGGAGCAATGAGCACGCTGCGCGGCGCCTTCGTTCGAGCAACTCGCAGCGTTAGATCGCTAACGCATAGTCGCAGCCACCGCGCTTCCTCGATAGGTCACGCGGTATGGGTCCCGGCTCAAGGCCGGGATGACAGCGAACAAGACTCACTTCGTGATCTCATCCACCTCAGCTATCTCCGCGGCACTCAGCGTCCAGCCGACGGCTTTAACGTTCTGCTCGACCTGTTCGACACGCGTCGCGCCGGCGATGACGCTTGAGACTTGCGGGCGGGCTGCCAGCCAGGAGAAGGCCAGCTCCAGCATGCTGTGGCCGCGAGCCTGCGCGAAAGCCTGCAGCTTTTCGACGATGTCTTCGTTGCGTGGCGTGACGTAGCGGTCCTTCAGCGCCGGGGCTTTGGCAAAGCGGGTGTCGGTGGGAGTGTCGGCACCACGCTTGTATTTCGCCGGTCAAGAGTTCCGCTGGCTAGCGGGAAGAACGGCAGCAGCCCGAGCTTGTATTCGGTAGCGGCCGGCAGCAGATCTTTTTCGATGCCGCGCACCACGAGGCTGTATTCGTCCTGGCACGAAACGAAGCGGCTGACGTTCATCTGCCGCGCCATCATTTCCGCTTCGGCGATCCGCCAGGCCGGAAAATTCGAATTGCCGATGTAGCGCACCTTGCCCTGGCGGACGAGATCGTCGAGCGCGCGCAGCGTTTCTTCCATCGGCGTCAGCGGATCGTAATCGTGCTGCTGGTAGAGATCGATGTAGTCGGTCTTCAGCCGCGTCAGGCTGGCCTCGACGGCGGACATGATGTAGCGACGCGAGGCGCCCTGTTTGGTGCCGTCGGTCGCCATCGGCTTGGAATATTTCGTCGCCAGCACGATGTCCTTGCGGCGGTCGCCGAGCACGGTGCCCAGCACGGTCTCGGAGCCGCCCATGCCGGCATAGATGTCGGCGGTGTCGAACAAGGTGATGCCGAGGTCGATCGCCTTGTGGATCACCTTGCGCGAGGTTTCCAGGTCGGTGCGCTGGCCAAAATTGTTGCAGCCGAGGCCGACGGCGGAAACGCGCAGGCCGGAGCCGCCGAGATTGCGAATTTGCATGGATCGATCCTGTGGGATGGGTCGCGGAAGGGGGGCGCATTGTGGCCCGCGCCACTTCGCCCGGCAAGCAGCGGGGCAAGCGGGCAGCCATGCGGCACAAAAGGATGCGGCCCCGGTCAGACGCGGCGACTGACGGGGGCCGCTTGGGGTGCGCGTGATCTGAGACGGGGGGCCTGATCAGGCGCAGGCGCAACCTATCCGTGCTTTGTTACGCGGCGGTGACATTCGGACTTATCCACAGGCGGCCGGGCGCATCCGCCCTCACGAAACCGTGTCAGAGCAGCTTGCGGTAGACGACGAAGCCGGAACGCTCCGCCACCTTGTCGTAAAGCCGCATCGCGGTGTGGTTGGTCTCATGCGTCTGCCAATAGACGCGCGATGCGCCCGCAAGCTTGCCTGTTCGTACACGCCGTTGATGAGGGCGCGGCCGACGCCCTTGACGCGCGCGGAGGCGTCCGTGAACAGATCCTGCAGATAGCAGTTCGGTTCGATCATGGTCGTGGATCGGTGAAACAGATAATGCGTCAGCCCGAGCAGTTCGCCGTCGCGCTCGGCGACCAGCGCATGCACCGGTTCGTAGGCATCAAAGAAGCGCGCCCATGTCATTGCGGTGATGTCAGGCGCCAGCGCGGTCGGGCCTGAACGGCCGTAGAAGGCGTTGTAGCCGTCCCACAGCGGCAGCCATTGCGCGTAGTCCTGTCGGGTGACGAAGCGGATGGTGAGGTCGCCGGGCATTTCGTGATTTCCGTTGGCATGAGGAGCGCGTCGGGACGCGGCGTTCCTTCATTCCTACAGCCACATCCAGAGGGGATCAACGTCGCTGACGCGCTCGTGCGCTCTTCTGTCTCCGTCTTCGAGTACGAGCGAGCTCGCTCTAGAGTCGGCGAGGGTCCCCCCGGACCGAGTGTGAGTGCGCGGAGGGCCCTTCCCGCTGCGCGGCCGCATGACGCGCTATGCGCGCCGCTATTCCGCGGCGCCGAAATGTCCGGCGAGGCTGCGCGGGCTGTCGCGCAGGGCGCGATAGTAGTCGCTGCTGCCGGGATCGTCGCTGTGGCGAACGAGGTCGGTGACCGGCGTATAGCTCAGCATGCGCCCGCCGTCGGGCAGCGCGGTGCAAATGAAGCGCAGCACCTGGCCGTCGGCGAGGTTGATGTTGATCGGCGTGGAATCGCCGGCCCGGATCATTTCGGTGCGTTTCGCGATAAACGCGTCCAGTTCGTCCTCCGGCAATTGCCAGGCGTTGGTGTCGCGGCCGTGATACATCAGCGCAATGAGGGGCGGCTTGCTGTCGGCCTGCTCGTCGGACAGCGCGAAATAATGTCGGAAGGCGCGGTTGATGAATTCGGCGCGGGTGTCGGCGTCGAGCAGCACGATGCCGATATCGACCTGATCGAGCGCGGCCGACAGGCGGTCGGCGGTGGCGTGATGCTTTTCTCCCACGCAAAGGCGCCGACCCATTTTTGCCGGAGCAGCCCGGTGATCAGCGCGGTGCCGCCCGCGGTCGCCGCCAGCAGCAGCAGGCGCGCCAGGTCCGATGGATCGTAACCGGGCGCCGTGCGGTGGTGGATGAAGAACAGTGCTGATGCCGCCACCGAAATGGCGGCGCAGGCCAAGCCGGAAGCGATGCCGCTGGAGGAGGCGGCAAGGGCGACGATGCAGACGAACAGCGGCGCCGGATCGGGGACGCCTGCGATGTGCCGGTCGAGCAGGAAGGCGAGCAGCGCCGTCGCTGTCGTCAAAACCGGACCGGAGATTGCGCGCCAGTTGAACCGCATGCCGTACTCATCGCTTGGCGGGATTAAGGCACAAGCATGCCCGATTGTTGCGGCCTTGCACGCGCTTTTCGCCGCCAGTCTTAAGGGGACGTTGCCGCGATGCGGCGGGCTTTCGTATTTTTCAAATCAAATGCTATCGAAGCGGGAACGCGGGGCCCGACCCCGACGATTGAGGCTGCGCATTTTCACACGAGGACATCGATGCCCACCGTTTCCCCGACGATATTGCCGATCCTGATGCTGTTCGCTTCCAACGTCTTCATGACCTTTGCCTGGTACGGCCATCTGAAATTCAAGGAGAGTGCCCTGCCGATCGTCGTGCTGGCGAGTTGGGGCATCGCCTTTTTCGAGTACTGGCTGGCGGTGCCCGCTAACCGCTGGGGCAGCGAGGTCTATTCGGCGGCGCAGCTCAAGACCATGCAGGAGGTGATCACGCTGGTGGTGTTTGCCGGCTTCTCGGTGCTCTATTTGAAGGAGCCGCTGGGATGGAATCACGCGCTCGGATTTCTCTTTATCTCGATCGGCGCGTTTCTGATCTTCCACAAATGGGGGTGAGCCGGCGGCTCACTTCGCGGCCGGCGCCACCCGCAAAACGCGTCCGTTCGAACTGTCCGTCAGCAGCCACAGCGCGCCGTCCGGCCCCTGGCGGACGTCCCTGATGCGTTCGTTCAGGTTTTGCAGCAGGCGTTCCTCTGAAGTCACCGTGTTGCCGTTCAGCGTCAGCCGCACCAGCATCGCGCCGCGCAGCGCGCCGGTGAACAGGCTGCCGTTCCATTTCGGAAACAGTTTTCCGGTGATAGAAGGCCATGCCCGACGGCGCGATCGACGGCACCCAGTATTTCAGCGGCTGCTCCATGCCGTCCCTGGCCGTGGCATCGTGGATTTTCGCGCCGGAATAATCGATGCCGTAGCCGATCACCGGCCAGCCGTAATTCTTGCCTTTGCCGATCAAATTGACCTCGTCGCCGCCGCGCGGGCCGTGCTCGATTTCCCAGAGGTCGCCGGTGGCCGGATGGATCGCCAGCGACTGGGGATTGCGATGGCCGTAGCTCCAGATCTCGGGCTTGGCGTCGGCGCGGCCGGCGAACGGGTTGCCCGGCGGGCACCGAACCGTCCGGTGCGATGCGGATCACCTTGCCGAGATGATTGTCGAGGCCTTGCGCGTAATCGCGAGCGGCGAAATGTTCACCGAGCGTAACGAACAGATTGCCGTCCTCGGCCTGCGCGATGCGGCAGCCATAATGATTGCCCGACGACAGCGGCCCCTGCTGGCGGAAGATGATCCTGACCGCGTCGAGCCGGTCATTGCCGCTGTCGAGTTCGGCGCGCGCGACAGCCGTGCGCCCGCCGCCGTCGCTGCGTTCGGCAAAGCAGAAATAGATCGTCCTGTTCTGCGCAAAGGCCTTGTCGGCGGCGACGTCGAGCAGGCCGCCCTGGCCCGACGCCCACACCTCGGGCACGCCCTTGAGCGGTGAGGAAACCTGCCCTTCACTGGTGACGATGCGCATGCGGCCCGGACGTTCGGTCACCAGCATCGTCCCATCGGGCAGAAACGCCAGCGCCCAGGGATTGACGAGGCCCCGTGCGACGGTGCGCACCTCGAGTTCGCCCGCCGACGAGCCGAATGCCGGCGCCTGGCCACGCGTGCCGGTGGCGATCAGGAATGTAGCGGCAAGCAGAGTGGCGACCGCCAAAGCGGCGGTCACCAGGCCGACAGGTGACTTCATGCTCATCCAGTCGCGAAGTCGATCATCGCGCGTTCGCGAATGATGCAAACGATGCGAATTAAAGCCGAAACCGTCAGGGTATGGGCATCGCGACGGTGGCCCTGATCGACAACACCGTCAGCGTGACCACGAGGCAAAGTGACAGCGTGCCGATCGCCAGCGATGTGGCGATGGCACCAAGCAACCGGGAGGAAGCGACGGGCGTTCGGCTGCTATCAAAGCCGACTGCGCCGGATAACCGCATCATAGGCTTAAATCCTTGTAACGCCCGACGAATCACCGCGACTCACGCGACACCGGAACCTTGCAACGATCACCGGCAACATTACGGCGACCAGAGGCTGAAAATGGCAAAACCACGGCAAAGGTTAAAATAATGGGGGCTTATGCCCACTATTATTAACCTTTGTCCGCATGCTCGCGAGAAAGTGAGCTGGATCGAGGATGGAAAAGCGGTGGATCAGGCGCCTGCGGTGGCGATGCCGGCCTGCTCGTAGGCCTCGGCCGGCTGCCAATCCATGGTGACGAAGCCGGGGGTCTGCTCGACCCGCCGCAGCCAGGCGCGGATCGCGGGGAAGGTTGCGAGATCATAGTCGCAGCGGTCGGCGACATGGGTGTAGCCGTATAGCGCGATATCGGCGACCGTCAGTTGTCCCGCGGCGAAATAGGCGCGGGTCTTGAGGTGGTTTTCCATCACCTGCAGCGCGGCATAGCCACGCTCCATCCAGTCTTCCAGCGCATGCGTCTGCAGGTCGCGGCCGCCCTTGACCAGCGACAACCAGAAATAGGCGGCGCCGATATTGGGTTCGAGCGCGTGCTGCTCGAAGAACATCCATTGCAGCGCTTCGGCACGCTCGACCCGCGACTCCGGCGCAAGCGACGTGCCGCCGCAGACATACCAGAGGATGGCGTTGGACTCAGCGAGGTAGCGTCCGTCGGCGACTTCCAGCAGCGGCACCTGTCCGCTCGGATTCTTCTCCAGAAAATCCGGCGTGCGGCTTTCGCCGCGAAGAATGTCGACTTCGATCGCGTGATACGGCGCATTCAGCAGCGCCAGCGCAAGACGGACCTTGTAGCTGTTGCCGGAGCGCTGCATCGAATAGAGCTTGTACATCGTCGTTGGGTCACTCGGGTCGAGGGGCGCACGCCGTGGGCGATCAGCGGAAGCTCTCGCGCCGCAACGCGGCTAAACAATGATGCCGATATGAATGTGTCGCAAGGCCCGCGGAATGGAAAAAGTCGAAAACCTCTACTGCACTGCACGCGCGCAGCATGTCATGCCATGACGCCGACATCACGTGGACGAGAGCAGACAGGCAGACGTCCTCGCGCCTTCGCTATCGAGCGAAGTTCGAAATCGAGGGCATCGATGCCGGCGTCCGTTCGGCAGAGGATCGGGAACAGGTGCGATCAAATCCGTCCGCTCGCCGTGGTAGCATGGCCGGCCCCGCGCTGATTGCAGCCCCGGAGCGTCAGCGCTGCGGACCCTTCGCCGGGCGTTGTCAGTTATGTGCCAATTCGGTGCGGATTTTTGCGAATATTGCGCCGATATTGCTCCGATCGCACCGAGCAGGTCGCGTGTTCCCCAAAGTTTGACGGCGATCCGGCCAAGCTTCTTGCGATGCAGCGCTCAGCGCCTTAGGGTGCGGTGTTCCCATCAGAAAGAGTTCGTGAATTCCTGAGGTCACGACGTTTGCCAGGAGATGATGATGCCCTTCCTGTCCGCTGCGCTCGCCCGTGTGAAGCCGTCCGCCACGATCGCGGTCACGGATAAAGCGCGCGCGCTGAAAGCGGCGGGGCGCAACGTCATTGGCCTCGGCGCCGGCGAGCCGGATTTCGACACGCCCGCCAACATCAAGCTGGCGGCGATCCACGCCATCGAGGCCGGCAAGACCGAAGTACACCGACGTCGGCGGCATTCCCGAGCTGAAGGAAGCCATCATCGCGAAATTCCAGCGCGAGAACGGCCTGACCTACAAGCCGAACCAGATCATCGTCGGCACCGGCGGCAAGCAGGTGCTCTACAACGCGCTGATGGCGACCATCAATCCCGGCGACGAGGTGATCATCCCGGCGCCGTACTGGGTCAGCTATCCCGAGATGGTGGCGCTGGCCGGCGGTGAATCCGTGCCGGTGGTGTGCCCGGCCTCCAGCGGCTTCAAGCTGCGGCCCGAGGATCTGGAAAAGGCGATCACAGCCGAAGACCAAATGGATCATTCTCTGCTCGCCGTCGAACCCGACCGGCGCCGCCTATACGCCGCGCCGAGCTGAAGGCGATCACCGACGTGCTGGTGAAGCACCCGCATGTCTGGGTGATGACCGACGACATGTACGAGCACCTGGTCTATGACGACTTCCAGTTCGCCACGCCCGCGCAGGTCGAGCCGAAACTCTACGAGCGCACGCTGACCGTGAACGGCGTGTCGAAGGCCTATTGCATGACCGGCTGGCGCATCGGCTATGCCGGCGGCCCCGCCGATCTCATCAAGGCGATGCAGACGATCCAGTCGCAGTCGACCTCGAACCCGTCGTCGATCGCGCAGTGGGCGTCGGTCGAAGCGCTGAACGGTCCGCAGGACTTCATCCCCGTCCACAACAAGGTGTTCAAGGAGCGCCGCGATCTCGCGGTCTCGATGCTGAACCAGGCCAAGGGCATCGACTGCCCGCGTCCCGAAGGCGCGTTCTACGTCTATCCGTCCTGCGCCGGCACCATCGGCAAGACCTCGCCGTCCGGCAAGGTGATCGCCAATGACGAGGATTTTGTCACCGAGCTTTTGGAGAGCGAAGGCGTCGCCGTCGTGCAGGGTTCGGCGTTCGGCCTCGGACCGGCGTTCCGGATTTCCTACGCGACCAAAACCTCCGATCTCGAAGAAGCCTGCAAGCGCATCCAGCGCTTCTGCGGCAATCTGCGATAAGACACGTTTTGCAGTTCAAGCCGTCCCGCGCTCAATGCGGGACGGCTTTTCTTTGCGCGAAGCAAGCGCCGCAGAAAAAACAAGCGCAGCAGAGTGTCACAAAGTGTTGCGCGCGAACCTCGCGATGTTTTGATCGCTTCTGCTCCAACCGCCATCTTTTTTGGCAAAGCGCCATGTTTTCGACACGGCGCTTCCATCCTGTCCGCCCCGCTGAATTGGTTCATCAACATGCGGAGACTGGGACATATGCGACTTCTGACACTGACACTCGCCACCGCCGCACTGATCGCGCCGCTCGCAAGCGCTAGCGCAGCGCCGCCGGTTGCCGCCGGCATCCTGCAATGCCAGGGCGGCCAGAATGTCGGCTTCGTGGTCGGCTCGGTGACCAGCCTCGAATGCGTGTTCCGCAGCGACGGCCGCCGGCCTGAACCCTACATCGCAAAGGTGCAGCGGATTGGTCTCGACCTCGGCGTCACCGCGCAGACCCAGTTGTCCTGGGCCGTCAATGCACCGAACACCCGGCTCGGCCGTGGCGAACTCGCCGGCAGCTATGGCGGCGTCGGCGCCAACGCCTCGATCGGCATCGGCGGCGGCGGCAATTTCCTGGTCGGCGGTCCCGCCAACGCCTACGCGCTGCAGCCGCTCAGCGTGCAGGGCCAGACCGGCCTGAACGTCGCGGCCGGCATCGCCGGCCTCGAGTTGCAGCCGGTCGAATTCGCCCCGCGCCGCGCGCACCATCGCCGGCATCACCGCCGGGGCTGAGCGTGACAGGTTACGGAAAAGGCCCGCGCGAGCGGGCCTTTTTTCGTATGGGGTAGGCGTTACGCGTCCGGCTTGATCTGGCACGGCTCATAGCGTTGTGGCATAGAAAAGGCGCGCCGCGGGCACGGCGCGCCTTTCGTTTCTCTGCTCGCATCACATTTTTCAGCCGGAGATTACTTCATGCGTCGCTTCATCATCCTTGCCGCGCTCGCCGCGTTGGCCTCGTCGACCGGCGCGTCCGCGCAGCAAGTGGCGCGCGTGCAGGTCGGAGTGCTGGAGTGCCGCGGTGGCGCCAGCATCGGTTTCGTCGTCGGCTCCGTCACCAATCTCGGCTGCGTGCTGCGCGCGAACGGGATGCCGGAAGACCGCTACATCGCCACCATCCGTAAAGTGGGGCTCGATCTCGGTATCACCCAGGAAATCGGCGCTGGCGTGGGGCGTGTTCGCGCCTGTAGCTCCGCCTCGGGCCGGGCGACCTGTCCGGCAACTATGTCGGCGCGCAGGGCAGCGCGACGCTAGGTGTCGGTGTCGGCGGTAACGTGCTGGTCGGCGGCTCCGCCAATTCGATCGCGCTGCAGCCGCTCAGCGTGCAGGGCCAGGTCGGCATCAGCGTCGCCGCTGGACTGGAAAGCCTGGAGCTG
>CAWAMK010000039.1:0-124861 GCA_963783115.1 uncultured Alphaproteobacteria bacterium | reverse complement strand
TGCACCATCAGCACCGTGTCGACCGGCGACGGCCCTTGAAACGGCGGCCGGCCGGTGAGCAGTGCGTAGAGAATCGTGCCCAGGCTGTACACGTCGCTGGCCGGGCCGATCGCTGCCGCGATCGCCGCGCGCCAGCTCCGGCGCCATGTAGCCGGCGTGCCGAGGACGGCGCCGGTCCGCGTCAGGCTCGCGCCGGCGTCGAGCTGCTTGGCCAGGCCGAAGTCGGTGACGTGCGGCTCGCCGGCCGCGTCGAGCAGGATGTTCGCCGGCTTGAGGTCGCGGTGGATGATGCCTTGCGTGTGGGCGTAGTGGATCGCGCGGGCGACCGTGGCCATCAGCTGCGCCGCCTCGCGCGCCGGCAGCGGGCCGTCGGCGAGTTTCTCGGCGAGCGTCGCGCCCTCGACCAGCTGCATGCTGAAATAGCACTGGCCGTCGTGGCTCGCGACCTCGTAGATCGGCACGATGTGCGGATGCTGCAGCCGCCCGGCCGCCTCGGCCTCGGCCTGAAAGCGGGCCAGCTCGTCGGCCGAGGCGAGCGTGCCGCGGAGGATCAGCTTCACCGCCACGTCGCGCTGCAAGCTCGTCTGCCAGGCGCGGTAGACGACGCCCATGCCGCCGCGGCCAAGCTCTTCCCGCAGTTCGTAGTCGGGCAAATCGTGCGGCGGCGGGCGCGTCGTGACTCAGCGCGGCGTCGGTTCCGACAGGTCGCTCGTGCGCGCCGGCCACCGCGCCGGCGACCATCACCGTGCCCCACAGTGCCCGCAACTCGTCGGCCAGGTCGGGATGCTGCCGCGCGACTTCGTCGAGCTGCGGCGGCTTGCCGATCGCGCACGGCTTCGGTCAGCTCGTCGAGAGCGCCGCCAAGCGGCTGTCGCGGTCGTCGCTGATTCGCTGACCGTCGGTCACTTGCTCGTCGCCTCGTCGGCCAGCAGCTCGCGCAGTCGCCGCATCGCCCGCAGATAGCGCATGCTCGCCGCCTGCGGCGAGAGCTCGAGCGCCGTCGCCACTTCCGAATTCGACAGCTGCTCGAAGTGCCGCATCACGACGATTTCCTGGTCCTGCGGCTCGAGCGCCGGCAAGCGTCTTCGAACCGCCGCTTCAACTCGCGCCAGGTGGCCGCCGCGGCCGGCGTCAGCTGCCCGTCGCACAGTTGCGATGCGCGATGTTCCGCGTCGACTGGTCGCGCGGCAAGCGGACGTCGAGCGGCTGCTCGCGATCGAGGCTCCGCCGCGCGGCCACGCGGTGGCGGCGATGGGCGTCGATCAGCCGATCCTTCGCCATCTGCCGCAGCCACAGATGAAACGGCATCGGCGGATTCTTCAGATACTGCTTGAGCCGCCGATGGGCCTCGACCAGCACGTCCTGCGCGATGTCGCTAGCGTCGACGCGGCGCGCCAGCACGGGATCCATCCGCAGCTGGACCATCCGCCGCACCGCCGCGCGATGGCGTGCCAGCAGCCGATCGACGGCCGCGGCATCGTCGCCTCGCGGGCGCTGTCGAGCAGTTCCTGCGTGTCTTGCGAATTGGGCCACATAGCTGGCTGTCAGTATCCGCTGGCATCGATGCTCGGCTGACAACGGCTGCTGGCGGACAACGGCGACCGACCGGCGAACTGGTCTTGCTGCTGCCAGACGGGTTTGATACAAGCCGCCCCGCTCATCTGTCTACCTCTCGTCTATTGTAATTCGTCCGTCGGATTGCTCGCGGCGATTTTGCCGCCCGACTGTCGCGGACTGACTTTTCGCTCGTCCGATCGGCTACGCACTCTCGCCCGCGCATCGACGCGGCGGCACTTTTCTACGATCTCGAAGGGTGATTTATGTCGCTCACGCATTGGTGTGGCACACTCGACGCGCACTTTCGGCGTGCTGCTCGTTCTCGGCATGCTCGCCGGCTCGCGCTCGCCAGATCGCCCAAGCGCCGCCGCAACTCGCCGCGCCAGTCCCGTGGACCGTCCGTCGCCCCAACACTGCGCAGCGACTGCCGCTCGCGCGGCTGATTCGCAACCCGGACGAATCGGGCGGCGGGCCGCAATACGCGCTCGCCGACCAGTCGGGCAACATCCAACGCTACGTCGAACCGGTGCCCGGCATCGATCTCGAGCCGTACGTCGGCTACGCCGTGAAAGTCCGACACGACACGGGCCGCACGCTGCTTGGCGTCGCAGCTCGAGCTCCCCGGACAGGAATCGGAATCGATCCTCGACGAGTCGAATGCCGGCGAATCCGAACCGACGCCGCGCGCCGAAGCGCTGCTTCCGCAGCCTGATGAAGCGCCGAACGCGATGGCGAGCGACTCCGTACGAGTCGGCGGCGTTCGCGATATGGCGATCCGCTGGTGCAGCCGGCGCAATACGTGCAAAGCCCCGGCGCGCCGGTCGTCATTCAGCAGGGCGTGCCGATGCAACAAGGCATGCAGGGCATGCCGATGCAGCAAGGCATGCCGATGCAACAGGGCATGCCGATGGAGCAGGGCATGCCGCCGATGATGGGGCCGCAAGGCATGGTCACCTACGATCCGAGCATGGGCGGCATGCCGATGGGCGGCATGCCGGCCGGCGACGGCGCGATCTATCTCGACGGCCCGATGCCGTGCGGCCCGCAGGGTTGTCCCTGCCCGCAGCCGTGTCCGCACCGCCGCAACCGATGTGCATGCAGCCCTGTCCGCAGCCGGTCGTCGCCTGCCCGCCGCCGCCGCAACCGATGCGCTGGTGCGTCTGGGGCGAAGCGCTCTGGCTTCATCCGACCGGCGTCGACATGGCCCACGCTCAGCAGCAAAACGGCCTCGGCGGCGCCGGCACCGTGCCGTTCGGCACGATCGGCGTGCGTCGATCCCGACTACGACCTCGGCTTCCGCGCCGGTGCCGAAGTTCGCTTCGCGCCCAAGGAAGCCGATCTTCGGTCAATACACCTGGTTCGAATCGAGCGTCGACGACAGCCTCGACGCGCCGACCATTCCGGGCGGCGGCGGTGCGGTCGGTTCGCTCGTGCATCATCCGGGTGCGGCGCTCACCGCGTCGGCCGGGCCGGTGACCGCGCACCTACGACATCGACTTCCAGCTCGGCGACCTCGCCTATCGCTACTACGTCGCCTGCACGCGGACCGGCGAAGTGAGCGTCTTTGTCGGCGGACGCTATGGCAAGCTCGAGCAGCGAGTTCGCGCAGAACGGCATCTTCGGCGGCGGCCTCGGCGGCGACGATCGACACCAACACCGACATCGACTTCACCGGCGGCGGCCCGATCGCCGGCATCCAGGCCGAACACCTGATCGACACCTCGCGGTTCAGCGTCTACGGCAAAGGCCTCGTCGCCGCGCTCACCGGCACGTTCGACTCGCAACTACCTGATGTTCAACGACACGACCGACCAGACGCTCGCCCAGAGCCATCTGGAGCGACGACCGGATCGTGCCGATGCTCGAATACGAGCTGGGCATCATGTGGACCGGCCCGCAGAACCACTTGCCGCGTGGCGCTCGGCTACATGGCCTCCTACTGGTTCAACGTCGTCAGCACGCCGGTGTGGGTCGACGCCGTGCAGGCCGACAACTACGTCAACGTCTCACGACACGATCGCCTTCGACGGCGCGGTCGGCCGCGTCGAATTGCGCTGGTAGGCTGTCGCTGCCCCCGGCTCGCATCTCGTTCCGCTTGCGGTGCGCCGACTCTTGGGTTACACCCAGAGCATGACGCGATCGACCGGACCGCCAACGAAGCAAGCCGCCCGCCGGCAATTCGCCAGCGACAACTACGCCGGCATCTGTCCCGAAGCCTGGGACGCGCTGCGTCGCCGCCAACGCTCGCACGCGCCCGCCTACGGCGACGATGCGCTGGACCGAGCGGGCCTGCGACGCGCTCCGCGAGCTGTTCGAGACCGACTGCGAAGTGTTCTTCGTCTTCAACGGCACCGCGGCCAACGCGCTGGCCCTGGCCTCGCTCTGCCAGTCGTATCACAGCATCATCTGCCACGAGCTGGCCCACGTCGAGACCGACGAATGCGGCGCGCCGGAGTTCTTCTCCAACGGCACGAAGCTGCTGCTCGTCGAGGCGCGATCGGCAAGGTCGAGCCCGCCGTCGTCGAGCCGCTGGCCCGCAAACGCTGCGACATCCACTATCCGAAGCCGCGCGCCGTCAGCATCACGCAGGCCACCGAGCTCGGCACCGTCTACACGCCGGACGAACTGCAAGCGCCTCGGCGACACGTGCCGGCGACTCGGCCTCAAGCTCCACATGGACGGCGCGCGCTTCGCCAACGCCGTCGCGTCGCTCGGCGTCGCGCCGAAGGAAATCACCTGGCAGGCCGGCGTCGACGTGCTCTGCTTCGGCGGCACGAAGAACGGCCTCGCGCTCGGCGAAGCGGTGGTGTTCTTCGATCGCGAGCTGGCCGACGGAGTTCGACTTCCGCTGCAAGCAGGCCGGCCATCTGCTCTCGAAGATGCGCTTCGTCGCCGCCCCGTGGGTCGGGCTGCTGGAGAGCGGCGCCTGGCTCCGCAATGCCGAGCACGCCAATGCCGCATGGCCCGCCGCCTCGCCGCCGAGATCGAAAAGATTCCCGCCGTCGAGATCATGCTGCCCGCGCGAGGCCAACTCGGTCTTCGTCCGCATGCAGCCCGAGCACACGCGACGCCCTCCGCGACCGCGGCTGGCGGTTCTACGACTTCATCGGCGCCGGCGGTGCGCGGCTGATGTGCTCCTGGGACACGACAGACGCCGACGTCGACGCGCTCGTCGCCGATCTCCGCGTTTTGGCGCAGTGAATCTTGGGAGGGCGAGGCTCCCGCCGAGCCTTGGTGGCGGAGTGTGGCTCGGCGGGAGCCTCGCCCTCCCTTTTCCCGTGATATCCAGCTTGCTGCACGTCTCGCTAAAATGTTCTAAAATCTAGTGGCTAGCGGCGTCCGATCTGATTCTTCGCTCTCGCGGACTTCCTATGCTCGACTTCTTCATCAACTTTTTCCTGAATCTCGACACCGAGCTGGCCAAGTTCGTCGAGCTCTACGGCGTCTGGGTGTACGCCCTGTTGTTCCTGATCATCTTCGCCGAGACGGGCCTGGTGGTGACGCCGTTCCTGCCCGGCGACTCGCTGCTGTTCACGGCCGGGGCGCTTGCGGCAGTGGGCGTGCTCAACATCTGGCTGTCGTTGTGCCGCTGCTGCTCGTCGCGGCGATTCTCGGCGACGCGGTGAACTACGCGGTCGGCCACTACGTCGGCCCGCGCGTCTTCCGCGCCGAAGGGACGCGGAGCCTTTGGCAGCGGCTGCTTGAATCGCAAGCATCTGCAACAGGCCCACGAGTTCTTCGAACGCTACGGCGGCAAGGCGGTCGTGCTCGGGCCGGTTCGTGCCGATCGTGCGGACGTTTGTCCCGTTCGTCGCCGGCGCCGGCTCGATGTCGTATCCGCAGTTCGCGTTCTACAACGTGACGGGCGGCATCCTCTGGGTCGGCCTCTGCTGCGGCGCGGGCTACGCTGTTCGGCAACGTGCCCGTGGTGAAAGAGAATTTCGAGCTGGTGGTCGTCGGCATCGTGTTCGTCTCGCTGCTGCCGATCGCTCTGGAGCATTCTCATCAGCCGGTTGAATCGTTCGCCGTCGACGCCAGTCGATGCCGCGACGTGCGATCGAGGGCGAAGTGAAGTGACAGAAGCGTCGGCCGACGGTTCTACCCGTCGACCGCATGCGCCTTGAGATCTTCCAGATCGCAGTAGGCGAGCGCCGCCTCGTGCGTCGCGGCGAGATAGACCTTCGGCGCGAAGCCGGCGTCGAGCGCTTCCTGCCAGCGCGGCGCACAGAGGCACCAGCGATCGCCCTCGCGCAGGCCGGGAAAGCCGTACTGCAGCATCGGCGTCGAGAGATCGTTGCCGGCCGCCTTGGAGAATTCCAGAAACTTCGCCGTCACCTGGATGCAGACCGTGTGCGAGCCGACGTCCTCCGGGCCCGGTGTTGCAGCAGCCGTCGCGGAAGAAGCCCGTCATCGGCGACGTGCAGCAGATCTCCAGCTTGCCGCCGAGCACGTTCTTCGCCTTCGGCAAGCGGACGACACCGTTGGTGGCAGCGCGGATCATGGCGGTCATCTGGCCTGGTTTGGTGGATCAAGCGCTATAGTCTAACGGTGCGACCGCAGGCGTCAAAACGCGCGCCGGTCGGCGAATCGCAGACGAATCGCGGACGCGGCTCATCATGCTGAATTTCGACTTCGACGTCTTCGTCGACGACCTGACGCGGATCGGCGCCGCCGCGATCGTCGGCGGCGTGATCGGGCTGGAACGCGAGCTCAACGGCCATTTTGCCGGACTGCGGACCCACATGATGGTCGCCATCGGCTGCGCCGTGTTCGTCGTCGGCGGGCTGGCGATTAGCGGCGAACCAGACGGAAGCCGTGACCCGCGTCGTTCAAGGCATCGCCGCCGGCGTCGGCTTCCTCGGCGCGGGCACGATCCTCAAGCTCGACGAGGAGCAAAAGATCAAAGGCCTCACCACGGCCAGCTCGATCTGGCTCGCCTCGGCGCTCGGCACGCTCGCGGGCCTCGGCGAATATGTGCCCGCCGCCGCCGCCACGGTCATCGCGCTCGTGGTGCTCGCCGTGCTGCGGCCGGTGGAGAGACTGCTCCAACATTCACATCGGGAAGACATCACCGCACCGACACGCCCGACAGCCGGCGACAGCGCAAGCCTGGCGCGCGATTGATCGCGCTGCCAAATTGCCGGCAACATTCGCGCGACCGTGCCGCCCCTCGGCGTGAGCTAGACTTCCAGTATCGGCCGACAGCAAGCCCCGCAGGACCGTCGAACTCATGTCGTCCACCGCCCGCCTCTGCGCGTCTCGTTGCTGTCGTCGTCGCTCTGCTGCTCGTCGCCGCGCACCGCCCCGGCCGCCGACTTCATGTTCCGCGCCACCGTCGACGGCGAGACGTTCGAAGGCCGGCCGCTCGCCTGGACCGACTACGTGATGCACCTGCTTGGGCCGCGACGGTCGGCTCCATGACGTTCAATCCGCAGGACGCCAAAGACGCCAAGAAGACCTCGCCCAGCTTCTACGGCTACTCGGTGCCGGAAATGAAGCGCGAGCTCTACCGCGAGTTTGGCGACGCGCTCGACATCACCACCACGCAAGCACTACATCGTCGTCCATCCGCGCGGCGGGCACAGCGATTGGGCGAACCGCTTCGAAGAGCTCTATCGCTCGTTCCTCGCGTACTTCCGCGTCCGCGGCTTCCAACTCGAAGAGCCGAAGTTTCCGCTCGTGGCGATCGTCTATCCGCAATCGAGGCCGAGTACTACCAAGCCGCGGCCGACGAGCGGCAGCCGACTTCGCCGACAGGCCTGCTCGGCCACTACGACGCACGACTACGCAACCGCGTGCAGCTGTTCGACGTCACGGCCGGAACGACCCGACGGCGATTGGTCCGAAATGCCGACACGATCATTCACGAGGCGACCCATCAAACGGCGTTCAACGTCGGGCATCCACAATCGCTTTGCCGACCGCCGCGACTGGCTCGTCGAAGGACTGGCCACGATGTTCGAAGCCCGCGGCGTGTGGAATTCGCAGTCGTTCCACTCGCTCAAGGACCGCATCAACCAAGGACCGCTTCGGCGACTTCCGTGCCGGACTCGCAAGAGCGCAAGCCGGGAACGTTCGGCAACCTGATCGCGTCCGACCAGATTGTTCGAGACCGATCGCGGCGCCGCCTACGCCGAGGCCTGGGCGCTGACGCTGTTCCTGTGCGAAACGCGGCCGCGCGAACTGGCCGCAGTACCTCGAAGAAGACCGCCGCGCGTCCCGACTTCAGCAACTACTTCGCCACCGAGCGGGTGGCCGACTTCGCCGAGTGCTTCGGCAGCGACTTCAAACAGCTCGAAGCCAATTTCCTGAACTGGATGGAGGAGATCCAGTAGCGCCGTCGGCACGACGGCGCAGCTGCGGTCGGCGATAGTCGCAGCTCGTCGCGACTCAGCCAGCTCGTGTCGTCTTAGAAATCCAGCGTCCGTGCCGGCGCCGGCATCGCCGAAGGCGGCGCGAACGTGTGATCGCTCGCCGACGGGCGTGCGGCTGCTTTTCTTCCTGCTCTTGTCGTCTCGCGGACCGGTTTGCCCGCTTCGTAGCTGGCGAGTTCCTTCGGCCGAGCTGCGTCGCTTGGTGTCTTCGTCGTCGTTCTCGCCCAGCTCGACCGCCTTCTTCGACCATTTCTTGGCGTTCTCGAAGTCGCCCGTCTCGGCGTAGGCCGCGGCCAGCGTGCTGAGAATGTGCGGCACGTTGTAGGACGACAGCTCGGCCGCCTTCGTGGCCAGCTCGACCGCCCGCTTGCCGTCGCGGACCTTGTCGTCCGGCGACGTGGCCAGCACCCAGGCGAAATTGTTCAGCAGTCCTTCGTCCTCGTGCGTTGAGCTGCGAGGCCGCGTCGAAATCGGCGACCGCCTCGGCGTGATTGCCGATGTTCAGATTGGCGTCGCCGCGAAACCGCAGCGCGCGGTAATTCTTCGGCTCGAGCTCGATAATCTTCGTAAACGTCTCGATGCTCTTGCGCGGCTGGCCGCCGACGAGATAGAACGTCGCCAGCGGTTCGAGCAGCCGCGGTCTGATTCGGTGCGAGCGGCACCAACTTTTCCAGCTTGCGCGATCGCTTCGTCGATGCGGTTCGTCGAGGCGAGAATCTCCGCCTGCAACAGATGGGCCACCAGCAGCTGCGGCTGGGCCTTGATCACCGTGTCGACGTCCTTGAGCGCCGCCGTCGGCGTCGTCGAGCTGGTACAGCACATTCGCCCGCAGCAGCAGCGTGGCCGCGTCGCCGGGCGCGAGCTCGAGCGCCTTGGTGAGCTGCTCGGCCGATTTCTTGAGATCGCCCTGCTGGCGATAGACTTCGCCCAGATGCTGATACGGCAGCACGGCCTCCGGCGCGAGCTCGCTCGCCTTGTTGAACGCGGCGAGCGCCTCGTCGTATCGCTTCAGCCCGAGCAGGATCAAGCCCCGCAGCTCCATGCGTCGCCGCATGATCCGGTTCCAGCTCGAGCGCCTTGTCGACGTCGGCGAGCGCCTCGTCGAACTTGTCCTGGCCGTAGCGATACTGGGCGCGGACGCGATAGTAGTCCGGCTTCTCCGGCACCAGCTCGATCGCTTCGTCGAAATCGGCGGCCCGCTTCTGCTCGTCGGTCTGCAACGTGCCGCGGAGCGCGAGCGCCTGGGCCCGATCGTCGGGCGTCGGCTTCCGGCGCGTCGATCACCTTGGTCAGCTCGCGCTTGGCCGTCTTGCGGATCGCCCAGCGGCAGCGCCTGCAGCCGGCCCATCAAGAGATGCGCTTCCCAAATGTTGTCGTCGAGCGCGAGCACCCGCTGCAGGTCGTTCATCGCAAACTGCCGCACCTGCATCCAGCGCGGATCGCGTCGCGGATCGGCGAGCGGCCGATCGAGCACCGCCGCCGACAGCATCGTCGCCCGCTGCAACAGCGCCGAAATCAACAACTGGTCGGCAAACGCCTGGTTGTCCTTGTCGAGGCCCTTTCTCCATCGCCGAGTCGAGCTTGTCGACCACGTCGTTCAAGTCGGGCAGGTTCTCGGCCGTCACCTTGAGCTGGGCCGCCTTGTCGAGATCCTCGAGCCCCGCGTTCTCGCTCGGCTAGCCGTCGACCGTCGGCTCGTCCGTCGGTTTCTCGTCGACTTCGGCATCGTCGACTGCGTCGGCCGTCGTCGCTGATCGCTCGTCGTCCGGTCGCCGTTTCTTCCTCGGTCGGCCTCGGCCTCGCTGTGATCGGTTCGGCCGGTTCCTCGACGACGACCGGTGCCGGCGGATCCTCGGCCGCAGCCGCCGACCGACGGACCAGCGACGCCACGATTCCCAACGGCAACAGCACGAACAAACAGATCGCAGATTGATCACGGCAAATCTCGCAACCAGGTGGTGGGGCTCGTAGACTTCGATCGCATCCGGCAGACTCCGCTCGGCCCGTGCCCCCAATTATTACCGCTCCGGCCGCAGCGGGCCATGCGGGAATTTGGCCCCCTCACGCCTCCGGCCCCGCTGCTGTATCTTAGTTCCCCATGGAAGCTGGAATTGTTGGTCTACCGAATGTGGGCAAAAGCACGCTGTTCAACGCGCTGACCGCGGCGGGCATTGCCAGCGAGAACTACCCCTTTTGCACGATCGAGCCCAACGTCGGCGCGGTGGCCGTCCCCGACGACCGGCTGGCGACGATCAACCGCTACATCGAAACCGCAGAAGATCATCCCGGCCATCATGCAGCTGGTCGACATTGCCGGGCTGGTCCGCGGGGCGTCGCAGGGCGAAGGGCTGGGCAACCAGTTCCTGGCCAACATCCGCAACGTCGACGCGATTCTGCACGTCGTCCGCTGCTTCGCCGATGCCGACGTGGTGCACGTCGAAGGGGCCGTCGACCCGATCCGCGACATCGAAACGATCGACACCGAGCTGATGCTCGCCGACCTGCAGGCGGTCGAAGGCATGCTGCAAAGGGCCCAGCGGACCGCCCGCACCGGCGACAAAGACGCCAAGGCCCGCGTCGAGATGCTCACGGCCTGCGAAGCGCGGCTCGCCGCGGGGAATCCCGTCCGCGGCCTCGCGCTCGACGGCCCGCAGGCGGCGAAGATTCTCAGCGAGCTGCAACTGATGACCGCCAAGCCCGTGCTCTACGTCGCCAACGTCGACGAGTCGGACCTCGCCGGCAAAGGGCCGCTCGTGGAGAAGGTCCGCGACGCGGGCCGCGGCCGAAGGCGGGCAGGTCGTCGCCGTGTGTGCGCGGCTCGAAGCCGAGATCGCCGAGCTCGACGAAGCCGACCGCACCGAAATGCTCGCACAGCGTCGGCCTCAAGGAGCCGGCGCTGGCCGTGCTGGCCCGGGCCGCGTACCGACTGCTCGGCTACCAAAGCTACTTCACCGCCGGGCCGAAGGAAATCCGCGCCTGGACGATCCCGATCGGCGCGACCGCGCCGCAGGCGGCCGGCGTGATCCACAGCGATTTCGAGCGCGGCTTCATCCGCGTCGAGGTCTATTCGGTCGACGATCTGGTGCAGTACGGCAGCGAAAAAGCCATCCGCGAGGCGGGCAAACTCCGCGTCGAAGGCAAGAACTACGTGATGCAAGACAGCGACGTCTGCCACTTCCTGTTCAACGTGTAGCGATCCGATTAGCCGCGTCGTGTTGCGACGCGCTGCGACACGCTGTCCTCCTATTGCGTCCCCATGCCGCTCGGCCGATACAATGGGAGGTTCGCCCAGATTCGCGTTGAATCTTGGGCGCGAGTCGGCGATTCATTTCACACACGGAGTCTGGCTTTGGGTATAAAACGTTCAGGCAAGGGTCGGCGGAAGCAGGGACGCAAAAAGCGCCGCATGCGCGCAAAATCCGCCACCGCAAAAAGTAATCTCTGACGAGCCTGCGCTTCTTCGCGGCACGTGCTCGTCGCTGTCTCATCGGCAGATGTCTTGGTTCGACGAGGGACGCTGACGCTGCGCGCCTCCTCGGATACACTTCCTGCATGGAGAGCATTCGCACCAAGTCGGCGCGCTACGAATTCAAGGCCGTCCGCGACGACAACGGCGTGCCGCACGTCAACGCGCCCGACCTGGCGCGAGGCCCTCTACGCCTGGGGCTACCTGCACGCGCTCGACCGGCCGACGCAGATGTACTTCGCCCGCGCGGTCGCCAGCGGCCGGGCCGCCGAGTTCATCAAGAACAAGCCCGAGCTCTACGAGATGGACCTGTTCATCCGCCGGGCCGGGCTCTACCGCCACCTGCCGCGCGAGATCAAGAGCCTGCCCGAGACGACGCTCTCGCAGCTCGAACTCTATTGCCAGGGCGTGAACGACGGCCTGCTCGACGCCGGCCGGACGCTGCCGATGTGGGTCACCGGCTTTCAGCCGCGGCCGTGGGACCCGTACTCGGTGCTGCTTGATCGGCAACCTGCTGAGCTTCGCCGGCCTCTCGATCGGCGAGCAGGAAAACGAGCGGCTGCTGCTGGAGCTGATTCAGCTCGGCATCGACGATGAGCGGCTCCGCGAGCTGTTTCATCCCTATTTGGACGGCGTCGACTTCGAGCCGCTCCGCGAAATCCGCATCGCCAAGCGGCTCTCCGACGATGCGCTCGAGCTGCTCGCCGACCTGCCGCGGCTCGCCGGCAGCAACGCCTGGGCCGTGAGCCCCGCGCGCAGCGCCACCGGCCACGCGCTGTTGGCCTCCGATCCGCACCTGGAAGTGAACCGCCTGCCGGCCATCTGGTACGAAGTCGCGCTCAATTGGGGCGCAGGGCGAGTACGCGATGGGGGCGACGCTGCCGGGCACGCCGATCATGGCGGTCGGCCGCACGCCGCGGCTCGCCTGGGGCGTCACCTACATGCACGCCGACACCAGCGACTTCTTCATCGAAGATTGCCGCCCCGGCGGCGCGACCGGCTGGCAGTATCGCCGCGGCGAGCAGTGGTTCGACTTCCAGCATCGGCAGGAAGTCGATCAAACGCCGCGGCGTCGCCGCCGACGATGCTCGACGTCTACGAAAACGAGCAGGGCACGCTCAACGCGTCGCCGGCCGACGAAGGGCCGGGCAAATATCTCTCGGTGAATTGGGTCGGCGGGCAATCGGGCGGCGGCCGGTCGATCGGCGCCTGGCTCGACGCGATCGCCAGCCCGAACGCCGCGGCCGCGATGGATGCCGTGCAAGCGCTGCCCCCATCCGTCGCTCGTCTGGATCTTCGCCGACCGCGAGGGCCACATCGGCATGCAGGCCAGCGGCTGGCTCCCGCAGCGCGGCGGCGGCAACTCGGGCATCGTGCCGATCGCCGCCTGGGATCCGCAGAATCATTGGCAGGGCCGCGTGCGGGCCGACCTCTTGCCGCGCGAGTACGATCCGCCCTGCGGCTTCGTCGCCAGCGCCAACGAAGAGCTCTATCGCAGCGACGGCCCGCCGCTCCACGCCCACGGCCTGCCCGACTATCGCAAGCGGCGGATCGTCGACCGGCTCACCGAGCTGCCCCAAGGCCACGATCGAAGACATGCAGGCGCTGCAATACGACGTGATGAGCATGCAGGCCGACGACCTGCTGCCCGTGCTGCTGGCGCTGGTCGACGACGGCCCGCTCAAGCAGAAGCTCGCCGGCTTGGGACTGCCGCTACGATCCCGACAGCACCGAGGCCACGCTGTTCCAGCATTTCTACCGCAACGTGGTGCTCGAAATCTTCGGCCACGAGAAGGGCATCGGCTGGCGGCCGATGTTCTATCTCTGCACGCGGATGGGCTACTCGACGATGGTGCTCACCGCCGTCGACCGCACGCTCCGCAAGGTCACGAGCGCCTGGTGGCGCGGCCGCGACAAGGGCGAGCTCGTCCGCCGCGCGGCGCTGCCGCGCCGAGAAAGAGCCGGTGCAGAAGTGGTCCGAGTTCAATTCGTTCCACTTCACGAATCGCTTCTTCGGCGGCGGCAAAGGGCGGCACGAGCAGTTCCTCGGCTTCCGCTCGAAGCCGATCGGCATGCCCGGCTGCCACGCCACGCCGTTTCAAGGCCACCTGCTCACCACCGCGACGCGCGAATCGAGCTTCGCCCCCAGCTACCACTTCGTGACCGACCTCGGCACCGACGAAGCCTGGACCAATCTGCCCGGCGGGCCGAGTGAAAACCGCTTCTCGAAGTGGTACAAAGTGGATATCCCGCGCTGGCTCTCGGGCCAGTACAAGCGGCTCGCCCCGCGAAGCTAAGCCGCACGCGATGCCTGCGCAGATCGCTTGCGGTTTAGCTACGCTTGCGGTTGAGCTGTTCAGGCGATGTCGACTATCGATTCCAACTTGTCGGCCGCCCGCGAGCGCATCGCCGCCGCGTACGACCCCGCCACGTTCGCCGCCGCCGGCGAGCGAGCTCGTCGCCACGCTCGCCGACCATCTCCGCCGCGTCGAATCGCGCGATGCCAACGCCCTCAATTGGAACCAGCCCGCCGATCTGGTCCGCGACGCGGCCAGCAATCGCTCGCCGCAGCGGCGGCGAGCCGACGTCGACGTCGCCGATCGCGTCAGCGAACTCGCCCGCGCAGTGCCTCGCCCGCGGCCAGAATCTGCACCATCCGCACTACGTCGGCCACCAGGTGCCCGCCGTCCGTGCCGCTCGCCGCGCTGTTCGATCTGGTCGGCAGCGTCACGAACCAGGCGATGGCGATCTTACGAAATGGGCCCGTTCGCCACGGCCGTCGAACACGCGGTCGTCGCCGCGGTCGGCGAGCAACTCGGCTTCCCGCGCCGGCACGTTCACCGGGCTCGTCACCTCCGGCGGCTCGCTTGCCAATCTCACGGCGCTGCTCACCGCCCGCAACGTCGCGCTCGGCGACGCCTGGACCGCCGGCCTCACCGGTCGCCGCCCGGCCCCGGTGATCGTCGCCCACGCCGACATCCACTACAGCGTCACCCGCTCCGCCGGCATCCTCGGCCTGGGCACCGACCACATCCATCGCGCCGAGCTCGACAGCCACCGCCGCATGGACGCCAATCGGCTCGACGAGCAACTCGCGAACTGCGTTCGCGAGGCGTGCCGATCGTCGCGGTCGCTCCGCCGCGTGTGCGACGCCGATCGGTGCGTTCGATCCGCTCGTCGACATCGCCGAAGTCTGCCGCCGGCACGAAGTCTGGCTCCACGTCGACGCCGCCCACGGCGGGGCGGCCGCGTTCAGCGCGAAGCATCGCCATCTGGTCGCCGGCCTCGCCGAGGCGGACAGCGTCATCTGCGACGCCCACAAGATGCTGTTCGTCCCGGCGCTCGCCGCGATGGTCTTCTACCGCGACCGCGCCCACCGCTTCGCCGCGTTTCACCAAGATGCGCCGTATCTCTACGATCCCATCGCCCCGACGCTCGCCGACTACGACAGCGGCCTGGTGACGATCGAGTGCACGAAGCGGGCCGCCGCGTTCGGACTGTGGGGCATCTGGTCGCTCTTCGGGCCGCAGCTCTTCGGCGACATGGTCGACGTCACGTTCGACCTCGCCCAGCAGTTGCACGCCATGCTCGCCGCGGCCGACGACTTCGAGACGCTCCACGAGCCGGAGTGCAACATCGTCGCCTTCCGCTACCTGCCGCCGCAGCTCCGCGACGCGCCCGCACGAGCGAGTCGACCTGTTCCAATTGCAGCTTCGCCGCGCGGTGATCGAATCGGGCGAGTACTACCTCGTGCAAAGCCGGCTCGACGGCCGCAACGTGCTGCGCACGACGATCATGAACCCGCTCACGACGGCCGACGATCTCCGCGGCCTGTTGGACTGCCTGCGGAGCCACGGCAAGCGGCTGCTTCGGGAGGGCGAGGCTCCCGCCGAGCCTTAAGCGGACGATGCTAGCTCGGCAGGAGCCTCGCCCTCCCGGTCGCGCTACTTATTCGTCGTCCGGCGAATCTGCTTGAGATTGCCGCGGACCTTCGACTGGTCCATCTTCTTGCGGAGATGGGCGAATTTCGTGGCCGGCTTGCGGCTCGGGTTCGGCTTGTTCTGAGACATAATATTGTGGTTCCCGTTGGTGATGCGACACCGTTAGCATAGTTCGAAGTGAAAGCCCGCTACCAACATTCTACGCTGAATGCCCGAATTGTGTTGATAGCGGTTCTCGCCTGCGCGCTCGCCGGCTGCTGGGAGGAGATCCACTACACGCCGCCGCCCGCCGGACCGGCGACCGTCGCGCCAGCCCGCCGCCACCAGCGGAAACGCCCAGCCGGAAACTTCGCCGACGACGTCGCCGCATCCTCGCCGAAGACCCGAACCGTCGCCCAGGCGAGACCGCTTCAGCGGTCGGGGAACCAGCCGACCGCATCGCCCGAACCTCGCACCACCGACACCGCACCCGCTGCCCCACCACCAATCCACCGATCACCCTCCGAGCCACCACCGAACCGCGTCCGACGCCGCACCGCGCCCGCCGACCCCGCCCGCAGTCCGCGTCGCATGGCCTGGCTGCTGGGCAGCAACCTGAGCCTCGCCGCGCTCGCCAACGACCGCGCCGCCGACGCCGACAAAGTCGCCGACTGGTTCGACAAGTCGCAGCGGCTCGCCACGCTGCTGGGCACCACGGTCGCCGACCTGCCGCCGCGACCCGCCGCCGACGAAGTCGATCCGCACGCCGGCCGCGCGATGGAATACCTGTTCGACCAGGGCCAATCGATCGGCCGCCACCTCGCCACGCAATATGGCGACGACCACGCCGCGCTGTTCGAGCTGGCGCTCAAGTCGAACATCCTGCTCGTGCTCTATCAGCCCGGAGCACCGGTCGTCGAAGTCGCTCGCCGCGGCGATCAGCCAGGCCGGCGAGCGGGCCAAGCTGCCGCCCGAGCTCTGTCAGCCGCTGCTGAAGTTGCTCGACGAGGGCGCGCCGGTCAAGCGACGTCCGCGACGCCGTGTTCGAGTTGCACGCCGACGTCGACCGCTACCTCACGACCGCACAGCCCGATCATCCGATGCCCTACCGTCGGCATGAAGCGACCGGCATGATGCGAACCGCACACTTGTGATCGCGCTCGCCGGCAGCCTGCTGATGTGGGCGGCCCAACCGCCGCTCGCGCTCGGCTGGCTCGGCTGGATCGCGCCGGTGCCGTGGCTGTGGCTCGTGCGGCAAGACGACGCTCACCGGCCGCCGGCCCTATCTGCACGCTCTGGTTCGCGGCGTTCGTGTTCTGGATGGCCGCGCTCCACTGGCTGCGGCTGCCGCACCCGGCCGTGTACCTCGGCTGGTTCGCGCTCTCGGCGTATCTGGCGATCTACTTGCCGCTGTTCGTCGGCCTCTCGCGCGTCGCCGTGCATCAGCTTGAAGCATGCCGCTCTGGCTCGCCGCGCCGGTCGTCTGGACCGGCCTCGAACTCGCCCGGGCCCACGTGATGACCGGCTTCATGATGGGCTCGCTCGCCCACACGCAATGCCGACTGGCCGATCGTGATTCAAATCAGCGACCTGGTCGGCGAATACGGCGTCGACTTCGTGATGATCCTGGTCGCCGCGTGCGATCACGTGCGACTGCGGATTTCCGCCTGCGCCGATCGCGATCGCACATCGCTGCCGGCTACATCCTCGTCGCTCTTGCCGCCGCGCATCATGCTACGGCCGCACTCGGCTACGGCGACACGAACTCCGCCACCGATCCGCAATCCAATCCGCAATCCGCAACCCAATCCGTCCGCATCGCCCTCATCCAAGGCAACAGCCTCGCCGACTGGAAAGCCGACCCCGCCAAGCAGCAGCAGATCATGAGCGAGTACTTCGAGCTCTCGAAGCAGGCCGTCGCCAAAGCGACGCTGCACGGACAACCGGCCGATCGATCTCGTCGTCTGGCCGGAGACGATGTTCCGCAGCCCGCTGCGTCACGTTCGAGCCCGGCTATCAAGCTGCCGGCCGACGTCGCGAGCACCGATCGACGAAATCGCCGCCGCCGGGCCGCGCGACCTGGCGCAATCTCGTCGACCCGACTCGGCGTCCCGGTGCTGGTGGGCATCGACCGCATCGATTTCCTCGACGCGACGCCGGACCAGCAACACGATGCCCGAGCTATCCAGCTCTACAACTCGTCCGTGCTCGTCGACCGCGCCGGAAAAATCCTCGGCACCTACGACAAGTTCCACCTCGTGATGTTCGGCGAGTACGTGCCCTTCTCGAAGTGGCTGCCGTTCCTGAAGCGCATCTCCTCGATCACCGGCGCCGCCGAAGCGGGCGACGGGCCCGTCGCGCTCGAGATCGACGGCGTCTGCTACGCACCGAGCATCTGCTACGAGACGGTCATCCCGCACGTGATCCGCCACCAGGTCGCCACGCTCGACGCCGCCGGCGAGCGGCCCGACGTGCTCGTGAACCTCACGAACGACGCCTGGTACTGGGGCTCGAGCGAGCTCGACATGCACCTGGCGTGCGACGTGTTCCGCGCCGTCGAAACGCGCACGCCGCTGGTGATCGCCGCCAACGGCGGCATCTCCGCCTGGATCGACCGCCACGGCCGCATCCGCGCCCAAAGCCCGCGGCAGCAGCCGGACGTGATCCTCGCCGACGTCGAGCTGAACCGCACGGCCCGCCGACCGTCTATGTCAGAACCGGCGACTGGTTCGCCGCCGTCGTGTTTGACGTGCTGCGTCGTTCTTGGCGATCATCGGATGGCGATCGCGCACGCAAACGACCCAGTACGACAGATCCTGCAGTACGCCGTCGATCGTCCACTGCAATCTCGATCCTGATCCGACATGCCAGTCGTTCTCCAGATCAACGATGCCCACAAACGCTACGGCGAGCAGGACCTGCTCGACGGCGCGAGCTGCGCGCTGGCCGACGATCAGAAGGTCGGCCTCATCGGCCGCAACGGGGCCGGCAAATCGACGCTCTGCCGCATCCTGCTTGGGCGACGAAGAGCTCGACGCCGGCGAAGTCGTCCGCAGCCGCAAGCTCCGGCTCGGCTACCTGCGGCAGCACGATCCGTTCCTCGCCGGCGAGACGGTCCGCGAGTTCCTGATCCGCGACAGCGGCCAGCCCGATTGGCGCTGCGGCGAGGTGGCCTGGGAATTTCAGTTCCCCGATGCCGTGCTCGACCGCCCGGTCCGCGAGCTCTCCGGCGGCTGGCAGACGCGGGCCAAGCTCGCCGCCCTGCTGCTGCACGATCCGAACATGCTGATCCTCGACGAGCCGACCAACTTCCTCGACCTGCGCACGCAGATGCTGCTCGAACATTTCCTGCAGCACTTCGACGCCGGCTGCCTCGTCGTCTCGCACGACCGCGAGTTCCTCAAGAAGACCTGCACGCACACGCTCGAAATCTCCCGCGGCCAGCTCACGATGTTCCCCGGCGACGTCGACGCGTTACCTCGCCAACGTCGAGGAGCGCCGCGAGCACGATCGCCGCGTCAACGCCACCACGCTCTCCAAGCGCCGCCAGCTCGAAACCTTCATCGCCAAGAACCGCGCCAAGGCCAGCACGGCCAGCCAGGCCCGCAACAAGGCCAAGCAGCTCGACCGCCTGCAGCTGATCGAGATCGAAGGCGCCGAAGCCGAGATCCGGCTCCACTTCCCCGAGATCGAGCCGCGGCAAGGCCCGGCCGTGCGGACCGAGCACCTGGCGATCGGCTACCCCGATCGCACCGTCGCCCAGCGACGTGCACGTCGAAATCGACCACGGCTGGCGCGTCGGCGTCGTGGGCGACAACGGCCAGGGCAAGACGACGTTCCTCCGCACGGTCTGCGGCTCGCTCGAGCCGCTCGCCGGCGACGTCAATCTGGGGCTACGGCTGCGAGGTCGGCGTCTACGCCCAGCACGTCTACACGACGCTGCCCGAGAACGACACGGTGCTACGAATACCTCGAACACCAGGCCGCGCCGCGCACCTCGCCGCAGTACATCAAAGACGTCGCCGGCAGCTTCCTGTTCAGCGGCGAGCTGATCGAGAAGAAAATCCGCGTCCTCAGCGGCGGCGAACGGGCCCGGCTGGTGCTCGCCGGCCTGCTGCTCGAAGCAGCACAACGTGCTCGTGCTCGACGAACCGGCGAACCACCTCGACGTCGAATCGGTCGAAGCCCTGGCCGACGCGCTCACCCGCTACCAGGGCACGGTGATCTTCACCAGCCACGACCGCCACTTCATGCACCGCGTGGCGACGCACGTGATCGAAGTCCGCGGCGGCCGCGTCGTGAGCTACCCCGCCAGCTACGACGACTACGTCTACCGCGTGCAGAAGGAGATCGACGCCGGCCTCCGTGCGCCGCACACCGTCGCCACGCCCGGCAACGTGCCGCGCCGCCGCTGCCGCCGCCGAACGCAAAGCCCACGGCCGCGCCGACCGCGACGCTCAAAAGAAGCTCAAAGCGGTCGAGCGCAAGATCGCCAAGCTCGACGACGAAAAGAAAGCCGCCGCCGCCGCGCTGCTCACCGTCACCGACGCCGCCGAAGCCCAGCGGCTCCACGCCGACTGGCCCGGCTCACCGCCGAGCTCGCCACGCTCGAAGACGAGTGGCTCGCGCTCTCCGAAGAAGCGGACGGCGACTAGAACGTGCGCGCTCGAGCGCGGTCAGTGAAGCGGATTCACCGCTGCCGCGTGTCGCCGGGCACTTGCGCCATCAGCGTCTCGACCGAGACGTTGCCCGTGTAGACGGTCCAGATCTTGGCGTCTTCGCGCAGGTCGGCGATGTACTTTCGCTGGGCGACGGCCATCCGCTCGTCCTTGAGCTTGTCGCGGATGTCGTTCTGCACTTCGGTGAACGGCTGGCAGCCGGCCTCCTTCCGCTCCAGCACGCGGACGATGTGAAACGCCGGTGCCGCTGTCGAGGATCGGGCTCATCTGGCCCGACCGGCAGCGTGAAGAGCGCTTCGTCGACGACCGTCGCCTTGAGCGAGCCCTTGGTCGTCCAATCGTAGACGCCGCCCTTGGCGGCGTTGAAGCCGTCGATCTTCGCCTTGGCCACGTCGGCGAACACCGGCGTGTCGGCCGGCGGATTCGCCGCCAGCTCGCGGCCAGACTTCGTTCCCCATCAGCGCCAGCTTGGCGAACGCCTGCTGCGCCTGCGCCGGAATGCCGCTCTTGCGGACCATCAACTCTTCCCAGCGGGCCTTGCGTCGGAAACTCGTACTCCGCCCGGTGGTCGCGATAGTACTCGACCATCTCCTCGGGGCTGACTTCCTCGTTGATCTTGACCTTCGAGCGAATCCATTCCGAGGCGATCACGTGCTCGTTGAACGACTGCCGCGCGTCGGCCAGCGACGAGCCCAGCCGCGAGAGTTCCTGTTCCAGCTCGCGCTGGCTCTTGCACGTCGAGCTGCTTCATCAACCGCGGCACTTCGCGTCTCCTCGAACGGCGCGGCAGCAGATTCTCTTCGATCCGCGGCATGTTCTCCGGCGGGATGTTGCGGCGAAACTCGCCGTACAGCAGCTTCTGGTCGATCATGCCGGTCAGCGTCCGCTGCATCAGCTGATCGCGGACCGCTTCGTACTGCTCGGGCGGAATCTTGTCGCGGTTCGCTTCCAGCATCTGGTTGACGCGCCACAGCACCTCGCACGCCAGCACGACCTGGCCGTCGATCCGCGCGATCACCTGGCAGCCGTCGACCGTCGCCGGCTCGGTCGCGGCGTCGCTCGGCAGCGACATCGTCGGCTTCCTGCGCATGCGCCGGCGCGCGTCGGCGCAGCCGCAGCCGACCAGCATGGCAACAGCGATCAGCAAGCGATGGTCGATGCGCACAGCGTACCGAGCAGTTGAACGAAGTCGGTCGTTAGCCGGCGAGCTAGCCCGCCGCGAACGCGCGATGCGAGCGCTGCGAATCCAGCGAAAAAGCGGCGGATTCTAGGCGGCCTGTTCCTGCCGGCCGCAAGAGAGATTTCACCTCGGCGAAGATCGCCGCCGCGTCGCTCAACTCCGCACGCCAGCGGCAGATACGCACTCGTGCGCGTCCGCCACCCGCAGCCGCCCGCCCGACCGCTTCACCAGCCGCGCGAGCTTCTCGCGCGACGTGTAACCCAGCACGGCGTAGCGATCTTCGAGCCGAATCTCCTGCACGCCCCAGCCGTGGGCCCAGATCCGCAGCCGTGCTAGCTCCAGCAGATGCTCGCACCACCGCCGGCAGCGGGCCGAACCGGTCGGCCAGCTCGCTGGCAAAATCGTCGACCGCCGCCTCGGTCGTCAGCCGCGCCAGCCGGCGGTAGAGATCGATCTTCGACCGCATGTCGGGCACGTAGCCGCGCGGCAGATACGCCTCGCCCGGCAGGTCGATGTTCACGTCGACCGACTCCCGCGGCGGCAGCTTCTTCAGCTTGCCGCACCGCCCGCTCCAACAGCGCGCAGTACAGCTCGTAGCCGACCGTCGCGATGTGCCCGCTCTGCTGCGTGCCCAGGATGTTGCCGGCCCCGCGCAGTTCCAGGTCGCGCATCGCCAGCGCGAAGCCGGCGCCCATCTGGCTGAACTCCTCGATCGCCCGCAGCCGCCGCGCCGCCTCCGGCGACAGGTGCCGGTTCTCGTCCACCAGCAGGTAGCAATACGCCCGATGCTTGTACCGCCCGACGCGGCCGCGAAGCTGGTGCAAGTCGGCCAGGCCGTAGCGGTCGGCATCGTCGATGAACATCGTGTTCGCGTTCGGAATGTCGAGGCCGCTTTCGACGATCGTCGTCGAGAGCAGAATGTCGGTCTCGCCGCGGACGAACCGCAGCATCACGTCTTCCAGCTCGTGCTCCGGCCATCTGGCCGTGGCCGATGTCGATCCGCGCCTCGGGCACGATGCCGGCTGCAGCCGCGCCGCCACGGCGTGAATGTCGTTGATCCGGTTGTGGACGAAATAAATCTGCCCGCCGCGGTTCAGCTCGCGCATGATCGCGTGCCGGATCAGCTCGTCGCTGAACCGCGTGACGCGCGTTTCGACCGCCAGCCGATCGGCCGGCGGCGTTTCCAGGTTCGAAATCGCCCGCACGCCCAAGCAGCGACATGTGCAGCGTCCGCGGAATCGGCGTCGCCGTCATCGTCAGCACGTCGACCGTCGCCCGCAGCGCCTTGAGCCGCTCCTTCACCTCGACGCCGAACCGCTGCTCCTCGTCGATGATCAGCAGGCCCAGGTTCTGCAAACTGTCACGTCGGGCGACGCCATCCGGTGCGTGCCGATGAGAATGTCGAGCTGACCCGTCGGCCGCCCGCTCGATGATCTCGCGCTGCTCCTTCGCCGTGCAGAACCGCGAGAGCGCGGCGATCTCGAAACGGAAACTCCGCCATCCGCGCCGTGAACGTGCGGCGATGCTGCTCGGCCAGCACCGTCGTCGGCACGAGCACGGCCACCTGGTAGCCGGCGTCGATCGCCTTGAACGCCGCGCGAATCGCCAGCTCCGTCTTGCCGAAGCCGACGTCGCCGCACAGCAGCCGATCCATCGGCCGCGTGCTGCTGCATGTCGCGCTTGATGTCGGCGATCGCCGTGAGCTGGTCGGGCGTTTCCTGATACGGGAAACGCGGCGTCGAACTCGCGCTGCCACTCGGTGTCGGGCGGAAACGCGATGCCCGGCCGCGCGTCGCGCGCGGCCTGCAGCTCGATCATCTCGGCCGCCAGATCGGTGACCGCCTTCTCGGCCGCCTCCTTCTGCCGCACCCAGGCCTTGCCGCCGATGTTGCGCGAGCGACGACCTGCGCCGCCCTTGCCGCCGACGTACTTCTGCACCAGCTCGATCTTCGCGCTCGGCACGTAGATCTTCGTGCCGCCGTGGTACTCGAGCTCCAGGTGCTCCTCGGCCCGGCCCTCCTTCTCCAGCAGCCGCAGCCCGCGATACCGGCCGATGCCGTGCGCCAGATGCACGACCAGGTCGCCCTCGCCGCAGCTCCAGGAAGCTGTCGATCGCCCGCGCCTGCCGCCGCCGCGTCGTCCGCGCCAGATCCTGCCGCTGAAACAACTCGGCCGCGCTCACCAGCACGACGCTGCTGCGGCACGATCCGAAACCCGGCCTCCAAATGCCCGACCACAAAATGCAAGGGCGGCATTCTCGCTTCGTCCGAGCCACCTGCTTCGGCGACGCCTTGAACAACTCCGCCAGCCGCTCGACCTCCGCCTCCGTCTCGCAAACGACGAACACCTCGTGCCCGGCGCTCACCTTGTCCAGCTCGTCGCGGACCTTGGCGATCTCGCCGCTGAACCGCTCGACCGACTCGAACTCCAGGTGGGCCGTCGTCTCCATCGACCCCGCCGGCACGCCCGCCGCCGTCACCGACGGAAACTTGTAAATCTCCTCCAGCGTCGTCCGCACCGAGTGAAACGCCTGCGGCCGATCCATCCGCTCCAGATAGAACTTGCCCTCCTCCTGCAAGCTCGTTCGGCTCGATCGAGCAGGAACCACGTCTCCGGCGGCAGATAAGCCGTGAAGTGCGCCCGGTCCGACGCCGTCGGCTCGAGCATCGTGATCGTCGACGCCTCGAGCGTCGCCGAGGCTCCGCTGCGTCGCCACGTCGAACCGGCGAATCGATTCGACGTCGTCGCCGAACAGCTCGATCCGCACCGGGTCGTCCGCATCCGGCGCGAAGATATCGAGAATGCCGCCGCGCAGCGAAAACTCGCCCGGCAGCTCGACCGCCGTCGTCGCATGCCCGCCGCGCTCGACCAGCCACCGCGTCAACTCCTGCTCATCGAGCTGCGCCGCCGACGCGAATCTCGCGCGTCGCCGCGGCCAGCGCATCGCGCCCCGGCACCGGCTGCAAGCAGACTCTGAATGCTGGTGACGAGGATGCAGGAGCAGGAGCGAGGGGCGAGGAGCTCGGAGTCTGGATTCCGTTCTCAGCTCCTCGCTCCTCGCTCCTCGCTCCTGCAGCGCCTTCAGCACCCGCAGCCGCTCCCCATAAATCTCATCGTGCACCACGCGCTCGCCCGGCTCCGCTTCCCAAGCCGGAAACTCGGCGACCGGCGCAGTCGGTGAAGAGCGCCAGATCGCGCGCGATCGCATCGATCTCGCCCGGATGCGGCGCGACGACCACCAGCGGCCCGGGACAAGATCGCGCCAGCGCCGCCGCCACCAGCGCGCGCGAAGACCCCCAGACTCCGCCGAGCGTCCCGCCATGCCCCGCTTCGAGGCTGGCGACCACGTCGGCAAAGCCGCGGTGCAATTCCAGATTTGCGGCCAACTCCCGCAGCCGATGCGCGGCCCGCGGCCGATCCGCGGCCGAAGTCGCCGCCGTGGCCGTTTCCATAAGCTGCGGAGAATTGTAGCCCGGCCGGCAAACGCGTGGTAGGTTAAGAGTTCGCCGGCCATACTCGCCCAGTTCGTCATTCAGGTGGACTGCACCATGCCAACGTCACATCCGATCACGCACTCGACTCGCCGCCAATTCGTCAAAACCGCCGCCGCGACCACGGCCGCCGTGCTCGCCGCCACTCGCCGCGCCCGCCATCGCCACCGCAATCCAAGACCGACTCGCAAGATCATCCTCGGCGAAGGCGACCACCGCTACGAAGTCCACCACGGCTGGGCGCAGCTCCCCAAAGAGTTCGAGTGGCAGACGACGCACAACTGCACCGATCGACCGCGACGGCCTCGTCTACATCATCCACGAAGGCCGCGACGAATCGCCGCGACCATCCGACGATCTTCGTCTTCGACGGCGACGGCAAATACGTCCGCAGCTTCGGCAACCAGTTCGCCGGCGGCGCCCACGGCATGGACCTCCGCGACGAAGACGGCGAAGAGTTTTTGTACGTCACCAGCTACCGCCCCAAGATGTTCGCCAAGCTCTCGCTCAAGGGCGAAGAAGTCTGGCGGCGGCACGCACCGATGGAATCCGGCAAGTACGCCGCCGGCGAAGACGTCGACAACCACGTCTACGGCAAGCGCGACAACTTCATGCCCACCAACATCTGCTTCCTGCCCGGACGGCGACTTCCTCGTCGCCGACGGCTACGGCAGCTTCTGGATCCACCGCTACGACAAAGACGCCAACTGGAAGAGCTGCTTCGGCGGCCCCGGCGACGGCGACACCACGTTCATCAATCCGCACGGTCTCTGGTACGACAACCGCCCCGGCCGCGAGCCGGCCGTCGTCATCACCGACCGCGTCCGCCACAACGCTGAAATACTTCACGCCCGACGGCGAGTACCTCAGCACCGTCGAAGGCTTAAACGGGTCCGGTCGGTGCTGGTCATCGACGACGGCGTGCTGGTCGGTATCGTGACCCAGGGTGACTGCGCCATCAAAGTGCTGCTGCCCGGGCTCGATGCGAAGCAGACGCCGGTGAGCCAAGTGATGACGGGCAACCCGGTGACGGTTAAGCCGGACGATCGGCTGGAGGGCTGCATGGCAATGATGGCTGAGCGCGGTTTTCGCCATCTGCCGGTGCTGGACGCGGGCAAGGTCGTGGGCGTGATCTCGATCGGCGACGTCGTCAAGGACATCATCCGGGATTTGGAGCTCAACGTGGGCGACCTGATGGGCTTCATCATGAGGGACGGCCCCGGGGGCTGACCGACAAATCGCGGTGCCGTCGCTCAGTTCGCCTGCATTGACGGCAAAGTGGCGCGGTTCTGGCCGCGCCTCAACTTGCGGGGCTGAGATATTCCCGGCTCGGGCCCTTAATTGCTATCAGGCGAATGACCGGACCCGCCTTAAAGCCGTAACAAAAGCGCCCAAGCTAACTCAACCCGGCAGCGCGAAACCCTTCCAAATAATGCTGCCTGTCGATATCGCTCTCCCACGGCATCTGTTCGTCAAGCCAATCCAGCGAGATCCCGGGCTGCGCCACGCGAAGATCCGCCAGCGCTGATTTGGCGACGTCGGCTTGTCCGGCCAAGGCTGCGGCGGCGGTAAGCACGCGATGCGCGCCGACGAAATCGTTGCGCTGCCTCAACGCCTCGCGGGACATGCGCATCGCCTCTCCATATTGGCCGCCGACATATTGGCAGTAGGCGGCAACGCCGCAGTAGATCGCGGCGAACGGGTCTCGCGGGCTGAACCTCAGCGCCTCGCGCGCGGCATGGTCACCTTCCTCCCAGCGTCCTCGATACGCGAGCGCCAGACCGTAAAAGCCGCGTGCCGGCGAGAAATTCGGATTCAGCTCCAGCGCCAGCTCGAATTCGGCGATGCAATCATCGAACCGCTTCTCGAACAGATAAACCGAGGCCAGCGCATAGTGCGCCCACGCGTCCTCGCTGTCGGCGCGGATCGCCGCGAGCGCGGCGCGTTCGGCCACGTTAATGGACGAATTCATTTCCACCCAGCCCATGTGAGCCGCAAAGGTATGGCAGGCGGCCAGCAGGCTCAGCGCCTGGCCATAGCCGGGAGAGACGTCGATGGCTTTCTCCAGCAGTGCCTGTGCCACCAGATTGTCCTGCCGGGTCACGCGCCAGTAGTGCTGCAGCGCACGCATGACGAGGTCCCAGGCCGCCATATTGTCCGGCGTCTTGCGATGACTCCGAAAATTCTCCGCGGCATATAGCTGCGGTTCGATCGCGGCGACGACGGCGTGCGTGATCTCATCCTGCACGGCAAAGACGTCCTCGAGATCGCGGTCGTAGCGTTCGGCCCAGAGATGGCGGTCGGTAGCTATTTCGCACAATTGCGCGACGATGCGCACGTGATTGCCGTCCCGCCGCACGCTTCCCTCGACGATATAATCGACGCCGAGATCCTGGCCCAATTGCTTCAGCGGGACGGTCTTGTTCTTGTAAGTGAAGGACGAATTACGCGCGACGACATGAAACCAGCGCAGCCTGGACAGCGCGGTGATGATGTCCTCGCTGATGCCATCGGCAAAATATTCCTGTTCGATTTCGTCGGAAAGGTTGACGAAAGGCAACACGGCAATGGCCGGGCGAGCGAATGCCGGCTCACCGAAGAGGGCCGCCAAAGACGGTGCAGTTTCCAACCGCAGCAGCTCGCCGTGCGGCGCCTTCCTGGCGATCGCGGATACGTTGACGTCTCCGACGAACCGAAAACCCTTTCGCGCAATCGTGCGGATGACGGCCTGATCCCTGCCGCTGTCGCCGACCGCTCTTCGCGCGGCGTTGATGCGGCTCGTCAGGGTCGATTCAGAGACGATGCGGCCGTCCCAGACAGCCTCTATGAGATCGTCCTTGCTGACCACGCGGTCTCGATTTTCGACCAGGTAGACCAGCAAGTCGAACACTTGCGGCTCCACGCCGACAGCCTCGCCGGCCCGGGTCAGCTCACGCAGCCGCGCATCCAGCACATGCTCGGAAAAGTGAAATTGCATGTGTTGCCCCATAAATCCGCGCATAGCCGCTTTTGAAAAGGGGGCCGGGACTGGTCGTCGAGGACCGTCGCACATGCCCTTCCGCCGAGATTACTTGCAAGAAGCCGGCAGATAAGGCAAATTTTGTGTTCATATCATTTTGATAAGGAAATCTTTGAGTGCGGAGCCTCAGCCTGGACCAGTTGCGGACCCTTCTCGAAGTGGTCGAGGGCGGCAGTTTTTCTGCGGCCGCGCGTCGGCTCAACCTGACGCAGCCGGCGATCAGCTTGCAGATACGTGAACTGGAACGACGATTTGGTCTGAAGCTGATAGAACGTCTCGGAAAGCAAGCACACGCCACGGTTCCGGGTCGTGAACTCATCGAAGCATCCCGGCGCGTTTTCCGCGAATGCGATTCCATCGATGCGACGATGCGGCGATTTCGCGATGGGTGGATCGGACGTGTGCGGATCAGCATGACCCTGACCTCCATGGTCTACAAATTGCCGCCGATCCTGCGCCAGATACGGCTCGATCATCCCGGTATCGATCTGGTCATCACCAATACGCCGACGCCGACCAGCGTCGACAACATCATCCACAACCGGATCGACCTGGCGCTCGTCAATCTCCCGGTTCAGAAGAAGCAGCTCAAGATCACCCCGCTCTGCGGAGAGGATATGTTCGCGATATTTCCTGCAGGAACGCGCAACCTTCCTGACGTGATAACGCCCGGCGATGTGGCGAAGCATCATTTGTTGGTGGAGCAGCAGACCAGCGCGGCTTATGCGCTCGTTATCGGATGGCTCGCCAGGCACGGTCCCCAGACCCGGCAGCCCATGCCCCTCGGAACGGTCGAGGCGTTGAAGAGCGCGGTTGCATCCAATCTCGGCATGGCCATCGTGCCGGAGGTGGCAATCGCAGCGCACAGTTCCGACTTCGTCGTTCGGCCATTGCGGCCGGCACTGTCGCGCACACTTGCGTTGATCGAGCACCGCCATAAGCCGAACGAACCGGCGCTCGAAATCGTCCGCAATGCACTACTCGTGCTGCGCGAAAATGGCCCCAGCGCGGCCGGGCTTGGGACTTCATCCATGCGCAAGAAGAAGCAGAATCCGGTAAAGAAGCGGCCTACTAGGCGACCGCTTTGGTCGAGGTGGACGTGGAAGGCAGGCGTACCCCGACGAATTCAGGCCGCGCGGACGTCCTGTTCCGGAGGCCGGCATCAGGAATGGTGCGATTGCGGCCGGTCTTCTTGGCGATGTAGAGGCCCTGATCGGCGCGTTCGATCATGTCCTGCACGTCGCGGTCGCCTTCCGCATTGATCGCGACGCCGATCGAAACGGTTGCGGCGAATACTCGTCTCGCCATGAGTGATCGTGGTTTGCTCGATCGAATTTCGGATCCGCTCCGCGAGCAGCAGGGCGGTCTCCTGATCGATCTCGCGCAACAGCACCACGAACTCCTCGCCGCCGAAGCGGGCGGCCTTGTCGGTGGTGCGGATCGACTGATTGATGATTTCCGCGATCCGCTTGATCGCGTCGTCGCCGGCGGCATGGCCGTGGGCGTCGTTGATCTTCTTGAAATGATCGATGTCGATCATCAACGTCGCCATGCCGCGCTTGTAGCGCCGGCAGAATTCGACCGTATCGTCGGCGACGGCGAGGAACGCGCGCCGGTTCATCAGGCCGGTCAGATAGTCGGTATCGGCCATCTTCTGCAGCTTGACGAGATCGTCCTTGAACTGCAGGGCGTTCTCGGAGGCGCGCAATTCGGCTTCCTTGGTCCGCTCCTCGGCAAAGCCGATGCGGCGCAGCAGCGAGCGCAGCGCGCGCGTGAGCTGGACGACTTCCACCGAACCGCTCTGTCGCGCCAGCATGGTCGACCCGCGTCCGATCCGGTCGGCTTCCCGCGTGATGGCGATGATCGGCCGCGCGACGCGCCGCGAAATCACCATCGCCAGTCCAAGGCCGATCAGCGCGGTGATCACGCCAAAGCCCAGGATGATCTTTGCCGACGAGATGGCGGCTGCGAATGCGACGGCGGTCGGCTGGTTCGCCGTCACGATCCAGTTCAATCCCTGATATTCGCGGTGACCCGTTCCGACATAGAACGCGGTCAGCACACGCTGCGCCGCCCGAGATCTCCGTGAACGTGCCCTTCCTGGCCTTGAGAATATCGGCGAGTTGCGCAGCCGCTGTAAGCGGGTCGTTCCCTTGTCCGGTCCGATCAGCGCCACGCCGTCCTTGCTGACGATGGAAAGCCTGGTGTCGGTGTCGCCGTCATTGGCCTCGACGTCCTTGATCAACTGGCTCGCCCAGTCCCAGTTCAGATGGCCGCCGAGCACGCCGAGAAGCTTGCCGCTGGAATCCTTGATCGGAAACGCGAGGTCGACGAAACGATAAGGCTCGCCATTTTCCTGCTGCGTCAGCAGCGGCGCCAGCAAGAGCGGCCTCGTGCACATCGCCGATGGCGATCTGCTTGCAGGCCTTCCTTGAACCACGGCCGTGCCGCCACCGACTTGCCCTCGAGGAGGCCGCCGGTCGCCGCCACGACCTTGCCGTCGACATCGGCGAACCCGATCCAGGCCATGTCCGAGAACGTCGACTGCAACTGCTCCAGCGCGCGCCGGAGTTCGGCCGGATTGTCCCGCCAGAGTTTTTGCAGCGGCTGCAATTGCGAGAACAGCTTCATTTCGAGCTGGCGCTCCGCCATGAAGCGATCGAGCCGTCCCGAGGTGGCGGAAGCGATCGCCGTGAGACTGCTGTTCACATGCACGGCGGTGTTTCGGTAACTGACAAAGGCGGCGCAGCCCGCCAGCGTGCCGACCAGCACCACGAACATGGCGGCGACGGCCGCCGCGATCTGCGTCCGTACCGTCAGATGATCTTCGACCGCATGCAGGCGATCGGCGAGCTTTTGCAGGATGTTGCGCATGCGGAAATTCCAATGGCAAATACAAATGATTGGAATTCTCTACGCGGAATGCAGCTTTCATTTCCTAAAGGCGCGCGGGTCGTTGCGATCGTGTTAAATCGCGCGTGAAACGGCATGGTTGAAGGGGACTAACGCCTCCGTAGTTCTACGGAAGCGGCGGCCGTTGCCGTTTTGATCAGCCCGCCGCCCGCGGCGCTTACCGCGTGAGCTGGACGATCGGCGGCTTGGCGTTGAGGCCCTCGACCTGGAACCCGGCGACGCGCTTGTAATTGGCGGCGATGTCTTCCAGCTCCTGCAGCGAGAGCACGTCGGTGACGACGTCGTAGCCGTCGGGCGCGCGCTCCTCGACCATCTGCATCACCTGCTCGGGCCCGTTGCGGCGGTTGAGCATCACGAGGTCTGTCGTCGCCGGACGGCGCTCGGCTTCATAGGCGAGCAGGGCGGCGCTGCTCACGCCCTTTGCCAAAATCTCGCGGGTGATGACGCGCGCGTCGAGGATCGCCTGCGATGCGCCGTTGGAGCCGATCGGGTACATCGGATGCGCGGCATCGCCCATCAGCGTGACGCGGCCGAACGTCCATTGCGGGATCGGATCGCGATCGACCAGCGGATATTCGTAGGCGTGCGGGCAGTTCTCGATCAGGCCGGGCACGTCGAGCCAGTCGAATTTCCAGTCCTTGAACCAGGGCAGAAACTCTTCGAGTTTTGCGGTGCGGTTATAATCCTCGCGCCGCCACTGATAGGTCGGCGGCATGTGCCGCTCGGCCACCCAGTTGATCCTGAACTTGCCGGCGCTGTCGGCCTGTTTGGAAATCGGATAGCAGACGAACTTCAATATCTCGTGGCCGGCCATGATCATGGTGCGGCCGGACAGGAAGGCGTCGCTGTCGGTGATGCCGCGCCAGAGGATGCGTCCGTTCCAGATCGGCGGGCCTTCGCTCGGGATAGAGCTTTTCGCGAACCGCCGAATGGATGCCGTCGGCCGCGATCAGCAGCGCGCCGTCGAAATGGCCCTGCGATTTGCCGGTCGCCTTGTCGATGAACTCGGCGCGCACGCCGTTCTCCGTCTCGCTCCAGCCGGAGAGGTGATGGCTGGTCAGGATGCTTTCCTTTCCCAGCCGTTCGATCGCGGCGTCGAGCAGGATCTGCTGCAGCGTGCCGCGATGGATCGAGAACTGCGGCCATTTGTAGCCGGCCTCGATGCCGCGCGGCTCGCTCCAGATCGGCTTGCCGTGCTTGGAGAAATAGGCGAGCTCCTTGGTGCGGACGGCGTGCGCATCGAGCGTATCGTGCAGGCCGAGTTCGATCAGTTCGCGCACCGCATGCGGCAGCACGTTGATGCCGACGCCGAGCGGCCGCAGCTCGGGCACGCTTTCGAACACGCGGACGGGAACGCCGATCTGGTGCAGGCTGAGCGCCAGCGTCAGCCCGCCAATGCCGCCGCCCGCGATGAGTACGGTCATGTTACCCCCTGTCACGCTCCGTCCCTTTTGGGCGTCATGACATGGCGGACGGCGGTGGGCAACTGCGAAGGCGAGGCTCGTCACTTACATCCGAGGTAATTGCCCTTCGGCGGCCTTGGTCTAGATTGCCGGTCATGGACGCGCCACACCAGAACTCGCACTCTATCCCGGCCGGGCACTTCAGCAGCCTGCTGAAGCACTGGCGAAAAATGCGCCGCCTGACCCAGATCGAACTGGCGGTCGATGCCAATGTTTCCGCCAGGCATCTGTGCTTTCTGGAAACCGGCCGCTCGCAGCCGAGCCGCGAGATGGTGCAGCTGCTCGGCAGCGCGCTCGACCTGCCGCTCGAGGAGCGGAACGCGCTGCATGTCGCGGCCGGCTTCGTGCCGCCCTACGGCGACAAGGGATTGGCGGCCGACAATCTGCAGCCGGTGAGGCAGGCGCTGGATTTCATGCTCCGGCAGCAGGAGCCGTATCCCGGCATCGTCATCGACGGGCGCTGGGACGTTCGCATGCGCAACCAGGGCTCGGCGCGC
The DNA here is from genome assembly GCA_963783115.1 of uncultured Alphaproteobacteria bacterium. Lineage (GTDB taxonomy): Bacteria > Pseudomonadota > Alphaproteobacteria > Rhizobiales > Xanthobacteraceae > Bradyrhizobium. The sequence goes on along the minus strand of CAWAMK010000039.1, from coordinate 92,302 downwards.
CTGCTGAAGCCGTTTCGTGATTCATACGGGATGGAAGCCGGACTTGCCGACAACGCCATGCACGTCGTCTTCCATCCGAAGGGGCTGCGCCAGTTCATCCTGAACTGGGACGAGTTCGCCGGTCAGATGATCCAGATCCTGCATCGTGAAGTCGCGCAGGGTAGCCGGGCCGGCGCGCAACTGCTCGACGAGATCATGGCCTATCCCGGGCTGTCCGCCGAATGGAGGTTGCCGCGTCGATCGCAGGCGTCCTCGCCGGTCATGACCATGCAGCTCGCCAAAGGCGACTTCCGGCTCACCTTCTTCTCTACCTTTACGACGCTCGCGATGCCGACGGACGCCGTGCTGCAACAGATCAAGATCGAATGTTTCTTTCCCGGCAGACGACGCGACCGCCGAGAAAGCGCGACAACTGGCACTTTGACAGGAACCCAGGAGAAGCGAAATGCAACTTGCCCTGCGTGATCATCAATCATCCGAGACGATGGACGAATTGCGCGCGCTGAACGCCCGCTTCATCCATAATTTCGTGACCAACGACGTGGCCTCGCACGATGCCATTCTTCATCCCCGCTTCATCAACATCTGGCCGACGGGCCAGCGCTGGGATCGCGCCGCCTATCTCAACTACTGGGCGACGGCCTTCGATCCCGATGTGATTGTGTACTGGGACGTCCGCGACGAACTGATTACCGTCATCGGCGACGTGGCGCTGGTGCGCTCCACCAACAAGTGCACGCGCCGCCGCGACGGAAACGAAGTGACCGGCATGACCACGTATACCGATACATACCTGTTCGAGAACGGCGCGTGGAAGTGCATCCAGGCGCAGATCCAGGCGGTCGCGCCGGAGCATTATCCGTCCGATGACACCATTGTCAGCGTCTACATCAAGGGAAAGCTGCAGGGGCGGGCGAACTGAACGACGAACCCCAATGCTCTTCAACCCTCCGGGGGTGGACGGCGGATGAGCGCCGCCGTTAACGTCCGGCTTTCCCCACGAGGACGTGAAATGCTCAAGCTCTACTATTCGCCCGGCAGCTGCGCGCTGGCTTCGCACATCGCATTGGAGGAATCCGGCGTTGCCTACACGGCGGAACTGGTCAGCCTCAAGGACAGCCAGCAGACGAAGCCGGCCTATCTCGCGATCAATCCGAAGGGCCGGGTGCCGGCGCTGGTGACCGATCGCGGCGTCCTCACGGAGAACCCGGCCATTCTCACTTTCGTCGCGCAAAGCGCGCCGCAGGCGAAGCTGTTGCCGGAAGATCCCTTTGCCTATGCGCAGGCGCAGTCCTTCAACAGCTACCTCTGCTCCACGGTGCACATCAACCATGCGCACAAGATGCGCGGCTCGCGCTGGGCGACCGAGGAATCCTCGTTCGCCGACATGAAGCGCAAGGTGCCGGACAGCATGGCCGCGAGCTTTGCGGCTGATCGAGCGCGAGATGCTCAAGGGGCCGTGGGTGATGGGCGATCAGTACACGGTCTGCGACGGCTATCTGTTCACGCTCGGCCTCTGGCTCGAAGGCGACGGCGTCGATCTCGCCACGCTGCCGAAGGTGGCCGCGCACCGCAAGCGGATGCTGGAGCGCCCGGCGGTCGCGAAGGTGCGTGGCGGAAGAGAAGGCGGCCTGAACCAGGTGATCTGCTGTAGGGTGGGCAAGGAGCGTAGCGTGCCCACCATCTCTCCGCACCACCGCTGCATGAGTGGTGGGCACGCTTCGCTTTTGCCCACCCTACGCAGCTACGCAACCTTCTTCCCCCGCTCCATCTCGCTCCCGATGCCGAGCATGATGTTGCGCAGCCAGATCGAGCCCGGGTCCATCTGGGCGCGGGTCGGATAGAACATGAACTGCTCGTCGATCCCGGGATCGAGCGGCGGCGCGATCGTCGTCAGCGACAATTGCTTCGACAGCGCGGCGATCAGGCGGCGCGGCACGAAGGCGACGAGATCGGTGCGCGCGGTCACGTGCAGCGCCTCGATATAGCCGGGCACGACCAGCGCGATCCGCCGCTCGATGCCTTTGGGGCGCAGCCACATGTCGATCAAATCCTCGCTCTGGCCGCGGATCACCACCGCGACATGACGCGCCTCGAGAAAGGTTTCGATCCGTTTCAGCCCCGCGCCGGCCGGGTGACCGCGCCGGACGGCGAGCGCATCGCGGTCGGTGTAGAGCCGCTGCCGGTGAAAGCCGGCAAAGGCGTTGCCGATCGAGATCACCATGTCGATGGTGCGGGCGAACTCGGCCGTGAAGATCGCAGGCCCCCGCCACGGCACCACGTCGATGCGGACGTTCGGCGCCAGTTTTGTGATCTTCTCCATCAGCCGCGGCATCAGCAGTTCGACGGCGAGATCCGGCATCATCAGCCGGAACTGGCGTTCGCTGCTGGCGGCGTCGAAATCGTCGGGGATGAACAGCGCGCGCACCTGATCGAGCGTTTGCGCCAGCGGCGCGCGCAAGGCCTGCGCCCGCGGCGTCAGCTCCATCCGCGCGCCAGTTCGCACCAGCAGGGGATCGCCGACCAGATCGCGCAGCCGCTGCAGCGCGTGGCTCGCCGCCGGCTGCGACAAGCCGATCCGCATCGCGGCGCGGCTGACATTGGCTTCGCGCAGCAGCGCGTCGAGCGCGACCAGCAGGTTGAGGTCGAGCGAATTCAAATTCATTCGGTGAATATATATCATATTCACTATCGATTGGAAGAATGACGCGCGGCGGGCGATGATCGAGCCATCAATCACAGGAGAAGCCGCCATGAGCGCAGCCGCGAACAAGAAACTGGTGCAGCAGGTCTACACGGATTCCGCCAACCGCAGCGGGACGACCTTCATCGACAACCTCGCCGACGACGCGACCTGGATCGTCACCGGACAATACTCATGGTCGCACGAGTTCAAGGGACGCGACGCCATCAACAACGGACTGATGGGACATCTCCGCTCGTTCTTCGCCGCGCGGCCGCGCACGCTGGCGTTCAACTTCATCGCGGAGGGCGATTACGTCGTGGTCGAAGCGCGCGGCGACAACGTCACCAAGTCAGGCGAGCGCTACGACAACCAGTACTGCATGGTCTGGCGCATCGAGAACGGCAGGATCAAGGAGATCAAGGAATATTGCGATTCCGCGCTGGTCGAGCGCGTGCTCGGGCCGTTTCCCGAAGAGCGGAAGATGGCGGCGGCTAGGCGGCGCAGACCTGTAGCCCGCATGAGCGGAGCGATATGCGGGAACACCGGCCCCGCATGTCGCTCCGCTCATGCGGGCTACGATTTCAGCTTGTAGGGTGGGCAGAGCGAAGCGTGCCCACCATTTCTCGCGTCGTTGGGACAGATGGTGGGCACGTCGCTTGCGCTCCTTTGCCCACCCTACGGCGCGCCTCACCCGCTCCTCGGGCGGGTGTCGGCCTGATCAGGCCGCCTTGATTCCGAGATGCTTGAACATGTTGCCGCGGGCTTCGTCGTCCATCTCGGCCTTGAACTTGAAATTGTCCTTCAGCGCGATCGCCTTCGCCGCCGCCGGGTGCGCCGAGATCTCGTCGACCAGCCGCTTGACGTTGGGATATTTCGCAACCGCTTCCTCGCCCATCACGAACGCGGCCATCCGCGCCCAGCCCCACAGCGCCATGTCGACGATGGTGTAGGTGTCGCCCACCATGTATTTGCGGCCGGCGAGGTGGTCGTTGAGGACCGCGTAGTGGCGATGCGCCTCGAACTGGTAGCGGTTATGGGAATAGTCGTGGTTGTGGTCCTTTGGCGCAAAATGCTTGAAGTGGACCGCCTGTCCGGAATAGGGACCGACGCCCGTCGCCACGAACATCAGCCAGGACAGCAGTCTCGCGCGCGGTTTTGCCGGCGTATTGGCGGGCAGGAACTTGCCGGTCTTTTCGGCGAGGTAGAGCAGGATGGCGTTGCTATCGAACACCTTGACGCCGTCGTCGTCGATCGCGGGCACCTTGGCGTTCGGATTGATGGCGAGATATTCCGGCGTGAACTGGTCGCCCTTGCGGGTGTCGACGGCGACCGGCTCATAGGCGATGCCGGCTTCCTCCAGGAAGAGGGCGACCTTGGTCGGGTTGGGCGATCCGTTGAAATAGAATTTGAGCATTTTGGAATTTTCCCCGTTGCTTCTTGCAGGACAGCTTCGTGCGGCAGGCGGCATCATTGCCGCCTCGTGCCACGTCCATGCTCAAATTTCTTGAGTGTGCGCAAGCGACGAGTTTGTGACCGGGCCGGTGTCCGGGCGTTCGTCTACGAGCGAGGCCGGTTCTTACGACAGCGCCAGGCCGCCGATGCCGGCGACCGCAAGGCCGACGCCGGCGACGATCATGACGGCGGCAAAGCGCATTTCCGAACGCAGCGCCGTCCGTTGCCCGTTGCGCTCCGTCCCCCGAGCATAACCGTGGACGATGATCTGCTCGCTGAAGGTGCCGTTGGCGTCGAGAATGTCGGTCAGGCCGGCGCTCGCCACCAGAATGCCGAGGATGATCAGCCCGGCCGGGCCCAGCAAGCTCAACAGCAGCATGGGAAACAGACCCGATCAGGAAGATCGGGAGCAGCGGCAGCACAATGAGACGACTCGGAGCTTCGCGTGCGCATGGCGGTGTCCTCACAGCGGACGATACCGGACCGGAAGTATGCCAGAAATCGGCGCGATAGGGCGCGATTACCTGCGCCCGTCGCCTTCAACATCCGGTGACGTGCCGGGCGGGGCTTAGCCCGCCGCCATCTCGGAACGGATCTCCGCCCGCAATTCGTCGATCAGCCGCAGCCCGTTCTTGGTCTCGACATGCCAGAAGGTCCAGCCGTTGCAGGCGGGCGCACCCTGGGCCACCGCGCCGATGCGGTGGATCGAGCCGACCTTGTCGCCGAGCATGATGGCGCCGTCGGCGCGAACCAGCGCGCCGTGGCGCTTCTTGGAATCGACCAGTTTGGTGCCGGGCGGAATCATGCCGCGCTCGATCAGTTCGGAGAACGCCACGCGTGGCGCGTCGCGTGCGGTCATGAACGGCGCCAGCGTCGCCTCGGGCAGCGGTTCCACCGCGGCGATGCGCGCTTCCGCCGCAGCCGCATAGGTCCTGTCGCGCTCGAAGCCGATGTAGCGGCGGCCGAGACGTTTTGCCACGGCGCCCGTGGTGCCGGTGCCGTTGAAGGGATCGATCACGAGATCGCCGGGTTTTGACGACGACAGCAGCACGCGTGCCAGAAGGCCCTCGGGCTTCTGGGTCGGGTGCACTTTCTTGCCGTCGTCGCCCTTGAGGCGCTCTTCGCCGGTGCAAAGCGGAATCAGCCAGTCGGAACGCGCCTGCACGTCCTCGTTGGCGGCCTTCAGGGCTTCGTAATTGAACGTATACCCCTTGGCCTTTTCGTCGCGCGCCGCCCAGATCATGGTCTCATGGGCATTGGTGAAGCGGCGGCCGCGGAAATTCGGCATCGGATTGGTCTTGCGCCACACGATATCGTTGAGGACCCAGAAGCCGAGGTCCTGCATGATCGAGCCGACGCGGAAAATATTGTGATAGGAGCCGATCACCCACAAAGTCGCCGACGGCTTCATGATCCGGCGGCAGGCGAGCAGCCAGGCGCGGGTGAAATCGTCATAGGCGGCGAAGGATGAGAACTTGTCCCAGTCGTTGTTGACGGCATCGACATGGGATTCGTCGGGGCGCTTCAGATCGCCCTTCAGCTGCAGGTTATACGGCGGATCTGCGAACACCAGATCGACCGAACCGGCCGGAAGCTTCGACATCTCGGCGACGCAATCGCCGACGACGATACGAGCGCTGGACTCGGACTCAAATTTAGTGCGGGGCGCCCTTACAGACGCCCCGCGACGCGACTCTACCATGACTCAATTACTCTGACTCAGGCGACGCTGTCGGCGACGCGGGACTAAAACAACCGACTGCCCGTACAGTGAACGGGCAAAGTAAAAATCGACTTAATCGGTAGAGTTGCTGAGAAGAGATTGCCGAGAGAAAGTGCAAAGGCGGCCGCTCTAGGCAAATTTTGCCGGGCGGGTTATTGATTAATGGAATGGAAATTTTACGTGATTGCTGCGTTGGGTATTTGAGCCAACAGCCCGGGGATGAGGACACACCGCCATGCGCTACGATGATTTTCGCCGCAGCGACGATATCGATGACCGTCGCGACGACAGCGGGGCGGTGGCGGAGGCGGCGGATTTGGCCTGCCGATGGGCGGTGGCGGGCTCGGCATCGGCACCATCATCGTGCTCGGCCTGGTCGGCTATGCCTTCGGCATCGATCCGCGCATCCTGATCGGCGGCGCCGAAATCCTCACCGGCGGCAACCAGGCGCCGACCTACCAGACCGATCGCAAGTCGGGGCCGGCCAAGACCGGTGCGCCCAAGGACGAAGTCGGCAGCATGATCGCCGGCATCCTCGGCGAGATCGACGATCGCTGGAGCGAGATTTTTCAGTCCAGCGGACAGAATTACACCGGCCCGCGCATCGTGCTGTTTCGCAACGCCACCAATGGCGGCCGCTGCGGCATGGCGCAGTCGGCGATGGGGCCGTTCTATTGCCCGCCCGACAAGCAGATATTCCTCGACACCGCTTTCTTCCGCGAGGTCGAAACGCGCTTCCGCGGCTGTTCGGGCAGTTCCTGCAAGTTCACGACGGCCTACATCATCGCGCATGAGGCGGGGCATCACATCCAGAATCTGCTCGGCATCCTGCCGCGCGTGCAGCGGCTGCAGCAGCAGGCCGGCAGCAAGGCGGAAGCCAACGCGCTGCAGGTCAAGGTCGAACTGCAGGCGGATTGTCTTTCCGGCGTCTGGGTCAACCGCGAAGAGAAGAAGCGTCCGGGCTTCGTCGAAGAGGGCGACATCGATGCGGCGTTGCGGACCGCGACGGCGATCGGCGACGACACGCTGCAACGGCAGTCGCAGGGCAGGGTGGTGCCGGACAGTTTTACCCACGGCTCCGCGGCGCAGCGCAAGCAATGGTTCATGACCGGCTATCAGCAGGGCACGGTGCAGGCCTGCAACACGTTTGCGCAAGGTGCGTTGTAGTTTGAGTTCGCAAAGTATTCGTCATGGCCGGGCTTGTCCCGGCCATCCACGTCTATACTTTTAGGATCGAAGACGTGGATGCCCGGGACAAGCCCGGGCATGACGAGAAGAAAAAGTCATGTCCTCCATCGATGAATCAAAACAATTCGTGCCGCTCAACATCGCGGTGCTCACCGTCTCCGACACGCGCTCGCTGGCCGACGACAAATCCGGCACCACGCTGTCAGACCGCCTGACGGCCGCGGGTCATAAACTCGCCGCGCGCGAAATCGTCACCGACGACGTCGAGGCGATCCGCGTCATCGTCAGGCGATGGATTGCCGACGAAGGCGTCGATGCGATCATCACCACCGGCGGCACCGGCTTCACCGGCCGCGACGTGACGCCGGAGGCGGTCGAGCCGTTGTTCGAAAAGCGGATGGACGGCTTTTCGATCGCCTTCCACATGCTGAGCCACGCCAAGATCGGCACCTCGACGGTGCAGAGCCGCGCCACCGCGGGGGTCGCGGGCGCGACCTTCATCTTCTGCCTGCCGGGATCGCCGGGTGCCTGCAAGGATGCCTGGGACGGTATCCTCAACGCCCAGCTCGACTACCGCACGCGGCCCTGCAATTTCGTCGAGATCATGCCGCGGCTCGATGAGCATCTGCGGCGGCCTAAAGCACAAGGCGCTTCAGTCTGACGAGCAACGCCGCTATCGCGCGCGCCGCGTCGCGAATGCATTCTTCGCGCAGCGCGTGGGCGCGCTTGATATGAAAATCGAGAAGCTCCGGCGTGATGCGCGGCGCGGGGTCGCGACGCGCCGGCTTCACAGCTCGAGTTCCCAGGTTTCGCCGATCAGGTCCTGGCCAAAACTGCGGTGCGGCTCGGTGGCGACCAGCCTGAATCCGGCCTTCTCATAGATGCTGCGCGCGGCGAGCAGGATGCTCTGGGTCCACAGCGTGATCTTGCGATAGCCGCAGGCTTTTGCGAACGCGATGCATTCGCCGACCAGTCGATGCCCGAGCCGCTGGCCGCGCCCGGCCGGGTCGATCAGCAACAGCCGCAGTTTTGCAACGTCGTCGCTGTGCCGCACCAGAAAGATCGAGCCGACCTGCGCGCCGTCGATCTCGGCGATCCAGCATCGCTCGCGCGACGCGTCGAACGAGGCGAGGAATTTTGCCGTGATCTCGGCAACCAGCCCCTCGAACGAGGAATCGAAACCATATTCGCGGGCGTAGAGCGCGCCGTGGCTCTGCACCACCCATCCCATGTCGCCCGGGCGCGGCTCGCGCAGCGTCGCCGGCCGTGCCGCGGCACCGCCATCGCCCAGCAGCCGCTGGATGTCGGCCATCGCTCCGACCAGGCGCGCGTTGCCGCCGGGCGGTAGCCCTTCGAGCATCGCCGAGATGTCATCATTCGTGCTGCGCTCGAGTTTTGCGAACGCCTGCCGTCCCTTGGCGGTCAAGGTGAGGCAGTACTGCCGGCGGTCGGTCGGCAGCGGTTCGCGGCTGATCAAGCCGGCTTCATCGAAATTCTGCACGATCCGGCTGAGATAGCCGGCATCGAGGCCCAGTTCGGCGCCGATCTCTTTCGCCGAGATATCCTGGCGCTGGGCGAGTTCGTACAGCACCCGCGCTTCGCTCAGCGAGAACGGGCTTTTCAAAAGCTGCTGGTCCAGCACGCCAAGCTTGCGGGTGTAGAATCGGTTGAAGGCGCGGACCGCCGCGACATCAGGTTCGGAATCCAGATCGGACATGGCACTTCCTCGATGTTTGCCATTGTCAAATATATAGTTGCCTTTGGCAAGTATATTCTTGTGGCAGGCGATTGACGAGGCGCGCCAAGGCCTTCGCTACTGTGCATGGGGTTGTTTTCGATGTTTTGTGTTTGGGCCCGGCGGGGCCCTAGGCGACGACCATGATCCGGCTGCGCAACTGGGTGCGCGAGGCGCGGCCGAGCTGGCGCAGCAGCCGCGTCTCGGAGCGGCGGGAGTCCGGCCGGTAGCCGCCGAGCCGCTCATAATGATCGCGCGCGATCAGCAGCCCCTGTTCGGCCGACGGGCCGGCGATCATGCGGGCCACGAACTTGAAGCCGTCGCGCAGCCGCGTATCCGAATAGGGCGAGCGGGCATAGCGGAACACGCCGGCGCGCGGCCGATCGCTGTTCGATACGTTCTGGATGAACTGCGTGGTCTCTTCGATCCAGCCATGGTCGAGCACCGCGCCGGCGTGCAGGAACATCAGCCATGGCGAGCGCGCCGCCCGCGCACCGGCGGCGAGTGCCGCAGCGCGCGTGCCTTCGAAGGCCAGGAAGCCGCAGCCGGCGACGTCGGCCACGCGTTCGATCACGCCATTGCCCGCGCGGTCGACCAGCAGCACCTCCCGGATGATGCCGGCGGCAGCGCCCGGCACCAGCGCCGCCAGCGTCGCGACGGCGGGCTGCTCGATCCCTTCGGTTGGAATGATCACGCTCAACATGAATGAGGCTTCGGTGGCTCAGACGCGGAAAAACGCTGCACGTTTATCACCTTGTCACAATCAAAACAGCCATTGGTGCAGTTTTTTGCGGCAGCGTGCGGAGGCGTCGTCCCGCGTTGTGCGCGCCGCTGTGAATTGTTCTCGAATGCGTTCTTGATTTGTTCTTGCGTCGTGTTATGTTCGCTCCATGAGCCGAGCATCCTCTCATGCCCTCAAGCACCCGCCGGTTGTAACGCCCCCCGAACCGGCGGGTGCGACACCTTTTCCCGAGCTTGCAGTCGCCATTGAAGGCAAACGAAAGCGCGGCCGCGGCGCGCAGTCCAATGCCAGCGGCCGGTTCGAGGCCGAGGCGCGGGTCGCCTTCGACGACGGCTGGCAGAGCCTCGACGATCTGCCGCCGTTCAAGACCACCGTGTCGCTCGATACGTCGCGCAAGGTCATCACCCGCAACGAGTCGCCCGACATCGGCTTCGACCGTTCGATCAATCCCTATCGCGGCTGCGAGCATGGCTGCGTCTACTGCTTCGCGCGGCCGACGCATGCGTTTCTCGGATTGTCGCCCGGGCTCGATTTCGAATCCAAGCTGCTGATCAAGCCCGACGCGCCGGAACTGCTGGAGAAGGAACTGGCCGCGTCGGGCTACGAGCCGCGCATGATCGCGATCGGCACCAACACCGATCCCTATCAGCCGATCGAGCGCGAGCACAAAATCATGCGCGGCATTTTGGAGGTGCTCGAGCGGGCCGGCCATCCCGTCGGCATCGTCACCAAATCGGCGCTGGTGACGCGCGACATCGATATCCTGGCGCGGATGGCGAAGCGCAATCTGGCCAAGGTCGCCATTTCGGTGACCACGCTCGATCCAAAGCTGGCGCGCACCATGGAGCCGCGCGCCTCGACGCCGCCGAAGCGGCTGGAGGCGCTGAAGCAATTGTCGGAAGCCGGCATTCCCGCGACCGTCATGGTCGCGCCGGTGATTCCCGCGCTGAACGATTCCGAGATCGAACGCATTCTCGATGCTGCCGCCCATGCCGGCGTCAAGGAAGCCAGCTACGTGCTGCTGCGGCTGCCGCTGGAAGTGCGCGACCTGTTTCGCGAATGGCTGATGGCGAACTATCCCGACCGCTACCGCCACGTCTTCACCCTGATCCGCGACATGCGCGGCGGGCGCGACTACGATTCGCAATGGGGCACGCGGATGAAGGGCACCGGCCCGATGGCCTGGATGATCGGCCGCCGGTTCGAGATCGCCTGCGAAAAGCTAGGTCTCAACAAGCGCCGCTCTGAAACTGACGACCGATCATTTCGTCAAGCCGAAGCGCAACGGACAGCAACTGAGTTTGTTTTAGGTCGTTGTCTGACCTGGAGAGTAGCATGAGTACAAGATCGAAAGCGCCCACCCCGCGCTTCACCGTCATCACCCTTGGCGTCACCGACATCCGCGCCAGCATCGCCTTTTACGAAGCGCTCGGTTTTGCCCGAAGAATGCGCGCCACCGGCGAGGCCGTCGCGTTCTTCGACACCGGCGGCACCATGCTTGCGCTGTTCCCATGGGACCAACTCGCCGCCGATGTCACGCTGCCGGATCAGCCGCGGCCAAAGACCTTTCGCGGTACGACGCTGGCCTGGAACTGCAGTTCCACCGAAGAAGTCGACGAGGTGCTGGATTTCGCAATCTCCTGCGGCGCCTCGCTGTTGAAACCCGCGCACAAAACCGACTACGGCGGTTACTCCGGTTATTTCGGCGATCCCGACAACCACCCCTGGGAAGTCGTCGTCGCGCCCGGCATCGAGGTCGGCGATGACCGCCGGGTCCACCTGCCGGATTGAGGCCGCGGCGTGGCCGTGGTGTTGCTCGCTGAATAACGGGAATTGAACCGGGTTTCCGGTTGCGCCCGGCCGCGTGCTTTCGCACGATCCCGCCCATGATTCGGGACAAGTCCGCCAAGAAGATCGACAAGAAATCCGGCAAGGCGCCGGCCAAGCCGCCCAAGGGCATCATCGCGTTTGCGCCGCCGAGCTTTCGCCGCGAGCGGGCGCTGATCAAGCGCGGCGTCTGGCCGGTGGCCGGCTGCGACGAGGCCGGGCGCGGTCCGCTGGCAGGTCCGGTGGTGGCTGCCGCCGTCGTGCTCGATCCAAAACGGATCCCGAAAGGCATCGACGATTCGAAGCGGCTGACCGCCGAACGCCGCGAGGAATTGTTCGAGGAGATCTGCGCGACCTCGTCCTTTGCCGTCGCCTTTGCCTCGCCGGCGCGGATCGATCGCGACAATATTTTGCGCGCCTCGCTCTGGGCGCTGGCGCGCGCGGTTGGCGCGCTGCCGGAGATGCCGCAACATGTGTTCGTCGACGGCCGCGACAAGATCGACGCGCCCTGCGACTGCGATGCGGTGATCGGCGGCGACGGCATCGTCATGTCGATTGCGGCGGCCTCGATCATCGCCAAAGTGACGCGCGACCGCCTGATGTGCGCATTGGCGCTGGATTGTCCGGGCTACGGCTTTGAGAGCCACAAGGGCTATGCCGTCCCTGAACATCGCGAGGCGCTCGACCGGCTGGGCCCGAGCATCCACCATCGCCGGTTTTTCGCGCCGGTCGTGGCGGCGCGGCGAAAACATTATCCCGAGACGGTTGAAGAGACGGTCGAACCCGATCTCTTTACCGTCGATAGCGAAATCAATTCAGGCATCCCGGCCACAATCTGAGGCGGTTGCCTCCGCGGCGCGTGCGCTCTATCAAACGTCCTGGGGACAGGGCTGCTCGGCCCGGCATTCGGACGTTTCATGCGCTTCACCTCGCTGGTTGTCGAACTGATCCGCGCGCGGCCGCGGCTGGTGGTCTGGATTGTCGTGCTGGTCCAGGCCGCGTTGTGGCTGATCCTGCCGATGCTGCTCTACCGCAGCCCGCCCGGTGACCTCGCGACCGTGCTGGCCTACGGCCGGGAATACCAGGTCGGCACCTGGTTCGGTCCGCCGCTGGCGTTCTGGCTTGCCGACATCGCCTTCCGCGCCGCCGGCAACACCATGTTCGGCGTCTATCTGCTGGCGCAGGTTTGCGCCGTCGCCACCTTCTGGATCTATTATCAACTGGCGCGGGCGATCGTCGGCGGGCAGCAGGCGGTGCTCGCCGTGCTGCTCTCGATGACGGTGGTGGCGTTCAGTTCGCCCGGCGTCGAATTCGGCCCGCTGGTGCTGGCGCGCCCGCTCTGGGCGCTGCTGTTGCTGCATTCCTGGCAGTTGATCGGCCAGAACCGCCGCAACGCGTGGTTCGCCTGGTCGATCGAGGCCGGGCTGTTGCTGCTGACGACTTCCGCCGCGCCCTTGCTGCTGTTGCTGCTCGCCGGATTTGCCGTTGCCACCGAGCGCGGACGGCGCGTGCTGACGTCGCTCGATCCGCTGTATGCGCTGCTCGTGATCGTCGTGCTGGTGCTGCCCTATCTGATCTGGCTCGTTCGCGCCGATGCCTTCGCGATGCCGTCATGGCCCGCGATATCCGATCTCGGCGCGCGCGCCACGCAATGGGGCTGGCTGCTGGGCGGCCTGGTGCTGGCGGCATCCGCCATCCTGCTGCTGGCGCTCCTCAACTCGGGCTGGTTCGTTCGCAGCGCTTCGGATGCGCCGATCATCTACCGGCCGCCGGTCGATCCGCTGGCGCGCGACTTCGTCTATTTCTTCGCGCTGGTACCGGCCGCGCTCGGAAGCCTGATCGCGGGCATTTTCAACCTCGACCGCATCGTGGGCGGGGCGGGGGTCGCCTTGCTGATGGCGGGTTTGGCCGTGGTGGTCGCGACCGGCGACCTGATCTATCTGCGGCGTCAGCGCCTGCTCAGGACGGTATGGGCGGCGGCGGTGATAGCACCCGCCATCGCGGCGGTGGCGTCGATCGTTTTCCTGCCCTGGACCGGATCGAACGAAGTGCCGACCTCGCTGCCGGCGAAATCGATCGCGCAGTTTTTCGGCGACAGCTACGAGCGCCGCACCAATCAGCGGCTGCGCGCGGTGGCCGGCGATCCGCAACTGGCGAGTTTCGTCGCGATGAGCCGCGGGCGCCCGCATCTCCTGCTCGACGCCACGCCGGAGCGGACGCCGTGGCTGTCGGTCGCGAAATTCAACGAGACCGGCGGCGTCGTGCTCTGGCGCGCCTCCGACACGTCAGGCGCGCCGCCGCCCGAACTCGTGCAGCGCTTCCCGGGCCTGGTGCCGGAAGTGCCGCGCGCCTTCGAGTGGCTGGTCAACGGCCGACAGCCGCTGCTGCGCGTCGGCTGGGCCATCGTGCGGCCGAAGGCGCCGTAGCCGAAGCGGCCCTTACGAAGACTGCCGTCGCTGTCTGCTCCAGCGCCTTCGCGATCGCGCGCAGGTCCTGCCACGTCATCCGCTTGTAGGACGGCGAGCGCAGCAGATACGCCGGATGGAACGTCGCGATGGCGCGGATGGTGCGACTTGCCGGTGTCGTAGTCGAACCATTTGCCGCGGGTCTTCATGATGCCGTCGCGGGTCGACAGCAGCGTTTGCGTCGAGGGATTGCCGAGCGTCACCAGCACGTCCGGATTCACGAGTTCGATCTGCCGCTGGATGAACGGCAGGCAGATCTGCGTCTCCTGCGGCGTCGGCGTGCGGTTGCCGGGCGGCCGCCAGGGAATCACGTTGGCGATGTAGGCCTTGCTGCGGTCGAGGCCGATCGCGGCGATCATGCGGTCGAGCAGTTTGCCGGAACGTCCGACGAAAGGCAGCCCCTCGATGTCCTCGTCGCGCCCCGGCGCTTCGCCGACGAACATGATGCGGGCCTGCGGATTGCCGTCGGAAAACACCAGCCGCGTCGCGGTGTTCTTCAGCGCGCAGCCGTCGAATTTTTCCAGGAGCGCGCGCAGTTCTTCCAGCGTCGGCGCCGTTCGCGCCGCCTCGCGCGCCATCGCAATCGCCGCTTCCGGCGGCGGTGCTATTTCGCTGCGCGAAACTGCCGGCGCTGCGGCGGGCGCCTCCCGCAAGGGGCGGGGTGGCGCCGTCTCGCGGACCGGGGCGGGGGCTGTCGGGGCGTCGGGTTCGCTCAGCCGATCGACCGGCTCCTCCGCCAGCGCGCAATCGACACCGGCCTCCAGATAAAAGGCCAGCAATTGCCTGACATTAGGCGTGGGTTCGGGGATCAAATCCATTATGCCAATCTAATATGGATCGCGTCGGCTTGAAACGCCTCGCATTGCATTTCCATGGTTGTCCTCTCGCTAAAAATCGGAAACAACGAGCCTTTAGAGCCGTTCTCAATCGGGCTGAGATCAGATCATGAGTGCAGAAGAACTTCCTCCCCGCGAATCCATGGAATTCGACGTCGTGATCGTCGGCGCCGGGCCGTCAGGTCTCGCCGCTGCGATCCGGCTGAAGCAGCTCAATGCCGATCTCAGCATCGTCGTGGTGGAGAAGGGTTCCGAGGTCGGCGCGCATATCCTGTCGGGCGCCGTGATCGATCCGGTTTCGCTCGACAAACTGATCCCGGACTGGCGCGAGGATGCGGACTGCCCGCTGAAGACGCAGGTCAAGGACGACCGCTTCTACTGGACCACCGCGACCAGCGCGATCCGGCTGCCGGGTTTTGCCATGCCGCCGCTGATGGACAACCATCATTGCTATATCGGCTCGCTCGGCGATGTCTGCCGCTGGCTGGGGCCGAAGGCGGAAGCGCTCGGCGTCGAAATCTATCCGGGCTTTGCCGCGGCCGAAGTGCTGTACGACGACAGCGGCGCGGTCCGCGGCATCGCGACCGGCGACATGGGCGTCGGCAGGGATGGCAAGCCGAAGGATTCCTTCACCCGCGGCATGGAACTGCTCGGCAAGTACACGCTGTTCGCCGAAGGCGCGCGCGGCAGCCTGAGCAAGCAGCTGATCGCGAAATATTCGCTCGACGCCAAGAGCGAACCGGCGAAATTCGGCATCGGCCTGAAGGAAGTCTGGGAGATCGATCCCGCAAAACACCAGAAGGGCCTGATCCAGCACTCGTTCGGCTGGCCGCTTGAACAATTCGACCGGCGGCGGCTCGTTCCTCTACCATTACGACGACAACAAGGTGGCGGTCGGTTTTGTCGTGCATCTCAATTACGACGATCCGTATCTGTCGCCGTTCGACGAATTCCAGCGCTTCAAGACGCATCCTTCGATTCGCACCTTGTTCGAAGGCGGCAAGCGGATTTCCTACGGCGCGCGCGCGATCACCGAGGGCGGCTATCAATCGGTGCCGCGGCTGAGCTTCCCGGGCGGCGCGCTGATCGGCTGCGCGGCGGGTTTTGTCAACGTGCCGCGCATCAAGGGCGTGCACAACGCGATGGGCAGCGGCATGCTCGCCGCCGAACATGTCGCGACCGCGCTCGGCGCCGGCCGCGCCAATGACGAACTGGCCGAATACGAAAATGCCTGGCGGGATTCCGCGATCGGACAAGACCTGCACCGCGTCCGCAACGTCAAGCCGCTGTGGTCGAAGTTCGGCACCATCATCGGCGTGGCGCTTGGCGGCTTCGACATGTGGTGCAACACGCTGGGCTTCTCGCTGTTCGGGACGCAGTCGCACGCCAAGCCCGACCGCAAGACGCTGGATGCGGCGAAGACGCACACGCCGATCGCCTATCCCAAGCCGGACGGCAAGCTGTCCTTCGACAAGCTGTCCTCGGTGTTCCTCTCCAACACCAACCATGAGGAGGATCAGCCGATCCATCTCAAGGTCGCCGACATGAACCTGCAGAAGACGTCCGAGCACGACGTCTATGCCGGTCCGTCGAACCGCTATTGCCCGGCCGGCGTCTATGAGTGGGTCGAGGAGACTTCCGGTCCGCGCTTCCAGATCAACGCCCAGAACTGCGTTCACTGCAAAACCTGCGACGTGAAGGACCCGAACGGCAACATCACCTGGGTTCCGCCGGAGGGCGGCGGCGGGCCGAACTATCAGGGCATGTAAAACGGCCGGATCGACCACGATTGCGTGAGGTGGAGGAGGGCGATACCGCCTCCGGCCACGATACCGCCATAGTAGAAGCGTTTCCCGGTTGGGTCGGGTGAATTGAGGGCCGTAAGGGCTTAATCTGCCAATCGATTCGCCAAGCCCTATCCTTGCGGTTGAAGGCCAAAAGCGGCATTGTCGCTGGCCGGGATGCCGCCGCTTGGGTTTGCATCCGCGACCGATCGTAACGATCCTGCCATACATCCTGGAGCTAGGCGAACCGTGATGCTTTCCACCCGTATGAACCGCTGGACGATCGCTGCTGTCACTCTCGCCGCACTGGCCGCGCCGGCCGCGGTGCTGGCCCAGACCCCCGAACACACCGGCGACAACGCCGCGCAATTCCCCAGCAAGGCCGACCTGAAAGCGCTGACCACGTCCGGCAGCTATCTGGCCGCGCGCCACGCCAGCGTCGAGCGCGACGCGTCGTCGGCTGCGGCATTCTATCGCTCCGCGCTGCGCACCGATCCGAAGAACAACGAACTGCTGGACCGCGCCTTCATCTCCTCGCTGGCCGATGGCGACATCGACGAAGCGGTCAAGCTCGCCGATCGCATCCTGACGATGGACAAGGCCAACCGCGTCGCGCGGCTGGTGGTCGGCGTGCGCGACCTCAAGCAGAAGAAATATCCGACCGCGCAGCTCAACATCAACCAGTCGATCCGTGGGCCGATCACCGACCTGGTCGCGACGCTGCTGTCGGGCTGGGCGAGCTACGGGGCGGGTGACGCCAAGGCGGCGGTCGCCACCATCGACAAGCTGACAGGCCCGGAATGGTATCCGCTGTTCAAGGATCTCCACACCGGCATGATCCTGGAGAATTCGGGCAAGGAGAAGGAAGCCGGCGCGCGGTTCGAGCGCGCCTACAAGCTCGACGAAACCATGCTGCGCGTGGCCGACGCCTATGCGCGCTGGCTGTCACGCAACAAGGACGGCGCGGCGGCGGCCGGTGTCTACGAGGCGTTCGACAAGAAGCTGCCGCGGCATCCGCTGGTGCTGGAGGGGCTGCGCGAAGCCAAGGCCGGCAAGAAGCTGCCGCCGCTGGTCGATTCGGCGCAGGCCGGCGCTGCCGATGCGCTATACGGCATCGGCGCCACGCTGACCCGCCGCGGCGGCGAGGATCTGGCGCTGGTCTATCTGCAGCTTGCGCTCTATCTGCAGCCCAACCATCCGCTGGCGCTGCTCTCGCTCGCCGATCTCTATGAATCGGTCAAGAAGCCGCAGATGGCGATCAAGGTCTACGAGCGCATGCCGGCGAGTTCGCCGCTCAAGCGCAACGCGCAGATCCAGCTGGCCACCAATCTCGACGCCGCCGACCGCAGTGACGAGGCGATCAAGATCCTCAAGGGCGTCACCGCCGAGGCGCCGAAGGATATCGAGGCGATCATGGCGCTCGGCAATATCGAGCGCGGCCGCAAGAAGTTCGGCGATTGCGCCACGACCTACTCGCAGGCGATCGACGCGAATCCCGGCGTTACGGACAAGAACACCTGGGTCACCTATTATTATCGCGGCATTTGCCTCGAACGTTCCAAGCAGTGGAGCAAGGCCGAGACCGACATGCGCAAGGCGCTGGAGCTGCAGCCCGAGCAGCCGCATGTGCTGAACTATCTCGGCTATTCCTGGATCGACCAGGGCATCAACCTCGACGAAGGCATGAAGATGATCCGCCGCGCGGTCGATCAGCGCCCCGACGACGGCTACATCGTGGATTCGCTGGGCTGGGCGTTTTTCCGGATCGGCAATTTCGAGGACGCGGTGAAGAATCTCGAGCGCGCGATCGATCTCAAGCCCGAGGATCCCACCATCAACGACCATCTCGGCGACGCCTATTGGCGCGTCGGGCGGACGCTGGAGGCCAAATTCCAGTGGGCCCACGCCCGCGACCTCAAGCCCGAGGCGGATGAATTGCCGAAGATCGAAGCCAAGATCGCCAACGGCCTGCCCGAAGACACCTCTTCCGCGGCTTCCGCCGACAAGAAGAAGGAAGACGGCAAGGGCGGCTGAGGTCGGCGGTGGCTGAGGCAGGGAATTCAGGGGCTGTTCGGCAATGCCGGTATTGAGTGATGAAGCTCGCGCCAAGGTCAATCTGACCTTGCGCGTGAATGGCCGGCGCGTTGACGGCTATCATGATCTCGAAAGCGTGGTGGCGTTCGCCGACTGCGCCGACCGGCTGACGCTGACGCCGGGTCCCGATCTCGATCTGAAGATGCTGGGGCCGCTGGCGGCGGCCTGCGGCGACACCTCGGACAATCTGGTGCTCAAGGCGGCGCGTCTCTTGGCCGAGCGTGTACCTGGCATGAAGGTCGGCAGCTTCTCGCTCGACAAGGCCTTGCCGGTCGCAGCCGGCATCGGCGGCGGCTCGGCCGATGCCGCGGCGGCGCTGCGGCTGCTCGCGCAGTTGAACGGGCTTGCGCTCGACGATCCCCGCATCATCGAAGTGGCGAAACTGACCGGCGCCGACGTTCCGGTCTGCGTCAATTCAGCCGGCTGCGTCATGACCGGCGTCGGTGACGCGCTGCAGCCGCTTACCTTGCCGAAAATGCCGTGCGTGATGGTCAATCCCGGGGTGCCCGTCGCGACCAGCGCCGTGTTCAAGGCGCTCGGCCTGCGCAACGGCGAATTGCGGGTCGGCGTCACCGACGTGCTGCTGCAGGAGAGCTGGCCCGACGACAAGGCCTCGCTCGAAGACTGGGTGGAAGCGCTCGCCGCCAGCACCAACGACCTGGAAGCGCCAGCGCTGCGGGTCGAGCCCGTGATCGGCGAAGTCATCGCCGCGCTCAACGCCACCAACGGCGCCTGGCTGGCGCGGATGTCCGGATCGGGCGCGACCTGCTTTGCGATCTACGAGAACACCGCCGAAGCCGGCCGCGCGGCGGAGAAGCTCCGGCGCGATCACCCCGGCTGGTGGGTGCATGCGGGAACGTTGAGCTGAGGCAGATGTCGTAGGGTGGGCAAAGGAGCGTAAGCGACGTGCCCACCATCGATCCCGACGACGAGTGAATGGTGGGCACGCTTCGCTCAGCCCACCCTACGAGCTCAGCTCGCCGGCCGCCGCGCCAGCGCCAGCGAAATGCCGAGGCCGGCGATGAACAGCCCCGAGCCCTGTCGCAACCGCTGAAGCAAATTCGGCCGTGCGCGTGAGCCCGTTGCGCGCCGTTGCGGCCATCATCACCACGACGACATCGGCCAGCGTGTTGAGCGCCACCGAGATCAGGCCGAGCGTGATGAACTGGAGCGCGACGTAGCCGCCGGCCGGATCGACGAATTGCGGAATGAAGGCGAGGAAGAACGCGGCGGTCTTCGGATTCAGGGCTTCGACCAGCACGCCTTCCCGAAACACCTGCTGCGTCCCTGCCGTGACGACAGGTTGCTGCGAGAGGTTGCGCGCCTCGCGAAACGTCTTGATGCCGAGCCAGACCAGATAAAGCGCGCCGGCGAATTTCAGCACGGTGAACAGTTCGGCGCTGGCGAGAATGATGGCCGAGACGCCAAGCGCGCCGCCGATCACGTGCACGAGACCACCGAGCGCGGTGCCGAACGTCGAGGCGAAACCGGCGCGCTTACCGCCGGACAGTGTTCGTGCCGCGACGTAGAAGATGCCGGGGCCGGGGACCGCGGCGACGATGAGCGCGGCCAGCAGGAACAGTGTGAAATTGGTGCCGATCATTCGATAATCTTCGTAGGGTGGGCAGAGCGAAGCGTGCCCACCATTGTGCAACGAAATCGGTGATGGATGGTGGGCACGTCGCTTGCGCTCCTTTGCCCACCCTACGAAGTGTCGACGTCGCCTAATGCGACCTTGCCAGACAGAACGCCACGACCTGCTCCAGCGCGGTCTTCATCGGCGAGGCCGGGAATAGCGCCAGCGCATCGACCGCCATCGCGCCGTAGTGCTGGGCGCGGCTGATCGTGTCTTCCAGCGCGCGGTGCTTGGTCATCAGCCCGATGGCGTGATCGAGGTCGCTGTCGCCGATCTCGCCGCGCTCCAGTGCCTTGATCCAGAATTTTCGCTCGCTGTCATTGCCGCGGCGGAACGCCAGCACCACCGGCAGCGTGATCTTGCCCTCGCGAAAATCGTCGCCGATGTTCTTGCCGAGTTTGGCGGCCTTGCCGCCATAATCCAGCACGTCGTCGACGAGCTGAAACGCGATGCCGAGATTCATGCCGACCGAGCGGCACGCGGTCTGCTCGGCCTTCGGCCGGTTGGCGATCACGGGTCCGACTTCGCAGGCGGCGGCGAACAGTTCAGCGGTCTTGCCGCGGATGACGGCGAGGTATTCGTCCTCGGTGGTCGCGGTGTTCTTGGCCGCCGCAAGCTGCATCACTTCGCCTTCGGCGATGGTGGCGGCGGCGGAGGAGAGAATGTCCAGCGCGCGCAGCGAGCCGACCTCGACCATCATGCGAAACGCCTGGCCGAGCAGGAAGTCGCCGACCAGCACGCTGGCCTCGTTGCCCCACAGCATCCGCGCCGACAGCTTGCCGCGGCGCAACTCGCTCTCGTCGACCACGTCGTCATGCAGCAGCGTTGCGGTGTGCATGAACTCGACGGAAGCGGCGAGCTTGATATGGCCGTCGCCGGAATAGCCGGTGAGGCTTGCCATCGCCAGCGTCAGCATCGGGCGCAGGCGCTTGCCGCCCGACGAGATCAGGTGATTGGCGACTTCCGGGATCATGGTGACTTCCGACCCTGTCCGCGACAGGATCGTGGCGTTGACCCGCTCCATGTCCGCGGCGACGAGCCCGACCAGCGCATCAATCGAGGCGTTCGACGGGCTTTCGAAGGGTACAATAACCGCCACGCGGGTCTCCAATTTTGGCCAATTCGCACTATCCTTGTTCTACAATAGAAAGTGCAGACTAAGGCGGCAAGGGCAGGTAGCGGGGTTGACAGGCCCGGTGCGGTTGCCGCACCCGGACCGGACAGGAGAGTGTGACTTGCGGGAATTGGTCAGGACCAACGATATCGTGCTGGTTTCCGCAGTCGGCGCGCTGCTCGACGGCGCCAATATCCATCATCTGGTGCTCGACCAGAACATGAGCGTCATCGAAGGATCGCTCGGCATCCTGCCGCAGCGTATCCTGGTGCATGACGACGACAATCGCGCGGCGCGCCAGTTGATGGCCGAGGCGGGCCTGGCCCACGAACTGCGCCCCGATGAGTGACCGCGTCCTCGAACTCACCGAGGACGCGTTTCTCGGCGGGCAATTGCGTTTGAAGCAATTCAAATCGGGACATCGCGCCGGGCACGATGCGGTGCTGCTGGCGGCGGCGACCGCGGCCCGTCCGGGCGACCGCGTGGCGGATCTCGGCGCGGGTGCCGGTATTGCGGGCCTCGCGGTGGCGCGGCGTGTGGCCGGCATCGATCTGGTTCTGGTCGAGATCGATGCGGCGCTGGCGGACCTTGCGCGCGCCAATGCGGATGCGAATGCGATTCACGCTGACGTGATCGTGCTCGATGTGGAGGCGGATGCCGCAGCCTTTGCCGCGGCGGGGCTTGGTCCCGACAGCGTCGATGCGGTGCTGATGAATCCGCCGTTCAACGATCCGGCGCGGCATCGCGCCTCGCCCGATGCGGCGCGCGGGACCGCGCATATGGCGACCGCGACGACGCTGGCAAAATGGATTCACGCAGCGCGGCGCATGCTCAAATCCAGGGGCGTGCTGACCCTGATCTGGCGCGCCGATGGCGTAGCCGAGGTGCTTGCCGCGCTCGAACACGGGTTCGGGAGCCTGCATATCCTGCCGGTTCATGGCGATGCGCGAGGTCCCGCCAACCGCATCCTGGTACGCGCCACCAAGGGAGGACGGGCGCCGACGCAAATCCTTCCCGCCCTGCTGCTCAATGATGAGTCAGGCGTGCCTAATAAAAGGGTGCAGGAGATTTTGGCCGGAGACGGAAACTTGCCGCTCGCAAACCCGTAAAAAGACGGTTCACGCGCCAGGTTCCAGTCTCAAAACGCTATTGCGGGAGCGTCTTTGACTGTTGTTTGGGCGCGGAGGTGAAGTGGATCGCCGCCAGAAGGCTGCCGATGAGCATTATCAGCAGATAGATTTTCATGTCAGTCTCCGCTGCGCCATTGCAGCCGTAACGTCTGCAATGCAAAAGGCGTTCCGGCCTCTGCAATGACAGTGGTGTGATAAAAAATGGTTAATCCGAGGTAACGGCATGAGTGAACAATTAAGTGATCGGTCAGGAATGCCGAACCTCTTCGACAGGATGAAGCAACTCATTCCGGCAAAATTCCGGCGCGACGCCGCGGTCGTGCCGGTGGTGCGACTGTCCGGTGTCATCGGTGCGGTGACGCCGCTGCGGCCGGGCCTGACGCTGGCCGGCGTCGCCAAGATGCTGGAACGGGCGTTCGCCACAAGGCATGCCAAGGCGGTGGCGCTGGTGATCAATTCGCCGGGTGGCTCGCCGGTGCAATCGCGGCAGATCTATCTGCGGATCAGGCAGTTGGCGGTGGAGAAGAAACTGCCGGTGCTGGTGTTCGTGGAGGATGTGGCGGCCTCCGGCGGCTACATGATCGCCTGCGCCGGCGACGAGATTTTTTGCGATCCGTCCTCGATCCTCGGCTCGATCGGCGTGGTCGGCGGCAGTTTTGGTTTTGTGGACCTGATCAAGCGGATCGGCGTCGAGCGCAGGCTTTATACGGCGGGCGAGCACAAGGCGACGCTGGATCCGTTCCTCCCCGAAGACCCCGCCGACGTGGCGCGGCTGAAGGCGCTTCAGCGCGAGATCCACGCCATCTTCATCGCACTGGTCAAGGACAGCCGCGGCGCGCGCCTCAAGGGCAACGAAGACGATCTGTTCACCGGCGAGTACTGGGCGGGCGAGAAGTCGGTGGCGCTGGGGCTTGCCGACAAGATCGGCGATATCCGCTCGACGCTGCGGGAGCGCTACGGCGACAAGGTGCTGACCCCCGTCATCGCCCCCGCCAGCGGGATGCTCTCCGGCCTGCTGGGCCGGCGGTCACCGGGGGCGGGCGCGCTGGCCGCCCTCGATGGGTATCGGCGGGGCTGCCGGACGACCTGATTTCGGCGCTGGAGACAAGGGCGATTTGGGCCAAATTCGGGTTCTAGCAAATCAACAGGCTAGTCATCAGGCCGCGCCATTTGGTCCCAAAAGCGGAATTGCGGTGCAGCCCGGCTTGGGCGAGAATGCGCGTCATTGGGGGCTGATACGTGAACGACAAGGATCGACCGATGCCGCCGCTGATCGCATTCGCGGGAGCCCTGGGCGGGCTCGCCGTGTTCCGATGGGCCTACAAGACCGCCGTCCGCATCAATGCGGAATTGGAAGAGGCGCGCCTGGCGCGCGTCGCCGAGGCCCAGACAAGCGAAATTCCGACGCTGCGCCGTGACCCGGTCACCGGGGCTTATCGGCCGGGCTAGAACAAGCCGCTTAGCAACCCATTCGGGCGGTGCCATACCACCGGCACCGCCTTGATTCCCTGCCCACGCGCCGATACGGTCCCGCGCTCTTAAATCCCCCTCGCGAGACCGATTCTGCCGATGGACGCCCTTGCCTGCCCATATGCGCCCGGAACGTTCGTTCCAGGGCTTCATCCTCGCCCTGCAACGGTTCTGGGCGGAGCAGGGCTGCGTGATCCTGCAGCCCTACGACATGGAAATGGGCGCCGGCACCTTTCATCCCGCGACGACGCTGCGGGCGCTCGGCCCCAAGCGCTGGAACGCGGCCTATGTGCAGCCCTCGCGGCGGCCCAAGGACGGCCGCTACGGCGAAAACCCCAACCGGCTGCAGCACTATTACCAGTTTCAGGTGATCATGAAGCCGTCGCCGCCGAACCTGCAGGACCTGTACCTGAAGTCGCTGGCCGCGATCGGCATCGATTCCAGCCTGCACGACATCCGCTTCGTCGAGGACGACTGGGAAAGCCCGACGCTCGGCGCCTGGGGGCTCGGCTGGGAGTGCTGGTGCGACGGCATGGAAGTCAGCCAGTTCACCTACTTCCAGCAGGTCGCGGGCGTCGAATGCGCGCCGGTCGCCGGCGAACTCACCTACGGGCTGGAGCGGCTCGCGATGTATGTGCAGGGCGTCGACCGCGTCTACGATCTCAACTTCAACGGCCGCGACGGCGCCGACAAGGTGACCTATGGCGACGTGTTCCTGCAGGCCGAGCAGGAATATTCCCGGCACAATTTCGAACACTCCGATTCCGACATGCTGTTCAAGCAGTTCGTGATGGCGGAAGAGGCCTGCAAGAAATATCTCGAGGCCGGCTGGAAGGATGGCAAGCGCGAGGCGCACCTGATGGCGCTGCCGGCCTACGACCAGTGCATCAAGGCCAGCCACGTCTTCAATCTGCTCGACGCCCGCGGCGTGATCTCGGTCACCGAAAGACAAAGCTACATTGGGCGCGTCCGCGAACTGGCAAAGGCCTGCGGTGACGCCTGGGTTCACACCGAAGCGGGCAGGGCGGTCTGATGCCTGATCTCCTGCTCGAACTGTTCTCCGAAGAAATCCCCGCGCGCATGCAGGCCAAGGCGGCGGACGATCTGCGCCGCATGGTCACCGACAAGCTGGTCGCCGAGGGCCTGGTCTATGAGGGCGCGAAGGCGTTCGCGACGCCGCGGCGGCTGGCGCTCACCGTGCACGGCATTCCGGCGCGGCAGCCTGATCTGAAGACCGAACGCCGCGGACCGAAAATGGGCGCGCCCGACGCGGCCGTGCAGGGATTTCTGAAAGCGACCGGCCTCAAATCGCTCGACGAAGCCAAGATCCAAAAAGACCCGAAGGGCGATTTCTACATCGCGCTGATCGAAAAGCCCGGCAGCGCCGCGATCGACGTGATCGCCGAGATTCTGCCGGTCATCATCCGCACCTTCCCCTGGCCGAAATCGATGCGCTGGGGCGAGCGCTCGGCCAAGTCAGGCTCGCTGTCCTGGGTGCGGCCGCTGCATTCGATCATCGCGACCTTCGGTATCGAGACCGAAGAGCCCGATGTGGTGAAGTTCTCCGTCGACGGCATCGAGGCCGGGCAGACCACCCAAGGCCACCGCTTCATGGCGCCGGCGGCGATCTCCGTGCGCCGCTTCGAGGATTACGAGGCCAAGCTGAAGGCCGCCAAGGTCGTGCTCGACCCGCAGGCGCGCAAGGACATCATCCTGGCCGACGCCAAGGAACTGGCGTTCGCGCAGGGCTTTGAACTGGTCGAGGACCAGGTGCTGCTGGACGAGGTCGCCGGCCTCGTCGAATGGCCGGTCGCGCTGATGGGCTCGTTCGACGCAGGAATATCTTTCGATCCCCGACGAGGTGATCCGCGCCACCATTAGAAACAATCAAAAGTGTTTTGTGGTGCGCGACCCCAAGACCGGAAAGCTCGCCAACAAGTTCATCCTCACCGCCAATATCGAAGCCACCGACGGCGGCAAGACCATCATCGGCGGCAACGAGCGCGTGATCCGCGCCCGGCTGTCGGACGCAAAATTCTTCTACGAGACCGACCTGAAGACGAAGCTGGAAGCGCGGCTGCCGAAATTCGAGCAGATCGTGTTTCACGAGAAGCTCGGCACGCAGGCCGAGCGGATCAAGCGCATCGAGCGGCTGGCGGCCGAGATCGCGCCGCTGGTCGGCGCCGATGTCGAAAAGGCCAAGCGCGCCGCGCATCTGGCGAAGGCCGATCTCGCTCACCGAAGTCGTCGGCGAATTTCCCGAATTGCAGGGGCTGATGGGGAAATACTACGCGCTGGCGCAGCGCGAAGACGCCTCCGTCGCCGCCGCGAGCGAGGAGCACTACAAGCCGCAAGGGCCCGCCGATCGCGTGCCGACCGATCCGGTGAGCGTCGCGGTGGCGCTGGCCGACAAGATCGACACGCTGGTTGGCTTCTGGGCGATCGACGAGAAGCCGACGGGGAGCAAGGATCCGTATGCGCTGCGGCGTGCGGCGCTGGGCGTGATCAGGCTGATCGTCGAGAATGACGCTTCGGCTGCCGATCCTGCAGACGTGTGCGAAGTCAGCGCATCGAGCTGATTCGTCACGGACGGCAAGATTGGCGATGTCCGAGACAACTTCCGCGTCGATCTCGCTCGCCTTCTTCGCCGACCGCCTGAAAGTCCAGCTCCGCGACCAGGGCGCGCGTCACGATCTCGTGGATGCGGTGTTTTCGCTTGGCGGCCAGGACGATCTGCTGTTGGTTGTGCGTCGCGTCGAGGCGCTCGGCAAGTTCCTCGATACGGACGACGGCAAGAACCTGCTTGCGGGGACCAAGCGGGCGAGTAACATCCTCTCGATCGAGGAGAAGAAGGACAAGCGCACGTTCGACGGCGCGCCGGATGCCGGGCTGTACAAACTGCCGGAGGAAAAGGCGCTGGCTGTGGCGATCGATCAGGTCAAGCGTGAGGCGGCAGCCGCCGTGCAAAAGGAAGATTTCGCCACCGCGATGAGTGCGATGGCAAAGCTGCGTCCGGCGGTCGATGCGTTCTTCGACAAGGTCAAGGTCAATGACGATGAACCCAGCGTGCGCGAGAACCGACTAAAGCTCCTGAACGAGATTCGCGCGGCGACCCGCGCGGTGGCGGATTTTTCGAAGATCGAAGGCTAGATCATGGACCCTCAGACGCTCGCCGCTTACGACCTGGATGCGGCGGCGTTCGCGAAGGACTGGCTCGGTCAGCCGTCGCCCGTCGACCTGCAGGAAATCGTCGAGCGGTTTTTTGTGCGTGGCGGCAATTCGGCCGATATCGGCTGCGGCTGCGGCCGCGAGGTCGCCTGGCTGCACGCGAACGGTTTTTCAGCCGTAGGCTTCGATGCCTCCGAAGGCCTGCTCAGCGAGGCGCGCCGGCGCTATCCGTCGCTGAAATTCGCCCAGGCCGAACTGCCCGAGCTCGCCGGCGTCGGCACCTTCGATAACGTGCTGTGCGAAACCGTGATCATGCATCTCGACCACGAGCAGATCGCGGCGTCGGTTCGCCGCCTGCTCGATATCGTCAAGCCGAGCGGTATTCTCTATCTGAGCTGGCGCGTCACCGAGGGTGCCGATGAGCGCGATGCGCAGGGGCGGCTCTACGCCGCGTTCGATCCGGCGGATGTGCTGGCGGAATTGAAGGGAACCACGGTGCTGCTCGACGAAGAGGCGGTCAGCGCCTCGTCGGGCAAGAAGATCCACCGGATGGTGGTGAAGAAGGCGGGACTGGAAATCCGCGAGTAATCGTAGGGTGGGCAAAGCGCAGCGTGCCCACCATTTCACGACCTGCTCGACGATGCATGGTGGGCACGTCGCTGCGCTCCTTTGCCCACCCTACAGCTCCGCCTCGATGACAATCGCAAAAACAAAACCCCGCCCGGAGGGGACGCCGGGCGGGGCTTCATGTCCGGTCGTATCTCGCGCACATCCGCTTGCGCGGCGCCCGGACCAATCGTTCAGGCTACTGAGGTCGTCTAATCGACCACCTGAACGATGCGACGGGAGCGCGGTTCGACCAGGACCGTCTGGCCGTTCACGACCGTATAGCGATAGGGCGTGACGCCGTAGGTCTGCGGCACGTCGTAATAGGTCACGCCGGCTTCCGGCAGCACGCCGCCGACCACCACGCGCTCGGAGATCGTATAATTCGGCACGCGCTCGCGCACGATGTATTCCCGGAACGCCGGCCGCTGGTCGGCGACGATGCCTTCGTGCTCGCCGACAACGACGGTGCCGCCGCCGACGACGCCGGTCGTGATCGCGGTCTGCGCCTGGGCCGCGATCGGGGCAGCCAGCGCGCCGGCGACCGCTGCAATGGCAATTAGTCTGTTCCGCATGGTTGAACTCCTTCGCGAGAAGAAAAGCGCCGGCGTTGGCCAGCACGCACATGCGGAGGCAATTCATCGCGCGCGGCATCGTTCCGGAAAAGCGCGGCCTCATACGCGGCAATTTCGGGGAATTATTGCGGAAGCCTGGAACCCGTTGAAGCCGTGAGCGTCTTGCTATTCCAAGCCTGCCTGTTCCAAGCCTGCGCCAGCGGTTAAGTTGCGGCCCTCGATTCGATCTCCCTCCACCAGTCGGAGATTCTCAATGACCATCACCGCCGCGCACATTTCCCCGATCGTCGCCCTGATCGCGGGAGTTCTGATTCTGATCATGCCGCGGTTCCTGAATTTCATCGTCGCGATCTACCTGATCGTCGTCGGGTCTGGCCGGCCTCGGCGTGTTCAAGATGTTGAAGTTCTAGGGCGGGAAAGCGGGCTTTCGCGGCTTGCGCGGAACCCCTCAAAATGGTGTAAGGCGCGCAATCTTCTCACCTTTTTCAGATAGCTGGAATCCATGGCCAAAGCCGTCGCGAAGTCCAAGAAGGCTGCAGCGAAAGCCGCAGTGAAATCCGCAGCGAAATCAAAGCCATCGGCCCGGCCCAAGGCCGCCCGCGGCCCCTTCCGCCCGCAAGGCGCTGAAGAAGGCCCCGGCCAAGCCGGTCGCCAAGCCGGCGCCCAAGGCCGTCGCCAAGAAGGCCGCCGGTCCGCAAGCCGGAGGCTGAGGCGGTAAAAGCCGGCAAGTGGGTCTATACGTTCGGCGACGGCAAGGCCGAGGGCAAAGCGGGCCTGCGCGATCTGCTCGGCGGCAAGGGCGCCAACCTCGCCGAAATGGCCAATCTCGGCCTGCCGGTGCCTCCCGGCTTCACCATTCCGACCTCGGTCTGCACCTACTTCTACGCGCACGACAAAACCTATCCGACCGCGCTGAAGGCGCAGGTCGAGAAGGCGCTCGATTATGTCGGCAAGCTGACCGGCAAGGCGTTCGGCGATTCCAAGAATCCGCTGCTGGTCTCGGTCCGCTCCGGCGGCCGCGCCTCGATGCCGGGCATGATGGACACCGTGCTCAATCTCGGCCTCAACGACAAGACGGTCGAAGCGCTCGCCGAACTCTCCGGCGACCGCCGCTTCGCCTATGACAGCTATCGCCGCTTCATCACGATGTATTCGGACGTGGTGCTCGGCTTCGAGCATCATCATTTCGAGGACATCCTCGACACCTTCAAGGACGGCCAGGGCTATACGCTCGACACCGACCTGACCGGCGACGACTGGGTCGAACTGGTCGGCAAGTACAAGGAAGCGGTCGCGCGCGAGACCGGCAAGGATTTCCCGCAGGATCCGCACGAGCAATTGTGGGGCGCGATCGGCGCGGTGTTCTCATCCTGGATGAATGCGCGCGCGGTGACCTACCGCCGCCTGCACGACATTCCGGAATCCTGGGGCACCGCCGTCAACGTGCAGGCCATGGTGTTCGGCAACATGGGCGAGACGTCGGCGACCGGCGTCGCGTTCACGCGCAATCCCTCGACCGGCGAGAGCAAGCTCTACGGCGAATTCCTGATCAACGCGCAGGGCGAGGACGTGGTGGCGGGCATCCGCACGCCGCAGGACATCACCGAGGAAGCGCGCCAGGAATCCGGCTCCGACAAGCCGTCGATGGAAAGCGCGATGCCGGACGCGTTCAAGGAACTGACGCGGATCTACACGCTGCTCGAAAAGCACTACCGCGACATGCAGGACATGGAGTTCACGGTCGAGCAGGGCAAGCTGTGGATGCTGCAGACCCGCGGCGGCAAGCGCACCGCGAAGGCCGCGCTGCGCATCGCGGTCGAACTCGCCAATGAAGGCCTGATCTCGAAGAAGGACGCGGTGATGCGGATCGATCCGGCGTCGCTCGATCAGTTGCTGCATCCGACCATCGATCCCGCCGCCAAGCGCGACGTGATCGCGACCGGCCTGCCGGCCTCGCCCGGCGCTGCCTCGGGCGAGATCGTGTTCTCGTCCGATGAAGCCGCCAAGCTGCAGGCCGACGGCCGCAAGGTCATTCTGGTCCGCATCGAGACCAGCCCGGAAGACATTCACGGCATGCACGCCGCCGAAGGCATTCTGACCACCCGCGGCGGCATGACCTCGCACGCCGCCGTGGTGGCGCGCGGCATGGGCAAGCCCTGCGTCTCCGGCTGCGGCACCATCCGCGTCGATTACGGCCGCGGCACCATGAGCATCGGCTCGCGCACCTTCAAGACCGGCGACGTCATCACCATCGACGGCTCGCTCGGCCAGGTGCTGGCCGGCCGGATGCCGATGATCGAGCCGAAACTGTCGGGCGAGTTCGGCACGCTGATGGGCTGGGCCGATGAGGTCCGCAAGCTCGGCGTCCGCGTCAACGGCGATACGCCGGACGATGCGCGCACCGCCATCAAGTTCGGCGCCGAAGGCATCGGGCTGTGCCGCACCGAGCACATGTTCTTCGAGGAAACCCGCATCCGCACCGTGCGCGAGATGATCCTTTGCCGAGGACGAGCAGTCGCGCCGCGCGGCGCTGTCAAAGCTGTTGCCGATGCAGCGCGCCGATTTCGTCGAGCTGTTCGAGATCATGAAGGGCCTGCCGGTCACGATCCGCCTGCTCGATCCGCCGCTGCACGAGTTCCTGCCGCACACCCAGGCCGAGATCGAGGAAGTCGCGCGCGCGATGAACACCGATCCGCGCAAGCTCGCCGACCGCGCCCGCGATCTCGCCGAGTTCAACCCGATGCTCGGCTTCCGCGGCTGCCGCCTCGCGATCGCCTATCCGGAAATCGCCGAGATGCAGGCGCGCGCGATCTTCGAGGCGGCGGTCGAAGCCGAGAAGCGCACCGGCAAGGCCGTCGGCCTCGAGGTGATGGTGCCGCTGATCGCGACCAAGGCCGAGTTCGATCTGGTCAAGGCGCGCATCGACGCCACCGCGCAGTCGGTGATGAAGGAGACCGGCAAGAAGCTCGCCTATCAGGTCGGTACCATGATCGAGCTGCCGCGCGCCTGCCTGATGGCCGGCGACATCGCGGAGACCGCCGAGTTCTTCTCGTTCGGCACCAACGACCTGACGCAGACCACCTACGGCATCAGCCGCGACGACGCGGCGAGCTTCCTCGGCACCTATGTCGCAAGGGAATCCTCGAGATCGATCCGTTCATCTCGGTCGATCGCGACGGCGTCGGCGAACTCGTCAAGATCGGCGTCGCAGCGCGGCCGCAAGACGCGGCCCGGATCTCAAGGTCGGCATCTGCGGCGAGCACGGCGGCGATCCTGCGTCGGTCGCGTTCTGCCACGAGATCGGGCTCGACTACGTCTCGTGCTCGCCCTATCGCGTGCCGATCGCGCGCCTCGCCGCGGCGCAGGCCGCGCTCGGCAAGAAGGTCGCGAGCCAGGCGTAGTCTTCGCGCTAGCATCGACAGAGACGTCGTCATGCCCGGGCTTGTCCCGGGCATCCACGTTTTTGCGCGGCGGAGACGTCATTGCGGCAGCGGCATGCGAAGCAGCCCATGTCAGTGCGCGAGCAAGCGATTCATCCGTTATGCCGTGAGATGGATTGCTTCGGCTTCGCTAAGCTCGCGGACGTCGCTGCGCTCG
Source organism: uncultured Alphaproteobacteria bacterium (assembly GCA_963783115.1). Lineage (GTDB taxonomy): Bacteria > Pseudomonadota > Alphaproteobacteria > Rhizobiales > Xanthobacteraceae > Bradyrhizobium. Next base: position 60,474 of record CAWAMK010000039.1, on the reverse strand, counting down.
CAATGACGCGGAGAGTTCCCGGCGTGATTGGTCAGCGAGATTTACGTAGCGCGCTCGCGGTTCCCGCATTCATTCGCGAAATTTCTTCATCATTTTCGTTGACGGGATATTTACCACTTTCATCGCGCGCCTGTTTACCAACACTTCCGATGCGATCCGCGCAAATCCCGCGATGTCTTGCGTGTAACACGCAGGCCACGCCGATTAACTCCCCGGCAACCTAAATTCGATACCAACAATAAAGGTCGAATTGCACGGATGTACTGACGTTCGATCGTGTAAGCGTTGCGTGAGCGTATCAATGTTTGTGTTGCGTAGCCAGCCGAAGGGCGCGCGGTTCGCGCTCTTCGGCCTCGGTCTTTGCGTCTTCGCATTGATGCCGACCGAGATCGGATATCAGGATATCGCTTCGCTGCTGGCGCGCCAGCCCGGCGTCGCCGAGCGCTGGCAGAAGCGGGTGTTCTCCGCCGCCGGCACCATCCAGGTCGCCACCTTCTCGTTCGGGCGTCCGATCGGAACGTTCTCGCCGCAGACCGCGACCTACCGCCTCACCAGCCTCGACAATCAAGGCATCGACATCACCGGTTCGATCGGCGCGCAATTCGCTGATCGCGCCGCCGCCGCGCTATCACGCCGCCGATTTCCCCAAGGTCGATCGTACGCTGAAGGGCGACCGCCTGGTCGTGCCGCCGCCGTCGACGGAAACCGCGGCGCCCACCGGACGCGCGCCGGCAACCGAGGATCCCGCGACATCGAATGGATCGGTCAAGGGCGCCAAGACCGCCGAGCAGGCGCCTTCCGGCGAGCGTGCGCCGCTCGATCCGGAACTGCAGGCCGCGCTGAGCGCGCCGCCGCTGGCGCACTTCGATGCGTCATTGTCGCTCGAAGCCAGGCCGCAGGACGTTCTCAAGACCGCACCGGAGACGCGCGAGGCCGCCGATAAGCCCGCGCCGCGGCGCGACGGCTTCTCCTTCAAGACCTCGAATCTGTTCTTTGGCTTCGTCGCTCGGCTCGCCGGAAAGCATCGAGCGCTGGCAGCCGGGCGAAGAGCCCGTCATCGTGATGCCGGGCGCGGTGCCCGATCCCGACATGAAGGTGATGGCCTCGTTGCCGGTCGATGCCGACGGTCCGGTGCGGGCCGGCGAGATGGGCGAGAGCGTCGCGCCGAAGGGCGAGGTCAATTCCGACAACCAGCGCGCCAAGACGCCGGCCGAACGTCTCGGCCTGTTCGACGAGAAGTCGCGCGCCAAGTCGGAGAAGTGCCTCGCCGAAGCCGTCTATTTCGAAGCCCGCGGCGAAGCGGTGCGCGGCCAGATGGCGGTGGCGCAGGTGGTGCTGAACCGCGCCTTCTCCGGCAAATATCCGGAAACCGTGTGCGGCGTGGTCTACCAGAACAAGCATCGCCATCTGGCCTGCCAGTTCACCTTCGCCTGCGACAACAACAAGGACGTCATTCGCGAACCCGAGATGTGGGAGCGCGCGCAGCAAGATCGCCAAGGCGATGCTCGACGGTGAGATCTGGCTGCCGGAAGTCGACAAGTCGACGCACTACCACGCCTATTGGGTGCGGCCGTCCTGGGTCAATGAAATGAAGCGGATGTACAAGACCGGCGTGCACACCTTCTACCGGCCGCGCGCCTGGGGCAACGGCAGCGACGCGCCGAGCTGGGGCACGGCCGCCGAAACCGCGGCGATCTCCGCCAGGCTCGCCGAAGCCGCGCAAAGCTCGGCCGAGCAGGTGAGCGCGAAGCGGTAACTCCGCTCGCGAAACGGTAGCTCCGCTGTCGTCCCTGCGAACGCAGGGACCCATACGCCGCGGCCATGGCAATGGGCACACTGAGAGACGCCTTCGCTTTGGGCGATGGCGGGTGTTGCACAAGGCAGAGCGTCGCCACCGAATTTCCTCGATAGATCACGCGGTATGGGTCCTGCGTTCGCAGGGACGACCGGTGTGTGGATGCTTGGTGCTAAAGCGCGGGAGGCATCCCACCAAATTGCCCTCATTGCCCTCGCCAATTTTGCAGGGCTGCCTTGCAGCGGAAAATATTTCTACCGCGCGCCCTTGGGATTTTCATGCATCTGCATTAACTCACCGTAACATTTCGCTCGGGCGTACCGGGCGCCGATCGATCAGGGGAAACACATGGCGGCAACGACCGGCGACATCAGCCCATCTTCCGGACCGGGCCTTGGCACCTGGCGGACGCCGCTGGTGATCATCATCTGCGGATGCCTGATCGCGCTGCTGAGCTTCGGGCCGCGCTCGAGCCTCGGCTTTTTCATCCAGCCGATGGGCCGCGATTTCGCCTGGGGACGCGACGTGTTCGGCCTCGCGCTGGCGCTGCAGAACCTGTTGTGGGGCCTCGGCCAGCCCATCGCGGGCGCCATCGCCGATCGCTTTGGCGTCATGCGGGTGATGATCGTCGGCGCGCTGCTCTATGCCGGCGGTCTGTTCCTGATGCGCTATTCGACGACGCCGCTGTCGCTCGATCTCGGCGCCGGCGTTTTGATCGGCTTCGGTCTGTCCGGCTGTTCGTTCAACCTCGTGCTGTCGGCATTCAGCAAGCTGCTGCCGCCCGAGAAGCGCGGCCTCGCGCTCGGCGCCGGCACCGCGGCCGGCTCGTTCGGACAATTTTTGTTCGCGCCGTTCGGCGTCGCGATGATCGACAATTTCGGCTGGCAGGCGGCGCTCACCGTCTTTGCCTTCCTGATGCTGTTGATCGTGCCGCTGTCGCTCGCGCTCGCGACACCGCCGTCGACGGCGTCGGCATCGAATGCGCCTGCCGCGGACCAGCAATCGTTCAAGACTGCGCTGGCGGAGGCGTTCGGCCATCGCTCCTACGTGCTGCTGGTGCTCGGCTTCTTCACCTGCGGCTTCCAGCTCGCCTTCATCACCGTGCATCTGCCGGCCTACCTCGCCGATCGCGGCGTCTCGGCGCAGACCGGCGGCTGGGTCGTCGCCGCCATCGGTCTCTTCAACATCATCGGATCGCTCAGCGTCGGCGTGCTGCAGAACAAGTTTCCCAAGCGCTATATTCTGTCGGTGCTGTATCTGACCCGTGCGCTGTCGATCCTGGCGTTCATCTCGTTTCCGATCACCACGTTCTCGGCGATCGTGTTCGGCGCGGTAACGGGCCTGTCCTGGCTGTCGACGGTGCCGCCGACCTCGGCGCTGGTGGCGCTGATGTTCGGCACCCGCTGGTTCGCCACGCTGTACGGCTTTGCCTTCGTCAGCCATCAGGTCGGCGGCTTCCTCGGCGTCTGGCTCGGCGGCGTGGTGTTCGAGCAGTTCGGCTCCTACACGCCGATCTGGTGGCTCTCGATCCTGTTCGGCGTGATGTCGGCGCTGATCAACCTGCCGATCGTCGAAGCGCCGGTCGCGCGCCCGGTTGCGCAACCTGCCTGATGCGGTAAACACTCCGGACAGTGAAAAGTCCGGGGAGTTTGCCATGGGAACGTTCAAGGCGATCAGGATCGACAAGGCGGAGAAGGGTACCACCGTCGCGCTGACGCAGTTCGACGAAGCCGAGCTGATGGAAGGCGACGTCACGGTCGCGGTCGAATGGTCGACGCTGAACTACAAGGATGGCCTGGCGGTCACCGGCCGGGCGCCGGTGGTGCGGCGCTTCCCGATGATCGCCGGCATCGATTTCGCCGGCACCGTCGAACAATCCTCGCATCCGGCCTGGAAGGCCGGCGACAAGGTCGTCTGCAACGGCTGGGGCATGGGCGAGACCCATCTTGGCGCCTATGCCGAAAAGGCGCGCGTCAAGGGCGACTGGCTGGTGCGGCTGCCGGACAACATCTCGACCCGCGAGGCGATGGCGATCGGCACCGCCGGCTATACCGCGATGCTGTCGGTGCTGGCGCTGGAGAAGCAGGGCCTGACGCCCGCGAGCGGTCCGGTGGTGGTGACCGGGGCGGCCGGTGGCGTCGGTTCGGTCGCGACCGCCGTTCTCTCCAAGCTCGGCTATCACGTCATCGCATCCACGGGGCGGATGTCGGAGGCCGGCTACCTCAAGGACCTCGGCGCCGCCGAGGTGATCGACCGCGCCGAACTCGCCGGGCCGGCCAAACCGCTGGCCAAGGAACGCTGGGCGGGCGGCGTCGACAGCGTCGGCTCGACCACGCTGGCCAACCTGCTGTCGATGACGAAATACGGCGGGGCGATCGCGGCCTGCGGTCTGGCCGCCGGCATGGATCTGCCATCCTCGGTTGCACCTTTCATTTTGCGGGGAGTGTGCCTTCTGGGCATCGATTCCGTGATGTGCCCATTGCCGCAGCGAAAGTTGGCCTGGAACCGGCTTGCCAGCGATCTGGATCGAGGTAAACTGGCTGAAATCACTCAAGAAATTAACCTTGATCAAGTGATTGGAGCAGGCGCGCAGATCCTGGCTGGTCAGGTCCGCGGTCGAATCGTGGTAAAAATTCTCTGACGGCGTTCAGACTTTACCAACCAACCTGCTCCAATGTTGCCACGGTTAGTATGGTAAGCACGGGGTAAAGGCGGGCGCCCGCGCTCTTTAGTAAGTTGGAGTAGCTGCATGCTTGCGCGTTTGATTTTGGGGGCCTTCACGGCAGCCGCGACGATCGTTCCTGCACTGGCCGGGAGCATGAATGCCGACGAGGCCCGCAGGTTCGTGAATGGCAAGGTTTTCGCCTTCACCTGCTTCGACGGCACCCGCGGCGCCGGTCGTATCATGGACGATCTCGGCGCGGCCGGTTCGATCCAGTTCAGCGGCTCGGGTCCGATCCGCCATGTGCGGCTGCCCGGCAATACGCTGCAGATCCGCGGCCAGGCCGTTTGCGCCTCGATCAAGGGCCTTCCGTTCGAGCCGTGCTTCAATCTCGACAAGCGCGACGATCGCTCGTTCCGCGGCTCCGTCTCGGGCATGGGCTTCGCCTATTGCGATTTCCGCCATCAGGGCGCCTCGCAGATGCTGATGGCGCGTTCTGTGGCGCGGCCGCGCTCGCTGCATCGCCGGGAGGAGCCGGCACGGGCGGCGTCCGACGCGCGTGCGGAGGTCGAGGTCACGGCGCGGGTCGAAGTCCCGGCGGTAGATAGCGCCAAGCTCGAGCCGGTGAAGTCCGCGCCGAAGGCGGAGCAGTCCGAGCCGGCCAAGGCCGAGGGCGCGTCCGAACTGCGCCGCTCGACCGACTGAACGAAATCGCGGGCGCATCGGCTCGCCGGCGATTTCACCTGTCTCTGACATGAAGCGGCGCGCGGCCCACCGGCCGTGATCTCCGCAATGGCGTTGCAACATCATGGACCGGCGACGCCCGGCCGTAGTGGTACGGCCTCGCTGAATTCGAGAGCCGCCAGGCCGCCTGGTCCGCCGAATGGCAGATCGCTTGTGGACGAGGCCAAAAAGCCGGTTTTCCGTATTCGTCTCGTCGCCGAGGCTCTCGGCCAGCTGATGAGGCCAGTCGAGCCCAAACGTCGCGTTCCGTAATTGTACGGAACCGCAAATTAACGGTCGCTTGGAACCTGCTGCTTAACGTTGCCGAATATTCCCGGCGTCAACGATGACTGCGATTTTCAATTGGTCAGCGGCGCCTGTCTCCAACGTTTGAGATGGTTTCATGTCCGCACTTTCGATTCGCGCCAAGGTCATTGCCGTAATTGCATTCATGCTGGTCGCGATGTCGGGCATGGGCCTGCTGGCGATCCGCAGCATGCAGGGGATCAACGCCCATACGGTGGAAATCGCCTCGGGCTGGCTTCCGAGCGTCCGGGTGCTCGGCGATCTGCGCACGGACATCAATCTGTTTCGCATCGCGCTGCGCGCCCATGTGATGGCGGAAACGCTGGACGCGAAGGCCGCCAACGACAAGAGGCTGGCCGGCATCCTCGAAAGGATCGCGAAGGATCGCAAGGCTTACGAGCCGCTGATCAGCTCCGCCGAAGAGCGCACCATCTATCAGAACTGGGCGACCGCCTGGGACAAATACATCGCCGGCGTCCAGGACGTCATCGTGTTGTCGCGCGGCAGCATCGGGCGAATTCCGACCGAAGCGAGCGAAGCCATCTCCAAGAAGGTCGCTGTCATCGCCGCCGAATCCGATGCGATCCTCGAGAAGGGCATCAACCTCAACAATACCGGTGCCGACACGGCGACGCGGCAGGCCGCCGAGGGGTACAATTCCGCATTCTGGCTGGTGCTGAGCATTGTCGCCGCCTGCATCATCTGCGGCATCGGCGTCGGAATCTATCTGGTACGCGACCTCTCCAACGGTATTGCCGCCGTCGTGAAGCCGATGCAGGCGCTGGGAAGCGGCGACCTGACCGCCGAAGTGACGCGCCGCGGCGAGAAGACCGAAATCGGCGCCATGGCGGATGCCCTGCAGGTGTTCAAGGATGCGCTGATCGCCAAGAAGGCCGCCGATGAGGCCGCCGCCGTCGATGCGGAAGCCAAGATCGAGCGCGGCCGCCGGGTCGACGGCATCACGCGGGAGTTTGAAGCCATGATCGGCGAGATCGTCGAGACCGTGTCGTCGGCCTCGACCGAACTCGAGGCTTCCGCGAGCACGCTGACCGCAACGGCGGAGCGCGCGCAGGAACTCGCCACCACCGTCGCCTCGGCATCGGAAGAGGCTTCCACCAATGTGCAGTCGGTCGCGTCCGCGACCGAGGAAATGTCGTCCTCCGTCACCGAGATCAGCCGGCAGGTGCAGGAATCCGCGCGAATGGCCAGCGAAGCCGTGGATCAGGCCGCGCGGACCAACGATCGGGTCGGCGAATTGTCGAAAGCCGCCGCCCGCATCGGCGACGTGGTCGAGCTCATCAACAACATCGCCGGCCAGACCAATCTGCTGGCGCTCAACGCCACCATCGAAGCGGCGCGCGCCGGTGAGGCCGGCCGCGGCTTCGCGGTGGTTGCCTCGGAAGTGAAGGCGCTGGCCGAACAGACCGCCAAGGCCACCGGCGAGATCGGACAGCAGATCACCGGCATCCAGGCCGCCACTCAGGACTCGGTCGGCGCCATCCAGGAAATCTCCGGCACCATCGGAAAGCTTTCCGAGATTTCGTCGGCGATCGCGGCGGCCGTGGAAGAGCAGGGCGCGGCGACGCAGGAGATCTCCCGCAACGTGCAGCAGGCCGCGCAGGGTACGCAGATGGTCTCCGCCAACATCACCGATGTGCAGCGTGGTGCGACCGAAACCGAGACGGCTTCATCCCATGTCCTTTCGGCAGCGCAGTCTCTGTCGAGCGACAGCAACCGTCTCAAGGACGAAGTTGCCAAATTCCTCGAGTCAGTGCGCGCCGCCTGATGCGGGAAGGTCCGACGCCTGACAGGCGCGGGGCTGGACGAAACACCATTCACGACCGCGTCGTGCCGGAATCTGCCGGCAAGACAGCGCTCCAATGACGGGCGAACCGTGAGCCATTGCTGCCCGCTTCGGTAGTATATGCTGCCGAGCCTTACTCCCGGTGTTAACCTCCTTCGGCCGCACCCACGCGCCCTTGCGTCGCAAGTGTCGATCTTTGCGAACGTTTTTCGCGCTCTCCGTACTTGTACGGACCTCTCGTTAAGTTAACCAGAAGCATCAGACGATATTCATATTGCCTCGTAGTTAGGCATTTCCCCGGCCGCAGCGCTGCAGACGCGGGCGCGTTGCTTGGGCACGGACCGTGTCGCTACTTTAGAAGCAGGAATCCCCATGAGTGGCTTTTCCGTCCGTCTCACTCACAAGATCATGGCAATCGGCGTTGCCGGTCTGGCCGGGCTCCTCGCCGTCGGTGCGATCTACCAGATAGGAAGCTGGTCGCAGGATTCCTCGCGGGCCGTGGCCGTCGAAGGCCGCGCGCTGTCCAGCCTGAACCAGCAGATCTCCATCAAGATGCTGGAGGCACGCAGGGCCGAGAAGGATTTCCTGCTTCGCCGTGAAGAATCCTATTCCAAGCGCCATGCCGAATTGTCCGCTGGAATAGACCGTGACCTCGAGAAACTGAAGTCCATGGCCCGATCGGGCGGACTCAACTCCATCACGGATAAGATCGATGTCATACGGCTCGGCTTTGCGAATTACCTGAAGAATTTTGCAAGCCTCGCGCAAGCCGAAACCAAACTCGGCCTGAACGAAAAGTTGGGGCTGTCGGGTTCGTTGCGCGCAGCCGTTCACGACGTCGAAACCAGGCTCAAGGAAATCGACGATGCGAGACTGACCAGCTCGATGCTGATGCTGCGGCGGCACGAGAAGGATTTTATGTTACGTCGCGATGCGAAATATGTCGACGAATTGAAAAAGACCGCAGCAGAATTTTCCAAGTTGCTGGCAGGTGCCAGCATTGAACCAGCCGCTCAAGGCTGACATTACCAAGAAGCTGGAAAAGTATCAGGCGGACTTCGCCGCCTGGGCCGCTGGCGCGCTGGAAATTGCCGGCAATAGCACGGCGATGTCGAAAGCGTTTCGCGAAATCGAGCCTGTCATCGCCGAAGTCGAACAAAGCGTAGCGCAGCTGTACAAGACAGCGGAAGCAAGTGAGGCGGCAACACGCGGTTCCGTGGCGACATGGATGCTGATTGCGTTCGGGGCGGCGGTGATCCTGGTGTTCGGATTTTCGCTGCTGGTCGGTCAATCGATCTCGAAGGCGCTCGCCTCCATGGTGTCCGCCATGACCCGACTGGCCGGCGGCGACGTCAGATTGGCGGTACCGGGCCTCGGCCGTCGCGACGAGATCGGTGAAATGGCCGATGCGGTCGAGGTGTTCAAGAACAACATGGTCGAAGCCGAGCGGCTGCGCGGCGAGCAGCGCGAGGCCGAAGCACGGCAGGCGGAGCAGCGCAAGGCCGACATGCGCGAACTCGCCGACGCGTTCGAAGGCGCGGTCGGAGAAATCGTCGAGACGGTGTCCTCGGCTGCAACCGAACTGGAAGCCTCCGCCACCACGCTGACGAGTGCGGCCAAACGATCGGAGACGCTGGCGACCACCGTTGCCGCGGCTTCCGAGGAAGCCTCCACCAACGTGCAAGCGGTATCGGCGGCCAGCGAGGAGTTGACATCCTCGGTCAACGAGATCGGCCGTCAGGTCCAGGAATCCTCCCGCGTGGCCAGCGAGGCCGTCGATCAGGCCCAGAAGACCAATGACCGCGTCAGCGAGCTGTCAAAGGCGGCAAGCCGCATCGGCGACGTGGTCGAACTGATCAACACCATCGCCGGGCAGACCAATCTCTTGGCGCTCAACGCCACGATCGAGGCCGCGCGCGCCGGCGAGGCCGGCCGCGGTTTTGCCGTGGTCGCATCCGAGGTCAAGGCGCTTGCCGAGCAGACCGCGAAGGCCACCGGCGAGATCAGCCAGCAGATATCCGGCATTCAGGCCGCGACCCAGGATTCGGTGGCGGCGATCAGGGAGATCGGCGCCACCATCGGTCGGATGTCGGAGATTTCATCGACCATTGCCGCCGCCGTGGAAGAGCAGGGCGCGGCCACGCAGGAGATATCCCGCAACATCCAGCACGCGGCGACCGGCACGCAGGAGGTCTCCTCCAACATCACCGACGTGCAGCACGGTGCGACCGAGACCGGATCGGCCTCCGCGCAGGTCTATTCGGCGGCGAAATCGCTGTCGAACGACAGCAACCGGCTCAAGCTCGAGGTCGGCAAATTCCTCAACTCGGTCAGGGCCGCCTGAGCGCTTAGCCTCCCGCTGCCCAGCAGGAGCGGCAGCAGCCGCCGCCTGCCTGCGGAACAGGATCCGCTGGTACAGCCAGCCGATCGCCACCAGCACCAGGCCGAGGCACATGAACGACAGCGCGCGATAGACGCCCGTGAGTGCCGACATGTCGATCAGGAAGGCTTTCAGGATCGTCAGGGCGATGACGACCGCCGAGGCCAGCCGCGCGCGCTGCGAGTTGAAGAGAATGCCTGTGCCGAGCAGGATGACGCCGAACGCCAGATACGCGATCGAGTAGGTGTATTGCTCCGCGCCGCTGGTCGGCCCGGATGCAATGACCGGGCCGTGATACAGCCGCCTGATCTGGAACGTCACATAGGCGAGCGCGAGGACCAGCGCCGCCGCCGCGATCGTATTGGCGTAGGCTGTGGGGCGGCGTCCGGCGACGGCATAGGACAGCAGCAGCGCCAGCACCGCAGGCAGGGCGTAGCCCAGCAGCAGCAGGTTGAAGATCACGCCGCCGATGTCGATCGATCGCAGCATCGGGTTCTCGAACAACAACAGCCCGAGCACCGTCGCGAGGCCGGCGAAGATCGTGAGCAGGGCCGCTCCGGCGGTGTGAATCACGCTGCGGGTGCGGATGCGCAGGCGCTCCAGCCCGATCGCCATCGCCAGCGCGACGCAGACCTGCAGCGCGATCTCGGTAAAGTCGGCGCTCTGCCGATAGACGTCGCCATTGTTGACGGCGTGACGGATTTCCATGAACGCCAGCAGCACGGTGAACAGGATCGCGGCGGCCTCCACGGTCCGCAGCGGCGCGTCGTCGCCGCCGCGGCGCAGCAGGATGCTGCCGGCCCAGAACGATGCCGCCGGAATGCCGTAGCCCCACAACAGCCAGTTGAAGATCGGCGTGGTGCCGACGGCGTCGCCCGCGATGCGCGGCTCGTAGCCGATGCGCAGCACCACGATGCCGGCGAGCACGGAAGCGAGCACGCGCAGGAAGGCGATCGGCCGCTGCGTCGATATCCAGGCGGTGCCCGCCGACATCAGCGCCAGCGCGATCGTCAGCCAGCCTCGCTCCAGCGCAAAGGTCAGCGCCAGCGCCATTGCCGCGAGCGTGCCGGTCGCAAACAGCGCGATCGAGGCCTGCAGTCCCGGGCGATCTTCGCGCTTGCTGAGGATCTCGGTCGCGGCGGCGAAGGCCGCGGCCAGGATCACCGCGACGATCGCAAACGGTATCGAGCGGTCGAGATGCGCGATGCGGGCGTAGAGCGCGACCAACAGCGCCAGCGGCGTGAACACCGCCGCGGCCGACCAGATCACCGGAATGACCGGCCCCGCGGAGCGGCCTTGCGCCAGAAATCCCGCCACGCCGAAGCCGACGGCGAAGATCGTGGCCGATATCAGATGCAGCGACACCGATCCGTCCGTGGCGCTCGGCCCGATGCCCTGCAATGGCCCGCCGGGCAACACCAGCATGTCCGGATTGGCGCGCACGGCCCATTCGGCGAACACCACAAAGACGAGTGCCGCGGCGGCGCCGACCGCGCCGGCGGCGGCATCGCTGCGCCAGGCGACCACGAGGCTGCCGGCCACCAGCAGGCCGAACACGACCATCGCGGTGTCGGCATGAAAACTGTTGAGCACGATCAGCGTGGCGCCGAGCAGATAGGCCGCGAGCGAGCCGGACGAGATCGGCTCGACCTCGCCTTCGTCGGCGGGCGGGCCGAACATGAAGCCGCATACCACCAGCAGGGCTGCGAGAATGAATCCGGCGAGCACGTGGAACGCATGCGGAGCCACCATCGACGGGCCGCATTGCAGGCAGGGGAAGGTCCACAGCAGCGCAAAGGCGATGGTGGTGACCGCGAGCCAGCGCCACATCCTGATGCGCGCCAGGCCGAAAGCGGCCGCGGTGACGATCGCGAGATAGATGTAGAGCGCCCAGAAGTCCGGCTGGCCGGACGAGACCAGGACCGGGGTTGCGAACGCGCCGACGACGCCGAGGCCGGCGAGCGCCGGCCCGTGCAGCAGCGCGGCGGCGAGCGTGCCCATCGCGACCAGGCCGAGCAGCACGAACGCGGTCGCCGGCACCAGGAATTCATACAGCGCATAGGCCGCATAGACGGTCGCAAAGGCGACCGCCGTCCCGGCCGCGGTCAGGATGGCGGGGATGTTGGCGATCGGCGTCGCTTCGATGGTGGAGATGCTCTCCTTGCGGCGGGTCCATTCGCCGGCCAGCAGCAGGGCCAGCGCGAACGCGCCGCCGAGCATCACGCGGACGCCGGGGCCGATCAGGCCGGCCTCGATCGAATAGCGCACCATGAAGAAGCCGCCGAGCGCCAGCGTCAATCCGCCGACCCACACCACCCAGCGCGTGCCGATGGTTTCCTCAAAGCCGCGTTCGGGCGCCGGCAAGGGCGGTGGTGGCGCCGCCGCCGCTACTTCGTCTGCGGCCTGCTCGGACGCCGCGATGGGCGCGACGGGTTCTGCGTCGGGAATGATGGGCGGCGGTGTCGGTATGGCAGCGGTCGAGGCCGGCGGCAGGGTTCGTTCGAACGCTTCAAATGGTGTGAGCGGTGGCGGCACGGCCGCAGCGGCGGTCGCCGGTGCCGCCAGCATCGCCTCCAGACGCTTGCGCAACTCCGCGACCTCGTTGATGGCCTTCCGCGCGACGACCAGGGCGACGATCGCGATCGCGAGCGCAAAGAAAACGAAGGGATCGTCGAACATCTAGCCTCCAGGCGGGCGCGTCAAAGCGGTAACCGGCCACGTCCGTAGCCCGGTTGCAATCCTCTGTGCAGGTTTGTCCGCTAAAAGTTCAAATCAGGCCCGCGAGGCAATGTCGCAGATTTCGCAGCAAGCGTTTTAGCGCCATGTGTTCAGGCGCTTGCAGGCGCTATTCCAGATCGAGCTGGAACGGCCGGCCTTCGACCGTCATGGTGCCGGGCCCCATTTCGTCCAGCGCGCGCAGCATCCTTCCCTCGCGCCCCAGCGCCTTGTCGGCGAGGCTGACGATCAGCCGGTTGGGAGATGCGATCGGGGAGCGGGCGCGAATCTGCCGGGCGATTTCGATCTCGTCGCGGTGCGGATTGAGCAGGCAGGCGGCGGCAAACGCGCTCGCGGTCGAGCGGCTGATGCCGGCGTAGCAATGCACCACCATCGGCGCGCTGCGGTCCCAGCCGCGGACGAAATTCAGCACCCGTTCGATATGATGATCCGCAGGCGCCGTAAAGCCGTCCATGTGCTCGGTGATGTCGTCCATCGACACCCTCAGATGATTGGCCTCGAGCACCGAAGCCGGGCGCTGCACCTGATCGACATTGGCCATCACCGTGAGGATGTGACTGGCGCCGGTGGCTCTGACGGTCTCGGGAAGCGCGGCGAGCGAACAGACGTGAAGCATGATGACCCTTCGAAGCGTTTCCCTGGGAAGGTCCTGATTTATCGAATTATAGGCCCGCAGGTGAGGCGGTGAAAGCAGGCTTTGCGCCGGCCGATCAACCGAGCAGCAGCTCGAATCGCGCCAAAAACTGCTTTTCGGCGCGGGCCGCGGTCCATGGCGTCAGATAATCGCGCACCGTGGGTTCGGGCAGGCCGGGATCGCGGCCGAACAGGCGCTTGGCTTCGGATTCCGAAAATCCGGCGAGATGAGTGGCTTCGAGATAGGCCGCGCCGCGATCGGCCGCCTTGATCGCCTTGGTGATGTCGTCAGCCAGAACCGGCGGCAGGCCGAAGCGGATATGGATCGCCGCCAGCAGGCGCTTTTCGACCACCTTGTAATCGCCGCCGAGCACCGCCTTGAACGGCGAGATCATGTCGCCGATGACATATTCCGGCGCGTCGTGCAGCAGTGCTCCGAGGCGAAAGCGGACGTCGACGCGCGGCATCTGCTCGCGCATCACGGTTTCCACCAGCAGCGTGTGCTGTGCCACCGAGAAGATGTGCGCGCCGCTGGTCTGCCCGTTCCAGCGCGCCACGCGCGCCAGCCCGTGCGCGATGTCGGCAATCTCGATATCGAGCGGCGAGGGGTCGAGCAAATCGAGCCGCCGCCCCGACAGCATCCGCTGCCAGGCGCGGTCGGCGACACCGGTCGATTTGCTTGCCGTTTTCCGTGCCGTCATTTGGTTTTGAGGCGGGGCTTGCGAAGTTTGCCGCTGCAGTTCTCGTGGCAGAAGCAGCTCACCAGATGGTCGTTGACCATGCCGGTGGCCTGCATGAAGGCATAGACGATGGTCGGGCCGACGAACTTGAATCCGCGCGCGCCGAGCTCCTTCGAGATCTTGATCGAGACCGGCGTCGAGGCCGGTACGCTGGCCGTGGTCTTGAACTGGTTCACCTTAGGTTTTCCGTCGACGAAGTCCCAAAGAAACTTTGAGAAACCAGGGCCTTCCTCCATGATCTTCAGATAGCCCTTGGCGCTGTTGACGGCGCCTTCGATCTTGGAACGGTTGCGCACGATGCCGGCATCGTTCATCAGCGCATGGACTTTCTTCTCGCTGTAGCGCGCGATCTTCTCCGGCTGGAAATCGTCGAAGGCTTTGCGGAAATTCTCGCGCTTGCGCAAAATCGTGATCCACGACAGCCCGGCCTGAAAACCGTCGAGGATCAGTTTTTCATAGAGCGCCCGGTCGTCATATTCGGGCACGCCCCATTCGGTATCGTGATAGGCCATGTAGAACGGGTCTTCACCCGGCCATGGGCATCGCGTCTTGCCGTCGGGGTGCAGGCGCGCGGATTTGCTCATTGAAATTCGCTCATCGGAAGAGGCTCATGCGACGGTCTGTTTCGGCGGCGTCCGAACATCGTTCGGGTCGGCCAGATGCATCGCGAGACCGCCCGCTGTCAACGCCAGGCCGGCATCGAGCGCGTCCGCCACGCGATCGATGCGGACCAGTGCCAGCCCCTTGCCGCCGGCGGTCGACCCCATCGTGCCGACCTGTTTGTCGCCGGCCTGAACCGGGATGCCGGTCTCCGGCGAGAAGTCGTCGAGCACCACCCGCACGATCCGCGTGCGCGCGGTGCCGCGATGCTGCATCCGCGACACCACTTCCTGGCCGACATAGCAGCCCTTGTCGAAGTCCACGCCGTGCAGGCGGTCCATGTTGGCCTCATGCGGAAACGCATCGCTGTACATGAAATCGAGCCCGCCGCGCGGCACGCCCGTGGCGATGCGATGCGCTTCGTAGGCATCGCTCTCCACCAGATCGGCGCCGATCAGGTCGGCCACCTTGTGCGTGAGGTCCTCGGGCGCGAGGATGCGCCAGCCCAGCGCCTCATGCCGCGGATCGGCAAAGGCCAGATCGGGCTTCACGGCCGGCTCGCCGTCCCATACCGCCACCACGCCCATATGAGCGGAGATGTTCTCCACCGTGACCTTGGCGCGCAGCTTGTAGAAGCCGAGCTTGTCGGCGAGGCTCTGCGCCAGCGGGAGCGGCACGTCGATCAGGAAACCGCCGCCATGGCCGGCGGGAGCTTCGGTGATCAGGAAATCGACCGTGATCTTGCCCTGCGGCGTCAGCAGCGCGCCGAACCGGCCAAGGCCCGGCTGCAGCAGCGTGACGTCTGTGGTGACGAGGCCGTTGAGGAAGGTGCGGGCATCCTCTCCGCTGACCTTGACCACGCCCCGGTCCGGAAGAAACGCTGCTTTCATCGGATAAATCGGCCTCTTTTGACGCTCTCTTGAAGTTCTGTCGAAGTTCCGGGGGAAACGCCTGACATGGATACCCCATGCGAAGTTAAGGCGCTAAGGTGCCGCCAACAAGCCCCGAAATCGCCACCCAAGAACCGACGAACCAGCGATGAATCAACGATTTGACACCATTCTAAAATCCGGCACCGTGGTCAATCAGGACGGCGAGGGCGTCCGCGACATCGGCATCTCCAATGGCCGGATCGCCGCGATCGGCGGGCTCGCGCAGGCCTCCGCGGGCGAGACCATCGACTGCAAGGGCCTGCACATCCTGCCCGGCGTGATGGACACGCAGGTGCATTTCCGCGAACCCGGGCTGACGCAGAAGGAAGACCTCGAGACCGGCTCGCGCAGCGCCGTGATGGGCGGCGTCACCGCCGTGTTCGAGATGCCGAACACCAATCCGCTGACGATTACCGAGGAAACGTTCACCGCCAAGATCAAGGCCGGCCACCATCGCATGCATTGCGATTTCGCGTTCTTCATCGGCGGCACGCGCGAGAACGTTCAGGATCTGCCGGAGCTGGAACGTGCGCCGGGCTGCGCCGGCGTCAAAGTGTTCATCGGTTCGTCCACGGGATCGCTGCTGGTCGAGGACGACGAAAGCCTGCGCCGCATCTTCCAGGTGATCCGCCGCCGCGCCGCCTTCCATGCCGAGGACGAATATCGCCTCAACGAGCGCAAGCCGCATCCGCATCGAGGGCGACCCGCGCTCGCACCCGGTGTGGCGCGACGAGGACACCGCGCTGATCGCGACGCAGCGGCTGGTCAATCTTGCCCGCGAGACCGGCAAGCGCATCCATGTGCTGCACATCACGACCAAGCAGGAGATCGAATATCTGCGCGACCACAAGGACGTCGCGTCCTGCGAGGCGACGCCGCATCACCTGACGCTGGTCGCGCCCGAATGCTACGAGCGGCTCGGCACGCTGGCGCAGATGAACCCGCCGGTGCGCTCGGCCGATCACCGGGCGGGCATCTGGTACGGCATCGAGCAGGGCATCATCGACGTGCTCGGCTCCGACCACGCGCCGCATACGCTGGAGGAAAAGGCAAAAACCTATCCGGCCTCGCCCTCGGGCATGACCGGCGTGCAGACGCTGGTGCCGCTGATGCTCGATCACGTCAACGCCGGACGGCTGTCGCTGGCGCGCTTCGTCGATCTCACCAGCTGCCGGCCCGGCGCGGCTCTACAACATCGCCTGCAAGGGCCGCATCGCCGCCGGCTACGACGCCGACTTCACCATCGTCGACCTCAAGCGCAGCGAGACCATCACCAACAAATGGGTGGCCTCGAAGGCGGGCTGGACGCCCTATGACGGCGTGCGCGTCACCGGCTGGCCGGTCGGCACCTTCGTGCGCGGCAAGCGCGTGATGTGGCAGGGCGAGGTGATGGCGCCGTCGACGGGTGAACCGGTGCGGTTTCTGGAGACGCTGAAGGCGTAGGGCTCGATCTCTCCGCATCATTGTCGTCACCCGCGAGCGAAGCAATCCATAGCCGCAGAACGGTAGTGATTGCATCGATGCCGCGCGTACTGGGTCGCTCCGGTCGCCGGGCGATGACAGCTGGGGCTGACGCGAGCTGTTACTGCTTCGCCAGCTTCAGCGAAAACTCGCCGTTCGAATGCGCGCGGAAAGACCTTCCGCGAATTTCGCCACCGCGTCCTCGCCATAGGTCGAGACCAGTTCGGCCAGCGCCGTGAACAGGCTCGCCTGCGCGAGACAGTCGCCATCGACGCCCTCGTGGCGCGCGTCGGCCCAGGCCTCGCTCAAATAGCTCAGTGCGGTCTGCTTCTGGTCGAGGTCGGGGAGCGGATCGCGGGCGATCGGCGTAGGGGCTGGGCGGCTCATGAAACTCAACGAAATTGGCGCGCGAACCGGGGCGGAACGCGCCTTAACGCGACAAGCTCTAGCACGCGGCGCGGGCTCGCCTAGGCCACATCTTTAAGAAGGGTTAACGCGCTGCCCGAATTTCAGGCCGGCCGGTGCAGGGCCGCGTCGATTTCAGGAGATGCAGCGCAGAATCGCGTCCGGCGTCGCGCAGACATGCTGCGCGCCGGCCTCCAGCAACTCGTCCCGGCTGCCGTAGCCGTACAACACGCCGATGCGCTTGCATGCCGTTGTTTTTCGCACCGACCATGTCGTGGCTGCGGTCGCCGATCATCAGGGTTTTGGCCGGATCGACGGCGGCTTGCTTCAACGCATATTCGAGCAGATGCGATTTGTCCGCGCGCGTGCCGTCGAGTTCGGCGCCGAACACATATTCGAAGTGATCGCGCAGGCCGAAATGGTCGATGATGCGATCGGCGAAAACATGCGCCTTGCTGGTGGCGACGAACAGCCGGTGACCGGACGCGCGGAGCGTCGTCAGCACCTCGCCGATGCCGTCGTAAACGCGGTTCTCATAGAGGCCGACGTCTGAAAACCGCTCGCGATACAGCGCCACCGCGCGGTCGGCGGCGTGATCGCCGAGCATCTTCACAAAACTCGAACGCAGCGGCGGGCCGATGCACCAGGTCAATTCGTCCTCGGTCGGAATCGTCGGATGATCGAGCCGTTGCAGCGCGTACTGGATCGAGCGGGTGATCCCCGGCTTGGGGTCGGTCAGCGTTCCGTCGAGATCGAAATAGATCGCGTCCAAATCCATCGTCCTAGTTCGCGTAGCGCGCGGTCAGGTCGCGCGAGATCTTCGAGCCTTCCTCGATATAGCGGCGGATCGCGACCGAGGCCGCGGGCGTGCAGGTCCGGTAGGTCTGCTGAAAACCGTTATAGCCGCGGTTGAAGCCCGCGATCATGCGGGCGCGGCGTTCGCCCGACGGGGTTTCGGCATCGACCAGCGCCTGCATTTCGTTGCGCCATTTCGCGCCTTCATTGGAGCCGCAGATGCCGCGGAGATAATGCAGGGTGCCGAGGATCTCGGCCAGCCGCTGCAGGTCGCCGTCGAACGGCGCGGCGGCATCCTGGGCCCGGGCGGGCGCCAGATGGCAGGCCGAAAGCAGGATGAGGGCGGCGAGGAAAGGCTTGAGCATTTGACGGCCGATATGCCCCCTGAATACGCCCGAGGCAAGGTGCGAGGCTCTCGAAACGGGCCGTCTAGACCAGCTTCCGGGCGGCCTCGATGACCTCCATGAGGCCGCCGGTGACCTTGAGGTCGCCGAGTTCGATCCGGCGCCAGCCATTTGAAGTCGTCGTGCTCGTCGTTCAGGACCGGTTCCCGGGCCGTCCAGCGCGCCGCGAACGACATGATCACATAGTGCCCGCCGCCGCCGGCCGCGGGCAGCACCTCGCGCCAGCCGGCGAGACCCAGAATCTCGATTCTCAGCCCGGTTTCCTCGTCCACCTCGCGGTGGAGCGCGGTGTGCAGCGATTCGCCGAATTCGACCCGGCCGCCGGGAAAGGAATAAAAGCCCTTGCCGGGCGAGCGGGCGCGGCGGACCAGCAGGATCTTGCCGTCTCGGAAGATCGCGCCGCTGACGGCGAGCTGGGGGCGGATCGGCTGGACAGGGGAGGCCAAGGGGAAATCCGGTATGCGGGGAACTCCCCCGGATCATGCCCGATCGGTCCGCGCAGGTCTAATTGGACATGGTGGCGTCGACGTCGCTCTCGGCGACACTGCCGTTGATGACGCCGCCGGCCAGCGCCACCAGCGGCTTGACCCAGGCGGTGGCCTGCTCCGCGAGCGTGGCGCGGGTCTTGTCCTGCTGGGCCTCGCGCATGGCGTTACCGACCGCCGTGAGAATCGAGGTCATGGTGGCGGTCAAATTATCGAAATTGGCGCGGATCTTTGGATCGGCGCATTCATAGGCCTCGATCGCGAGGTCGCGGGCCTTGAAATTGGAAGCCCAGAAATGCTCGGCGTAGGACAGCGGCGTCCAGGTCAGGAAATCCTCCGCGCATTCCGGCATGTCCGGAACCATTTCGAGCAGCATGATGGCTTCGTTGAAATGATTCAGGTAGTCGGTGGCCAGGCCAGTGCGAGGATTGATATTGGCCGCGCGCAATTGCTCCGCGCGGGCCTCATCAATGCGGCCGGTCGGCGGGGCTATCGGTGGATCGGATCGCACTTCTGTGGCGGCCATGGCGGTCATCCATGCCACTGTTAGCACGCGGGGTTAACACTGGTTGAACAGAAGCTTATCTTGGTCAGATAATGTGCGGACGTTTTGTAATTACTTCACCGCCCGAAGCCCTGCGGCAAATATTCGGCTACATCGAGCAGCCGAATTTCCCGCCGCGGTATAATATTGCGCCGACGCAGCCCGTGCCGGTTGTCATCCTGGAGAATGGCGGCCGCCATTTCCGGCTGATGCGGTGGGGACTGATTCCGTCGTGGGTGAAGGACCCCCGTAAATTTACGCTCCTGATCAACGCGCGTTCGGAAACGATTCGCGAAAAGCCGGCGTTCAAGAATGCCATCAGGCGGCGGCGTTGCCTGATACCGGCGGACGGCTATTACGAATGGCAGGGCGCGGATGGCCGCAAGCGGCCGTTCTTCATTCACCGCCGCGACGGCCGCCCGGTTGGCTTTGCCGCGCTGGCGGAGACCTGGATGGGACCGAACGGTGAGGAGACCGACAGCGTCGCCATCGTCACCGCGCCGGCCAGCCGCGACCTCGCCGTGTTGCATCACCGCGTGCCCGTAACGATTGCGCCCGAGGAATTCGAGCGCTGGCTCGACGTCCGCCTCGACAACGCCGACGACATCATGCCGCTGCTGCGCGGACCGGCTGAAGGCGAGTTCGCCTGGCACGAGATTTCCACCCGCGTCAACCGCGTCGTCAACGACGACGCGCAACTGCTGCTGCCGATCACCGACGAGGAGCGCGCGGCGGAAGAGCCGAAGCCCGCAAAGAAAGCCGCGCCGCGCAAGGTGACGGCGGCGGAGGATGACGGGCAGGGTTCGTTGTTTTGAAGCATTCGCGCCACATCGTAGGCCGTGGGCCCAAAGCGCAGCGATGCCCACCATACTGCACGGCTTGCTCGTTGATGGATGGTGGGCACGTCGCTTGCGTCTCCTGCTTCGCGGGACGACGCCTACGGCGCCTCATCTCGCGAAAAATATGCAGCGCGGCGTGTTGCAGCAGCATGATGGTTTTCGCATCCACGATGCGGCCGTCGGATATCATCGCCAACGCAGCATCGATCGGCAGCTCCAGCACCTCGATGTCCTCGCCTTCTTCGGCGAGGCCGCCGCCGCTGCCGACGCGCATCGAGGGATCGTATTCGGCGACGAAGAAGTGCAGCTTCTCGGTGACGGCGCCGGGGCTCATGAAGGCCTCGAACACTTTTCGCACGTCGTGCAGCCGATAGCCGATTTCCTCTTCCGCCTCCGCGCGTATCCGCTTCTCGGGCGTCTCGTCGTCGAGCATGCCGGCGGCCACCTCGATCAGGAGATCGTCGTGGCCGGCGAGATAGGCCGGCAGCCGGAACTGCCGCGTCAGCACGACGGTACGGCTTGCGAGATTGTACGGCAGCAGCGCCGCGGCATGGCCGCGGTCGAACACCTCGCGCTTCTGGGTCTGCCATTCGCCGTCGCCGCGGCGATAGTCGAACTCGACCTCGTTCAACCGGTAGTGCCGGTCGGAGAGGACGTGGATGTTCTTGACGCGGACGCGATCGGAGATGCTCATCGAAGTCCTTTCGCCGTCACGGCGTCGGCTCGCGGCCGTCGAGCCATTTGGCGAAAACGATCGTCTGCGCTTCGGCGTAGCCGATCGACTGGTAGAACGCGCCCGCCTTGGCGTTGTCGCGCCGGACCAGCAATTGCAGTTTGGCGATGCCGGCCGCGCGCAGCCAGTCCTCGGCCGCGTTCATGATGGCGCGGCCAAAACCTTTCGCGCGGCGATCGGGATCGGTGGCGACGTAATAGACCCAGCCGCGATGGCCGTCATGGCCGACCATCACGGTCGCGACGATCGCATCACCGTCGCGGCCGATCAGGATCGTCGAATTCGGCCCGCGGCGGGCGAGCGCGATGTCGCTGGCCGGATCGTTCCACGGCCGCGTCAGGCCGCAGGCCTGCCACAGCGCGATCACATCAGCCACGTCCGCATCCGCGATCTCGGCGACGGCGAGCGCCGGGATCGTCTTCGCAGGGTGTCGTCACAGCACCTTGCCCGGGTTCATGATGCCGAGCGGATCGAGCATCGCCTTGATGCCGCGCATCAGCTCGATCGCGACCTTGTCCTTCACGTCAGGCAGTTCGTCGCGCTTGAGCACGCCGATGCCGTGCTCGGCCGAGATCGATCCGCCCATCCGCAGCACGATCGCGAACACCACCTCGTTGACCTCGTGCCAGCGCGACATGAAGTCGGCGGTGTCGCCGCCGACCGGCTGGCTGACATTGTAGTGGATGTTGCCGTCGCCGAGATGGCCGAACGGCACCGGCCGCGAGCCCGGGATCAGCTTCACCACCGCCGCGTTGGCTTCCGCGATGAACTCCGGCACGGCGGCGACCGGCACCGAGATGTCGTGCTTGATCGAGCCGCCTTCCGGCTTCTGCGCCGCCGACATCTCGTCGCGCAGCTTCCAGAACCCGGCGCGCTGCGAAAGATTGGCCGCGATCACGGCGTCGTCGACGATGCCTTCCTCCATGCCCTGGGCGAGGATCGATTCCAGCGCGGCGCGGGCGTCGTCGCGCGACGACGACAACTCCATCAGCACGTACCAGGGATGTTTGGTCGTCAAGCGGATCGCGGATGTCGATGCCGTGGCGCAGGCTGAAATCGACGGCGATGTCGGCCAGCAGTTCGAAGCTGGTGAGGCTGTTCGCCGCCTCGTTCTGCGAGATCGACAGCAGCTTCAGCGCCTGCGCCGGCGATTTGAGGCCGACATAGGCGGTCTCCACCGCGCGCGGCTTCGGAAACAGTTTGAGCGTCGCCGCCGTGATGATGCCGAGCGTGCCTTCGGCGCCGATGAAGAGGTTGCGCAGATCGTAGCCGGTATTGTCCTTTTTCAGCTTCGACAATCCGTTCAGGATGCGGCCATCCGCGAGCACCACTTCGAGCCCGAGCGCCATTTCGCGCGCCACGCCATAGGCCAGCGCCGCGGTGCCGCCGGCATTGGTGGAGAGATTGCCGCCGATGGTGCAGCTTCCTTCCGCGCCGAGCGACAGCGGAAACAGCCGGTCGACCTCGGCCGCGCGCTGCTTGCGCGATCTGCAGCACCACGCCGGCCTCGCAGGTCATGGTGTTGGAAGCCGCATCGATCTCGCGGATCTTGTCCAGCCGCCGCAGCGAGACGACGACCTCGCCATGATGCGGCGTCTGCCCGCCGACCAGGCCGGTATTGCCGCCCTGCGGCACCAGCGCGATTTTGTGTGCGCTGGCGAGCTTGCAGATCGCGGACACTTCCGCCGTCGATCCCGGCCGCAGCACCAGCGGCGAGCGGCCGTGGAACAGGTCGCGCTCCTCGGTGACGTAGGGCGCGATATCGGCGGCATCGGTCACCGCATATTTGTCGCCGACGATGGCGCGAAACTTTGCGATCAGCTCGGCGGGAAGCGGGGGCAGGGAGGCCGGTTTGGCGCCTTGGATATTCATTTGTCTTCTCTTTCGTTCCCGTCCGCTCAGTCGCGCTCCGACCGCGGCGCGGCGCAGCCGGTCGTTGATGGCTTCACCCAGACCTTCGTCCGGAACGGGCATCACCGCGATGGCGTGCACACCCTTGCCGTCGAGCGCGCGAAGATGGCCGAACAGATTGGCGGCGGCCTCGTCGAGATCGCCGCGTTCAGACAGATTCATCACCGCGGCGGCGGCGTCAATTCCCGAAATTGCTCCGAGGCCAAAGGCGAGCAATGCTTCGCCGGGCTCGACCCGTTGCGCGTCGAGGCGCACGCGCGCGCGCGGCGCATAGTGCGAGGCCAGCATGCCCGGCGCCAGCGGTTGCGTGCCGCCGTCGGCTCCCGCAGGCGCCTGCCGCAGCGCGCGGCCCAGCACGCGCTCGATCTCCGCGCGCGGCAGGCCGCCGGGGCGCAGCAGCATCGGCGCGTCGAAGCAGCCGACGATGGTGGATTCGACGCCGACCGCGACCGGCCCGCCATCGACGATCAGGTCGATCCGCCCCGCAAGGTCGCTCTGCGACATGCGCGGCCGTGGTCGGCGAAACGTGGCCCGAGATATTGGCCGACGGCGCCACCACCGGGCCGCCGAAGGCGCGCAGGATCTCGCGCGCCACCGGATGCGCGGGGATCCGGATCGCGACCGTGTCGAGGCCGGCGGTGGCGAGGTCGGCGACGCGCAATTTGCCGTTTTCGGCAGCACCAGCGTCAGCGGCCCCGGCCAGAACGCCTCGGCGAGCGCGGTCGCCGCGGCGTCGAAGCGCGCGATCCTGCGGGCGGCCGCGAGATCGCCGACATGGGCGATCAGCGGATTGAAGGCCGGCCGGCCCTTGGCCCGGTAGATGCCGGGCGACCGCCGCCGGATTGGCCGCATCGGCGCCGAGGCCATAGACGGTCTCGGTCGGGAACGCGACCAGCCCGCCTCCGGCCAGCACGCGCGCCGCCGCCGCCACGGCGGCCTCGGTAGCGGGCAAAATCTGGGTTTTCAGGCCGACATTCACTGTGATTAATTTCCTTAAATCGGCTGCTTGCGGTGGCCGAAACCCAAGGCTATAAGCCGCGTTCCAAGTCGGAGTGTGGCTCAGCCCGGTAGAGCACTGCGTTCGGGACGCAGGGGTCGCAGGTTCGAATCCTGCCACTCCGACCAATACTCTTTGCCATTCATTTTTCAGGCTTTTTCTGATTGCTGGCGGTTCCCGAGTTCAACCGGGGAATCCCTGTCTAAAGCCGCGCACAGGTCTGCGTTCCCGCGGCGCATGGCAGTGGCTCGGAGCTTCCCGATGCATTCCTTGCGGCCCTCATCGTTGCGTTGCTGACCGCGCTGCCGGCGTCGGCTCAGGTCGCGCCGACCGAGGCCGAGCTGCGCGCCTATGGCGGGCTGCATGCCGCCGCCGCCCGCGGCGATGTCGCCGATATCGAAGCGCGGATTGCGGCCGGCGAAGACAAGGAAGCGGTCGACGCCCGGCGCCGCACGCCGCTGCATGTCGCGGTCTATCAAAAGCGGCACGATGCGGCGCGCGCCCTGATGCGGCTCGGCGCCGATCCCAACAGGCTCGAGATCGACCGCTATGACATCATCACCATCGCCGCGGTCGCCAACGACGTGCCGACGCTCAAGATCGCGCTGGAAGGCGGCGGCAATCCGAAGGCCGTCACCAGCATTTATGACGGCACGGCGCTGATCGCGGCCGCGCATCTCGGTCACGCCGAAGTCGTGCGGACACTGATTGCCGCCGGCGCGCCGCTCGATCACGTCAACAATCTGAAATGGACCGCGCTGATCGAATCGATCGTGCTCGGCGATGGCGGCAGCAACCACACCGAGACCTTGCGCGCGCTGGTCGAGGCGGGCGCCAACGTCAACATTCCCGACGGCAACGGGGCGAGCCCGCTCACGCTCGCGCGCAGCCGTGGCTATCGCGAGATGGTTGCGATCCTGGAGAAGGCCGGCGCGAAGTAGCCGCGAGATCAGATACGCGCGGCGCCGTGGGTTTCACCACTCGCAAGGCTGTTCGCCGCGCACTGCGCTTCTTCCACCCCCGCTTCCTCTGCAATCTGGACTTCGAACCAGCCGAGTTCGGCCAGTTCGCGCGCCTTCTTTTCGGCGGCCTCGCGGCTTGGCCGCTTCAAAACGATGCGACTGGTGCCGTCGCGGGCAAAAATGGAATAGGTCATTTTCATTCCTATTCTTTCTGGAAGCGAGAGAAAGAGGCCGCAGGCATTTTCGCACTGCGACCTCTCGAGGCTCAAACAAGTAGGTAATAAAAACGTCGATCCGCCGCGTTATGAAAGGATACTGCGCCTCGCCGCGCAGATACTGGAGTCAAAATTTCTGTTCCAGCGCAGGAACAGCGCCGGTGTTGCGGCCGTGCGACATGAAGCGGTTGCCGCGACGCCCTGGAGGGACCTCGCGCTTGAGAATATCCGCCGCCGGTTAAATTCCGGCCGTCAGTCCCAATCGTCCGATGCCCGGAAGTTTCAGCGCGGGCCGGCGAATGTCGAGCCCCAGCACCGCGCCGAGAAAATTGATCTCCAGACCTTCGACCCAGCCGATGGTGAGGCCGAGGTAACCGCCCGCGGAAGCGTAGGCGCCGGTGCCTGACGGCGTCAGCCCGAACCACTCGCCGCGATAGGGAAAATCCTTGCCGATCGCGGTCGGCGGCAGCACGGTCTTCAGTTCGGGAACCGCATCCAGCACGGCCTGCACAAAGGTATTCGAATTCGGTCCCGGCCACGCGTTGTAGTCGCCGTAGGCGCGGAACCTGTAGTTCTCGACGACGTGCCGGATCTTTGGAATGAGCCGGCTGGCTTCTTCACCGTCGACGGCGGCGATCGTATCGGGCACGGCGCCGAACCAGCGCGCGTCGGCGGCAAAACCGTTGGTGCGAATCGGTTCGCCCCAGGCGGTATAATCATAGCGCGTGTAGGTCGAAGCGTTGGCTTCCTTGACGACGATCCAGGTGTGGATGGCGAATATCGCCTTCCATCGCACCGTGCGCGCGCCGTAAACCCGGATGATCGCCTCCGCATGCTGCGACGGCAGCGGCAGCAGGCCCGCGCTGGAGCGGTCGGCCGTCTGCCAGTTGCCCCGGGATTCGCCCAGCCAATAGCGCCCGGCGGACAGGCCGATCGGGAAAAACACCAACACCAGAAAGATCGCGGCTGATTTCAACAAGGCCAGATGCGGGAGCATGAAGGGGACATGACAGTGCTGATATAGGCCGCGTTGGCGCTGGCGCCAGAGCCGGGATTGCCGCCTTGCTGCCGCCCCATAGCGCCGCGATAGCAGGCGCAAAATGGCGTATCGGAGCGATGGGAATATGCGGGCATTTCGGCGGGTATTTTCGGCATGGCTCATCGTGACGGCGCTGCTTTCAAGCGTCGTTACGTCGCACGGCCAGGCCAATCCGCAGGACATGCTGACGCTGATGCGCCGTATCACGGCGCTGGCGCAGGAGGGCCGCTACGGCGAAGCGGTCGGCCTGGCGCGAAAGCTGGCGACGGACGCCGAGCGCACATCGGGTCCGCAGTCGCCCTTGACGGCCATGACGCTCATCGTGTTGGGCCAGGCGCTGCAGGCCCAGGGCGAGGCCACCGAGGCTGAAAAGGTATTGCGACGGGCGCTTGCCATCCGCGAGAAGACGCTCGGCCCAAATCACCCGGACGTTGCCGCGGTGCTGTCCACGCTCGGTCAGATCGCGCTCGGCCAGAACCGCCTGAAGGACGCCGAGCGCGACACGCTGCGTGCGGTCGGCATCGACGAGAAGGCCCTTGGTCCCGACCATCTGACGACGGCGCTGGCGCGCATGCCGCTCGGCAATCTCCGTCACCGTCAATTGCGGGAGGAAGAGGCGCTCGACATCTTCAGCCGCGCGCTGGAGGTTTTCAGGAAATCGCCGGGGCAGGCGGATATCATGGTCCCGGTCGCGCTCAACAACATCGCGGAAATCTACCGGACGCAAGGCCGGCTGCAACTCGCCGAGCAGCGGTTTTCGGAAGCGCTCGGCCTGCAGGAAAAACAGCACGGCCGCGACAGTGTCTATGTCGCCGCAGCGCTGAACAATCTTGGAGAACTGCGGCGCCAGCAGGGAAAACTTCAGGAAGCCGAGCAACTGGCGCGGCGCACGCTGGCCATCCGCGAAAAGGCGCTGGGGCCCGATCATGCCGACGTCGCCGCCAGCCTCAACAACCTCGCGCTCGTGTTCACGCGGCAGGGCAGGATCGCGGAAGCCGAAGGCCTGCTGCTTCGCGCGCTGACGATTCAGGAAAAGGCGTTCGGGCCCGATCACCCGAATGTTGCGATTGCGTTGAACAATCTCGCCGACGCAAAGGCCCGCGCGGACCGCAAGAAGGAAGCGGAGGGGCTGTTTCGCAAATCGCTGGCCATTCGCGAGAAAAGCCTCGGTCCGAACCATCTCGATGTCGCCATCGCCCTCGACAATCTCGTGGTGCTGATCGGCGACGATGAACGTTTTGCCGAAGCGGAAAGCCTGGCCCGCCGCTCGCTGTCGATCCGCGAGCAAGCGCTCGGCAAGCTTCACCCGCTGGTCGCCAGCAGCCTCAATAATCTGGCGGTCGTCCTCGACAACAGCGGACGGGCCGGCGAGGCCGAACCGCTGCTGAAGCGTGCGCTGGAAATTCGCCTGAGCGCGCTTGGCGACGCGCACCCGGATGTCGCCAACAGTTTTAGCAATCTCGGCGCCCACTATCTGGATTCCAAGGAATGGCAGCAGGCCTACGATGCGTTCGTGCGCGCGTCGGCCATTCTGCTCGGCCGCGGCAGCGCGGAAACAGGCGAGGGGCAGACCGCAGATCTCAAGGCCTATGGCGCCACCAATCCATTCCCGGGATCGATCGTTGCCGCCTATCAGCTCGCGGAGTCCGACAGCCGGAAAGCGGCCGCGTTGCGATCCCGCGCGTTCGAGGCCGCGCAGTGGACCGGCGACGAACAGGCGGCAAAGGCGATTGCGGGAATGTCGGCGCGGGTTGCGGCCGGCAGCGGCGATCTGCCGGCGCGCGTCCGCGAGCGGCAGGACCTTGGCGAGCAGGCTGTCGCCGTCGACAAGCAGCTCATCTCTCTGATGTCGCAGTCGAACGCCGCGCGTAACCCGCAGACGGAGCAGTCGCTTCGGACAAAGGCGTCCGATATCGCCAGCCGGATCGGTGAACTCGATCGCTCGATCGCGGCGCAATTTCCCGACTATGCCGGGCTCGTCACCAGGAATTCGGTTTCCGTCGAAGAGGCTCAAAAGCGGCTGAACCCGAACGAGGCGCTGCTGCTGTTTGCCACCACGGCGCGCTTCACCTTCGTCTGGACGGTCACGTCGGCAAATATCCGCTGGCACGCCGCGCCGATCGGCGCAAAACAACTGGCGGAGACGGTCAATATCCTGCGCTGCGGCCTCGATGGGGAAGCGTGGCTGGACCGCGATCGTGCCTGCGCCGAAAAACTCGGCCGCGACCGCGCGCCTTCCGGCGCCGATCCGTTGCCGTTCGATCTGGAGCGGGCGTCCGGCGCTCTATCAGGCGCTGCTGGCGCCGGTCGAGAAGGAGATCGAAGGCAAGGAACTGATCCTCGTTCCGTCCGGTCCGCTCGCCACGCTGCCGTTCCAGGTTCTGCTGACCGAAAAGCCCGCGCCCGGTGCCGATCTCGCCAAGGCGCCCTGGCTGGTCAAGCGCTTCGCGACCACCGTGCTGCCGTCGGTCTCAAGCCTCAAGGCGCTGCGGCAGGTCGCACAGCGCAGCAAGGCGCCAAAACCGTTCGCGGGCTTTGGCAATCCGCTGCTGAGCGGAAATGCCCAGAGCAGCTTCGATGCCGAGCGCGCCGCGCAGGCCCGGCTTCGCCAGAGTTGCAGCGCAGCTGCGGAGCCGCGAATGAGCGAGGCCGCCCAGCGCGGGCGGCGTTCGATCGCGAGGCTTACGGGCGGCACCGCCGACATCGAGCAGCTCAAGCACCTCGCGCCGTTGCCCGAAACCGCGCTCGAATTGTGCATGGTCGCAAACAGTTTTGCGCCGGCCAAGGGCGACGTCTATCTCGGCAAGGACGCGAGCGAAACCACCATCAAATCGCTCAGCGACAGCGGCCGTCTCAATCAATACCGCATGCTGCACTTTGCGACGCATGGGGCGCTGTCGGGCCAGGTGCGCGGCTCGATCGAGCCGGGGCTGGTGCTGACGCCGCCGGCCGCCGCCACGCCGGCCGATGACGGCTATCTCTCTTCATCGGAGATTTCGCAGCTCAAGCTCAACGCCGACTGGGTGGTGCTGTCGGCCTGCAACACCGCCGGCGGCGAGGCGGCCAATTCCGAAGCCTTCTCCGGCCTTGCAAGGGCGTTCTTCTATGCGGGTTCGCGCGCGCTGCTGGTCTCGCACTGGCCGGTCAATTCGGACGCCGCGGTCACCATCACCACAGGGGCCATCGGCGCCATGGCGTCGCAATCCGGTATCGGTCCCGCCGAGGCGCTGCGTCGCTCGATCTCGGCGCTCGCCGCCAAGGGCGGCGCGAACGCGCATCCCAGCGCCTGGGCGCCGTTCGTGCTGGTCGGAAACGGCAGCCCGTCCTGACACCAATGTGAGCGATGTTTTGCAGCCATTGACGTCGCCGGGCGGGAATACGACATATCCCTGTACCGTGGATCCCGGTCACGGCCCAGGAGCTTCAAAAATGGACGCGCCCACCCTCGATGCCGTCGCAGCGCATCGTGACAATGACGTCGTGCGCTGGCTGACCAATGGCACGCGCGACGAACGCTTCATCGACAATATCTTCGCCGAGCTGTGCATCCGGCTTCAGCAGGCCGGCATCCCCGTCAAGCGGGCCTCGCTTCATCTCCTGATTCACCACCCGCAATGGCTTGGCGCGCGGATCTTGTGGGAGGACGGGATGCGTGAGGCCGAGATCGCGCGGGTCGACTACGACGTCGGGGAGCGCTCCGAATACATCGGCAGTCCCGCCAACGAGATTCATGACGGCGCCACCGAGGTGCGCGAGAATCTGGAAGGTGACCCGGCGACCGGCCGCAAGCACGCGGTGTTTGACGAGATGCGGGAAAGAGGTCTTACCGACTATGTCGCTTGGCCGGTGTACCATACGCTCGGCAAGCGACACCTTGTGACTTTCGCGACCGACCGGCCCGGTGGTTTCGACGAGGCGCATATCGCCACGCTGTCAAACCTGCTGCCGGTTCTCGCGCTGGTCAGCGAAATCCGCATGAAGAACCGGCTGGCGCGAACGCTGCTCGAAACCTATGTCGGCTCCCACGCCAGCGAACTCATTCTGGCCGGCGCCACCCGGCGCGGCAGCGGCACGACGGTGCGCGCCGCCATCATGATCTGTGACCTGCGCGGCTTCACCGCGATCTCCGACAACTGGCCGCGCGACGACGTCATCGATCTCCTCAACGGCTATTTCGATGCGATGTCGGAGCCGATCGCGCGGCATGGCGGAGAAATCCTGAAATTCATCGGCGACGGCCTGCTGGCGATTTTTCCGCTCAGCGAGCCGCAGGCCTGCGCCAACCTGCTGCGTGCCGTGACCGAGGCCCGCCAAGCGATGAAAGCGCTGAACGAGAGCAACGGCGAGACCGGCCGTGCGCCGCTGAACTACGGCATCGGCGTCCATGTCGGCGACGTCATGTACGGCAATATCGGATCGCGCGCCCGGCTCGACTTCACGGTCATAGGCCCGGCGGTCAACATGGCGTCGCGCCTCGAGACGCTCACCAAGCAGTTGGGAAAGCCGGTGCTGCTATCCCGTGCCTTCGCCGATTCCGTCGGAAGCGAATTCGCGCTCGAACGCGTCGGCGAATATCCGGTCCGCGGCTTCAACGACCCGATCGAGCTGTTCGCCTATAACGGCTGACGGAAGCCCGAGCCCGCTCTCATGCGCTCCGCTCGGGAAGGTCGCCGAGCAGATTCGACAGCTTGACGGCGAGCTTGCGAAGCCTCGCATTTTCTTCGAGCAGCACCGGAATATTGTCGGCTGCCAGCGGCGCTTCGTCGCCGCGCAGCCCGTCGACTTCGTCGAGCAGGGGCGATAGCGCGATCAGAAGTTCGTCGACTGGAGGCGGCGCCTGGATGGTTTCGTGCGCGCTGCTCTCTTCACGCAGCGGCACGACGTTGTCGGCATGTTCGACTATTCGAAGCGCATCGCGGCGGGCCTGACTGTCGTGCGGCTTGTACTCGATACTCATGACACATTCCTGTTCACAAGGTGGCCCGGGCGTAGGTTCGGCGAACATTCCTCCAATGAGTTGACGGCAAATTTGCGTCGGAAAAGGAACGTTGGTGAGGCTCGGCGAAAAGGTCACACATCGCTGGAGTCACACGGCAGATCGAATTGGGCCAAATTTTTGACGTATCGCGAACCATTCTGACGTCCGCGCAGCTGGGGAGCGGGCCTTCTTATTAGGGACGTATCGATGATGGATTTCCTGACCAATGCGGATCACTGGCGCAAGCGTGCGGAACAGACGCGGGCGTTAGCCGCGAATGCCGTCAAGGACCAGGGACGGCTGCTCAAGGTGGCGGAGGAGTACGACCGGCTGGCCGCGCACGCCGAACGGCAGCGGATGGCTGCGGTCCCGGCCCGTTCCTACGCGCCGGCAAGCCCGACCGAATAGATCCTTCTGCATCGAAAATCGTCGGAAGAGGCGGCTATTGCCGTTTTGTTGCGGCATGCGCATGCCGTCACGGGCATGGCCATGCGTGCCGATCCCAGATGTGTGGCCCGTAAAACACAACTCCGAGGCAACGTTCAAGGCATTGTGATCCTGCGATTGCAGGAGAATCAACGAATCGCCTAGACCGTTGGCGGGGCTGGGAAGCGGAGAGTGAGTATGAGAGTCGCTTCCTTAGAAAGTGTACTGACGGCGGCTACGCTGGTACTGGCCATCGTCATCGTTCTGTGGGGAATCAAGATTTTCCACGGTGTGTGAGCAGGGCGAGCTGACGTCGAAAAGAGACCTCCGTTCAAGAAGGGGCTCGCGACAAAGGCATCACTTCCGCGGCGGCGGAGGCCTTTTCATTTTCAGTTACCGACGCATCGTTCGCCGGAGGCTTTCGCCTTTCGGCGCGTACCGAGTTTGGTTTACGGCCTGCCGCCAATTGGGCGCGGGCCGCAAGAGGCATTGGTTTCGAATCCGGCATGCACGTTGGCTATTATTTGATGATCGCAGCGCTCCTTCTCATGGGGCTTGAGGTTCTTTACGCACTTTACCAGTTGGCCACGTTTCTCTAGCGCCGTCGCTGGAATGGTAACCGGGTCTAGATTGTTGTTTTGACGCGTTTTCCTGACGCGAAGGGAGGCGTGCTCAGCGGCACGCTGCACTCGAAAGCGCCACAAAGCGCACGCGCGGGCTGTGGCTCTTATCAAGGGCTTCTCAAGGTTTGCCGCAATCACGCCGCTTTAGCGCCGGGGTCGCCGCCGCACGCTTCCAATTTTAGTCGCAAAATTGCCGGCCGACTCACCCCATTCTCGGCGCGCGACAACGCGACTGGGGGCTCGTTACGCATTTCAAAATTGGAGTATCATCATGCGAGTAGAACATCCGCAGCAAAATAGGCGAGACCGACGCGCAGAACCCTCATTTTGGGTACAGGAACCGACCGACGACGCTTTTTCACTGCTTGAGAATGCCCTTCGCGGCGACGAGCCCGCCCTTCGCCGCCACGAACCGACCGACGAAGCTCATTCGCTGATCGAAGAGAACGCCCGGCTCCGGGAACTGCTGTCCCAGCTGTCTGACATCATTCGCAAAAACGGCGTTCACGCGAGATAATGCGACGATCCAATTTCGGCCCCGCCCCGGCAAGAACGGTTTAACCGCAGCCGCGGCGGGGCCGCCGTATTTTTGAATGCCTTAATTCGCAACGCCGCCGGCGCCAGATGCCGCGATCAGCCACGCGGAACATGCCGCCGCATTTCACGCCAGATGACACGCCACAAAGTGACCGTCGCTGCCTTGTCTCAGCTCGGGCGAAATTTCACGGCAGCGCGGCTCGGCGATCGGGCAGCGGGTGTGAAAGTGACAGCCGCGCGGCGGGTTCATCGGGCTCGGCACGTCGCCCTGCAGGCGGATCCGCTTGCGCTTCGCCCTCGGGTCCGGCACCGGCACGGCCGAGAGCAGCGCCTGGGTGTAGGGATGCTGCGGGCGACGATACAGGTCGCTGGCGGTGGCGAGTTCGACGATGCGCCCGAGATACATCACCGCCACGCGGTCGGAAATATGCTCCACCACGGAGAGATCGTGCGCGACGAACAGATAGGTCAGGTTGAGTTCGGCCTGCAAATCTTCCAACAGATTGATCACCTGCGCCTGGATCGAGACGTCGAGCGCGGAGACCGGCTCGTCGCACACGATGAATTTCGGCTCCACCGCGAGCGCGCGCGCGATCACGATGCGCTGGCGCTGGCCGCCGGAGAACTCGTGCGGGTAGCGGCGCATGTGCTCGGCCTTGAGCCCGACCTTGACCAGCAGATTCGCCACCCGGTCGTCGCGCTCGCTCGCTGAGGATGCGAGCGCGTGGATGGTGAAGGCTTCGCCGAGGATGGCGCCGACGGTCATGCGCGGATTGAGCGAGGCGAACGGGTCCTGAAACACGATCTGCATGTCGCGCCGCATGGCGCGCAGGTCGCCGCCGGACAGGCCGAGCATGTCGCGGCCGTCAAACATGATCTCGCCGTCGCTGGGTTCGACCAGCCGCAGCACGCAACGCGCGGTGGTGGATTTTCCGCAGCCGGATTCGCCGACCAGCCCGAGCGTCTCGCCGCGATCGACCGCAAACGACACGCCGTCGACGGCGTGCACGCGTCCGACCTCGCGCGACAGCAAGCCGCCCTTGACGGAAAAATGCTTCTTCAGCCCGGTAACCTTCAGCAGGGGCTCGCTCATGCGTTCATCCCCCTGACATCACCGAGGTGGCAGGCCATGCGATGGCCGGGCGCGACCTCGCGCAGCAGCGGTTCTTCCTCCGCGCAGCGCGCAAAGGCAAAACGGCAGCGCGGCGCGAAACGGCAGCCGGGCGCGGGGTTGATCAGGATCGGCACCGAGCCGCCGATCGCTTCCAGCCGGGTTTTCTGCGCGCTGTCGAGATCGATGCGCGGGATCGAGCGGATCAGGCCCTGCGTGTAGGGGTGGCTCGGGCTTGCGAACAGGCTGTCGACATCGGCCTCTTCGACCACCTTGCCGGCATACATGACGACGACGCGCTGCGCGGTCTCCGCCACCACGCCCATCGCGTGGGTGATCAGCATCACCGCCATGCCGAAGCGTTCCTTCATGTCCTGCAAGAGATCGAGGATCTGCGCCTGGATGGTGACGTCGAGTGCGGTGGTCGGCTCGTCGGCGATCACGAGCTTCGGCTTGCAGGCCAGCGCCATCGCGATCATGACGCGCTGGCGCATGCCGCCGGAGAACTGGTGCGGATAATCGTGCAGGCGGCCGGCGGCATTTGGGATCTGTACCAGCTTGAACATCTCCACGGTGCGGGCCAGCGCGTCCTTGTTCGAGAGCCCCTCGTGGCGGCGCAGCACCTCGGCAACCTGCTCGCCGACGGTGAGCACCGGGTTGAGCGAAGTCATCGGCTCCTGGAAGATGAATCCGATCTGCTTGGCGCGGATATCGTCCAGTTCGTGGCTGGTGAGCGGCACCAGGTCGCGGCCCTCGAACAGGATTTGGCCTGCGACGATGCGGCCGGGCGGCATCGCGATCAGCTTGAGGATCGACATCGCCGTGACGGTCTTGCCGCAGCCGGATTCCCCGACCACGCACAGCGTCTCGCCCTTGTTGATCGCGATGTCGACGCCGTCGACCGCCTGCAGCATGCCGTCGTCGGTGGAGAAGTGGGTCTTCAGGCCCTTGATCTCGAGCAGCGGCGCCATCAGATCACCCGCCGTGCATCGAGCGCGTCGCGCATGCCGTCGCCGATGAAATTGATGGCGACGACGGCGACGAAGATTGCGCCGCCCGGAAACAGCGCCCAGTGCGCGGCGATGTCGAGAAAATCCTTGGCGTCGAACAACAGCCGGCCCCAGGTCGGGGTGTCCGGCGGGAAGCCGAGGCCGAGGAACGACAGCGTCGATTCCGCGATGATGGCCGCGGCCACGTCGATGGTGCCGGCGATGATCACCGGCCCCAGCGCGTTGGGCAGGATGTGTCGCACCACTTGCCGCAGCGGACTGGCGCCGAGCGCTCGCGCGGCCTCGACAAAATCCTTTTCGCGCAGCGAGAGGAATTGTGCACGCACCAGGCGGGCGACCGGCATCCAGCGCAGGCCGCCGATCACGAGCACGATCAGGATGAAGATACCGCCCTCGGGGCCGAAGGCGGCCTTCAGCCCGTCGCGGAACAAATAGATCAGAAGCAGCAGCAGCGGTAGTTGCGGCAGCGAGAGGAACAGGTCGGTCAGCCACATCAGGCCATGCCCGAGCGCGCCGCGCGACATGCCGGCCAGCGCGCCGACCAGTGTGCCGACGATGACGGCGACCGCCATTGCGGCCAGGCCAACCGCGAGCGAGATCCGCCCGCCGTAGATCATGCGGGCGAGAATATCCTGTCCGAGGTCGTCGGTGCCGAAGGGATGGGCGAGCGAGGGGCCTTCGAGGCGCGCGTTGAAATCGATCTCGTTGATGCTGACGCGCCAGACGAAGGGACCGAACACGACCGCCACGATCAGGACGATCAAAAGCACCGCGCTGACCACGGCGAGCTTGTGGCGGCGATAGCGCCGCCAGGTCTCGCGCCAGGGCGACCAGGCCGGCCGCCGCTCAGCGGAGGGAGATGCGAGGGTCAAGCCAGCCATAAAGGACATCCGCGATCAGGTTGAAGAGCACCACGAGACAGGCAAAGACGAAGGCCACGGCCATCACGACCGGCGTGTCGTTGGAGAGGATGGAGGAGATCAAGAGCGAGCCGATGCCCGGAATGCGAAAAATCTGCTCGGTGACGATGGCGCCGCCGAACACCGCGGGCATCTGCAGCGCCACCAGCGTGACGACCGGGATCATCGCGTTGCGCATCGCATGCTTGACGATCACCCTGGCCTGCCCGAGGCCCTTGGCGCGGGCCGTGGTGACGTAATCCAGGCGGATCACGTCCAGCATGGCCGAACGCACGAAGCGCGTCATGGAGGCCGCCTGAAACAGCCCGAGCACCATCACCGGCATGATGGCCTGCCGGACCTGTTCGAACACCCAGCGAAATCCGGTCGCCTTGATGTCTGATGTGTAGACGAAAGGCAGCCAGTCCAACGTGATCGAAAACAGCAGGATGAACAGCAAGCCGGTGAAGAAGGTCGGCAGCGAAAAGCCGATGAAGGCGAGCGTGTTCGCGATCTGGTCGAAGATCGAATAGGGCTTCGTCGCGGCATAGACGCCGACCGGGATCGCGATCGCCAGCGCCAGCAATTGCGCCGAGCCGATCACATAGAGCGTCGTCGGCAGTCGCTGCAGGATCAGCTTGTCGACGTTCATCCGGCTGACGAACGAAAAGCCCCAGTCGCCCTGCAGCATGGCGGTGATCCAGTGCAGGTAACGCAGGTAGATCGGATCGTCGAGGCCGAACTTTGCCCGAAGCGAAGCGGCGACTTCGGGCGGCACGTTCGGATTGGTCGCGAGTTCGCTGAAGGGATCGCCGGGCGCCAGCGCCAGCACGATGAACAGAATGAGCGAGATGCCGAGCAGGCTCGGCACCGCGATCAGGAGACGACGCAGCACATACTGGCTCATGAGGGAAAAATCCCGTCGGCGATCAGCCCGTCGCCTCGCGGTACCAGTCGAACAGATTGTCGGTCTCGTTGGCCCAGCCGCTGACCACCGGCCGCAATGAATTGGCGGCGGCTTCCACTTTCAGGCGGTGCATGACCGGGATGAAGACGACATCCTGCATCATGATTTCGTTGGCCTTGATGTAAAGCGCAGCCCGCTTGACCGCATCCGTCTCGGTCTCGGCGGCGTCGACCGCCGCGTCGTAATCCTTGTTGACCCAGCGCGGGAAATTGACGCCCTGCCACTTGTTCTCTTTCGTCGCCACATAGCGCGAATGAAAGCGGCGCATCAGTTGGGAAGGATCCGGCTGGCTCATCGGGATCTGGAACATCTCGATGTCGGCGTAGAATTTGGCGTAGGTGTCGGGGTTGGCGACGTCGGAGGAGAAGAACACCGAGGCGACCACCGATTTCAGCTCGACGTCGATGCCGGCCTTCTGGCAGGCCTGCTTGACGATGGCCTGGGTCTTCTGGCGCGGGCCGTTGATCGCGGTCTGGTACAGCAGCTTCAGCTTCTTGCCGTCCTTTTCGCGGATGCCGTCGGCGCCGGCTTTCCATCCGGCATCTTCCAGCAGCTTCGATGCCTTTTCGATGCTGAACTCCCAGGTGGTGTTCTTCGAGACGAACTGCTCGGGGCCGTTGAGGAAGTTGGACGAGACGCGTCCGGCGCGGCCGTAGATCACCTTCTTGATGGCCTCGCGGTCGACCAGCATCGCGAGCGCCTTGCGCACCGCCGGATCGGACAGCAGCGGATGCTTGGTTTTGATCGAGGAGCGCTCGCCGTCGACCTCGGTATTGGGATCGGTGAAGTTCAGCGCGATGAATTCGGTGTCGCCGCCGGTCGCATACACGGTCTTGCCCTTGCCGCCCTTTTCCAGCCGCAGCAGCACGTCGTCTTCCACCTGGATGTTCCAGCCGAAATCATATTCGCCGGTCTGGATCACCGCGCGCGCCGCCGAAACCGCGTCGCCGCCGCCCTTCATCTCGAGCGTGTCGAAGTGCGGACGGTTCGGCATGTGGTAGTCGGGAAACAGTTCGCCGCGGATGACGTCGCCGGGCTTGAACTCGACGAATTTGTAGGGGCCGGTGCCGACCGGAGAGAGGTTGTTCGGCGCCTCGCGGGACTTTGCGCCTTTATATTCCGCGAACAGATGCTTCGGGATGATGCTGCCGGGGGCGCCGACAAAGGCGTCGGCCCAGAACGGCGTCGGCTTCTTGAAGGCGATGCGGACGGTGAGATCGTCGACCTTCTCGACGGTGATGTCACGGTGAACGCCGATGGTCACGGTGGCGGTGGCGGGATCGCGGGCGTATTCCCAGTTGAACACGACGTCGTCGGCGGTGAAGGGTTTGCCGTCGTGCCATTTGACGCCGGGCTTGAGCTTCCAGGTCACCGACATGCCGTCGGCGGCGAGGCCACCATTCTGCAGCGAGGGAATTTCGGCGGCCAGCACCAGCTTCATGTTGCCGTCGGCATCCCAGCAGGCGAGCGGCTCGTAGAACAGGCGCGAGCCGTCCTGGTCCTTGGTGCCGGTGGCGAAATGCGGGTTGAGCAGGGTCGGTCCCTGCCACCACAACAGTTTCAGCGCGCCGCCGCCGCCGCGCTTGGTCGGCTTGTAGGCCGACGGGCTCTCCGCCATCGCGACGCCGCCGATCGCCAGAAGCTGCGTCGCCATCGGCGCGGTGAGGCCGAAAGCCAGCATGCGCTGAACGAAGCCGCGGCGGTCCATGCGGCCGTCTTTCACCTCGTCGATCATGGTTCGCAGTTCGTGGTCCAGCATCGTCGTCCCCGTTAGTTCTGGTGTTGGTTTTGATGCGCCGCCGGGCGGCAGCATTGGCATAATTTTCAGGTAAGATGGCACACCAAATACCCCGGAGGTCAACGTCTGGCTGTCGACATCGGGCGGTACGGGAGTGGGTTTTGATTTTTTCTTGGGCAGAAAGCGGCGGCGGCGCACATCGCTTCGGCAATCCAGCGGTTCCGGCACGGCAAAACCGCGCGGAATCGCGCTTTGCGCTGCAAAAAATTTCGTCAGACGGGCCGGGTCGGATCAGACCCGCGACATGTCCAGCGGCGGCGCGACGCTCTCCGGCAGCGGGCTGATATAAGGTGTGCGGGTAGTGCGCTTCTTCAAATCTGCCTGGGCGGCGGTAATCAGCTCCGGTTCCGTCAGCGCCCGGACGCCGAGGCCGGCCATCGCCTTCGCCGCCTGCACCATGGCCTTGTGGGCATGCGGGCTCTTGCCCTGCGCCACCACCTGCCAGGTATGGAACGGCGTGCCGATCGCGACCGTCGGCGCGTGGACCTGCACGGTCGGCACCACCCAGCTGACGTCGCCGACATCGGTCGAGCCGATCTGCGGGTTGCGCTTGGCGTCCAGCGGCACGATGAAATCGGCCAGCGGACGGTCGGTCGGGTCCATGCCGATCGAATAGTAGACGGTCTCGATATCCTTGTCGGTCAGCGTGGACTGGATCTGCTTGGCGAAATTTTTGTCGGTGTCGTCGAAATGCGGCGGGCCGAGTTCTTCCATGATCGTGTGCAGCGCCGCCTCGAGCGGCGTGTTCGGCAGGATGTTGGAGACGGCGGAAATGATCTTCATCTCCATGCTCGTCTCGGTCATCAGCGCCGCGCCCTGCGCGATCTTGTGGACCCGCCCCACCAGTTCGTTCATGCCGGGCAGGTCGCGGGCGCGGATCGAATAGCGCACCCGCGCATGGGCCTGCACCACGTTGGGGGCGATGCCGCCGGTGTCGAGCAGGGCGTAATGCACGCGGGCGTCGCTCGGCATGTGCTCGCGCATGTAGTTGACGCCGACATTCATCAGCTCCACCGCATCCAGCGCGCTACGGCCGAGATGCGGCGAGGCGGCGGCATGCGAGGTGCGCCCGGTGAAGATGAAATCGGCGCGCGTGTTGGCGAGCGACGGCGTCACCACGACTTCCCAAAAGCTCGATGGGTGCCAGGTGATGGCGATGTCGGCGTCTTCGAAGGCGCCTGATCGCACCATGAAGGCCTTTGCCGCGCCGCCTTCTTCCGCGGGGCAGCCGTAATAGCGCACGCGGCCGGGCACCTTGTGTTCGGCCAGCCAGTCTTTGACGGCGGTCGCCGCCAGCAGCGCGGCCGAGCCGAGCAGATTGTGGCCGCAGCCATGGCCGTGGCCGCCGGCTTCCAGCGGGCGAGGTTCGGCGACGCCGGCTTCCTGGCTGAGGCCGGGCAGCGCGTCATATTCGCCGAGGAAGGCGATCACAGGTCCACCTTCGCCCCATTCGCCCATCAGCGCGGTGGGAATCCCCGCGACCTGTTCGGTGACGCGAAAACCCTGATGCCGCAGCTCGGCCAGATGTTCGGCGCACGAGCGCGCCTCGGTGTAGCAGACCTCGGGCATCGCCCAGACCCGGTCGGCCAGTTCGACGAAGCGCGGCTTGATCGTATCGACGCCACGCCAGATGTTGCTGCGGTTATCCATCTTCCGGTTTCCCGTGTTTGAAAGGCGAGGGGCGCAATTGTTATCAGCTTAAGCAAACGACGCCAGCGCGGACGAAGTCATCTGCCATGCCCGTCACACCTTGAAGCCATGCGGCTGGAACAGCCGGCCTTTTTCCACGATCAGCACCACCGCGAGCGAGGCGAGCGTGCAGAGCAAAAAGCCGGTTGCGAACGGCACCAGCGTGCCGTCGAAATCCTGACCGATGCTGGCGCCGATGCAGATGGCGAGCAGGGTGGTGATCGAGCCATACAACGAGGCGGCGGTGCCGGCGATATGGCCCTGCGGCTCCATCGCAAGCGCGGTGAAGTTCGAGATCATCAGCCCGAAGGCAAACATCAGCAATACCGAGAGCACCATGAACAGCGGCAGCGGCACCATCTGCAGCTTTGCCGCCGCCAGCATGATCGCGGCGATGACCACGTAGCCGATCAGCGCCATGTGGGAGATCACGCGCATGCCGAGGCGGCCGACGAGGCGCGAGTTGACGAAGCCGGCGATCGCGGTGCCGACGGCGACGCCGGCGAACGCGAGCGGAAAATAGTGCCCGAGCTGGTAGATGCCGTTGAACACCTGCTGCGCGATGAAGATGTAGGCGAATAGCGAGCCCAGCACGCCGCCGGCCACCAGCGCGTAGCCCAGCGTCTGGCGGTTGGTCACGGTCTGGCGGAACGCGTCCAGCACCTGACCGACTGCGAGCGACCTTCGATTGGCCGGCGCCAGCGTCTCCGGCATGCGCAGCGCGCTCCAGATCAGCGTCACCACGCCATACAGCATCAATACGACGAAGATGCCGCGCCACTGCGCCAGCAACAGCACGGCCTGGCCGAACGCCGGTGCTACGATCGGGACGGCAATGAAGATCATCATCGCCAGCGATATCACGCTCGCCATGCGCCGCCCGGCATAGCAGTCGCGCACGATCGAGGTGGCAATCACGCGTGTCGCCGAGGTGCAGACCCCCTGCAGCGCGCGGGCCAGCAGAAGGGTTTCGAAGGAAGGCGCGGCGATCGCGAGCAGGCTGGCGATGCAATACACCACCATGCCGCCGAGCAGGATCGGCCGCCGCCCGAACCGGTCGGACAGCGGGCCCATCACGAACTGGCCGAGGCCGAAGCCGACCAGAAAGATCGACAGCACCATCTGCGGCCGGTTGGCCGACGTGACGTCGAAGGTGGCTGCGATGTTCGGCAGCGCCGGCAGCATGATGTCCATCGCAAGCGGATTGAGCGCCATGATGGACGCAATCACGATCACGAATTCGGTGAAGCTCATCGGGCGGTGGCCGGAAGCGGCCACGGCGTTGGCGCCGGTATCGGACAAACTGAAAACCCTCTTGTGGGGGGCACCATATTGATCTTATTGCATCGCACAATCCGCATTTTGGGAATGGCTGCCCGTCCGCGAGCGGGTCTTGGAACGCCTTACGCAGCCTCGGAGCCAAAGCCGTTGTTCTGATGGGCCGCTTGCTCTATCCCCAAGGGGTGGCCAAGGGGTGGCGGACCGCTTCGAACGGA
Organism: uncultured Alphaproteobacteria bacterium; assembly: GCA_963783115.1. Taxonomy (GTDB): domain Bacteria; phylum Pseudomonadota; class Alphaproteobacteria; order Rhizobiales; family Xanthobacteraceae; genus Bradyrhizobium. Next base: position 18,839 of record CAWAMK010000039.1, on the reverse strand, counting down.
GAACTCGTGTCGGGACAGACCTTGAAGATCGGTACGCGCAAGAGCGCGATGGCGCTGGCGCAGACCGAAGCGATTGCGCGGATGCTACGCGCGGCCGATGGCGCGCTCGATGTCGAGATCGTCAAGTTCGAAACCCGCGGCGACCAGGACCAGACCAGCAAGCTGTTGCGCCATGGCGGCAAGGGCGGCGCCTTCGTCGCCGAAATCCGCGCGGCGATGCGCGCCGGACAATTGCAGGCCGCGATGCATTCGCTAAAGGACGTTCCCGGCAACGAGGAGACGCCCGGCCTGATCATCGCGGCGACTGCTGCCGCGCGACGCCGCCAACGACGCGCTGGTGCTGCGGCCCGGCGTCTCGCTCGACGAATTTCGTGCTTCCAAGGGCAAGGGCTTCAAGATCGGCACCAATGCGGTGCGCCGCGCCGCCTACCTGCGCCGGCTGTTTCCGGATGCCACCGTGATCCATTACCGCGGCGCAGCCGATACGCGCGTGGCAAAACTCGATCGCGGCGACAAGCAGCGGCTGCCCGGCGGCGGCGAGGTGGGGCCTGCGGACGCGCTGGTCATGGCGCGCTCGGGGCTGGAGCGGATCGGGATGGCGTCGCGCATCGTGCATGATTTTTCCGTGCGCGAAATGCTGCCGGCGGTGGGGCAGGGCATCGTCGCGGTCGAATGCGTCGAGCACGACTGGCTGACGCGCGCGCGGCTGGCGAAGATCGAGGACGCATCGTCGCGGCTCTGCGCCGAGGCCGAGCGCGAAGTGCTGTGGGTGCTGAACGGCCACTGCAATTCGCCGATCGCAGGTCACGCGACGCTTGCGGGCGGACGAGATGACGCTGACGGCATCGGTGCTCGACGAAGCCGGCGGCGGCTTCATCGAAGTGTCGCGGCAGGGCGCGGCCGACCGGCCGCGCGAACTCGGCCGCGCGGTGGGGCTGGAATTGCTGGACAAGGGCGCCGCCGAGATTATCGCGCGCACGCGGCCGGACGAGCATTAGGGGCGTACACCTGCGTCACCGTCGCATGATGTTGAGCCGTTGGTGACCGTATCGTCATCCGAACTATGATCCTGCCGTTCCGAGAGCAACTCGACATCTACTTGGTATGTTCCGCGGCTGGCTGCGTAAGCACCGCTGGGCCACGTTGCTAGGCGCGTCTGAATCATTCACTCGCGCGAAAGCTCAGCTCGGCAATGCGACGGTCGGCGCGGCGGAGCCGCCGGCAGAGTTCGCGGTTGATGTTCTGCATGCACGATCACATAGGCGTGGATGTCGGCCTTGTAGTAGGCGTAGAGGTTTCGGGCCGTGAGCTCGTACAGGACGGTTTCGGTCTCCGCGACGACGGTGGCCGAGCGGTTCTGCATTTCGATCAGCGTCATTTCGCCGAAGAAATCGCCGGGGCCGAGATCCGTCATCCGAATCGAGCGCCCGGAATCGCCGAGCTTGCTCACCACGAGATCGCCCGAGTGAACGACGAACATCGAGCGCCCCGGTTCGCCTTCGGCGAAGATCGTGGCGCCGGCGTCGAAGCTGCGCTCGGCCAGCATCGAGACCAGCAGATCGAGGCTTGCGTCCGAGAGGCCACCGAAGAAAGGCGTGGCGAGCAAAAATGCTTTCAGATCGGGCGAGCTGACGGGCATCTATCCAATATACCCGCGCTCCCGCAGCGGCAAGTTTGGAACCTGCTTTCCTGGCCGCGTTTGCCGGCATCCTGCAATGGATCGCTTCAGCGCGCGACGTCGCTCCATTCCGGGCAGGTGCGCTGGTCGACCGGCACCAGCCATGCCTTGTAGTTGGTCTTGTCGATCACTTCCGCCGGGAGCATCACCTTTTCCGGCAGCGGCTCCTTTTTGAGGTGACGCACCGCCGCCCGCGCCGCGGTGCAGCCGATCTTGAACATGTTGAAATCGACGGAAGCCAGCATGCCGCCGGTTTCGATCTGCTTCACGGCCGGAAGAATGCCGTTGATGCCGATCACGGTCGCGGTCCGGTTGGCGGCCTTCAGCGCCTCCAGCACGCCGAGCGCCATGCTGTCATTGGCCGACAGCACCGCGTCGATCTCCGCGTGCTCGGTCAGGAATTTCTCCATCACGCGCTTGGCGTCCACCTGCTGGTAATTGCCGATGCCCGATCCCAGCACCTGGATGCCGGGAAACTCGGCGAAGGCGCGCTGGTAGCCGCGCACGCGCTCGCGATTGGTCGGCGCGGCCGGCGTTCCCTCGATGACGACGATCTTTCCCTTGCCCCCGAGCTTTTCGAACAGATAGCGCGCCTCGCGATAGCCGATCTCGAAATCGTCGGCGCCGACATAGGTGACGAAACTGGCCGGGCAGCGGATTGGACACCAGCACGATCGGGATTTTCGCGTCGTTGAGCTTCTTCACGGAATCGATCATGGCGACGTCGTCGACCGGGATGAAGATGACGGCGTCCGGCCTGTCCTTCAGCACCTGATCGACCATCGCCTTCTGTTCGTCGACATTGTCAGGCTGGTTCGGCACCAGGTGGATCAGCTTCACGCCGGTGGTGCGCGCGATCTGGTCGGAGGCGATGCGGAAGGCCTCATAGGCGGGGTTGGTGCGGTTCTTGGTGAATACCGCGATGGTCATCTGGTTGTCGGCCGCTCGAGGCCGTGGCCTGCGAACAGGAGCCATCGATCCGCGCAACTATCGCTGGCAGATATCGCATGCTGCTGTGCTCCCTAATCGAAGCGGCTGCGGTCACAGCCACAGGATCTTCTTCCGGTAATCGAGATCGGTCAGCAGCGGCTGCGCCGGGCCCCTCGATGGAACACCGCGCCGCGCTCCAGCGCGAAGACGCGGTCGGCGAGCGCCAGCACCAGATCGAGATTGTGTTCGACGATCACGATCGAGATGTGCTGCCGCAGCCGGTCGAACACCCTGAACAGTTCGAGGATCACCGTCGGCGCCAGTCCCTCGAAGGGTTCGTCGAGCAGCAAGCAGTTTGACGTTGCCCGACATCGCGCGCGCCACCGCCACCATCTGCTGCTCGCCGCCGGAGAGATAATCGGCCGCGACGTCCATGCGCTCGCGCAGGCGCGGGGAAATAGTCGAGGATCTGCGCCTCGTCCCACACCACGCCGTTGCTGCCGTCGGTCTTGCGCGCGAGCCGGCCGAGCGCGAGATTTTCCCGCACCGTCATGCCGGCGAACAGGCCGCGGCCCTGCGGCACGTAGCCGATGCCGGCGCGCGCGATGTCCGGCGCCGGCAGGCGGGAGATGTCGGCGCCGGCATATTCGATGTGTGCCCGACGACAGCGGCACGAGGCCGGCCAGCGTCTTCAGCAGCGTCGACTTGCCGGCGCCGTTGCGGCCGAGCAGGGCGACGATCTCGCCCTCGCGCACGTCGAGCGTGGCGTCGTGCAGGATGTGGCTCTTGCCGTAAAACGTGTTGACGCGCTCGAAGCGCAGCACCGGCTCGGCGCTCGCGCCGATACCGATCGCTGCGGCTGTGCTCGACCGCGGGAACGCCGGTGCCGGTGTAGATCTGCTGCACGCGCCGATCGGCGCGCACCGCGTCCGGCGTGCCGGTCATCAGCACCTCGCCCTGGTTCATCACGGTGACGGTGCGCGAGAAGCCGAGCACGCGGTCGATGTCGTGCTCGACGATCAGGACCGGAATATTGGCGGCGATGTTCTTGACGAGGTTCGACACGCGCTCGCGCTCGGCGGCGGCGAGTCCCGCCAGCGGCTCGTCCAGCAGCAGCACCTGCGGCTTGGAGCCGAGCGCGATGCCGAGATCGACCAGCCGCTGCCCGCCATAGGACAGTTCGCCGCCCTCGATGGTCTCGATCCCCTCGAGGCCGAGGAATTTGATCAGCTCCGCGGTCTCGGCGTGGATTTCCGCGTAGTGGTCGATGTCGCGCCAGAGGTTGAAGCGGCCCGGCGTTCTGCGCCTGCAGCGACAGCCGCAGGTTTTCGTAGATCGACAGCCCCTTGAACAGGTTGGTGATCTGGAACGAGCGCGCCAGCCCCTGGTGGCAGATCGCCTCCGACGGTACGCCCTGGATCTCGCGGCCGTTCAGCTTGATGGTGCCGCTGTCGGTCGGGAACAGGCCGGAGACCAGATTGAACAGCGTGGTCTTGCCGGCGCCGTTCGGCCCGATCAGGGCGTGGATTTCGCCGGCGCCGACCTGCAGGCTCGCATCGGTCACCGCGCGGATGCCGCCGAAAGTCTTCGAGACGCCGCGCACGTCGAGCACGATGCCGTCGAGCCCTTTCGGCAGCAGGAAGGCCGGCAGCGGCAGGCCGTCGTAGATCTTCCGGCTTGCTCATCGCGGCGGACTTCTTCCGGCGCGCGGCCACCAGCGTTTTGACAGCGTCGCCCAGATGCCGACGAGGCCGCCCGGCGAATACAGCACGAAGGCGACGAAGATCAGGCCGAACCACAACAGCCAGTTCGAGGTCCAGATCGAAAACAGCTCGCGAAACAGGATGAAGAACAGCGCGCCGATCGCCGGCCCCAGCATGCTGCGCATGCCGCCGATCACCACGATCGCCAGCAACTCGCCGGAGAACGGCACCGAGACCGCTTCGGCCGAGACCAGGTAATTCTGGAAGCCGATCAGCCCGCCGGCAAAGCCGGTCACCACGGCCGAGATCACGAAGACGCCGAGCTTGTAGCGCTCGACCGGATAGCCCTGGAACGTGGCGCGCAACTGGTTCTCGCGGATCGCCATCAGCACATGGCCGAACGGCGAGCGCACCAGCCGCAGCAGCAGATAGAGCACGCCGAGGCAGAGCACCGAGACGACGATGTAATAGTTCAGCGCATTGTCGAGGCTGAACGGCCCGATGCTGCCGCGCTTCAGCCCGCCGAGGCCGTCCTCGCCGCCGGTCACCGCCGTCCAGCGGAAGGCGATGGTGTAGGTCAGCGCCGACAGCGCCAGCGTCAGCAGCGAGAAATAGACCCCGCGCCGCCGCAGGATGACGATGCCGACGAAGGTCGAGATGACGGCGACGACGACCGCCGCCAGCAGCAGCGGCAGGAAGATATCGCCGCTAAACCAGTTGCGCTGGATCAGCCCGGCCGCATAGGCGCCGATGCCGAACCAGGCGCCGTGGCCGAACGAGACCAGCCCGGTGTAGCCGATGCAGAGATTGAGCCCCATCGCGGCGATGGCGAGCGCCACCACCATGGTGCCGGTGTTGAGCGACAGCCCCATCAGGTACAGGCCGAACGGCAGCACGATGACGGCGAGCGCAGCCAGCAGCAACTGGTGATATTTGGCGGCGGAGCGGCGGTTGTCATTCGAACTTCTCGATACGCTCGCCGAGCAGCCCGCGCGGCCGCACCAGCAGCACCAGGAACATCAGCACGTAGATCGAGGCTTCACCGGCGGCCGGGCGCGAAATGGATGGTGATGCCGCGCACCACGCCGACGAGCATCGCCGCAAGCACGACGCCCCAGAAACTGCCGAGGCCGCCGATCACGACGACGACAAAGGCCACCGTGATGATCTCGGCGCCCATCGCCGGATGCACGATCGTGATCGGCGCAAAGAACGCGCCGCCGAGCGCTGCCATGCCGACGCCGAGCATGACGATCGCGGTCATGTAGGGCTGCAGGCGGATGCCGAGCGCCGCGACCATGTCCGGCCGCTGGATGCCGGCGCGCACCACGCGGCCGAACGACGTCTTGTGCAGCAGCAGCCAAACGCCGAGCAGACCACGACGACACGCGAGGATCAGAAGCCGACCGGGATGAAGATGACCGCGTCCGGCTTGTCCTTCAGCACCTGATCGACCATCGCCTTCTGTTCGTCGACGTTGTCAGGCTGGTTCGGCACCAGGTGGATCAGCTTCACACCAGTGGTGCGCGCGATCTGGTCGGAGGCGATGCGGAAGGCCTCATAGGCGGGGTTGGTGCGGTTCTTGGTGAATACGGCGATGGTCATCTGGTTGTCGGCCGCCAGAGGCGTAGCCTGCGAACAGGAGCATCGATCCGGCAACCATCGCTGGCAGATATCGCATTGCCGCCTCCTGATGAGCGCCGTCACAGCCACAAGAATCTTCTTCCGGTAGTCGAGATCGGTCAGCAGCGGTTGCGCCGGCCCCTGATGGAACACCGCGCCGCGCTCCAGCGCGAAGACGCGGTCGGCGAGCGCCAGCACCAGATCGAGATTGTGCTCGACGATCACGATGGAGATGTGCTGCCGCAGCCGGTCGAACACCTTGAACAGTTCGAGGATCACCGTCGGCGCCAGTCCCTCGAAGGGTTCGTCGAGCAGCAAGAGTTTGACGTTGCCCGACATCGCGCGCGCCACCGCCACCATCTGCTGCTCGCCGCCGGAGAGATAATCCGCCGCGACGTCCATGCGTTCGCGCAGGCGCGGGAAATATTCCAGGATCTGCGCCTCGTCCCACACCACGCCGTTGCTGCCGTCGGTCTTGCGGGCGAGGCGGCCGAGCGAGAGGTTTTCCCGCACCGTCATGCCGGCGAACAGGCCGCGGCCCTGCGGCACATAGCCGATGCCGGCGCGCGCGATGTCGGGCGCGGGCAGGCGGGAGATGTCGGCGCCGGCATAGGCGATCTTGCCCGACGACAGCGGCACGAGGCCCGCCAGCGTCTTCAGCAGCGTCGACTTGCCGGCGCCGTTGCGGCCGAGCAGGGCGACGATCTCGCCCTCGCGCACGTCGAGCGTGGCGTCGTGCAGGATATGGCTCTTGCCGTAAAACGTGTTGACGCGCTCGAAGCGCAGCACCGGTTCGGTGCTCGCGCCGACCCGTTCGCTGCTGGCGTGCTCGACCGCGGGGATGCCGGTGCCGGTATAGATCTGCTGCACCCTGCTGGTCGGCGCGCACGGCGTCGGGCGTGCCGGTCATCAGCACCTCGCCCTGGTTCATCACGGTGACGGTGCGGGAGAAGCCGAGCACGCGGTCGATGTCGTGCTCGACGATCAGGACCGGAATATTGGCGGCGATGTTCTTGACGAGGTTCGAGACGCGCTCGCGCTCGGCGGCGGCAAGGCCTGCCAGCGGCTCGTCCAGCAGCAGCACCTGCGGCTTGGAGCCGAGCGCGATGCCGAGATCGACCAGCCGCTGCCCGCCATAGGACAGTTCGCCGCCCTCGATGGTCTCGATCCCTTCGAGGCCGAGGAATTTGATCAGTTCCGCGGTCTCGGCGTGGATGTCCTCGTAGTGATCGATATCGCGCCAGAGGTTGAAGCGGCCGGCGTTCTGCGCCTGCAGCGACAGCCGCAGGTTTTCGTAGATCGACAGCCCCTTGAACAGATTGGTGATCTGGAACGAGCGCGCCAGCCCCTGATGGCAGATCGCCTCCGACGGCACGCCCTGGATCTCGCGGCCGTTCAGCTTGATGGTGCCGGTATCGGTCGGGTAGAGGCCGGAGACCAGATTGAACAGCGTGGTCTTTCCCGCGCCGTTCGGCCCGATCAGGGCATGGATTTCGCCGGCGCCGACCTGCAGGCTCGCATCGGTCACCGCGCGAATGCCGCCAAAACTCTTCGAGACGCCGCGCACGTCGAGCACGATGCCGTCGAGCGCTTTCGGCAGCAGGAAGGCCGGCAGCGGCAGGCCCTCGTAGATTTTCCGGCGGCTCATCGCGGCGGATTCTTCCGGCGGCGGCCACCAGCGTTTTGAAAGCGTCGCCCAGATGCCGACGAGGCCGCCCGGCGAATACAGCACGAAGGCGACGAAGACGAGGCCGAACCACAACAGCCAGTTCGAAGTCCAGATCGAAAACAACTCGCGGAACAGGATGAAGAACAGCGCGCCGATCGCCGGCCCCAGCATGCTGCGCATGCCGCCGATCACGACGACCGCCAGCAACTCGCCGGAGAAGGGCACGGAGACCGCTTCAGCCGAGACCAGGTAATTCTGGAAGCCGATCAGCCCGCCGGCAAACCCGGTGACCACGGCGGAGATCACGAACACGCCGAGCTTGTAGCGCTCGACCGGATAGCCCTGGAACGTGGCGCGCAACTGGTTCTCGCGGATCGCCATCAGCACATGGCCGAACGGCGAGCGCACCAGCCGCAGCAGCAGATAGAGCACGCCGAGGCAGAGCACGGACGACGACGATGTAATAGTTCAGCGCATTGTCGAGGCTGAACGGCCCGATGCTGCCGCGCTTCAAGCCGCCGAGGCCGTCCTCGCCGCCGGTCACCGCGGTCCAGCGGAAGGCGATGGTGTAGGTCAGCGCCGACAGCGCCAGCGTCAGCAGCGAGAAATAGACGCCGCGCCGGCGCAGGATGACGAAGCCGACGAAGGTCGCGATGATGGCGACGACGACCGCCGCCAGCAGCAGCGGCAGGAAGATGTCGTTGTTGAACCAGTTGCGCTGGATCAGCCCGGCCGCATAGGCGCCGATGCCGAACCAGGCGCCGTGGCCGAACGAGACCAGGCCGGTGTAGCCGATGCAGAGATTGAGCCCCATCGCGGCAATGGCGAGCGCCACCACCATGGTGCCGGTGTTGAGCGACAGGCCCATCAGGTACAGCGCGAACGGCAGCACGATGACGGCAAGCGCAGCCAGCAGCAGCGGACGATATTTGGTCGGCGAAGCTGGTCGTCATTCGAACTTCTCGATACGTTCGCCAAGCAGCCCGCGCGGGCGCACCAGCAGCACCAGAAACATCAGCACATAGATCGAGGCTTCGCCGGCGGCCGGGCGCGAAATGGATGGTGATGCCTCTGACCACGCCGACCAGCATCGCCGCGAGCACCACGCCCCAGAAACTGCCGAGACCGCCGATCACGACCACGACAAAGGCGACCGTGATGATCTCGGCGCCCATCGCCGGATGCACGATCGTGATCGGCGCAAAGAACGCGCCGCCGAGCGCTGCCATGCCGACGCCGAGCATGACGATCGCGGTCATGTAGGGCTGCAGCCGGATGCCGAGCGCGGCGACCATGTCCGGCCGCTGGATGCCGGCGCGCACCACGCGGCCGAACGAGGTCTTGTGCAGCAGCAGCCAGACGCCGAGCAGGACCGCGGCGACGACGGCGAGGATCAGCAGGCGATAGCGCGAGAACAGGAAGTCGCCGAGGAAGACCGAGCCGCGAAAGCTTTGCGGGATCGCGGCCGAGATCGGCGGCGCGCCCCAGATGATGCGGATCGCCTGTTCGGTGACCATGGCGAGCCCGAACGTCACCAGCAGGCTCAGGATCGGATCGGCGTCGTAGAACCGCCGCAGGATGAAGCGCTCGAAGAGAATGCCGAGCAGCGCCACCGCGATCGGCGACAGCACCACCGCCGGGCCGAAGCCGAGATATTTCGTGATCTCGACGGAGATGTAGGCGCCGAGCGCATAGAACGCGCCATGCGCGAGATTGACGATGCCGCCGACGCGAAAAGATCAGCGACAGGCCGAGCGCGATCAGGAGGTAATAGCCCCCGAGCACCAGGCCATTCACCACCTGTTCCAGCAGAAATCCGAACTGCATGTGCGATCCGCGAAGATTAAAAGACGGCGCCGGCTTGTAGACGGCGCCGGCTGATGCTAGTGCCGGCGCCGCTAACGCCGAGCTGCTCCGAACCGGTCTCGACTTTCCGGGCATTCTATGCCTTCATGTTGCAGGGATTCTGCGTCTTCGTCGGGTAGATCGATTCAAGCTCCGCGCTCGCGGCCGGCACGGCGTCGCCGAGCACCAGCATGTCCCACTTGTCCTTCATCTCGCCCTTCGGCTTCACCGTGAAGGGATAGGCCTCCTGCACCAGCTGATGGTCCCAGGAGCGGAAATAGGCCTTGCGCCCCTTCATGATGTCGAACTGGGTCTGCTTCTCGAAATAGGCGATCAGCGCGTCGCTCTCGGTCGACTTGGTCTCGGTGATCGCCTGCGCGATCATCTTCAGCGTGATGTATTCGATCCAGGCGTGGTTTTCCGGCGGCTTGCCGTGCTTCTTGGTGAAGCTCTCGACGAACGCCTTCGAGGCCGGATTGTCCAGCGTGTGATACCAGACCGTCGGCCAGGTGCCGCTCAGATTGCCTTCGCCCATCGCCCAGGCGTCGCCGGTGTTGAGGTTGAAGCCGACCAGCGGGTAGGGCAGGCCGAACTCGGCATATTGCTTGACGAGGTTGGTGACCTGGTTGCCGGCGAGGTTGCAGCAGACGACGTCGGGCTTGGCCTGCCGGACCTTCAGCAGATACGGGCTGAAGTCGGTGACGTCGGTCGCAATCAGCTCGTCGCCGATCAGGGTGGCGTCGTTGGCGCTGAAGAAGACCTTTGCGGCCTTCAGCAGGTCGTGGCCGAAAATGTAGTCCGCGGTCAGCGTGACGAACTTCTTGCCCTTCACCATGCCCTTCTGGTTGAGCGCGGTGCCGACGGCGTTGACCATCACGGTGTTGGGGATGTCGCAGTGGAAGGAGTAGCGGTTGCAGTCCTTGCCGCGCAGCGCGTCGGAGCGCGCGCCGGTCGAGAAGAACACCTTCTTGTTGCGCTCGGCGACCTGCATGATGGTCAGCGACGAGGCCGAAGAGATTTCGCCGAACAGCAGCGCCGCGCCGTCCTGCTCGATCATGCGCTGCGCCTTGGTCGAGGCGGTGGCGGGATTGACCGAGTCTTCCGACATCAGGTCGATTGGCTTGCCCATGATGCCGCCGGACGCGTTGATCTCCTCGGCGGCCATCTTCACCCCGAGCTGGGCGTAGCTGCCGATCGCGCCGAGGAAGCCGGTCAGCGGCACCAGATGGCCGATCTTGATCCGCGCGGCCTGCGCGCTGAGGATGGCTGGAGATCCGATCGCGGAGGCGCCGGCAAAGGCGGCGCCGGCCTTCAACAAAGTACGTCGGCTGTAGCGGGTCATCACTGGTCTCCTCCCGGGATACGTCGCGACGTTCTCTCTTCCGATTCCCGCTTATGCGACAATGTGAGAGACGTTCTTCTATTGTTGTAGGATATTTCCGGACGCGATGGTTCCTGTCAACGCCAAATGCGTCGCAGCCGCGTTCGGCCCGTTGGGAGAGGATTTAGCCGGAGCGGATCAGGAGGGTTTCGCCAGATTCCGCGCGCCGAATTCGGCCGACAGCCGGCCGGCGGCCGACTGCACCAGTTTGGCGCGGCTCTGCAGCACCTGGTCGGTCATGCGCCAGATCGGGCCGGAAATGCCGAGCGCGCCGATCACTTCGCCGGTGAAATTATAGACCGGCACCGCGACGCAGCGGACTTCCGCGTTGAATTCGCCGTCGTCGAAGGCGATCGCGCTGCGGCGGATCTCGGCGATATCGCGCAGCAGCACGGCGGGATCGGTGATCGACTTCTTCGTCGACGGCTTCAGTTCGACCCGTTCGAGAAAGCGCTTCAACTGATCGGGGCGCAGCGAGGCCAGCATGATCTTGCCGAGCGCGGTGCAATGCGCCGGCCGCACCACGCCGACGCGGTCGGTCAGCTGGAACGCGCCGGGCCCGCTGGTGCGGGCGATCACGACCACGGCGTCGCCCATGCGCACGGCAAAATGGCCGCTTTCGCCGCTCTCGCGCGACAAGATCTTCCAGGATCGGCGTCGCCAGATTGACCATCTCGATTTCGTCGAGCGCGCTGGCCGCCAGCGCAAACAGCGGCCGGCCGACACGATAGCGCTTCGAATCGCGCTCCTGCCGGAGATAGCCGAGCGAGACCAGCGTCTTGGCGAGGTGGAAGGTGGTGGAATTGTGCAGGCCGACCAGCTTGCTGAGGTCCGCCAGGCCAATGCCTTCGCGGTGGCGCGCGACTTCCTCGAGGATCGAAAACGCGCGGCCCAGCGACTGCACGCCGCCGCGCGCGCGCTCCTCGGCCTCGTCGTCGATATTGGGCTCGCTCGTTGGCACCAGCCTTGCGATCGAGACCTTGCCGACTGAAACCTTGCGCGGAGTGGCCGGCTTGTCGCTCGTCTTCGGCTTGGTGCGCGATTTCACGGAATCAACTCTCCAGATGGGCGAGGCGAACTCTATTCAGGCCGTCCTCGCCCGGCAACAGCGCCGCGCAACGAGCGAGGCCGTCAGCCAAGAGCATACCACAATAGCAATTGACGTACAGTATTATGAGAAATAGGTTCGGACCCCGTCGCCGGCCGCGCAAGCAAGACGCGGAGGCGAATTCGTTGAGCTGCAGGGAGAGAGTGAAACGATGTCGCGTAACATGCTCAACGGCGCCCAGGTCATCGTCGACTATCTGATCCAGGAGAAGGTGCCGCAGGTGTTCGGCCTGTGCGGCCACGGCAACATCCAGTTCATCGACGCGCTGTACGAGCGCTCGTCCGACATCAAGACCATCTCGGTGCACCACGAGAGCGTCGCCGGCTTCATGGCCGACGTTTACTACCGCGTCTCGGGGCGGCCGACGGCGACCTTTACCTCCTGCGGACCGGGCTCGGCCAACCTGCCGATCTCGCTCGGCAACGCGTTTCTGGATTCGGTGCCGTTCCTGGCGGTGACCGGCAACGTGCCGACCAGCCAGTTCAACCGCGGCGCGTTCCAGGAACTGTACCGGCACTATCAGGCCGACTTCCCGTCGACGGTGCGCTCCTACTGCAAGAAGGTGTTTCAGCCGACGCGCGGCGAGATGGTGCCGCTGGCGGTGCGGCAGGCCTGGAAGACCATGACGACCGGCCGTCCGGGTCCCGTCGTGCTCGACGTGCCCTTCGACGTGTTCATGGAGTCGGCCGCCGAGGAGGCGCCGAACGCGCAAGCCTGGAACGCCAACATATCGAGCCGCTGCGGCGCCGATCCGGATGGCGTGGTGAAAGCCGTCGACATGCTGCTCGGCGCCGAGCGGCCGACGATCATCGTCGGGCAGGGCGTGCGCTATGGCGGCGCGGCGGAAGAACTTTTGAAGCTCGCCGAGCGCTTGCAGATTCCGGTCGCGGCCTCCGCCAGCGGCCTCGGCGCGATCGATTGCAACCATCCGCTGGCGCTCGGCCTCGTCGCGCGCGCCGGGCACTACCAGGCCAACCACGCGACGCGTCAGGCCGACGTGCTGCTGGCGATGGGGATGCGGTTCGACGACCGCACGTCGAGCTCGTGGATTCCCGGCTATTCCTTCACCATTCCGCCGACGCGGCTGATCCATGTCGACATCGATCCCGAGGAGATCGGCCGCAACTATCCCGTAGCGCTCGGCCTGATGGCCGACGTCCGCACCTTCCTGCGGCAGGTTCATGCCGAACTCGATCGCCGCGCCGATCTGACGAAGAAGGCCGATGCCCGCAAGAAATGGCTGGCGCAGATCGATGGCTACCGCAAGGAGTGGGACAAGTTCGTCGCGCCCGGATTTTCCGACGACACCACGCCGATCAATCCGCAGCGCGCCGCGCTCGAAATCGACAAGGCGCTGCCGGAGGATGCGATCCTCGTCAGCGACATCGGCGTGCATCACAACTGGCTGCTCGGCTTCTGCAAGCCGAAGCGGCCGGATTCGCTGATCGGCTCGATGGGATTCGGCCCGATGGGCTTTGGCGTCGCCGGCGTGATGGGCGCGAAATTCGCCGCGCCCGACCGGCCCTGCGTATCCGTGTGCGGCGACGGCGCGTTCTTCATGCACGCCAACGTGCTGGGCACCGCGGTCGAATACAATCTGCCCGTGGTCTGGGTGGTCTGGAACAATTACGCCTATGCCTCGATCCGCGGGCTGCAGCGCGGCTATCTCGGCGGCCGCGAGCTGGCGACCGACTTCCACGATCCCAACACCGGCGAGCGCTACAATCCGGATTTCGCCGCGATGGCGCGCTCCTGCGGCGTCGAGGGCGTGCGCGTCGATCGCGCCGGCGATCTCGGCGAGGCGATCCGCAAGGGCATCGCGGCCAACAAGCCCTATCTGATCGACGTCGATATCGCCGCCGACATCAATCCGGTCGGCGCGGGGGTGTGGGAATTGCCCGGGCTCGGCCAGAGCAAGGCCGGCATCGGCACGCGCTATCAGCCCGCCTGATCTCACGCCATAAGGAAATCTCATGTTGCTTGCAGGCAAGAAAGTCGTCGTCGTCGGTGGTTCCTCCGGCATCGGTCTTGTCGACCGCCGAAATGGCGAAGCGCGAAGGCGCCGAATGTGATCATTGCGTCGCGCAATGTCGAGCGGCTCGACAAGGCCGCCGAGCAAGTTGAACGCGATCGCGATCCCCGCCGACGTCACCAGCGATGACAGCGTTGCAAACCTGTTCCAGCGTTGCGGTCCCGGTCGATCATGTCGTGGTGACGGCGGCGCAGCTTCGCACCGGCCCGTTCAAGACGGTGGCGATGGAGGATGTCCGCGGCACGATGGAGGGCAAGTTCTGGGGCGCATGGCGTGTCGCGCAGCAAGCGCAGATCCGCGCCGGCGGTTCGCTGACGCTGGTGTCGGGTTTCCTCAGCGTTCGTCCGCGCCCGAATTCGGCGATCGTCAGTGCCGCCAACGGCGCGCTGGAATCGCTGGCAAAAGCGCTGGCGCTGGAACTGGCGCCGGTGCGCGTCAACTGCTGTCTCGCCCGGCGTCATCGACACGCCGATCCGCGCGGCGATGCCGGAAGAGGCGCGGCGCGACATGCTGGCGAAGACCGCGGCGTCGCTGCCGGTGGGCCGCGTCGGCATGGGCGAGGATATCGCACGGCAAATTCTAGGTTTCATGGCGAACGGCTTCGCGACCGGATCGATCGTCTATATCGACGGCGGCGCGCTGGTGATCTGACGAAAGGAGGCCTTCATGGCTTCGGAAAACAACGGCGCCTTCATCCGCAACATCGCCGAAGTGCCGTGGCGGGAATTTCCCAATCATTTCGGCGGCGCGCTGTCGAAACCACTGGTCATGCCGGAGACCGCGGGCTCCCGCCACATCGACTACCGGATCTCGATGTACCAGCCGATGGCGCACGTTGCGCGCCACAAGCATCTCGTGCAGGAGCAAATCTATCACGTGCTCGAAGGCGAGGGGCTGATGGAGATCGCGGGCAAGAACCATGTCGTGCGCAAGCACGACTTCATCTTCCTGCCGCCCGGCGTCGAACACGCGATTTCGAATTCGGGGCTGGTCGATCTGGTGTTTTTGGTGATCACCTCGCCGGTGACGGATGACGAAAAGCCGGTGTGAGGCACGCCCTACGGCCTTGCCGATCCCAGCAGCACCACGCCCCCAATCAAAATCGAGAACCACGAGGGAGAGCGAGACGAGCGACATGAGACCTCCGTGCCATCAGGCGCGAACAAAGATCTCGACATCTCCTCCTCTGGGCTTTTGTCCCTCGGGTGCAGCCGCGGGCTAGCGCGGTTTCCGCAACGCTCGGACCGCCGATGGCGATCTCGCCACCCGGAACCCTAGTTGCCACTCAGTCGATGGAACCCTGATATCCATGGGAATCAGGCGTGGTCAATGCAAAATGTCATATTGCAGTTGCGTGATGCCGCGCGGAATCAGGCTGCCAGGTCCTGCAACAGCAGCGACGAGCCGCAAATCAGCACCTTGCGTCCCTTGGCGGTGATGACGGGAACCTGGTCGTGCACGACGGCGAGCCCGAGCGCGATCAGGCCGTCGATCGCAAAGCGGCTCAAGCGCGGCAGTTTTGCTGCCGGCGTCCGCAACGCTTTCAATGCTTCCCATTGGGATGGCGTCAGATCGTAGTCGAATTCTTCGTTCATGGTGCCTCGGCATTCTGCGGCGCTTGCCACAATTCTTGTGGCGCGTGATAGCGGCCGCACGTGAAGTTCGTGCGACCGTAACGAGTCGGTATCGCGACCAGCGACGATGTGCCGTCACATCATCGTGTCGTTTGATTCAATTGAATGTGTCGAATCACACAGAAGGGCCGACAAATACGCTGGCGCAGCCCGTGTGAACATAGGGCGCCAAAAAAAGCCGCCCGATGGCCGCAACCCTTAAGAGAAAGTTACTACCCGAACGTAAACGTCGGGGACCGTAGAAACACGGTTGCTGCGCCGCGGTAGCGCACACGCAGGCGTGATCTGCCTTCGTAGGGTGGGCAAAGCGCAGCGTGCCCACCATTTTCACGGCGAACTCGGTGACGGATGGTGGGCACGTCGCTTCGCTCCTTTGCCCACCCTACGAAATCTATCCCCGCCTTACGCTCGCCCCGCCGTCCACCGGCAGCGTCACGCCGGTAATGAAACTCGCTTCATCTGACGCAAGGAACAAAGCCGCGTTGGCGACGTCCCAGCCGGTGCCCATCTTCTTGCGAAGCGGAACCTTGGCGTCGCGCTCGGCCTCGACCTCGGCGCGGCTCTTCTTGAACTCGCGCGCGCGGGTGTCGACCGCCATCGGCGTGTTCATCAGGCCGGGCAGGATGACGTTGGCGCGGATGCCGTATTGCGCATTCTGGTAGGCGAGCTGTTCGGTGAAGGCGATCATCGCCGACTTGGTCGCCTTGTAGGCTACATAGGGATAGGTGGTGATCGCGGCCATCGACGAGATGTTGATGATCGCGCCGCTGTTTTGCGCCCGCATGACCGGGATGACGTGCTTGGCGGCCAGCACGCAGCTCCTTAAGTTGATCGCCACGCAGCGGTCGAAGGCTTCCTCCGTAATGTCGAGCAGTTCGGCGTCGCCGCCGGACAGGCTGACGCCGACATTGTTGTGCAGGATGTCGATGCGGCCCCAGCGGGCTTTCGCATCCTCGACCATCGCCTTCAGCTCGGCGTTCTTGGTGACGTCGGCCTTGAACGCCGCCGCGACGCCGTCCTTGGCGGCGATCAGGTCGACCGTCTCCTGCGCGGAGGCCAGATTGTGATCGACGCACAGCACTTTTGCGCCCTCGCGGGCGAAAGTGAGGGCGGTGGCGCGGCCGTTGCCGATGCCCTCGCCGGGGCTTTGTCCGGCGCCGACGACGATGGCGACACGATCTTTCAGGCGCATTTCATTCCACTCCCGGGATCGGGTACTGCTTCAGTACCTCTTTGTAATAGGGTTCGTTGTCCATTTTCATCGTCGCCAGCACGCGGACGACAGCGCAGTAGAACGCAATGGTCAGCACGAGGTCGACCATGAGCTCGTCGGAAAGCTCCTTCTTGATCTCGGCGAAGGTCGCCTCCGACATCGCAAGCTCACGCACCATCTCGCGGGCGCCGCGCAGGATGGCCTTTGCCAGCGGCTCGAGCTTTGAGGGCTTGCCCTCGGTCTCGGCCATCAGGGCGGCGATATCGTCATCGGTGACGCCGAACTCCCGGCCGATCTTCACGTGGTGAGTGAACTCGTACTCGGATTTTTCCATCCAGCCGACCTGGAGGATGGCAAGCTCGCGCAAACGAGGGTCGAGCTTGCTCTTGAAGCGGATGTAGCCGCCGATGCCGTTGAAGGCGCGCGCCATGTCGGGCGAGTTCACCAGCAGCTTGTGCAGGTTCGTGTTGCGCTTGAGCATGTCGCGGTATTCGGGGGCGACCTGGTCGGCTTCGAGATAGGGCAGGCGGGCCATTTTGTTGTTGTCCTTGTTGGCGATAGCGGGGTGGCTTGATTTATCCGTAGAGCGCTTTGTGCTCCTGCTCGTAGCCGGCGTAGGAGATCCTTGAGGCTCGCCATGTTGAGCAACATGGTGGCGACCGGCTTGTCATCTGCAGCGAATACCGTCGTGCGGATCCACGCGCTTTCGGTGCGGCGGCTGCCACTCAGCGCCACGATCTCGCGCTCGGTGGTGTAGGTCTCGCCCGGGAATAATGGCCCGCGCAGCAGGCGGATTTCCTGATCGGCGAACAGCCCGACCGCCGGTCCCCGGATCGGCATCTTGTCCTCGCGGGCGCGGTATTGAAACAGCACGCTCAGCATCTCCATCGGGATGATCGCGCGGCCCCAGGGGTGCAGCTCCTGCGAATAATAAGCCGAGGGCTCGGTGATGACCTTCAGCTTCTGCGCCAGCGAAAACGGATAGAGGTCGCCCATGTTCTGGTCGAAATCCATCTTGACCGTCTGGCGAGTTGTCTTCATGCCGACCTTGAGGTCGGCGAGAATGACGGGATCGGCGAGCGGTTTCAGTTCGCCGAGCCGCCGGTGCAGCGCGGTTTCCGACCCATCGCCGCCGACCGAGGCGGTGCCGCGCAAGATCTCGGTGCCATCGCGCTTGGTCATGCCGATCGCGCAGACCCTCTCGCCCGGCTTCGGCTTTTCAAACTGGCCTGCACCTCCTCGCCCTCGAAGGCGGGGTTGCGGTAATGCGCCGACAGGCATCCGGTCTCGAACCAGGCCTGGCCCCAGACCCGCTCGCCCAGCGGCGCGAACTGGCTGAAATGGGTCGGGCCCTCGATGGTGCCGCCCTGAAAGCCGAGCTTTTGCGCGGTCGCATCGTCGTGGATCGAGGCGTGGGAGTCGTAGACCTGCGCGTGAAGCATTTGCTTCGGGCTGCGCCAGGGGCCGAAAGCAAATTGTCGCGCTCCGCTAGCTCGGTCGTGAACGCCGGCTCCGTCATCCCTGGTGCCTCCCTTTGCGCCGCAGCGTTTCAAAGAAGACGGAATTCGGCAAGAGCGATCCACAGGGGATGAGTTATGTCCTGCGGCCATGAATTCACGCTGGGCACGCATAGCAAAACCGGTGCATTCTGTTCACAATTAGACCGGTTCAAAAGCGGCACGGCTGATAGCGCGACGGGGGTCTTTCAATGGCGTTGATGGAAGTTGGGCTGGACGACAAATATCGTCTGGATGCGAAGCGCATATTCCTTTCCGGTACGCAGGCGCTGGTCCGATTGCCCATGTTGCAGCGCGAACGCGACCGCGCGGCGGGGCTCAACACCGCCGGCTTCATCTCAGGCTATCGCGGCTCGCCGCTCGGCATGTACGACCATGCGCTGTGGCGCGCAAAATCCTTCCTCAAGCAGCATGACATCGAGTTCGCACCCGGTCTCAATGAGGATCTGGCGGCGACCGCCGTGTGGGGCAGCCAGCAGGTCGGCATGTTTCCCGGCGCCAAGGTC
>CAWAMK010000038.1:0-89673 GCA_963783115.1 uncultured Alphaproteobacteria bacterium | reverse complement strand
AGGCCGGACTTCAGCTCGCTTTCTGCGCAACGACAAACAGCATCGCAGCCATCTTGTCGTCAAATCCCTTGACGTCCCCACTTTCGATCGACAACGCGCCCCAATTGCCGGCCTCGGCATGCGCGCAGCCAGTCCTGCGAGGGATAGTTGTAGTAGCGGTCGAGCGCGTCGCGCCCGCCCACCTCGCCTTCCTTGTAACTGGCAAAGAACACGCCGCCCGGTTTCAGCGCGCGCCGGATCAGCGAGAGGACGTGCGCAAGCTGATCGCGGGGCACATGCAGCAGGCAGGCATTGGCCCACACGCCGTCATAGGCCTCGACCCCTGGTCGAGTTCGTGAAACAGCATGGGTATCGACGCGGTGGTTGAGCCGTTGCGACGCGATCCGGCCATTTCCGGCGAGCCATCGGTGGCGCGCACTGAAAAGCCTCGCGCGAGCATCTCCTTCGAATGATTGCCGGCGCCGCAGCCGAGTTCGAGGATCGAGCCGGCTGCCGGCAGCATGCGCGAGAAAACCGACCAGCCGCGTAGACGGTGCCTTCGCCCAGCCGGCATAGGCTTCGGCATTTCGGCGGTAGAACTGCAGCGTGTCCTCGTCCACTGGCATTGCCCTCACGGAAACAGCGCGATCTGCTCGAGGCCCGTCGTCTCGGGCCAGCCGAACATGAGATTCATGTTCTGGATCGCCTGCCCTGCCGAGCCTTTCACGAGATTATCGAGCGTGGAAATCACGATCGCGCGGCCCTCGATGCGGTCGGCAACCACGCCGATCTGCACATAATTCGAGCCGCGTACATTCTGGGTCTGCGGCATGACGCCCTTCCTCGCGACGTGCACGAAGGGCTCGTCGCGATAGACCCGCTCCAGGGCCGCGCGCAGATCGTCGGCGCTGGCGCCTTTGAGGCGCACATAGCAGGTGCAGAGCTCGCCCCGCGCCATCGGGATCAGATGCGGGGTGAAATTCGCCGTGACGGGCACACCTGCGGCGACGCCGATTTCCTGGTCGATCTCCGCGGTATGACGGTGCATGGCGACGGAATAGGGCGACAGCCCCTCGCCTGCCTCGGCGAACAGCGTGTTTTGTTTCAATCCGCGCCCGGCGCCAGTGACGCCGGATTTGGCGTCGATGACGAGATCATGCGCGTCGACGAGGCCGGCTTTCACGAGCGGCACCAGCGCGAGCAACACCGCTGTCGGATAGCAGCCGGGGCACGCCACCAGCCGCGCGGCGGTGATCTCTTTCCGGTACAGCTCTGTCAGTCCATAGACCGCCTCGCCTTGCAGATCCGGTGCGCGATGCGCATGGCCATACCACTGCGCGTACATCGCCTGATCGCGCAGGCGGAAATCCGCGGACATATCCAGGATATTGATCGCGGGATTGGCCTTCAGCACGGCCGCGATGATCTCCTGCGTCGTGCCGTGCGGCAATCCGCAAAAGACAGCGTCGAGCGTGGTCCAGTCGACCTTCTCCCATTCCGCGAGCACCGGCAGGTCGAGCATGAAGAAGTGCGGAAACACCTCATCCATCACCTTGCCGGCATGCGTGTTGGCGGTCAGCGCGGAAATCTCCACGTCCGGATGACGCGCGAGCAGCCGCACCGCGTCGGCGCCGGTGTAACCGGAGGCGCCGAGCACGCCGATCTTCTTTCGGGCTCATCACGCGTTCCCCTTACTTGTCGGCCAAGCCCAGCATCAGCCGCAGGTTCTGCACCGCCGCGCCCGACGCGCCCTTGCCGAGATTGTCGAGCCGCGCGACCAGCACCGCCTGGCGATGCTTCTCGCTGGCAAAGACATAGAGCTCGAGCATGTTGGTCTCGTTGAGCGCCTCGGGCTCGATCCGCCCGCCCTTGCTCGCCGCGTTCTCGAGCGGCATCACCGAGACGTATTTGCTTCCGGCGTAGCGTTTCGCGAGCGCGGCGTGCAGGTCGGCACCGTCAGGCTTACCCGGCAGCGTGTCGAGATGCAGCGGCACCGAGACCAGCATGCCCTGCCGATAGTTGCCGACCGACGGCACGAAGATCGGCCGCCGCGTCAGTCTTGAATAAAGCTGCGTCTCCGGCAGATGCTTGTGCTCGAAGCCGAGGCCATAAAACTCGAACGCCGGCGCGCTGCCGTCCTCGAAACTCGCGATCATCGACTTGCCGCCGCCCGAATAGCCGCTCACCGCGTTGATGGTGACGGGATAGTCCGCAGGCACCAGGCCGGCATCGACCAGCGGCCGCAGCAGCGCAATGCCGCCGGTCGGATAACAGCCGGGATTGGAGACTTTTCGCGCGGCGCGGATCTTGTCGGCCTGGTCCGGCGTCAGTTCCGGAAAGCCGTAGGCCCAGTCGGGCGCGACGCGGAACGCGGTCGATGCATCCAGCACTTTGGGCGCGCTCGCGCCCATGCCGTCGATCAGCGCAACGGTCTCCATCGCCGCATCATCGGGCAGGCAGAGGACGACGAGATCGACCTCGCTGAGCAGCGCGCGCTTGGCGGCGGGATCCTTACGCTTGTCGTCGGCGATGTTCTTCACCACGACGTCGTTCTGCAGCCGCAGGCGTTCGGCAATGCCGAGGCCCGTGGTACCGGATCCGCCGTCCACGAACACGGTGGGCTTGGTCGAGCCGCTGACGGTCTTGGGCTGATGGCTGTCGGTGAGGGTCATGGCGCGCTCCTTTCGAGCTGGTTCGTGTCGCTGGCAAAGGCTTGCGGCCGTGCCTCTCTCATCAAATGCGCAATATGCTGTGAGCCCGCATCGGCTTGCGAAGCAAGCGACCCCGCGATCGAGGCATAGTCAGTCTCGGGCTTATGCTGGCTCAGCTTGAAGGTGCCCTCGACCTCTTCAACCGTCATCTCAAGACCCACGATCGCTTTCCTCAACGCTTCCAGCCGCCCGGCCGTCATCTTCGACGACAGCCACGGCTTTTTCGGCAGCAGCCGCTCCTCGAACTTGGCGCTGAGCGTCTCGATCTGCTCGGCGAGTTCGTCCCCGGACATCGCCCGCACCGGGCCGGTCAGGTGCACCACCTGATATAGCCAGGTCGGCACCTGATCGGGCGAGACGTACCAGTCCGCCGAAACATAGGCATCCGCGCCGTTGACGGCCAGCAGCCAGGACGTGCTCCCGTCCGCCAACTTTATCAGCGGATTGTGACGCGCGACATGAAACGCCGCGCGCAGCGTGCCGTCATTGGCCGAGGTCAGATAGAACGGCAGCGGCGAGGCGACCGGCTTTTTGCCGTCCCACGCGCAGACCAGCGCAAAGCCGCGCGCTTCCGCGAACGCGAGGCTCGCGGCGCGGTCGGACTTGAACAGGGGAGGCGTATACATCTCGAACTCCTGCTTGACGTAGGAGCCGCCAGTTCAACCGCGTTTTCTTGGAAAAGGAAGAAGCCGCGGGATCCGATCCGGCGGCAGGGGCGACAATCTCAAACGCAGACGTCCGCCCATACCGCGATAATGCGGCGGCGGCGAGCGATGGTCATGGTCGCGGCGATAGTCATGGGCGCGGCTATAAGGCCGCGTCCGTTCTCCCCGTCAGCGCGAAGCCGCGCTCCGCCCCTCTCCTAGGTATGACTGCCATTCCAGGCGGGTCTCGTGCGTCAGCTGGATAAGACCGGCCTTGCCCTATACCGCCCGCGCCACAGCCATTCGGCAAGCTTGCCCATCACGTCGCCGACCAGCAGCAGCACCGCCGACCAGACCAGCGCGGAGACGAAATTGGCGATCTGGAACGGCCAGTAGGACATCTCGAAGATGCCGGCGGCGAGCGGCACCGAGGCGCGCAGCGGGCCGAAGAAGCGGCCGATGAAGATCGAGGGCACGCCCCATTTCCGCACGAACGCCTCGCCGCGCGGCAGGATCTCAGGGTAACGCGACAGCGGCCACATCTCGGCGACCTGCTCCTTGTAGCGGTAGCCGAACCAGTAGGAGACCCAGTCGCCGAGCGCAGCCCCGATCCCGCCGGCCAGCCAGACCGGCCAGAAGCTGATGCCGCTGACGCCGATCAGCGCGCCGATCGCGACCAGCGCGCCCCAGGCCGGCACCAGCAGCGAGATGAACGCCAGCGATTCGCCAAAGGCCAGCAGCATCACGATCGGTGCAGCCCACACCTGATTGTCGCGCACGAAATCAGCCAATGCGCGCGCAAAATCCTGCATCTCCTGAGTGCCTTCCCCGCCCCGTTTGCGCCCTTGAATCGGTTCACTGATTCAAGCGCTCACGACAGCTAAGCCAGCCGCTTGCGTGACTTCAAGTCACAAAGGCTGCCACGGATCGTGATTTCAGGCGAGTATCCAAGGCCGGAACGGCAAAGCACGGGTTCTATCGCACCGACGACACCCGGCGCAGCCCTCCGCACGTCCGCTCAGCTCTGCGGCGTCGGCGGCCGTCTTGGCGGCTTCGGCCGGCGGGCGTGCGGCGCGACCGGCTGCAGGGTCACGATGACCGGATTCGGCTTGTGATCCTGAGCGGCGCCGGTGGCGGCGTCGACGCCCATCCCCACCAGCCCACCGACCAGAAGATTGCCCGCGAAACCGGCCGCACCGGCCCCCGGGATTTCCTTGGTCAACGGGATGACCTGCGGCTCGTACCCTTCCTTGGTGACTGTCACCGTGATGTCGGCGCTGCGCTTGGCCACGACCACGCAGGGTGTGACGCAGGCCGTCGGATTATCCAGCCCCGATAGCTCGGCCGTCGCGCCTGCCGGCGTACTCGAAATGGAGATATTTTCAGTCGTTCCCCGCGTCACGGACGCACAACCAACACACGGCGCCGCTAGTGCGGCAGCCAATACCAATCTGATGATCATTTACGCTCCCCTGCCTGCGGGAACCTTTTAACAACTCTAAAGTGAATGCAAGTGGGGGCCCGCGCGGGCATTGCGATATTGTTAACCGCGTGCTCTGGCGGCAACGCCATGACTGCAAGCTTGCCGTGGCTGCCAAGCTTTATGGCTGCAAGCTTTCCGGCCCAGCCGTCACTTTTTGAGCCCATACATGGCATAGTCAGCCTAACCGATTCGGCACGCTGCGCTGCGTGCAACACACGAAGAGCCATGTCCAAATCATTGAAATCAGCTGCAAAAACCAAACCCACCGATCTTTTTGGCACGGACCCAAAGGGCCGCGCGGCACCCAAGGCCGCCTCCCGGGCGGCCAGCGCCGAGGCCGGCTACACCGCGGCCGACATCGAAGTGCTGGAAGGACTGGAGCCGGTACGCCGCCGTCCCGGCATGTATATCGGCGGCACCGACGAAAAGGCGCTGCATCATCTGTTCGCAGAAGTCATCGACAATTCGATGGACGAGGCGCTGGCGGGACACGCCTCCTTCATCGAGGTGGAACTCGGCGCCGACGGATTCCTCACGATCACCGACAACGGCCGCGGCATCCCGGTCGATCCGCATCCGAAGTTTCCGAAAAAGTCCGCGCTCGAAGTCATCATGTGCACGCTGCATTCCGGCGGCAAGTTCGACTCCAAGGTCTACGAGACCTCGGGCGGCCTGCACGGCGTCGGCGTCTCGGTGGTCAACGCCCTCTCCTCGCTGCTCGAGGTCGAGGTCGCGCGCGAGCAAAAACTCTACAAGATGTCGTTCGAGCGCGGCCATCCCAAAGGCAAGCTGCAGGACCTCGGCAAGATCAACAACCGCCGCGGCACACGGATTCGCTTCAAGCCCGACACCGAAATTTTCGGCGCCAAGGCCGCGTTCAAGCCGCAGCGGCTGTTCAAGATGGCGCGCTCGAAGGCCTATCTGTTCGGCGGCGTGAAAATCCGCTGGCGCTGCGATCCCGCGCTGTTGAAGGGCATCGAAGAGGTGCCCGCCGAGGACGAATTCCACTTCGTCGGCGGCCTGAAGGACTATCTCGCCGCCGCTGTTCACGCCGACACGCTGGTGCACCCGGATATCTTCTCCGGCAAATCCGGCCGCAACGGTGCGCACGGCGCCTGCGAATGGGCGGTGGCGTGGACCGCGGACGCCGACGGCTTCCTGTCCTCCTACTGCAACACGGTGCCGACGCCCGACGGCGGCACGCATGAATCCGGCATGCGCAGCGCGATGCTGCGCGGCCTCAAAGACCACGCCGAGCGCATCGGCCAGGGCAAGCGCGCCGCGCCGATCACCTCGGAAGACGTCATGGTGGGCGCTGCCGTCATGCTCTCGGTGTTCGTGCGCGAGCCGGAATTCCAGGGCCAGACCAAGGACCGCCTCGCCACCGCGGAAGCCCAGAAGATCGTCGAACAGGCGATCAAGGATCCGTTCGACCACTGGCTGTCGGGCAATCCGCTGCAGGCCAACAAGCTGCTGGATTTCGTCATCGAGCGCGCCGACGAACGGCTGCGCCGCCGCGCCGAGAAGGAGACGTCACGCAAGACCGCGGTGAAGAAACTCCGCCTCCCCGGCAAGCTCGCGGATTGCACCAACACCGCGACCGAAGGCTCCGAGCTCTTCATCGTCGAGGGCGACTCGGCCGGCGGCAGCGCAAAACAGGCGCGCGACCGCAAGACCCAGGCGATCCTGCCCCTGCGCGGAAAAATCCTCAACGTCGCGTCCGCCGGCAAGGACAAGCTGACCGCGAACGCCCAGCTCTCCGATCTGATGCAGGCGATCGGCTGCGGCACGCTCGCGCATTACCGCGAAGAAGATCTGCGTTATTCCCGCATCATCATCATGACCGACGCCGACGTCGACGGCGCGCATATCGCTTCACTGCTGATCACGTTCTTCTACCGCCAGACGCCGCGGCTGATCGACGAAGGCCATCTCTATCTGGCGGTGCCGCCGCTCTATCGGCTGACCCATGGCAGCAAGACGGTTTACGCCCGCGACGATGTCCACAAGGAAGCGCTGCTGAAGAGCGAGTTCAACGCCAACGCCAAGGTCGATGTCGGCCGCTTCAAAGGCCTGGGCGAAATGATGCCGGCGCAGCTCAAGGAAACCACCATGGACCCGGCCAGGCGCACCCTGCTCCGGGTCGTGCTGCTGGCCGACGACCGCGAAGGCACCGCCGATTCGGTCGAGCGGCTGATGGGCACCAAGGCCGAGGCGCGGTTCGCCTTCATCTCCGACAAGGCCGAATTCGCCAGCGACGACCTGCTGGACGTGTGAGGGCAGAGAGCCCGTTGCCCATCGGGCGTCCAGCCCGCGAGCGCGACGGGCAGCCGATTCGATGAACGGCTGCCAATGGCAGGGTCGAGGCCTGCTCAGCCTGCTCGATCATACGGAACTTGTCCGTTACGGCCTGCCGGCCGCCCGTTTGGTCCCTGGAACCCACTTTCGGGCGATTTTCGGCACTTTTGGGCTGGATACGGCCCGAATCTGCCCGTCTTCCGGGCAATTCCCCGACTTTCGTTTTCGGGTAGCTGTGGTCCTCGGGCAACAGCTTTTTGGCCGGGACTGCGTATAGTCCTGACACTGGGTTTTGGGAATCGGGTGCTCGCGCATCGTTAGAGCGATCAGAACTGACGCTTTTGGACTGAGGAATTGACTATGAAAAAGGTACTGATCGCTCTGACCGCGCTGGCGGCTTTCACCGGATCGGCCTCGGCGGCTGACCTCGGGGCTCGCCCGTATGCCAAGGCTCCGATGGTTGCTCCGGCCCCGAACTGGACCGGCTTTTACATCTTCGGCGGCGCCGGCGGCGGCGTCTGGGATGCCGAACTCCAACACCAACATCATGGCATTCCG
This sequence comes from uncultured Alphaproteobacteria bacterium, assembly GCA_963783115.1. GTDB lineage: Bacteria > Pseudomonadota > Alphaproteobacteria > Rhizobiales > Xanthobacteraceae > Bradyrhizobium. The sequence goes on along the minus strand of CAWAMK010000038.1, from coordinate 82,000 downwards.
GCGACCATCAATCAGCGCGTCGGTGGCGATGGTTGGTTTGGTACGGTCGGTATCGGCTATGACTGGCAGTTCGGCGGTGGCTGGGTGGCTGGTATCTTCGGCGATGGTCAGTTCGGCAGCCTGAAGGGAACCATCAACGATGAGTTCGCGCGCCCTGACCGGCCAGCATCAAGATGGAAGACGCTTGGGCTGGCGGCGTTCGCCTCGGCTATCTGATTGCTCCGAACGTGCTTTCGTACGTCAACGGCGGTTACTCCGGGTCGCAATGGTCCGGCACTGGCCTGACCAACCTCGCTGGCACGCCTGCGGCCTTCCACACCGACTCGTTCAACCGCAATGGCTGGTTCGTCGGCGGCGGCGTCGAGAACAACCTGAACATCTTCGGCATCTCGGCGCCGGGCTGGTTCATGAAGACCGAATATCGCGCGGCCTACTACGATCGGAAGGATATTGCCGTCCGCACCGATGTCGGCAACCTCGCAACCACCGACGCCATCAGCTTCAAGCCGTTGGTGCAGACCGTCAGCACGTCGCTGGTCTATCGCTTCAACTGGGGCGGCGCTCCGGTGCAGGCCAGGTACTGATCTCTGCTAGATCATCGGCAGTTCAAAAGCCCCGGCATCGTCCGGGGCTTTTTTGTGCCTGCAGTGGAGCCGCGCCAACTCAATCCTCCGCGCGGCCTTCACGGTTCGCCGTCCGCCACCGCCGCCTTCAACGACGCGTACGCGCGCCGCAGCCGGCACTCGACCTCGGACCAGTCCGGATCCGTCATCGCCTCTCCCAATTCGTCGCGATAGGCCATCGCGTCGGCGCGGCCGATGCCCGCGGTCAGCAGCGACGGGTCGGTTACCGGCTTGTCGTAGATGATCGCGGACACGCGGGCGACCGTTACGCCGTATTGGTCCGGGCTCACGGCCTCACGTCGCGCCTGCCACCAGTCGAGTTCGAGGCGTGCCGCCTCCGCGACATCGAATCCGCCGGGAACGGCGGAGGCCAGCAGGCGGTAATAGGTCTCGAGCGGCGGCAGCGCCGCGTCCGCCGCCTCGCGGGAGCGCGTTGGCTGGAACGCCCTCGCCGCCTGTGCCGCAGCCAGCGCGATTCGAAACTGTCCAGCGGTGCGAACCCGAACTGCGTCCGCGACAGCTGGTAGAGATGGCCGAACAGCGCGGCATAGCGCTTCTCGTAATAATCGCGCCACATCGCCGTCTCCAGCTCAGCGATTTCAGCCGGCTCGAAGCCGCGCAAATCCGCGTGCCGGGGCCATGCCGCATAGGCGCCGCTGGCGATGACGACAAGCGCAAGCGCGAAGATCACCGTTCTGCGGTTCATGATGTCCCTTGAAATGGCGGTGCGACGGGTTCCAGGCCTTGCGCAGCGGGCCGGCTTTGTATTCGATCGCAAGCTACGGTCGCCGCAGGCAATGGTTTCCCGCGGCGGCCGTATAACCCGCGGCTCAAGCCGTGGGAAACGGGGGAAATTCCATGGCCCGATCGCTTTCGATCATCGGCTTTCTGGCGCTTGCCATCGGCTTGCTGTGGATCGGGCAAGGCACCGGTGCCATTCGCTGGCCGTCATCCAGCTTCATGGTCAATCAACTGCAATGGGCCGGATATGGCGCGCTGCTCGGCGCCGTCGGCCTGATCCTGATCTGGCAGGGCAACCGCTAGATTCGTCGCTTCACCCAACCTTACGAAACTGGACAACAACCATGACACGACCCTTCGATCTCACCGGCAAGGTAGCCATCGTCACCGGCGGCAATGGCGGCATCGGGCTCGGCATGGCCAGGGGCCTCGCCCAGGCCGGCGCGGCGGTCGCGGTGGTGGGCCGCAACGAGGCCAAGTCGGCGGCGGCCGTAGCCGAGCTCAAGCAAGCCGGCGCCACGGCGATCGCGGTCACCGCCGACGTCACCGATAAGGCGGCCATCGCCGCCATGGTCGGTCGCGTCACCGGCGAGTTCGGCCGAATCGACATGCTCGTCAACAATGCCGGCATGAGCATCCGCAAGCCGCCGCACGTGCTCGACATCGCCGAGTGGAACAAAGTGATGGAAACCAACCTGACCAGCGCCTTCCTGTGCTCGCAGGCGGTTCACCCCGCCATGAAGGCGGCCGGCGGCGGCAAGATCGTCAATATCGGCTCGATGATGTCGATCTTCGGCGCCAGCTTCGCGCCGGCCTATGCCGCCAGCAAGGGCGGCATCGTGCAGTTCACGCGCGCCTGCGCCTGCGCCTGGGCCGCCGACAACATCCAGGTCAACGCCATCCTGCCGGGCTGGATCGATACCGATCTGACCAAGCGCGCCCGCCAGGAGATCGACGGCCTGCACGACCGCGTACTGGCGCGCACGCCTGCAGCGCGCTGGGGCGCGATCGATGATTTTGCCGGGATCGCCGTCTTCCTCGCCTCGCCCGCGTCCGACTTCGTTACGGGGACGGCGATTCCCGTCGACGGCGGCTACTCCGTCATGGCATAGGCCACGGCGTTTCCGACCGAAAGGACGGTTCGGGACCTGATCTGGGACAGCTCCCGAGTCGCGCGAAGAATCGAGTCAAAGCTGGAATTAGGTGTTCGTTCTGGTTCGATGAGGCCCTGCCCTCGACCAGACCGCATAAAAGCAAAGCCCCGGCTTGCGCCGGGGCTCCAGTTTGTTCGAGTACAAAGATCAGATCAATATCTGGCTACACCAGCGCCACCGAAGCGATAGTTGATGCGGGCGGTGACCAAGTCGATGTCCTGCCGGATGCCGACGTTGGTGTAGCGCCAATTTGCGTTGGTCCAATTGTAGTTCGTGTCACCCAGGAACATGTGATTGTACTCAACACCGAACGACCAGTTCGGAGTGAAGCCCCATTCCAGGCCAACGCCAACATCCGCACCCCATCGCGTATTAGATGCGTTGATGAAATTGACATTGTTGAGTGCGGCCCAGTAGCTGTTGCTGGCGACCGCAGCACCGCCCTTGACGTAGAACAGGACGTTATTGGCGGCATAACCAACGCGGCCGGTGAACAGACCGAGTGCGTCAACCGTTGTACCAACGGACCAGGCCGGATTGAACGGGTCTACATATGACCGGCTCAGATCAGCCCAGTTACCCTGAGCTTCGAGACCGAACACCCAGGAACCAGCCTGCCAGTTGTAGCCAATTTGGCCGCCAACGGTACCGCCAGTTGCATTATCCGAACGGACGAGGAAGTTCTGCCAATCATATCTGGTGCTGCTCTGTCCCCAACCACCGTTCACACCGATATAGAAGCCGCTCCAGTCATACATTGCTGCCACAATCGGGGGAGCCTTGGTGTACGGGCGAGCCGCGAGATCGGCCGCAAAAGCGCTCGCCGTGCTGGCGGCAAAGATGGAAGCTGCGAGTACCAGTTTCTTCATTACATTTCCCCTTGTAAGCAACAAAATTGAAGCACCGAAATCGAAATCCTGACTAAAAAATAACCTGATTCCGGCCCCAAGGCTGTCACCCGGCTGCTACACTTGCCCAAAATGTTATCCCTGGTTGAGCACACCGAAATACCTGCAACCCTGGGGTTGTCGCGGCGCCGCATTTGCTCAATTGCTGGCCTTGTATGGCGACCGGACGTGCTCAGGCCGTACGCCCAGGCCCACAAATCGGCTGGTGATGCCCTGCAGCCAGGGTACGGCGGTGACCAGCCGCATCACGAGCGGGACCTTGAGCGGTTGATTGCCCGGCTTCAGCGCGGCGCTGATGATGTTGTTTTGGGCCATGACCTGCATCCGCTGGGTCATCCGTACCGGGAATTCGCGGCGGCGGCGCACGGCGTCGAGTTCGTCTTCCGGCGGGCACCCGTTGGCCAGTTTCGACGCCAGCAGATTGGCAGTCGCCACCGCGTCCTGCACCGCGAGGTTGACGCCGACGCCGCCGATCGGCGACATCGCGTGCGCGGCGTCGCCAATGCACAACAGCCCCGGCCGCGTCCAGCGCTTCAGCCGATTGACCGCAACCGTCAGCAGCTTGACGTCGTCCCAGCTCTTCACCTCGGCCAATCCCGATTTCAGGATCGGCGCCATCTGCGCGATCTCGTCGAGCAGCGCGGGCAATCCCCTCGCCTTCACGGCGTCATACTCCCCCTTGGGAATCACGAAGGCGCATTGCCAGTAATCGCCGCGGTCGAACGTCACCATCATCCTGCCGGGATCGACGCGGGCAAACAGGTTCTCGGTTTCGCCTTGCCGCTTGCCGGCGCGAAACCACAGCACGTCCATCGGCGCGCCGATCTCCTCGATTTCGAGGCCGGCGCGTTCACGCACCAGCGAATGGCGGCCGTCGCAGGCGATCGTCAGGTCGGCCTCGATATCGATCACACCGTCCGGCGTCTTTGCCTTCACGCCCCCGATACGCTCGCCGTCGCGTATCAGATCGATCGCCTCGGTCGACATCATCACCTTGAGCGAAGCGAACCGCTTGCTGCTCTCACGCAGGAAATTGAGAAAGTCCCACTGCGGCATGAAGGCGATGAACGGGTATTTGACGTTGAGCCGGCCGAGATCCGCGATCCGCACCGTCTCGCCGCCGAACATGCCCTCCATCCGCTGCAGGCGCTGATGCGGCAGTTTCAGGAACCCGTCGATCAGGCCGAGTTCGTCCATCACCTGCAGCGTCGAGGGATGCACGGTATCGCCACGGAAATCGCGGAAGAAGTCGGCGTGCTTTTCCAGCACCACGACGTCGATGCCGGCGCGACCGAGCAGGTAGCCCAGCATCATGCCGGCCGGTCCACCGCCCACGATGCAGCATCGTGTTTTCATCGCCCGCTCCCTCGCATTGCTTGAGCAGAGCTTACTCCATCAAACCTATTCCGCCATATTATGCTGCTGCCAGCACAACAGATGCGCCTGCAGCCGCCAGATCAGGGCGGAAAGCGCCGCGCCCACCAGCATCAGCACGATCACCGCGACCATCATATCGCCACGGCCTTTTCCAGCAGGTCCGCGCTTGAACAAGATCGCGCGGGGCGCTCCGTGAGCGCCGAAAGGCCACGCCAGCCATTGCCCGCTCATTGTATTCCGACCGTCTCCAGCTACCATGGCTGCATGGTCCTGACCCTGATAATGCTGGCGGCAATCGGTGTCGTCCTGCTGGCCGAACGCAGCACCCAGCACCTGCCCTTCGCGATCGCGACGCTGTTCCTCAGCGCGGCGGCAATCTCGTTCGTCGTCGGCGATTTCGAAAGGGCGATACTGCTGGCCGGCCTGATGGCGGCCGCCATCACCGCGGCATCGACGATCAAACATGATTACAGCGCACTGAAGCTGACCGCCACCGACGTGCCGCTGATGTTCGCGGGCACAGCTCCCTTCTTCATCTCGCAGTACCCGCGCGCCGTTCTGGCCGTTCTGACCGGCACTGCAGCATTCATCCTGGCTGTCACGGCGACCCTGATTCACGGCACCGGGACGTCGGTTGCTTTGGACGCCAGCGTCTTTCTGTTCGGCGTGACGCTGGCTTGCGTCGTCATTGCCTTTCGGCTCGGCGGGGGCGGCAGCGCCTTCCAGCGGATCGCGGCGCAGCGGCGGTGCTTCTTTTCGACCTTCATAGCCTCGCTTCTCGACCCGCTTTCCTGGCGACAGTTCGGCGGCCTGGCGCTGAGCGATATCGCCAACGACCCGTTGCCGCTGATGGCGGCCGTGCCGGCACGCACCCTCGACTATCCCGACATTATCGTGATCCAGCACGAATCGATCTTCGATCCGCGCGTATATGGACTTCCGGTTGAGCCGATCGTCGACGCGTTCCTTTCTCCGAAAAATGGTCTCCATGGAAGCCTCAACGTCGATATTTTCGGCGGAGGATCGTGGCAATCCGAATTCAGCCTGCTGACCGGCCTTTCGAGCGCAAGCTTCGGGTCGAATGCCTATTTTCTGTTCAAGAGGGCGCCGGCCGGTTTCACAGCAGTCTTCCCCAATCGCTTGGCGACGCTCGGTTACAAGACGATGTTCGTATCGAGCTGCCGCCGCAACTTTCTCAACTACGATGCATTTTACCGCTCGATCGGTATTGGCGAACGTGTTTTCGCCGATGATTTTCCTCCGCCCTTCGATGTCAATCGATTCGAAGCGACAAATTCCGATGCATTGTTTCTGGAAGCGGCGCTCGCGGCTCATGCGAAAAGCATCGCCGGCGATGCAGCGCCGCGGTTTCTGTATGCGCTGACCAACTTCAATCACGGCCCTCACAACCGAAGGCTGGCTGCGCCCGGGCAGTTCGAGAGGCGAGCGTGCCTTCGCGGCCGCAAGCCTCCCCGATGCGCAATATGCCGAGTACTACGCCCGGCTTGCGGAGACCGCCGTCGACCTGGAACAGGCTCAGGCTTGCGCTGGCTGCGACCTTCCTGAACGTCCCATGCTCATCGTACACTACGGAGATCATCAACCCGTCATGGCGAAGCGGATCGACCGGCAACTCAAACTCCCCGAGGATGCGCGGCGCGAGTTCCGTACCTTCTACGCGATCGAAACGCTGAATATTGGCACCGACCGCCTTGTTTCCGGACCGGGTGCGGATCTCGATATTGCCTTTCTCGGGACCGTTGCCTTGCAGCAGGCCGGGCTGCCGCTCGATCCGATATTTGCCACGCGCGCGAGCCTGCTCGAACATTGCGGCGAAACCTACTTTGCGTCGCCTTGCGAACGGAAGCGCCGCTTCCACCGCACGCTCGTCGATCTCGGCATGATCGACATCAGGCCGAACGTTCAACGCGGCCGCTATGTGCCCACGCCGACGAAGTGATTGAATGAGTTCAGAATGGTGCGACGTCGCCTCAAGGCAGAGGCCAACGTAATGTTGTTGCCGATGAACCGGAGTGACATCGCTGACTTTCTAGGTTTGAACCTTGGAAACTGTCTCACGCGCGCTCTCGATCCTCAAAGATGAAAACATGCTGCAATTCGACGGACCAACACAGCGACAGGTCGTGCTACTAGACCGGGGACGACTTACGGAACTCGACGCTTAGGAGCGAAGCATGCCGGTGTGGGTACTGATGTTCAGCATCGCAATCGCATTGTCGTGTCAAGATGCGTTCGCTAAGAACCGCTTGACCGATCCCCTTAGAATTGCACGAGAATGCAAAAGTGACCTAGAGCTCTTGTGCAAGGGACTTCGTCCCGGTCGGCCAGCGCATCGTAGCCTGCCTCAAGGAGAAGGTGGCTGAATTGTCGCCTGCATGCATCACCGCACTCAAGTCAACCGAATAGCCGAGACCAAGGCAACCCACCTTGCTTTAGCGGTGTCCGGACGGCGCACTTTTTGAACATACTCGCTGGCCCTGACGTCGTCCGCTTACAGGGGACGACCGGCATTCACGGTAGACAGGGGCGGGAGTGTCCAACCTTGATCGCCTGGATTTGCCGCAGGTCTTACGTTGGATTGCGCCGCCAGCCTGGCAGCGCTGCCGCCTCTGTGCTCAGCGCCAAATTCATCGCCAACGCCAACGCACGGCCGAAATGGCGTTCGACCAGTTCACGTGGGATTCGGCAGCGAAGGTAATCAGCCCAACGGAATTCGCTGAAAGGCGCTTTGTCCTTGGCGTATCCACCGACCCTTTTGAGCGAACCTGCCAACGAGCGATAGGGATCGTCGCTGAGTTCGTTTACCGAGGTCGGCATATCGTCGTAGCAACACCGCGAGCCCTCATCGTCGAATGGATGACTGCAGTTCAGAACTTCGAGGGTTGTCCAGAATTCGTCGAGACTGAGCGCACTCATGTCTGCGACGATCGAGACTGGGAGTTCCCAAATCCCTTCGTGCTGCAGTGCGAGGGTGAGATGATGACGGTCAATTAGATAGTGACGAGCGTGGGGACCCAAAATGACAGGAAAGCTGGTTGCTTTGAAATAGTCAGCAGCCTTATGGCAGTGCTTCTCTTGCCAACGCCTGCGCTTGACTTCGACTTCAAGCATCCCGACCGTCACTTGCGTTGGCGCCAGGTCCGCTATTGGGAGCATCTTGAAGTCTTCGCCCATGCTGATGATCTCACATTTGAGTCCAGGGCGGCGATAATGATGACGACTTCAGGCACTTGCTGCTTGATTTAGATCAAAGGCTGGCTCCGAATGATTAAAGCGCGCGATGTCGCACGGAGATGGTCGGCTTTGTGTAGCTTCTAACCAGCGCGCAGAACTACCTTGTTGCAGTGCAATGGCTCATGGTTGGAATGAGCAAATCGGCGTAAGTCTGCTTTCATGCACGCATGGACCCGGTAGACACCTAGCATTGCAATCGGATCGAGCGCCCTAACAGTGATGCTGGTAGGGCTTGTGCTCTTTTCGCATTGACCGCTGCGGTCTTGCATTAACCCTTGGTGGTTTGTCTTACGATCTCTAAGCCGCTGGCGTTTAGGTGCTGCATTATTGTCTTGGTCAGATGCGCGCATTCCGTCGGCGTGATCCAGTTAGGGCTTCTCCAATCCGGATCGTCTTCCTTTGGGTAGCTGTCAAAGGCAGAACGTATAGCGGCAGCAATAATATCTGCAGGATCAGACACTGGGTTTTCCTTTCGCGCCGCCTTGCGTCCCCAGCGCTCACTAACGGCGGAAGGCGGGCATCGCTATTTGATCCAAGTCAAGACAAGTCGCTCCTGTGAGAATTTCTTGTTCGACTATGGCTAGGAGCCGCTGGCCCTAACCGCCGTCGCATCCCAACCGGAGCAGACCGATGTGGATCCTGATGTACGTCTTCTCCTACTCAATCAATCCGATCGCAACAAACGACAGGGCGGAATGGAGACTTCTTCCAACCGTAGTGTTTCAAGAGTTCTCGAATGAGGAGAGATGCAGGGCTGCCAAGTCGGCACTTGAAGGCAGTTTGAAGGAGGCCGGAGCCAAGCTGAGAAGTGGTTTGGAAGACTTGAAGGCCATAGGTAAAGCTGACCCAACGCAGATCGTTATTGCCTTTAATGTGGAATGCCTTCCGAAATAGATCGGGCCACGAGCGACTTCTGCTGTCGGCACCTCGACTACATGCCCGCCTATCCTGAGAATGTCCGTACAGGGGCAGACCGGAAGTCCCTGGTCCGGCCAAACCGACACGCATGGCCCAAAGCCAATTGTGTGAGCTACTTATGTGACGTTCGTCAACGAGCGTGTTGAACGTATCCAATATCTGCAACGGGATTGCTCCATGAACCTGGTGAATTCCCGTGAAAAACTATTTCTCCTTATTGGATCCGCTGCGCTTCGGGGCCGCTCTCGCCGTCGCGGTTTTTCATCTGATGTTTTATTCCTGGGCCGGGGCTTCCATCGGCGCTCCCCAGAGTTTTGAGCATCTCTTCGCCGCCGACGTTCAATTTCCGAACGCCGCGCCGTACACGTGGTTCGGCTGGGTGGGCGTTGAAATATTCTTTGTCATTTCCGGCTTCGTCATCGCGAACTCCGCGAGCAAGTGTTCCCCGAAAGAGTTTCTGTTCGGGCGTGCACTGCGGCTTTATCCGGCGGTCTGGATTGCCTCCACCTTGAGCTTTGTCATCCTGCTCATCTTTCTGCGTGAGAAGGCATCCGAGCTCGTCCTTCCCTACTTCCAGGCAATGCTGCTCATTCCGAAGGGGATCAACGGCACGTGGCTGGACGCCGTCTATTGGACGCTGGCGGCGGAAATGGCCTTTTATGGGCTGGTGTTTTGCACGCTGCTTACGAAGAAAGTCACGCTGCGGCATCTGGCCTGGGGTCTCACCATCTATAGCGCCGCGTTCAACGCCTTCTCCATGGTGGTGCTGTCGGGTGCGTTTGAATCCAACATGCTCTATTGGATGGTCATGATGTTCCGCGTGCCGGGTGCAACATGGATGTTGAACCATGGCTGCTTCTTCGCGCTCGGGATCTGGCTGTTCATGTCGGCGAATAGAACACTGACGACTCTCGAATGGGTTGCCGTGGCCGTGACATGCCTCTCCGGGTGTGCCGAGATCTACTATTTCTCCGATTTCCTTTTGAAAGCCATACCCGCCATTTCGGATGAACCGGTCTTCTTGCCGATCCTCGTTTGGGCTGCGGCGGTGCTGCTCATTGGCTTCGCCGCGAACAAGAACCGGCAGGCTGCCGACACCGCTTCTGCTGAAGCGCCGGCTTATTTCAGGACGCTCGGCCTGATCACCTATCCGCTCTATCTGACCCACAACGTCACCGGCACGGCGATGATCCGTGTCCTGACCGATGCCGGCCTGGATGCCTCCCTGGCCGTGTGGGCCAGCCTGGCGATGCTCGTTCCGGTCTGCTGGTTCATCTGTGCGAAGATCGAGCCCGCCATGCGACAGGCGCTGAAGAAGCTCCTTGCGAACGGCAAACTGCGCTCGAAGACGGCGTCGGCGTCGAAACTTCCAGCCGCGCTTCCCGGATTGCGCCTTGAGCTACCCACCCGAGCGGATCTGCTTCCGTCAAGGCCGCTTCACGCGCCGGCCCAACCCCTGAGCTGATAGAGGGATATCGTAGCGGCCAGGAGAACACCGGGAACGAGGCGGTTGCCCAAAGGTTGCCGCCGCCTTGACCTGCGTCAAACTCGACCCGACCCAGGCCCGCTAGTAAGGTTTATCCGAAAACCGTCGGCGAGGGCATGACATGATCGCCAGCTGCCTGAAGTGGTTGATGACAGCCGGCCTTGCCGCCGCAATTGCGGGTGCGGCCCAGGCTCAGGACGTCGACGTCGGCAAGTCGGAATTTCAGTCGTCCTGCGCGAGCTGTCACGGTGCGGATGGGAAAGGCAACGGACCTCTCCGCGAGCAGCTCAAGGTGCCGCCCCCCGACCTCACCATATTGGCCAGAAACAACAACGGGGAATTTCCCGCGGCCGCGCTCTACCAAACCATCGATGGATCGAAAGCCGTTCCCGCTCACGGCAATCGCGAAATGCCGATTTGGGGCGAACGGTTCAACCCCATTATCAGCCTGCCCCACTCCGTGGATCCGTCGTATTGGAAGTTGGCCGGGCCGGAGCAGAGCCCGGAAGTCGTCGTGCGAAAACGCATCTCCGCCGTTGTCGACTATCTCGGTCGTATTCAGCAAAAGTAACGGACCGGCCGGCGAACTATTCGTCCCCGCGGCCAGGACTCGTTCGCCCGGCGACAGCGCTGCGTCGCGCCCGAGCCGCCATGCCGCCCGCGACGCCGACACCCAGCACGTAGACCCACCCTTCGTGGAAATCGAACAGATGGGAGTTGAGCAGCGAGCTGATGAAGTTCTGCACCACGATCACCAGGCCGATCCATGATGCGAAACCGGCTCCGAGAAACAGCTGCAGATGGAAGTACCACATCGCATAGAGGACCAGGCAGCCGAGCACGCCCCACTGGATTGCGACGTACAGCGTCTGGTTATGCGGGTTGCGGATGATATTGCCCCATTCGCCGCTCTTGCCCTCGGCCGCGCGGCTGAACAGCTGCCGGGTCGAGCCGGTGCCGTTGCCGAACACCGGCGCTTCGGAAATCGCAGCCAGGGAAATGCGCCAATACGCCAGCCGCAGACCGTTCGAAGTGGCGGTAGCAGTAGAGGTAGCATCAGCGGCATTGGTATCGCGAACGGCGCTGGTCTCGCGATCGACCTTGTAGTCCTCCACCGTGCGCCCGACGCGGTCGCGCAGATAGGGCGATGAGAGCAGGACGGCGCACTCGACGGCCGCCGCAAGCAGCAGGAAAGCGATCGCGCGCCGCCGGCTCAGATATTTGACGGCGAACAGGATCAGCAGGATCGGGAAGTAGACGAAGGCCGTGCGCGAACTCGCGACAAACCGCATGTCGAGATAGAAGCCCACCATGACGACTGCGAAGGCCAGGGTCCACGCGCGATCGCCCTTGGCGGCCAATGACAACATCAGCGGCGCCATCACGAACAGGCACAGCGCAAATTCGTGGCTTTGATCGATGTAGTTTCTGACCGGAACGCCGGCCATCCCGCCCGGCTGTTGCGGCTTCCAGTCGGCGAAATACGTCACCCATGACAATCCCATGAGCAGGACGCAGGCGGCCAGGAACGCGAACAGCACCCAATGCCCGCGCTCGGAGCGTTCGAAATGATAGAGCAGCAGCGGAATGGCCAGCAGCTTCGCCACCGGCTCGAAGCCCTGGATTCCGGCCGGCCAGCTTTCCTGGGTCCAGGACAGGCCCGCGATGGCGAGGGCGAAGAAGGCCAGCGGCAGGTAGCTCGCCGGCGCGCGCAATGTCTCAAGAAACGTCGGCCAGCGGATCGTGGGGATCAATACGATCAGCCACAGCACCATGAACACGGAAACCGCCGTCGTCGACCATGGCAGCGAAGCCGCGGCCAGCGCAGGGTAAAGATCGACACATAGGCGCCAGAACCGCGATTGCGGCAACGAGGCGATCTGCGCGGGGATTGCCAGCCGTACGGCGGGAGCGGCGGTCAGCTCAGACATTGTACGGCCGCGCCGGGAAGACGATCTGCACGGAAGTGCCGCGGCGGCGCGGCGATTGGCCGGGATCGGACGTCCGAGATACGCACATACACATACACCTTACTCGACCACGTACTTTAGGTTGTGCGCCTCCGCCTTCCGGCTCGCGCCACCCTTGAAACCCTCCCACTATCATTAGGTACAAACGGCGATTTAGTGAATAATTTCAGGCAGATTTTGGTCATCCAGCGCTCGGTGCCAAATTATTCCAAATACCCCGCCTTCGCGGGTATAGCACCCAGTGGTTGCGTCATCCCTTGCGCACATGGTGAAGGCGATCAGCGCCGAAAGCTCTTGATCTCCGACACGCTGCCGTCGCGGTAGGTCAATTCCACCGAGACCGACCTGGTCTGCGGGGAGAGCTTCAAATAGGGCGTCGCTTCATGCGGGATCGCGCTCGGATCGCGGGGATCGCAGGGCGGCATCTTCAACACCTTGTCGGGCACCGTGGAGTCGATGCCGACGCGCACTTCGCGGATCGCGCAGCGATACGACATCAGATGCGTGTAGTAGACCAGCAAGCCGTTGAACTCGCGGAACGACAGCCAGCTCGTCGCGGTCATGTCGAGGATCTTGCGCTGGTCGCGGATCAGTGCGGCTTCAGGGTCGAACTTGATCGGGAACGGCCCCTGCAACTCGCCATTGGTGTCGACATAGCGCACCTGGATGGTGGCCGCGGGCGCATCCGCCGGCAGCTCGATCGACGGGTTGGGCATCCGCTTGCGGGTCCGCGGGTCGAGCGTATCCATGAAGCCGGTCTCGCGGAATTCGCCGGCCTCTCCCATCCGCCAGGAAATGCCGAGCGTCGGGTCGGCGATCGAGAACACGATGGTCCAGCCGCCATTGTGGCGCGAGAACATCGCGATCGGCGCGTTGACGGAATCGTTCTGCGGCTTGAGCTGCTGCACCGGCGGCAGCGCCGCCAGTTTCGGCAGCGGCTCGGCGGGCTTCATTGCTGCCTCCGGCGGCCCCTTCGAAAGCCCGTTGAGGAAGACGTCGTCGACCATCTGGTCGAAATAGACCGGGATCTGCTTGTGGCGAACCGTCTCCGCCATTTCGCTGACCAGCCGCCGCGTACGCTGCGCGACCTGAACCAGGTTGGCGCCGGGCTCCGTCAGTTGCTTGGCGAAGGTGCGGGTGAAAACCGAATTCGGATTGGCGTCGTCATTGGAGAGCCGGTCCAGCGCGGTCTGCCGCGGCCCTGCCGAGAAGATCGAGAACACGCCCTCCGGCAACTGCGTCATCGGCGCCAGGCCGCCGCCGCCGGCGACGGCGCGCGTACCGGAACGCTCGAACGGATTGTTGCGGCAGGCATCGAACACCAGGATGGCGGTGCGCACCTTGCGGTTCTGCAGCCGCTCGATGATGCGGTCGGCGAGCACCGAGGCGTCGCGCACCAGTTCTTCCTGGCCTTCGGTCGCCGCCGGCACGTCGGTCGGCAGCAGAAAGTTCTGGCCGGCGATCTCAAAACCGTGGCCGGCATAGAAGAAGAATGCGGTGTCGCCGGCCTCGACCGCCCGGTCGAAGGCGAGCAGCGTCTGGCTGAATGCCTGCCGGTTCTGGTTTTCCGCCACCATCACGGTGAAGCCGAGCTGCTTGAGCGTATCGCCCATGGTGCGGGCGTCGTTGACCGCCTTCTGCAGCTTGGGCACGTTGCGGTAGTCGTTGTTGCCGACCACCAGCGCGACGCGCTTTGCCGCGTAAGCGGGCGCGGCAGACATCGCGAGCGCGGCAACCATTCCAGCCGCCGCCAAAAAGGTGGAAATCAAACGCCTCATCAAAGTTCCCCCGGCACGACAAATCCAGCTGTTGCGGCCGTTTCATGACGTAGTCGGCATGCCCGGCGCAGCGGTTCAATCCGCTGCTCCGCGGCCTGCCTAGCATGGATCGACGTCCGCCGGAAAAGGCCTGAAAAATCGTCCCGATAGCCCAATTTCAGAAAAGCTTCAGAACTTCCGCCTCCCCGCTTCAGGACAGGCGGCGCCACGTCTGGGAAAAACGAGGTCTCCAATGTCAGGCCGCTTGCGCAGGCCGAGGTGCCGTCCCTCATGCATGATGAACTCGATTGTAATTCGGAGCCCGCTGACGGCCTCGACCTGCCGGTCCGGAATGCAGTCGCGTTCGGTTTGGCCGGAGATGACGCCGTCCGCGAAACGTCAGGCGATCGCGATTGGGCGCCGCTTCGGCAGGCCACCCTCGCCGAGTTCAAGGAAGCGATGGCGGAAGGCGACACGGCGCGATCGGTGTTGCTGGTCAATGTGCTGGCGGAGCTGGCGCTGATCGATCTCGGCACGGTCGCGGCAGGCAGCCGGCGCGGCCAACGGGCATTGCGCACGTCCCGCCTGGCGCTGGCGCGCCGGCTGATCGCGCGTCATCTGCCGCAGCCGGACCTGTCGGCCGCCATGGTGGCCGGCCTGCTCGGGGTTTCGGTGCGCCATCTGCACATGCTGTTCGAGCGCACGGGCAACAGCTTTGCCAAGACCGTCAACGCAGAGCGCATTCGCCTGAGCGGCCAGTTGCTCGATGAGACGCCACGGCGAGCGGTCGCCGAGATCGCCCGCGCCTGTGGCTTTGCCAGCCCGGCGACGTTCTACCGGCTGTTTCAGGCCACCATGCGAATGTCCCCCGGCCAGTTCAGGGAGCGCAGCCCTCAACCAGAGCCTGCAAGCCCCGATTCTCTCGACCAGGTGGCATCAGCTCATTTGACCGGCAAATGACAGTTTCGGGCTTATTTGTTCGAAAACATTAAGGCTTTTCGGCCATTCGTCCCGTTCCCAGATTGACTTTGGCCATTTGGACCCTATGTTCGCCCGTAATGCGGCCTTGGATCGAAACGCGATTCCCCAAGGTTAGCCGCTCGTCTGCGTAAGTCAGAGCCCCCAGCTTTTCGAAAGCGCGCCGTTTCGGGGCAAAACGCGACAGCCTTTTTACCCTCGATTCCGAACGGCGGTGTCGACTTGAGGCTCAATGTCTTTTTCCCATCTCGGCCTTTCCGATAAGGTTCTCGCCGCTGTCGCGGCTTCCGGCTACACGACCCCCACTCCCATCCAGGAACAGGCGATCCCCCACGTTCTGTCGCGGCGCGACGTTCTCGGCATCGCCCAGACCGGCACCGGCAAGACCGCGGCCTTCGTCCTGCCCATGCTCACCATGCTGGAAAAGGGCCGCGCCCGGGCACGAATGCCCCGCACCCTGATTCTCGAACCGACCCGCGAACTCGCGGCGCAGGTGAAGGAGAATTTCGACAAATACGGCGTCGGCCAGAAACTCAACGTCGCGCTGCTGATCGGCGGCGTCTCGTTCGGCGACCAGGACTCCAAGCTGACGCGCGGCGTCGACGTCCTGATCGCAACCCCCGGCCGCCTGCTCGACCACACCGAACGCGGCGGCCTCTTGCTCACCGGCGTCGAACTCCTCGTCATCGACGAAGCCGACCGCATGCTGGACATGGGCTTCATCCCCGACATCGAACGCATCTGCAAGCTGGTGCCGTTCACGCGGCAGACCCTGTTCTTCACCGCGACGATGCCGCCGGAAATCAGCCGCATCAGCCAGGACTTCCTGCACAATCCCGAGCGGATCGAAGTCTCCAAGCCCGCCACGACCGCGGTGGGCGTATCCCAGTTCCAGGTTCGCGGCGGACGCGAGACACACGAGAAGCGCGAGATCCTTCGCCGCCTGCTGCGCGACGCCAAGGACCTTCAGAACGCGATCATCTTCTGCAACCGCAAGCGCGAAGTCGCCGTGGTCTACAAGTCGCTGCAGAAGCACGGCTTCAGCGTCGGCGCCCTGCATGGCGACATGGACCAGTCGGCGCGCACCGCGGCCCTCGATCAATTCCGCAAGGGCGAGATCCCGCTACTGGTCGCCTCCGACGTCGCCGCCCGCGGCCTCGACATTCCCGCCGTCAGCCACGTCTTCAATTTCGACGTGCCGCACCATGCCGACGATTACGTGCATCGGATCGGCCGCACCGGCCGCGCCGGTCGCGCCGGAACCGCAATATCGATCGTCAGCCCGCTCGACAGCAAATCGATCGCCGCGATCGAACGGCTGATCGGGCAGAACATTCCCGCCGCCGAGGGCGATTATGCCGTCGCCGCCGAATTGTCCGGCGAAAGCGATCAGCCGCGCGAACATCGCTCGCGCGAAGGTTCACGGGAAGGTTCGCGCGGCGGCCGCAAGCCACGGCGTGAGCGCGAGCCGCGCGCCGCCAGAGATGGTGGCGACAAGAGCGCTGAACGCGAGCCGCGTGCGGCCAAGACCGGCGAACGCGAACCGCGGCATCCGAGGGGCTCAGGCCGCAGTGCAGGCGCAAAGCCCGAAGCAGCGGCAGACACGTTTACGCCGCCTGCCGCGGCACAGCCTTCGCGCGTTCCCTCGATCGGGCGCCCCGAACCGCGACGCGCCCAGCGCGAAGTTGAGTCGGAACCCGCCGATCACTCGCATCTGCCGGCATTCCTGCTGCGGCCGGTCCGCGCCCGGGTCTGAACCGGCGCACAAGAGTAGCGGCCGGCACCGTTTACCGGCCGTTCATCATCCTCCCCTAACCTCGCCGCGATAATTTAATCATTGCGGCACGGCAACGAGCGATACTGCTCGATATTGGGGACGGATCAGTGGTCAAGCTGCTGGACGAACACGAGCGCACCTTGGCGTTTGCCGAAGTCGCATTGGGCCAGATCAGATCCCTCCGGCAGACCGCCGTCCCGCGTAATTACGAAATCTGGTACGTCTACGCGACCGGCTACAACGCCCCGCTCAACAAGATCATCAACGAGACGCTGGCGCAGAGCGGCAGGCTGAGCGAGTCCGATCTCGAACAGATCTACGAAACCTATCTCTCCCATATCAAGGCCTCCGACCGCATCGACAAGGTCGGCGCGCGCGTGATCGGCGAAATCGACGGCGTGATGGGCCTGATCGTCGATGCGCTCGGCATGTCACAGAGCTACGACGCCAGGCTTGGCGGCGCCAGCGAGAAGCTCCGGAACGCCAAGAATCGAGATGAGATCAAGGCTGTCGTCGACGGCCTTTTGAAATCGACCCGCGAGATGCAGGAAACCAACAAGGCGCTGGAAAGCCGGCTGGTGCTTTCGAAGACCGAGATCAGCAACCTGCAGCACAGCCTCGAGGCGATCCGCGCGGAGAGCCTGACCGATCCGCTGACCGGCCTCGGCAACCGCAAATATTTCGACCGCTCGATCGAGATGGCGGTGCGCGCCGCGCAGGCGAGCAGCGAGCCGCTGTCGCTTTTGATGTTCGACATCGACCATTTCAAATCGTTCAACGATTCCTACGGCCATCTCACCGGCGATCAGGTGCTGCGGCTGGTGGCGATGTCGCTGAAGCAGACCATCAAGGGACAGGACATCACCGCCCGCTATGGCGGCGAGGAATTCGTGGTGGTGCTGCCGAACACCGCGCTGCGCCAGGCGCTGACGGTCGCCGACCACATCCGCCGCGCCGTGATGGCGAAGGAACTGAAGAAGAAATCCACCGGCGAGATTTTGGGCCGCGTCACCATTTCGGTCGGCGTCTCCCTGTTGAAACCGGATGACACCACGGATTCGCTGATCGAGCGCGCCGACGGCTGCCTCTACGCCGCCAAGCGCAATGGCCGCAACCGCGTGGTCTGCGAAGTCGATCCCGAATACGTCACCGAGACGCACAGCCAGGTGGCTTAGGCCTTCTTCCTGGCCTTACCCGTCTTGGCCCCTCCGGCCTTGGATTTTTTCTTGGGCGTCGCTGGCTTCCGTTTCGCGGCGGCCTTCGCCGATTTGCGCGCCTTCGGCCGCTTGCGCAACGCCGCGCGCTGTGCCGCCGCCAATGCGGCTCTCGCCCAGTCCGACAACTCCTCGGAATCGTCGAACAGACGCGCCGGCAATTCCCAGTACGAATTCACGGTCACCGTCTTGGTGCTGGTCTGATATTGAAACGGTTTCGAGCCCTCCGCCTCGAACTGCGGAATGGTCTGGTCATCGGCGCGGAAGAACAGCCCGGCGCGCAGCGCCAGCGCGAAGTTGATGCCGTCGGCGGAGATGCCGAAGCCGGAAAACATCTTGCGGATGGTGACGGGGCCGAAATCGGCGAACAGGTCGATCAGGAAATCGCGGTCCATTGGGCGTGGCTCACACCTCTACCGTCGTCCCGGCCTTGAGCTCAGATGCGCAATTGCGCATCGGGGGACCCATACGCCGTGCAAATCTCGGATGAGAACGATGGTCGAGGACTTCGCGCAAGATCAACGGCCGGTGGCTATGGGTCCCGGCTCAAGGCCGGGACGACGCCGTGGTGAGGTCAGCGTGCGAAATCAGTGATCGACCTTCGCGGCCGTCAGCTGCACCGACTCGCCGCAGCCGCAGGCCGAGACCTGGTTCGGGTTGTTGAAGATGAACTGGGCCTGCATCTTGTCGGCCTTGTAGTCCATCTCGGTGCCGAGCAGGAACAACACCGCCTTGGGATCGACCAGGATCTTCACGCCGCGGTCCTCGACCACTTCGTCGGTCGGACGGACCTCGTGGGCGTATTCCACCGTATAGGATTGCCCGGCGCAGCCGCCGTTCTTGATGCCGACGCGCAGGCCGACGATCTCGGAATTGGCGCGCTTGGTCAGTTCCGTGATGCGCTGCGCGGCGGCCTCGGTCAGTTTCATGACCTGCGGGCGCGGCCGGGGCTTCGGCTTGGCGGTGGGCGTGGGTGAAGCAGGGTGTCATGTCAGTCATGTGATCATTTCCAACGGCAAATCAATGCCTGTCATCTTCCCGTAAAACGGTTAAGCCCTCACGCACTCACCACATATTGAGGACGAGGCGCGCCTCGTCGGACATCCGGTCCGGCGTCCAGGCCGGATCCCACACCAGGTTCACATTGACGACGCCGACGCCGGGAACGCTGGCGACCGCGTTCTCCACCATGGTCGGCAGTTCGCCGGCCGCCGGGCAATTCGGCGTGGTCAGCGTCATCAACACGTCGACGCTGCGATCGTCCTTGAGGTCGACCTTGTAGATCAGGCCGAGCTCGTAGATGTCAGCCGGAATTTCCGGATCGAACACGGTCTTCAGGGCAGCTACGATTTCGCCGCCGAGCCGATCGGTTTCCTCGGGCGGCAGCGCCGAGATGGTTTCCATGTTGGCGGTTTTGACTTCGGCCGTGTCACTCATGTGAACAATTCCCGCGCCTTGAGCAGCGCCTGTGCCAGATGGTCGACTTCTTCTCTCGTATTATACATGCCGAACGAGGCCCGGCAGGTGGCTGTGACATTGAACCGCTCTAAAAGCGGCATCACGCAATGGGTGCCGGCGCGCACCGCGATGCCCTGGCGGTCGATCACGGTCGCGACGTCATGGGCGTGCGCCCCCTTCATCTCGAACGAGATCACCGGCCCCTTGCCGCGCGCGGTGCCGATCAGGCGCAGCGAATTGATTTCGCGCAGCCGCTCCTGGGCGTAGGTCAGAAGATCGTGCTCGTGAGCGGCGATGCGTTCCTTGCCGATCGAATTGACGTAGTCGATCGCAGCCCCCAGCCCGATCGATTCCACGATCGCGGGCGTGCCCGCCTCGAACTTGTGCGGCGGGTCGCCATAGGTGACCCAGTCCCGCGCCACTTCGCGGATCATCTCGCCGCCGCCGTTGAAGGGACGCATCGCGACCAGATGCTCATGCTTGGCGTAGAGCACGCCGATGCCGGTCGGACCGTACAGTTTGTGGCCGGTGAAGACGTAGAAATCGGCGTCGATGTCCTGCACGTCGATCGCCAGATGCACCGCCGCCTGGCTGCCGTCGATCAGCACCGGAATGCCGCGGGCATGCGCCAGCTTCACCACGTCCTTGACCGGCACGATGGTGCCGAGCGCGTTCGACATCTGCGTGATCGCGACGATCTTGGTGCGATCGGTCAGCAGCTTCTCGAACTCCTCGATCAGGAAATTGCCTTCGTCGTCGACCGGCGCCCATTTGATCACGGCGCCATGGCGCTCGCGCAAAAAGTGCCAGGGCACGATGTTGGAGTGATGCTCCATGATGGAGATCACGATCTCATCGCCGGCCTTGATGTTGGTTCCGCCCCAGGACGACGCCACGAGGTTGATCGCCTCGGTGGCGTTGCGGGTGAAGACGATCTCCTCGGTGCGCGCCGCGTTGAGGAATGTTGCGACCTTGGCGCGGCCGCCCTCATACGCCTCGGTCGCGGCATTGGCGAGGTAATGCAGGCCGCGATGCACGTTGGCGTATTCGCTCTTGTAGGCCTCCGTCATGCGGTCGAGCACGGCGGTCGGCTTCTGCGCCGAAGCCGCGTTGTCGAGATAGACCAGCGGCTTGCCGTAGACCTTCATCGCCAGCGCCGGAAAATCCTCGCGCACGCGGGCGACGTCATAGGCGCCATTCTTGACGGCCGGATGCTGCGTCATGCCCTCGCCTCCAGCCAGCGCTGCGCGGCCGAGATCGCAAGCTCACGCAGATCGTCGTTGACGATCGATTCAATCGCTTCGCCGACAAACGCCTGGATCAGCAGCGCCTGCGCTTCCTTCTCGGACAGGCCGCGGGCGCGCAGATAGAACAGCAGGCTCTCGTCCAGCGCGCCGGTGGTCGCGCCATGGCCGCAGGTGACGTCGTCGGCAAAGATTTCCAGCTCCGGCTTGTTGTCGGCCTCGGCCTCGTCGGACAGCAGCAGCGCCCGCGTCATCATCTTGGCGTCGGTCTTCTGCGCGTGGGGTCGCACGATGATACGGCCCTGGAACACCGAATGGCCGCGGTCGTCAACGACAGCGCGGAACACCTCGCGGCTGGCGCAGTTCGGCACCGCATGGTCCATGAACAACGTGGTGTCGGCGTGCTGGCGGCCGTTGAGCAGATTGACGCCGTTGGTTTCGACACGGGAATGCTCGCCTGCGAACGCGATGGTCGCCTGATAGCGGCTGACGGCAGCGCCCGAGGCCATGCCGAAGGTGTTGAGGTGCGCGTGCGCACCCAACGTGAACACGGCAGAGCAAATGTTGAAGGCTTCGCGGCTATCCTCGACCAGGCGAACATGGTCGAGCCGCGAATTGTCGCCGATCGTAACGACCAGCGAGTCATGGGCCTGATAGGCCGTCGCGCCATCGGCCGCGATGTAGCTCTCGACCAGCGTGGCGCCGGCATCCTTGCCGAGACGCAGCAGCGAGCGGGTGAACATCGCCGCGGGCGCGGTGCCGCCAGCGATATGAACGATATGCAGCGGCTGAGTCAGCACGACGCCACTACCGATCTCGATCACCACGCCATCGGTCATCATCGCGCTGTTGAGCGCGACCATCGGATTGTCGTTGTCGGGCGCGAGCAGCTGCGCCTGCAGGCCGGCGTCGCCGCCCTCCAGCACGTCCCGCAACGTGCGGATCGTCAGCCCCTTCTCGAGCCCATCCAGTTCGGAAAGTTTTGGCGCGAACACGCCGTCCACCAGCACCAGCCGGCGCGCACCTTTGACCTTCTGCAGCTTCAACGCCGCCGCAGCGCGCTTCAGCGCGGCAGCATCCGGCGCGGGCGCCAGCGGCAGCACTTCGCGCATCAGGGCGCGCAGATCGGTGTATTTCCAGTCCTCGATACGGCGGTTGGGCAGGCCCACGCGCTCGTAAGCCTCGAAGGCGGCGCTTCGCGCCTCGGCGACCCTGCCGGAGCCCGGCAGCCGGTCGCGCGCGACCGCAAAACTGTCGCTCACCGCGCGTCCCGTTTCATTTTTTGCCAACGCCAGATTCATCACAATACCCGTCAGGCCGCGTCTTCGAACTGCGCGTAGCCGGAAGCCTCGAGCTCCAGCGCCAGCTCCTTGCCGCCGCTTTTCACGACCCGGCCCTTCGACATCACGTGCACGTAGTCCGGCACGATATAATTGAGCAGCCGCTGGTAGTGTGTGATGACCACCATGGCGCGCTCGGGCGAACGCAGCGCGTTGACGCCGTCGGCGGCGACACGCAGCGCGTCGATGTCGAGGCCGGAATCCATTTCATCGAGGATGCAGACGGCCGGCTCGAACAGCGCCATCTGCAAAATCTCGTTGCGCTTCTTTTCGCCGCCGGAGAAGCCGACATTGACGCCGCGCTTGAGCATATCCATCGGAATGTTGAGCGAGCCGGCGACCTCACGCACCTTCCTGAGGAAGTCCGGCACCAAAAACTCGGTTTCTCCGCGTGCCCTGCGCTGGGCGTTGAGCGCCGTGCGCAGGAAGTTCATCGTGGTAACGCCGGGAATTTCGACCGGGTACTGGAACGCGAGAAACACGCCCTTGGCGGCACGCACGTCCGGCGCCATCTCCAGCAGGTCCTCGCCCTTGAACAGGATTTCACCGCCGGTGACTTCGTAGCCGGGCTTGCCTGCGATCACGTGTGACAGCGTCGATTTGCCGGAGCCATTCGGCCCCATGATCGCATGCACCTCGCCCGGATTTACGGTCAGCGTCAGTCCGTGGAGGATCTCGCGTTCCTCGACACGAACCTTCAGGTCTTTCACTTCAAGCAGAGACATTGTTTTCCGTTCCTTGTTCCTCGTCCTGAGGAGCGCCATCAGGCGCGTCTCCAAGGACGTGGCCAACAATCTTTCCTCTCATCCTTCGAGACGGCCGCTCTGCGGCCTCCTCAGGATGAGGCCCTATCCAACCGATCCTTCGAGCGAGATCGAAATCAGCTTCTGCGCCTCAACCGCAAATTCCATCGGCAGTTGCTGCAGCACGTCCTTCACGAACCCGTTGACGACGAGGCCGACGGCTTCTTCCTGGCTGAGGCCGCGCTGGACGCAGTAGAACAGCACATCCTCGGAGATTTTCGACGTCGTGGCTTCATGCTCGAAATGGGCGGAAGAATTCTTGGCCTCGACATAAGGCACGGTGTGCGCGCCGCACTTGTCGCCGATCAGCAGCGAGTCGCAGGCGGTGAAGTTGCGTGCGCCGGTGGCCTTGCGATGCGCCGTAACGAGCCCGCGATAGGTGTTCTGCGAAACGCCGGCCGCGATGCCTTTGGAGATGATCCGGCTCGTCGTGTTCTTGCCGAGATGGATCATCTTGGTGCCGCTATCGACCTGCTGGTGACCGTTCGAGATCGCGATCGAGTAGAACTCGCCGCGCGAATTGTCGCCGCGCAAAATGCAGCTCGGATATTTCCAGGTGATCGCCGAACCGGTCTCGACCTGGGTCCAGGAGATCTTCGAATTGTTGCCGCGGCAGTCGCCACGCTTGGTGACGAAATTGTAGATGCCGCCGACGCCTTCGGAATTGCCGGGATACCAGTTCTGCACCGTCGAGTACTTGATCTCGGCATCGTCGTGCGTGACGAGTTCGACCACGGCGGCATGCAGCTGGTTCTCGTCGCGCTGCGGCGCGGTGCAGCCTTCGAGGTAGCTGACGTAAGCGCCCTTGTCGGCGATGATCAGCGTGCGCTCGAACTGGCCGGTGTTGCGCTCGTTGATGCGGAAATAGGTCGACAGCTCCATCGGGCAGCGCACGCCCGGCGGCACGTAGACGAACGAGCCGTCGGAAAACACCGCCGAGTTCAGCGTCGCGTAGTAATTATCCGAGGTCGGCACGACCGTGCCGAGATACTTCTGCACGAGTTCGGGATGCTCGCGGATCGCCTCCGAGATCGGCATGAAGATGACGCCGGCGGCCTTCAATTCCTTCTGGAACGTGGTCGCCACCGAAACCGAGTTCGAACACGGCGTCGACGGCGATCTTGCGCTCGCCTTCCGGCCTGACGACGCCTTCCAGCATCTCGACTTCCCGCAGGGGAATGCCGAGCTTCTCATAGGTCTTGAGGATTTCCGGATCGATCTCGTCCAGCGAGCCGATCTGCTTCTTCGGCTTCGGCGCGGAGTAGTAATAGAGATCCTGGTAGTCGATTTTGGGGAAGTTCACCCGCGCCCAGGTCGGCTCGGTCATGGTCAGCCAGCGGCGATAAGCCTCCAGCCGCCATTCCAGCATCCAGGCCGGTTCGTTCTTCTTCGCGGAGATGAAGCGGACGGTATCTTCCGACAGTCCCTTGGGAGCCTTGTCGGACTCGATAAGTGTCTCAAACCCATATCTATACTGGTCGACGTCGATACGCTTTACGCGCTCGACCGTCTCTTGGACGGCTGGCATTCAATCCTCCGCTCGCGGTTTCAAGGACCGCGGTGGAACAACTCAAAATCGGTGACGAAGCGCTCCAGCGAAACCGACTTAGAACGTTTCAAGCTGTGTTTCGTCGACCTTTAAGTAAGGCATCCGCGAGCTTTCGCCAAGCCTCAAGGGCCAAATCAATGTCTTCCTCTGAGGTAGACCAGCCCAGACTGAGCCGCACCGCTCCCTGGGCCAGTTCCTTGTCGAAGCCCATGGCCTCCAGCACGTGCGACGGCTGGACCTTGCCGGACGAGCAGGCCGAGCCGGAAGACACTGAAATCCCACCCAAATCGAAGCCAATCACGGCCGTTTCGGCCTTGAGCCCGGGAACCGTGAAAAGCGTGGTATTGGGCAGGCGAGGCACGGCCTCGGAGAACACGATCATACCGGGCGTCTGTTTCAGGCCGGCCTCGAGACGGTCCCGCAATGCCCCGCAGCCGGGCCGCATCGCCTTCCAGAGCGGCCATGGCGGCCCGCACGGCAGCGCCGAAGGCGGATATCCCTGCGACATTCTCGGTGCCGGCCCGGCGGCCCAGCTCCTGGCCGCCGCCCCGCAGCAGCGGCTCCAGCCCCTGTACCTCTTCGGCCAGAACCAGTGCACCGACGCCCTTGGGGCCGCCGATCTTGTGCGCCGAAAGCGTGACCAGGTCAGCCTCTATCGCCTTGATATCGAGCGGTATTTTTCCAAGCGCCTGGATCGCATCGACGTGCAGCAGCCCACCCGCTTCATGTACGATATCAGCGACCTCGCCGACGGGTTGAAGCGCCCCCGTTTCGTTATTGGCCAGCATGACCGAAACCAGCGTCGGCGGCCCGCCGGCCAGCAGCCGCCGCAGATGGTCGAGGTCGATCAGGCCGGATCCGGTAACCCCGATGGTGCCGATCGCCTCCGGCGAGAAGCGCCCGCCCGACAGCACCGATGGATGTTCGATGGCCGAAACCAATAGCCGGCGGACCGGTTCGCCCGCCCCCCGGCGCAATCCCGGCGTCAGCGCCAGCGCGTTCGCCTCCGTGCCTCCCGACGTGAACACCACGTCCGGCGCCCGGGCGCCGACCGCCGCCGCGACGGCGGCGCGGGCATCCTCGACCAGCCGGCGGGCCTGGCGTCCCTCGGCATGGACCGACGACGGATTGCCGGCGACCTCCCAGGCAGCCGCCATCGCCTGCCGCGCCTCGGGGCGCAGCGGCGTCGTCGCATTCCAGTCGAGATAGACCCGCTCGGGCATTTCCGTACGATACTACCTAATTCAGCGAACAGTTGCTGGCCTGCCCCGGCGTCGCGCCAAGGCCGGATGCCTTATGCCAATTGGGGATCGCGCCGTCTCTTGCAATTATGGCCTAACGCCTTGAACCGCCTTCCAGATGTTCAAGATGCTTGCTTTTTGCCCCTTGCCTCATGCTAGAAGGCCGCGACCAGTTCACGGGAGCGCCCGTCCGCGCATCGCCCAACGACGCATGATCACGTTTTCCTCGCCGCCGATCACGTCCGTTGCCTAGGGATCATCAATGCCTGAAGTCATTTTCACCGGCCCCGCTGGCCGCCTCGAAGGCCGTTATCATCCGGCCAAGCAGAAGAACGCGCCGATCGCGATGATCCTGCATCCGCATCCGCAGTTTCACGGCACGATGAATCACCAGATCGTCTACCAGTGCTACTACGCGTTTGCGCATCGCGGCTTCTCGGTGCTGCGCTTCAATTTCCGCGGCGTCGGCCGCAGCCAGGGCTCGTTCGATCACGGCACCGGCGAATTGTCGGATGCGGCCTCCGCGCTCGACTGGGCGCAGACCATCAATCCCGAAGCGCGCGCCTGCTGGGTCGCCGGCTTCTCGTTCGGCGCCTGGATCGGCATGCAGCTTCTGATGCGCCGGCCCGAGGTCGAAGGTTTTATCTCGATCGCGCCGCCCGCCAACCTCTACGACTTCTCCTTCCTCGCGCCCTGCCCGTCGTCGGGCCTGATCGTGCACGGCGAAAGGGATGCGGTGGTGCCGCCGAAGGACGTCAACACGCTGGTCGAAAAGCTCAAGACGCAAAAGGGCATCGTGATCGACCAGCAGATCATCCCCGGCGCCAACCACTTCTTCGACGGCAAGCTGGAGCCGCTGATGGAGACGGTCACCGGCTATCTCGACATGCGGCTGGCCAACGTGCGGTAACGCCGATCGCGTAGGGTGGGTTGGGCGAAGCGCGAAACCCATCGATCGTTGCTCGGAGAGATGATGGGTTTCGCGAAGAGCTCAACCCATCCTACACCGAATCCTAACGCCGCCAGCTTCAGCATGTGCGCGTCATGGCGCACCAGGAACGCGCGCAGCAATTGCGGATAGTCGGCGCTGACGGCCGTGCGCACGCTCGGCCGCTGCGCCAGCGCCTTTCGCCATGCGCGAACCTTCGGCGTCTCGGCGAATACCGAAAGATCGGTGAGCTGATCGAACACGTCGAAATAGCGGAAGATCGGCGCGAACACCGCGTCCACCAGGCTGAAATCCTCGCCCGCAAAGTACGGTCCCGCACCGAGCGTTTTCTCGACCTGCGCGAATTTCGCGGCGACCGCCTTCCGCTTGGTTTCAAACACCGCGGGATCGCCCGTCGTCTCCAGTCCCCATAGCTCGCCCAGAATCGTCGAGCCGAACTCCATCCAGGCGCGGTGCTGCGCGCGCTGCAGCGGATCCTGCGGATGCAGCTTTGCGCCGCCTTGCGTGTCCTCGATGTACTCGCAGATGACGTTGCTTTCGAACAGCGCCACCTCGCCGTCAGCGGTCTCGACCAGCAGCACCGGCACCTTGCCGAGCGGCGAGAGCTTCAAAAACCAGTCCGGCTTGTTGGCGAGGTCGATATCGATCCGCTCGAACGGAACGCCCTTTTCGGTGAGCGCGATCACCGCGCGCTGCACATAGGGACAAAGCTTGTGGCTGATCAGTTTCAGGGTGGCGGCCATGGCATCCTCCAGATTAATGCATCTGCATCTATTTAGATGCAAGTGCATTGATCTGTCAACCGGCCGCCTGCTCCGCACCACACGTCCCGGACGTCAGCGGCGCGGGTGGCCCAAACAGGCGCCCCATTGCTACTGTGCATGGGGTTGTTTTCGATATTTTGTGTTTTGAGCCCGCGGTGCACCGCCGACGGGTATCTGACCTCAGGGCCGCGCGATCATCCCGCCGGTCATGGGAAACGGCACCCCGGTGGTGGCGGGATAGCTCAGCGGCAGGCCTTTCAGGCCCCGCGCCGCCAGAAACCCGAACGCCTGCGCCTCGATGGCATCCGACGCCCAGCCCAGCGTATCCGCGGCGCGGACGGTCGCAGGCTGCAGGCACTCGCGCAGCATCCGCAGCATGGTCAGGTTGCGGGCGCCGCCGCCGGCCACGATCCAGTTCTTCGGCTCCTTCGGCAGCAGCGGCACCACGCGGGCGATCGTGGCGGCCGTAAAGGCGGTCAGCGTCGCCGCGCCATCCTCCGGCGGCACGTCGCCGACCTTCAGGCCTGCGAATTCGTTGCGGTCGAGCGATTTCGGCGGCGGCAGCGAGAAGAACGGCAGCTGCAGCGCGCGATTGATCCAGGCCGCATCGACCCGGCCCAGCGCCGCGGTGCGGCCCTCGGCGTCGAAACGCTGGTTCAGCCAGCGGAACATGTGGTCGTCGAGCAGCGCATTGCCCGGACCGGTGTCGCAGGCGATCAGGGTGTCGCCATCGATATAGGTGATGTTGGCGACCCCGCCGATATTGACCACGACGATCGGCCCTTCCCAGTCCAGCGACTGGGCCAGCGCGCGGTGATAGACCGGCACGAACGGCGCGCCCTGCCCGCCGGCGTCGACGTCGGCGGCGCGGAAATCGTACATCACGGGAATGTGGATCGCCTTGGCGAGCGCAGCCGCGTCGCCGATCTGGACCGTCAGCTTCTTGTCCGGCCGGTGCAGCACGGTCTGGCCGTGAAAGCCGACGATGTCGATGTCGTCGAAGCGCAGCCGGTGTTGCGCGGTGAAGGCGGCCACCGCCTCGGCATGGGCCGCGGTGACGATCCGCTCGGCCTCGCGCAGGCAGCCCGGCCGCGCCGCCCGATCCGGCAGGTCGGCGGCCTCGTACAGCGCCTGGCGCAGCACGCCGCGCTCCGCGTCGGTATAGGGGCGGTATCCGGACGGCCCGAGGGCGTTCACCTTGCGGCCGTCGGTCTCGATCAAAGCGACATCGACCCCGTCGAGCGAGGTGCCGCTCATCAGACCTATTGCCGTCAGCATCATGTTAAATCGTGCCTTTGCAACGCCCTGCTCGAACCGTCCCGCCGACGACGATCAGCTTGTGCCAAACACAGACATCTTATAATGCCACAGCGCCCGGCCCTGCGGCAGCCTGTTTCACTCTGGTTCCGCAACTCGTTACAATTACAGTGAAAATACAATGATCAGAGAAGCCCGCCATGACCACATTTAAATCGGATTTTCTGAACATTTTACAGGAACGCGGCTTCATCCACCAATGTTCCGATTTCGAGGGCCTCGACGCGCTGGCCGCCAAGGGCCAGGCCACCGCCTATGTCGGCTACGACTGCACCGCGCCGTCGCTGCATATCGGCAATTACCTCACCATGATGATGCTGCACTGGCTGCAGCAGAGCGGCAACAAGCCGATCACCCTGATGGGCGGCGGCACCACCATGGTCGGCGACCCCTCCGGCAAGGATGAATCGCGCGCCATCCGCTCGATCGCCGAAATCGAGGCCAACAAGGCCTCGATCCGCGGCGTGTTCTCGAAGGTATTGAGCTACGGTTCCGGTCCAAGCGACGCCATCATGCTCGACAACGCCGAGTGGCTGACCAAGCTGAACTGGATCGAGATGCTGCGCGACATCGGCCGGCATTTCTCCGTCAACCGCATGCTGACGATGGACTCGGTCCGGCTCCGCCTCGAGCGCGAGCAGGAGATGAGTTTCATCGAATTCAACTACATGGTCTGCCAGGCCTACGACTTCGTCGAGCTGGCGCGGCGCACCGGCTGCCGGCTGCAGATGGGCGGCTCCGATCAATGGGGCAACATCGTCAACGGCGTCGATCTCGGCCGCCGCATGGGCACCGAGCAACTGTTCGCGCTGACCACGCCGCTGCTGACGACCGCCTCGGGCGCCAAGATGGGCAAGACCGCGCAGGGCGCGGTGTGGCTCAACGCCGACCAGTTCAGCCCTTACGATTTCTGGCAATACTGGCGCAACGTCGAGGACGCCGACGTCGTCAAATTCCTAAAACTGTTCACGATCCTGCCGATGGGCGAGATCGCAAAACTGGCGGCGCTGCAGGGCGGCGAGATCAACGAAGCCAAGAAGGTGCTGGCGACGGAGGCGACCGCGCTGCTGCACGGCCGCGACGCCGCCAACACCGCCGCCGAAACCGCCCGGCAGACGTTCGAGCAAGGCACGATCGCGGAAAACCTGCCGACGGTGGAAATTTCCTCCGGCGAACTGGAAGCCGGCGCCGCCGTGCTGGGGCTGTTCGTGAAGGCGGGCCTCGTCGCATCGAACGGCGAGGCGCGGCGCCAGATCAAGGGCGGCGGCCTGCGCGTCAACGACACCGCCGTCACCGACGAGAAGATGGTGCTGACGCCGTCCAACCTCACGCCGGAAGGCGTCATCAAGCTTTCCATGGGGAAGAAAAAGCACGTCCTGCTGAAGCCGGCTTGAGCTTGCCTGCATAGGCGTATTCATTTTTGAGCGCTTGTAGGGATCGGCTGAAACGCGCTCCCTGCCTGCATGGATAAAAAGACGCCAGCGGAGGACGCTACAGCAGAGGCAGTTAAACCGGCGCACACCGCGCTCAGCGTGCTGGCGCTTGTGCTTCATGCTGCAGATGATCGGCCGCGGCCTCGGCGACAGTTTTACGGTTTTCCTCAAGCCGATCTCGGAAAGCTTTTCGTGGGACCGCGCCGAGGTGGTCTCGGTCTATTCGCTGACCTGGCTCGCCGGCGGATTGATGGCGCCGTTCGTCGGGCGGCTGTTCGACCGCTCCGGTCCCCGCCTCACCTATTCGCTCGGCCTGCTGCTGCTCGCCGGCTCGTTCCTGGTGGCCTCGCGCGCGCAGACGCTCTGGCAGTTCCAGCTGTCGACGGGATTGTGCGTCGGGATCGGCATTTCGCTGATCGGCAACGTGCCGAGTTCGATCCTGCTCGGCCGCTGGTTCGGCCGGCGGTTGCCGACCGCGATGGCGATCCTCTACTCCGCCACCGGGATAGGCACGCTGCTGCTGTTGCCGGCGTCGCAGCTTCTGATCGACCGCATCGGCTGGCGCGACGCCTATCAATGGTTCGGCATCGTGGCGCTGTGCATGCTGGCGCCGCTGCTGTTGCTGCCGTGGCGGAAGATCGCCACCGGCTCGCTGCATATGGCGCAGAAGACGGACGCAGGTTTCGTCGACAATGGCTGGACGCTGAAAAGCGCGATGCGCCACCACACTTTCTGGGCGCTGTTCTCGACCTTCTTCTTCACGGCGATTGCGATGTACGCCGTCACGGCGCAGATCGTCGCCTATCTGATCGACGCCGGATTTCCGCCGTTGCAGGCCGCGACCGCCTGGGGCTTTTCCGGCGTGGTGCTGCTGTTCGGCATGCTCGGCATATCGTCGCTCGACGGCATCATCGGCCGCCGGCCGTCGGTGCTGTTCAGCTACGGCGTCTCGATCGTCGGAATCATTCTGCTCTGGCTGCTGCAATATTATCCGAGCTACTGGCTGCTGACGGGGTTCGTCGTCACCTTCGGCAGCATGATCGGCTCGCGCGGGCCGCTGATCACCGCGACCGCGCTGAACATTTTTCGCGGCAAACGCGTCGGCACCATCTACGGCACGATCTCGATCGGCAGCGGACTCGGATCGGGATTGGGTTCGTGGGCCGGCGGTCTGATTCACGACTGGACCCACAGCTACGACGCGCTGTTCGTGTTCGCGCTGATCAACCTGGTGCTGGGATTGATTCCGTTTCTGGTGGTGCCGGCGCTGCGGCGTTAGCCGCTTCCGCTCATTTGCTCCCGCGCGCGATCGTTTCAAGCAACCAGTTCTTGAACGAGAGCATCGCCGCTGACGGCTGGCGGGAGTGCAGCGACGTGATCCAGTAATCGCCGAGCGCGACTTCGACCTTGAACGGGCGCACCAGCCGCCGCTGCCGGATCTCATCCTCAAACAGTGCCGCCGGCAACAACGCCACGCCAAAACCGCGCGCGGCCACGCTTGCGATCGTCACCGATGAATTGAAAACCATTCCCTTCAGCGCCGGACTCTGCAGACCCGCCGCCGCAAACCACCGCTCCCATTCATCCTGGCGATAGGAACGCAGCAGCACCTCGCGCTTGAGATCGGCCGGCCGGCTCAGCCGGCGCGCTATCGATGGCGCACAGAACGGGGCAAACGGCGCGCCCATCAAATGGGTTGCCTCGGTGCCGTGCCAGAGCCCATCGCCGAACCTGATCGCGTAATCGAGGCCTTCGCCCGCGATATCGATGCGGTTGTTGTTGGTGAACAGGCGCAGGTCGATCTGTGGATACGCCTTCCGGAATGAGTTCGAGCCGCGGCAGCAGCCATCCTGCCGCGAAAGTGCCGACCACGCCGACCGAGATGACGTCCTGATAGCGACCGCCTTCAAAGCGGTTGAGCGTTTCGCTCAGCCGTCCGAACGCCTCGACGATGCTGGGCAGCAGCAATTGCCCTTCGTCCGTGAGCGCGACGCCACGGGGCAGACGGCGAAACAATTGTACGCCGAGCCGATCTTCCAGGCCTTTCACGTGCTGACTGACGGCGGCCTGTGTGACGCGAAGTTCCAGGCCGGCGCGCGTAAAGCTGAGGTGCCGCGCCGTCGCCTCAAACGCCCGCAAGTGCATTGAGCGGAAGGTGCGAAAGCTTGGTCCGGCGGCGCATTTTTTGACCCTAGTTTTTCTTATGCCTGCCCGCAGAACTGATCGTTTGTCAAGACTATGGCCTGTCGGCACTTTGCCGCCGCAGCACGGAGGATTCGCAATGATCACGAGAAGACAGTTCCAACTGGGATTGGGCACCGCGTTGGGTGCGGCGGCCTTGACGATACGGCCGAGAGCGATGCGCGCCTCGGTCGCAGATCAGCAATGGCTCGACGAGATCAAGCGCCTCGAGCGCGAGAGCGGTGGCCGGCTCGGCGTCTGCGTCGTCGAAACCGCAACGGGCACCCGCCATGCCCACCGGGGCGATGAACGTTTTCCGATGTGCAGCACGTTCAAGGCGCTCGCGGCGGCAGCCGTTCTGGCGCAAGTGGATGCCGGCAAGGAACAGCTGTCGCGGCGAATAAACTACGACGCCTCGGCGCTCATCACCTACTCGCCCGTGACCGAGAAACATGTCAGCGACGGCATGACTTTGGCCGAACTCTGCGACGCCGCGGTAACGCTGAGCGACAACACCGCCGCCAATTTGCTGCTCGCTTCGATCGGCGGGCCTAAGGGATTGACCAGTTTCGCACGAAGCCTGGACGACCAGTTTACGCGGCTCGACCGGAACGAGCCCACGCTGAACGAGGCCCTGGCAGACGATCCCCGCGATACCACGACGCCGAATGCGATGGCTTCGACCTTGCAAGCCCTCATTCTCGGGACCAAGGCACTATCGGCCCCGTCGCGCGCGCAACTGACGGCGTGGTTGATCGGCAACAAGACAGGCGACACGCGGCTGCGCGCCGGTTTGGCAAAGCACTGGCGCATCGGCGACAAGACCGGCACCGGGTCGAATGGCACCAGCAACGATGTCGGCGTGGTCTGGCCACCCAACACGGCACCCGTGGTCATCACAGCGTACCTGACCGGCGCCACCGTTTCCGCCGCGCAGCAAAACGCGACGCTGGCTTCGGTTGCGCGGGCGGTGTCGGCGATGCTCTCTGGCTAGGTGCGACTGCGAGGAGCCGCCTAATTGTTCGGCGGAAGTTCCACCGGGCCGTTGTTCTGCTTGCCGGTGTTGAATTCCATGATCTTGCGCGTCACGCCGGGGAACATGGCCGAGATCGGATTGACGCGCAGCACGGGCTGACCCGGCGTGCCGACGACTTCATAGGTCACGCCGATCAGGCCCTCGTTGCTGCCGGCGCCGAGCACCAGGCCGAGCACGGGAATCTGACCGAACATGTTGTTCAGCCCGTACATCGGAATGAAGGTGCCGCTCATGCGAACCTGATTGGCGGCGGTATCGATATTGCCTTCGATGGTCGCGCCGATCATCGGCCCTTTCACGACGCCATCCCTGATCGAAAGCACGCCGCTCTGCCGGGTGAACTCGGCGCGCAACGCCGAAAACGAAACGCCGCCTTGAGTGCCGGTGGAATTGCCCGCCGCCACGCGGTCGAGCGAGGCCTCACCCCTGATGGAGAAGTCGCGGACGTTGATCAGGCCTTCCTTGGCGGTGGGTTCGACCGTCGGCGGCTCCAGCGCGAGCGACAATTGTCCGCCGACCACCTTGGAATACATGTCGGTGAAGCGGAAGAAGGCGCCCGCATCATTGGTCTGCAGCATGATGATGTCGCGCCCCTGCCCCGCGCTGCGGCCGCGCAAATCCGCCGTCAAAGGCCGTATCGCGGCCGACCTTGCCCGACAGCGCGAAGGCCTTGACGACGCCGTTGCGCCGCGAGAACTTGCTGTCGACGCTGCGCAGCGCCTCGCCGTTGAAGCCCGCAACCGCGCCGAGCTTGAGGTCGACGTCGAGATCGATGCCCCTGGTCTTGCTCTTGGGATCGGAATCCTTGCCCGAAATCGCCGATTTGAGGAAGCCGCGGCCGTCGAACACCTCGCCGCGCATCATGACCTTGACGACGCCATCGGCGCCGCGCTCCGCCTTCAGCGTGGTCTTGTCGCCGTCCGACGGCGCATAGGTCGGAAAATTCGCGTTCAGCAGATCGCCGTTCTGGTCGACTTCCAGCGAGCCCTTGATCGAAACGCCGCCGCCCTCGACCACGATGTCCTGGAACAGCGTCGACTGTTCCTTTTTCACCACGATGAAGCTCGCCTTGCCCGACTTGCCGGGCACCTTGACCCAGCCCGGCAGGATGTTGTCGAGCCGCAATGAGGTCAGGTCGGCCTCGATGCCGACGCGGCTGTCGTTGTCGCCGATCTTGCCGATCACCTTGACCGGAATGGAACCGCTCACGGCGGATCCCAGATCGATCCCGAGCCGCGCGCGGCTGGCATCATCCAGCGTCGCCTGCAGCCGGATATCGGCGTCGGCCCCGTTCGGCTTGCGATAGTCGAGCGAGGCCGGCTGCCCGTTGATCTTGACGTCGCCCTTGACCTGATAGCCGGAATTGTTGGCCACCACCTTCAGCGTGCTGGCTTCCAGCTTCTGGTTCATCACGAGCTTGTCGGCGGAAAATCCGGAGAGATCGGCCGTGACGGCGTAGATGGTTTCCGCCTTGGTCATCGAGCCCTTGACCGGCATGCCCATCGAAATGGTGGCCGTGATGTTGCCCTTGCTGGAATTCGGATCGATCAGGGTGCCGGAGACGTCGCTGAGGCGGTCGGAGGCGAGAATCTCGGCGGCCGCCGGCACCGGCGCATCGACCCTGAACTTCACCTTCGACGGCGACGGCTTCGGCACCATGTCCGGCACCTCGAACGTGAAGTCCGAAATATTGATCTTGCGGCCGGCCGGCGTGTCGGCAATGCCCTGCCCGATCGTGACAAGGCGCGGTTCGCCCGGTCACCCGCGCCTTCAAGTCGGCATCGCGAACCGACGGCATTTCGTCGACCGGACGCACCGTGACGCCCGACGCCACGATGTTGACGGCCAGGCCATCGTCCGGAATCGGCGGCCCCTTGCGCGACAGGTTGCGCACCGGCGAATTGACGCCGACCTCGATGCGCTGGAGCGTCCCCTTCTCGATCCGGTCGATCACCCATTCGCGCACTTCGGGCACGATCAGGATCGGCCACATCCGCTTCAGCGCCGACGCCGACATCGGCGTGCCGGCAAAACCGAGCTGGAGCCGTGCCTCGTTGGCATAATCGACGCTGCCGGTGCCGGCGATGCCGATCTCGCCATTGCTGATATCGGCCTGGGTGAGCAGCACGCGCTTGCGGTCGGTGTCGAACTTCATCCCGATCGCGATGCGGTTGAAGATCAGCGGCGCTTCGTTGCCGGTGCCGGCCAGCAAGATCGTGCCGCCGCTGAAGCCGGCCTGCCATTCGGTGGTGGCGCCGTTCGGCGGTTCGAGATGGGCGAGCAGCGTGATCCGGTTCGCGCCGGACACGACCTTGAAGGGCGCGACCAGCACGCGCCGTCCGGCATCCCATTCGACGCTCAGCTCTGCCGAATCGATCGGCATCGGATAATCAGGCGTATCGCTGTCGATCAGATTGCCGGCGCCGGCCGAAACCTTGCCGCGGAAATAGGTCGGCAGGCCGTCGCGGCCCAACTCGCCTTTCAGTTCGCCGGAAAGCGGCAGATCGGCGCTGTAGGTGAGATCCTTGACCCGCATCGCGAGCAGGATGTTGGCGGCCGGCACCTTGTCGGCGCGAAGATCGACCGAGCGCACGCCGTTCTGCGGCGGCCCGATCACGACCTTGAGCGACCACGGCCGCGCGCCCTCCTCGCCAAGGCTCACCGCGACGCCGCCACCTCGCGGCCGGCGCATGCTGAGGCTGATGTTCTCAAACGTCCATTTGTTGCCGCGCTGCTGGTCGTCGACAACGAGATTGCCGTTCTTGAGGCCGATCTCGTTCAGGTTCTGCCCGTCGAGCCCGGTCAGGCTGAGGCTGTCGAGCCAGTCGAGGCCGGCCAGCAATCCACTCTGTGCCGTGGCGTCAGGGGCCGTACCGCCCTGGACCGGCGCGGGCGCCGGACGCGGGAATGTCGGCGCCATGCCGGCATCGCGCTTGGAGGCCACGCCGGTCGCCAGCGGTTTGGCGGTGTCGCCGGCAGATACCGAGACCTGACCGTCCGGCGTGATCTTCACCGCGAGTTCGGCATCGACCAAATTGAGGCTTTCGGCACGCAGCCGCCCCATCATCAGCGCCATGCCCGACAGTTTCACCTCGGCCTTCGGCGCGGTGGCGACGACGACCTGATCGCGGTCGCGCACCACGATGTCGCGGATTCGCACCGCGATACGAATCCGTCCGGCGCGCTCGATCTGGGTGCCGCCGACCTCCACCTTATTGCCGTGGCCGATATTGTCCTCGATCGCGGCCGCCAGCCAGGGCGTCGCCATATCGAGATTGATCGGCCCGGCGCCGAGCCGCATCCACAGGCCGCCGAAGCAGATCGTGAAGACGAACGCGAGCACACCGATCACGATGGCGAGGCGCTTGACCCACCGTCCGGTCAGCCGCCGCTGCAACGCTTCGAACCTGTCGCCCAGCCGATGAAACCTGGAACTCGGACGGGACAACAACCGGCGCGCGCGATAGCGCCCCGCGTCGTCGGGTTCCTGATCCCAGCCGGCCGCATCATCCCACTGCGAGATGTGGGCCTCGGCGCGCGGATTCGACCCCTTGGGCGAAGTATTCCTAGCCATTGCCTCTCGGTGCCGGCGCTGAGGTTGATCGCCGCCAGGGGCGCGCTCTTCGATGCTGATCGAACGCTCCCGTGCCGGCATCGCTGCCATTCCTCGATTAATACTGTTACTCGTGGTCGGGCCCAAGGACTGATTGGGCGGTCCCATCGACGAACGGACGGGGGTAGCGTCGAATTCCTTGTAACCGTACTCCCGGGTCATCAAACTTGCCCAGCGGCCGGAGCGAATCCGACGGTCCGAGACAAGACCCGCAATACCCTAATGGTTGATCTGCGGAAAGCGACGAAAGGAAGGCGTATGTCCACGAAAACGCGCAAGAAATCCTCCAAGCCAGCCCCCAAAAGCCGCAAGACGCCCGCCCGAAAACCACCCGTCGCCAAGTCTGCAAGCAAGCCGCAAGCAAGCCTGCCCGCACAGCGGCCAAAAAGCCTGCTGCCAAGACGGCTGCCAAAGCCGCCAGCAAGCCCGCCAAATCCGCCGCCAAGGCGGCTGTCAGCAAGCCGGCCAAAGCGGCCAAAACCGCCCCCACCCAATCGTCGCACAAGCCGACATCGAAAAAGTTAATAAAATCCAACCAATCGCCTGCGCCCGCACCGGTTCGGGGAACCGACCTGGTCGAGGGTTCCGTCGCTCCGCCCTTCAGCCTGCCCCGCAATGGCGGCGGCAATGTCTCGCTGGCCGACCATGCGGGCAAAAAACTGGTGCTGTTCTTCTATCCCCGCGCCGACACCCCCGGCTGCACCCGGGAAGCCATCGATTTCACCCGGCTCGAGAGCGCCTTTGCCGACGCGGGAGCGGCCGTGCTCGGCATCTCCGCGGACACCGTAAAAGCCCAGGAGTCGTTTTCCGCCAAGCACCAGCTTTCGGTTCCTCTGATCTCGGATGAGCAGCATGAGATGCTGGAGGCGTATGGCGCCTGGGGCGAAAAATCGATGTATGGCAGGAACTTCATGGGAATCATTCGGACGACGTTTCTGATCGGCGCCGATGGGCTGAATCGCAAAAATCTGGCGCAACGTGCGGGTCGATGGCCATGCCGAGGAGGTGCTGGCCACGGTCCAGGCCATGTGAGCGGAGGCGCTCCATTTCCCAAAAATTAACCATGAGAGGGTCAAATCGGCACGTAAATTGAGCCGTACGGAACTCGTCTCCGACCGGCGCTGGAGTGCCGATGTCGTACCGTTCCGGTCACCATTATTCCGACCACCACCATCCCCACGATCACGGCCGGACGCCGCCGCGCCGGCCCGCCTCTCAGGCAGCCAAAGCGGTCGCGATCGACGGGGACGGCTACACCATCGTGCATGCCGGCAAGCAGGTTCGCCTCGGTCCGGTCGTGTTCTGGATCGTGGTCGGCACGATCGTGCTGCTCGGGATGTGGTCGGCGGCGACCGCGACCTATTTCGCGTTTCGCGACGACGTCCTGACCCGGCTGATCGCCCGTCAGGCCGAGATGCAATACGCCTATGAGGACCGAATCGCGGAGCTGCGTTCCAAGGTCGACCGCACCACCAGCCGCCAGTTGCTCGATCAGGAACAGTTCGACCAGAAGCTCGACCAGATCATGCGCCGCCAGACCGCGCTCGAATCGCGGGCCACTGCCCTTGGTTCGATCCCGGATGCCGCGGCGACCGGTTCGATCAGGCCTCCGGGCGCGCGGCGCGGCCGTGGAGACGCCGGCGGCCGGGCGCCCTGAAGCCCTCCCCGATCAGCGACACCGTGATCTTCGTGGCGCCGCCGGATCGCGAAGCGCGGCTGGAATCGCGCACGCCTGTCATCGCCAAGCCGCAGCCGAATCAATTCGCCAAGGTTCAGGGCGTCGACAACGTGCTGGTCCGCCTGCAGAGCTCGCTCGATTCGGTCGAGCGGCGCCAGATGGCGGCCTTGAGTTCGGTCGAGGACGGTATGGAATCGCGGCTGCGACGGATGCGCGGCGTGTTCACCGATCTCGGCCTCGACATGGCGCAGCTCGAAGCGGCGACGCCGCGCTCCGCGATCGGCGGGCCGTTCGTGCCGGTGAAGCTGTCGGCCGATGCCGGCGCGTTCGAGCGCCAGCTCTACCGGATCAACATCACCCGCACCCAGATGCAGCGCCTCAACGCGACGCTGGCGCTGGTGCCCTACCGCAAGCCCGTCGTCGGCGAGGTCGAATTCACCTCCGGCTTCGGTGTCCGCAGCGATCCCTTCCTTGGCCGCCCGCCATGCATACCGGCCTCGACTTCCGCGCCGCCACCGGCGATCCCGTGCGCGTCACTGCCAACGGCAAGGTCGTGTCGTCGGGCTGGATGGGCGGCTACGGCCGCATGGTGGAAGTCGATCACGGCAACGGGCTGTCGACCCGCTACGGCCATCTGTCGGAAATTCACGTCAGGGTCGGCGACGTCGTCAAGATCGGCCAGGTGATCGGCGCGGTCGGCTCCACCGGCCGCTCCACCGGTCCGCACCTGCACTATGAAACGCGAATCGACGGCGACGCCGTCGACCCGCAGAAATTTTTGCGCGCGGGCGTGCGGCTCAGCGCGGGCTAGTGTCGTTTTCACTGGCCGCTGCGCCGAATTTGCGTGTAGCGAACCTTACCGTAAAATTTTCCCGGCCGGGTGTCGGATCGGATCGAGGCCCACCGTCCTTGTGACAGAGAGTGGGCCAGCCCGATCCATCCTGCGACATGCCCGCTCAGTTACGGAGAAATTCTGTCATGTCCCAAGGTAATTCCCAAGGTCAATACCGTTCGTCTGCACCGCGTCTTCGCCACCAAGCCGGAGAAGGTTTTTCGCGCCTTCCTCGATGCGGACGCGATGGCCAAGTGGCTGCCGCCCTATGGCTTCACCTGCAAGGTCCATCATTTCGAGGCGAAGGTCGGCGGCACATTCAAGATGTCGTTCATCAATTTCACCACGAACACAGGCCATTCGTTCGGCGGCGAATATCTGGAGATCGTGCCCAACGAGCGGATCCGCTACACTGACCGGTTCGACGATCCCAATCTTGCCCGGGGTCATCGAGGTCACCGTCACGCTGAAAGCGGTTTCCTGCGGAACTGAAATCAACATCGAGCAGGCGAACCTGCCGACGGTGATCCCGGTCGAATCCTGCTATCTCGGCTGGCAGCAATCGCTCGCGCAGCTGGCGCTGCTGGTCGAGCCGGATATCCCGGGATAGCGACGACCGAAGAGAGGCGCCACGCCATGGCGCCTCTCCTCAGCTTTTTAATGCCCGACCTCGCCGGTGATGACGTCACCGAACAATTCCCACGCCTCGCCGTTGAACTTCATCAACTGCATCTGCTCGATCGGGAAATAGTCGTCCGGCCCGGTATTGACCATGATGCCGGGCAGCATCAGGTCGGAGTGGAAATTCTTCAGACTGGCGGCCTGCTTCATGACGTTCTCGCGGGTGAGATTGTCGCCGCACTGCTTGAGAACCTGCAGCATCGCTTCGGACTGCACGTAGCCATAGAGGTTGTTGGCGTTGGTCTTGTCGCCGTCCGGATAGTACTTGTCCATGAACGCGCGCCACTTCATCACTGCCGGATCCTTGTCCCAGGTCGGATCGGTCGGGTCCTTCAGATAGGCCGTCGAAATGATATCCTTGGAATAATTGAGGCCGGCCGGCTTGAGCACGGACGCCACCGACGTCGCGGTATTGGCCAGGAAGAATTTCGGCTTCCAGTTCAATTCGCCTACTTTGCGGATCGCCTGCGCCGATCCCTTGGGCGCGGCCCAGGAGAAGAAGATGTCGGCGCCGGAATCGTGCAACGCCACGATCTGCGAATCGATGCAGGGATCGCTGACTTCGTAGGACTTGTCGGCGACGATCATGCCGATCTTGTCGCCGAGGCCGTCCTTCAGGCCCTTGAACTGGTCCTTGCCGGCGTCGTCGTTCTGCCAGAGCACCGCGATCTTGCTGTTCGGAAAATTGTCCTTGATGTATTTGGCGTAGATGCGCCCTTCGCTCTGGTAGTTGGGCTGAAAGCCCATCGTCCAGGGAAAGTTCTTGGGATCGCCGAACTTGGTTCCGCCGGAGGCGACGAACAGCTGCGGCACCTTCTTGACGTTCATGTATTTCATGATCGCCGAATTGGAGGGCGTGCCGAGCGGCTGGAAGATCAGCAGCACCTCGTCGCTTTCCACCAGCTTGCGCGCCTGCTCGATCGCCTTCGGCGGGCTGTAGGCGTCGTCGTAGGTGATGAAATTGATCTTGCGGCCACCAAGGCCGCCCTCGGCATTGATCATCTTGAAAAAGGCTTCTTCGGTCTTGCCGATCACGCCGTAGGACGACGCCGGACCGCTATACGGCATGATGTTGCCGATCTTGATTTCGGTGTCGCTGGCGCCGGGATCGTATTTCTTCTGCGCGTGGGCCGTGGTGGCGACCATGGCGCCGATGGCGAGCGCCGTCAGGGCCATCAGGTTTGGCATGCGAACCGGCATCGTTTTCTCCCGAATTTTCTTGTTCCGTGACGAGTTCTTGTTGCACGGAGTTTCGCAAGCGGTTTCGCCGCTGGCAAGCACGTGCTTATTCCGCACGACGAAACGGCATTGTTGCCCTGCGCCATTTGTGATTGATGCGGGTTAGCGTGGCTGGCGTCATTACCTGGCGTGACGGCAAGGCCCAGAGGTTGCAGGGTTGAAACAAGACACACGAATTGGTCCGCGGCATCCAAGGCTCGCCGACATCGGCTTCCGCGTCGCGCGCTGGCTGGCGGCGAAGACCATGAGGGCTGCGGGATTCCACCAGCTCGGCTCGGAATTTTGCGATGCGCGGATCGCGCATGTCCGCGAAAAACTCGCGCGCGGCGAGACGGTCTATCTCGCGGGCCTCGGCGCGCCCGGTACGCATAATTCCGGGCTGGCGCTGGTCGAGGTGACGCAGGCGAACGGCCCGCGGCTGATCGTCAACAATGAGGAAGAACGCTTTTCCGGCAACAAGCACACGACCGAATATCCAAAACTGTCGATCGATGCGGCGTGGCGACGCTGCGCGAAATGGGCCGCGATGTCGGCGATATCGATGCCTGGCTCACGAGCTGGGATTATCCGACGCTCGCCGGCACGCTGGCGCGCTCGGTGCTCGAGGAACTGCCGCAGAGTTTCAAGCTGGTGCGCACCACGGAGGCCGCCGGCTTCGACGGCCGCCGCCTCGACCAGATGACGCGGACGCCAAAAATCCTCGCCCGCCAGCTCGGGCTGGCCGAGCGCGTGCCGCTGATCTGTCTGCCGCATCACGACAACCACGCCTGGTTTTCGTATGCCGCCTCGCCGTTCGCCGATGACGGCGAGCCGACGGCCGTTGCCGTGCTCGACGGCACCGGCGATCAGGGCTCGATCTCGCTGTACGTCGTCGAGAACGGCGCGATGCGGCGGCTCTACTGCAACGACAGCATGTTCGATTCACTCGGCGCGTTCTACAGCGTGATTTCCTCGACGCAGGGCGGCTGGACCTGGCTGTCCAGCGAGGGCCGCTACATGGGCGCCGCCGCCTGGGGCGACATGGACCGCGCCACCAATCCCTATTACGCGCGGCTGCGGGACGTGCTGCATTTCGGCAGCGGCGGCGAAGTCCGCCTCAACCGCGCGATGGCCAACTGGTATTGCGACCCCTTCGATCATCCCTACAAGCAGGCGCTGACCGAAATCCTCGGCGAACCGCTCCGGCCGGACCAGCTCTGGAATCCGGATGCAGTGCTGCGCGTCGAGGACATCCATCACCGCCCCGACACCAAGGACCGCCTCGACAAGGCCGCCGCGACCCAACTGGTGTTCGAGGACGCGATGATCCATGTCGTCGATCATCTGTTGCGCGTCACGGGCGCCAATCGTCTGGTGCTGACCGGCGGCGTGGCGCTGAACGCGGTCGGCAATATGCGGCTGCTGGAACATTTCGACGAGGCCTGGTTCGCCAAGGCGCAGGAGCGCAACACGCGGCTGCAGCTGTGGGTGCCGCCGGTGCCCGGCGATCCCGGCGTCACCATCGGCGCCGCCTGGCTGTTCGCGCATCTGGCCGGCGCCCCGCGCGGCGCGCCGATGACCCACGCGTTCTATTGCGGCACGCCGCCGACGCAGGACGATATCGCCAGCGCACTCGCGGCCGACGACATCGCCTCGCAACGCATTGGCGACATCTCGACGGCGGAAGGCCGCGACGCCATCGCCGATCTGATGGCGTTCATGGTGGCGCAAAGCGGCGTCATCGCGCTCTATCAGGGCGCGGCCGAGACCGGCCCCCGCGCGCTCGGCCACCGCTCGATCCTTGCCAACCCCTGCGATCCCCAAGCGCGCGAGCGGCTCAACGAGCGCGTCAAATACCGCGAGGCCATCCGTCCGCTGGCGCCGATGGCGACGCTGGAAGCGGCGCGGGAATATTTCGAACTGCTGCCCGGCGCCGTCGGATGCCGACTACAACGCCTATAATTACATGGTGCTGACGGCGCGTTCGAAGCCGCAGGCCCGCGAAAAAATCCCGGCGGTGATCCACGCCGACGGCACCGGCCGCATCCAGATCGTGCGCGCCGAAGACGATCCGCTCACCTACGCCTATCTCAAGGCGCTCGGCCGCCATATCGGCGTCGAGCTGTCCGTCAACACGTCCTTCAATGTCGCGGGCCCGATCGCGCAGACCCCGCAGCAGGCGATCGATACGCTGCGGCGTTCCAAGG
Source organism: uncultured Alphaproteobacteria bacterium (assembly GCA_963783115.1). GTDB lineage: Bacteria > Pseudomonadota > Alphaproteobacteria > Rhizobiales > Xanthobacteraceae > Bradyrhizobium. The sequence goes on along the minus strand of CAWAMK010000038.1, from coordinate 38,298 downwards.
GGCTCGACGTCGTGGTGCTGGTGGCAAGCGACGGCGAAGTCCATGCGGCCTGGCATGGCGGCGCGCGCGACAGCGGAAGGTTTGCAGGCTGGTACTCGGACTGGAAGACGTGAAATCTCGACGTCGTCCCTGCGAACGCAGGGACCCATACGCCGCGGCGCCAATTGTTCTGGAAGGCGTCGACCATCTTGCTTCAGCTGATAGCACAACGCGGTATGGGTCCCTGCGTTCGCAGGGACGACGGCAATTGGCAGCTCCATCAGCGCTGAAAAAATTTCAGCACGCGCCCGTCGATCAGCAATAGCGCGCTGCCGATCACCAGCGCGCCTGCAATCTCGCGCGGCGAGACTGTTTCGCCGAGCACCACAACACCGAGCAGGATCGCAGTCACCGGTATCAGCAACGTCACCAGCATGACATTGGTGGCGCCGGAGCGCCGCAGGATCTGGAAGAATACGATATAGGCGAGCGCGGTCGACAGCGCGGCAAGCCCGATCACGGCGAGCCATGTCGTAGCCCCCGGCATCGGCAATTGCCAGGGACGTTCGACCAGCCCGGCGACAACGGTCATCATTAAAGCCGAGGCCAGCATCTGGAATGTCGCGGCGCCGAGCGGCGGGGAGTCCGCCAAAAACCGTCGCGCCACCAGCGCCGACACGCCGTAGGAGAGCGCCGCCGCAAGGCAAAGCAGGATGCCGATCCCCTGCCCGCGCTCCAGCCCAATGCCATCGCCATGGAGAATGACCACGCCGATCAGGCCCACGACGACGCCCGCGATCCGTCGCGCGGACAAGTTTTCCTCGCCGGCGACCGTCATCACGACGACCGTGAACAGCGGCGTCGTGGCGTTCAGGACCGAGGCCAGCCCGCTCGGGATATAGGTCTGCCCGACCACGATCAGCGAGAACGGCAGCACGTTGTTGAAAAGTCCGATCGCGATGAACGGCTTCCATCCGGACAGGCCAGCCGGAAAGCGGATGCGATAGAACCAGAGCAACGGCAGCAGCATGAGCGCCGCAAGCGCCACGCGCAAAAACACCAGCGTGAACGGCGGCAATTCCTTCAGCACCACGCCATTGAAGAAGAACGACCCGCCCCACAAGATCGAGAGCAGGCCGAGCAGCAACCAGTCGCGGGCGTCGATCGAAGTGTCTTTGGCGGTCATGGCAGCTCATATCTGCGATTCCGCAGATTTATTCCGCTACGCGGGGCTTTCCCACCCGATTTCCGAACATAGACTCGCGAGCTATTTCGGCCGCGAGATCATCTCGATCATCCGGCCCTCGTCGTCGTCGGGCATCTCGGCCTTTGCCTTTGCATAGGCCTCGACCGCGGCTTGCCCAACCAACGGTGGGTTGGCCAGCAGGCTCTCGGCCAGCCTCACCGCGTAGAGCGCATCCTTGTGGCGGAGCGCCGTCGTAAACGACGCGCCGGAGAAATCGCGCGCCACCATGCGCTTTGAATGCCGGATCACCTGCGGGCTTGCCACCGCGCCGGTACCCAGCGCCTCGGCCACCAGCTTCATGTCGAGACCGGCCTGCTCGGCCATCGCGACGCCTTCGGCGAGGCTCGCGATCTGCACCGCGCCCATCAGATTATTGATCAGCTTGAACACGGTGCCGCTGCCGACCGCACCAAAATGCCTGATGACGTCGCCGATCGGCGCGAGGAAGGGTTTTGCGCGATCGAGGTCGGCAGGTTCAGCGCCGACCAGCAAGGTCAGTTTTCCGGCGGCTGCCGCCTGCGGCAGGCCGGTGACGGGACAGTCGATATAAACCAGGCCCCGGCCGCGCAGTTCGCGCGCCATGTCGAGCGCGTGCTGATGCGAGACGGTCGAGCATTCGATGGCGAGACTGCCCGCCTTCATCGTTGCCGCTGCGCCATCCTTGCCGAGCCAGACGGCGCGCGACGCCTCGTCGTCGGCGACCATGGTCACGACGGCATCCGCGCCATCGGCGGCGTCCGCCGGTGACGAAGCCCAGCGCGCGCCGCGCGCGATCAGGTCTTCCGCCTTGGCCTTGCTGCGATTCCACACCGCGACCGAAAAACCTGCGTCGAGATAGCGGCCGGCCATGCCATGGCCCATGCGGCCGAGCCCGATGAAGCCGACCTTTGTCATGCGCTAGTCCACATCCTCGACCGCGCCGGGCGAGGTGCCGAACGCGCGCTGCGCCAGCGTTGCCGCCATGAACTCGTCGAGGTCGCCGTCGAGCACACCCGACGTGTCCGAGGTCTGCACGCCGGTGCGCAAATCCTTCACCATCTGGTAGGGCTGCAGCACGTAGGAACGGATCTGGTGACCCCAGCCGATGTCGGTCTTGGCGGCCTGATCGGCGGCAGCCTTTTCCTCGCGCCGCTTCAGCTCGATTTCATAAAGCCGCGCGCGCAGCATGTCCCAGGCTTGCGCGCGGTTCTTGTGCTGCGAGCGGCCGGCCTGGCAGACCACGGCGACACCGGTCGGAATATGCGTCAGGCGCACCGCGGATTCGGTCTTGTTGACGTGCTGGCCGCCGGCGCCGCCCGAACGCATGGTGTCGGTGCGCACGTCGGATTCGGCGATATCGATCTTGATGCTGTTATCGACCACCGGAAAAATCGCCACCGACGAAAACGAGGTGTGCCGCCGTGCGTTGGAATCGAACGGCGATATCCGCACCAGCCGGTGCACGCCGCCTTCGGTCTTCAGCCAGCCATAGGCGTTGTGCCCGCTGATCTGGATGGTGGCGGATTTGATGCCGGCCTCTTCGCCCGGTGTCTCTTCCAGATATTCGATCTTGAAGCCGTGCTTCTCGGCCCAGCGCGTATACATGCGCAGCAGCATCGAAGCCCAGTCCTGGCTTTCGGTGCCGCCGGCGCCGGCATGCACTTCGAGATAGGAATCGAACCTGTCGGCCTCGCCCGACAGCAGCGCTTCCAGTTCGCGGCGCGCGACTTCCTTCTTCAGCGCCTTCAGCGCGTTCTCGGCCTCGACCACGACGCCTTCGTCGTTCTCGGACTTCGCCGAGCGCGATCATCTCGACATTGTCGTCGAGTTCGCGTTCGACCTTGCCGATGCCCTCGAGCGCATCCACCAGCGAGGTGCGCTCCTGCATCAGCTTCTGGGCCTTCTGGGGATCGTTCCAGAGAGTGGGATCTTCGGCGAGCTTGTTCAGCTCGGCAAGGCGAGCCGTGGACTGTTCGACGTCAAAGATGCCTCCTCAGCAGCCCGACTGACTGCTTGATCTCTTCTACGAGGCGTTCGACTTCGGCGCGCATGATGCCTTCTGTCTGCGGTCAAAACCGCGGCTGGATCGATATTCGACGGGCCGGATGTAGCGACGTACGCAACAAAGCGCAATCCGCTAGAGCCTTCTCGGTTCTGATTACATCAGCACCGGGCTCTAGATTCATGTTTTGACGCGTTTTCTTGACGCGAACCGGTCTCCACTTCGCTCGAAAACGCTCTAGTAAATCCTGCCGGTGCCGGGCCGCATGATGCTGCCGGCGTCAGGCGGTCCCCCCTGGATACTGGCGGCTTCAGGCGGATATCCCTGCGGCACGCGTCCATCGCCCTCGACGACGCCGACAGCAGCCGCCGGCATGTAATTCTCCGGCGGCGCGGTGCCCGGCTTGAAGGCTTCCAGAACGGTGCGGCCGACATCGCCTGGTGCAGGACGCAAACCGCTCTTCGAATCGATGCGGACCAGCCTGATTCCGGGCGGCACCTTGAACGGGGTCGGCGGCTTGTCGGCCAGCGCGAGCTTCAGAAAATCCTTGGCGATCGGTGCGGCGATACGGCCGCCCTGCGCGGCCCTGCCCAGCGTGCGCGGCTTGTCGTAGCCGAGATAGAGACCGACGACGAGATCGGGCGAAAAACCGACGAACCAGACGTCCTTTGCGTCGCTGGTGGTGCCGGTCTTGCCGGCGATCGGCTTGCCGACCTCGCGCAGGATCGTCGCCGTTCCACCCTGCACCACGCCTTCGAGCATCGAGGTGATCTGGTAGGCGGTCAACGAATTGAGCACCTGCTCCCGGCGGTCGACGAGCTGCGGCTCGGGCTGGTTTTTCCAGCCGCCCGGCGCGTCGCAGCCGCGGCACTCGCGCTGGTCATGCTTGAAGATCGTGCGTCCGTAGCGGTCCTGGATGCGGTCGATCAGTGTCGCCTTTACCCGCCGGCCGCCATTGGCGAACATCGAATAGGCCGTCACCATCCGCATGACAGTGGTCTCGCCGGCGCCGAGCGAATAGGAGAGATAATTCGGCAATTCCTCATAGACGCCGAAGCGTTTGGCATATTCGCCGATCAGGGGCATGCCGACATCCTGCGCCAGCCGCACCGTGACGGTGTTGAGCGAGTGTTTCAGGGCCTCGCGCAGCGTGATGGGACCCTTGTAGCTGCCCACCGAAAAATTGTCCGGCCGCCAGACGCCGTTGCCCTGCCCCTGATCGATCTCGATCGGGCCGTCGATCATGATCGTCGCCGGCGTGTAGCCATTGTCGATCGCCGCCGAATAGACCAGCGGCTTGAACGTCGATCCCGGCTGCCGATAGGCCTGTGTCGCGCGATTGAACTGGCTCTGGTCGAACGAGAAGCCGCCGACCATCGCGACCACGCGGCCGGTCAACGGGTCCATCGCGACCATGGCGCCGGACACTTCCGGTATCTGACGCAGCCGATACTGGCCCTCGACCACCTTGCCTTCCTTGTCGAACAGCGGATCGGCGTAGATCACGTCACCCGGCGACAGAATCTGCGAGACCGAAGCCGCTCGCCGGTTTGCCGCGCGCTGCTGCTGCGACCGGCTTCGCCCATCGGACACCGTCCAGCGTGATCAGACCGGTCTGCCGCTCCTTGGAGATGGCGCCGCCCAGTTCGCGGCCGGGCTGAAAACCGATGCGGGCCGACTGGTCGGATATCTCCAGCACCACGGCCATCCGCCAGGGCGAGATGTCGCCCAGCGATTTGATCTCGGCGAGCTTGACGCCCCAGTCGCCGGAAATGTCCAGCTTGCTCATGGCGCCGCGCCAGCCTTGTGCCTCGTCGAAATTCACGAGGCCGGCGGCCACCGCCTTGCGCGCCATCACCTGCAGCTTCGGATCGAGCGTGGTGCGGACCGACAATCCGCCTTCATAGAGTTTCTTTTCGCCGTAGCGCTCAAAAATGTCGCGCCGGACCTCCTCGGCAAAATACTCGCCGGCAAAGGTATGCGCGGCGTTGGACCTGGAGGCCACGACCAGCGGCTCCTTGCGCGACTTCTCGGCATCGGCCTGCTTGATCCAGCCGTTTTCGACGAGGCGATCGATCACGTAATTGCGGCGTTCGACCGAGCGTTCGCGGTTGCGCACCGGATGCAGCGTGCCCGGCGCTTTCGGAAGTGCTGCGAGATAGGCGGCTTCGGCAATCGTCAGCTCGTTCACGGACTTGTCGAAATAGACCAGCGACGCGGCGGCGATGCCGTAGGCGCCGAGGCCGAGATAGATTTCGTTGAGATAGAGTTCGAGGATGCGGTCCTTCGAATAGGCCTTCTCGATGCGCATCGCCAGCAAGGCTTCCTTGATCTTGCGGGTGAAGGAGACCTCGTTGGTCAGCAGGAAGTTCTTCGCGACCTGCTGGGTGATGGTCGAGGCGCCCTGCGGGCGCTTGTTGGAGCCGAGATTCTGCACATACGCCACCACCGCGCGCGCCATGCCGGTGAAGTCGATGCCGCCATGCTCGTAGAAATTCTTGTCCTCGGCCGCGAGGAAGGCGTTGGTGACGAGTTTGGGCATCGCCTGGATCGGCAGATAGAGCCGCCGTTCCTTGGAGTACTCGCCGAGCAGCGCGCCGTCAGCGGCGTGCACGCGCGTCATCACCGGCGGTTCGTAATCCTGTAGCTGCGAATAGTCGGGCAGGTCCCTGGAGAAGTACCAGATTCCGCCCGCAACGCCGGCCACACCGACCAGGAACACGATCGTCCCGGCGGTGAACAGGAAACCCAAAAATCGGACCACAAAGCGCATTACCGAAGTTCCATTCCAACCCTTGCGCCATGACGGTCAGCGCTTGTTTCCCGTGTCGACCGGACATTCCCTCTCCCGCACGGATCCGCGGATCCACCGGGTTCAAACATTTTCATTGTACAATGTTCGAAGATGCGCCTTGAGGTGGAAAATGTTTGGCGCGGATCAATATAGCCCGCCCGGACGCATGATATTGCCACCAACGTCAGGCTGATAACCTTGCGGTACCCTGCTGGTAGCCTTGCGGCGGGTATCCCTGTTGCGACGCCCGGCCGTCGGCATCGGCCACGCCGATGACGGAGTAATTGTCCGGCGGCGCCGTGCCCGGCTTGAAGGCCTCCAGAATGCCGCCGCCGCCCGGACCGGCGCGCATGCCGCTCTTGGGATCGACGCGCACCAGCTTGATGCCGGCTGGCACCTTGAACGGAATAGCCGGCTTGTCGGCGAGCGCGAGTTTGAGAAAATCCTTGGCAATCGGCGCGGCCAGATGACCGCCGGTCATGCCGCGGCCGAGATTGCGCGGCTTGTCGAAGCCGACATAGATGCCGACCACGAGGTCCGGCGAGAAGCCGATGAACCAGGCGTCCTTTTCATCGTTGGTGGTGCCGGTCTTGCCGGCGATCGGCTTGCCGACTTCCTTGACCACGGTCGCGGTGCCGGCCTGCACCACATATTCCATCATCGAGGTGATCTGGTAGGCGGTCATCGGATCGAGCACCTGCTCGCGGCGGTCGACGAGCTGCGGCTCTGGCTGGCTCTTCCAGCCGCCGGGCGCGTCGCAGCCGCGGCATTCGCGGGCGTCGTGCTTGAAGATGGTGTGGCCGTAGCGGTCCTGGATACGATCGATCAGCGTCGGCTTCACGCGGCGGCCGCCATTGGCGAACATCGAATAGGCCGTCACCATCCGCATGACCGTGGTTTCGCCGGCGCCGAGCGCATAGGACAGATAGTTCGGCAGATCGTCATAGACGCCGAACCGCTTGGAGTATTCGCCGATCAGGGGCATGCCGATGTCCTGCGCCAGCCGCACCGTCACGGTGTTCAGCGAATTCTTCAGCGCGTTACGCAGCGTGACCGGCCCCTGGTATTTGCCCGACGAATAGTTTTCCGGGCGCCAGACACCGCCACCCTGCCCCTGATCGATTTCGATCGGCGCGTCGACCACGACGGTCGACGGCGTATAGCCATTGTCCATCGCCGCCGAATAGACCAGCGGCTTGAACGACGAACCCGGCTGCCGGTAGGCTTGCGTGGCGCGGTTGAACTGGCTCTGGTCGAACGAGAAGCCGCCGACCATCGCCAGCACGCGGCCGGTCCAGGGGTCCATCGCCACCATGGCGCCGGACACTTCCGGCAACTGGCGCAGCCTGAACTGGCCTTCGACCGGTTTGCTATCCTTGTCGAACAGCGGGTCAGCATAGATCACGTCGCCGGCAGCAAGGACTTGCGCCACCGAAGTCGGCGTCCTGCCTTTTGCGGGTCCCGACGTGGGCCTGGCCCAGCGCACGCCGTCGAGCGTGATGATGCCGGTCTGGCGCTGCTTGCTGACGGCGCCGCCGAGTTCGCGGCCGGGCTGGAAACCGATCCGCGCCGACTGGTCGGATGTTTCCAGCACCACGGCCATCCGCCACGGCGAGATATCGCCGAGCGCCTTGACGTCGGAGAGCTTCACGCCCCAGTCGCCGGAAATGTCGAGCTTGGACGGCGCGCCGCGCCAGCCGCTCGCCTCGTCGTATTTGACGAGACCGGCGACCATGGCCTTGCGCGCCATGACCTGCATCTTCGGATCGAGCGTGGCGCGGACCGACAGCCCGCCTTCGTACAGTTTCTTTTCGCCGTAGCGCTCGAAGATGTCGCGACGGACTTCCTCGGCGAAATACTCGCCGGCGAAGATATGCGCGCCGGTGCCGCGGCTGGTGACGTTGAGGGTTTCCTTGCGGGCCTTGTCGGCGTCGGCCTGCTTGATCCAGCCGTTTTCAACGAGGCGATCGACCACGTAATTGCGCCGCTCGACCGCGCGGTCGCGGTTGCGCACCGGATGCAGCGCCGCCGGCGCCTTGGGCAGCGCCGCCAGATAGGAGGCTTCGGCGATCGTGAGCTCGTTCACGGATTTGTCGAAATAGACCAGCGACGCGGCGGCGATGCCGTAGGCGCCGAGGCCGAGATAGATTTCGTTGAGATAGAGCTCGAGGATGCGGTCCTTCGAATAGGCGCGCTCGATGCGCATCGCCAGCAGGGCTTCCTTGATCTTGCGGGTAAAGGAGACCTCGTTGGTCAGAAGGAAGTTCTTGGCGACCTGCTGGGTGATGGTCGAGGCACCCTGCGGGCGGCGGTTGGAGCCGAGGTTTTGCGCGTAAATGACGGCCGCACGCGCCATGCCGGTGAAGTCGATGCCGCCATGCTCGTAGAAGTTCTTGTCCTCCGCCGCCAGGAACGCGTTGATGACGAGCTTCGGCACCGCCTGGATCGGCAGATAGAGCCGCCGCTCCTTGGAATACTCGCCCATCAGCGCACCGTCGGACGCGTGCACGCGGGTCATCACCGGCGGCTCGTAATCCTGAAGCTGGGAGTAGTCGGGCAGGTCCTTGGAGAAATGCCAGATCGCGCCGGCCACGCCGGCAACGCCCACCAGGAACACGACGGTGCCAGCGGCGAACAGGAAACCAAAAAACCGGACCAGCAAGCGCATTATCGAAGTTCCGTTCCAACCCTGTGCGCCAAAATCTGCGGCGTCCATCCTAACACGGCGATCCCGCCAAACGGGCCGCCGTCACGCGGTCGAACAATAAAGGGTCCGGCGGACAATATTGACCGATTCCGAAGACCACAGTCGATTTTCTATACCGTTGCCGCTGTGGCCAAACTAGGGCTTGGGCCACCTTGAGGCACGCTTATCCGCCTGCACTTACGCCAGGCACACTGCAATTTTTACTTGCCCGGCCCGGCAGTTGCCAGCCGCTTGGCCAAAAATGCATCAACCGCCTGCGCCATCGCCCCGACCGTCTTGTTCCGCCAGCTTTCCGACACCAGGTGTTCGAGGTCGCCCTTGTTGGAGACATAGCCGAGTTCGACCAGGACCGACGGCACGTCGGGGGCCTTCAGCACCCGGAAACCGGCCGATTTCAGCGGGTGCTTGTGCATTCGTGCCGTGGTCTTCATTTCACCCATCAGCACCCGCGCGAACCGGTTGGAAAAGGTCTTGGTTTCCCGCTGCACCAGATCGATCAGGATGTCGGCGACTTCGGTGGGCTCGTCGGCGAGACTGACGCCGCCGATCGCGTCCGACTTGTTTTCCGCGTCCGCCAGCCGTTCGGCGTCAGAGTCGGTGGCCTTATCCGACAGCGTATAGATGGTGGCACCCTGCGCGTCGCCCTCGCCGCGCTTCAGGGCGTCGGCATGGATCGAGATGAACAGCGCCGCCGACTCTTTGCGCGCGATCTTCACGCGGTCGCCGAGCGCAATGAAGGTGTCGTCCGTCCGCGTCATGACGATGCGATATTTGCCCGATTTCTCGAGCCGGTCCCGCAGCGCCAGCCCGAAAGTCAGCACCAGGTTCTTTTCCATGATGTCGTTGCCGCCGGCCTGGGTGCCGTTGTCGTCACCGCCATGGCCGGGATCGATCACCACTACCGGCCTTTTGTCCGCTGGCGACGCCGACGCGGCCGGCGCGTCGACTTTTGCGACCGCGGCGTTGGCCTCGGCGATCCCCGGCCGCAGTTCCGGCCGGTTTTCGGGCGCCAGCGCCTGTACGAAGGCGGTGCGGTCGACCTCCTCGAATTCGAGCACCAGCCGCGGCGGCTGGCCGTTGGCCGCCTCCAGCACATAGGCCTTCGCGATCTTGGCCGGGCCGTTCAGGTCGAACACGATCCGCGACCCGCCCGGCATCACGAGGCCGTAGCGGAACGTCTTGACCAGTCCCCGCCCCGAGGCGCCGGCCGCAGCCGGAAGCTGGAAGTTGACCTGGTTGAGGTCGACGATCACACGATAAGGGTCCGCCAGTGTGAACGCCCGGAACTGGACCGGCTTGTCGAGATCGAGAATGAAACGGGTCTGTCTGGCGTCGCCGGCCAGGCGCGCGTCAGATGCGACCGGGAAGCTTGCGGCCGGCGCCGGGCTCGGAATGACGGCCGGCCCTTGATAGAGCGGGGTTTGATAGGCGGGTGGCGGTTGATAGGCCGGCGCCTGGGCGGCCACGCGGTCGGCCAGCCCGGCGCACAGCAATGCTGCGACGCACAACAGGCCACATCCCAGCAAAACGGGCTGATTTGCACGGCTCGACAACGATTCGGTGCCTCCGGAAGAGCCTTCCCTTACCGCATTAGGAGTGCAGGGTTAATTGGACCTTAAGGGCGAATCTGTGAAAAGGGTGAGGTGTTGCTGTACTGCGACGCTTGGAAGCGGGTTCCATTGCGCTTCCCTTGCACGCAGTCGCCAATCCACGTATGTACGAGGTGCTGACGGCTAATACTCCCGGTTGTGTCGCGTTCAGCCTCCCGGTGCAGCGCCGGATCCTTCGAAGCCGAAGGAACCTGCGTCTTTCCCGATCCCTCCCCAGCCAGCGCTGCGCGCGGCTGACACGGAGAGGCGGTTTCGAGCCCGGGCGGCGTCCGGTCCCAGGTACTTTAATGAGTACTTTTCCAGGGACGGTTTGAGACAAGGCAAAACCGATTATCCGGACCCCAAACGGTCCGATATGCGATGGCCGGCGGGCGTTCAGGCGCCGAACCGGGCCTTCAGCGAAAGATACGGCGGTACCTTCCGCCAACATGTTTAGACGGGCCGACGCTTGATGCGCCAGACTGTATTGCCGACCAGGTTCCACGGAGCGTACGCGCCGACGCGAAGCGAAAGCTTCGCACGTCGCCTCGCTCCGGCGGCTCCCCGGTCGGCACGGCGCCAAGAAGTGCGTTTTGGCCTTCCCCTCACCCCCGAATCAGGTGGACCGTCGCGTCGCCGGGCCGCGCAATTTGCGCGCGCCATGCACCGCGCCCGCCGCCGTCAAGAGTTCCAAAATGCCCAACAAGATGTTGATCGACGCTACCCACCCGGAAGAGACCCGGGTCGTTGTGGTCCGCGGCAACCGCGTCGAAGAGTTTGATTTCGAGACTGCCCAGCGCAAGCAGCTCCGCGGCAATATCTATCTCGCCAAGGTCACGCGTGTAGAGCCGTCGCTGCAGGCGGCGTTCATCGAATATGGCGGCAACCGCCACGGCTTCCTGGCGTTCAGCGAAATCCACCCGGACTATTATCAGATCCCGGTCGCCGACCGTCAGGCGCTGATCGAGGCCGACGAACGCGCCCACCGCGAGGCTGAGGAAGAGAGCGAGAACCGCTCCTCCAACAACCGCCACCGTGGCCGCTCGCGCCACCGCAATGCGCGCCGCCGCGGCCAAGGCGACCGCGTCCAGAGCGGCGTCGTCGAGGGCGCCGGCCAGGATCCCGCGCAGGCCGCCCAGCCCTATGAAGGCGAGGCGCATCCGTATGACGGCGCCTATGCCGGCGAGGTGCATCCGCATGACGGCGAGCCTCACGCGGACACAGCCCATCACGACCACGGGGCGCATGATCATGAGACCCATGGTCATGAGACGCATGGTCACGATCACGACCATTCGCACGATCACCACGATCATGATGCGCATCACGACCACGATCATCACGGCGATCACGATGCACAAGGTTCCGACCAACGGGCGGATGCCGTAAGCGAAGCCCCGGTTACCGAACCGGAATCCGGCGCGTCCGCCGGGGCGCCGCTCGAAACGGCCGCCGCCGAGGCGCCGGTAGAACCCGCTGCACGACGACCACGCCCATGATGAGCATCATGACGATGACCACGCGCGCGAGAACGCGGCCCATGCCGACGACGCGCCGCATATCGAGCACGCCGAAGAGGGATACGCGGTTGCGTCTTCCGACGAAGCGCGCGCGCCCGAGGGCGACGACGACCATGACGATGACGACGAGGACGCCGAAGAAGAAGTCGTCGAATCCGTCGGCGGCGACGACGTGCTGGAGGAAGTGCCCGAGCGCGCCTTCCGCCCACGCCGCCAGTACAAGATCCAGGAAGTCATCAAGCGCCGCCAGGTGATGCTGGTCCAGGTCGTCAAGGAAGAGCGCGGCAACAAGGGTGCGGCGCTGACGACCTACCTGTCGCTGGCCGGCCGCTATGCCGTGTTGATGCCCAATACCGCCCGTGGCGGCGGCATCAGCCGCAAGATCACCTCGGCCCAGGACCGCTCGCGGCTGAAGGAAGTGGTGCAGGATCTCGACGTGCCGGAGGGCATGGGGATCATCCTGCGCACCGCCGGCGCCTCGCGGACCAAGCCCGAGATCAAGCGCGACTTCGAATATCTGATCCGGATGTGGGAAACCGTCCGCGACATGACGCTGAAGTCGCAGGCCCCTACCCTCGTCTATGAGGAAGGCTCGCTGATCAAGCGCTCGCTGCGCGACCTCTACAACAAGGAAATCGACGAAATCCAGGTTGCCGGCCAGGCCGGCTACGACGAAGCCCGCGATTTCATGAAGATGCTGATGCCCTCGAACGTGCGGGCGGTGAAGCAATATCGCGACGGCCAGCCGCTGTTCTCGCGGATGGGCGTCGAGAGCCAGCTCGACGCGATGTTCTCGCCGACCGTGCAACTGCGTTCCGGCGGCTACATCGTCATCAACCAGACCGAGGCGCTGGTCTCGATCGACGTCAACTCCGGCCGTTCGACCCGCGAACACCATATCGAGGACACCGCCCTCAAGACCAATCTGGAGGCGTCCGAGGAAGTCGCGCGGCAATTGCGCCTGCGCGATCTCGCAGGGCTGATCGTCATCGACTTCATCGACATGGACGAGAAGCGCAACAACCGCGCGGTCGAGCGCAAGCTCTCCGACTGCCTGCGGCAGGATCGCGCCCGCATCCAGGTCGGCCGCATCTCGCATTTCGGCCTTTTGGAAATGTCGCGCCAGCGTATCCGCGCCAGCGTGCTGGAAAGCTCGACCGAGCCCTGCGCGATGTGCGGCGGCAGCGGTCACGTCCGCTCGGTCTCGTCGGTCGCGCTGCAATTGCTGCGCGGCATCGAAGAGATTTTGATGAAGGGCGCGACCCATAATCTGGTGGTGCGCACCCGCACCGACGTCGCGCTCTATGTGCTGAACCACAAGCGCGGCCACCTGCGCGATCTCGAAAACGCCTTCAAGGTGTCGCTCGCCGTCAGCGCCGATCCGACCGTGGCCGGCCAGCAGTCGTTCATCATCGACCGCGGCGAACAGGTGCACACGCTGGAAGCCGCCAAGGCCCTGCTGGTGGCGCAGGCTGCCGCCTTCCCGCCGCAGGTCGAGGAAGCCTATGACGACGAGGAAATGTTCGACGTCGAAACCGAATCCGAGGTCGAAACCGAAGAGACCGAGGGACTGACCGACGATGCCGCCGAAGCGGCCACGGGCGAAAGCGACGCGACGGTCACCGCCGCAAGCGCCGCCGCCGACGACGCGGTCGCGGCGAGCCGCGGGATGGCGCAGCCCCGCGCGAGGAAGGTGACGCGACGCGCGTCGCGGGCGAGGCTGTCGAAGGCGCGATCGTCGAAGGCGCGATCGTCGAGGACGGCGAAGCCGACGAGGATGAAGGCGACGAACAGCCCGGCGTGGCCCGCGGCGATCAGCCGGCCAATGGCGAGCGGCGCCCGCGCCGCCGTGGCCGACGCGGCGGACGCCGCCGGCGTGGCGGTGAGCTGGAAGACGGCCTGGCCGGATCGATCGCGGACGAACTCGGACCGACCTCTGCTCCGGAAGTGACGAGCGCGGTGGCCGATTTCGACGGCGGTTCTTCCGAGCCTGCGCCTTCGCTGGTACAGACCGACGTTCCGGCCGAACCGGTCGCGCAGCAGTCGGAGATACAGCAGACGGCCTACGCCCGACCCGAGCCGGTCGAGAGTGCGCCTGCGCCAGCAGGGCCGAAGAGGCTCAAGAGTCCGAGCCGGCGCGGCGGCGATCAACCGTGCGCGAAAAAGTCAGCTTCGCGACCAGCGCGCCGGCCGAACCGGCGCCCGCCATCAGCCACAGTGCGCCGGAGCCGGTCGCATCGCCCGCGCCGAGCGAGCCGGCACCCGCCGCAGCCAGCGAAGGCCCCCGTAAGGCCGGCTGGTGGTCGCGGCGCTTCGGCAGCGGCGAGTAGGAAGCGAACCAAAACAAAACCGCCCGGCCAAAACCGGGCGGTTTTTTTGTTTCGACCTTTGCGTTTCGACCTTTGTGTTTCGACCTGGGCGCTACCCCGTCGTAATGGCCGTCTCCACGTCGGTCGGATCGATCTGCTTGTTCAGGCCGGCCTGCAGCTTGTCATGGTCAAGCTCGCCTTCCCACCACGACACCACCACGCAGGCCACGCCATTGCCGCACAGATTGGTCAGCGCGCGGCACTCGCTCATGAACTTGTCGATGCCGAGAACGATGGCCATGCCCGGCACCAGCCGCGGGTCGACCACGGCGAGCGTCGCGGCCAGCGTGATGAAGCCGGCCCCGGTAATGCCCGACGCGCCTTTCGAGGTCAGCATTGCGACCAGCAGGATGGTGAGTTGCTGGCCGAAGGTGAGATCGAAGCCCAGCGCCTGCGCGATGAACAGGGTCGCCAGCGTCATGTAGATATTGGTGCCGTCGAGGTTGAACGAGTAACCGGTCGGCACCACGAGGCCGACCACCGACTTGGAGCAGCCGAGCCGCTCGAGCTTTTCCATCAAGGACGGCAGCGCGCTTTCGGAGGACGACGTGCCGAGCACGATCAGGAGTTCGTCCTTGATGTAGGCCAGGAACTTGAAGATCGAGAACCCGACCATGCGCGCGATCAAGCCGAGCACCACGAACACGAACAGGGCCGCGGTGAGGTAGAATGTCGCGATCAGGCCCATCAGGTTCAGGATCGCACCGGTTCCGAACCTGCCGATGGTGAACGCCATCGCGCCGAACGCGCCGATCGGGGCGACCTTCATCACGATGGCGATCACCCCGAACACCGCATGCGCCGCATCGTCGATAAAGGCGCGGATGGTGTGGCCGCGCTCGCCGAGCCCCATCAGCGCAAAGCCGAACAGGATCGCAAACAGCAGGACCTGCAGGATTTCGCCCTGGGCGAAGGCGCCGACCACGGTATCGGGAATGATATGCAGGAAGAAATCGACGCTCTTCTGCGCCTCGGCCTGCTTGGCGTAGCCAGCTACTTTCGTCGCGTCGGCCATAGCGCCGCCGAAACCCGCACCGGGCTTGACCACATTGCCGACGACAAGACCGATCACCAGCGCGAAGGTCGAGACGACCTCGAAATAGACCAGCGCCTTGACGCCGATGCGGCCGACCTTCTTGGCATCCTGGATGTGCGAGATTCCGGAAACGACCGTGCAAAAGATGATCGGCGCGATCACCATCTTGATCAGCTTGATGAAGCCGTCGCCGAGCGCCTTGATCCAGTCGTTGGTCGCAATTGCAGGCCACAGCCAGCCGAACAGCGCGCCGAGAACGATGGCAATCAGGACCTGCACATAGAGAACCCGGTACCAGGGTTTCGCGGAACTCGCCGGTGCTTCAACCGCAATCGTTGCCGCCATGACGCCTACTCCCTCAAAGGCCGCGGATAGGTCGCACCTGCGCCAATCCGTCGCATACAGCCAAAATACTTTGAGGGAGCGGAGTCAATGGTGTTGGCGGATCGCCTAAAGTCTAGTCGCGTGGGCCGACAATCCGCCGGATCGCCGGCACGAGCGCGGCGCCGAGCGAATTCTTGATCAGGGACGCCACGACGAAGGGCATAATCCCCACCAACCATGCTTTTTCGACGCCGAGTTTCATGCCGAACGCGAGCCAACCAAATCCGGCAGCCAGAATCAGCATGTGCCCGAACGCCATCGCGACGAACAGCAGCGGCACCGACCGGTCCCAGCCGCGCTCGCTCAAAAATCCCGTGACGAAAGCCGCCGCCACGAAGCCGAACAGATAGCCCGCCGTCGGGCCGAAGAACGGCGCGAGGCCGCCGACCGGGCCGGCGAATACCGGAAACCCGGCCGCTCCCGTCGCCAGATAGGTCATGATCGTCGCGCAGCCGAGCCGCCAGCCATAGGCCGCGCCGATCATCAGCACGACCAGCGTCTGCAGCGTCATCGGCACGTAGGGCAACGGCAGGTTGACCTTGGCGGACAAGGCCAGCAGCGCCGTGCCCAGCGCAACCAGGATCACGCCGCGCAACACACCCGACGAGCCATTGGCAGGATGCGGCCACAGCAGAGCGGCGAGCGGGAAATGCGACGACGGAACGGTTTCAGGCACGGATCTGGCGGACACGGATATTTCCTCGATTGATTGCAGGCTGGAATGGTGTGGAGAATGGACGGGCCGGCGCTATCGCAGCCACCGCGCGATGCGCGTCACCGCTTCATGCATCTCCTCGGCCGAGCGCGCATAGGAGAAGCGAATGAAGCTGCGGCCGTGGATCGGATCGAAATCGACGCCCGGGGTTGCCGCCACATGCGCCTTTTCCAGCATGCGGCCGGCGAATTCAAAGCTGTCGGCGGTGAAGTCGGAAACATCGGCATAGAGATAGAAGGCGCCATCCGCCGGCAGGAACTTTGTGAGGCCGGCCTTCGGAAGACCCTCGATCAAAATCCGGCGGTTCTCCTGATAGCCGCGCTTGATCGCCTCCATCTCCGCAGCGCCCTCGAAGGCCGCTTCGGCCGCGATCTGCGACAGCGTCGGCACCGAGATCGACAGATTCTGCTGCAGCCGTTCGATCGGCCGCACCAAAGGCTCCGGCACCACCATCCAGCCGACCCGCCAGCCGGTCATGCAGAAATATTTCGAGAACGAGTTGATCACCAGCGCCTGCGGCGAAAGCTCGGCGGCCGTCACCGCCGGAAACGCATAATCGAGGCCGTGATAGATCTCGTCGGAGATGAATCGGATGCCGGCGCCTTCCGCCGCATTGATCAGCCCGGTGAGCGCCTCGCGCGACATCATCGTGCCCGTCGGATTGGCGGGACTGCCGACCAGCACGCCCTTCAGCGGCGCCTTGCGATGCGCGGCCAGCAAGGCCTCGCCCGTCAGCGCATGACGCGTTGCATTGGTGGTTTCGATCAGCACCGGCTCGCAGCCGAGCGCCGTCAGGATATGCCGGTACGGCGGATAGCCCGGCACCGTGACCGCGACCCGGTCGCCCGGTTCGAACATCGACAGGAACGCCAGGATGAATCCGCCGGACGATCCGGTCGTGATCACGATGCGCTCGGGATCGACGGCGCAGCCGTAAGTATCGCGGTAATGCCTTGCGATCCGTGCGCGCAGCGAGGGAATGCCGAGCGCGGACGTGTAATCGATCCGCGCCGAATCGAGCGCGGCGTGCGCGGCCGCGATCGCGACTTTGGGGGCCGACGCCGCCGGTTGCCCCACTTCCATGTGAATGACATGGCCGCCGGCCGCCTCGATGCGGGCTGCCGCCGCCATCACGTCCATCACCATGAAGGGCGGAACATCGCTCCGGGCGGAAGGCGTTAGCAACGCCGTCGCACGGTCTCTAAGTGTCGATTCCAGCATCGATATCTGCTATTTGCACAGGGCGCGTCCGAATTCGGGTTCCGAACCGGCTACGCCCCAGACTGGCCGTATTCGGTGGCTTGTTATAGCTTTTTCCAGCAAAGTGATACTGGGTTCGCGCTGCGATACCCGGGTTCACGAAGATGCGCTCTCGGGTGAAAGAAACAGGTTGAAACGACCAACCGGGACCTGTTTCTGATCTAACCGGAAGCCGAACCGGCGTCCGGGCAAGTCCGAACCCATCGCCAATCGCCAAAGACCGCTCATGCTCCGCATCGCCTTACGCAAGAAGCTACTGAAGTTGACCGCGTTGACGACGGCCATGGCGCTCGCCGTCGCGCCGATGGCGGCCGTGGCACAGGAGAACAAGGGTCCGTCGGTGCTCCGCGACACCGAGACCGAGCAATTGCTGCGCGAATATACCCGCCCGATCCTGCGCGCCGCCGGTCTGGAAAAGCAGAACATCCAGATGGTGATCATCAACCAGGGCGTCTTCAACGCCTTCGTTGCCGACGGCCGCCGCATCTTCGTCAATTACGGCGCGATCCTGCAGTCGGAAACGCCGAACCAGATCATCGGCGTGATGGCGCACGAGACCGGCCACCTTGCCGGCGGCCATCTCGCCAAGATGCGCGAGCAGATGGCGCAGGCCCAGACCCAGATGATCATCGCCATGCTGCTCGGCGCCGGCGCGATGGTCGCCGGCGCGAAGAGCGGCGGCAGCAACAACGGCCTGACCAATGCCGGCGCCGCGATGTTCTCCGCACCGGGAGAAGTGATCCGCCGCACCCTGCTTTCTTACGTGCGCCAGCAGGAGGAAAACGCCGACAAGGCCGGCGTGAAGTTTCTGAACGCCACCGGCCAATCCTCGCGGGGCATGTACGAGACCTTCAAGCGCTTCACCGACGAGAGCCTGTTCGCCGCACGCGGCTCGGACCCCTACGTTCAGTCGCATCCGATGCCGGCCGAGCGCGTCAACGCGCTGCAAGAGCTGGCAAGGTCGAGCCCTTATTGGGACAAGAAGGACGACGCTGCCCTGCAACTGCGCCACGATATGGCGCGCGCCAAGATCTCGGCCTTCATGGAGCGGCAGGACACCGTGTACCGGCGCTATCCGATGTCCAACACCAGCCTGCCGGCGCGCTATGCCCACGCGATCACGACCTATCTGCACGGCGACCTGCGCAGCGCGCTCGCCCAGATCGACGCCCTGATCCAGCAGCAACCCAACAATCCCTATTTCTACGAGGTGCGCGGCCAGGCGCTGCTGGAGGGCGGCAAGCCGCAGGAGGCGATCGCGCCGTTTCGCAAGGCCGTCGCGCTCTCCAACAACGCGCCGCTGATCGAGATGCTGCTTGGACAGGCCCTCGTCGCCACGAGCAACAACGCCTATACCGACGAGGCGATCACGATCCTGCGCGCGGCCGTGGCGCGCGAGACCGAAGCGCCGATCGGCTACATGCAGCTCGCGATGGCCTATGGCCGCAAGGGCGACTACGCGCAGGCCGATCTGGCGTCGGCCCAGGCCGCCTACCTGCGCGGCGACAACAAGACGGCGCGCGACCTTGCGTCGCGGGCGAAAACGCGCTTCGCCATCGGCACGCCGGGATGGGTCAAGGCTGACGACATTGTGAGCGCCAAGCCGCTGCCGGGACAGAAGAGCAACTAGAAATCAGCCGCTTTCGGCTATAATCGAACCTGATCGCCCACGATTTGGTCACCCGCGACCAGGACATTCTCCAGGAGCCGGCTTCCAGCGGAATTGCCCGGGAACCCGCCGCATAAGGATTTACCGATGCCCTCGTTCCGTCTTGTCACTTCCGCGTTGTTCGCCCTGGCGCTCTGCGGCGCGCCGATGTCCGCTTCGGCGCAGGGCTTCAATGACAGCCAGCGCGGCGACATCGAGAAGATCGTGCGCGAATACCTGATCGCGCATCCCGAAGTGCTCGAAGAGGCGATGAACGAGCTCAGCAAGCGCCAGACCGCTGCGGAGGCCGCCAAGCACGAAGCCGGCGTCGCCAAGAATGCCGACGCGATCTTCAACTCGCCGCGCAACGTCACGCTCGGCAACAAGGACGGCGACGTCACCTTCGTCGAGTTCTTCGATTACAATTGCGGCTACTGCAAGCGCGCGATGACCGACATGATGGAGCTGATGAAGGCCGACCCGAAGCTGAAGGTGGTGCTGAAGGAATTCCCGGTGCTGAGCCAGGGTTCGATCGAGGCCGCCCAGGTCGGTGTCGCCATACGCATGCAGGATCCGACCGGCAAGAAATATCTCGACTTCCACCAGAAGCTGCTCACCGGCCGCGGCGCCGCCGACAAGGCCCGCGCGATGGCGGTCGCCAAGGAAGTCGGCCTCGACATGGCGAAGCTGGAGAAGGATCTGGCGAGCGCCGAAGTGCGCAACACGCTGGAGGAAAATTTCAAGCTCGCCGAATCCATGGGCATGAACGGCACGCCGAGCTACGTGATCGGCAAGCAGGTCGTGATCGGCGCGGTCGGCGTCGAGAGCCTGCGCGAAAAGATCAGCAACGCCCGCTGCGGCAAGGCGACCTGCTGAGACCTTCGTCAAGCCCACCCGCGACGAAGGCCGGCCTGACAGCCGGCCTTTTGTTTACCGCGCCGAAATGCGCGGCAGTTCATCAGGCATTCATAAAACAAACCCCTCGGAACCGCCGATCGATCGGAACATCGGACACCTCCTCACGTTGTCGGTCGGGCAATGCAGACACACGTGAGGAGACAATCTGATGAGTAATCGCTTTTTGATATCGGTCGCCACCGCGGCCCTGATCGCCGGAACCGGTTTTGCCAACGCGCAGGGTCCGGGCGGCGGCGCAGGGACGGCGGGCGCCCCCGCAGCACAGCAGAGCGCGCCTGCTTCCGGCGGCGCTTCGTCGGGCGGCGCAATGCAGCGCGACACTGGCGGCAGCTCCGGCATGAAGGGCGCCGAGTCGGGCATGAAGGGTGAATCCGGCATGAAGGGTTCTGAGCCCGGCATGAAGGCCTCGGAGTCCAACGAGAAGGCACCGGCCAGCAGCAAGAGCGCCCAGGACGGCAACCGCATGCAGGGCGAGAAGTCCAAGAGCATGCACTCGGAGACCGACTCCAAGGGCGGCAAGGACATGAAGGCCGAGGGCCGCGACAGCAAGAGCGGCACCACGACGACCGAAAGCCGCGACGGCAAGACCGATACCAAGTCGGGCACGGCTGCCAGCGAGACCAAGTCGCAGACCACGGGCAACGCCGCGACTTCAGCGACGGCTGCTCCGCCGGCCGAAAAGCGCACCCAGATCAACACCGCCATCAGGTCGGAGAAGATCCAGGAAACCACCAACGTGAACTTCAATATCTCGGTCGGCACCGCGGTGCCCGCGTCGGTCCACTTCCACCCGCTCCCGCCCCGGATCGTCGAAATCTATCCGGAGTGGCGCGGCTATGAAGTGATCCTGGTGAAGGGACGCTACGTGATCGTCCGGCCGCAGACCCGCGAGATCGTCTACATCATCGAGGGCTAACGCGCTTCGGTCGCAGCTTCATTGAGAAGCAATCGGGGGTGGGCAGAGATGCCCACCCCTTTTTCTTGTGGCTCCATCCAAGAATTGGTTAACAAATGATTTCCGTGGGTTCCGCGCGGCTTTTTACGAATTGGATGAGGCATTTGGGCGGCATTCCGGCAGGCTGGAAGGCTTCCCCTTGGCCGCGTTGTTACCTATAACCCCGCGACCTGCACCGCCCCGTTTACTGGAATTTGGATGGCCCAAGCGCCCCTGCCGCGACGATCTACGTCCTCAACGGCCCGAACCTCAACATGCTGGGGACCCGTGAGCCTGAAACCTATGGCCATGCGACGCTCGCCGATGTCGAAAAGCTGTGCGTGGAAACCGCCGCGCAGTTCGGGCTTAAAGCGGATTGCCGCCAGTCCAATCGCGAAGGCGAACTGATCGACTTCATCCACGAGGCGCATGCCAAAAAGGTAGCTGGCATCATCATCAATGCCGGCGGCTATTCGCACACCTCGATCGCGTTGCACGATGCGCTGGTGGCGGTGAAGATCCCCACGGTGGAAGTGCATGTCAGCAACATCCACGCCCGCGAGAGTTTTCGTCATCACTCCTATACGGCCATGGCCGCGTTTGCGTCGCTTTGCGGCTTCGGCATCGACGGCTACCGGCTCGCAATCGGGCCTTGCCGCCAAACTCGGCGCCAAGGCCAAAAACTGACTTCAAGAACCAACATCAAACCTGACGTCGAACGACACCACGCCTGACGCTTCAGCCGTCACCCACATCGAGAATTCCGGATCAAGAGCATGGCCCGCCAGCCCGACAACAAGTCAGCGGACAAATCAGCCGCAAACCTCAAGAGCGACGACAGCGCGCTCATTCGCGAACTCGCGTTGCTGCTGGACGAGACCAGCCTGACCGAGATCGAAATCGAGCGTTCCGGCCTGCGGGTGCGGGTCGCGCGTAACGTCACCGTGTCGGCGGCGATGCCGGCGAGCTATCAGCCGGTGGCCGTCGCCGCTGCTGGGGCCGCCCCCGCGGCGGGCGCGGATCTGGCCAAGCATCCGGGCGTGGTCCCCTCGCCGATGGTCGGCACCGCCTATTGGTCGCCGGAGCCCGGCGCCAAGCCGTTCATCGACGTCGGCAGCAAGGTATCGGCCGGACAAACCCTGCTGATCATCGAAGCGATGAAGACGATGAACCAGATTCCGTCGCCGCGCGCGGGTACCGTGACGCAAATTCTCGTCGAGGACGGCCAGCCGGTCGAATTCGGCGAGCCGCTCGTGATCATTGAATAAGTTCGTCAACGTCAGGCGCTGCGATGTTCGATAAGATTTTGATAGCCAATCGCGGCGAGATCGCGCTCCGCGTGCTGCGTGCGTGCAAGGAGCTCGGCATCAACACCGTCGCGGTGCATTCCAC
Organism: uncultured Alphaproteobacteria bacterium; assembly: GCA_963783115.1. GTDB lineage: Bacteria > Pseudomonadota > Alphaproteobacteria > Rhizobiales > Xanthobacteraceae > Bradyrhizobium. The sequence goes on along the minus strand of CAWAMK010000038.1, from coordinate 15,826 downwards.
TGCCGACGCCGACGCCATGCATGTGCGGCTCGCCGACGAGAGCGTCTGCATCGGGCCGCCGCCGTCGAAGGATTCCTATCTCAACATCCCCGCGCTGCTCGCGGCATGTGAGATCACCGGAGCGGACGCCGTGCATCCCGGCTACGGCTTCTTGTCGGAGAACGCCCGCTTCGCCGAAATCCTCGCCGAGCACAATCTGCATTTCATCGGCCCGAAGGCCGAACACATCCGCCTGATGGGCGACAAGATCGAGGCCAAGAAGACCGCCAAGCGGCTCGGCATCCCGGTCGTGCCCGGCTCCGACGGCGCGGTCACGCCCGACGACGACGCGCTGGCGATCGGCAAGGCGATCGGCTTTCCGGTGCTGGTGAAGGCCGCCGCCGGCGGCGGCGGGCGCGGCATGAAGGTCGCACACACCGCCGACGATCTGATGATGGCGCTGTCGACCGCGTCCAACGAGGCCAAGTCGGCGTTCGGCGATGCCTCGGTCTATCTGGAAAAATACCTGCAGAAGCCGCGCCACATCGAGATCCAGATCCTCGGCGACGGCCGCGGCGGCGCGATCCATCTCGGCGAGCGCGACTGCTCGCTGCAGCGCCGTCACCAGAAGGTCTGGGAAGAAGGCCCCTCGCCGGTTCTTACCGCCGCCGCCCGCGCCAGGATCGGCGAGACCTGCGCCAAGGCGATGCGGGACATGAAATATCTCGGCGTCGGCACCATCGAGTTTCTCTACGAGGATGGCGAGTTCTACTTCATCGAGATGAACACCCGCATCCAGGTCGAGCATCCCGTCACCGAGAGCATCACCGACATCGACCTCGTGCTGGAGCAGATCCGCATCGCCGCCGGCGGCGACCTGCCCGCCAGGCAGGAAGAGATCGCCATCATCGGTCATGCCATCGAATGCCGCGTCAATGCGGAAAATCCGCAGACCTTCCGCCCGTCGCCCGGCAAGATCACGCAATTCCACCCGCCCGGCGGTCTCGGCGTGCGGATCGATTCCGCCGTGTATCAGGGCTACGTCATTCCGCCCTATTACGATTCGCTGGTCGGCAAGCTGATCGTGCACGGCAAGACCCGCGCCGAATGCCTGATGCGGCTGCGCCGGGCGCTCGACGAGATGGTGGTCGACGGCATCGAAACCACCCTGCCGCTGTTCCGGGCGCTGGTCCGGGAGACCGACATCATCAACGGCGACTACCACATCCACTGGCTCGAACAGTATCTCGCCGGCCAGCCGGTGGACGGCAAGGCGCCGTAGCGAAATCTCCCTCAGGATGGAACCAATCGGCCCCTGCGGCATTATCGTGAGTTGGGGTCCTTTGGGGGCAGTTCTATTTCCATGACGCGAGATCGTCGTGACGGCTGAAGCTCAGCGTCGGCGCGCTGTTTGGCAAATCCTGCTGCTGTCAGCGGGACTTTTGGTGCTGGTCGCCATCAGCGTCACCTCCGTCCTGCTCGTCAACAAGGCCCGCGACGCCAGTGGCCTCGTCGTGCACACGGTCGAGGTCGAAAGCCAGCTTTCCAGCCTTCTGCTGGAGATCCGTCGCGCCGAAAGCGCCACGCGCGGCCTATCTCCTGACATCGGCGCCCCAGTTCCTTGCCGAGTACGAGACCGCGGCCGGCAACATCCTGCCCGCTGCCGATCAACTGGCGAGGATTACCAGCGACAACCCGGTTCAGGTCGAAAACTACGCCAAGCTGCGCCGCGCGATCGAGCAGCGCCTGACCGAATTCGCGCGCGGCATCGACCGTATCAAGAACAACGATGTCGCGACCAGCGTGAAAGTATTGCGCGAGGGCACCGCGACCGGCGCCGTACGGGCCATTGCTGAAGCCGGGCGCGACATGCGCGCCGAAGAGGATCGCTTGTTCGCCATGCGCACGCGAGACGCCGATCGCACGCAAGTGCTCGCCTCTTCCGTGACCATCGCCGGCTCAGGCCTCGTGATCGCACTGGCCGGCTTCTCGGTCTTCCTGGTACGTCGCTCGTCGCGGGCGCGCGACGAGGCCGAAGCCAAACTGCGCGACAACAACCTCAACCTCGAGGCCGCGATCGACGAGCGCACCGCCGATCTGCGCGAAGCCAATGACGAGATCCAGCGCTTCGCCTACATCGTCAGCCACGATCTGCGTTCGCCGCTGGTGAACATCATGGGCTTCACCAGCGAGCTGGAGGAATTGCGCAGCGACATCTTCAGGCGGATCGCGACGCTTTCCCGGGAGCAGTCCGCCGAACCGGCCGTCCCGGAAAACGCCACCGATACCGCCGAGCCCGTGCTCGAAGGCGCCGACAAACAGCTCTCGGAAGATTTCACCGAGGCCCTCGGTTTCATCAAATCGTCGATCGCCAAGATGGACCGGCTGATATCGGCGATCCTCCATCTCACCCGCGAGGGGCGTCGCGAATTCCAGCCGGTCCGGATCGACACCCGTGAGTTGATGGACGGCATCGTGTCGACCGTGGCGCATCAGGCCGCCGAGGCCCAGGCCAACATCCGGATCGAGGAATTGCCTGATATCGTCAGCGATCGCCTTGCCCTGGAACAAATCTTTTCCAATCTGATCGACAATGCGCTCAAATACCTCAAGACTGGGGTCCCCGGCGAAATCACGGTGCGCGGCCGGACCAAGCTCGGTTTTGCGATTTTCGAGATATCGGACAATGGGCGCGGCATCGATCCCAAGGACCATCAGCGCATTTTCGAGCTGTTCCGCCGCGCCGGGACCCAGGACAGGCCGGGACAAGGCATCGGCCTTGCCCATGTCCGCGCCCTGGTGCGGCGCCTGGGCGGAACCATGTCGGTCGCCTCAGAACTTCATCAGGGCAGTACGTTCACGATCACGCTGCCCATCAAATGGTCTGCCAAACGGAACACAGAGACATGAGCAATCCAGTCACCATCATCATGATCGAGGACGACGAGGGCCATGCCCGCCTGATCGAACGCAATATCCGTCGATCCGGTGTCAACAATGAGATAAAGCCGTTCACCAACGGTACAGACGCGCTGGACTACCTGTTCGGCAAGGATGGAACGGGTCTCGACCACAAGGGCAACGCCCTCCTCATCCTGCTCGATCTCAATTTGCCCGACACGACCGGCATCGACATCCTGAAGCGGGTCAAGGAAAACAAATATCTCAAGGCCACGCCGGTGGTGGTGCTGACCACCACCGACGATTCGCAAGAGATCAAGCGCTGCTACGAACTCGGATGTAACGTCTACATCACCAAGCCCGTGAACTACGAAAGCTTTGCCAACGCCATTCGCCAGCTCGGTCTGTTCTTTTCCGTCATTCAGGTACCCCCTGCAGCCACATGAAAACAACGACGCCGACACTGCTGTATATCGACGATGACGCCGGCCTCGCCCGGCTGGTCGACCGCGGCCTGACGCGGGCAGGCTTCAAGGTCGTTCACGCAGCAGGCGGCGAGCAAGGGCTGGCGCGGCTGGCGCAAGGCGGCATCGATGTGGTTGCGCTCGACCAGTACATGCCGGGCCTCGACGGTCTCGAAACGCTGGAACAGATCATGGCAACGGCGGGCGCGCCGCCCGTGGTGTTCGTCACCGCCTCGCAGGATTCGGCGATCGCCGTCACCGCGCTGAAGGCCGGCGCCGCCGACTATCTGGTCAAGGACACCCAGGGCGAATTCATTCCGCTGCTCCAGGTCGCCTGCAACGGCGCGCTGCGGCAGGCCGAGCTGCAGCGGGCCCGCGACGAGGCGGAGGCCGAGGTTCATCGCTCGCGCGACCGCTATGCGGCGCTGGCCGCCGAACGCGAGGTGCTGCTGCGCGAAGTCAACCACCGCGTCGGCAACTCCCTGCAGATCATCGCCTCGCTGCTGCACCTGCAGGCCAATTCGACGACCCAGGACGACGTCAAGGCGGCGCTGACCAATGCGATGGGCCGCGTCGCCGCGGTCGCGCAGGTGCATCGCCGCCTCTACACCTCGCACGATCTGAAGAGCGTGCTGCTGAACCAGTATCTCGAAGCCCTGCTGGAAGACCTCCGGCGATCGGCCGAGGGCAACAAGATGTCGCGGCTGACGCTCAAGGCCGAACCGATCGAGATCGACCCCGACCGCGCGGTCGCGATCGGCATCATCGTCAACGAACTGGTGATGAACGCCGTCAAATACGCCTATCCGGAAGGCTCCGGGCCCATTCACGTCGAGCTCAAGGCCGACGGTGAGGATCTTGTGGTCGCAATTGCCGACGACGGCGTCGGCCTCAACGTCAAGGCCGATCCGCGCTCCACCGGCATGGGACAACGCATCGTCAGCGCGATGGCCACCAAGCTGGACGCCACCGCCGAACGCGATCCAAACCACCCCGGCACCAGGATCGTGCTGCGCTTCCGCCGCACCCCGAAAACCGCGCCGAAGCCGAGCAGCGCCGCGGCGGGCTGAGGTCTTCGGCGTCGATCGAACGCTCCGCCGCCGCGACTTCCGGGCCATGTTGGAACGCGTAGCATAGGCCTGCGCCATCCTGCTATTCTCCGGCGCATGACATCGCGCGAGTCAGCCGCTTCCGAGATCACGCCACGAGGTGCTGCTGCGGGCCTATGCCTGCGGCATCTTTCCGATGGCCGAGAGCGCCGACGACCCGACGCTGTTCTGGGTCGAGCCGGAAATGCGCGGCGTGATTCCGCTGCAGGGTTTTCGCATCGCCTCGCGGCTGGCCCGCACCGTGCGCTCGGATAGCCTTCAGCGTCACCGTCGATACCGCCTTCAAGGCGGTCATCGCCGGCTGCGCGGCGCCGCAGCCGGGCCGCGACGACACCTGGATCAACAAGCGCATCCGCGATCTCTATCTCGGGCTTTACGAGCTCGGGCATTGCCACAGCGTCGAGGTCTGGCAGGACGACGACCTCGTGGGCGGCCTCTACGGCGTCAGCCTCGGGCGGGCCTTCTTCGGCGAGAGCATGTTCCATCGCGCCCGCGACGCGTCGAAAGTGGCGCTGGTGCATCTGGTGGCGCGGCTGATCGCCGGCGGCTTCGAGCTGCTCGACACCCAATATGTCACCGAACATCTGCGCAGTTTTGGCGCCGTCGAAATTCCGCGCCGCCGCTATCGCGCGCTGCTCGACAACGCGATCGCGGGCGAGCCCGCGGATTTCATGCGGCTGCAAGCGAGCATCAGCGGCGAGGAAGCGCTCGCGATTGTTGCGGAGCGCGGCTGAGTTGCGTGTCCCGGACGCGGTGCGGATGTAGCCCGGATGAGCAGAGCGACATCCGGGAATCGCGCGGCAAGAAAGTCCCGGATATCGCTTCGCTCATCCGGGCTACGTTCTCGATCACGTCTAATTCCCGAACAACCCGCCAAACAATCCGCCCGGGCGTTGCTGCGGCGGCGGTGGCGGCGCCTGTTGCGGCTGCGGCTGGAATTGCGGCTGCGGCGGCTGTCCCGGCGGACGCGGCGCGGCCTGCTTCGGCTGCGGCGGACGCTTGGCAGCGGCGGGCGGCGGCGCGGTCGGCTTCGGATCGGGCTGCGCGCTGACGATGGTCTGGTCCGGGCCTTTGCAGTCGGTCAGCCAGATATCGTAGACCGGATGCTCGACGCCATGCAGGCCGGGGCTTGCCGCGTACATCCAGCCGGAAAAAATCCGCTTCACCTCGCCCTGCAGCGTGATCTCGTCGACCTCGACAAAGGCGTCGGTGTTGGCGGCTTCCGTCGACGGCCGCGTATAGCAGGCGCTGGTCTTCACGCGCAGCGCGCCGAACTGCACGGTCTCGCCGATGTCCTCGTCGAAATTGATGATGCGGCCGGTGATCTTGTCGAGGCCGGAAAAGCTCGCCTTCTTGTTGGTGATCTTGGTGGCCGGCGGCTCGGACACCACCTCGTCGCCCGGCTGCAGCGTCGCCGGCGATGCCGGCGCGCCCTTGGCTGGCCGGTTGGCGCTGACCCGGCGGCACGTTGGCGACACCCGGCTGGCCCGGCTGCGGCGGCTGAACGGCGACGCCCGGCTGGGGCGCCTGGGGCGATCCCGGCGGCGGCGCCAGCGGCTGCGACTGAAAACTTCCCGGCGGCGGCAGGCCCTGCCCGGGCGGCGGACGGTTCGGGGTCGGCAACAGGCGGCCGCGCGGCAGTTCCGGCACTTCCTCGTCGTCATCGGGGAATTGTTGCTGCTGCTGATTGCCGCGAGGGATCGCGCCCGGCGGCCGCAGCGGCGGATCGGAAAAGATATTGCCGATCTGCGCCTGCGCCGGTGGCACGAGCGACGTCATGGTGGCGGCGATCAGGGCCGCAAGACCTGTCAGGGCTATGGTTCGAAGCATCTCGCGGCTTTTACAGGCGAATCGGGCTCGCGACATAGTACAGACTTGTCCGCCGCTCGCGTCCCACCCGGTTAACACGCCGAATACGGCGCGGAAAGGGCCGCCTGCCCCCTTCCCGCCGCACTCGATCGCGGTCCGAACCGTGCGCCGTGATCTAGCCACGCCCCGTTTCAGATGAAATAGTTGCTTCGGTCCGCGCTGGGGTGCCTAAGCCCAGTGTGAAAACCACCAAAATCCGGGACAAACCGGAGCAGCGAGAGGAAACCCCAGGACATGCCCGATCGAATTCGCCTCGATGGCCGGGTTGCCGTCGTGACCGGCGCCGCCGGCGTCATTGGAACCGCGACCATCCGCCTGCTGGCCGAACGCGGCGCCCGGATCGTCGCCGTCGACCGCCGCCAGGACGACCTCAAGACCGCCATCAAGGACCTGCCCGCCTCCGCCGAAGCGCTCGCGGTGGCGGCTGACGTCACCAAGGAGGACGAGGTCGCGGAATATGTCCGCGCCACCGTCGACAGGTTCGGCACCATCGACGCGTTCTACAACAACGCCGGCATCGAGGGCGACATCAAGCCGATCCCGGAATATTCGCTGGAGAGCTTTCGGCGCGTGCTCGACGTCAATGTCGTCGGCGTCTTTCTCGGCATGAAACACGTGCTGCCGGTGATGCTGAAGCAAAACAAGGGCAGCATCATCAACACCGCCTCCATCGCCGGCCTGATGGGCTCGCCGATGATCGCCGTCTACAGCGCCAGCAAGCACGCGGTGATCGGGCTGACCAAGAGTGCGGCCTGGGAGTGCACCGGCACCGGCGTCCGCGTCAATTGCGTCTGCCCCGGCCTGATCGACAGCCGCATGCTGAGCACGATTTTGCAGGGCCGCAATCCCGGCAACGAGCCGCCGCCGAACGACAGGATCGTCGACCGGATTCCGGCGCGCCGGCTTGGACAAGCGTCCGAGGTCGCCTCCATCGTGGCGTTCCTCGCCTCCGACGAGGCCAGCTACGTCTCAGGCTCCGCCTACACCGTCGACGGCGGCCGCACCGCCGCCTGAGCTTTATTCACACAACGAGGTCTTTGCCAGTATGCCCGTCACTCTCGATCCCGATGCCGCCGCCATCTACCAGGCTTTCCAGGATGCCGGCCGTCCCGCTTATGAGACGCTGCCCCCACCGGAAGCGCGCGAATATTATCGGGCCGCCCGCCCGATCGTGAATCCTGATCCGCCCGCGCTTGAATCGAACGAGCCGCTGTCGATCCCCGCACCCCACGGCACGATCCCGGCGCGCATCTACACGCCGAAGACGCTGCGCAGGAACAACGGCCTCGCCCCATGCCTGGTGTTCTTTCACGGCGGCGGCTGGGTGATCGGCGATCTCGATACCCATGACGTGGTCTGCCAGAAGCTGGCCCATGAAGGCGAACTGATCGTGATCTCGGTCGACTACCGCCTCGCGCCCGAGCACAAATTCCCCGCCGCGGCCGACGACGCCATCACCGCCACGAAATGGGTAGCGGACAACGCCAAACAACTCGGCATCGACGCCGTCGCATCTGCTGGTCGGTGGCGACAGCGCCGGCGGCAACCTCGCCGCCGTGGTGGCGCTCGCCGCGCGCGACGGCGGCGGCCCAAAGCTCGCCGGCCAGGTACTGGTCTATCCCGCCACCGACTTTGCGATGAAGCATCCCTCGCACAGCGAACCCGAGACCAGCATCCTGCTGACGCACTCCGTGATCAAATGGTTCTGCAACCACTATCTCAACAGCGCGGCCGATATCGATCACTGGAAGGCCTCGCCCGCGCGCGCCAAAACGCTCGCCGGACTGCCGCCGGCCTATGTGCTGACCGCGGGCGCCGATCCCCTGCGCGACGAGGGCGCCGAATATGCCGCACGGCTTAAAGAGGCCGGCGTGCCCGTGACCTACCGCCACTTCCCCGGCCAGTTCCACGGCTTCTTCACCATGGGCAAGCTGTTGCAGCAGGCCAATGTCGCCGTCACCGAAATCGCCGGCTGGATGAAGGCGCTGAAATAACGTTACAGTAGCAGACAGATTCTTTCAGCGCGTTCGGGGTCAAGGTGGTGGAGCCGATACTTCTGTTTGGAATACCCGTCGACTTCATCCTGTTCGCGCTGACGCTGCTCGGCGTCGCGCTCTTCCATCACAAGACGCTTCAGGTCGCGCTCGCCGGCCTGGCCGCGATCATCGCCTACAAGCTGGCGTTCACCGGGTTCAAGCACGGCGCGGGCCTCGCCGGCCTCGGCCACCACATGGCGCATGAGTGGGTCACGCTCGCCAATCTGTTCCTGCTGCTGATGGGCTTTGCGCTGCTATCGCGGCATTTCGAGGAAAGCCGCGTGCCGGACAGGATGCCGGCGCTGCTGCCCGACGACTGGAAGGGCGGCGTGGTTCTGCTGGTGCTGGTGTTCGTGCTGTCGAGTTTCCTCGACAACATCGCCGCCGCGCTGATCGGCGGCACCGTTGCGCGGCACGTGTTCCAGGGCAAGGTCCACATCGGCTATCTCGCCGCGATCGTCGCGGCCTCCAATGCCGGTGGCGCCGGCAGCGTCGTCGGCGACACCACCACGACCATGATGTGGATCGCCGGCGTCAGTCCGCTCGCGGTCGTCGAGGCCTATATCGCAGCCATCGTCGCGATGCTGATCTTCGCGGTGCCGGCTTCGATACAGCAGCAACGCTACTCGCCGATCCAGAAGGATCCACCGAAAGGTCTGAAGATCGATCCCGCGCGGGTCTTCATCGTCGCCGCCATTTTGATTGCCGCGCTGGCCGCGAACATCACCGCCAATCTGAAATTCCCCGCTTTGCTCGATACCGTTCCGGTGCTCGGCCTCGCCGTCTGGGCAGTCATTCTGCTGACGGCTGGGTTGCGCGCGCCGGACTGGAAGGTGATGCCGGAAACCTTCAAGGGCACGATCTTTCTCCTGGCACTGGTCACATCAGCCTCGTTGATGCCGGTGGAGAAACTGCCCGCCGCCTCGTGGCCGACCGCGCTCGGCCTCGGCTTCGTCTCCGCGGTGTTCGACAACATTCCCCTGACCGCGCTCGCGCTCAAGCAGGGCGGCTACGACTGGGGCTATCTGGCCTATGCCGTCGGCTTCGGCGGATCGATGATCTGGTTCGGCTCCTCGGCGGGCGTCGCTCTGTCGAACATGTATCCCGAAGCCAAATCCGTCGGCCGCTGGGTCAGCCAGGGTTGGCCGGTGGCGGTGGCCTATGTCGTCGGGTTCTTTGTCATGCTGGCGGTGCTCGGCTGGCATCCCGATGCGCCGCGATAGAGGCGTCAAAACCACGCGGTGGCGCGAATCATCGCGCATCGAAGGCGGTGGCCGGCCCCCGCGCCGGCCACCGTACCCCGGGACTCTACCGTCCAACAGACTTAAGCCGCAATGTCATCCAAGTTTCAGGCTAGTTTTCGCATGCAGCGAATTGGTTGGATGATTCGGCGGATGATTTTGACGCGCGGGGGTATTGCCATGGCTTTTTTTAAGCGCGAACTCGGTCCGATCGAGCGTTTCGAGAACGCGCTGAAGGAAAAGCAGACAGCGCGCCAGAAGCTGGCCGACCGGCTGGCCGCCACCGAAACGGAACTCGCGGAAAAACGCACCGCCGCCGAAAAACTGGCGGTGGCAGGCGCCGCCGATGCCCGGCTCGATCGCGCCGAAGCCGCCATGCGCGCCGTCGAGGATCGCGCCAAGACCTTGCGCGCCGAACTGGCTGAAAGCGACGAGCAGGTCGCCTCGGCCGAGCGTGCGCTGGCGGACGCCAAGGCGCAGCGCGACCGCGACACCATGGCGGACCAGATCGAAGCGATGGCCTCCGCCATCGAGCGCGCGGCCCCGAGTTTCGACGGCGGCGCCACCGCACTGGTCGAAGCCGTCACCAACGCCGCCCTGTCGATACCGGAAGCAACCCGGTTCTCAGACAACGTGGACGCCGTGCGCCGCGAGGTTCTCGCCGCGGCGGATTTGATTTGCTGGGAGCTGCGATCGGCCGCAGTGCGCACGCGCGCAGGCAATGCCAACCTCGCCAGCATCGCGGCTTCGGAATCGCGTCTGCCGTCGCCAGAGATCGATCAGCAGTTGATCTACACCCTCCATCCGCTGCAGTGGCGCGAGGGTGACGAGGTGCGCCGGGTTTCGGCCTTTGCGCTGGTCGGGCTACCCAAGGCGCTCTTGGCAGCAGCGCTGCAGCATCAGCATGTCGACCATCTCAACGCCCGCCGCGTGCAGACCTTGATGCATCTGCACGGCAGCGCCGGCCTCGGCGAGCCCGAGGCGGACGATCCGCAGCTCGTCGATCTCGACGCCTTGCTCATCGCGGAGGAAACGCCGAGCCCGCAAGCCGACGTCGCGTGAGCCCGACGAACGGCGCGCAGTCAGAGCGCCGAGAGCGCCGAGTTGCATCTCATCTGCAACGGCATCCGTCGAGCAGTCAGCTTAAACGAAAGCCGAGTCGGCGCAGGTCGGCCCGCGTGCATGCAACAGCAATAGCCGGGTTCACACCGGCCATTGATCTGCGTCAAATCGACCACGAATACCCAAAGCATACTGTGACAAATTGCTGAGCTGCCAGCTCTGCTCATCCTGGCCAACAGGAATTAGACCATGCGCGCTTGGCTCCGCCTGTTCTCGTCTCTTCGCCATCGCTAATCGCCGTGAGCGCGCCGGTCGCCGCACGGCAACCTGATGGGCGATCCCGCACCCAAACATAGCGCGTCCGGGGATCTGAAATCGGGCAACCTGGCACTGATGCCGACGCTGATGCTGAGCATTGGACTGCTGGTGCTGCTATCGGCCGGCTTGATCGTGGCAGTGAACTGGGTCACCGGCCGCGCCATCGTGCAGAATTTCGCCACCCGCCTCATCGCGCGAGCGCTTTCCATCCAGGAGATGGCGCTGCGGCGGCACCTCGATGCGGCCGTCGATCAGGCCACCTTCATTGCGGATGCGATCCGCGACGGTCGCTACAAACTCCTCGAACCTGCACTGGACGATTTTATCAGCGGCACCATGGCCGCGGCACCCCAGATCGGGGGACTGATCCTCGCCGATCCCAGCGGAAAGGCATTGCGCGTCGTGCGCGGCGCCTCCAACACGACGGTTCAACTGGACCATCCGGACATCACAGGAGACAGCCAGCTTGCTGAGATTGCCGATGAGATCCGGCTCCGCAAAGACCCCTATTGGGGACCGCCGGTCTATCGCGAGAGGACACAGACGACTTCTCTGAACTATCGCGTCCCGATCCGAAAAGGAGACGTGTACCTGGGGTTCGTAACCCTGGCAGTCTCAACTCGGGCCCTTTCGATCCTCGTAAAGGAGCTGAGCGAGCCGCCGCGATCCGCCGCCTTCATGCTGTACGGGCGAGACCGCATTCTCGCACATCAGGCCATGCTTGATGGGACGCGGAAGGCGTCGGAAGATGTTCCACTGCACCTGCTCCGAACGTTTGGAGATCGGGTCATCGAAAATTATTCGAGCGCGCAGCCGCTCGACAAGGCCGGTATAACGCCGCCGCCCGGAACCGCTGCCCGTCAGCAGACGGTCGATGGCGAACTCTATTTCCTCTTTACGCGGGATATCTCCGGCTACGGCGATCTGCCGATCACGATAGGTACCTACTTTCTGGCGCGGGCGGTCGACGCGCCTCTTCGGCTGTTCTACTGGGCATCGATCATTGCGCTTGTCATGCTCGGGGCATCCCTGATTGCGGCCGCGCTGTTGGCCGGGACAATCTCAGGTCCGATCCGCCGGGCAGCGAGGGGCGCTGCCGCCATAGGCACCCTGGACTTCGACAAGGTGGCCCCCCTGGCGCACAGCCGCTTTCGCGAAATCAACGACCTGGCGCATTCGTTCAACGCAATGCTCGACGGCCTGCGGGCTTTCGGCCGCTACGTTCCGCGTACACTGGTAACGCGCCTCGTCAAGGAAGGCCGGGTCGGCGCGGGTACCGAGGAGCGCGAACTCGCCATCATGTTTACCGATATCGTGGGTTTCACCGCAGCATGCGAGAAACTGACCGCTCGCGAGGTCGCCGAGTACATCAATCACCACCTCGCCCTCGTCGCCGCCTGCGTCGAACAGGAAGGCGGCACCATCGACAAATTTATCGGGGATGCCGTCATGGCCTTCTGGGGTGCCCCAGGGCGGGTCGAGAACCCGGCGGCGTCGGCTTGCCGGGCAGCCCTGGCCATACAGATCGAGATAGCCGCGGAAAACCAACGGCGGACCGCTGCGGGACTCGAGCCGGTTCGCATTCGGATCGGCATCCATATGGGAACAGTCGTGGTCGGCGACATCGGTGCACCCAACCGGATCAATTACACCATCGTCGGCGACGCCGTGAACGCGACCCAACGGTTGGAGAGCCTTGGCAAGTCGATTGATCCTGACGCCGAGTTGATCACCCTCGTCAGCCGGGAGGTTTTTAAAGCCCTGCCCGACGGCTTCCATCTCATCAGCCGGGGATCGCATCTCGTCAAAGGCAAGAACGACGGCCTGGATGTTTATCAGCTCGTCGGCAGGCCGAAGGGTGACGCGGGCGAACCGATTTGAACTCACTTCGCGGTTGAAGATACTTGCCACGCCCCACACAAGACTCCCGCGTTCCGGATCATGTTCCAGACCTACCCCGCCCGCGCCGCGCGGCGCAGCGATTGCGGGGGCTGGCCGAAGGCGCGGATGAAGGCGCGGCGCATCCGCTCCGGATCGCGAAAGCCGGTGCTCTCCGCAACGCGCTCGATCGCCTCGCTGGAGGACTGCACGCGTTGCCGCGCGACCTCGATGCGCAACCGCTCCACCGCCTTTGACGGCGTGGTGCCGGTTTCGGCCATGAAAGCGCGGGTAAAGTGCCGCGAACTCATGCCGGCCTGTTCGGCAAGATCTTGCACCGTCAGCGGCGCATCGAGATTTTCGCGCGCCCAGGCCAGCAGCGTCCCGAAGCGGCCGTTCGGGGCTTTCAATTCCAGTAGCGAGGAGAATTGCGTCTGTCCGCCGCTGCGGCGGTGATAGAGCACCAATTGTTTGGCGGTTTTCTGTGCGATCTCGTCGCCGTAATCTTCGGCGATCATCGCCAGCGACAGGTCGATGCCGGCGGATATCCCGGCCGAGGTCCAGACGTCGCCATCGCGCACGAAGATGCGATCCGGCTCCAGTCTCACCTGCGGATAGGCTTTTACAAAATGCCGTGTGCGCTGCCAGTGCGTGGTGGCGCGGCGGCCGTCGAGCAGGCCGGCCTCGGCAAGGACATAGGCGCCGGAGCAGACGCTGGCGATGCGGACGCCACGCCTGGCAATCGCGCGCACGAAATTCAGCGTCTTCTCGCAGGCCGCTGCCTGCCGCACGCCTTCGCCGCCCGCGACGATCAGCGTCGTGATCGCGGATGCGGATTTCAATCCGCGCGCGACGACCTCGATGCCCGACGACGAGCGCACCGGCCCCGGCGTCACCGCCAGCGTGCGGATCGCCGGCGCGCCTTCGGCAAAGCGGGCCGCGATCTCGAACGCCGAAATCGGCCCGGCGGCATCGAGCAATTGAAAATCCGGAAAGATGAGAACGCCGATCATGCTGTCGTCCGTGTTTGGCTTCCGCGGCAATTTTCAGCGATTGTCCTGAAACGAGGGAAAAATGCCATTTCGGACATGAAGCGATCATGCCAGGATGCGTTCCGTCAAGCCCATTTTTCCGGAGGTCACGATGTCCGCGCCGTCGCCCACGCCTACCCCGCTGCAAATCGGTCTCGTGCTGTTTCCAAAAGTCACCCAGCTCGATTTCACCGGTCCGCTGCAGGTGTTCTCCAGCCTCCCCGGCGCCAAGGTGCATCTGATCTGGAAGCGGATCGAGCCGGTGACCAGCGATTCCGTGCTGGTGCTGACGCCGACCACGACCTTTGCGGACTGCCCGCAGCTCGACGTCATCTGCGTGCCCGGCGGGCTCGGCACCGACGACATGATCAACGACGAGGAGATGCTGGCCTTCCTGCGCAAGCAGGCGCTGGCTGCGAAATACATCACCTCGGTCTGCACGGGTTCACTGGTGCTCGGCGCCGCCGGCCTTCTCAAAGGCTATCGCGCGGCAACGCACTGGACGGCGATGGATTTCCTCTCGGCATTCGGCGCGATCCCGACCAAAACGCGGGTCTGCGTCGACCGCAACCGCGTCACCGGCGGCGGCGTCACCGCGGGCATCGATTTCGCGCTGACGCTGGTCTCGCTGCTGCACGACCAGAAGACCGCGGAGACGATTCAGTTGCGGCTCGAATACAATCCCGCGCCGCCGTTCAATTCCGGCTCGCCGGACACCGCGCCGCCGGAAGTGCTCGCCATCATGAAAGACAGGATCGCACCGGCGCAAATCCGCCGCGGCGAGATGATCGGCCGCGCCGCCGCGCGGCTCGCTTGACGCCTTTTGGCAGAGAAAAAGGCCGCCTGGTTTCCCAGACGGCCTTTCCTGTCCTACGGCAGCCACACATTGGCGGGGCGATTTCAGAACTGCTGCACCAGGGGCCTATTTCCCGGCAGCGTTCTACTCGGTGACCGCTGCAAATCGGGGCAGTCGCGACTGGAGCCCGACACCGACGCGATGGTTTCCCATCTCCGCAGGATGTCCCTATTGAGCCGCGCATACGCGAACGGCGCAAGACGACGCCATGTGATGTCCCCGCTCATCCCGTTATTCACAGGGATGGCTGTGGAAAGAAGCGCGCTCAACCGCGATGCGATCGATGACGCACGGCAATAGAGACGTTTTCAGTTTCCCGGAGTCCAGGCCTGATAGTCGCCGGTCGCCTTGGGACGGCGGCCAGAGGCGAGCGTCGAGCCGGAGGGACGATAGGCCGCGGACGTGCCGGTCATGTTCGGCACATGCGGCTTTTCCCATTCGCGCGGCGTGTAGCTCTCTTCGGTCGGGGCGACATCGACGGTGTGATGCAGCCAGCCATGCCAGGATGGCGGCACGCGGCTCGCCTCGGCATATCCATTATAGATCACCCAGCGCCGCTCGAAGCCCAGCGTCGGATCGATCTTGCGGCCCTTGGTGCGGTAGTAGGTGTTGCCCTGCTCGTCTTGGCCGACGAGTTCGCCGAATCGCCACGTCCACAGTTGCGTGCCGAACGTCTGGCCGCTCCACCAGGTAAAAAATTTCAGCAGAAACAGCTTCATGAGGGCACGGCCGGTTCGAGAATTCGTTCCGCTCTGATGCCACCGGCAGGCCGGATTGTCCAGCCAAAGGCGATCTGCGGCCCCGCGAGACGACCTTTTACAGGGGGCATACGCGGCCTGTGAGCGCCCGCGTATGGCCGCGGGGCGAGCACAATCCGTTCATGCCGCGTACAGTTCCGACCTGACAGGCTCAGCTTGTGCGCAATCAACGGGCGGCTCGGGAACGTCCGCCTGTTGAACGGGTTAGGACCCATATCGCGCAAATGGAGCCAACAATGATCAATCTTAAAGTTTTGAGTACAGTGGCGGCAATCGCCCTCGTCGTGCCGATGGTCGGCGCGCAGGCGCAGGAAGGCCGCGGTG
>CAWAMK010000037.1:0-25743 GCA_963783115.1 uncultured Alphaproteobacteria bacterium | reverse complement strand
GCCGGAGCAGGCCAAGCGCGCCCGACAGATCGGCCTGCTGCTGGCGCTGGTGTTCCGCATCATTCTGCTCAGCGTGCTGGTCTGGCTGATCGGGCTGACGGAGCCGGTCATCACCGTCAAGAACGTCGCGCTGTCGTGGCGCGACATCATCCTGATCGGCGGCGGCGCCTTCCTGATCGCGAAGGCGACGCATGAAATTCATGCCGAGGTCGAGGCCGCCCACGGCGAGGCGGACGCCCAGCCGAATGCCAGCGCGTTCTTCTGGGTGATCATGCAGATCATCGTCGTCGACATCGTGTTCTCGCTGGACTCGATCATCACCGCGATCGGCATGGCGGAGGATATCGAAATCATGGTCGCCGCGGTCATCATCGCCTGCGCCGTGATGTATATTTCGTCGGGGCCGGTGGCGAAGTTCGTGGCCAATCATCCGACCACCAAGATGCTGGCGCTGGCGTTCCTGGTGCTGATCGGCGTGGCGCTGGTGGCGGATGGATTCAAATTCCACATCCCGCGCGGCTACATCTACTTTGCCATCGTGTTTGCGGCCGCCGTCGAACTGTTCAATGTGCTGGCCGGGCGCAACCGCCGGAAGGTCGCCAAATAGCCGGTTTCGGCCGGTGAGTTGACAAGGCGGCGGCGATGGCTTTCGTTCGAACCCGAGTTAGCCGCCTGACCGAATACCAAGGGAGAGACTGTCATGACCAAGGCCGTGCGCGTGCACAAGGTGGGGGGACCGGAAGCCCTGGTGTATGAGGACGTCGAGGTCGCCGCGCCGGGACCGGGCGAGGTCCGCCTCCGGCAGCACGCCGTCGGCCTGAACTTCATCGACGTCTATTTCCGCACCGGCCTCTACAAGGCGCCGGGCCTGCCGTTCATCGCCGGCAACGAAGCCGCCGGCGAGGTTGTGGCCGTCGGCCCGGGCGTCACCAATTTCCATCCCGGCGACCGCGTCGCCTACTATTTCAACCTCGGCGGCTATGCCAGCGAGCGGGTGATCCCGGCCGACAAGCTGGTCAAGCTGCCCGACCACATCACCTACGAGCAGGGCGCCGTGCTGATGCTCAAGGGGCTGACGGTCTGGTACCTCCTGCACAAGACGTTCAAGGTCGAACCCGGCCACCGCGTGCTGATCCACGCCGCCGCCGGCGGCATCGGGCTGCTGGCCTGCCAGTGGGCCAAGGCGCTCGGCGCGCATGTGATCGGCACCGTGGGCTCCAAGGCCAAGGCCGATCTCGCGCTCTCCAATGGCTGCGACCACGTCATCCTCTACAACGAGGAAGATTTTGTCGCGCGCGTGAAACAGATCAGCCGCAACGAACTCTGCGACGTGGTCTATGACGGCGTCGGCAAGACCACGTTCCCGGGCTCGCTGTCGTGCCTGCGGCCCCGCGGCCTGTTCGTCAGTTTTGGCAACGCCTCCGGCCCGGTGCCGCCGTTCGCGCTCGCCGAACTCAACAACCACGGCTCGCTGTTCGCGACGCGGCCGAAGCTCAACGACTATGTGTCGACCCGCAAGGAATTGCTCGAAGGCGCCGACACGCTGTTCGCGGCTGTCATCAACGGCAAGCTGCACGTGCCGATCAACCATGCGTATGCGCTGAAGGATGCGGCGAAGGCGCATACGGAGTTGGAGAGCAGGATGACGACGGGGGCGGCGATCTTGCGGCCGTGATTTTACGCGGACCGCGCCTAACCTCGTCATGCCCGGCCTTGTGCCGGGCATCCACGTCCTTGCAGCACGGAAAGAAGGGACGTGGATGGCCGGGACAAGCCCGGCCATGACGTTGCGAGAGGGTTGCTTGTAACCGTCACGCAGCTCCCGCCCTGATTAAAATCGTATCCAGGATGCGTGGCCGGTTGTCGAAGAATGCCCTTGCCATTTCGGCGGTGCCACCGCACTCTACGGTTACTTCGAAATCCGAGGACATTTGGAAAATGGATCAGCGCTAATCAACGGTCAGATCAGGGGCTTTCGGCCTCGTCACTGACCACTCTTCGGTCTGCTCTCGCAGAGCCGCGTTGATTGACGGCGTAGATTTTTTCCTCCTTCGGAGTTTCCCGTGTCTCATCCGCTGCTGACCGCGCCGATTGGCCGGAGCCTGCTTTTGTTGGCTGGCCCGACCACGGCGCTCATGCTCACGCAAGTCCTCGTTGCCATCGCCGACGGCATTTTTGTCGGCCGTTTGGGCACGGACGCACTGGCCGGCATGGCGTTGGTCATCCCGTTCGTCACCCTGATGTTCAACATCGCCAATGGCGGCATGGGCGGTGGCGTCGCCTCGGCGGTCGCGCGCGCCCTTGGCGCGGGCCGGTTGGACGATGCGCAAGCGATTGTGCTGCACGCCCTGATCCTGGCGGCCGCTTTAGGTGCGAGCTTTGCCGTGCTCGACTGGGTCTGCGCGGCGTGGCTGTTTCAGGTGCTCGGCGGCAGCGGAGCCGCACTGGAGCGCGCGCTGTCCTTCAGTCACGTCATCTTCACCGGCGCCGCGGCGATCTGGGCAAGCGCGTTCAGTGCGGCGCTGTTGCGCGGCAGCGGTGACACGGCCACGCCTGCCCGCGTCGGCTTGCTCGCGTCGATCGCCTATGTTCCGCTATCGGGAATACTGACGCTCGGTATTGCTGGTTGGCCGGGATTGGGCGTCGCAGGCTCTGCCATCGCGGCACTTTGCGCGGCCATCGGAACGACCGTCTTTCAGGTCCGCGCCATCCGCGGTGGCCGGCTGGGCTTCCTTCCGAAATGGGACGGCCTTCGTCTTCAATGGCGGATCTTCCGGGAAATATTGCGAGTTGGGATATTGGGTTCGATGACGACGCTGATGGCTAACCTCACGGCCGTGTTGATGGTCGGATTTGCAGGACGCTTCGGCGTGGCTGCGCTCGCGGGTTATGGCATCGGCGCCCGGCTCGAATATATGATTGCGCCGGTCGCATTCGGTATCGGCTCCGGCCTCACCACTCTGGTTGGCGTGGCAGCCGGCGCGGGAGCATGGCAACGCGCCATGAGGGTGGCCTGGATCGGAGGACTGACCGCTTTCGCAGCCGTCGGTTTGATCGGCTGGTTGGTCGCCCTGTTTCCTGAAGCGTGGTCGAGGCTCTTCACCTCCGACGATCAGGTTGCCGCAGCCAGCATATCCTACATCCGTCACATCGCACCGTTTTATTGCCTGTTCGGCCTTGGCATCAGCCTCAACTTCGCAAGCCAGGGGGCGGGACGAATGACGGCACCGTTGATGGCGAGCTTCGCACGGATGATGACGGCAATGATCGTCGGCTGGATCGTGGTTGAGAAAACCGATCTCGGTCTCGACGGACTGTTCGGTGCCATTGCTCTTGGCATTGTCGTCTACGGTTGCTGGTTTGCTGCTTCTCTTCTCATCAGACCGTGGCGCGAGAAAGCGCCATCGACCCGGACGGGTCTACCCTCGAAGGGCGTCGATCGTCGAGGCAGGAGGCTGGGAGGGGTGACGGTCGATCTACGTCGAACGGTGCCCGTGTGAGAGATTCTTCACCCCGACACGCATCGCGATGCGTGCCGACCCGCCCCCTCAGGGCGGGTGAACGATCGAAATTCGCCGGAACGATACCGGACCGGCGCAGCCTCAAGCGGCGGCGGCTCCGGCCAAGCGCATAACCTCGTAAGGCGCGTCAAAAAAGCGTGCGTCAATGCGCGCGACAACAAAATCGCGCCACGCGCGTAAAGTTTCGAGACTTGGAAGCCCGAGACTTGGAAGCCCCTGTTCCGCAATGCAATGAAGGTGCATCATGAGCAGAGAGGCCGCGTTCAATATTTTCGCATGGGTGGTTGGGGCGGCGCTCCCCATCGCGCTCGCGATTGTTGCATTTGTCTGGAGCTGAAGCGGAGAACGCTACCGCGCAGCCCTCGGTAGCGATGGTATGGAATAATGCGGCTTGCCTGCTCCCGGGATCATCATCCCGGGAGCTGCCAGTGCGAGAAGGGTCGCGATCATCAGGATTAGAACGACCAAGCACCATCACTAGCCGTGGTCGCGCATCAACTCCGAGTGCTCCAATCAGGCATAACGGTTTTCGTGATCTGCGGCGCCATCCGCAGAAGCGGTCAGTTGCAACGAAGCGGAGTATGCAGCCTCCGTTAGCTCACTCAGGCTGGTGTTACCCCGTTGTGCACATTCAATTATTTTGTTGGCGATCATCCGCCGGGCACCGTGTTCTTCACCTGTCGGATGGAGTAAACACACGCGCTCAAGGGCCTCTTTCATCTTAGCCATCGTCCGGCTATCAAAGGCTTGGGTGATCATTTCCTCCCCCTATCCAGCCCCCGCCAGATTTTTATCCAGGCCCCGCCAGATGTTTGCGGCGAAACGTGGCTTTTCTCAGCCTGACTCTATCCAACTTCAAAAAATTTAATCGGATTGAAGCGGCGGACGGCTCGGAGAAAACATTGCGCAAGCGCGAGAGGGAGTGCGTCTTCTTCGTGGTCGCAATCAAAATCTAATTTCCTTATGCTTTACTCGCCCGAGGAATTTCACCATCAGGATGTCGTCGTAGTAGCGCCCGCCGTGCTTCAGCGCGTTGATCTGATGGCCGTACTCGATAAAGCCTGCCTTGGCGTAGAGCCGGCGCGCGGCCTCGTTCTCGGTGACGACGGAAAGCTGAAGCTGCTCGACATGGCCGGGCGCGTGCGCCACGGCGGCATCGATGAGGCGTTCGCCGATGCCGTACTGGCGGGCTTCACGCCGCACATACATGCCCCAGATCATGGCCTTGTGGCGCAGCTTGACTTCGGCATGCGCGCGCAACCCGACGACGCCGACCAGCCTTTGCGCGAGGACTGCGCCGAAGATCCGCGACTGCGTGATCAGCTCCTTGAAACGATCCAGCGGCCTGTCTCGCTCATCCTCGAATGTCGAGGCGAACGCTTCCGGATGGCAGCGCAAGCCCTCGAGGCGGATGTCCCTGTAGGCCACGACATCGGCGCCTGTGAGTAGTCTGATCTCTGGCTCAGGTTTGGTCACGTCTATCTCTCCGGTTAAGCGTTCCGGGAGCCGCACGAGCAACGTCGCGCGGCTCCCGTCGCGGCCTTACGCCACCCGTCTCGCCGCACCCGCCTTGACCAGTATCGCATCGAGGCAATCGATCATCAGCGAGATCTCCTCGCGCGTGACGTTGAGCGCCGGCATGAAGCGCAACGCATCCGGCTGCGGCGAGTTGATGAGCACGCCGTCCGCCAGCGCCTCGGCCACGATCGCGGCGCCGATCGGCAGCTTGAGATCGAGCGCCAGCAACAGCCCGCGTCCGCGCACCTCGCCGAGGCCGTGCCGCGCCGACAGTTTCTGCAGCTCGCTTTCGAGGAACAGGCCGGTGTCGGTGACCGACTTCAGAAATTCCGGCTTCGAAATTTCGTCGAGCACGGCAAGCCCCGCCGCGCACATCAGCGGATTGCCGTTGAACGTGCCGCCCTGGTCGCCGTGTTCGAAGCACGACGCATCCTTGGTCGCGAGCAGGGCGGCCAGCGGCACGCCGCCGCCGATGCCCTTGCCGAGCGTCATGATGTCGGGCGCGATGCCGGCATGTTCGTAGTGGAACAGTTTTCCGGTGCGGCCCATGCCGGTCTGGATCTCGTCGACGATCAGGAGCAGGCCGTGCTCTTTGGTCAGCGCGCGCAACTCGCTGCAGGAATTGATCGGTCGCCGCCCACACGCCGGCTTCGCCCTGGATCGGCTCCAGCATCACGGCGACCGTGTTGTCTGATGATCAGCGCCTTCACCGAGTCCAGATCGTTCAGCTTGGCCTTCTTGAAGCCGGAGACCTTCGGCTCGAACAGCGGCTCGAACGCCTTCTTGCCCGACGCCGACATGGTGGCGAGCGTGCGGCCGTGAAAGCCGCCTTCGAAGGTGATGATCTCGAACGCGCCGTTCTTGAATTTCGCGCCGTATTTCCGCGCGAGCTTGATCGCGCCTTCATTGGCCTCCGCGCCGGAATTGGCGAAGAACACCTGATCGAAGCAGCTGTTCTCGACCAGCGCTTGCGCCAGCTTGAGGCTGGGGCCGTTGTAGAAGGCAGGGCTCGGCGTCAGCAGCAGTTTTGACTGCGCGGCAAGCGCTTCGGCAACCGCCGGCGGCGAATGGCCGAGCGCGTTGACGGCCCAGCCCTGCACGAAGTCGAGATAGCGCTTGCGCGTAGTCGTCCCAGAGATAGGAGCCCGCGCCGCGCACGAACACCACCGGCGGGCGAGCGGTAATCTCCATCAGCGCGTCGAACGGATGGGTGGTGTCAGTCATGTCGATCTCCTCTGGTGGTGCTGGGGTGAAAAGCAGGCCGAAACGCAAGAAGGCCGCACTTTTGAGGGTGCGGCCTTCTCGAAAACCTGGCTGAAACTTAGCTGATCAGCGTAGTCGTCGGACACGGCGCAACCCATCGTCGCTGGTGCGACGACGCTGGCAGGCGCGGCGGATGGTCCGGTTCAGTTTCATGGCGGAGGGCCATACAGCCGAAGGCAGGCGCGTGTCAAGCGGCATCGGGGGTTCAGAATCCCGCGACGCTGCCGTGCAGATCGTACTGGTCGGCGCGCTCGATCTTCGCGGTGACGATCTCGCCGACCTTCAGCGGGCGGCGGCTGGACAGATAGACCGCGCCGTCGATCTGCGGCGCGTCGGCCTTTGAACGACCCTTTGCGACCGTCGGACCGACCTCGTCGATGATGACCTGCTGCCGCGTGCCGACCTTGCGCTTCAGGCGCCGCGCGGAGATTTTCTGCTGCCGCGCCATCAGCGCGTTCCAGCGCTCCTGCTTGACCTCGTCGGGCACGGCGTTGCCGATCGCATTCGACGTCGCGCCGGCGACCGGCTCGTATTTGAAGCAGCCGAGGCGATCGATCTCGGCTTCTTCCAGCCAGTCGAGCAGATAGGCGAAATCGGAATCGGTCTCGCCGGGGAAGCCGACGATGAAGGTCGAGCGCAGCGTCAGGTCAGGACATTCCGCGCGCCACTTCTGGATCCGCGCCAGCGTCTTTTCCTGCGCGGCCGGGACGCTTCATGCGCCTTCAGCACGTCCGGGCTTGCATGCTGGAAGGGGATGTCGAGATAGGGCAGCACCTTGCCCTCGGTCATCAGGCCGATGACTTCGTCGACATGCGGGTAGGGGTAGACATATTGCAGCCGCACCCAGGCGCCGAGCTCGCCGAGTTCTTTCGCGAGGTCGAAGAATCTGGCGCGGACCTGGCGATCCTTCCACGGGCTGTCGGCATATTTGATGTCGACGCCATAGGCCGAGGTGTCCTGCGAGATGACCAGCAATTCCTTGACGCCGGCGGCGACCAGCTTCTCCGCCTCGCGCAGCACGTCATTGGCCGGGCGCGACACGAGATCGCCGCGCAGTTTCGGGATGATGCAGAAGCTGCAGCGGTTGTTGCAGCCTTCGGAAATCTTCAAATAGGCGTAGTGCCGCGGCGTCAGCTTGATGCCCTGCGGCGGCACCAGATCGAGATGCGGATTGTGCACCGGCGGCAGCGCGCGGTGCACGGCCTCCAGCACGCTCTCATATTGCTGCGGGCCGGTGATCGACAGCACGCCGGGATAGGCCGCCTCGATCTGCTCGGGCTCGGCGCCCATGCAGCCGGTGACGATGACCTTGCCGTTCTCGGCCATGGCCTCGCCGATGGCGCCGAGCGATTCCTGCTTGGCGCTGTCGAGGAAGCCGCAGGTGTTGACGATGACGATATCGGCGCCGTCATGCTTGCGCGCCAGCTCATAGCCCTCGGCGCGCAGCCGCGTGATGATGCGCTCGGAATCCACCAGCGCCTTGGGGCACCCAAGCGAAACAAAGCTGACTTTGGGCGCAGCGGCCTGTTGCATATCTAAATCTGCCTGATTGATGCGCACGAACTAGTCCCAATTGCCCACAATTACAAGGCTTTGCCGGGGCTCCCGACGTGCTATGGATGCCTGGCCGGGCCAAGAGTTGAATGATGAGCGCTGAGTTGTCGCCGAAAATCGTCATTGTCGACGAAAGCCCGATCCGGGCCGCGATCCTGGAGGAGGGGTTGCGGGAGGCCGGCTTTACCGGCGTCGTGCATATCAGCGAAATGCAGAGCCTTTTGGCGCGGATTTACGCGCTCGACCCCGACGTCATCCT
Organism: uncultured Alphaproteobacteria bacterium; assembly: GCA_963783115.1. Lineage (GTDB taxonomy): Bacteria > Pseudomonadota > Alphaproteobacteria > Rhizobiales > Xanthobacteraceae > Bradyrhizobium. The sequence goes on along the minus strand of CAWAMK010000037.1, from coordinate 17,628 downwards.
GATCGACCTCGAAAACCCCAGCCGCGACGTGCTGGAACAGATGTTCCAGGTCAGCCGCGCGGTGCGGCGGCCGATCGCCATGTTCGTCGACCAGAGCGATGCGGCCTCGATCCAGGCCTCCGTCGAGGCCGGCGTTTCCGCCTATATCGTCGACGGGCTGAAGAAGGAGCGGATCAAGCCGATCCTCGACCTCTGCATCTCCCGCTTCAACGCCTTCTCGAAGCTGCAGGACGAACTCGATCGCACCAAATTCGCGCTCGAGGAGCGCAAGGTGATCGACCGCGCCAAGGGGATTTTGATGAAGGTGAAGGGCCTCACCGAGGAAGAGGCCTATGTGCTGATGCGCTCCACGGCGATGCGCGAGAAAAAGAAGATCGGCGAGATCGCGCAGTCGATTTTGACCGCGTCGGAGTTGCTGAAATGAGTACACCGCTGCATATCGGTTTCATCCCGCTGGTCGATGCCGCCGCGCTGATCATCGCCGTCGACAAGGGGTTTGCCGCGGCCGAAGGGCTCGACGTCACGCTGGTGCGGGAAGTGTCGTGGTCGAACGTGCGCGACAAGCTCAATATCGGCATGTTCGATGCCGCGCATCTGCTGGCGCCGGTCGCGATCGCGTCGAGCCTCGGGCTCGGGCACGTCAAGGTGCCGATCGTGGCGCCGTTCAATCTGGGCCTCAACGGCAACGCGATCACGGTGTCGCCGGCGCTGCATGCGGCGATCATGAGCGAGATCGAGGGCGATGCCACCGATCCGATGGCGACCGCGCTGGCGCTGGCGCGCGTCGTCGCCAGCAGGCGCAAGAGCGGCGCCGAGCCGCTGACGTTCGGCATGACGTTTCCGTTCTCGACCCACAATTACCAGCTCCGGTTCTGGATGGCGGCGGGTGGGGTCGATCCCGACGAGGACGTTCGGCTGGTGGTGCTGCCGCCGCCCTACATGGTGGACAGCCTCGCCAACGGCCATGTCGATGCGTTCTGCGTCGGCGCGCCCTGGAATTCGGTCGCGGTCGATCTCGGCGTCGGCCACATCCTGCATTTCGTCTCCGACATTCTGGTGCGCGCGGCCGAGAAGGTGTTGGCGGTCCGGCAGAACTGGGCGGAGAAGAACGCGGACGTGCTGGCGGCGCTGGTGCGGGCGGCGTCGCATGCCGCCGAATTTATCGAGGATCCCGCCAACCGCGCCGAGACCGCGCAGGTGCTGGCGCGGCCGGACAGGATCGGGGTCGACGCCGAGGTGATCCAGCGGACGCTGGACGGCCGGCTGAAGGTTTCGCCTGACGGAAAGCGGCGCGAGAGCGGCCGCTATCTGCTGGTCGGGCGCGAGGGCGCGGCCCGGCCCGATCCCGCCCAGGCCGCCTGGCTGTACGCCCAGATGGTGCGCTGGGGGCAGACGGCGATGCGGCCGGAGGCGCTCAAGACAGCCATGGCCGTGTTCAGGCCCGACCTCTACGACGCCGCCATGGGGCAGCAGGGCAAGGCTGCCGGCGCTTCCGACGCCATCGGGGCCTTTGCCGGTCCGGCGTTTGATCCCGGCGATATCGCCGGCCATCTGGCGGCGTTTGAGATCGGGCGCTGGAAGCCCTGACCGCCCACGCTGAAGCAATATTAGGCGAAAGTTCTATTTGCCTAAATTGTAGGCACGATGCTCCAGGCACGCCTTGAAGCCAGCTTCACAGTTTCGAGGGTTCTTCTGGAACCATCTGAATTCTATCGATAATTCATGAAATCCGGCATGGCACGCAACTTGAATGTTGCAGTGCGGCCGGTCGTCGAAGATGCCCGCCGGCCTGGATGGATTTCCGCAGCAACGAAGCTGTTCCCCGATTTCGTTGATGCCACCGCTGTGGCCGCAGGAGCTTCGTCGCGCACCATGATGATCGAAACGCTCACAGTCGATTTTACCGACGAGCAGAAGCGATACCTCGAAGGCTTTACCACCGGCTTGCAGATCAGCCGGGTCGGGCGCGGCCTCGGCGGTGGCGCCGGCAAGGCGGGCGCGGAGCCGAGCGGGCCCGATGCCGCGCATATCAAGGCGCAGGACAAGGTCACGGCATCGGGCAAGAAACTCGCCGACCAGGAAAAATTCAAGCGCGAGGAGCATCCGTTCGATGCCTATCCGCGGCTGAAGCAGCAGGCGCTCGACGACGCGCCGCCGAACCCGGCCGACAATTTCCGCTGGCGCTATTACGGGCTGTTCTATGTGGCGCCGGCGCAGGATTCCTACATGTGCCGGCTGCGCATTCCCAACGGCATCCTGAAGCACTGGCAGTTCGCGGGATTGGCCGACCTCATCGAGAAACTTTGCGGGCCGTTCTGCCACGTCACCACGCGGGCGAATTTGCAGGTGCGGGAAATTCCGCCGAAACACGCCGTGGCGCTGATCGAGGGCATCCAGGATCTCGGCCTGTGCTCGCGCGGCACCGGCGCCGACAACATCCGGAACGTCACGGGCACGCCGACGGCCGGGATCGATCCGCAGGAATTGCTCGATACCCGCGACTATGCGCGGGAGTGGCACCATCACATCCTCAACGATCGCTCGCTGTACGGGCTGCCGCGAAAATTCAACGTCGCCTTCGACGGCGCGGGCAAGATCGCGGTGCTGGAAGACACCAACGACATCGCGTTCTCCGCGGTCGAGGTGAAGGACGGTTTTGGCGCCGAGCCCGGCGTCTGGTTTCGCCTCGGACTCGGCGGCATCACCGGGCATCGGGATTTTGCCAGGTATGGCGATATCATCGTCAGGCCGGCGGACGCGACAAAGGTGTCCGACGCCATCGTCCGCGTCTTCATCGATCTCGGCGACCGCACCAACCGCAACAAGGCGCGGCTGAAATACGTGCTCGACGGCATGGGCCACGACAAATTTCTGGCGCTGGTCGAGGAGCGGCTCGGAAAGCCCTTTACCCGCGTGCCGCCGGAGGCGTTTTCGCCGCGGCCGGCGTTCGACCGCATGGCGCATATCGGGGTGCACCAGCAGAAGCAGGACGGGCTGAACTGGATCGGCGTCTCGGTGCCGCTCGGCAAGGTGACCTGCGATCAGATGCGCGGGCTGGCGAAGATCGCGCAGGATCTCGGCGATGGCGATATCCGCCTGACGGTCTGGCAGAACCTGCTGATCCCGGGCGTGCGGGACGAAAACGTCGAGCTGGCGATCGCCGCGATCAAAAAGATCGGGCTCGCGGTCGAAGCCTCGCAGATCCGCGCCGGGCTGATCGCCTGCACCGGCAACGCCGGCTGCCGGTTTGCGGCGTCGGACACCAAACGTCACGCGGCGCAAATCGGCGACTGGTGCGAGCCGCGCGTCGACATGGATACGCCGCTCAACATCCACGTCACCGGCTGCCATCATTCCTGCGCGCAGCACTACATCAGCGATATCGGCCTGATCGCGGCGAAGGTGGACGTCGGCGAGGATGTCGATCCGGTCGAGGGCTATCATCTGTTCACCGGCGGCGGCTTCGGCCCGGACGCCGATGTCGGGCAGGAGGTCTATCACGACCTCAAGGCGGAAGACGCGCCGCGGACGGTCGAGAGGCTGCTGAAGGCCTATCTCGCGCATCGCGCCTCGCCCGAAGAAACCTTCCTGACCTTTGCGCGCCGCCATGACGGCGAGACGCTGCGCAAGCTCGCCGATGCGGAGGTGTCCTCATGAACCAGATCACGCCTTCGCAGAAGATCGAGATCATTCCCTCCAGCGCGCCGTTCTCCGAGGCGCAGCGCTCGTGGCTGAACGGCTTCTTTGCCGGATTGCTGTCGGATGCGACGCCGCTGTCGGCCGAGCAGGGCGCGGCCGTCATGCTGGACGCGACCGGAGACGGCGATGATGGCGAAGCGCCGTGGCATGACCAGACCATGCCGATCGCCGACCGCATGAAGCTCGCCGAAGGCCGCCCGCTGCGGCGGCGGTTTATGGCGGCGATGGCGCAGCAGGATTGCGGCCAGTGCGGCTACGACTGCCACAATTATTCCGAAGCGATTGCGACCAAGAGCGAAGCGCGGCTCAACCTCTGCGTCCCCGGCGGCAAGGAAACCGCGCGGATGCTGAAGTCGCTTTACGAGGACATCGACAAGACGCCTGCCGCGCCATCATCGACGCCTGCCGCGGCGCCGGCTGCGCCTGCCGTCGTGGCGGAGCCGGGGCGCTCGCGCGACAATCCGATTGCCGCGACCTTCCTGTCGCGCCGCCTGCTCAACAAGCCCGGCTCGGAAAAGGAAACCTTTCACATCGAGTTCGACCTGTCCGGCTGCGGGCTGGACTATGTCGTCGGCAATTCCTTCGGCATCTTTGCGCGCAACGATGTCGGCCTGGTCGACCAGATCATCGCGCTGCTCGGCGCTTCCCACACGACCAAGGTAAACGGCAAGACGCTGCGCGAGGTTCTGATCGACGACGTCTCGCTGTCGCCGGCGCCGGACTCGCTGTTCGAGCTGATCTCCTTCATCACCGGCGGCGCACGGCGCGAGAAGGCGAGGGCGCTGGCGCAGGGCGAGGATCCCGATGGCGATGCGGCGACGCTCGACGTGATGGCGGTGCTGCAAAAATTCTCCGGCGTGCGTCCGCACCCCGAGGCCTTTGTCGAGGCGCTGGAGCCGCTGCAGCCGCGGCTCTATTCGATCTCGTCCTCGCACAACGCGACGCCGGGCAAACTGTCGCTGACGGTCGATTGCGTGCGCTACGTCATCAACAAGCGCAGGCGGCTGGGGCTGGCCTCCACCTTCCTCGCCGAACGCATCAATCCCGGCGACGAGCTGAAGGTCTATGTGCAGAAGGCGCACGGCTTCGCGCTGCCGGCCGATCCGAAGACGCCGATCATCATGATCGGCCCCGGCACGGGGGTGGCGCCGTTCCGCGCCTTCCTGCTCGACCGCCGCGCCACCGGCGCGCCCGGCAAGAACTGGCTGTTCTTCGGCCACCAGCGCAGCGACTGCGATTTCTTCTATGCCGACGAACTCAACGCCCTGAAGACGTCGGGCCTGTTGACGCGGCTGTCGCTGGCGTGGTCGCGCGACGGCGACAAGAAGTTTTACGTGCAGGACCGCATGCGCGAGGTCGGTCGCGAAGTGTGGACCTGGCTCGCCGAGGGCGCCAACCTCTACATCTGCGGCGACGCCAAGCGGATGGCCAAGGACGTCGAGCGCGCGCTGGTCGATATCGTCGCCCAGTTCGGCGCACGCTCGACCGACGAGGCGGTCAGTTTTGTGGCGGAACTGAAGAAAAACGGCCGGTTTCAGCAGGACGTTTACTAATTCGTCCCCCCAACGTCTGAAATCAGCGCGAATAAAATTCTCGGCCTGCCAGCGAAGAGAAAGTTTCCTCTCAAATCCGTGCGCGCGGAAGCGCCCGCATCACTATTTTGGAAGCCGCCTTGATTCCGGCCGCAAACGATATTCCATATGCAGCCCATGCCGCGTTGGAGATCGATGATGCGCGAACTATCGGCGGAAGCCCGCCTGCACCTTTATGCACGCTCGCGTCGCGCCGCCGGCACCGGCTTTCACACCGCGGCGCTCTACAGCGCGTTCGCGCTCATTGCCGCCATCGTGTTCGGCACGCTCTCGGTTCATCCGTTCTAGGATTACATCTCCGGCGTCACCGCGAGGGCTCCCAGTTCGACGCCTCCGCTGCGGACCAATTCACGGCTGGGCTATCGTCGGCACGGACTGGCGAATGCGCCGCGAGAAGTCGGGCGCCCCATCGGCGGCTTTCGCGGCGGCGTTGATCAAAGAGCGTCGGCGCAGCTCGTCGAACGGGAGCGTCGTGTCGATGCGGCCCGAATGGTAGAGGTAGCTGTCAATAAGACCATTGAAGAAATGGCGAATGTCGAACCGTCCGCGCCGGCCGATGGCATTGGCGTAGCGTATGATGTTGATCGTGCAGCTGTTGCTCAGCAGGTGGTAAAATTCCGGCCGGTCCGCGAGTTCGTTGATCCGTTTCAGATAGATCTGCAGGAGTCGGCGTGCGTCGTCGGGCGAGGTATTGAGACGATAAAGGTATGTCGTCTCGCGGCGGTGGTTGGTGCGGACGCCGACGAGGTCGCGTTCTTCACCCACGACGTAGATGAGTTCGAACTGCTTGAACAGCGAGGCGATGGGATCAAAACCCTCGCCGACCTCCGGCCTGGTCTCGATGGAGATGCTCAAGGGCGGCGCGTTGTCGAACATGAAGCTCAGGAACGTGTGCCCGACCAGCCCTTCGCTCCAGTACGACACGTAGAAGTCGATGCCGGTCACGTGCGACAGCTGCACCTCGCGCTCCTCGTGGCGCACCGTGAAATCGTTCCGGCTGGTATAGTCGAAGTTTCGTACGCCGGTGATGCGCACATGGTCGCCGTCGATGTACGCCCGCGGCATGACGGCAACTTCCGGCCGCCACGGGCGATCGTGCGACGGACTGATCGATATCCACCAGCCGACCACGCCGAGAAACGCCACAGCAAAGACAGCGGGCATATGCCGTCGCTTCGACAGCCAGAGTGCCCAGATCGAGAACGCCGCGAACGCTCCCGCCAGTCCCAGACGCAGCGCTGGCCATGGCAGATCCGAGAAGTAGATGGCGAGCACGGCCCACGCGACCAGCAAGGCGCGAAGCAGAAACCAGCTCGCGGCGATCAGCCAGCCCAGCGCCCGGGCCGCAATTCGAAATAGCAGGCTCAGCGGATCCTCACTTGGTCAGAGTGTTCTTGTAGATGATGCCGTCCTTCATGATGACCTTGAAGTTGTTCGCGGGGTCGGCAATCAGGTCGATGTTGTTCAACGGATTTCCGTCGACAAGCAGCAAATCCGCCAGCGCGCCCTGTTCGACCACGCCGAGTTTTCCCGGATAGGGATTGCGCTTGCCGGACAGCGCCAGCAATTCGGCGTTTGTCGATGTCGCCATGACCAGCGCTTCGGCGGGGGTGTACCAGCGGGCCAGCGAGGCCAGAATGGCCCCTTGCTGTTGCGCCAGCGCGCGGGAGAACAGCACATCGGTGCCCCACGCCGTCTTGATCTTGTACTTCTTCGCCAGCTCGTAGGACCGGGCGATGCCGGGCCAGACCTCATCCGCCTTGGCTCGCTGGACTGACCCTTCCGGAAATCCCGTCCTCAAGGCGTCGGGGAGCGGCTGCTGGCTGAGCCAAATCGCCCTTCTCGGCGATCAGCTTGGCGGTAGCTTCGTCCATCAGGGTGCCGTGTTCGATACATTTCACGCCGGCCGCGATAGCCCCTCGGATCGCATTCGGCGTAAAGGCATGTGCGGTGACGTAGGTGCCCCAATTTTCAGCGGCTTCAACCGCGGCGCGCAGTTCGGCCTCGGTGAAGGTGGTCACGTCGATCGGACTGAAGGGCGATGACACGCCGCCGCCCGCCGTCAACTTGACCTGGGATGCGCCCTGCATCAGCTGTTCGCGCGCGCGCACCCGCACCTCGTCGGGACTGTCCGCCACGATGGCGCCGCCGATCTGCTCCATGCGGGTGAGCATGCCGCCGATCGTCCGCGGCAGATCGGTCAGCTGGCGAAAATCCCCGTGCCCGCTGGTGACCGTGATCATGGCGCCGGACGGATAGATGCGCGGTCCCTTGACGATGCCCTGATCGATGGCGCGCTTGAGACCGAACACCGGACCGCCGACGTCGCGAACGGTGGTGAAGCCGCGCATCAGCGTGTCGGTTGCCTCGTCGCCGGCCACCAGGTTGTTGAAACCGACGTCACCGAACGCTTCTGCCGGGCTCGTGCGCGCCAGCATCGCGTGCCAGTGATTGTCGATCAGGCCGGGCATCAGCGTGCGGCCGCCGCCATCGACGATCGTGGTGGCAGCACTTCGATCGACCGGGATCGGCGTCGGGGAAATTCTTTCGATCAGCTTGCCTCGAACCAGCACGTTGGTTGGTTCGGACAAGGATGTGCCCTTGCCGTCGAATACCCTGACATTATTGAACAGCGTGACCGCGCCGGTGGCTGGCTGGGCGTGCGCCGCACTTGTTGAAAGAATGAGAGCGCAGACCGTTGCCGCCGATACCAATCGGCGGAGATACATGGAGATCATTTGACCCTCCAAGGAAGCCGGCTAGTCCAGGGGAGCAGGTCATGGTATCGTCCCTCGGAGATTGCGCCAACAACTTATTGAAGCGTGCAGTGCGCTGCAGCGTGTCACGCACCGGCGACTTTTCGCATCAGTGCGATTCAAAATGAATCCAGGAGGCGCCGGAGCCAACGTCCGGCCGGGCTTCCAGGCTTATGTATTCGCCCCGCTTCACCTGAACGGCGCGACGTCGATCCCGGCAGCCTTCAATGCCTGCCGGACCCCGCGCCCGATCTCGACCGCGCCCGGCGTGTCGCCGTGAATGCACACGGTGTCGGTCCGCATCTTGATCACCTTGCCCGTGACGGAGACCACCGCGCCGTCCTGCACCATCCGCACCACGCGGTCGGCGATTTCCTTCGCGTCGTGCAGCACGGCGCCGGGCTTCTTGCGCGACACCAGCAAGCCATCGTCGCCATAGGCGCGGTCGGCGAACACCTCGTGCACCATCGGCAAATTGGCGGCTTCGCCGGCCTGCACCAGTTTTGAATTCGCGAGCACCACGAAAATCAGATTGGGATCGACGGCCTTGATGCCGTTGGCGATCGCCCGCGCGGTCATGTCGTCTTCGCAGGCGACGTTGGAGATGGCGCCATGCGCCTTCACATGCGTGACCCTGTAGCCGGCTGCGGTCGCGATCGCCTGCAACGCGCCGATCTGGTAGGCGATCAGGTTCTCGATCTCGGATGATTTCAAGCCCGGCATCGGCCGCCGGCCAAAACCGTGCAGGTCGCGGTATCCGGGATGCGCGCCGACGCTGACGCCGCGCGCCTTCGCCAGTTCGACCGTGTGCCGCATGATATCGGGGTCGCCGGCATGAAAGCCGCAGGCGACGTTCACCGAGGTCGCCAGCTCGATCATCGCGGCGTCATTGCCCATTTCCCACGCGCCAAATCCTTCGCCGAGATCGCAATTGAGGTCGATGGTTGCCATGTTGCTGGTCCGCTTCTCGTGAGTGGATTGGTTGTTCAGTATTGTTCAGTCAGTCTTGGCCCGCCACATCGGCCAGGGATTCAGCGTGCCAGGTTCCGGCATCGACGGCGCTGACGGCATGGCCCGCGACATTGGCATCGTGCAGCGCATCGATGTTGAGATCAACGCTCTCGATGGCGCGCAGTCGCTCGGGCAGGGTGCGCAGCAGCTCGGCGAATTTTCGCAGCTCGGCCTGCGCTTCCGCCATGCTGACGGCCTTGAAACGAAAGGCACGGCCGGCGGGGGTCTGGGCAAACCGGCCGAAATCGGCCGAGATCACGGTCGCGATCTTCGGATAGCCGCCGCTGGTGCCGCGGTCCGGCATCAGCACGATCGGCTGGCCGTTGCCGGGCACCTGCAGGCTGCCGTTGACGGTGCCGTCGGATACGATGTTGTGGCCGTGCAGATGCTTTATCACGGGACCTTCGAGCCGGTAGCCCATGCGGTCGCTGGTGGCCGAGATCTTCCATTCGCTGTCGACGAACAGCTGTTTGGTTTCGTCGGCAAACTCGTCGTCTTGCGGTCCCCAGACGATGCGGATCGGAGCGTCAATCGCGGCCGGCAGTTCGATCCGCCGTTCCGGCGCGCCGCTGGCCGCCTTTACCTGCAACGCGTCGCCGGATTGCAGCGGGCGCGGGTAGGGGCTGCCGAGCCCGGCGCGGGCATTGACGGCGAGGCTGCCGAACATCGGCTCGCCTTCGATGCCGCCTTCGATCGCGAGATAGCTGAACGAGCCGCCGCGGGCGAAGCCGAGCGTCAGCGTCTCGCCGTCAGCCAGGGTTGCCGACGTATTGAACGCCACGGGGCGGTCGGCGATATCGGCATTGCGCGACGCTCCCGACAGCGCGACGCGCACCGCGCCGCCGTGCGCGGTGAATTTTGCTCCGAACGGACCGACTTCGACCGCCGCTGCGAAGGGTCCATTGCCGACCAGCGTGTTGGCGGCGGCCAGCGCCAGCCGGTCCATCGCGCCGCTCGGCACCAGACCGTAGCGCTGCGAGCCCGGACGTCCGCCGTCCTGAACCGAACTTGCCGGGCCAATCGAGGCAATGACGAGGGTGCTCATGAGGCGATCTGCTCGGCGATGAATTCGCCCGCTTCGGCGGCGCGATCCTGCTCCGCGAAGGTTTTGGCGTCGACCGGGGTGAAGGTGATGTTGTCGCCGGGCTCCAGCAGGAAGATCGGATCGCGGTGAAGCTGGTAGGTGCGGACGGCGGTTCGTCCCAGAAGGTGCCAGCCGCTCGGGCCGGCGAGGCACTGCACGCCGGTCTGGACGCCGCCGATCGAGACGGTTCCGGCCGGCGTCAGTAAACGCGGGTTCTGCCGCCGCGGCATGTGCAGGCTTTCGGTCAGCCCGCTGAGATAGGACCAGCCCGGCGTAAAGCCGATCATGGCGACCCGGTAATCGCCGGCGACATGGCGCGCCACGATCTCGTCGGGCGTGATGTTGAGGGTTTTGGCGACGTCCTCGAGGTCGATACCGTGCTCGCCGCCATAGCACACCGGAATGCGCCAGCGCCTTGTCTTTGCCGCTGCCGGCACCGGCCGCTCCGCGAGCGCGAGGATCTGCCCGCCCAATTGGTCGAAATCGATCTGCACGGGATCGTAATGGACCAGCAGCGAGCGATAGGTCGGCACCGTCTCGGTGACACCCATCACCGGCTCGGCGGCCATGGCGCGGTCGAGCGCCAGCACCCGCCGGTTGGCGACATCGTCGATGTTGCGGCTGAATTCCACCGTGATGGCGCTGTCGCCACTCGGCAAAAGGCGGGGCGGGGGAAGCGTCGCGGCCATGGCCTCTGAACTGTCTGCTAGCTGATCTCAACCTGTAGCGCGTTTTGGCCGCGAGTGGAATTCGCATCGTGCGAAATCAACCAGCAAGTTCAATAAATTAATCCATCTACCGATGGTAAGGTGTTGTGATCGCCCGCCTTTCCGCGAGCCCTTGACGCGGCATCCGAGCTTCGCAAGATGCGCCATCTTGTCGATCATCCCTCCGGAGCCTGCATTCCAGATGTCCCTGTCCCCCGAAGCCGTCGCAACCCTGTCCGGCGTCTCCACCGCCACCATCACCACCGTGCTGCTCAAGAAGGGCCTGCGAAACGTCTGGATGCGCGGCACCAAGCCGCTGCGGCCCGGTCAGCCCAGGCTGGTCGGCCCGGCCTTTACGCTGCGGTTCGTGCCGGCGCGCGAGGATCTCGCGACGCCGGAATCCTGGTCGTCGCCGATTTCGACCCGCACCGCGATCGAAGCGATGCCGAAGGGCTGCATCGCCGTGGTCGACGCCATGGGCGTCGCCGACGCCGGCATTTTTGGCGACATCCTTTGCGCGCGCATGGTCCAGCGCGGCGTGGCGGCGCTGATCTCCGACGGCGTCGTGCGCGACATCGAAGGCGTGCTCGGCACCAATCTTCCGGTGTGGTGCGATGGTTTTGCCGCCCCGCCTTCGGTCGCCGGGCTGACCTTCGTCGGCTGGGGCGAGCCGATCGGCTGCGGCGGGGTCGCCGTGTTCCCGAATGACATCGTCGTTGCCGACCAGGACGGCGCCGTGCTGATCCCGCAGGCGATGCTCGATCACGTGCTGGCGGAAGGCCCGGAGCAGGAGCGGATGGAAGCCTGGATCGTCAACGAGGTGAACAACGGCGCGGCGTTGCCCGGCCTCTATCCGATGAACGCCGAGACCAAGGCGCGCTACGCGGCGACGAAGAAGTGACGATGTGTAGGGTGGGCTGAGCGAAGCGAGCCCACCATCTCACCGCGCGCTCGGTGATGGATGGTGGGCACGTCGCTACGCTCCTCTGCCCACCCTACGGGGGCTACCAGATCAGACGCAAGTTCAGAAAAAGGAGACAACTCCATGGATATCCATCTCGCAGGCTCCCGGCCGACACGTCGCGCGCCGGCTGAATATTTTACCGGCACGGTGCTGCAGGATCCGATCATCCAGACCGAGGCGCCGGCGCGGCTGGCCTCGACGCGCGTCTCCTTTGAACCCGGCGCGCGCACGGCCTGGCACACGCATCCGCTCGGACAGACGCTCTACGTGATCTCGGGCGTCGGACGGGTGCAGACCAAGGGCGGACCGATCCGGGAAATCCGCCCGGGCGACGTCGTCTGGATTCCGCCCGGTGAAAAGCACTGGCACGGCGCTTCGCCGACCAATGCGATGACCCACATCGCCATGCAGGAAGCGGCCGACGGCAGCTATGTCACCTGGATGGAGCATGTCACCGACGCGGAGTATGCGGCGAAGCTGGGTTAGGCCGTGGACGCGTAAGGCCCGTTTGCGCGGCACGCGTATCGACACGTGCCTCGCTATTCGCGGGTTACCGCGTACGCCAAGCGGCGGATCGCCGGAGCGGCAAAAATCACGATTGGCAACATCAGGAGCCAGGAAACCAGCCAGGACTGCAGCCAGTGCATGGTGAACGACCCTGTCGCCCTGAAGGGCAGACTGGCGATTGCGGCCGCAATGGCAGACGTCAGGCCGGACTGAATGACGCCGAAGACGAAATGACTGTAGCGACGAGGTATTCCGAGCATCCTGCTGTTCCGGGCTTCTTTGCCAAGGCAATGCAAATGACGTGCCTGTCTCGACTCAGCTCCGGTTTAATAGCTGGCAATGTTGGATCTTGTAAGCGCCAAATCGAGACCAGGCCAGGAGCGTTGGGTTCGGCTGGTCTCGCCCTTCATAAGTCCGCCTTCTAGATCCGCTGCGCCGTCCAGGTGCCCGAGCAAAGGGCGGCGCGCCAGGTGCCCGAACCCGAGGTGCCCGAGAGGCGGCCGGTGCCGACCGCGCGCTTCACGCCGCTTGCGAGCGTGACGTTGATGCTGCCGGCGTCGGCGACGCGGCCCGATGCGGTGACGGCCATGCTATTCGAGGCGACCTGGCCGTTGTTGATTTCGATCGAGACCGACGCGCCGCTGGGGCAGGCCGAGTTCGACGAGACGATCTGGACATTCCAGTCACCGTCGAAGGTGGCAGCTGCGGACGGTGCGGCAAAGCCTAGTGCGGCGGCAAACAGTGAAGCGGCGATCAGAGATTTCGAAGACGTGATCATGACGAGCCCCTTTGGTTTGAACACGAACACGATCTCACGACACCGCCCAGACCACCGTGACTATCATCACGCAAAAAAAGCCCCGCGTTTCGGCGGGGCTTTTGTTGAACTCTCGGAAGTGCTCGGCGTCACACACGCATGTCAGTTGACGCGGGTCCAGGTCTGGCCGCCGCAGAACATGCCGCCGAAAGCGCAGCCCTGCACGCGCAGCGTATCGGTGCCTTTGAGGGCGATCGTCGAATTGTAGCTGCTGCCGCTGTTCGGATCGAAAATCCGGCCGCTCCACTTGTCGCTGCCGGGCTTCATGTTGATCAGGACCTGCACGCCGTTCTGGTTCGACTTCTTGTCGACGGAATAGCCGCAGAGATTGGAACCGCATTGTTCGATCCGTACCTTGCCTTCCTTCTCCTCGGTCAGCCAGACGCCGAGCGGTGAGTTCGCGGACGGCAGTGTCGAGGTGGCAGGCGCGGCGGCCTGCTTCTGTTGCGGCGGAAGTGGCGCCGGCGCGGGTGCGGCGACGGAAGCCGGCGGCGGCGGTGCAGCCGGAATGGCCTGAGCAGGTGCAGGCGCGGGCGCCTCGGGTGGTGGCGCGATCACGATCGTTGTGGTGGGAGCGGGGGCGGGAGGCGGCGGCGCCGGTGGGACGGCCGCCTGCTCGACCGGTGCAGGAGCGGGGCAGCTGGAGCAGGGGCAGCTGGTGCAAGTGCCGCCGGTGCAGCGGCTGGGGCAGGCGGTGCAGCAGCCGGAGCCGCCGGCTCGGGCGCGGCCTGCGGCGTGGATTTCGCCTGCTGCGGCGCCTTCCTGCCGCTCGGGCGATCCAGATCGCCTTCCTCGCCGCGCGGGCGCTTGGCCTTCTTGCCGGTGTTGTCGTAGACGCCGGGGATCTGAACCGTACCGCGATCGGGATCGATGGTGATGGTGCGGCCACCATACTCAAAGCTGTACTGGGCCTGCGCGGCGGTGAGGCTGCTCGCCAGCAACAGCACAGCGATAGCGAGACACTTCTTCATTGCGACCTCCTGAGCAGGGAACCCCATCCCCCGAAGCTATTACGCAGCGATCGCTTCACTCCACGTGATCCAGATCACTTTCAAAACATGAGTCGTGTACTAGCGGCTCTGGGTTCAAATCCGATCGCGGTAGTCTAAATAGCACTCGCGGAGCGGTCAATTTGCGGCGAAAACAGATGGAACTGCTGCGTTAACGCGGTGCCAGCCGGAGAAATCGAAACGTGACCATTTCGCTTTACGAAGCTTCTGTCGGCGTGTTCGTGCCGTATCTCGAAAACCTGTCCGGTCTGCTCGAGCGGGCCTCGGCTCATGCCGAATCGCGAAAAATCGATCCCGCCGTGCTTTTGAACATGCGGCTCTCGCCCACCATGTACAGCCTCAAGCAGCAGGTGGCAGAAGTTAACCGCCACGCGACTGTCGCCGGTGCGCTGCTCGCCAGCCGTGCGCCTCACCTGTTTTCAGATGCCGAGCCCGATATCGCCGAACTCAAGGCGCGGATTGCCGCGGCGATTGATTTCGTGCAGGGCCTGCCGCGCACCGAGATCGACGGCGCGGCCGACAAGGAAGTCGCTTTTACTTTCAAGAACGGCACGCAGCGCAAGTTCACCGGCAAATCGCTGCTGCTGACGCTCAGCCTTCCGCAGTTCTTCTTCATGTCACGACGGCCTACGACATCCTGCGCCACGCCGGGGTCGATATCGCCAAAAAGGATTTTCTGGGGCCGCCGCGATAACGCGTCGGCGTGAGGTTACGCCTCGGCGCCGTCCTTGTGAGGCAGATGGGCGGCGCTGCCGCGTCCGGTCATCTCGCTCTTCAATTGCTCGAAGCGCCGGCGCGCATCGGCTTCGCGATCGTCGACCATCTGGATCGCGGCCTCGCGCGACATCGGGCCGGAGACAAATGGCGCGGAATTTTCGCCGATGGTCTCGTCGACGAAGTAATGGCCGTTGTCGAGGCGCACCGTCCATTTGAAACGGATCGCGGCCATCGGACCGGGGCCATGCTTTGAGTAACCGTGGGCCTCGATCGGCGCATGCGTGACAGGAAGGGGCGGCGGGACGGCATGCCGTGGCTCCGCGGCAGCGCCCTTCTCGGATTCGCGGCGGCTTTCCGGCTCCAGAATGCTGGCGATGGTCGCCAGGGCGTGGTCGGTCGGGTCACCTTGGGTCACGATTCGGCCTCCGGATCAGTTACGTCGTCCGGAATCGGTGTCCCACTTCCGTCCGGTGCACTTTCCTCAGTGCCGATCCGGCCGCACTTTGTCAAATCTTGGCGTTTTTGCGGCGGCGTTACGCACAGACCGGCGGTAACCTGTTCTTCCAGGGACGTTCCTGCTCGAGCTGGCCCGCCAGGCGGAACAGGGTGGCCTCATCGCCGAACCGGGCCGCGAACATCATGCCGAGCGGCAAGCCGGCCTTGTTCCAGGCCAGCGGCACCGACATCGCCGGCTGTCCGGACATGTTGAACATCGAGGTGCCCGGCATGTAGCGGCGCAGGATCGGGACAATGTGCGACAGGTCGTTCGACATGCTGTCGAGTTCGCCGATGCGCAGCGGCGGCGAGCACAATGTCGGAGACAGGAAGACGTCGCAGCTCTCGAAGAAAGTGGCGAGCGAGCGCGAAATCTGGAAGGCCGCGAGCTGGGCGGCGACATAGTCGGTCGCGCTGGTCTTTTGCGCGTTGTGAGCGAACGCCAGCGTCAATATCTCGAAATCGTTTTCCGTGGCAGTGCGCCCGAGCCGTTGCTCGATCAGCCGCACCGTCAGCGCCGTGTTAGCTCCGACGATCGTGCCCATCACCGCCGCCGGGTCGGCGGCGAGCGGCACGGCCCGTTCCTCGACATGATGGCCGAGCCCCTCCAGCAGCCTGGCGATCTCGCGCACGGCGGCCGCGATTTCCGGATCGATGGCGTCGCCATAGGGCGATTTGTCGGTGAAGGCGATGCGGAGTTTGCCGGGGGCGCGGCCGACTTCCTGCGCAAACGGCCGCTCCGGCGGCGGTGCCACATAAGGACTCGACGGCTCAGCGCCGTGGATCGCGTCCATCATGACGGCGCTGTCGCGCACGCTGATGCTCACGACATGGCCGCAGGCAAAACCGCCCCAGCCTTCGCCGCGATCGGGGCCGAGCGGATTGCGCGCGCGGCTAGGCTTCATGCCGAACACGCCGGAGGCGGAAGCGGGAATCCGGATCGAGCCGCCGCCGTCGCTGGCGTGCGCGACGGGAAGGATGCGGGCGGCAACGGCTGCTCCCGCGCCGCCCGATGACCCGCCGGATGAATGTTCGAGATTCCAGGGATTGCGGGTCGGCCCGTGCAGCCGCGACTCCGTCGTCGGCATCAGGCCGAATTCGGGGCTGGCGCTCTTGCCGAAGATCGCGACACCGGTACCGAGAAAGCGCTGCGTCAGCGTGCCGGTGTGGTCGGCCACAAAATCCTTCAGGACCGACGCACCCGAGGTGGTACGCGTGCCGTCCAGCAAATCGAGGTCCTTCAGCAGGAAGGGAACGCCGGTGAAGGGGCCGTCGGGCAGGCCGCGTTCGATCTGGCGTTCGGCGTAATCGTAATGCTTGACGACGACCGCGTTGATCTGCGGATCGACTTTTGCCGTGCGGGCGACGGCCTCGTCGAGCAATTCCTTGGCGGTGACGTCCTTGTTCCGAACGAGCTCCGCAAGGCCGACCGCGTCGTAATTGCCGTATTCCCTGAAGGCCATGCGGATCCCTCGTTTGCGCAGCCGGTCCGTAGACCGGCCGCGCGGGGTTTTTGACGAACTGATTTAGCCGAGCACGTCCGGATTGATCACGTTCTGCCGCAGCGGATCGCCATCGAGCACGCTGAGAATATTGCGGGCGGTCTGCTCGCTCATGCGGTCGACGGCTTCCACCGTGACGCCCGCAACGTGCGGCGCCGTGATGACGTTGGGGAGCGAGAGCAGCGCTTGACCGGCCGGCGGCGGTTCCAGTTCGAAGACGTCGAGACCGGCGCCGGCAAGTTTGCCCGACACCAGCGCATCGTACAGCGCGGTTTCGACGACGATGCCGCCGCGCGCGGTGTTGACCAGATAGGCCTTCGGCTTCATGCGCTTCAATCGGTCGGCATTGAACATGCCGATCGTCTCCGGATTCTTCGGGCAGTGGATGCTGACGAAGTCGGCGCGCGGCAGCGCGGCGTCGAGGTCGGTGACCGGCTCGCAGCCGGCGGCCTTGATGTCGGCGGCGGGCTTGTAGGGATCGAAGATCAGGACATTCATTTCCATCGCCAGGCAGCGCTTGGCGGTGCGGCTGCCGATCCGGCCGAAGCCGACGATGAGAATGGTCTTGCCGTAGAGATCGAACGGCAGCATGCCGAGCCGCTCGGGCCAGCGGTTGTCCCGGACCAGCGCATGCATTTCGGTGGCGCGCTTGGCGAGCGTCAGCATCATGAACATGGCGCATTCGGCCACCGAAGGCGAGTTCGCGGTGCCCGCGACCATCAGCGGCACCTTGCGGCGGCTCAGGGCGGGGACGTCGACCGCGTCGA
>CAWAMK010000036.1:0-254856 GCA_963783115.1 uncultured Alphaproteobacteria bacterium | reverse complement strand
CTATGGCGTCGGCGAGCCGGTCGCGATCCAGACCGGAAGCGCAAAGCTGGAAGGCACGTTCGATACGATCGATGACACCGGCTGCCTGATCGTCCGCACCGCCGATGGCAGGCGCGTGCCGGTCACGGCCGGCGAGGTGTTCTTTGGTACGGCAGCGTCGATAGGAGCAGCCTGATGGCGCGGCCGGATGAATTGACTTTTGCGCCGCTCGGCGGCGTCGGCGAGATCGGCATGAACCTGTCGATCTACGGGCTCGGCAACCGCCAGCAGCGGTCGTGGCTCGCGGTCGATCTCGGTGTTTCCTTTGGCGACGAGGAGCATCTGCCGGGGATCGACCTGATCATGCCCGACGTCCGCTTCCTGGAGAAGGAGCGCAAGAACCTGATGGGCTTGGTGCTGACCCACGCCCATGAGGATCATTTCGGCGCCATCATCGATCTCTGGCCAAAACTGCAATGCAAGATCTACGCGACCAAGTTCAGCGCCGCCTTGTTCGAGGCCAAATGCGCTGCCGAGCGCAACGCGCCGAAAATCCCGGTGACGGTGGTGCCGTCGGGCGGCCGGATCGAACTCGGGCCGTTCACCGTCGAATTCATCCCGGTCGCGCATTCGATTCCGGAATCGCACGCGCTGGCCATCCACACCGCGGCCGGCACCGTGCTGCACACCGGCGACTGGAAGATCGACCCGACGCCGATCATCGGCCTGCCGACCGACGAGCGACGCTGCGCGAGCTCGGCGATGCCGGCGTGCTGGCGCTGGTCGGCGATTCCACCAACGCCGTGCGGGAAGGGCGCTCGCCCTCGGAGACGGAAGTAGCTGCCACCATCGCCAAGCTGGTGAAGGCGGCCAAGGGCCGGGTCGCGGTCACGACCTTTGCCTCCAACGTCGCGCGCGTGAAGGCGGTGGCGGACGCCGCCAGGGCCGCCGATCGCGAGGTCGTGGTGGTCGGCCGCGCCATGGAGCGCGTGGTGCAGGTCGCGCGCGAGACCGGCTATCTCGACGGCGTGCAGAACTTCCGCAGCGCCGATTACTACGGGCATTTTCCGGCGGACAAGGTGCTGGCGCTGTGCACCGGCAGCCAGGGCGAGGCGCGGGCGGCGCTGGCGCGGATCGCCAACAACGATCATCCGCAGGTGACGCTGAACAAGGGCGACAGCGTGATCTTTTCCTCGCGCACCATCCCGGGCAACGAGAAGGCGGTCGGCGCCATCATCAACGGCCTGGTCACCCAGGGCATCGAGGTCATCACCGATCGCACGGATCTTGTCCACGTCTCCGGTCATCCGCGCCGCGACGAGCTCCGCGACATGATCTCATGGGTGCGCCCGCAGATCCTGATCCCGGTCCATGGCGAGGCGCTGCATCTGTCCGAGCACGCCAAGCTGGCGCGCACCGCCGGCGTGCCGAAGGTCTTGACCATCCGCAATGGCGATCTGGTCAAGCTCGGACCGGGCGATCCCGGAGTCATCGACGAGCTGCCGTCGGGGCGGCTCTACAAGGACGGCAATATCCTGGAGGACTCAAAATCCCGCGCCGTGGTCGAGCGGCGCCGGATGGGATTTGCCGGCTGCGCCTTCGTGGCGATCGCCATGACCGACAAGGGCGAACTGGCCGACGATCCCGAGGTCGATCTGGTCGGCATCCCCGAGAAGAATGCGGCCGGCGAGGTGATCGACGAGATCGTGTTCGATGCGGTGGTATCCACCGTGGAGAACCTGCCGCGGGCACGGCGGCGCGATGCGGACGCGACGGCGGAATCGGTGCGCCGCGCGGTGCGGGCCGTCATCAACGAGCAGTGGGGCAAGAAGCCGATCTGCCTCGTTCACGTGCTGACGGTTTGAGGTAAAACACATTGCCCCGGCGGGGCGGACGTGCCGGGGAATATGCAGGGAGTGGAGTAATCATGCTGGGCCGGCTCAATCATGTCGCGATCGCGGTCAAGGACGCCGAGAAGGCTGCAAAGATCTATGGCGGTGCGTTCGGCGCGGAAATCTCCGGCGCGGTGCCATTGCCGGAGCACGGCGTCATCACCGTGTTCGTGACGCTGCCCAACACCAAGATCGAGTTCATCCAGCCGCTCGGTGACGCCTCGCCGATCGCCAAATTCGTCGAGCGCAACGCCGACGGCGGCATCCATCACATCTGCTATGACGTGCCCGACATCATCGCGGCGCGCGACAAACTGATCAGCGAGGGCGCGCGCGTGCTTGGTGATGGCGTGCCGAAGATCGGCGCCCACGGCAAGCCGGTGCTGTTTTTCCATCCGAAGGATTTTTCGGGCGCGCTCGTCGAAATCGAACAGGCTTGAACCTTCATGGCCTACAGCATCTCGACTGCGCTGGCGATCTACTTCGTGGTCTGGTGGATCGTGCTGTTCCTGACGCTGCCGTTCGGCGTCCGCAGTCAGCACGAGGACGGCGAGGGCGCGCCCGGCACCGATCCCGGCGCGCCGATACTGGCGCGGATGGGCTGGAAGCTGCTCTGGACCACGATCATTTCAGCCGTCGCGTTCGGAATCGGGATGTGGGCGTATTATCAGGGTTTTCTCAATATCGAGCGGCTGTCACGGCTGATGGGTCTGCCGTTCTGAGCGTGCAGCGCGCCAGAACGTTTTCTAGCTAGTCGAACGCGAACTCCAACTCGCTTGTTCGTGCGCCAGGCCACCCGGCAATATCGACGCGTGTGATCTCCCTGGAGCACCAACCAGAAGCTTTCGGGAACTCCCGTCGGGCTGGCGACTTCGAGGGCCGCACCGGTATCCGATACATTTCGCACGGTGCAGTCGATGACCCCGCCGTTGAACTCGATGGAGCCTGCCTTCAACACGCGGTGCCGGGGCGCGGCGCGATGGTTCTCCAACACCTGAAGCGGCTCGGGTGCCTTGGGCGCTGCGCCCTTCGCCGCCTCTTGCTCCAGCAGCCCCTGGGCATGCTGCGTGGCGGCCTGGATGATCTCCTCGGTCAGCATCGGCCTGATCCTGGCCCAGGCGAGCCGGAAGCGAACCTGACAGTCCTTGTAGTTGATGGCCTGCCCACGGTCATTGGGGCTTGAGGGCAGCTCGTAGACGGTGCAAGCCCACCACCAGTGCGGACCGTCCGCCTGCTTCATGATCCGCCCGACCGGGAAGCCGCGCCAGACCACCTCATAGTCGTCGTCCTGGCGGACCCCGCCGATGGCGGTGGGCCGCAATGCAATTGCGTCTGCGTCGTCAATCGTCACGGATGTTCCTGATCCGATATAAAGGCCGCGATACGGCTAGTCTCATCTGGGCCATCGCGACAATATCCCGGTAGAACATTACCCGAGTAGTCTCACGATTCTGACAAATCCGGCGGGATCGGTTAATTCTTTGGTGACCATTTCGGCGAGGGGAAACGAATGAATTTGCAGCGTATTTTATTGTTGCTCGTGGTCCTGCTCGCCGCAGGCCTTGCCGGCGCCTTCTACATGAACTGGAAGACGCTGGGACAGTTGCGGACGGTCAAGGCGTTTGTGGAGAGTTCGGTGTTTGCGGAAGCGGTGGCGGCCTGCGAGAAGGCGCCGAGCACCACCCCGTTCAAATGGACCGGCGGCAAGCAGACCGCCGTGATCGGCCTGACGTCGGTGAAGCTGAACAAGGACACGATCTTCCCGAGCTACACGCTGGTCGCCGACAGCGTGTTTTGCGACTACGACCCCGTGAAGAAGAAGGCCGACATCGGCTCGAACTTCCTGGAACGGGAAACATTCTAGGCATCCGATGTGACGTCGCGCGGGAGTTCCCAATGACGGCAGCGGATGCCGCTGACATCATCGGCCTGTACCAGCGCAAGGCGTCCGACTGGATCGAAAGTCGCGCGCGCACCAGGTTGATTGAAAAGCGCTGGCTCGACAGGTTCCGCGCGCTGTTGCCGCCGGGGGCAACAGTTCTCGATATCGGGTGCGGAGCTGCACGGCCAATGGCCGCGTATCTGATCGAGGCTGGTCATTCCGTCGTCGGTGTCGATTCATCGCCGGCCATGATCGATGCCTGCCGTCAGCATTTCCCTGCGCAGGAATGGATCGTCGGCGACATGCGCACGCTTGCCTTGCAGCAAGAGTTTTCCGGCCTGCTGGCGTGGGACAGTTTCTTCCACCTTTGCTACGACGATCAACGCAACATGTTCCCGGTGTTTCGCGCGCATGCGGCGCCCGGCGCGGCGCTGATGTTCACCAGCGGTCCCAGGCACGGGGAAGCGATCGGCGAGTTCGGCGGCGAGCCGCTGTTTCATGCGAGCCTCGATGCGTCGGAATATCGCTCCTTGCTCGATCGGAACGGGTTTCGCGAGGTGGCGCATGTCGTCGAGGACCCCGAGTGCGGCGGCCACACCGTCTGGCTGGCGCAGCTCGTTTGAGACGTTCGGGCAAGCCGGGGCGGCGAACGCGCTGGCCGCCGGCCGCGCCTTACGGCTATGATCCGCTGAGCGAAGGCCGGGCCGAATTCCTCGAACGGGGGAACCCGCGCCGACGCGGGGAGGCTGCATGAGTTCACAGCGTCGATCTTCTGACCTGCAGCACGACGAATACCGCATCCTGCACGAAGCCGATCTGCGGGATTACCTCGCGTCGGTCCCCGAGATTGCGGCGCGGCTTGGCGGCGCGCCTGCGGCCTGGACGATCATCGAAGTCGGTGACGGCAATCTCAATCTCGTGTTCATCGTCAAGGGGGCAGCGGGCGGCGTCGCGGTCAAGCAGGCGCTGCCTTACGTGCGTCTCGTCGGCGAAAGCTGGCCGTTGCCGCTGTCGCGCTCGCATTACGAATATCTGGCGCTGACGCATCAGGCGCGGCTGGTGCCCGGGCTGGTGCCGGCCGTGCTGCATCACAATGAAGGGCTCGCGCTCGTCGTGATGGAGTTGATCGAGCCGCATGTCATCATGCGCAAGGGGCTGATTGCCGGCGCGCTCTATCCGAATTTCGTCGGCGACATCGCGGGTTTTCTGGCGCGCACGTTGTTTTTCTCGTCCGACCTCGCGGTTCCCGCCGCCGGGAAGAAGGAGGGGATCGCGGCGTTCGCCGGCAACCATGCGCTCTGCAAGATCACCGAGGACCTGATCTTCACGGATCCCTACCGGGTGGCCGAGCAGAACCGCTGGACGCAGCCGTGGCTCGACGCCACCGCCGCCGAGTTCCGCGAGGACCTCGATGTGCACGCCGCGGTTTCGCGTCTCAAGCTGAAATTCCTCAACGCGCCGGAAGCGCTGATCCACGGCGACCTCCACACCGGCTCGATCATGGTGACCGAGGACTCGACGGTCGTGATCGATCCCGAATTCGCGTTCTACGGCCCGATGGGTTTTGACATCGGCGCCGTCATCGCCAACCTGCTGATGGCCTATCTGGCCTCCGTCGGCCACGAAAAGTCGCCGGGCGCACGGCGGGTGTTCGAGGTCTGGATGCTGGAGACGATCGAGAGCGTCTGGAAGGAGTTTTCCAACGAATTCCTCGAACTGTGGCGCACGGAAAGCCACGGCGACGCCTATTCTCCGACGCTGTTTCCGGGGGCTGCCGGTGCGGCCCGGCTGGAGGCCGAACGGCAGGCCTACATGGCGCGGCTGTTCGCCGACACCGTGGGATTTGCGGCGGCAAAGATCATCCGCCGCATTCTGGGCTTGGCGCACAATGCGGACTTCGAACTGATCGAGGATGCAAGGCAGCGGGCGGTGTGCGAGGCGCGCAGCCTGCGGCTGGCGCGGGCGATGTTGGTGGGGACGGCGTCATTTCCCACGATCGGCGCCGTGACGATGGCGGCGCGAATGGTTCGCGACTGGCAGCCGGAGTTCGCGTGACGCCTGGCGCGGGCAGGCGTTCCCCGGATGCAGTGCAGCGCGCCGCCTTGCGGCGTGGTGCGCTGCAGCGCCGGGGTCCATGTGGCGGCGAAGCTGGGTCCCGGCTCTGCGGAGCAGCGCTAGCGCGCCGCACCGCGTCCGGGACACGAGCTACTCCGCCGTCCGTTCCCGCAGCCGCTGCGCATAGACGTTGATGATCAGCGCCGCCAGCAGGATCAGGCCACGGATCAGGATCTTCAGAAAACTGTCGATGTTGACGTGGTCGAGGCCGTTGTTGAGGACGCCGAGCACGAACAGGCCGACGATGGTGTTGCCGATGCCGCCGCGGCCACCAAACAGGCTGGTGCCGCCGACTACCACCGCAGCGATCGAATCCAGGAGATACGTATCGAACTCGTTCTGCTGCGCGCTGCCGAAATGCGCGACCCCGAGCATGCCGCCGATGCCGGCGCAGACGGCTGAGATCACCATCACGCTGCCGAGGATGAGTTTGACGTTGAGGCCGGAATATTCCGCCGCCTCGCGGTTGCCGCCGACCATGTAGACGTAGCGGCCGAAGCGGGTGTAGGTCAGCACCAGATGGCCGCCGAGCAGCATCAGTGCCGCCACGATCACGATCCAGGGAATGCCGCCGATCGATGTCGATCCGAGCGTCGTCACCAGCGGGGGCACCTTGTAGGCGATCTGCCCGCGCACCAGGAGCGCCGAGATGCCGGCCGCGATCTGCATCATCGCCAGCGTCATGATGAAGGAGGGGATGCCGATCACCGTCAGCCCGAACGCGTTGACGAGGCCGAGCAGGGCGCACAGCGCCAGCGCCAGCAGGATCGCGGCCCAGCCCGGCATCGGGACGTTGGCGATGTTGACGTAGGAATCCTGCAGCGTGAAATAGGCCACCGCGATGCCGGTGACGTTGGCGATGGCGGCGATCGAGAGGTCGATCTCGGCGCACAGGATCACGAAGGTGAGGCCGACGGCGATGATGCCGGTGACCGAGATTTGCGTCAGGATGTTGCCGAAATTGTCCAGCGTCGCAAATGAAGGGCTGGCGGCGGCGAAGAAGGAAAACAGGCAGATCAGCGTCAGGAACGGCGCGATGTTGCGCATCTGGGAACGCAGGATCGCGCCGAGCCCGCGATGCTTTTTCCCGTCCGTTGCGACTGTCACGCCTTCGCTTGAAGTCATGTCGTCTCCTCACGCCGCTTCGAGCAGGCGGTCCTTGCTGATCCGTTCGTTGGCGAATTCGCGCACGACCGCGCCGCGCTTGAGCACGATGACGCGGTCGGCGAGCGACAGCACCGTCTCCGGCTCGGTAGACATCACGATGATGGCGAGCCCTTTTGCGCGCAAATCCCTCACGATGTGGATGACGTCGTTCTTGGCACCGACATCCATGCCGCGGGTCGGCTCGCACAGCACCAGCAACCGCGGCGGATAGCTCAGCCATTTCGCCAGCGCCACTTTTTGCTGGTTGCCGCCGGACAGCATGCCGAGGTCGAGATCGACCGCGGCGGGGCGGATGCGGAGTTGCTCGACCTGCCGCGCTGCGATGGCGCGCTCGCGCGACGGCTTCAGCAGCAGGGACGAAATGCGATCGAGGATGCTGATCGAGACGTTCTTGTAGACCGGCTCCTGGTGGAACAGCATGTCGCGCCGGCTCTCGGGCACGAAGGCGATCCCGGCGCGGCGGGCGCCGGCCGTGCTGCGAAAGGCTTTTTGTTCGCCGGCGATGGCGAGCGCGCCCTGGTCGGGCCTGAGCTTGCCGAACAGGATTCGTGCCAGTTCGAGCTGCCCGCAGCCCATAAAGCCGTAGATGCCGAGCACCTCGCCGGCGCGGACGTCGAACGAGACGTCGCGCAGGCTGCGGGCCAGCGACAGCCCGCTGGCGTTCAGCACCACCGGCGCGTCGGTAGGCTGCGGCAGCATGATGTCGTGGCTGTAGGTCTCCTCCAGCGCCTCGCGGCCCTTGCCGATCATGGCCTCGATCAGCGCCGGCTTGCTGGTCTCCGACGCGGCGGTCTCCGCGACCTTCCTGCCGTTGCGGAACACGGTGACGAGGTCGGAAACGCGCAGGATGTCCTCGATGAAATGCGAGATGAAGACGATGCTGGTGCCTTCGTCCCGCAATTGCTTCAGCGTGGCGAACAGGCGCTCCACTTCCGGCGGCGACAGCGCCGAAGTCGGCTCGTCGAGGATGATGATGCGGGCACCCGAGGACAGCACGCGGGCGATCTCGATCAGCTGCTGCAGCCCGATCGGCAGGTCGCCGAGCCGCGACATCGGATCGACGTCGATGCCGAACCGCTTCAATTGCTCGCCGGCCTCGCGGGCCATGCGCCGCCATTGCACGAGGCCGAAGCGGTTGGTCGGCTGGTTGCCGAGAAACACGTTCTCGGCCACCGTGAGATCAGGCGCGACGCTGAGTTCCTGATGCACCATCGCGATGCCCGCCGCGTGCGCGTCGCTCACCCTGCGGAAGCGGGTTTCCCGGCCGTCCAGCACGAACCGGCCGGAAAAATCCGGATGCACGCCGGCGATGATCTTCATCAGCGTGCTTTTGCCCGCGCCGTTCTCGCCGACGAGACCGTGGATCTCGCCGGGGGAGAGCGCGAAATCGACGCCACGAAGCGCCTCGACACCGCCGAAGGCTTTTGTGATGTCGCGCAGTTCGAGGATGGGCTTAAGTCCCGAGGGCATGAGGGATCAGATCAGGAAATGATCCTGCATCCATTGCATGCCCGCGGCATTGGCCTTGGTGACCACCGGGCCGTCCGTAATGACATGCTTCGGAATACCCTGTCCGCTCTTCTCACCTGCGGTCACCGCGGCGACGCCGGCCACGATGGCGCCGCCATGGATGCGGGACGAGGGATTGCGGACGGTCGCGAACATGCGGCCTTCGCTCACCGCCTGGATCGCCGGCGGCATGGCGTCGACGCCGCCGATCAGGATGTTGGTGCGGTTGCGTGCCTTCATGATGTTGGCGGCGGCCAGCGCCATGTCGTCATTGTGGAAGAAGGCCGCATCGATCTGCGGGTATTTTGTCAGATAGGTTTCCCACAGCCGCGCCGCCTTGGAGACGTCCCAGTCCGCCGGCTGGGTGTCGAGCACCTCGATGTTCGGGAACTGCTTGACGACGGACTCAAAACCCTTGGCGCGGCCCTGTGCGCCGGTATGGCCGAGCGCGCCCTGCGTCATGATGACCTTGCCCTTGCCGCCGATGGCGTTGCAGAGCGCCTGCGTCACCGACGCGCCCATGAACTCGTTGTCGGGCGCCAGGAACGAATGAACCTTGATCTGGTCGAGCGGGGCGATCAGCGTGTCCATGTCGATCACGGGAATGCCGGCATCGATCATCTTGTTCACCGGCTGGGTCAGCGTGCCGATGCCGAACGCCTGGATGGCGACGAAATCCCATTTCTGCGAGGCCATGTTGTCGATCGCGGCGCGCTGCTTGACCGCGTCGAGCTGGCCGTCGAACCAGGTGACCTCGACATTGAACAGCTTGCCCCACCATTCCGCCGCCTGCTTGCCCTGGGCGCACCAGGTGGCCTGCAGGCCGGCATTGGAGAACGCCGCCTTCAGCGGCTTTTCGGACCGCGCCACCGCCGCCATCGCCGGGTTGATTCCCAGCCCGCCGAACAGCGCGGTCGATGCGCCGGCCACCGCCGCCGTCTGAAGAAGATTGCGCCTTGTCGTAGAGGATTTCTCTGTCCCTGACATCGTCCGCTCCCTTGCTGTTTTTTTACCGACGGCGTCGATTGCACGCACCGCGGATCGAAGCAGTGTTTCACACTCGGCGCGTTCGCGCTACCGGCCGACTTGATCGCCAGTATCAATGAGCTCCGGGAGTCTCGGTGCTTATCAGTTCATTGCGCTGCAACGAAACTTTCGATGTCGGCGAGCAGCTCTCGCCACGCCGCATCGATGTCGTCCGACCAGTCCGATCCGACGATCTCGCGCAGCGTCTGCGCAATGATGCCGAAGAACGCGATGAACAATTCGCGCGGCGTGCCGTAGGCGTCGTGCGAGGAAACCTCGGCTGCGATCATGCGGAAGCGACCGGTGCGTTCTCCGGCGAAATCGAGGATGGCATCGATCGTCATCGCCAGCATCGAGCCCTTGACGGGTTCGCTGCCCTCACTGCGAAACAGTTTCTGCGCTTCGGGATGTGCCTCGAACAGTCGCCGATAGACCAGCGGCGTCAGATCCTCGCAGCGCTCGGCTGCCAGCTCAAAACTTCGCTCGATTGGATTCGACGATGCCGTCATTGTGACTCGCGATCGTCTTGAAAACAAAATTCAAAAAAAAGAGCAGGGCGCAAAGCCCTGCTCCAAAAATTGTGTCGACCCTTAATTTCCTCGAAAATGTGGATTTGATCTTGATTGTCGAGGCGACGCTGCTTGTGCGCGTCAGGGCTCCTCCCGAGACTTGGACCACCAAGCTTAACCTCTCGGCCAGCCTGAGCTTGAATTGGTAGACCATCTTTTTCGTCTTGTCACCATTTTCAGCAACCTTTGTTCAAAATTCCAGCAATCTGCGAAATGATTGGGAAGTTGCTACTTTTGGTTGTGGATTTTGTTGCAACGCACCCGAAGCTTGGTATCGAGGTAAGGCGCCTTTCAAATGCTGCAAAAGGCGTCGTTTTTCGCCGGGTTTCCTCCCTAAACCGGCAACATAGTTCCGGGAACCTTGATCTCGACTTCGGGCCATCTTGGTGATTAAGGTCTGGGGCGGATGGAATGGCGATGCGCCGGCTGAAGAATTTTCTGCCAATCGTTCTGATTGCTCTGGCGGTGCAGATTTTTGCACCGATCGGTGCATGCTGGGCGGCGACCATCGCGGCCTCCGATCCGCTGGCCGGCGCCGTGATCTGCCACGGCAGCGGTGCAGCCGGCGCAGGCCAGACCGACCAGGCCGGCCATCGCGCCCATGACGGATGCTGTTCGGTCTGCAGCGTGCTGCACACCGGCGCGCCCGTCGACGTGCCGCAGATCGCAGCCATCGATATCGAGCGGGTTGCCGAACAGGTGGCCTGGCGAGATTTTGCCTTCCGGCTGACCAACGCGCGCGCCGGTTCCCACGCGCAGGCCCGCGCCCCTCCCGCCATTTCCTGACGACATCCAACACCCCGTGAGACCGGTGCGGCGATTGCCGTGCCGGGTGGTGCAGTCATTCAAGCCGGCCAGAGAGCTGGCGTCAGGATTTATGTTATGATTCGTTATCACGCCCTTGGTGGCGCGAGCTTTGCCGTGCTTGGCAGCACACTCTCCCTCATGCCGTCGGCCGCCGTGGCTCAGACGTCGCTGCCGGCGGTGACCGTCGAGGCGCCGCGCGGAACCGCTGCCCGGCCTGCGGCCCGCAAGCCGGCCGTTCGCTCTTCCGCCCGCACGCAGGCGCGGCCGCCTTCGGCTACCGCCCGCGCCATCGGCGTCGCTGACCGCGGGCATTACGCCCAGCGTGGCGCGCGCGCTGCTCAATACGGCGCCCAACGGGCAGACCGAAACCACCATCGATCGCAGCCGATTCGAGAATCGGCCGGCATTCTCCGTCGCCGACATCTTGCGCGAGAGCCCGGGCGTCTCGATCAAGCAGGGCAACGGCCCGCGCGACATGGGCATCTCGATTCGCGGTTCCAACGCCCGCAACGGGTTTGCGATTCGCAACCTCGTGATTTTCGACGACGGCTTTCCGGTCACCCAGCCCGACGGGCTTTCCCGCAGCGACCTGATCGATCCAAAGGCCTATGGCGCGATCGATGTCATCCGCGGACCGTCGTCGGCGCTTTATGGCAACTATGCCACCGGTGGCGCGCTGAACTTCCGCACCCGTCCGGGTCGCACCATCGACGGGGTCGAATACGGCGTCGAGGGCGGCAGCTTCGGCTATCTCAACAACTATCTCGCCGCTGGCAAGAAGATCGGCAATTTCGAATACTCGCTGTTTACCAGCGATGCGCGCGGTGACGGATTCATCCAGAACAGCTGGTTCAATACCCAGACGGTGAACTTCCTCGGCACGCTGCACGCTCACGCCCGACGACCGCTTCACGGTCAAGTTCATCAACAACTTTCTCGATACGCGGCTGCCGATCCGGCTGTCGCTGAACCAGTACAATCAAAATCCGTTCCAGCAAGGATGCGAGTTCGCCGGCATCACCGCCTGCGCCTCGGTAAGCCTTCTCAACAACGGCTTCAACGGTGCGAGGACGCCCACCACCGCGATCCAGGCCGGGCTCGGCCGCGAGGATCGCCGCACCATCGTCGGCGGCCGCTGGGAGCACGACTTCGACAACACGACCACCTGGCGCAACCAGTTCACGTTCGACGATCGCAATATCAGCCAGCCGACGGGCGCCACCAGCGCGATCGGCGATTTCCCGTCCTACAATTACATGAGTGACGTCACCAAGCGCGGCGAAATCTTCGGCATGGAGTCGACGACGTATTTCGGTGCCTGCTACAACACGCTGGCGGCGTCGAGCGACACCCGCAACGTCATGCCGGGCGGCAATGCGAGGCTTGGTCTGCTGGCGAGCAATACCTTCAGCAGCACCTCCAACTACGGCGTTCGCGCGCGCGAGGAGCTCAAGATCGCGCCGAACCTGACGGCGATTGCCGGCATCGGTTGGGAAACGACCGTGCTGAGGGGGGTCAATACGGCCTACGCGTATCCGACGCCGAATGTCCCGACGGCGATCACCACGCTGATATCGCCGACCGGCAATTCCAGAACACCGCGCCCGAGCTGGCGCTGCTCTACAAGCTCAATCCCGAATGGCAGTTCCGCGCGCGTGTCGCCACCGGCTACGGCACGCCGCAGGTCGGCAACCTCTTCATCCTCTCGAACGGCAGAACGGCAACAACACGCAGCTCAAGACGCAGAAGAACCTCGGCTACGACATCGGCTTCGACTGGACGCCGAACAGTACGCTCACATTCAGCGCGACCGGCTTTCTACGAATTCTTCAGGAACGAGTTGGTGACGCAGGCCACCCAGGTCGACGCGCCAGAATGCGAGCTTCACGTTCAACGCGCCGAAATCGGAACATCGTGGCGTCGAGCTGGCCGCCGACTGGAAGTTCCATCCCGGCTGGCGGTTCACGGCCGCCTACACCTATCTCGACCAGTTCTACACCGAATACACCGAGAACATCGTCCAACGGCGCCACGGCTTCAGCTTCAACCGCGCCGGCAACAAGATCCCGGGCATCTCGCCGAACGAACTGACGGCGCGGCTCGGCTACGACCAGATGTGGGGGCCGCTCGCCGGGCTCGGGCGCCTTCGTCGAGGTCCAGTGGAAGGATTCGTTCTACATGGACAACGCCAATCTGCTGAAGGCGCCCGGCTACGAACTGGTCAATCTCAACGTCCACTACAACACGGACCTCAAGTCCGACTACTTCAAGTCGCTGAGCATGTTCGCCGAAGTCAGGAACGTGTTCGACCGGACCTATGTGGCTTCCGCCAACAACATCGCAAACTACGGTGACGACGGCCGGCCTGCAGAATCCAGCGGCCGTGCTGGCGAACACCACCGGCTCGATCTACGCCGGCTCGCCCCGCGCGTTCATGGCCGGGATGAAGCTGGCGTTCAAATGACAGGACCACACTGCAGAAGGAGTTAAGGCCATGCTGCGAATGAGCTTGCTTGCGACGCTCGCGTTCTCGCTTTGCCAGACGGTGGCGCAAGCGCAGATGAGCCATCACAACCATGCCTCGGAAGCGGCGTGCGAGGAGGTCGAGCTGCGCTGCGCCTCCAAGGTGACGCCGGCGTTCGCGTCTGACGGCACGCTGTGGCTGGCCTGGATGGCGGGCGGCAAAATCTCGGTGGCGAGTTCGAAGGATCTTGGGCGCAGCCTTTCGACGCCGGTTCAGGTCACGAAGGAAAAGCTCAACCTCGACTGGGGCCCGGATGCGCGGCCCCAGATCGTCGTCGAGAAGAGCGGCGCCATCGCGCTGGCGTTCTCGATCTTCCGCGACAAGGCGTTCAACGGCCAGGTGCTCGCGACGCGCTCGATCGACGGCGGGCAGAGCTTTGCCGAGCTGCAGCCGATCACGTCGAATAACGAGAGCCAGCGCTTTGCGGCGCTCGGCCTCGATGCGGACGGATCGGTGTTCGCGGCCTGGATCGACAAGCGCAACCGCGTGCCGGCGCGTGAGGAGGGCCGGAAATACGAGGGGGCAGGGGTGTTCTTCGCGTCGTCGAAGGACGGCGGCGCTGTTTATACCGAGGCGCGAATTGCCAGCGACAACACCTGCGAATGCTGCCGGCTGGGCCTCGCCTTCGCCGGCCCGGGCCGTCCGGTCGTTGTGTTCAGGAACATTTTTGAGGGCGGTGTGCGGGATCACGCCGTCATGACCTTCAATGATCCGGCGACGCCGGGCGAGGTTCGCCGCGTCAGCAACGACGACTGGCAGATTTCGGCGTGCCCGCACCACGGGCCCAGCCTCTCGATCTCGCCGGCGGGCACCTATCACGTCGCCTGGTACACCAACGGCAAGGCGCGCAAGGGGCTGTTCTATGCCCGCTCGGACGACGAGGGCCGGACGTTCTCCAACCCGCTCCCGCTCGGCCGTTCCGACCGCAATCCGACGCGGCCCTACGTGCTGACCGGCGCGCGCGGCGCCACCATGGTCTGGAAGGAGTTTGACGGCGAAAAAACCTCGGTCAACGCGATGATTTCGCATGACGAGGGCAGGAGCTGGTCAAAGCCATCTGTCATCGCCGAGACGACGGACACGTCCGATCATCCGCTGCTGATCAGCGACGGGCAGGCGACCTACCTGTCCTGGATGACCAAGGCCGATGGATATCGCCTGCTGCCGATTGGAGACGGATCATGAAACGCCTGCTGGCTGCAATCTTCCTGTTGGCGTCTCTCGCCGCCGCGCCGGCGGCGGAGGCGCCGTCCGGGCTGAAACCGTTCGTGCGGGGAAGCTGGCAGGAAATGCTGCGCGCCCACGCCGGGCGTCCGACGCTGGTGCATTTCTGGGGCGTCACCTGCGGCCCCTGCAAGGTCGAGCTGCCGCTGCTCGGACAATTCATGAAGGATCATTCCGAACTCGACGTCGTGATGATCAGCGCCGATCTGGTGCCGAACCTGCCGCACGCCGCGCGCGGCATGCTGGATAAGGCCGGGCTGGGAACGGCCGAGAACTGGCTGTTCAGCGACGGCTTTGTCGAACGTCTGCGCTTCGAGATCGATCCGGCCTGGCAGGGCGAGATCCCGCGCACGATGCTGATCGCGCGGGACGGGAAGGTCACGACCATCGAAGGTTCGGCCGAAATTGCCGACCTCGAAAAATGGCTGCTTCAGCAAAAGGTCGCGGCGAAATGACAACTTGCACATGGGGTGCGACGGTTCGTTCAGGAACAGCAAGACCGGCCAACAAGCGCCGGCGTCAGGATGATTGACATGTTTGGTAGTTTGCCTCCCGCCCGGGTCGTGCGCGGCGCCCTGTTGGCGTCGGCTGCGATAGTCGTTTCGCCGTTCAGCGCCGAAGCCCAGTCCGAGCGGAGAAGTCTCCCGCCGGTGACCGTCACCGCGCCGGAGCAGAAGCGCGCCGCCACCGCACGCCCCGCACAGCCAAGCCGGCCGGCGGCGCGCGCCGCGCGGGTGGCCCCTGTTCGCAACCCTGAGCCGACGTCGACGCCGCAGGCGACGGGACTGGAGACGCCGAAGGGCGGCAGCCTGACGGTTCCAGCCACCGCACAGGCGCGTGCTCTCATCGAACGCACGCCGGGCGGCGTGGCGCTGGTTCCGGACACGGCGTTCAAGAGCGGGCCAGCGAACACGATCAAGGACATCCTCGGCTGGGTACCGGGTGTCATCGCCCAGACCAGGTGGGGACCCGACGGCCGCATCTCGATCCGCGGCTCCGGACTGACGCGCGGACTTCGGCAATCGCGGCATCAATCGTGTACATGGACGGCATTCCCATCAACACCGCCGGATGGCCTGGCGGACCTTTTCGAAGTCGATCCGACAGCCTACCGCTATGTTGAGGTCTACAAGGGCGCCAACGCCCTGCGTTATGGCGCCAACGCGCTCGGCGGCGCGATAAATTTCGTAACCCCCACCGGCCGCGACGCGTCTGCCGTTCGAGGCGCGCGTTCGATGCCGGCAGTTTCGGTTATCTGAAGTCCCAAGTCAGCACCGGCGGCGTAAACGGCCCGTATGACTGGTTCGTTAGCGGCTCGGCGCAGCGCGAAGACGGATATCGCCAACACAGTCGGAATGACGTGGAGCGCCTCAATGCCAATGTCGGCTATCAATTCTCGCCGGACGCCGAGACGCGCTTCTACCTGAACGCAAATACGCTGGCGCGCTGCAATTGCCTGGCGAGCTAACCAAGGCTGCAGCGCTGAACAATCCCGCGCGCGGCCGATTCCGAGTTCCTGCGGCAGAACCAGCAGCGCAACATCGACTCGGTTCGTATCGCCAACAAGACCACGCTGCGATTCGACGAAACCACGGTGGACTTCGGAGTCTTCACCCACCAGCGCCACGTCGACCATCCGATCTTCCGATACCTCGACTACACCGTCGCAGACTACGGCGGTTTTGCCCGAGCCACCGACGACCGCATCATTGGCGGATTCCGCAACCGCTTCGTTGCCGGCGTGAACCTTCAGACCGGCACGAACGATTATGCGGAATATGTCAATCTGACCGGTGCCGTGAAGGGCGCCCTGCTAGCAGATCCGAATTGCAGAAGTCACAGAATCATTCGGTCTATTTCGAAGACAGCTTCTTCGTCTTGCCGAACGTCGCTCTGATTGGCGGTGGACAATTCCTCCACGCCGTACGCAATCGACAGGATCGATACTTCGCGGATGGCGACCAGACGGTCAGTCGCACCTGGAGATATATTCAGTCCAAAAGTCGGCGTGCTCTGGGATGTCGATCCCACATTGGCAGGTGTTCGGCAACATTTCACGCAGCGCTGAAGTACCCACGTTCGATTCACGAACCTTCTCCACGTTTAGTGCGCTGCCTTTGCCGGACGTCAACGCGCAGACGGCAACGACATATGAAATCGGCACGCGAGGCCGCAGACCCTGATGTCACATGGGACCTCTCGCTCTACCGCGCCGAAATCAAGAACGAGCTGCAGTGCCTGAGGACTTCGCCGTTCAGTCTCTGCACCGTCGTGAACGCGAACCGCACGGTGCATCAGGGCGTCGAGGCCGGGCTCGGTGTCGCGTTTCTCAAGTCGATGTTCGCGCAAGAGGACCGTTTCTGGTTTAACCTCGCCTATACCTATAACGACTTCTTCTTCGACAACGACGTGCGATGGGGCAATAACCGCTTGCCCGGCGCACCGCCGCACCAGATCCGCGCCGAAGTGCTCTACAAGCATCCGAGCGGCTTCTACGCCGGTCCGAACGTCGAGTGGATGCCGAAAGCTTTCTTTGCCGACAACGCCAACACGCTGACGGTCGACCCATATGCGCTGCTGAACTTCAAGGTCGGCTACGACCGGGGCACCGGCTGGTCCGGCTACGTCGAAGCGCGAAACCTGTTCGACACCCGCTACATCTCGACCGCGATCACGGCCGAAATCGCCACCCCCGCTTCGGCGTTATTCAACCCTGGCGTCGGCCGCTCGATTTACGGCGGCTTGCGCTACCGGATGTGAGTGAGGAGCAGCATGACTTGCGGAGCGGCAGAGTACAGCGATGGACTGCCGCTCCTTTAGCTCTCACGTGTGGCTGATTCGCCACGACACAATTCCGATTGCGTTACTCGCAGTGCAGAATGGTAACATTCTCGACACCTCAAGCCAGGCGCTAGTCTTCCGACGACGTTTTGGGGACAAGGATGCGACGGCGGCTGGAAGCCTTCATTCCAATCGTACTGTTCTCGATCATGGTGCAGTTGCTGGCGCCGATCGGGGCGTTTCGCGCGGTCGCACAGGCGGTGTCCGATCCGCTGTACATGGCGACGATCTGCTCCGGCATGGCATCCGTCGCAGGATGCCTCGCACGACGACCGCCACCGCCACGCCGCAGCACGGCGCCAATTGCTGCGGGTTCTGCGGCGTCAGCCACGGCGGCGCCGTTGCGGTCGATCCGCCGCCATTGATCTTTGTCGTCCTGCAGCGGCAATACCGGCTCATCGAGTGGCTGGAAGCTGCCGATCATGATGCCGCCGGTGCGTGCCGGCGTCGCATGCGCAGGCGCGTGCGCCACCCGCCTTTTCCTGACGACCTAGCTTGACTCCCATCAAGATTGGTGCGGCCCGCGGCCGTGCCTGTTCGTTCAGTCGAGCAAAGCCGGCCAGAGAGCTGGCGTCAGGATCATTCCATGTTTCGTTTTGCATCACCCGCAGGGCTCGTGCGCAGCACGCTGCTGGCGTCGGCCGCCATATTCATCTTCCACTCAGCGCCGAGGCGCAGAGCGAGCGGCAAAGTCTTCCGCCGGTGACCGTCACCGCGCCGGAACAGAAGCGCGCCGCCAGCGCCCGCCCGCCCCGCAACGCGACGCGATCCGCACGCGCCGTCCGGCAGGTGCGCGCGCCGGCGCCGCCGGCCGCCGGCGATCAGGGGCAGGGCGGTCG
Organism: uncultured Alphaproteobacteria bacterium; assembly: GCA_963783115.1. GTDB lineage: Bacteria > Pseudomonadota > Alphaproteobacteria > Rhizobiales > Xanthobacteraceae > Bradyrhizobium. The sequence goes on along the minus strand of CAWAMK010000036.1, from coordinate 236,482 downwards.
CGGCGCGCTGGCGGTGCTGAGCGCGCAGCAGGCGCTGACCGAAATCAACAATACCCCGGGCGGCGTCGCGATCGTGCCGGCCGCGGCCTACAGGAATTCGACCGTCGCCAATACCATCAAGGACATTCTGGATTACGTGCCCGGCGTGTTCGCGCAGCCGAAATGGGGCGACGACACCAGGCTGTCGATCCGCGGCTCGGGCCTGTCGCGCAACTTCCATCTGCGCGGCGTGCAGCTCTACATGGACGGCATTCCGATCAACACCGCCGACGGCTACGGCGATTTCCAGGAGATCGACCCGACGGCCTACAAATATGTCGAGGTCTACAAGGGCGCCAACGCGCTGCAGTTCGGCGCCAACTCGCTCGGCGGCGCCATCAATTTCGTGATGCCGACCGGCCGCGATCCGTTCCCGAACGGCGCGTCGGTCGATTTCGGCGCGTTCGGCTTCAAGCGGCTGCAAGCCAATGCCGGCGGCGCCAACGGCCCGTGGGACGGTTTCGTCACCGCCGCGACGCAGGCCTCCGACGGTTTTCGCGACCACAGCTTTGGCAGCGCCACCCGCGTCAGCGGCAATGTCGGCTATCAATTCTCGCCGGACGCCGAGACGCGGTTCTATTTCAACGCCAACGAGGTGCGCCAGCGCATCCCCGGCGGCGTCACCAAGCAATCGGCGCTGACCAATCCCGAAGCCGCCGCTCCCGTCAACGTCGCCAACGACTGGCAGCGCAACATCGACACCGTGCGGATCGCCAACAAGACCACGATCCGGTTCGACGACACCAAGGTCGAATTCGGCGCCTTCGGCGTCGACCGCCATCTGATGCATCCGATCTTCCAGTGGCTCGATTACAGCTACAAGGACTATGGCGGCTTCGCCAAGGTCACCGACGACCGCTTCATCGGCGGCTTCCGCAACCGCCTTGTCGCCGGCATCAACATCCTGAACGGCAGCATCGACAACCAGCAATTCGCCAATCTCGGCGGAGCAGAAGGGTGCGCTGCTGTCGTCCTCGATCGATCGCTCGAAAAACACCTCGCTCTATGTCGAGGACAGCTTTTACTTCCTGCCGAACGTGGCGGCGATTGCCGGCACGCAATTCCTCTACGCCACCCGCAACCGGCAGGATCGCTTCCTCAGCGATGGCGATGCCTCGGGTGCGACCGAGTTCAAGATATGGTCGCCGAAGGCCGGCCTGCTCTGGAACGTCGATCCGACCTGGCAGGTGTTCGGCAACATCTCGCGCAGCGCCGAAGTGCCGAGCTTTGGCGAAAGCTCCGAACGGCCCCGGGATCCCGTTCATTCCCTTCACCAGCATCCGCCCGCAGATCGCCACAACCTATGAGATCGGAACGCGGATGAAGCGGCCCGATTATGCCTGGGAGATCACCGCCTATCGCGCCAACATCCGCGACGAACTGCAATGCCTCTACAGCGCGTTCGGCAATTGCAACGTCACCAACGTCGATCGTACCATTCACCAGGGCATCGAAGCGGGGGCGGGCGCCGCGATCTTCAGCGGCATCTTCAACAATGGCCCGGCGCCGGACAAGCTCTGGCTGAATCTGGCCTACACGTTCAACGATTTCCGTTTCGACAATGATCGCGACCTTCGGCAACAATTTGCTGCCCGGCGCGCCGCGCCACTATCTCCGCGCCGAACTGCTGTACAAGAATCCGACCGGCTTCTATTTCGGACCCAATGTCGAATGGGTGCCGCAGGCCTATTTCGTCGACAGCGCGAACACGCTGAAGACCGAGGCCTATGCGCTGCTCGGGCTGAAGGCGGGCTTCGACAATGGCGGGCCGATTTCGGCCTATATCGAGGGGCGCAATCTCACCAACAAGGCCTACATCTCCAGCACCAGCATCATCAATCAGGCGACCGCCACGTCACCATTGTTTGAACCCGGTAATGGCAGAGCGGTCTATGCCGGGATGAAGTACAGATGGTGAGGAGCACGGATATGTATCGCCAATATCTGTTGACCAGCGCAAGCGCGCTTGTGCTGCCGCTGGTGTTCGCATCTGACATGGCCGCTGCTCAGACGTCCGACAGGCAGTTGCCGCCGGTGACGGTTCAGGCACCGGATCAAACCCGTCGTGTCGCAGCGCCCGCCGCGGGCAAAAAGTCTGGCGCCAGACGTGCAAGCGCGAAGCCGGCGCCAGCCGAGTCCCCCCGGCAGTCGCGCAGCCTGCAAACGCACTCGGAACATATAATCCCGCACTTGATTTGCCGGGTCTCAAACTTCCACCGGGGACCACCGTGACGACCGCGGGTCCTGTCGATGGTTATCGTGCGTTGTCGGCGTTCTCTGCCACCAAGACAGCGACGCCAATCGAGCAGGTTCCGCAGTCGATCCAGGTAGTCCCCAAAAGCGTCATCGCAGACCAGAACAATGTCACGGTCACTGAGGCCATCCAGAATGTCTCGAACGTTCAGGGGACAAATACCCTCGGCATCGGCACCACGGGCCCGAATGGCCTGACAAACATTCGCGGGTTCGCTGCCCAGCAATATCTCGACGGCATCAACGTCATGTACAACGCCGGCGACCGCGATTTATTAGTGAACGTGGAGCGCGTCGAGGTCTTGAAGGGGCCGAACGCGATCCTGTATGGCGGCGGGGCAGGTTCTCCGCTTGGTGGTGCCATCAACGTCGTCTCAAAGCTGCCGACCGACAAGGCGAGCGCGGAAGCGGGCCTGACGTTCGGGACCAACAACTATGTGCAGCCGTACTTCGATATCAACCAACCGCTTTCGGCCGACAAAACCGTGCTGTTCCGGTTCACGGGCGCATACACGGGGACCGATAGCTTTGTCGATGTCGTGCATCAGAACCGCTACTCGCTGAATCCGACGCTGACACTGACGAACAAGGAAGACACGACGCTGACGATCCAAGGGCGCGTCTCGCGTTTCGAGCAGCAGGCCTACCAGGGCTTGCCTGCGGTGGGTACTGTCGCAGGAAGCTTCCGCCTCAATCCCGATCTGTATATTGGTCCTTCGAACATTCCGAAGAGCTATAGCGAGGTCAAAAGCGTAACGGCCACGTTCGACCACAGGTTCGATTCCATTTGGTCCTTCAATGTCAAGACGCGTTGGGCGGACCAGAGCTTTGATCAGAAGAGCCAAACAACACAGACTGCTGCGCCCGATGTCGGTCCAACGACATGGAGCCTGTTGAATATCGACCTCGCCCAGAAACAGCAGGAGTTCACCATCAACCCCAATTTCGAGGCGCGGTTCAGGCTGGGTCCAACCAATAACGTCTGGCTCACCGGCGCCGACTACAGCCGCGTGAAGGATTCGCGGTCACATGAATGTTGACTTTGGCGTTCCGCCGGTGGACCTGGTGAACAACCCGGTTTTTCCGACGCCGTACACAGATCCCACTCCCGCGTCGCCGACGTTCTTCCCGTTTTTCGATTTCAACAGCGTCTACGTCACGAAAGGCGCGTATACGCAACTGCAATCCACAATTTACGACCGCATTCACATCCTGGCCGGCGTGCGATTGGCGAGTATCAACATCGATTATATTGAAAATTTCCCGACATTTGGCGGGGGTGCATTCTTGCCGACGCAATTCGGTAGCGACACAACCAAAGCTCTGCCTCGGCTCGGAGCCGTCGTCGATCTCATTCCCGGCCTGTCGGTTTACGGCAGCTACAGCGAGGGGATGCAGACGCAACCATTCACACAGGCCTTGAACACCAACATCCAACCCGAAACATCGCAAGCAGGTCGAGGGAGGCTTCAAACTCAACATCAATAACCAATTGACCGGCACCATCGCCGTGTTCGACATCCAGCGCCAGAATGTGCCTGTTACGATTGGCGTCGGTATTGGGGCTCAATCAGCGCAGGAATTGAAGGGCTATGAAGCTGACCTGATCTGGCAGCCCAACAAGAACTGGAAAGTGCTGGCAAGCTACGGCCACACAGATGTTAGGTTCTCAGATTCGAACACGGGAGTTCCACAAGGTAACAGGGTTCCTATGGTCCCCGAAGATTCAGGCCGCGTTTGGGTTAACTACAACTTCGACTCACCCGCTCTTAGAGGCTGGAGCGCCGGCGCCGGCGTTTACGTGGCGTCCTCGCCAGTATGTCGACACGCTTCAATCTCTATAAGACACCGCGGGCTATTTCACAGTCGACGCCAAGATTGGCTATGAGAACGAGCACGTTCAGGGCGTCCTTCAACGTCAAGAACCTGACGGGAGAGAAGTACTTCGTGCCCTTCCTCTGGTTCGGCGGCCAGGTGGCGCCCGGCGACGGCCGCGCTCGTTCTATCGGCACGATCGCGTACAAGTACTGATTGATCCGGTCTAGCCATGATCTCGCGCCAGACCAAATGCGACGTGAGCGCGATGCTTTCGAAACGCGATTTGCTTCGCGCGTCGGCTGCAGCAATCGCAACGGGTCTGCCGGTCGTGGGGGCAGCTGCGGCCGGGCAAGACCAGCCGGTCGGTTCTGACGATGATGTCTGCAAGTGCCTGCGAACTGGATCGGGACGGAAAAGATCGCGTTCCTGATCTATCCGGAATTCACGGCGCTCGACATGGTCGGGCCGCACCACATGCTGACCAGCTTGATGGGGGCGACGACTTATGTGGTCGCGAAGACCAGGGATGTCGTGAAGAGCGATGCCGGCTTGATGTTTCAGCCCACCGCTTCGTTTGACGAATGTCCTGCCGAACTGGACATCATCTGTGTTCCGGGCGGCAGTTCGGGCACGTTAGCTGCCATGCAGGACGATCCGACGATCCGCTTCCTGAAGGATCGCGGCAGCCGGGCCAGGTTCGTCACCTCGGTCTGCACCGGGTCGTTGATCCTCGGCGCCGCCGGACTGCTCACGGGATATAGAGCCACTTCGCATTGGGCGGCCAAGTCCCTGTTGCCGATGTTTGGCGCCATTCCCACCGAGGGACGGGTGGTCCGCGACCGCAATCGCATCACCGGGGGTGGCGTCACCGCCGGTATTGATTTCGGCCTGTCCCTTGTGGGCCAGTTGCGCGACCGGGAGTACGCCGAATCCGTTCAGTTGCTTGCGGAATATGCGCCCGAACCGCCGTTCGATGCGGGCACGCCGCAGCGCGCTTCAGCCCATGTCACGGAGATGATGGATGGCATGTTCGTTGATTTCAGAAAGCGAGCCGAGAGTATCGGCCCGGAAGTCTATCCACGCCATCGCAACCGCTGAGTTCCTGTCGCCCCGAACCGGTCACAGTCATGACGCCGGAAAATGAACACGGGCTTACTAATTGCAATGTATGGAACCAATTCAAAAAGGAAGGCCGATCATGAAGAACATTACGCGCATGCTCGCTGGCGTGGCCGCCCTGCTTTCAGTCGTCGACCAGTCCCGCGCAAGCGCAGGAGGTCAAGGCCGGCGACCTCGTCATCACGCAGCCCTGGAGCCGCGCGACGCCCGGCGGCGCGAAGATCGCGGGCGGCTACCTGACGATCGAGAACAAGGGCACGGCGCCGGACCGGCTGGTCGCCGTGTCCGGCGACGTCGCCGGCCAGGTCGAGATTCACGAGATGGCGATGAACAACGGCGTCATGACCATGCGCCCGCTCGACAAGGGTCTCGCAATCGAGCCGGGCAAGACCGTCAAGCTGGCGCCCGGCGGCTATCATCTGATGCTGATGGATTTGAAGAACCCGCTCAAGCAGGGCGACAAGGTGCCGCTCGAACTGCAATTCGAAAAGGCCGGCAAGGTGGCCGTGTCGCTCGAAGTGCAGGGCGTCGGCGCGCAGGCACCCTCAGGCGGCCATGACATGAAGCCGGATCATTCCGGCATGAAGAAGTGAGCGCATATGGACCGTAGAGAGTTCACGGCGGCGCTGGCTGCGACGTCGTTTGCCAACCTGTTTGCAACGGCTGCCCACGCCCAGCCTGCTGCACCGCCGGCCCGTCCGCGCATAGGAATGCTGATCTACTCTGACATGATCATGCTTGACCTCACCGGCCCGCTGACGGTGTTCAACATCATGCAGGCCGAGGTGCACCTCATTGCAAAGACCATGCAGCCGGCAATGACCGATCTCGGTCTGCCGGTTGCCCCGACTGAGAGCTTTGAAACGTCGCCCCGCGCATTCGACGTGCTGTTCGTGCCGGGAGGACTCAAAGGTACGGTCGCTGCGATGAATGACAGAGAGACTGTCGATTTCGTGAGATCTGCAGGCGAAGGCGCGCGATTTGTCACCAGTGTTTGCACCGGCTCCCTGCTGCTCGCGGCAGCTGGTTTGCTCAGGGGCTACCAGGCGACCTCGCATTGGTATGTCCGCGACTTGCTCCCGCTGATGGGTGCCATTGTGCGTACGGATCGTGTGGTCGAGGACCGCAACCGGTTGACCGGCGGCGGCGTGACGGCCGGGATCGATTTTGGGTTGACCATCGCGTCGCGGCTGGCGGGAGAAGAAACCGCCAAACGGATTCAGTTGCTGATTGAGTACGATCCGAAACCGCCGTTCGATGCCGGTTCGCCCGAACGTGCAGGGTCGGCCCTTACCAGCGACATACTGCGTAGACGCAAGGAAGCCATCGCCCAGGCCGAAGCTGCCGCAAAAGCGGCCGGGGCGTCCCTGAGAATTTGACCAGCGATACACATTGCGATCGGCGTCACCGATCGTTTCATAACTCGATATGAGGCCGGCATGTCCAAGAAGATCTACCTGATTATCGCCACAGTGCTCGTCGCTTTTCCGCGCAGCCGCCCATGTCACCCTCGAGAAACGGCAGGCGCCGGTGGGCTCGTACTACAAGGCGGTGTTCGCCGTGCCGCATGGCTGCGCGGGATCGGCGACCATCAAGCTGCGGGTGCAGATCCCGGAAGGCGTGATCGGCATCAAGCCGATGCCGAAGCCCGGCTGGACGCTCGAGACGGTCAAGGGCAAATACGCCACCGAGTACGAGCTTTCACGGCAGCAAGCTCACCGAAGGCGTCAAGGAAGTGGTGTGGAGCGGCGGCAAGCTCGCCGACGACAACTTTGATGAGTTCGTCTTCTCCAGCTATCTCACCCCCGGCCTGAAGCCCGACACCACGCTGTATTTTCCGGTCGTGCAGGAATGCGAGCAGGGCGTGAGCCGCTGGATCGATATTCCCTCGGAAGGCGAAGGCGGCGGCCACGGTGCGGGCAGCAAGACGCCGGCGCCCGGCCTCAAGCTGACGACAAAACCGTAAAGCGATCCCGATGGCGCGCGTGCTGGCCGGCCTTGCCGCGTTGCTGTCGGCGCTTTGCATCGCGAGCGCCGCCTGGGCCCATGCGACGCTGGTCTCCTCGGAGCCGGCCGATGGCAGCGTGCTGGCTGAGCCGCCGAAGATGGTGCAGCTGCACTTCAACGAGGGCGTCGCGCCGGCCGTGATCGGCGTCATCGATGCCGCCGGCAAGGCGCGCGACGTCGCCGCCCGCGCGGTCGGCCAATCCGTGCTGATCGTTCTGCCCGACGACCTGCCGCAGGGCACGCAGATCGTCAGCTACCGCGTGGTCTCGCAGGACGGCCATCCCGTGGCGGGATCGATGCTGTTCTCGATCGGCGCCGTGACCGGAGCCGCGCCGCCGGCAAAGGCAAGCCCGCTGGCCGTGCTGATCTGGCTGGCGCGGATCGGGGTCTATCTCGGCCTGTTCGTGGGCGTCGGCGGCGCGTTCTTCGCGGCCTGGATCGGGCAGGGGGCGGGCGGATCGCGTGTCAGCCGCGGCGCGCTTGCTCTCGGCCTCGTCGGCGCGGTGGGCTCGCTCGGCCTGCAAGGGCTCGACCTTCTCAATCTTTCGCCCGGCGGCATCTTCACGGCGGCGCCATGGACGAGCGCGCTTGCCACCTCCCTCGGGCCGTCGCTGTTGATCGCGATCGTCGCGATGGCGATCGCACTTTACGCCTGCACAAGTCCCGGCATCCGGATCGCCTTGGTGTCGACCTCGCTCGCCATGGCGGGCGTCGGACTGTCGCTTGCCGCCAGTGGGCATGCCGCGACCGCCGCGCCGCAATGGCTGACCCGGCCGTCGCTGTTTCTGCACGGCGTCGCCGTTGCCTACTGGGTTGGCGCGCTGGCCCCGCTGGCCGCCATGGCGCATCGGCGCAACGACGACCTGCCGCGCGTGCTCCGGCAGTTCTCGGCCATCGCCGTGCCGTTGGTGGCGACTGCTGGTGCTGAGCGGGCTGGCGCTTGTCGATCGTCCAGCTCGGCAGCGTGCGCGCGCTGATCGAGACCAACTACGGCATCATTCTCTCGATCAAGCTGGCGCTGGTCATCCTGCTGCTCGCGCTTGCGGCGCTGAACCGGTTCGTTGCCACGCCTGCCGTGGTTGCCGATCGCAAGAACACCCGGCTTCTGTCGGGTTCGATCCTGACGGAATGCGTTCTCGTCCTCGGCATCCTTGCCCTGGTCGCCGGCTGGCGTTTTACGCCGCCGCCGCGGGCTTCCGTTTCGTCCGTTGCCGCGCCGCTCTCGGTCCATATCCACACGGATGCTGCGATGTTCCAGGTGCTGGTGTCGCCGGGCAAGGTCGGCGCCAACGATTTCGTGCTGCAGTTGATGACGGGCGACGCCGCGCTGCTGCCGGCCAAGGAAGCAACGCTGATATTGAGCATGCCGGAGCGCGGTATCGAGCCGATGGAGCGCCGTGCGACGCTCGGCCCGGACGGCACCTGGCACGTGCGCGGCGTCGCGCTGCCGCAGCCTGGCCGCTGGCGGATGCAGATCGAGGCGCTGGTGACGGATTTTCAGAAGATCACGCTGCAAGATGATTTGCAGGTGAAGTGAAGCGATTTCGTAGGGTGGGCAAAGGAGCGAAGCGACGTGCCCACCATCCAACAATGAGCACGCGGTGAGATGGTGGGCACGCTGCGCTTTGCCCACCCTACAAACTGCGAAAACCTGCTAAAAATGGGGCCTCAAATCCGCGTTTCCAGCGGCTTTTCACACTTCCCGGCCTTGTCTTTTCGCACCCGATCCGGTTTCACTGCATCTCTTCGCTTAGCCCTCCTGATTCCTTGAGCTGTCCCATGCGGTTGTCGCGGTTTTTTCTACCCATCCTGAAAGAGAATCCGAAAGAGGCGGAGATCGTCTCGCATCGGCTGATGCTGCGCGCGGGCATGATGCGGCAGGAAGCGGCGGGCATCTATGCCTGGCTGCCGCTGGGTTTTCGGGTGCTGAAGAAGATCGAGCAGATCGTCCGCGAAGAACAGGACCGCGCCGGTGCACTCGAACTGTTGATGCCGACGCTGCAGCTCGCCGACCTCTGGCGCGAGAGCGGCCGTTACGACGCCTATGGTCCGGAGATGCTGCGCATCGCCGACCGCCACAAGCGCGAACTGCTGTACGGGCCGACCAACGAGGAAATGATCACCGAGATCTTTCGCGCCTACGTCAAATCCTACCGCAGCCTGCCGCTCAATCTCTATCACATCCAGTGGAAGTTCCGCGACGAGCAGCGTCCGCGTTTCGGCGTGATGCGCGGCCGCGAATTCCTGATGAAGGATGCCTACTCCTTCGACATCGACGAGGCGGCGGCGCGCCGCGCCTACAACAAGATGTTCGTGGCTTACCTGCGCACTTTCGCGCGGATGGGATTGAAGGCGATCCCGATGCGCGCCGAAACCGGCCCGATCGGTGGCGACCTCAGCCATGAGTTCATCGTGCTGGCGGAAACCGGCGAGTTCGGCGTGTTCTGCGACCGCAACGTGCTCGACCTGCCGATTCCGTCCGACGATGTCGATTATGACGGCGATCTCACCGGCATCATCGAGCAATGGACGTCGGTCTATGCCGCGACCGAGGATGTGCACGATGCCGCGCGCTATGAAAGCGAGGTGCCTGCCGACCGGCGCGTCAACACCCGCGGCATCGAGGTCGGCCAGATCTTCTATTTCGGCACCAAATATTCCGACGCGATGAAGGCGCTGGTCGCCGGCCCCGACGGCGTCGACGTGCCCGTTCATGGCGGCTCCTATGGCGTCGGCGTCTCGCGCCTGGTCGGCGCCATCATCGAGGCCTGCCATGACGATGCCGGCATCAAATGGCCGGAAGCGGTGGCGCCGTTCACCGCTGTGATCCTGAACCTGAAGCAGGGCGATGCCGCGGTCGATGGCGCCTGTGAGAAACTTTACGGCGAGCTTCAAGCCAAGGGCGTCGACGTGCTCTATGACGATACCGACCAGCGTGCCGGCGCAAAATTCGCCGCCGCCGACCTGATCGGTATCCCCTGGCAGATCCTGGTCGGGCCGAAGGGCCTCGCCGAGGGCAAACTCGAGGTCAAACGCCGCAGCGACGGTTCGCGGGAGAACCTCAGTCCGGCCGAAGTGGTGGCTAAGATCGCGCAATAGGCTTATCCACCGCGGCGGATATGTTAGCCATTGCGGCCACAATTGGCCCGAAATCATGGGATTATCGAGTAATGGATGAGACCATGACCGAGACCGTCCGAACCCCGCCTTTTGCGCCTTTCGAATGGCTGTTGTCCGGGCGTTATTTGCGCGCGCGCCGCAGGGAAGGTTTCATCTCCGTCATTGCCGGCTTTTCCTTCCTCGGCATCATGCTCGGCGTCGCCACGCTGATCATCGTGATGGCGGTCATGAACGGCTTTCGCAAGGAACTGCTGGACAAGATCCTCGGGCTCAACGGCCATCTGCTGGTGCAGCCGCTGGAATCGCCGCTGACCGACTGGAAGGACGTCGCCGAGCGCATCAGCCAGGTTGACGGCATCCGCCTTGCCGCGCCGGTCGTGGACGGGCAGGCGCTGGCGTCCTCGGCCTTCAACGCCTCCGGCGTGCTGGTGCGCGGCATGCGGTCGGCCGACCTGAACAACCTCACCTCGATCGCCAAGAACATCAAGCAAGGCACGATGGAAGGGTTCGACGAGGGGCAGGGCGTCGTCATCGGACGCCGCCTTGCCGACCAATTGTCGCTGCATGCCGGCGACACCATCACGCTGGTCGCGCCCAAGGGCGCGGTGACGCCGATGGGAACCACGCCGCGCATCAAGCCGTACAAGGTGGCGGCGGTGTTCGAGATCGGCATGTCCGAATACGACGCCAGCTTCGTGTTCATGCCGTTGCCGGAATCGCAGGCCTATTTCAACCGCAAGGACGACGTGACCGCCATCGAGGTGTTCACCACCAATCCGGACCGCATCGACGTGTTTCGCAAGAGCGTGACGGAGGCGTCCGGGCGTCCGGTGTTCCTGGTCGACTGGCGGCAGCGCAACTCGACCTTCTTCAACGCGCTGCAGGTCGAGCGCAACGTGATGTTTTTGATCCTGACCATGATCGTGCTGGTTGCCGCGCTCAACATCGTTTCCGGCCTGATCATGCTGGTCAAGGACAAGGGGCAGGACATCGCCATCCTGCGCACCATGGGCGCCTCGCAGGGCTCGATCATGCGGATCTTCCTGATCACCGGCGCTGCGATCGGCGTGGTCGGCACGCTGACCGGCTTCTTCGTCGGCATGCTGATCTGCCTGAACATCGAATCGATCCGCCAGTTCCTGTCGTGGATGACCAACACCGAACTGTTCTCGCCGGAACTCTATTTCCTCTCCAAGCTGCCGGCCGAGATCGATTTCGGCGAGACCACCGCCGTCGTGATCATGGCGCTGACGCTGTCGTTCCTGGCGACGCTCTATCCATCCTGGCGCGCCGCGCGCCTCGATCCCGTCGACGCGCTGCGGTACGAGTGAGGACGAGATGGCCGAGGAGGCGCAGGAAGATGTACCGGTTATCTATCTCCACGAGATAAAGCGCGAGTACAAGCAGGGCGAGGCGACGTTGACCATTCTCAACGGCGCCAAACTCGCGCTGTGGGCGGGGCAGTCGGTGGCGCTGGTGGCGCCGTCGGGCTCGGGCAAGTCGACGCTGCTGCACATCGCGGGCCTGCTCGAAAGCCCCGATGACGGCGAGGTCTATGTCGCGGGCACGCCGACCTCGCAACTATCCGACATCGACCGCACCCAGATCCGGCGCTCCGACATCGGCTTCGTCTATCAGTCGCACCGGCTGCTGCCGGAATTCACCGCGCTGGAAAACGTCATGCTGCCGCAGATGATCCGCGGCCTCAAACGCTCCGAGACCATCAAGCGCTCCGAGGAGATCCTGTCCTATCTCGGTCTCGGCGACCGCATCACGCACCGCCCGGCCGAACTCTCCGGCGGCGAACAGCAGCGCGTCGCCATCGCGCGCGCGGTCGCCAATGCGCCGCGGGCGCTACTGGCGGACGAGCCGACCGGAAACCTCGATCCGCATACGGCCGATCACGTGTTCAACGCGCTGATGCAGTTGGTGAAGGCGACGCAGGTCGCGATGCTGATCGCGACCCACAACATGGAACTGGCCGGCCGGATGGACCGGCGGGTGTCGCTGGTCGACGGCCAGGTGGTCGAAATGGAGTAGCGGCGTTCAGTAAACGCCGCGCCTGCGCATCGGCGCCGGCCTTCCCGCTCAAATCAAACAGACCAACGAGGCTCAGTAGCCGCTGTAGTGGCGCTTGTAGCGGCGTACATGCGGTTGAGATGATGCGTTTGCGTAATAGGGATTGATCACGCATTGCGCCGAGCGGCCCGACGCCGTCGCGTTGCATTGGGGCAGGGTGTAATAGGCACATTCGTAGTAGCTGGTCCTGCCCATGACATGCAGGCAAACCGGAAAGTTGGGATTGTAGGTTTGAGCCTGCGCCGGCGCCGCTGCCGAGCCGGTCGCGATTGCAAGAATTGCCAAAGTCAGGACGCGCATCAATATCTCCTTACGGGTTGGGGCTCCGACCGGCGCATGCATGGCGCAATCGATCCTCGGCGGGACGGTCAGTACCTGCCGCCGCCAGGCGCGGGCGGCAGCGTGCGGCCGGGTAGCGGGCGATAGGCGGACGGCGATGGCTCGCCCTCGCTGATGTAATAGGGATTGGCGATGCACTGGAGATACCGTCCCGACGCGGTGGCCTGACACTGCTCGTAACTGGTGAAGGTGCAGTAGCTCAGCCCCGGGTATTCGTTGCCCTGCAGGCAGAACGGATATCGGGTGCCGACCGCTTCGGCGGGCGCGGCGCCGAGTGCGGCGAATGCGCTCGCGGCCAGCACGGCTAGAATCGCCTTACGCATTTTCGAATCTCCTCGTCGCACTTTGCCGGTTCCAATTTCATCGACACAAGCCGCACCCGCGCGTTTACGTCAAGCCATTCCACCTCTTGCCACCTCTCGGTACCGGCGGAACTCGAATGTGAATTTTTTGCGGCAGGTTCCAGTGCAAAGTTTCGAGTAACACTTGCGTTACACCATTAACTTGCGTTCGCACTGGGGCTCTTTCGTGAGGGTTGTGGCCGTGAGGTTACAGTAATTCGATCGAACGATGCTATTAGCGTGTCACGGCCTTGGGGGCTGTCTAAAAGAAAACGGGATCTAAAGAATGAAGAAGTTTTTGCTTGTAACGTCCAGTCTGATCGCATTTGGCGCGGTTGCGCCGGCTGGCGCTGCTGACCTCGCTGCGCGTCCTTACACCAAGGCGCCCCCGATGGTTGCCGCCGTGTACGACTGGACCGGCTTCTACATCGGCGCCAACGGCGGTTGGGGTTCGAGCCGCAATTCGTGGGATGCGGGTTTCCCCTTCGGTGCTGAAGGTTCGCATGACTCGACCGGCGGCACGGTCGGTGGCCAGGTCGGCTACCGCTGGCAGGCTGGCACGTTCGTGTTCGGTCTCGAAGCGCAGGGCAACTGGGCTGACTTCTCTGGCAGCAACCAGAGCCTGGCGTTCCCGGCCTTCCGTAACCACACCAACGTCGACGCGTTTGGCCTGTTCACCGGCCAGGTGGGTTATGCCGTCAACAACGTCCTGCTCTACGTCAAGGGCGGTGCTGCGGTCACCTCCAACACCTACCGCGTCAACAACGTCGTGGGCGGCGCGCTCGCCGGCGTCACCGGCGACGACACCCGCTGGGGCGGCACCATCGGCGCCGGCCTCGAATACGCCTTCGCTCCGAACTGGTCGGTTGGCGTCGAGTACAATCACCTGTTCATGCAGGACAAGACCTACACCTTCACCGCAGCCCGGCGGCGGCCTGTTCGGCACCGATCGCATCCGTCAGGACGTCGATCTCGTCACCGCTCGCCTGAACTACCGCTTCGGCGGCCCGGGCATCTCGAAGTACTGATCTTTCGCGAAATTCGCGAAGAACAACGAAGCCCCGGAGCATTGCTCCGGGGCTTTTTTGTCGCTGCGGCCATCGGCGGTTCGATTGGCGGCAGTTCGATTGTGTCGCAGTCCCCTGGCTGGAAAATCGGTAAGCCCGGGCGCATATTTGCGGCATGGAAAACATACACAAATGCACCTTCGCGCTGCGCCCGCTCATCACGGAAGCCGAACCGAACGGCATCCCGCTGGCGGAAAACGCCATCAATGAATTGGTCGCCACGACGCCCGCACCCGAGCGTAGGGATGCGTTGGAGAGTGTTCGATCGGCGGTCCAGGCCCACTGCGATTTCGGCCAGCGGCTCCCAGTTCGACTTCGCCACTACCGTGAACGACTACATCGAGAGGCTGATCAAGGACCTCGTGTGACCTCTGGTCCGCCGTTAGTCCCGGCGGGAATTAACCACGGGCTTGGTTGTTCAAGGTGACCCAATTCCGCCCCTTGACTCCTGGAACGAAATGAGAACATTGTTCTTCATATGTTCTCATATCGTAGGGAGTTGGACGATGTTGCGGATGTTTGTGGAAGAAGCGGCGGCGCTGGCGTCGATCACGCTGTTTGTCGCGATGATTGCGATCTGGGCGCAGGTGATTCCGCAGCTTTGAGGCGGGGCGAGGGGCGTGTTGCCGGGCTGGGGATGTCGGGCACGAAGGCTGCGTTTCGCGTGGACTCCGCAAGGCCAAGCCATCACGATTGCGGCTAGCGAGTTGGCGCGCAGGCGCGGCCGGTGATCGCTCCCCACCATGATGCAAGAGCCCGTTAAGCGACCATGTCCAGTGCCGGATTCGTTCATCTTCACGTTCATTCGGCCTATTCGCTGCTGAAGGGCTCGATCAAGATCGCCAAGCTCGGCGAACTCGCCAAAGGCGACCGCCAGCCGGCGCTGGCGCTGACCGACACCGACAACATGTTCGGGGCGCTGGAATTCTCCGACAAGATGGCGGGCTATGGCATCCAGCCGATCGTCGGCTGCGAACTCGCCATCGATTTCGGCGACCAGGACCCGAACGCGCGCAACGCGCTGGCTGCGACGCCGTCGCGAATTGTGTTGCTGGCGGCAAAGGAGCGCGGCTACCGCAGCCTGATGCGGCTGAACTCGCGGGCGTTTCTGGAAACGCCGATACATCAATCCCCGCACATCAAGCTCGAATGGCTGGAAGGCGATGCCGAGGATCTGATCGCGCTGACCGGCGGCCCAGACGGCCCGATCTCGCTGGCGCTGCATGCCGATCAGGCCGCTCTCGCGGCAGACCGCTGCGACCGGCTGGCTGCTCTCTTCGGCGATCGGCTCTATGTCGAATTGCAGCGCCACGGCATCGACAAGGAGCGCCGCGTCGAATCAGGCCTGATCGATCTGGCCTACGCCAAGGGATTGCCGCTGGTCGCGACCAACGAGCCATATTTCGCGGCGAACGACGATTACGAAGCCCACGACGCGCTGCTGTGCATCGCCGGCGGCAAACTGATCGCCGAGACCGACCGCGAGCAGCTCACGCCCGATCACCGCTTCAAGACCCGCGCCGAGATGGCGGTGCTGTTCGCCGACGTTCCGGAAGCGCTGGCCTCCACGGTCGAGATCGCGGAGCGCTGCTCGTTTCGTCCGAAGACGCGCAAGCCGATTTTGCCGCGCTTCACGGTGGGCGCCGCCTCAGGCTCGGACGCGGTGGGCGAGGAGGCGGCGGAGCTCGAGCGTCAGGCCCAGGAGGGGCTGGCGCGGCGCCTGCAGGTGCACGGCCTGTCGCCCGGCACCACGGAGGAGGATTACGCCAAGCGTCTGGCCTTCGAGATCAACGTCATCAACCGCATGAACTATGCGGGCTACTTCCTGATCGTCTCCGACTTCATCAAATGGGCCAAGGCCCAGGACATCCCGGTCGGTCCCGGCCGCGGCTCCGGCGCCGGTTCGCTGGTGGCCTATGCGCTGACCATCACCGACCTCGATCCGATACGCTTCGGCCTGCTGTTCGAGCGCTTCCTCAATCCCGAGCGCGTCTCGATGCCGGACTTCGACATCGACTTCTGCCAGGACCGCCGCGGCGAGGTGATCGACTACGTGCAGCAGCGCTACGGCCGCGACCAGGTGGCGCAGATCATCACCTTTGGAACGTTGCAGGCGCGCGGCGTGCTGCGCGACGTCGGCCGCGTGCTTGCAAATGCCTTATGGGCAGGTCGACAAGCTGACAAAGCTGGTGCCGCAGAATCCGGCAGCACCCGTGACGCTGGCGCAGGCGATCGAGAGCGAGCCGAAACTGCAGGCGTTCCGCGACGAGGACCCGGTGGTGGCGCGCGCCTTCGACATCGCCCAGCGCCTCGAAGGCCTGACGCGCCACGCCTCGACCCACGCCGCCGGCATCGTGATCGGCGACCGTCCGTCTGAGCGAACTGGTGCCGCTCTATCGCGATCCCAAATCCGACATGCCGGTGACCCAGTTCAACATGAAATGGGTCGAGCCGGCGGGGCTGGTGAAGTTCGACTTCCTCGGCCTGAAGACGCTGACCGTGCTCGACGTCGCGGTAAAACTGCTCCGGCAGCGCGACATCCAGGTCGATCTGCCGACGCTGCCGATCGACGACGCGCCGAGTTATCAAATGCTGGCGCGCGGCGACGTGGTCGGCGTGTTCCAGGTGGAAAGCCAGGGCATGCGGCGCGCGCTGATCGACATGCGGCCGGACCGTTTCGAGGACATCATCGCGCTGGTGGCGCTCTATCGCCCGGGTCCGATGGCCAACATCCCGACCTATTGCGCGCGCAAGCACGGCGACGAGGAGCCGGAATATCTGCATCCCGTGCTGGAGCCGATCCTCAAGGAGACCTTCGGCGTCATCATCTACCAGGAACAGGTGATGCAGATCGCGCAGGTGATGTCGGGCTATTCGCTCGGCGACGCCGACCTGCTGCGCCGCGCGATGGGCAAGAAGATCCGCGCCGAGATGGAGAAGCAACGCGCGATCTTCGTCGCCGGCGCGGTCAAGAACGGCGTGCCGAAGGGGCAGGCCGACACGATCTTCGAACTGCTCGCCAAATTCGCCGACTACGGCTTCAACAAGAGCCACGCCGCGGCCTATGCGCTGGTGTCCTATCACACCGCCTACATGAAGGCGCATTACCCGGTGGAGTTCCTGGCGGCGTCGATGACGCTCGAACTCAACAACACCGACAAGCTGTCGGAATTTCGCGCCGAGGCGATTCGGCTCGGCATCAAGGTCGAGGCGCCCAACATCAACCGCTCCGGCGCCACCTTCGAGGTCGGCGAGAACACGATCTATTATGCGCTGGCCGCGCTCAAGGGCGTCGGTCCGCAGGCGGTCGAGTTGATCGTGGAGGAACGCAAGAAGGGCGTCTTCACCTCGCTCGCGGACTTCGCGGCACGGGTCAATCCGCGCGCCATCAACAAGCGCGTCATCGAAAGCCTCGCGGCCGCCGGCGCCTTCGACACGCTCGACTCCAACCGCGCCCGCGTCTTTGCCGGCGCGGACGCCGTTCTCGCCGCCTGCCAGCGCAGCCACGAGGCCGCAACGATCGGCCAGAACGACATGTTCGGCAACGCCGCCGACGCGCCGACCATCATGCTGCCGCAGATCGAGCCGTGGCTGCCGGCCGAAAAACTCCGCCGCGAATACGACGCCGTCGGCTTCTTCCTGTCCGGCCACCCGCTCGACGATTACGCCACCGTGCTGAAGCGGCTGCGGGTGCAGAGCTGGGCGGAATTCTCCCGCGCCGTCAAAACCGGCGCGACCGCGGGCAAGGTCGCGGCCACCGTGGTGTCGCGCATGGAGCGGCGCACCAAGACCGGCAACAAGATGGGCATCATGGGGCTTTCGGATCCCGACCGGCCATTTCGAGGCGGTGCTGTTCTCCGAAGGGCTGGCGCAATATCGCGACGTGCTGGAGCCGGGCGCTGCCGTGTTGCTGCAGCTCGGCGCCGAACTGCAGGGCGAGGACGTGCGGGCGCGCGTGCTGCATGCCGAGCCGCTCGATGACGCCGCGGCGAAGACGCAAAAGGGCCTGCGGATTTTCGTGCGCGACACCAAGCCGCTGGATTCGATCGCGCGCCGGCTCAACATGCCGGAAACCGCAGCTTCCAATGGCTTGACGAAAGGCCAGCCGGTAAAGCCCGCGCCCGTGCCTTCGGGCGGCGCCGATGGCGACGTCTCGCTCGTCATCATGCTCGACCTGCAGACCGAGGTGGAGATGAAGCTGCCGGGACGCTTCAAGGTCTCGCCGCAGATCGCGGGCGCGATCAAGGCGGTGGCAGGCGTGGTGGACGTGCAGACGCTGTAGGCGGCGTCTGGACGCCGCGCACGTGCGACGTTTCTTTCAGTGATTTGCTTTGCAGCTAATGGTTGCTGCGTATAATATGCACATCCAATTCAGTAACTTAAGATTGAAGTAACACGCAGCCCTTAGTTATTCAGCGTCGCGAAGTCATCTCGCGCAACCATAATCATATGCATTCGGGCGTCACCAGACGAAGGCGCCGCAAGGGCGAGGAAATTGCAATGTGCGAAAAATGTTCAACGGATCAGCTTCATTTGACGCCGCCCTCGCGGCGCTCCGTCATTCTGTCCGCGGCAGCATCGGCACTGGGGCTGATGCTCGCCGGCACGGCTAACGCCAAGGAGGCGAAGGCGCCTCCCAAGCCGCAGAACGTGTTGTCGCCGGATGCCGCCCTCAAGAGATTGATGGAAGGAAATGCGCGCTATGTCGGCGGCAAGTCGCAGCTCCACGATTTCAAGCATGAAAGGGAAGCGCTGGTCGGAGGTCAGAACCCCTATGCGGCCATCCTGAGCTGCGCGGATTCGCGGATCGCGCCCGAATATGCCTTCGATAGCGCGCGTGGTGACCTGTTCGTCTGCCGCGTGGCCGGCAATTTCGCCAACGAAGATACGGTGGCGAGCATGGAATACGGCGTCGCCGTGCTGGGCGTGCCGACGATCCTCGTTCTCGGGCACGACAGTTGCGGCGCCGTGGACGCGACGATCAAATCCCTGAAGGACAACAAGCCGCTGCCGGGACACATTCCGTCCCTGGTGAATGCGCTGGCGCCCGCGGTGAAGGCGTCGGCACAACAGAGCGGGAATGCGCTCGACAACGCGATCAGGCAGAACGTGATCGATAACGTCGCCAAGCTCGAAATCGGCCGCGCCGATCCTCAACGCCGCGGTCGAGCAGAACAAGCTCAAAGTGGTCGGCGGCATCTATCGCCTTGCAACCGGCAAGGTCGATCTGGTGAGCTGAGCAGGCTGGATCGGGCGCGGCATGCAAGCCGCGCCCGGGCGCGTCGGCGCTCGTGGATGTCAGGTCAAAGCTTTGACTGCAGTTGGTGCGTAGACGGCCTGCGGGGGCGACATGGATGATGGCAATCGTGGTGGCGTCTGCTGGAGGATGGCTTCGGCAACGCGCTCATCGCGTCTCATCCAGTTTGAAACCGGTGGAGTGTCAATCCAGCCGGGACATATAGCGCAGATGCGAGGACCGCGAGCGGCGTGTTCAAGTGCGGCGCTACGGGTAAGACCGATGACGCCGTGTTTTGCCGCGGAATAGGCGGCGCCACCTGCAAATGGATAGCCACGAAGACCGTCGACCGAAGCGTTGTTAACGATTACGCAGCCGACCGTTTCTTTCATCGCAGCGATCTCCGCATTCATGCAGAGAAATACCGATGTCAGGTATCCATCGATTGTCTCCCGCCACGCCGCCTCAGTCATTTTGGCAACCGGAGCCGATGCTCCGCCGCTGCCGCCGTTGTTGAACGCATAGTCGAGCCGGCCATGCGCGCGCACGGCCTGATCGATCAAGCGGGTCACTGATCTTCCGTCAGTGACATCCACGACGATCCATCTGACGTCGCCTATTGCACTCAAGATCTTGAGCGCTGACTTGGCAGCGGCTTCCTTTCGGCTTGCGATTATGACTCGCGTACCTTGACGGGCGAATGCCTTAGCGGAGCAAGGCCGATGCCGCTCGTACCTCCGGTTACGATAACCACTTTGTCCTTCAAGTCGGGATAATGCGGCTCGTCAAAACGATCGTCATCAGCAGGCGTCGTTGGCATCGGCAGCTCCACGGCAACGTTCTTAAGGGTAGTCCATGCCTGGGAACATGTCTCCTTGTTGAGGAGCAGCCGCTGCCTCCCACTCATCGCGCGGTGGCCGGCAATTTTGTTCGTTTTAACTCCGCTCTGTGGCGTATCTGAAAGTGTCGTGATGGGCGCGGAGAGCAATTTGTTCCGCCATCGAAGCAGGCTTTTGCCGTTTGCAGTGAAGAGGGCAAAAATGTGCTTGAAGCATGCTTTGTTTCTTCAATGATGCCTCACGAGCGCCTTTCACGTCACCATATTGCCTCTGGTACGCGCAAATCCGCCGCGTACACGTCCAGCCTACGGCCTGTTTCGCTGTTTCCTTTTTCGAGCGGGTTGAAATTCCTGCCTCACATTCCTCCCGCGCGCATCAGCTGACCATTTCTCAGGTTTGAGGTGGTCGCCTTCCGTCCCGTGAGGCCTTTGTGGGAGGTCATTGTAATGGCACGCTTCAATTTCAATCGATTCTTCGAAGACAGCCGTTTCGAAGATTTTTTCGCCATGTTGAGCGGCGGCAGCTCCGATCATGATCACCTGAATGGATCGACTGGCGGCAATTATCTAAACGGCGGAGGTGGTGAAGACGCCGTTTCGGGGATGGCCGGGAACGATACGCTCGTCGGCGGCTCCGGCGCTGACAAGCTTTGGGGTGGCTCGGGCAACGATAGCCTGTCCGGGGGAAACGGTGCCGACCTTCTCGTCGGCGGCTTCGGCGCGGACCGGATGGACGGCGGTGTCGGCAACGACGTGCTGCTCAGCCGTTCAGATGCGGGCGAAATGGTCGCGGCCCAGGACGGCAAGACGCAGATATTCGCGGCCGAAACCGCAGCGTTCAAGCAGGTCAACGACACCCTCACCGGTGGCCGCGGCGCCGATACCTTCCGCTTCGAAGGCATGGTGAATGCGAAGGACGAGATCGTCGCCAAGCACGTCAACGGCGACGGCACCATCGACTGGGTTGGCGTAACCGGCGAGAACGGCGCCGTGCATGATCACTGGGTCGACGGCTTCGGCAACGACGTGATCCGTGACTTCAACCGGGCTCAGGGCGACAAGATCGAAATTTCGGCGCACACCGCCGAGGTCAAGTCGATTGCGCACAAGGACAGCAATGGAGACGGCAGGAACGACTACAGCGTAATCACCATCATCAGCCAGCAGGGTAACGCCGGCGCGCATGACGAGGATCTGCTCGGCACCATCACCGTCTACGGCAATTTGGTCAGGCAGAGCGATATCGCGGTGACCCAGACGGTTTACGGCGCCTACGAGAAGGTCGGTGAACTCAACGGCGCACACTTCGAGATCGAGGATGACGGCGTACTGCCCAATGGCGGCACGGATGGCGGGCATCATAACGAAGCCACGGCTATGGCCGGCATGCATATGTAATCCAGGATTACGAGGCGGCTATCAACGGCAAGGGCCGCTTTCCGGCCCTTGCCGGCTTGATCGCCGGACGCTGCCACTTTTCAATCTATGACCCGCGAGCAACCTTGGGAGATTTCAGGGTTCTGCACCGTCCTTGGCAGCTCGGCGCTCTGTAGGGCAAAGCAGCACGGTTCGGTGTACCTCTGTGCAATTTTCTGGTGACCCAGTCCGGGATTTTGCTGGAAGGCGCTCTACAGCGATCGCGAAATCAACAGCTTCATGATCTCGTTGGTGCCGCCGTAGATCTTCTGGATGCGCGCGTCGACGAACATCCGCGAGATCGGGTATTCCTCCATGTAGCCGTAGCCGCCATGGAGCTGCAGGCATTCGTCGGCGGTCTCGACCTGCTTCTGCGAGCACCAGTATTTCGCCATCGAGGCGGTGACGGTATCGAGTTCGCCGGCGACCAGGCGCTCGATGCACCAGTCGACGAAGACGCGTCCGATCATGGCCTCGGTCTTGCGCTCGGCGAGCTTGAACGCGGTGTTCTGGAATTCGATGATCGGCTTGCCGAAGGCCTGGCGCTCTTTGGTGTAGTCGACGGTCAGCTTGACCGCGCGCTCCATCGAGGCGACGGCGCCGACGGCGAGCGCGAGCCGCTCCTGCGGCAATTGCTGCATCAGTTGCACAAAGCCGTTGCCTTCCTCGGTGCCCAGCAGGTTTTCCGGCGGCACGACCGCGTTGTCGAAGAACAGTTCCGACGTGTCCGACGCGTTGAGGCCGATCTTGTCGAGGTTGCGACCGCGGCGGAAGCCTTCGTTGCCCTCGGTCTCCAGCACGATCAGCGAGAGGCCCTTGGCGCCCGGGCCGCCGGTGCGCGCCACCACGATGATCAGGTCGGCGGCCTGGCCGTTGGTGATGAACGTCTTCTGGCCGTTGATGACGTAGTTGTTGCCCTGCTTGCGCGCGGTGGTGCGCACGCCCTGCAGATCGGAGCCGGTGCCGGGTTCGGTCATCGCGATGGCGCCGACGAATTCGCCGCTCGCCATCTTCGGCAGCCAGCGCAGCTTCTGCTCCTCGGAGCCGTAATTGAGGATGTAATGCGCGACGATGGCGCTGTGCACGGAGACGCCGGTCGTCACTTCCGGCACCACGGTTTCGATGTCTTCGAGGACGGCGGCTTCATAGGCGAAGGTGGCGCCGAGGCCGCCATAGGCTTCCGGCACGCTCGGCAGCAACGCGCCCATTTCGCCCAGCGCCCGCCACGCGAACCGGTCGACCAGTTTTTGCGCGCGCCATTTCTCGGCATGCGGCGCCAGATCCTTGGCGAGGAATTTCCTGAACTGATCGCGAAACAGTTCGAGTTCGTCGGTCATCCAGGATGAACGGTATTGCATCTGAGGCCCTCGCATCGAACGATGAGACCGCCGCCGGCGGCGATCGACCAACGGCTGGTATAGTTGGAATTCGGACTGCCGAACAGATGGACGCCGACGGCGATAGCGCGCCGCCGCGGGTGATGCTGCGTGCGCTCTTGCAATCTCAACGTGTTCGCAGCTATCACCTTCCTGGGAATGGTTTTTGGGGGCGTTATGTTGGGACGTGGAATTGCGTTGTTGTCGGTGGCGTTGGCTTTGTCCGGATGCATGACCGCCAAGGAGGGGACCGACTATGCGGCGGTCTCGCAGAAGGTCGGTCCGCCGAAGCCGGGACAGTCCCGGGTCGTGGTGATGCAGAAAAAGCGCGACGGGCTGTCGATGGCCCTCTGTGCCTGTGAATTGAGGGTGGATGGTCGCCCGATGGGCAAGGTGTCGGTCGGCACCTACGCCTATGCCGATCTCCCGGCCGGCTCGCATCAGCTTGTCGCGAGCGAACTGCTGTTTCCGGGCGAGACCAAGCGCGATTTCAGCACGGTGCCTGGCCGCACCTATTTCTTTCTCGTCAAGTCCAGTCCACGGCGTGACGCGGTAACCGGGATGTCGATGGTGGTGGGATTGGCCGGCGCGGCGGTTGCGGCCGTCGCGACCTCCGGCGGCGACAATCTCGGGCCCGGCGAATTCATTCCGCTGGACGAGCCGACCGCGAGAACGGTGCTCGCAGAGCTGCAACTGGCGGAATAGTCAGGTCCAAACCCATGCCGGCCCGGCGCCGCGAGCCGGGTTCCCTTCTACTTTGCATGGGGTTGTTTTCGCTATTTTTGTCTGCGTCCCGATGCACGTGGGCACATCTCCGCGAAACGGCTGATTTCAGGGGCGAAATCGGGGCAGCGGCCACCCGTGCCTTGTTGCGAGCGCATTTGTTCAAGAAACGTTCAGCTCAACGCGCGCTCCATGCGTTGGGGCGCGGCGACAGGGTGGAATCCCATGCGTTTTGTAAGAAATTTTTCGATCCTCTCGGTGTGCCTGGTCGCGATATCGGGACTGGCGGGACATTTGGACCGCGCCGCCGCGCAAGCGCCGGAAAAGCGCATTGCGCTGGTGGTCGGCAACGGCGCCTATGCGAAATCGCCGCTGGCGACCGCGGCCAACGATGCCGGCCTGATCGCGCAGACCTTGCAGGCGGCCGGCTTCGACGTGATCGGCGCCCGCGACCTCGATGGCGACACGCTGCGCAAGAGTTTTCGCGACTTCATCAACAAGGCCGAAGCCGCGGGGCCGGACACGGTCGCGATGGTGTATCTGGCCGGCTACGGGCTGCAATTGGGCGGCGACAATTATTTCGTGCCGGTCGATTCCGCGATCAACCGCGATACCGACGTTCCGGTCGAGGCGCTGCGCACCGGCGACTACATCCGCCAGCTCGCCTCGCTGCCGCTGAAGGCCGGCATCGTCGTGCTGGACGCGGCGCGGCAGCAGCCTTTCATCGAGGGACAGATCGCCAGCGGCCTCGCGCTGGTCGAGGCGGATCCGCACATGCTGATCGCGTTCAACGCCGCGCCCGGAACGGTCGCGCCGGCCGAGCAGGGGCCGTATGGCGTCTACGCCCAGTCACTGGCCGAGATGATCCGCACCGGCGGGCTGCCGCTGCCGGAAGTGTTCAATCGCGTCCGGCTCCGCGTCAACGAGGCGAGCAAGGGCGCGCAGGTGCCGTGGGACAGCCAGAAGGTCGATGCGGCGGCCTTCACCTTCTTCGAGCGCGCGCCGGATGCGCCCGCAGCACCGGCCGCCGATCAGGCCGCCGCCGCCCGCAGCAGGCCGATCCGCGAGCTCGGCGTGCAGGACGCCTATGCCGCGGTGCTGGAGCGCGACACGCTGCCGGCCTACGAGGATTTTCTCGCCACCTATCCCGACGATCCGATGGCGAAGCGGGTGAGGGCGATCGCGGCGGCGCGGCGCGAGGCGATCACCTGGCGCCGCACCTACCGCGCCGACACGCCGAACGCCTATTGGTCGTATCTGCAGCGCTATCCGCGCGGGCCGCATGCCGCCGATGCGCGCCGCCGGCTCGCCATTCTCACCGCGCCGCTGGAGCCGCCGCCGACCTTCGACGTCATCGATTACGACGTGCCGCCGCCGCCGCCGGAGGAGTTGATGTATATCGACCGTCCGGTGCTCGCCTTCGGCGATCCCGAATTCGATTTCGTACCGCCGCCGCCCGCGCCGGTGTACTACCTGCCGCCGCCGCCGGATGATTTCATCATACTGGAGCCGCCATTCGCACCGATCGGGCTGTTCATCCTGCCGCAGCCGTACTTCGTGCCGATCCCGGTCTATGTACCGGCCGCCGCGCTATGTCGCGCCGCCGCCGAACAACATCATCTTTGCCAACATCCACAACCGCGCCGCCATCAACAACGTCATCAACCGGCGGCCCGGCGTCGGCGAGGGCAGTGCTCCGGTGGGCGGACCCGGCGGCCGGCCGATCGGACGCCCCGGTGCCCCAGTGGCGCCCGGACAGGTCGGTGCTGCCACGCCGACGCTGCCGCCCGCGGTCGCGCAACGGGCGACGCTGATCCAGCAGGGCAAGGCGCCGGTGCCGCCGAGTGCCGCGATCAATCCTGCCGTGAGGACCGGCTTGCCCGGCGCTCCCGGGCCAGGCCGGCAGGCCGAACGCGCCGTTGCCGGTCAACGCGCCGGCCGGGCTGCCGTCGAACCAGACCTTGCCAAGGCCCAACGCGCTGCCGGTCCCGGGCGCCCGGGGCGCGCCGCCTGCGCCTCCGAGCGCGGCCGTGCCGCCGGCGGCCGCCAATCCGAGCGCCAGGCTGGCGCCGGGCGGTCCGCCGCCGGGCGGTCCCGGCGCGAGGCCTGTGCCCGGTGCAATCGCTCCGACCGGTCCGGCGGGGCAGCCGAGAATAGCAGCCCCGCCAGCCGGCGCTCCCTCGCGGCCTTCGGCCGCCATTGCGCCAAGACCTCAGCCTGAACTGCGGCGCGCCCCGCCGCCTTCAGCGGTGAACGTGGCAAGGCAGCCGCCGCCGGCGGCCCGAATCGCTCCGTCAGCCCCGCCGCCCAGGATGGCCGCCCCGCCGCCGCGAATGGCGGCCCCACCGCCGCGGATGGCCGCGCCATCGCCGCCACCCCGGATGGCCGCTCCGCCGCCGCGCATGGCCGCGCCGCCGCCTGCACGTATGGCGGCTCCTCCGCCCCCGCGAATGGCGGCCCCGCCGCCCCGGATGGCTGCGCCTCCGTCGCGTCCGGCGCCAGCGGCGAGAGCGTGCCCGCCGGGGGCGCGCTGCTGATCGTCAGCCGGCCAGATCCGCGGGATTTGGCCGGCTGGGGCACTAAATCGTCGGGCTGAAAGGCCGAAAATCCGGCCGTATTTCCTTGCTTCTGGCTGGAATCCGGCTATACAGCGCGCCATCTCACACGGAAACATGGCTCTAAAAGGCCGTCCGGTGGCAGCCGGGCCAGTAAGGCTCGTTTGCTCACACGTTTCCGGAGGAACCAACCGGAGAATCATCACTATGTCGCTACCCGATTTTTCTATGCGTCAGCTGCTCGAAGCTGGCGTCCACTTTGGCCACCAATCGCACCGCTGGAATCCGAAGATGGCGGATTACATCTTCGGTGCCCGCAACAACATCCACATCATCGACCTCGCGCAGACCGTGCCGTTGCTGCACACCGCGCTGAAGGCGGTCAGTGACACCGTCGCCAAGGGCGGCCGCATCCTGTTCGTCGGCACCAAGCGCCAGGCGCAGGACGGCGTCGCCGAAGCGGCGAAGCGTTCGGCGCAGTATTTCGTCAATTCGCGCTGGCTCGGCGGCACGCTGACCAACTGGAAGACGATTTCCGGCTCGATCAAGCGCCTGCGTCACCTCGACGAGGTGCTGGCAGGGGGCGAGGCCAGCTCCTACACCAAGAAGGAGCGGCTGACGCTGCAGCGCGAGCGCGACAAGCTCGACCGTTCGCTCGGCGGCATCAAGGACATGGGCGGTCTTCCCGACATGATCTTCGTGATCGACACCAACAAGGAAGACATCGCGATCCAGGAAGCGCAGCGGCTCAACATTCCCGTCGCCGCCATCGTCGACACCAATTCCGACCCCAAGGGCATCACCTTCGTGGTGCCGGGCAATGACGACGCCGGCCGCGCCATTTCGCTGTATTGCGACCTGATTGCCCGCGCCGCCATCGACGGCATCTCGCGCGCGCAGGGCGATCACGGCATCGATATCGGCGCTTCCGCTCAGCCGGTCCGCGAGGAAATTCCGGCGGCTCCGCAGCCGACCGGCTTCCAGGGCCTGGCCGGTCCGCGCGGCACCGCCGACAACCTCAAGAAGCTCACCGGCGTCTCGGGTGCGATCGAGAAGAAGCTCAACGACCTCGGCATCTTCCACTACTGGCAGCTCGCCGAGCTCGACCACGATACCGCGCACAAGATCGGCGAAGAGGTCGGTCTTCCGAGCCGCGCCGATGCCTGGGTTGCCCAGGCCAAGACGCTGACCGCGGAAGCGGAATAATTGGTACGCCGCGTGGCCGGTCTTCCGGCCACCGGTTCTGCTCCCCATATTACGACATTCCCTGGAGCTTGAGGCGGCACGGCGCAAATTGCGCGCCGCGCCCGCGGCTAACAGGCAAGAAGGATATTCGACGATGGCAACGATCTCTGCGGCGATGGTCAAGGAACTGCGCGAGTCGACCGGCGCAGGCATGATGGACTGCAAGGCGGCGCTGACCGAAACCAGCGGCGACATGCAGGAAGCGCAGGATTGGCTGCGCAAGAAGGGCCTGTCGAAGGCCGCCAAGAAGGCCGGCCGCGTCGCGGCGGAAGGCCTGATCGGCGCGCTGACCTCGGGCACCAAGGGCGTCGTGGTCGAAGTCAACTCCGAGACCGATTTCGTGGCGCGCAACGAGCAGTTCCAGGGCCTCGTCAAGATGATCGCCCAGGTCGCGCTCCACGTCGGCGCGACGTCGAAACGATCAAGGCGGCCAAGGTCGGCAGCGTCACCGTCGAGACCGCGATTTCGGATGCGATCGCGACCATCGGCGAGAACATGTCGCTGCGCCGCGCGGCTTCGCTCGAAGTCGGCCAAGGGCGTGGTGTCGAGCTACGTCCATGGCGCCGTGATCGACGGCGCCGGCAAGATGGGCGTGCTGGTCGCGCTCGAATCGACCGGCAAGACCGATGAGCTGCAGCCAGCTCGGCCGTCAGCTCGCGATGCATGTGGCCGCGACCAATCCGCAGGCGCTGGATCCGTCCGGCCTCGACCCGGCGATCGTGAAGCGCGAAAAGGACGTGCTGGCCGACAAGTACCGTCAGCAGGGCAAGCCGGAGAACGTGATCGAGAAGATCGTCGAGTCCGGCCTGAAGACCTATTACAAGGAAGTCTGCCTGCTCGAGCAGGCCTTCATCCACGACGAAAAGGGCAAGTCGGTCGCCCAGGCGGTGAAGGAAGCCGAAGGCAAGATCGGCGCGCCGGTGAAGATTACCGGATTTGTGCGCTATGCTCTCGGCGAGGGAATCGAAAAGCAGGAATCCGATTTCGCAGCCGAGGTCGCGGCGGCCAGCGGCAAGAAGTAACCGCTGCGGTCGAAAACCTTCCGGCGCAAGCGCGCCGGAAGTCACCTGCGCGGGAGAGGGAAGCGTAAGCAATGGCTGAGCCGGTCTATCGTCGCGTCGTGATCAAGCTCTCGGGCGAATATCTCGCCGGCAGCCACCACTTCGGTATCGACCAGCCTACCGTTGACCGCATCGCCGAAGACCTGATCGCGGCGCAGAAGCTCGGCGTCGAAGTGGCCGTCGTGATCGGCGGCGGCAACATCGTCCGCGGCGTCGAGGTTTCCTCGCGCGGCGTGTCGCGCCCGACCGGCGACACCATGGGCATGCTCGCCACCATGATGAACTGCCTGGCGCTGGAATCCGCCATCGAGCGCAAGGGTACGCCGGCGCGGACCCTGTCGGCGTTCGTGATGCCCGAGATTTCCGAGCTGTTCACCCGCAGTGCGGCGCACAAATACCTCGCCGAGGGCCGGATCGTGCTGCTCGGCGGCGGAACCGGCAACCCGTTCTTCACGACGGACACCACGGCGGTGTTGCGGGCGGCGGAGATCGGGGCGCAGGCCGTGCTCAAGGCCACCAATGTCGACGGCGTTTACAGCGCCGATCCCAAAAAGGACCCGTCGGCCACGCGTTTCGACCGCCTGACACATTCGCAGGCGATTGCCGGCGACTACAAGGTGATGGATGCGACCGCATTCGCGCTTGCCCGCGAGACGTCACTGCCTATCATCGTATTCTCGATCGCCGAGCCGGGTTCGATCGGCGCGATGCTGCGCGGGACCGGCCATGGCACGGTGGTCGCCGGCTGAAATGGCCGTTGCTGCTTCGAACCGCGGGCTTTTGTGACGCCGGCGGCTGTTTTCTTAGGAGGGGAGAGCTTATGCCCACGCCCGGTTTTGACATCAACGAATTGAAGCGCCGCATGCAAGGCGCCACCGCCTCGCTCAAGCACGAGTTGGGCGGTCTGCGGACCGGCCGCGCGTCGGCATCCATGCTGGAGCCGGTGCAGGTCGAGGCTTACGGCTCGCACATGCCGCTCAACCAGCTGGCGACCGTCAGCGTGCCGGAGCCGCGCCTGCTCTCCGTGCAGGTGTGGGACAAGTCGATGGTCAAGGCCGTCGAAAAGGCGATCGTCGATTCCAATCTCGGCCTGTCGCCCGCGACCGAAGGCCAGGTGCTGCGCCTGCGAATCCCCGAACTCAACGAGGAGCGGCGCAAGGAACTGGTCAAGGTCGCGCATAAATACGCCGAAGCCGCCAAGGTGGCGGTCCGCCATGTCCGTCGCGACGGGCTCGATATCGTCAAGAAGCTCGAAAAGAATCACGAGATTTCCGAAGACGATCAGGAGCGGATCGCCAACGATGTGCAGAAGGCGACCGACGCCACGATCGCGGAAATCGATCAGTTGCTTGCGGGGAAGGAAAAGGAAATCCTCACCGTTTGACGGCAATATCGAAATATCGAGATGGGTCTGGAATTCAGATAATGCCGAACGCCGCCGCCCCCGCCACGGAAGGACCGGATCGATCCGTCCCGTTGCATGTGGCGATCATCATGGACGGAAACGGGCGCTGGGCGGCCGCGCGCGGCTTGCCGCGCGCCGAAGGCCATCGCCGCGGCGTCGAGGCGCTGCGCCGCGTCGTTCGCGCCGCCCATGAACTCGGCGTGCTCTATCTGACGATCTTCTCGTTCAGCTCGGAGAACTGGTCGCGGCCGGCGACCGAAATCGGCGATCTGTTCGGGCTGCTGCGCCGCTTCATTCGCAACGACCTGGCGACGCTGCATCGCGACGGCGTGCGGGTCCGCGTGATCGGGGAGCGGGCAGGGCTGGAGCCCGATATCTGCGCGCTCCTGAACGAGGCCGAGGATCTGACCCGGGGCAACACCAAGCTCAACCTCGTGGTCGCCTTCAACTACGGATCGCGCCAGGAAATCGCCAACGCCGCGCAAAAACTGGCGCGCGAAGTGGCGGAGGGCAAGCGCGATCCGGCATCGATCGACGCCGATGCGCTCGGCCGCTATCTCGATGCGCCCGACATTCCCGATCCCGACCTGATCATCCGCACCAGCGGCGAGCAGCGGCTGTCGAACTTCCTGATGTGGCAGGCGGCCTATAGCGAACTGGTTTTCGTGCCGATCCACTGGCCGGATTTCGACAAGGCGGCGCTGGAAAGCGCGATTGCCGAATACGCCAGACGGGAACGCCGTTTCGGCGGTCTGGCCGCGAAAACCGGATCGTGACCGAGGACAAGGCCGCGCCGGCGGCGGGCCAGCCGACGCGCGAAGTCGCGAATCCGATTCGCGCAATCTCGTCATGCGCATCGCCGTGGCCGCCGTGCTGATCCCGCTTGCGGTCGCGATTGCCTATGCGGGCGGCTGGCTCTGGACCGCGCTGGTGACGCTGGCGGCCATCGGCCTGTTCGTGGAATGGCTCGCGATCGTGGGGCTCGCCGGCGTGACGCGCGCGATGGTGCCCGGCGTGGTCGCGCTGGTGATCGCAGGGGTTTGTCTGGCGATCGGCCGGCTCGATGCCGCGCTGGTCGATTCTCGGTGTCGGTCTCGTTGCGGTCGCGTCGATGGCGCCGGAGCGGCGAAACTGGGCGGCGGCGGGATTTTTGTACGCGGCGGCGGCCGAGATCGCGTCGGTGCTGGTGCGCCTCGATCCCGTCAAGGGATTCGCCGCGCTGATGTTCGTGCTGCTGATCGTATGGGTGACCGATAGCGGCGGCTATTTCGCCGGCCGCGGCATCGGCGGCCCAAAACTCTGGCCGCGCGTCAGTCCGAAAAAGACCTGGGCGGGCGCCATCGGCGGGTTGGCCGCCAGCCTCGCCGTGGCGGCAGGCTTTGCGGCCTTCGATCTGGGTCGAATAGGGCCGTTATTGCTGCTTTCCGGAACGCTTTCGGTCGTCTCGCAACTCGGCGACCTCTTTGAATCCGCCGTGAAGCGCCGGTTTGGCGTAAAGGACTCAAGTCACATTATTCCGGGCCACGGCGGGCTAATGGATCGTCTGGACGGGTTTGTCGCAGCCGTCGTCGTGGCGGCAGTTTTCGGTTTTCTCCGGGGCGGCGCGGATGGCGTCGGCCGCGGTCTTATGATTTGGTGAAATGATGAGCGCAGTTCCGTTGCGGAATAACAAGGTCGCGGTCGCCGACGTACGCACCGTGACGGTGCTGGGCGCCACCGGTTCCATCGGCGACAGCACCATGGATTTGCTGCGTGGCGCGCGCGACCGCTATTCGGTCGTGGCGCTGACGGCGAATTCCAATGTCGATGCGCTGGCCAAGCTCGCAAAAGAATTCGGCGCGCAGTTTGCCGCGATCGCCGATCCGGCGCGGCTTGGCGAACTGAAGAATGCGCTGGCAGGCACCGGCATCGAATGCGGCGCCGGCGAAAGCGCTGTTATCGAGGCCGCGGCGCGGCCGGCCGACTGGGTGATGGCGGCGGTGAGCGGTGCGGCCGGGCTGAAGCCCGCGCTGGCCGCGGTCGACCGCGGTGCGGCGGTGGCGCTCGCCAACAAGGAATGCCTGGTGTGTGCCGGCGATTTCTTCATGCAGCGCGCGGCGAAGGCCGGCGCCTGCATCCTGCCGGCCGATTCCGAACACAACGCGCTGTTTCAGGCGCTCTCTTCCGGCAACCGCGAGGAACTGGTGCGCGTGATCATCACCGCCTCCGGCGGTCCGTTCCGCACCTGGGCCGCCAGGGACATCGAGCAGGCGACGCTGGCGCAGGCGCTCAAGCATCCGAACTGGAGCATGGGCCAGAAGATCACCATCAATTCGGCCTCGATGATGAACAAGGGCCTCGAAGTCATCGAGGCCTCCTATCTGTTCGCGCTGAGCGCCGACGAAATCGACGTGCTCGTGCATCCGCAGTCGATCATCCACGGCATGGTCGAATTCTCCGACCGCTCGGTGGTGGCGCAGCTCGGCGCGCCCGACATGCGCATCCCGATCGCGCATTGCCTCGGATGGCCGGACCGAATCGTCGGGCCCGTCGGCGCGGCTGGATCTTGCCAAAATCGGTCAGCTGACCTTCGAGGCGCCGGATTTCGAGCGGTTCCCGGGCTTGCGGCTGGCCTACGAAGCGCTACGTACGGGCCGTGGTGCGACCACGGTCTTCAACGCAGCCAATGAGGTGGCGGTGGCGGCGTTCATTGCCGGACAGATCAAGTTCGGGTCGATCGCGCGTCTCGTCGAAGCCACCATCAACGACTGGATTCGCGGCGGGAACCTGGCGCCTTTGAGCTCGGCCGACGACGCGATTTCCGTTGACCATAACGCGCGAAATCGAGCTGCCGCCCTATTGCCTCAAATTGCCTTAAAGGCATCCTAGAGGGTTGGGGACGGAGCCATCGGCTCTTGTCGAGGGGAATCTGATGACCGACTTTTTGCTGAATAGTTTCAATACGTTGGGCCATGGGCTCGTCGGCTACATCATTCCCTTCCTGTTCGTCCTGACCATCGTCGTGTTCTTCCATGAACTCGGCCACTTTCTGGTCGCCCGCTGGGCGGGCGTGAAAGTGCTGACGTTCTCGCTCGGCTTCGGACCGGAACTCGCCGGGTTCAACGACCGCCACGGCACCCGCTGGAAGATCTCCGCGATCCCGCTCGGCGGCTATGTGAAGTTCTTCGGCGACGAATCGGAAGCTTCGACGCCGGCTTCTGCCGAAACGCTCGCCGGCATGACCGCAGAGGAGCGGGCGGGCAGCTTCCATCACAAGAAGGTCGGCGCGCGCGCGGCCATCGTCGCCGCCGGTCCGATCGCGAATTTCATCCTGGCGATCGTCATTTTCACCTGCCTTTTCACCTTCTTCGGCAAGCCGAGCACCACGGCGCGCGTCGACAAGATCGAGGCCGCCAGCGCCGCCGAGCGGGCTGGGTTCCAGGTCGGCGACATCGTCACCGCCATCGACGGCAAGAAGATCGGCAGCTTCTCCGACATGCAGCGCCTCGTCAGCACCCGCGCCGGCGACACCCTGACCTTCACCGTCAAGCGCGGCGATTCCACGCTGGAACTGAAGGGCACGCCGGAACTGCGCGAAGTGAAGGACCCGTTCGGGAACACGCAGCGCCTCGGCATCCTCGGCATCACCCGCGCGACCTCGCCGGGCGAAGTCACCACCGAGAAGGTCGATCCGGCCAGCGCGTTCTGGCTGGGAATCAAGGAAACCTGGTTCGTGATCGACCAGACGCTGTCCTATATCGGCAACGTCTTCACCGGGCGGGCGAGCGCCGACCAGATCGGCGGGCCGATTCGGATCGCGCAGATTTCGGGGCAGGTCGCCACCCTCGGACTGATTCCCTTGCTGCATCTGGCAGCGGTGCTGTCCATTTCGATCGGGCTTCTGAACCTGTTCCCGGTTCCGCTGCTCGATGGCGGTCACCTTTTGTTCTACGCGGCCGAGGTACTTCGGGGCCGTCCGCTGTCGGAAAAGTCGCAGGAATACGGGTTCCGTGTGGGATTGATACTGGTCCTGATGCTGATGGTGTTCGCTTTCTATAATGATTTCCATCAGGTGCCGTGGCTGAAGGGGCTGTTCGGCAGATCGTAGAAGCGGCTTTTTTGTGACGTTGCCCATTGGCAACGTCTTGGAATGA
This sequence comes from uncultured Alphaproteobacteria bacterium, assembly GCA_963783115.1. Lineage (GTDB taxonomy): Bacteria > Pseudomonadota > Alphaproteobacteria > Rhizobiales > Xanthobacteraceae > Bradyrhizobium. Next base: position 202,312 of record CAWAMK010000036.1, on the reverse strand, counting down.
AAATGGAATCGCACCGCGATGTCTGGTTTGCCGCCCTCTCGAAATTGGCTACAAGCAGAGCGACTTTGGGAATCTGTTGGTTCGTAGGGGTGCGGACCGGCAAATGAATGACGAGGGCGCTTTGCGCATGATGTTGGGAATGCGAGTGCGGGGGGCTCTTCTGGGCGCTCTGATTATGGTTGCCGCGCCGATGGGGGGCGCGCTGGTATCTGTGCCTGCTGCGGCACAGACTGCGGCGTCGATCGCCGTTGAGGGGAACCGGCGTGTCGAGGTCGAGACCATCCGTTCCTATTTCAAGCCGGGCCCTGGTGGCCGGCTCGGGCAGGCCCAGATCGACGACGGCCTCAAGGCGCTGATCGAGACCGGCCTGTTCCAGGACGTGCGAATCAATCAGGTCGGCGGCCGGCTGGTCGTGACCGTGGTCGAAAACTCCGTGATCGGCCGCATCGCCTTCGAGGGCAACAAGAAGGTCAAGGACGAGCAGCTTTCGGCTGAAATCCAGTCCAAGCCGCGCGGCACGTTCTCGCGCCCGATGGTTCAGTCGGACGCCCAGCGCATCGCCGAAATCTACCGGCGCTCCGGCCGCTACGACGTGCGCGTGACCCCTGAAATCATCGAGCAGCCGAACAATCGCGTCGATCTGATCTTTACCGTCACCGAGGGCGGCAAGACCGGCGTGCGGTCGATCGAGTTCGTCGGCAACGTCGCCTATTCGTCCTATCGCCTGAAGGACATCATCAAGACCCGCGAATCCAACCTGCTGAGCTTCCTCGGCGGCGCCGACGTCTACGATCCGGACCGGGTCGAGGCCGACCGCGACCTGATTCGCCGCTTCTACCTCAAGAACGGCTATGCCGACGTGCAGGTGGTGGCCGCGCTGACCGAATACGATCCCGACAAGAAGGGCTTCTCGGTCACCTTCAAGATCGAGGAAGGCCAGCAATATCGCGTCGCCACCGTCGACTTCCAGACCTCCATCGCGACGCTCGATACCGCCTCGATGCGCAGCTTCTCGCGCGTCAACGTCGGCTCGGTCTACAATGCCGAAGCGCTCGAGAAATCGGTCGAGGAAATGCAGATCGAGGCCTCGCGGCGCGGCTACGCCTTCGCCATCGTACGTCCGCGCGGCGATCGCAACTTCGAAGCCCACACGGTTTCGATCGTGTTCGCGATCGATGAGGGCCCGCGCACCTATATCGAGCGCATCAACGTCCGCGGCAACACCCGCACCCGCGACTACGTGATTCGCCGCGAGTTCGATCTGTCCGAAGGCGACGCCTACAACCGCGCGCTGGTCGATCGGGCCGAGCGCCGGCTGAAGAACCTCGACTTCTTCAAGAGCGTGAAGATCGTGACCGAGCCGGGCTCGTCGACCGACCGCGTGATCCTGGTCGTCGATCTCGAAGAGAAGTCGACCGGCGACTTCTCGGTGTCGGGCGGCTATTCGACCACCGACGGTGCGCTGGCCGAAGTCAGCATCTCCGAGCGCAACTTCCTCGGCCGCGGCCTCTATGCCAAGGCGGCGGTGACCTACGGTCAGTATGCGCGCGGCGGTTCGCTGTCGTTCGTCGATCCGTACCTGTTCGACTATCGCGTAGCCCTGGGTCTCGACCTGTTCTATCGCGAGCAACTGGCCAACAGCTACATCGCCTACGGCACCAAGACGCTCGGCTTCAGCCCGCGGCTCGGCTTCACGCTGCGCGAAGATCTCGCGCTGCAGCTGCGCTACTCGATCTATCAGCAGGAAATCCAGCTGCCGAACCAGCTGGCGAACTGTAACAACAATTCGTCGAACTCGCTGCTCGCGTTCAATCCGTCGCCGGCATTCGCGAATCTGGTCGGCGTCGGCGCGGGCGGATCGATCACGTCCGGTGGCCAGACCGCCACCGACGCCTCCGGCGCAGGCCTGTGGTGCTACAGCGACGGCGAAGCCTCGCTGCCGGTCCGCAGGGAACTGCAGAGCGGCAAGGCGCTGACCTCGTCGGTCGGCTACTCGCTGAACTACAACACGCTGGACAACAACAAGAACCCGACCGACGGCCTGCTGATCGACTGGAAGCAGGACTTCGCCGGCGTCGGCGGCGACGTGAAGTACATCAAGTCGGCGATCGACGCGAAGTACTACACCCCGCTGGTTGCCGATATCGTCGGCCTGATCCATCTCCAGGGCGGCATGCTGAACCAGTTCGGCGGCAGCGAGCTGCGCATGCTCGATCACTTCCAGATGGGCCCGAACCTGGTCCGCGGTTTTGCGCCGAACGGCATCGGTCCGCGCGATCTCAACCCCTTCGGTACGCGTGACGCGCTCGGCGGCACCAAGTACTGGGGCGCTTCGTTCGAACTGCAGATGCCGTTCTGGTTCCTGCCGAAGGAAGTCGGGCTCAAGGGCTCGGTCTATGCCGACGCCGGCGGATCTGTGGGACTACAAGGGACCGACGTCGTGGGCGGCGACGGGCGAGGTCAACGTGCCAGGCTGCATCAAGCCGACGCAGGCGACGAACACGACTGGCGCCAATGCCGGAACCTGCCTTGGATTGCAGTATGACGACGGCAACACGGTCCGCAGCTCGGTCGGTGTCGGTCTCATCTGGGCTTCGCCGTTCGGTCCGCTGCGCTTCGACTATGCGGTTCCGCTCACGAAGGGTCAGTATCGACCGCGTCCAGCAATTCAAGTTTGGCGGCGGCACGTCGTTCTGAGGTATCTTGAAGCGAAAGGACCCGGTCCGTATGACTGGGTCCGCGTGACAGGAGCGCCCGGAGCAAAAGGAGAGGTCGGCTCCGTTTCTTCGGAGCCGGCGCTCTGATGTGAAGGCCGGCCAGACTTTGACGGATGGAATGGCGCAGCCGATATTCTTCAAGCAACCTGCTTCCGCGACGCTGGCCGAACTGGCCGCGCTGACGGGAGCGGTATTGGTCGACCCCGCGCGGGGCGGTCAGGTGATCAGGGCCCTTGCTTCGCTCGACGAAGCCGGTCCCATGCATCTGGCGTTTTTCGACAATCTCAAATACGCCGACCAGCTCAAGGCGACCAAGGCCGGCGCGGTGCTGGTCAGCCCGCGCTTCGAGGCCCAGGTGCCCGCCCATGTGGCGGTGCTGCGGGCCGCGCAGCCGTTCCGCGCCTTCGTGAAGCTGGCGCGCGAATGGCACGCCGACGCGCTTCGCCCGCAATCCTGGTTCGGCAATGACGGCATCGCGCCCTCGGCCATCATCGATCCCTCCGCCCATCTGGAGGACGGCGTCATCGTCGATCCGCTCGCCGTGATCGGTCCCCGGGTCGAGATCGGCGCCGGCACCGTGATCGGGGCGGGCGCCGTGATCGGCGCCGACGTCAAGATCGGCCGCGACTGCAATGTCGGGGCGCGAACCGCGATCCAGTTCGCGCTGATCGGCAACAACGTGCTGATCCACCCCGGCTGCAGCATCGGGCAGGACGGCTACGGCTTCATCTTCTTCGGTCCCGGCGGCCATCTGAAGGTGCCGCAGACCGGCCGGGTCCTGATCCAGAACGACGTCGAGGTCGGCGCCAACACCACCATCGACCGCGGCAGCCTGCGCGACACCGTGATCGGCGAGGGCACCAAAATCGACAACCAGGTCCAGATCGGCCACAATGTGACCGTCGGCCGGCACTGCCTGCTCGCGGCCCAGATCGGGCTCGCGGGCAGCCTGACGCTCGGCGACAATGTCGCGCTGGGCGCGAAGGTGGGCATCAACAACCACCTCAAGATCGGCGACGGTGCCCAGGTGACGGCGATGAGCGGGGTCAAGGACGACATTCCGCCCAATGGCCGCTGGGGCGGTTTCTTTGCAAAACCGACCAAGCAGTGGTTCAAGGAGATTATTGCAGTGGAGCGACTGGCGCAGCGTGGCACGGCCGATCCGAAAGGCGAGGGGCGGGAGTGATGGAGGAGGCACGCGGTCAGATTCGAACTCGTGGATATCAACGAGATCCTCAAGACGCTCCCGCACCGTTATCCGATGCTGCTGATCGACCGGGTGATCAAGATCCGGACCGACTATTCCGGCATCGGCATCAAGAACGTCACCTACAACGAGCCGCCGTTTCTCGGCCATTTTCCCGAGCGGCCGGTCTATCCCGGCGTGATGATGATCGAGGCCATGGCGCAGACCGCCGGCGTCATCGGCATCAAGTCGGTCGAGGGCACCGAGAAGCCGCGCGCGGTGTATTTCCTTACCATCGACAAGTGCAAATTCCGGAAACCGGTGATGCCCGGCGACACCATCGAGTACCACATGCGCTCGATCGGCCGCCGCAAGGCGATGTGGTGGTTTCACGGCGACGCCAAGGTGAACGGCAGCGTGGTCGCCGAGGCCGATGTCGGCGCGATGCTGACGGATTGAAGTTTTTTGTCATACAACCGACGTCTTCCTGATATGTTTTCTAGTCGCTGATAGTCGGAACCGCGCCGGGATCGATTGACGACATTTGTCGGCAAGGAATAGCCGAGCGCTCCTGATCGCGCGCATGACGACCTCGGCCGGCAACTGGATTCGTCGGCCGCGAAGGAACTTCGGCCCGCCGCAGGTTGTAGTTCGGATGGAAGAGGGTACTGCGGAGACGGGCCGCATGAAACTTCTCGGAGCCTCCGCAGCGCTGATCGACCTCGGCCGCGCGTTCGGCCGGAAGCGCGACTGGCCCGCGACGACGGCCGCTACGCCGAATCCCCGCTCAAGCCCTGGTTCGACAGCCTCAGAAGCGCGAAGGGGCTATGCTGCTCGGACGCCGACGGCTCCGTCGTTTCCGACGTCGATTGGGAATCGAAGGACGGTCATTATCGCGTCCGGCTCGAGGGCCTATGGATCGACGTGCCCGACGATGCCGTCGTCACCGTGCCGAATCGTGCGGGCCGGACCATGGTGTGGCCCGTAAAGGGAGCATCCGGGATTTTGATCCGCTGCTTTATGCCCGGCAGCATGATGTGAAGGCCTTCGCTACCGGCGCATCGCAACATGACGTAACGATACGTCACTGGACAGCATCAGGAGGTCGCGCTAACCACCCGAAAACGCGTGATATTCGCGTCCAAATCGATGGGCTGGGCTGCTTGATGGGTACGATCGATCCAACCGCGCGGGTTGAGGATGGCGCTGTGATCGGCGAGGGGACCACGATCGGTCCCTATTGCATCATCGGGCCCAATGTCGTGATCGGCGCGAACTGCAAACTGATCGCGCATGTCTACGTCACCGCGCAGACCACGATCGGCGCGAACTGCACGATCTCTCCGTTCGTCTCGCTCGGCGGACCGCCGCAATCGTTGGGCTACAAGGGCGAACTGACACGGCTCGAGATCGGTTCGGACTGCACCATCCGCGAATCCGTCACCATGAACGCCGGCACGGTTGCCGGCGGTGGCGTCACCCGCGTCGGCGCGCGCGGCTACTTCATGAACTGCAGCCATGTCGGGCATGATTGCCAGGTCGGCGATAACGCGATTTTTGCAACCTCCGCCACGCTCGGCGGTCATTGCGAGATCGGCGATTTCGTCTTCATCGGCGGGCTGTCGGCCGTGCACCAGTTTACCCGGATCGGATCGCAGGTGATGGTCGGCGGCGTCTGCGGCGTGCGTGGCGACATCATTCCGTTCGGCCTCGTCAACGGCCAGTACGCCGCGCTGGAAGGGCTGAACGTCATCGGCATGAAGCGCCGCCAGTTCACCAAGGCGCGGCTGGCGACGGTGCGCGCGTTCTATCAAAAGCTGTTTCACGGCCCCGGCATCTTTGCCGAACGGCTGAGCGCGGTGCAGCCGCTCGCCGACGAAGATCCGGCGATCGCCGAAATCCTCGCTTTCATCGCACAGGGCAAGCATCGCCCGCTGTGTCTTCCCGCCGACGACGGCGGCAAGCCGTGACGACGGGATCGCCGCAGCCATGAACTCAGCGGCCTCCGACATTTCCTCGCCCGTCGGCGTCATCGCCGGCGGCGGCGCCATGCCGTTCGCGGTGGCGGACTCGCTGAGCCAGCGCGGGCATCGCGCCGGTGCTGTTCGCGCTGCGCGGCGCCTGCGATCCGGTTCGCGTCGAACGCTTCCGCCATCACTGGATCTCGGTCGGGCAGCTCGGCCGCGCCACAAAACTGTTTCGCAGCGAGGGCTGCCGCGACCTGATCTTCATCGGCACGCTGCTGCGCCCGGCGCTGTCGGAAGTCCGGCTCGACTGGGGAACGATCCGCGTGCTCGGCCGCGTCTGGGCGGCGTTTCGCGGCGGCGACGATCATCTGCTGTCGGGCATCGGCCGCATCCTCGAACAGGACGGCTTTCGGATGGTCGGCATCCGCGATGTCGCGCCTGACATGCTGATGCCGGAGGGAAGCATCGCCCGCGCCGCGCCCGATGCCGCCGCGGTCGCCGATATCGCCAAGGGGCGGCAGGTGCTCGGCAGCGCTCGGGCCGTTCGATATCGGCCAGGCCGTGGTCGTGATCGACGGTCATGTGGTGGCGGTCGAGGACATCGAGGGCACCGACGGGTTGCTGGCGCGCGTGGCGCGGCTGCGCGAGGCCGGACGCATCCGCGCCAAGGCGGGCCGCGGCGTGCTGGTGAAGGCGCCCAAGAGCAGCCAGGATCTGCGCTTCGACCTGCCGGCCGTGGGCGGCAAAACCATTGAAGGCGCTGCCAAAGCCGGGCTCGCCGGCATCGCCGTGATCGCCGGCCATACCATTGCCGCCGACGCGCAAGCCATGATCGAGGCCGCCGACCGCGCCGGCCTGTTCATCCAGGGCCTGCCGGCGTGACGCCGTCGCGCGACACCGCCGGGATGGAGCGGCGGATATTTCTGATCGCGACGGAGGAGTCCGGCGATCGGCTCGGCGCCAATCTGATGAAGGTGCTGCGCCAGCGCCTCGGCGACGGCGGTGCGGTTCGAAGGCATCGGCGGCCGCGCGATGGCGCGCGAGGGCCTCGACTCGCTGTTTCCGATCGAGGAACTCTCGATCATCGGGCTCGCCGCCGTCGTCAAGGAATTGCCGAAGATCCTCGGGCTGATCAAGGAAACGGCGATCGCGGTGACGGAAGCCGCGCCCGACATTCTCGTCATCATCGACAGTCCCGACTTCACCCACCGCGTGGCGAAGCGCGTTCGCGCCAAGGCGCCGCAATTGCCGATCGTCAATTATGTCTCGCCCACGGTATGGGCGTGGCGGCCGGGCCGGGCGCGCGCGATGCTGAAATATGTCGACCATGTGCTGGCGCTGCTGCCGTTCGAGCCCGAGGCCTATCGGAAGCTGCGCGGGCCGCCCTGCAGCTATGTCGGCCATCCCCTGACCGAGCAACTGGCTTCGCTGCGCCCGAATGCCGAGGAGGCCGCAGCGGCGCGCGGAATCGCCGCCGGTGCTGCTGGTGCTGCCGGGCAGCCGCCGCAGCGAAATCCGTCACCACATGGCGGTGTTCGGCCAGGCGGTGGCGCGGCTGCAGGAGCAGGGCACGGCGTTCGAACTGGTGCTGCCGACCATGCCGCATCTGCAGGAAGCGGTGGTCGAGGCGGTGAAGACGTGGCCGGTGCAGCCGCAAGTCGTGATCGGCGAGCAGGAGAAGCGCGCCAAATTCCGCATCGCGCACGCAGCGCTCGCCAAGTCCGGCACCGTGACGCTCGAGCTGGCGTTGGCCGGCGTGCCGATGGTGACGGCCTACCGGACCGGCAACATGGAGGCCTGGATCCTGCGCCGCGCCATCAAGGTGAACTCGGTGATCCTGGCCAATCTCGTGATCGGCGAGAATGTCATCCCCGAATTCCTGCAGGAAGACTGCACGCCGGAGAAACTCGCCGCCGCGCTGCGCGAGGTGCTCGGCGACAGCGAGCTGCGCCGCAAGCAGCTCGAGGCTTTCGGCAAGATCGACGGCATCCTATCGACCGGCAACCAGCCGCCGAGCGTCCGCGCCGCCGATATCGTGCTGGCGACGATGTACAAGGGGCGGCGGGTAGATTTCGTAGGGCGGATTGAGCGCAGCGTAATCCGCCATTTCGCTCGCGGTCGATTGAGACGGCGGATTACGCTGCCGCTTATGCCGACCCTACGAACGAAAAAGCCGGATGCGGCGATCGCATCCGGCTTTCCAATCTCGTCGTGCGACCGTCGCTTACTTCCGCTTGTCCATCTCGACGTAGTCGCGGCGGCCGACGCCGGTGTAGAGCTGGCGCGGGCGGCCGATCTTCTGCTGCGGGTCCTCGATCATCTCGCTCCACTGGCTGATCCAGCCGACGGTGCGGGCGACCGCGAACAGCACGGTGAACATCGAGGTCGGGAAGCCCATCGCCTTCAGCGTGATGCCCGAATAGAAGTCGACGTTCGGGTAGAGCTTGCGGTCGATGAAGTACTGGTCGCTCAGCGCGATCTTTTCCAGTTCCAGCGCCACCTTCAGCATCGGGTCGTCGCCATGGCCGGTCTCGGCCAGCACGGCGTGACACATCTTCTGCATGATCTTGGCGCGCGGATCGTAGTTCTTGTAGACGCGGTGGCCAAAGCCCATCAGGCGGACTTCCGAGTTCTTGTCCTTCACCTTCTTGATGAACTCGGGGATCTTGTCGACCGTGCCGATGTCGGCGAGCATCGCAAGCGCGGCTTCGTTGGCGCCGCCATGCGCCGGGCCCCACAGGCAGGCGATGCCGGCGGCGATGCAGGCGAACGGGTTGGCGCCGGACGAGCCGGCGATACGCACCGTCGAGGTCGAGGCGTTCTGCTCGTGGTCGGCGTGCAGGATGAAGATCTTGTCGAGCGCGTCAGCCAGCACCGGGTTGATCTTGTAGTCCTCGCAGGGCACCGCGAAGCACATGTGCAGGAAGTTCTCGGCAAACGAGAGCGAGTTCTTCGGATACATGAAGGGCTGGCCGATGGTGTATTTGAAGGCCATCGCGGCCAGCGTCGGCACCTTCGCGATCATGCGCATCGAGGCGATCATGCGCTGCTTCGGATCGTTGATGTCGGTGCGAGTCGTGATAGAACGCGGCCAGCGCGCCGACGGCGGCGACCATGATGGCCATCGGATGGGCGTCGCGGCGGAAACCCTGGTAGAAGCGGGCCATCTGCTCGTGAACCATGGTGTGGTGGATCACGCGGCTGTCGAAATCCTGCTTCTGCGCCGGGCGTCGGAAGCTCCCCGTACAGCAGCAAATAGCAGGTTTCCAGGAAGTCGCCCTTTTCGGCGAGCTGCTCGATCGGGTAGCCGCGGTATTCCAGCACGCCCGCGTCGCCGTCGATATAGGTGATCTTCGACTGGCAGCTGCCGGTCGAGGTGAAGCCGGGGTCGTAGGTGAACATCCCGGCCTGCGCGTAGAGCTTGGCGATGTCGATGACATCGGGCCCCACCGTGCCGCTGAGGATCGGGAAATCGTAGGTCTTGTTGCCTACCGTGAGCGTTGCAGTCTTGTTGCTGGATTTTGCGTCCATCGTGGGTCCCCGATGAAATCGTTACGAAAAACTGTGCCGACCGTGGTGCCATTTTGCGGCGGCAGCAAGGTAGGCGGGTGTCGAGAAGCGACTTCAAAGGCGTAGCTTATTGCCCTGTGCGCTGCAAGATGTCGCAGCTGCCCCAATAAGAGGCGTCAGCCGGCCGCCTGGTCGGCCAGCCGTCCGAGGCATTCCTCGCGCCCAAGCACCGCCAGAACGTCGAAAATGCCCGGCGAGGTCGTGCGTCCGGTCAGCGCCACCCGGAGTGGCTGGGCGACGGCGCCGAGCTTGAGGTTTTTCTGCTCCGCGAAATTCCGCATGGCGGCTTCCGTGGTCGCCGCTTGCCAATCGTTAACGGTTTCCAGCGCGGTCCGGAGCTCGCCGATCAGCGCCCGCGTCTCCGGCGTCAGCAGGGCGGCGGCCTTCGGCTCGACCTGGAGCGGGCGGTCGGCAAAGATGAAGTAGGCGCCCGAGATCAGCTCGATCAGGGTTTTGGCGCGCTCCTTCAGGCTCGGCATCGCGCGCAGCAGCTGGCCGCGCGTGGTGTCGTTGAGTTTTGCCTTCAGCTCGGCGCCTTCGGGCACGTAATCCAGCACACTCTCGAACTGGGCAACCAGATCGCGGTCATCGGCCTGGCGGATGTAATGGCCGTTGAGATTTTCCAGCTTGGCGAAATCGAACCGCGCCGCCGAGCGCCCGATGGCGGGCAGATCGAAGGCCGCGATCATTTCCTCCGTGGAGAAGATTTCCTGGTCGCCATGGCTCCAGCCGAGCCGGACCAGGTAATTGCGCAGCGCCGCCGGCAGATAGCCCAGGGCGCGGTAGGCCTCGACCCCAAGCGCGCCATGGCGTTTCGACAGTTTTGCGCCGTCGGGCCCGTGGATCAGCGGGATATGGGACATGTTCGGGATGTCCCATCCGAGCGCATCATAGATCTGCTTCTGGCGCGCGGCGTTGATCAGATGGTCGTCGCCGCGGATGACGTGGGTGACGCCCATGTCGTGGTCGTCGACCACGACCGCCAGCATGTAGGTCGGGTTGCCGTCGCCGCGCAGCAGCACGAGATCGTCGAGGTTCTCGTTCTGCCAGACCACGCGGCCCTGCACCTGGTCCTCGATCACGGTCTCGCCGGTCTGCTCGGCCTTCAGGCGGATGGTCGGCTTCATGCCGGCGGGCGCCAGCGCCGGATCGCGGTCGCGCCACAGCCCGTCATAGAGGCGGGTGCGGCCCTCGGCGCGCGCCTTCTCGCGCATCGCCGTCAGCTCCTCCGCGGTGGCGTAGCACCGGTAGGCCTTGCCGGCTGGCCAGCAGCTGCTCGGCGACCTCGCGGTGGCGCGCGGCGCGGCTGAACTGGTAGACGACGTCGCCGTCCCAATCGAGCCCCAGCCATTTCAGCCCGTCGAGAATGGCCGCGATCGCGGGCTCGGTGGAGCGCTCGCGGTCGGTGTCCTCGATCCGCAGCAGCATCTTGCCGCCGGTCTTTTTGGCGTACAGCCAGTTGAACAGCGCGGTGCGGGCGCCGCCGATATGGAGGAAGCCGGTGGGCGAGGGGGCAAAGCGTGTGACGACGGGAGAGGTCATTTACCGAGGCTGGCTGAGGTGAATTGGCGGTGGTGTATATCAGGAACGATGCATAACTAAAGCCTAACCCCAGGGCAAAGTAGGCTTGAGGGCAAAGTAGGCTTGGCTCACGGTTGCGAATTTGGCAGAAGGTTCGCCAATCCCTAACAGGAACTCGGAATGACCACAGAACCGGTAGCGGCAGAGGCGGGGCGCGATTTCATCCGCGACATCGTCCAGGCCGACCTCTCCTCCAAAAAGCACAGCCGGATCGTGACCCGGTTTCCGCCGGAGCCGAACGGCTACCTGCACATCGGCCATGCCAAGTCGATCGCCCTGAATTTCGGCATCGCGCAGGAATTTGCCGGCAAGTGCCATCTGCGCTTCGACGACACCAACCCGACCAAGGAAGAGCAGGAATATATCGATTCCATCCAGGCCGACGTGCGCTGGCTCGGCTATGACTGGGGAACCGATCTCTATTACGCCTCCGACTATTTCGAGCGCCTGTACGACTGGGCCGAAGGCCTGATCAAGGCCGGGCATGCCTATGTCGACGACCAGTCGCAGGAGGAGATCCGCGTCAGCCGCGGCACGCTGACCGAGCCCGGCAAGAACTCGCCGTTCCGCGACCGCACGGTCGACGAAAACCTCGATCTGTTCCGGCGCATGAAGGCCGGCGAATTTCCGAACGGCACGCGCGTGCTGCGCGCGAAGATCGACATGGCCTCCGGCAACATCAACCTGCGCGATCCCGTGCTGTATCGCATCCTGCATGCGCGACCATCCGCGCACCGGCGACAAATGGTCGATCTATCCGAGCTACGACTATGCCCACGGCCAGTCGGACGCCATCGAAGGCATCACGCATTCGATCTGCACGCTGGAATTCGAGGATCACCGGCCGCTCTATGAATGGCTGCTGGAAAAGCTGCCGGTGCCGTCGAAGCCGCGGCAGTACGAATTCGCCCGGCTGAACCTGACCTACACGCTGCTGTCCAAGCGCGTGCTGACGCAGCTCGTGCGCGACGGCCACGTCTCGGGCTGGGACGATCCGCGCATGCCGACGATTGCCGGGATGAAGCGGCGCGGCGTGCCGCCGGCCGCGTTGCGCGAGTTCGTCAAGCGCATCGGCGTGGCAAAAGCCAACAGCGTGGTCGATGTCGGCATGCTGGAGTTTTGCATCCGCGAGCACCTGAACAAGACGGCGCAGCGGCGGATGGCGGTGCTGCGGCCGCTCAAGGTCGTGATCGAGAACTATCCGGAAGGGCAGACCGAGGAGCTCGAGGCCGTCAACCATCCCGACGATCCCGCCGCCGGCACGCGAAAAATTTCGTTCGGCCGCGAGCTCTATATCGAGCGCGACGATTTCATGGAGAACCCGCCGAAAAAATTCTTCCGCCTGTCGCCGGGCAACGAGGTGCGGCTGCGCTACGCCTATTTCGTCAAGTGCACCGGCGTCATCAAGAACGACGCGGGCGAAGTGGTCGAGCTGCGCTGCACCTACGATCCCGCGACCAAGGGCGGCAACGCGCCTGATGGACGCAAGGTCAAGGCCACCATGCACTGGCTGTCGGCCAGGGATTCCGTGCCGGCGGAAATCCGCGTCTACAACCAGCTGTTCGCCAACCCGAGCCCGAACGCCACGAATTTCGCCGCCGACCTCAATCCGGAGTCGCTGGAAGTCTTGCCCGACGCCCGGATCGAGCCGTCGGTCGCCGTCTGACAATTCGAACGAGGTGATGCAGTTCGAACGCCAGGGCTATTTCGTGCGCGACCGGGATTCCGCGCCCGGCAAGCCCGTGTTCAACCGCACCATCGGCCTGCGCGACACGTTTGCGAAGGAAGTCGGCGGGAAGGGCTGAGGTCGGTCGATGGGATCCTCCGAGCGCAGCGCGACCGACGACGTCGTCTCCAGCATCATGGGCAGATGGGCGGCGGCGTTCGGCAAACTGGATGCCGGCGCGCTCGCATCGCTTTACTCACGCAACGCATTCTTCTTCGGCTCAAACCCGAACCTCTATCGCGGCAATGACGGCGTGCAGGCCTATTTCGAGGGCCTGCCGCGCTGGTCTTCACCGTCAGTGCAATTCACCGACGTCAGGACCGTCCACGCCGCGCCCGACGTAATCAACGTCGCCGGCATCGCGACCTTTGTCGTCGAGGCGAATGCCGAGCCGCTGCAGGTCAAAATCACCTGGGTGATCATTCGCGAAGGCGGCGAATGGAAGATCGTCAGCCACCACGTCTCGTCGAAGACGCCGCTGATCGAGCAGTAGCCGCTTCAGCGCGCCTAGCAGCCCCGGCAAATCCCCCGGATGGCCCTGGCGAGCTGGGCATCCTCCGGCTCCATCGGTTCATACGGCTTTGGCTGCGTGGCCTGCTGCGTTTCCAGCGCCTTCTGCCGGGCGGCGCGCGCTGCTTCCTGGCGCTGATAGCAGGCGTCGCGCTCGGCCCGCGCCTCGATGAAGCGGCATTGCTCTGGCGTGGCGGCAGCGGCGGGAGCGGAAGTCAAAATCACTGCAAATGAAATCAAGGCCGCACGCTTCATGTCAATCATATCCTGATGTTCGATTTACCGTGTGCGACGGCAATCGCCGCCCACGTTCAATTGTCTGATTCTGGCACGCCCTTCAGGCGGTCCGATGGCGAGAATTCAGCGGGTATCGATTAAGTGCTGTAGAACGCTCCCGGTGACTTCGGATGATTCACCGGAGAGGCGCCAAGCCGCTACTCCGAAGCATGCGGTGAGCATCAGAGTCGTGACGAGCAGAAGCATGAAATAAAACTGGCTCACATCATACTCCGCAACCAGCCTCGAATTCAGAGCACTCTTCGCCGAGTCGGAAAATGCCGTTTGTCCGATCGGCGGGTTTCCACGGTGGACAAGTGGCCCGGCCATGCCACGGTTGCCGTGCATTTCTTCAGGTTTCTCTTTCTGTTCTGCTAGCCGCTTAAATACACCGTCCGGTAGTCTTGCGATATCCACGAGATCGTAAGGTGTAACCTCGGTGGCGGAGCAGGGCGACAATTCGGGCCGGAACGCGCGGCTATGCCGGGACCTGGCCGCCGCGTGCGGCGGCGCCGATTGGCGGCCTTGCGCCGTCGCGGCCCGCGTTCTGGCCGCCGCTGATCGAAACGCTGCGCGCATGGGCGCGCGCGGAAGCCGGTGCCGGCCGGCTGCTGCCCTGGGTGCCGGTGGCGTTCGGGACCGGCATCGCGTTTTACTTTGCCGCCGATCATGAGCCGGTTTTGTCGGTGGCTGCTGTTTTGGCCATCGTGCTCTGCGCGGTCGCGGTGCTGTTGCGGCGGCAAAAATTCTTTCCCGCCGCGGTGATGATCGCGGCCGTCGCGGCGGGCTTTGCGGTGGCGACCTGGAAGACCGCGCGGATCGGCCATGGCGTGCTGGCGCGGCCGATGTTTTCGGTGGCGCTGACGGGTTTTGTCGAAACCCGCGACATCCGCGAGCGCACCGATCGTTTCGTGCTGCGCGTCGTCACCATGGAGAGCGCGCGCGGGACGACAAAGCTCGAACGCGTGCGGCTGTCGGTGAAGAAGGGCACGGCGCCCGCGGTCGGCAGCTTTGTCGAGTTGAAGGCGCGGCTGCTGCCGCCGCTCACCCCGGTGCGGCCAGGCAGTTACGATTTCAGCCGCGACATGTTTTTTGCCGGCATCGGCGCCTCCGGTTTCGTGATGGGTGCGATCAAGGCAAAGGAGCCGCCGGAGGGCGGCGGATTGCGGCTGGGCTATTCGGCCGCGATGCAGGGCCTGCGCGATGCGATCGACGCGCGGATCGCGACCACGCTGGAAGGCGACAAGCGTGCGATCGCCACCGCGCTGTTGACCGGGCGGCGCGACGCGATCTCGCCGCCGGTGAACGATGCGATGTTCATCTCGGGTCTCGGCCACGTGCTCTCGATCTCGGGTTACCACATGGCGGTCGTCGCCGGCGTCGTGTTCTTCGCGGTGCGGGCGCTGCTGGCGCTGTTTCCGACGCTGACCGTCGGCTACGCCATCAAGAAATGGTCGGCGGCGGCAGCGCTCGCTGCCGCCGCGTTCTATCTGCTGCTGTCGGGCGCCGAAGTCGCCACGCAGCGCTCGTTCTTCATGACGGCGGTGGTGCTGATCGCGGTCATGGTCGATCGCCGGGCGATCACCTTTCGCACGCTCGCGGTCGCGGCGCTGATCGTGCTGACGGCGGCGCCGGAAGCGCTGGTGCATCCGAGTTTTCAGATGTCGTTCGCCGCGACGCTCGGGCTGGTGGCGCTGGTGCAGATCGGCATGCCGCGCCTGTTCGCAACCGCGGATCATACCGCAACCGCACGCGCGGCACTGTGGGGCGGCCGCGAGATCGCGATGCTGCTGCTGGCCTCGCTGGTGGCGGGGCTCGCGACCCTGCCGTATGCGGCGTTTCACTTTCACAGGATTACGCCCTATGGCGTGCTCGCCAATCTGGCGGCGATGCCGGTGGTGTCGGCCGTCGTGATGCCGGCGGGCCTGCTCGGCCTCGTCGCGATGCCGTTCGGCTTCGATCGCCTGTTCTGGGCGATCATGGGCATCGGCATCGACTGGATGATTTTCGTGACGCAATGGGTCGCGGCGCTGCCGGGCGCGGTCGGCCGGGTGCCGGCGTTCGGCATCGGCCCGTTGATCGCAGCCAGCCTCGGCCTCATCCTGCTCGGCCTGCTGCGCACGCCGCTGCGCTGGTCGGGCGCGATACTGGTGCTGGTGGCGGCGCTGTGGGCGGCGCGGGCGCCGCAGCCGGACATCTTGATCTCGGCCGATGGCCGCCATGTCGGCGTCCGCGGTGGCGACGGCAGGCTGCACCTGATGCACGCCGTCAAAGGCTCGCGGGATTCGTTCCTGCTCAAGGAATGGCTGGCGGCGGACGCGGACAAGCGCACGGCGGCGGACGCGTCGCTGACCGAGGGCGTCTCCTGCGACGATCTCGGCTGCGTGATGCAGTCGGCCGGCGGCGGCCTGGTCGCGCAGGCCTACAAGCCCGAGGCGTTGGCAGACGATTGCGAGCGCGCGGCGCTGATCGTGACGTTGCGGCAGGCGCCTGCGTCGTGCGCGGCGTCCGTCATCGACGCCGACCGGCTGCGCCGGCAGGGCGCGATGGCGTTGCGGCACGGCCGCGACAGGATTTGTCGTCGAGGCGGCGAAGCCAAGAGGCATCGACCGTCCGTGGTCGCCGGCCGCGGCTAACGAGGGCGAGGTGGACGCCGCGCGTGCTGGCGCCGCGCATCGTGCCGCCGCGTGCCGTCGACGCCACGCCGGCCGAGGCCGATTTGCAGGCGGACGAATAGCTAGCGGACAATCGTCAGTGCTCGTCGATCGACGGAGCTGGAGGATGAGCCGGTATTTCGAACGCGCCGAGATGATATTCCTCGGGCGCATCGGCGGACGAGGGCAGGCTGACCAGCGTGAACGCCGCCTCGGGGAATTTTTGCCAGACCGCGAGGTCTTCGGCGGTAACGGTAACCCAGCCGTAGCGGAACATGTACCGTCCCGGCTCGGTCACTCGTCCGGCCTTTTGCCATGTAACCTTGTTGACCACCGACAGCCCCTCGGCGACGCGTTACCCGAAAAACCCATACCACGACGATCCGCTGGCCGAAACCGGCGGATCGTAGGCGGGGTTCAACGCGCGACGATCGATTCGGTTCGCGGCGCTTCGGTCAGCTTCGCGGCGCGCTCGCCCTCGGTCACGGGCAATTGCAGAACGGTCGCGCGCTGGCCTTTGCGGAGCTGCGTCACCAGCACGTGGCTGCCGTCCGGAAATTCGATCGCATCGTGGTGACGGTCGGCTACTTCGGTTTCGATCTGGTTGAACTTGCCGACCCGCCAGTCGGTGGTTCGCGTCCAGATCCAGCGGCTGTCGTATCGGACGTCTTCGGCGAACGCGAGTTCGGTGCCCGGAAGCATGCAGACCGCGACCGCGGGTTCGCTTTCGGAGGCAAAGCCGCGGGTCGACGTACCGCGGAAGGTGGTGGTGATCAGCGTCTCGCCGACCTGGGCAGGCCGGCTCTTCACGGCGTGCAGGCTATAGTCGCACATCGGATGGCTCCCTCGGTTGAGATAGCAGACCCGTGTCTGGAACGAGGCACCGGCCTCTATCAGAGTGGACTTGGTGCTGAGCCTTTTCCTGCTTCAGGGCAATTCTGCGGCTGAAGCGCCGCGTCTAAATCACAAGCGCGATAACGCAGCCCGGTTCCTGCACGCAGCAAAAACCCCGGCCGAAGGCCGGGGCGGGAATCGCGTCGCGGTGATGCCGGCAAACGGCAGGTCAGTATTTGCGGTACAGCCCGATCAGCTTGCCCTGAATCCGGACCCGGTTGGGAGGAAGGATGCGCACTTCGTAGGCGGCGTTGGCGGGTTCCAGCGCGATCGAGGCGCCGCGGCGGCGGAAACGCTTGAGCGTGGCTTCCTCCTCGTCGATCAGCGCCACCACGATGTCGCCGGTGTCGGCGTTCTCGTTGCGCTGGATCAGCGCCATGTCGCCGTCGAGGATGCCGGCATCCACCATGGAATCGCCGCGCACTTCGAGCGCGTAATGTTCGCCGGAGCCGAGCATGTCGGGCGGCACGCTGATGGTGTGGCTGCGGGTCTGCAGCGCCTCGATCGGCGTACCGGCGGCGATCCGGCCCATCACGGGCACCGCCACCGGGCGCTCGCCATCGTCGGCCGCGGCCGGCGCGCTCACCATGCGCTTGCCGAGCGTGCCTTCGATGACGCTCGGCGTGAAGCCGCGACGGCTGCCTCCGGCGGCGGCCAGCTCCGGCAGCTTGATGACTTCGATGGCGCGGGCGCGGTTGGGCAGGCGGCGGATGAAGCCGCGCTCCTCCAGCGCCGTGATGAGGCGGTGGATGCCGGATTTCGACCGCAGGTCGAGCGC
Organism: uncultured Alphaproteobacteria bacterium; assembly: GCA_963783115.1. GTDB lineage: Bacteria > Pseudomonadota > Alphaproteobacteria > Rhizobiales > Xanthobacteraceae > Bradyrhizobium. Next base: position 184,453 of record CAWAMK010000036.1, on the reverse strand, counting down.
GTCCTTCATCTCGTCGAAGGAGGGCGGTACGCCGGCTTCCTTCAGCCGTTCATTGATGAAACGCAGAAGTTCATACTGTTTGCGCGTAAGCATCGCGAGCAATCCCCCGGTTGGCGTCGTCTTCAGTCTCAAGCCGTCTTCAGTCCCGAATAGTCAGGTCCAGTGCAGGAGTCCCCAGACCCCCAACCATAGACACTAGCAGTCGAAACAAATCATGAACGGACACTATATGTTCGATATGTGTTCCGCAACCACTTAATTTAGGGTGAACGCATTGCGACTTCGGACGAGAGACGCCGTTCAGGTCGTCATTCCGGCAGCCGGAGCAATTCGCAAGGCGAGCCTTTCGGCGCGGCCGGCGCGAACGGCGGACGTATCACAAGTGCCCGTGCCGCAGCGAGATTCCCCAACAGCGACGAATCCTGGTGGGTTACCGGCACCGCAACCGGCGCGCCGTCGGCGCGCTCCTCGAGCCGCGCCCGCAGATAGTCTTCGCGCTGGTCGTTGGCGGCGAGGTCGCGGCCGAGAACCGCGCTTTCGCGCACGTGATGGATGGTGTCGCGGCCCGAGAGTGCCCGAATCAGCGGCACCAGAAACAGGAAGCCGCAGACATAGGAGGAGACGGGATTGCCGGGCAGGCCGATCACCCGCATCGCGCCCAGCCGGCCGTGCATCATCGGCTTGCCCGGCCGCATCGCGATCCGCCAGAACGCCATCGCGGTGCCCTCGGCCTCCAGCGAGCGCTTGACGAGGTCGTGGTCGCCGACGGAAGCGCCGCCCATGGTGATCAGGATATCGGCGTCGAGCTCGCGCGCCCGGCGGATGCCGTCCGCGGTGGCGGCCACCGTATCGGCGGCGATGCCGAGATCGGCGACTTCGGCGCCCTCGGCGCGGGCCAGCGCCCGCAAGCGCGTAGCCGTTGGAATAGACGATCTGGCCGGGGCCGGGGGTGGCGCCCGGCATCACCAGCTCGTCGCCGGTGCCGAGCACGGCGACCTTGGGACGGCGGCGCACCGCCAACTCCGGATAGTTCATGCCGGCGGCGAGCGACAGATCGCGGTCGGTGAGGCGGCGTCCGCGCGCGAGCAGCACGTCGCCCTCGCGGAAATCGACGCCGGCGGGCCGGATATGCCGCCCCGGTGCGGCGGCTTCCGTGATGGTGATGTGGTCGCCATCGACGGCGGTGTCTTCCTGGATGATGACGGCATCGGCGCCGTCGGGGATCACGCCGCCGGTGAAGATCCGCACCGCTTCGCCTTTGCCGACCTTGCGCCCGAACGGGCGGCCGGCGGCGACCTCGCCGATCACCTTCAGCCGTGCGCTGGTGTCGGCGGCATCCGCCGCGCGCACCGCGTAGCCGTCCATCGCCGACATCGCCTGCGGCGGCTGCGTCCGCCGTGCCGCGACGTCGCGCGCCAGCACGCGATGATAGGCGGCATCGAGCGCGATCATTTCCTCGGGCAACGGTTCGGCGCCGGCAAGGATCGCGGCAAGCGCATCGGCGACGGGCATCAGGGCCACGGGCACAGCTCCTAGACTTCGAGTGCAGTGAGTGCCCGCGCCACGTCATCCATCGATGTCACGTGGACGGCACGAAGGCCGCGCGCCCGCGCACCTTCGATATTGGCGGCCGAGTCGTCGAAAAACAAAATCCGCGACGCCGGCACGCCGATCGCCTTTACCACATGATCATAGGCCGCCGCGTCGGGTTTGCGCAAACCGATGCTGGAGGACAGGAATATCTCGCGGAAATGGCCGAGCACGCCGGCATAGGTTTTGGAAAAATGCGCGACATGGGCCGGATTGGTGTTCGAAAACGCATAAAGCGGCAGGCGTTGCGCGGCGCCCGCCAGCAGCGGCGCGATGCCCGGCATCTCGCCGGCGAAGATCGCGTTCCAGCCTTCCAGGAACTGCGCGTCTGGTGAGATCGATGCCGAGCGACTGGCGCAGGTCCGCAAAGAACGCGGCGTCGTCGATCCGGCCGGTCTCGTGATGCTTGAAGCTGTCGTTGACGACAAAACGCGCTGGCAAGATCGGCGGGCGCGCATCCGGCGTGCCCGGCCCATGTCGCCATCACGGAATCGAAATTGATGTCGAGCACGACACGGCCGAGGTCGAACAGCAAGACGTCGACGGAGGAGGGCGCTGAGCGGCAAATTCATGGCAACCGTTTACAAAACCGCACCGGCCCGATCAACGGCCGCGCCGGGATTGCTTCGAAGCCCAATCCTGACGCTTAAGCCCGTCCGCAAGCTGTGCTAAGGGATGGGCCTACTTCAGGGAGTAGTCGCATGCAAGCCGTCGGAAAAGTGTCTGGGCGCCATCGCCGTGATCGGGCTGTTGACCGGATCGGCCTTCGCCCAGAACAGGCCCCGCCAAGATATGGCGAGGAGGACAAGCCCAAGACGCCTGCAGAAGATCGCGGCCGAAAAGGACGCCGAGCGGGCTTACCGGCGGTCGCTCGGCAACATTCCGGAACAGCAGAAGCACGGACCCCTGGGGGACGGTGCGCAGCGACAGCGCGCCAGCCGAAAGCCGCCGCCAAGACGCCGCCGGCCAAGCCGAAGGCGAAGTCCGTCGAGGGCGCCGCCAAGCAATAACAAGAAGACACGCCCCGGCGCGGTGCCGGGACAATGATGTCTCATGCCAAGGAAATGACCATGACGGAAATGCTGCTGTTCTCCCCGATGACGATCCGCGGCGTGACGCTGAAGAACCGCATCGTGGTGCCGCCGATGCATCAATATTCGGCGGTGAAGGGCTTTCCGACCGACTGGCATCTGATGAACGCCGGCAAGTTCGCCGCCGGCGGCGCCGGCCTCGTCGTGGTGGAATCGACCAAGGTCGAGCGGCGCGGCTGCGGCACGGTCGGCGATCTCGGCATCTGGGACGACGCCTTTGTCGAACCGCTCGGGCGGCTGGTGAAGTTCATCAAGCAGCAGAATTCGGTCGCCGGCATCCAGCTCGGCCATTCCGGCCGCAAGGCGCGCGCAACCCGGCCGTGGGAGGGCGACCGCCCGCTGCAGCGGACGGCCGATATCGACGACTGGGACGCCTGGTCGCCGGTCGCCCCGAGTGCGATCGCCCATAGCGAGAAATGGCCGGTGCCGAAGGCGCTGGAGCGGAGCGAAGTGAAAGATCTGGTGCAGGCCTGGGGCAATGCAGCACGGCGCGCCCATGAAGCCGGGTTCGACGTGCTGGAACTGCACGGCGCACACGGCTATCTCGTGCATCAGTTCCTGTCCGAGCGGTCCAACCAGCGCACCGACGAATATGGCGGCTCCGAAGCCAATCGCATGCGTTTCATCATCGAAGTCACCGAGGCCGTGCGCTCGCACTGGCCCGACGACAAGCCGCTGTTCGTGCGTCTCTCGGTCGAGGACAATGCCGGATGGGGACCGGACGAGAGCGCGCGGCTGGCGAAGATCCTCAAGGCGAAAGGCGTCGACGTCATCGACTGTTCGTCCGGCGGCATCACCGAAGTGGCGCCGATCCTCGGCAAGGAAATCAAATACAGCTATCAAGTGCCGCTGTCGGAACATGTGAAGCGCCACGCCGACATCATGACGATGGCGGTCGGCCTCATCATCCACGGCGACCAGGCCGAGCAGATCCTGCGCGACGGCCAGGCCGACCTGATCGCGGTGGGCCGCGAAATCCTCAACAATCCCAACTGGCCGATGGATGCCGCGCTCAAGCTCGGCGTCGAGGGACCGTTCCGCAACGTTCCGCCGCAATTCGGCTACTGGCTCGGCACCCGCGCCAAGCGCGGCTTTGGAACCCGGCCCTCGACCTGGCAGAACGGCCTGCAGGAAGCCGAATAGGCCGTCAGATCCGCAGCTTCCGCCACCCGCCTGCGAGCAAGTGGCATGCGGGCAACACCGCGCTGCCGCCAAAGCCGATCCCGCAAGGCCGTAGTGGTCCGGGTCGGCCGTGCCTTGATCCGACCAAAAAGCCGTTGTGAGTTGGCGGTATCGGGACAGGGGCGCCGATTCAGGGGAATCGCGGGCGCCCAAATATCAAGAACACAAGGGACGCCCCATCATGCGCAGGAATTTTGCCTTTCTTCTCGGCACGGTGACGGGCGTGTGTCTGACCCTGGCGGCGACGGGATCGCTGGGCACCAACTGGGTGGCGGTCGCCAAGGCCGCGGCGCGTTCCGACGCCTACACCCAGCTCAATCTGTTCGGCAACGTGTTCGAGCGGATCAAGACCAGCTATGTCGAGAAGCCCGACGATTCCAAGCTGATGGAAGGCGCCATCAACGGCATGATCTCCGCGCTCGATCCTCATTCGCGCTACATGAATGAGAAGGGCTGGAGCGACATGCAGGAGACCACGCATGGCGAGTTCGGCGGGCTCGGCATCGAGGTCACGATGGAAGACGGCCTCGTCAAGGTGGTGACGCCGATCGACGATACGCCCGCGGCCAAGGCCGGCATGCTGTCGGGCGACGTGATCACCCAGATCGACGACGAGCAGATCCAGGGCATGACGCTGGAGCAGGCGGTGGGCCGGATGAAGGGCCCCGCCAACAGCAAGATCCGGCTGAAGGTCGCGCGCAAGGGCGTCGCCGCGCCGATCGATGTCGCGATCGTGCGCGAGATCATCCGGGTGCGGCCGGTCCGCCACAAGACCGACGGCGGCGACATCGGCTATATCAGGATCACCCGCTTCAACGAGCAGACCACCGACGGCCTGAAGAAGGCCATCGCCAGCATCAACAAGGAGATCCCCTCCGACAAGCTCGCGGGCTATGTCGTCGACCTCCGCAACAATCCCGGCGGATTGCTCGACCAGGCGGTATCGGTGTCGAGCGCCTTCATGTCGCGGGGCGAGGTGGTCTCGACCCGCGGCCGCACCGCCGAGGAAACCCAGCGCTTCACCGCGCGCGGCGGCGACATCACCAAGGGCAAGCCGCTGGTGGTGCTGATCAACGGCGGCTCGGCGTCGGCGTCCGAGATCGTGGCCGGCGCCTTGCGCGACCACAAGCGCGCCACGCTGATCGGCACGCGCACCTTCGGCAAGGGCTCGGTGCAGACCATCATCCCGCTCGGGTCCGGCAATGGCGCGCTGGCGCTGACCACCGCGCGCTACTTCACGCCCGTCCGGCCGCTCGATCCAGGCCCAGGGCATCGCGCCCGACGTCGAGGTGCTGCAGGAGGTGCCGGATGAACTGAAGGGCCGCGCCGACTCTGAAGGGCGAAGCCTCGATGCGCGGCCATCTTGCGGCCGACGGCGCCGAGCAGGCCGGCTCGCAGGCCTTCGTTCCGCCGAACGAAAAGGACGACAAGGCGCTGACCGCCGCGTTCAACCTGCTGCGCGGCGTCACGGTGAACGCGAACGCGCCGACCATGGCGAAGCGGGCGGTGCCGAACTAGCGGCGGCCCGGCGCTAATCGACGCTGTCGGAAGTCTCTGCGTAGCCCGGATGAGCGAAAGCGATATCCGGGTTTTGCGTTCCCGCATGTCGCGGCGCTCATGCGGGCTACCGTTCGTCCCGCACGCGGCGACGCCCCAAAACACAAAATCTGTAAAACAACCCCATGCAAAGTAGGATGGGTGTCCTTTTTTGAAACTCCGTCTCTGACCCAACCGTAGCTCGCGCGAGGCCTTCACCAGGCCGGTTCCCGCTGCATACGCGTTGAAACGGAGTGATCATGTCGAGAAATTGGACTTTGCTGCCCCTGATCCTGTTCCTCGGTTCGACCGGAACGCTGCAGGCACAAGCGCTCGATTCGCCCGACGTCGTCTATATCGACGGACAACCCTGCAGCCGTGCGTGCCAGGCCTATATGAACTGGTCCTATCGGGCGCAGTCGGCCCGGCGGCGCGAGGAACGCGAGATCAGCGTCGCGGTGCCGCTCGAGCGCGGAATTCGAACAGGTCGAGCCTGTGGCTCGCCCGCGTGCGGCGAAACATGCCGCGCCGGTTGCCCGCACTGCGCCGCCTGCCGGCAAGACCGCGTCGAACGGCAACGCGCTCGGCGCCAAGGCGTCAAACGGCAAGAAGATCGTCGCGCCCAACGCTGCGCCTGCGGCAACGCCCAAGGCAATGCCGCCGGCCGTGGCGGCCGCAACGCCGACCAAGCCGGTCGAAGAGACCACCGCTGCCATTCAGAAGCCGGAGCCGAAGGTGGAGAGCGCCACCCCGCCGGCGCCGGCGCAGACGGTCGCTATCGCGCCGTCGCAGCCCGCCGCGGCACCTGCGCCGGAGGTCAAGGCCGAAGCGAAGGCCGAGGTCGTAGTTGAGAAAAAGCCCGAGGTCGTACTGCCGCCGCCGGCGACGCTCGAAGTTGCCGCAGCACCCGCTGCGGCCACTCCCGCGATGGCGCCCGGCAAGGCCAGGGAGATCGCAAAGGACGCATCCGCATCGCTCGATGATCCCGACAATCTCGTCGCGCTCGTGCTGGCAGGCCCCGAGATCAATTCCTTGTCCGACCTGAACTACAAGAACATCGCGATCACCGAGAAGCAGTCCGCCTCGAGTGGACGCGTCAGCGCCGCGCTGATGGCGGCGGGCGCCGCCGAAGTCCACTTCAGCGAAGGCAAAGCCAGCGCGATCGATCGGCTGATCAACGGCGAAGTCCAGGCCGCCGTCGTGCTCGCCCCGCGCGACGTGGCCAACCTGTTTCCCGAGGTCGAGGGATTCCGGACGTTTCGGGTGCCGCTGAAGGCGAAGATGTAGGGAGGGCGAGCGCAAGCGACGTCCGCGGCCCCGCACATCGGCCGCGCTATCCAGACCGTTTCATCTCATCCGGTTGCTTGCCTGCGGACCCGAGTCAGAAAAAGATTGGAGTGGTTTTACTCTGGTCCAGTTCCGGATCTGGAAATCAGGTGAGTCGAATACGACTTCGGCGGAGCAAAGCTCGCAAGTGTGTGCGCCGAGAACGCCGTTTGCAGCCTTGATTTGAACCGCACGATATACGGCTCCGCACAATTGGCATCCGAAATAGACTTTCGTTTCCGTACCTTCCGGCTGCATTTTCTCTTTCCGGAACATCGCGCCAACCTACGACGAGTAGCCGACGGGGGACGCCACTTGCTGTACATCCGGCCAGGATTGGCCGCCTGTTGACGCGCGAAAGTGAGCGCAACCAGCCTTCTAGGAACCAAGAAGCCCGCACCCCATGATGACAATCATCTAGCGACGGTGCGCTCAAGGGGGTACCCTCCCATTTTGGGAGGGGTGGTTGTGCGAAACCGGAGAGTTGCGTGAATTCAGAAAATCAGGTCGGGGATGATCTTATTCGCACGGTGTCGCGGCACACTCTCTCGTACGTGCTTTGTTCGATAAGTGAGCTATTCCGCCACTATGAGTTTGATCCTATTGATCTTCTGATCATCCATGCGGTGTTGAATGGAAACGTGTTGAACGTCATGAAGGATCCGGTTTTGGATCGTCAGTTCGGAAGCGTTCATGCGGTTGAGCCCGACGTGGTCAAGCTCGGAGTTTCCCGCGGGTCTCTGGTGAGATTTCTCAATTTGCCGATGGAAACAATCCGCCGGCGTGCAAACCGCTTGATCAAGCAGGGCGTTCTCGAGGAAAGGCCGGATGGCCTTATCGTTTCGAAGGGAAATCAATTCCGGTTCGGTAACAACCACGAACTTCAGCGGAAGAACATCGTTTTTGTAAGAAAGCTTTTGAGAGATTTGGCCCGGGTCGGCGTGTACAGCGCGGACGACCTGTCTGGCCTTGATCGTGAAGCTCCGGAACGTCTTGCAGACCACTAGTGCTCGTTCGCCACGCTCGATTCCTTGTGCTGCGTTCAGCTTTGGCTTGGCTGAGCGGGACATCGCAGTGCGGTCAAGCGCTACGCCGTCCGCGCCACTGGCTTCCGCCCGCGCGGCCGGCCCGGCTGCGCCGCGTCGCGGCCCGTTCCGATCCCCCAACAGCATCGGCCTGATCTCCGCCGCCGGCTTCGGCGGGCTGAACAGGTAGCCCTGCATTTCCGCGCAGCCGAGTTCGCGCAATAGATCGCGCTGCTGCTCGGTCTCGACGCCTTCGGCGGTCGTGGTCATGTGGCGATCGGCGGCGATGTTCACCACCGCCTGCACGATGCTGGACGAGCCTTCAGGCTCGGCGATGTCGGTGATGAAGCAGCGGTCGATCTTGATCTTGTCGAACGGGAAGCGCTGCAGGTAGCTCAGCGAGGAATAGCCGGTGCCGAAATCGTCGAGCGCGATGCGGACGCCGATGGCGCGCAGATCGTGCAGAATGGCGAGCGCCGCCTCGTCGTCGCGGATCAGCACGGCCTCGGTGATCTCGAGTTCGAGCCGGCTCGCGGCGAGGCCGGATTCGGCCAGCGCCGCCATCACCTTCAGCGCCAGCGTGCCGCTCCGGAACTGGATCGGCGAGACGTTGACGGCGAGGCGGATATTGCCGGGCCAGCTTGCGGCTTCCCTGCAGGCCGTGTTCAGCACCCATTCGCCGAGCTGGTTGATCAGGCCGGTGTCCTCGGCCAGCGGGATGAACTCGGCGGGCGAAATCATGCCGCGCTGCGGATGGCGCCAGCGCACCAGCGCCTCGCAGCCGGTGATCGCGTTGGTCTGCAGGTCGACGCAGGGCTGGTAGTAGACCTCGAAGCCGCCGTCGACCAGCGCCTGGCGCAAATCGATTTCCAGGCTGCGGCGGGCGCTGACCTCGGCCTCCATGTCGGTTTCGAAGAAGCGATAGGTGCGGCGGCCGGCGGCCTTGGCCGCATACATCGCCAGATCCGCGTTCTTCAGGATCCGGTCGATGTCGGAACCGTCGCGCGGCGCCATCGCGATACCGATGCTGGCGTCGGTGGTCACCTGATGGCCGAGGCACTGATAGGGCGAGCGGATCGCCTCGAAGATGCGGCCGATGAGCATCATCACGTCGTCGGTATCCGCGATGCCGGTCTGGACGATGGCGAACTCGTCGCCGCCGAGCCGGGCCACGAAATCGGATTTCCGCACGCAGCCGGCGAGGCTGGCGGCGACCGATTTCAGCAGCGCGTCGCCGATCATGTGGCCGAGCGAATCGTTGACGCTCTTGAACTCGTCGATGTCGATGTAGAGCACGGCCAGCTGGCGTTCCGGCGTGACCTCGGACAATTCCCGCTTGAGCCGTTCGTGGAACAGCGCGCGGTTCGGCAGGTCGGTCAGCGCATCGTAATGGGCGAGGTGGGTGATGCGCTCCTCGGCGCGGCGGCGTTCGGTGACGTCTTCATGGGTCGCCAGCCACCCGCCGTCGGGCACCGGCTCGTTGACGACCTGGATCGAGCGCCCGTCGGGCGTCGAAATGACCATGGCGTTGCGCCGGGTGATGTCACCCAGCACCGCGTCGATGTAGTGGTCGATGTCGCCGACGAACGTGCCGGTTTCCCTGCGGTGGGCGATCACCTCGCGAAAGCTGCAACCGGGCTTCACGATGTCGGCCGAGAGGCCGTACATCTCGATATAGCGCCTGTTGCAGATGACGAGCTTCTGGTTGGCGTCGAACAGCAGCAGGCCCTGCGTCATGTTGTTGACGGCGGTGTCGAGGCGCTGCTTCTCCAGCGACAGCTGCCGCTTCGATGCGCGGTGCTGCTGCGACAGCTTGCGGACGACGAGAAACAGCAGGCGGCGATCGCCAGCACGGCAAGGGCGGTGATCGCAATCAGGATCGCGATCTGCTCGCGCCAGTCGGCGAGCGCCGCCGATGCCGTCGTCGAGGCGACGATCACAATCGGGAAATTCGTCAGCGCACGTGACGAGATCAGCCGGTCCTGGCCGTCGAACGGGCTGGTGAGGCGCGAGGTGGTGCGCGGCTGCTCGAAGATCCGCCGCTGCACGTCCGGCCCGGTCTTGAAATTGTTGCCGACCAGTTCCGCCGACGTGCGGGTAGCGGGCGAGCAGCGTGCCGTCGGTGTGGTGCATGGCGATGGTGGCGCCGGGTCCAAGCGCCACGGTTGCGAAGAATTTTTCGAAGTTGGCGGGCTCGATGCCGCGGCCGATGGCGCCGAGGAATTCGCCCTTCGGTCCGGTGATCTTGCGCGCGATCACCGTGGTCCACATGCCGGTGATGCGGCTATAGACCGGCTCGACCAGCATCTCCGGCGACTGCGGGTTGGACTTGAAGGTCTTGAAATAGAGGCGGTCCGCGACGTTGACGGGGGGCAGCGGCCAGGCGGCCGATGCGTTGATCAAATTGCCTTCGGCGTCGAAGACGTTGACGCCGCCGACATAGGACATCGCCTCGATCTTGGATTTCAGCATCAGGTGGATGTCATGGCCGGACATCCGCCGCTTGTAGTTCTCGACCGTCGAAATCCCGCCGGCGCGCATGAAGGCGATCAGGTCCTTCTGAACGACCTGAAAATCTTCGAGCTGCTGATCGAAATGGCGGGCGAGCAGCAGCACGGTGTTTTCCAGCTCGCGCTCGCTGTTGCGCAGCGCGCGCTCGCGGAAATTGCCGGCCATGACGGTCGCACCGATGGCGATGGCCGCGATCAGCAGCACGCCGCCCAGGATCAGCCAGCGGATCGGGCCGCCGCGGAATACGGACATCATGCGGAATGAAGTGGTGCGGGTCGAAGCCATTGAACGCAATCGCTGCCGGGAAAAGCCACGTTCCGGAAGCGGAGTTCTCACACTCTCCCGGCACAACCTGCGATATCGCGTCGAAATGGAGCTGACGTTAGGAAGTCTGGTTAATGAAACGTTATCCGGTAGCGCGGCGCGCTGCCGTCAACCAAAGCGGATCGCCTCCCGGCGATGGAACTGGCCTGGTGTAACGGCAAAATCGGCGCGCGATCGCCAGCGTATGACGCGAAGGCTGCGGTCACTGCATGGATGTCTGGGATCGATGCGTTCGCTTCTTGCGATGCGGTCGGGCGGGGCGTTGCCGGGCGCGACGCCGCCCTGGTTGAGGCGCAGCCAGGAATCGCCGGTATAGGGATTGCCCGGACCCTTGTTCTGGCAATTGGCGTTTGGATAGTAGAACGCGCAATAGCCGGGTTCGCCCATGGCCTGCTGGGCCGCTGCCGGCGCGGTCACCATCGCAAACAAAGCCGCCGCACCGAGAAGCCTGTAGGTCGCCATCGGATTGCTCCCTGTGAAGTTCCGCAAGACACAACCCCGGCAGGGCGGGGCGCATTCCTTCGCTTCCCGGTCACGCCCGCGTGACGAGCGCGCTCACCGGCCGGCGCGATAATGCCCGGACTTGCCGCCGATCTTCTCGACGAGGTGGATGCCTTCGATCCGAACCCCGCGCTCGACCGCCTTGATCATGTCGTAGATCGTCAGACACGCGACCGACACGGCGGTCAGCGCCTCCATCTCGACGCCCGTGGGGCCCGTGACCTTGACGGTGGCGCGGACGACGCAGCCGGGCAGCTTCTTGTCGGGCGCGATGTCGAGGGTGACCTTTGACAGCGCCAGCGGGTGGCACAGCGGGATCAATTCCGAGGTGCGCTTGGCGGCCATGATGCCGGCAATGCGGGCCACGCCCAGCACGTCGCCCTTCTTGGCGTTGCCGGAGACGATCAGATCGAGCGTCGCCCTGGTCATGACGACGCGGCCCTCGGCCACCGCGGTGCGCTCGGTCGCCGCCTTGTCCGAGACGTCGACCATCCGCGCTTCGCCCGACGCATCGATGTGGGTCAGCGCAGAGCCGGCTTTGGAAGCCTTGCTCTTGTACTGGCGTTTGGAATCCTTGCCGGCCATCCGCTAGCCGGTCCCGGTGGCGCGCGGGCGATCGGGGCGGGCCAGCAGCGCGCGGGTCGCCGCCGTCACGTCTTGCTGCCGCATCAGGCTTTCGCCGACCAGGAAGGTCGACATGCCGACGCGCTCGAGCCTTGCGAGATCATCCGGCGCGAAGATGCCGCTTTCGCCGACCATCAGGCGGTCGCGCGGGATCAGCGGCGCCAGCGCCTCGCTGGTCGCCAGCGTGGTCTCGAAGGTCCGCAGATTGCGGTTGTTGACGCCGATCATCGGCGAACGAAGTTTTAGCGCGCGGTCGAGTTCGGCGCGGTCGTGGATTTCGATCAGCACGTCCATGCCGAGCGCGATGGCAGCGTCCTCGATGTCCTTTGCCGCGGTGTCGTCGAGCGCGGCCATGATGATCAGGATGCAGTCCGCGCCATGGGCGCGCGCTTCCACCACCTGGTAGGTGTCGAACAAAAAGTCCTTGCGCAGCACCGGCAAACTCGTCGCCGCGCGCGCCGCCACCATGAAGTCGAGATGGCCCTGGAAGGAGGGCGTATCCGTCAGCACGGAGAGACACGCCGCGCCGCCGGCCTCATAGGCTTTTGCCAGCGCCGGCGGATCGAAATCGGCGCGAATGAGCCCCTTGGACGGCGAGGCCTTCTTCACCTCGGCGATCAGCGCATAGTCGCCGCGCGCAAGCTTTTCGCGGATCGCGCGGAGAAAACCGCGCGGCGGCGAGGCGGCCCTGGCGCGGGCCTCGATCTCGGACAGCGGATGGGCCTGCTTCGCCGCGGCGATTTCCTCGCGCTTGTAGGCCTCGATCTTGGTCAGGATATCGGACATCAGGGATGCTCCCAGCGATCAGCCGCGCGAGACCGCGATCAAATGTTTCAGGCGCGCTGCCGCCGCGCCGCTGTCGAGCGATTTTGCGCCGATCGCGACGCCTTCCCTGAGGTTCGTCGGCGCGGCCGGCGACGATCAGCGCCGCGGCGGCGTTCAGCAGCGCGACGTCGCGATACGGGCTCGGCTTGCCGTTGAGCACGCTTTGCAGCGCAATCGCATTGGCGTCGGCGTCGCCACCCCTGAGCGCGTCGCCGCTGCAGCAGGTGAGGCCCGCATCCTCGGGCTTCACCTCGAACGTGGTGATCTCGCCGTTATGGAGGCTGGCGACGAAACTGGGCCCGGTGAGGGTGATTTCGTCGAGCCCGTCGGAGCCGTGCACCACCCAGACGGATTCGGAGCCGAGGTTTTTCAAGCACCTGCGCCAAGGGCTGTACCCATTGCCGCGAGAACACGCCGACCATCTGCCGCTTGACGCCGGCCGGATTGGACAGCGGGCCGAGCAGGTTGAAGATCGTGCGGGTGGCGAGTTCGACCCGGGTCGGGCCGACGTTCTTCATCGCCGGATGATGCGCAGGCGCGAACATGAAACCGATCCCGGCCTCGGCCACGCAGCGGCCGACCTGTTCGGGCGTGAGGTCGATCTTGACGCCGAGCGAAGCCAGCACGTCGGCAGCACCCGAGCGCGACGACAGCGCGCGGTTGCCATGCTTGGCGACGGGCACGCCGGCGCCCGCGACGATGAAGGAAGCGCAGGTCGAGACGTTGACCGAACCGGAGCCGTCGCCGCCGGTGCCGACCACGTCGACGGCATCCGCCGGCGCCTCGACGCGCAACATCTTGCCGCGCATCGCCGACACCGCGCCGGTGATCTCGTCGACGGTTTCGCCGCGGACCCGCAGCGCCATCAACAGCCCGCCCATCTGCGAGGGCGTGGCCTCGCCGGACATCATGGCGTCGAAGGCGGAAGCCGCCTCGTCGCGCGACAGCGTCGCGCCGGTGGCGACTTTTCCGATGATAGATTTCAGGTCGTCCATCGCGTGGGCTTTCAGGATTGGGTGCCGATCATGCTCAGTTGTTAGCGCCCGTCGCCTGCGCGAAGGCGGCCTGGTTGATGGTGGTGCCGATCTCGGATTCGATCTTTCTGACGTATTGCGCGACCTGTTCGTCGGCGAGGCCGCGCTCCAGGAGGTCCTTCAGCTTTTTCATCTCGTCGGAAGATGCATCGACCTGCGGCACGGTCACGTCGGTGACGCGGAACACCACCCATTCGCTGCCGCCGCGCCCGACGTCTGCCCGACGCCGTCCTTGGGCGTCCGGAACGCGGCGGTGATGGCGGATGACGGGACGCCCGAGAGCGACGCGTCGCGGCGGAAGCCGGTCGCGGTCTCGACCTTCGCTCCGACAGCGGCCGCCTCGGCGGCGAGGGTCGCGCCTTGCTCGACCTTCTTCACCATCTCGGCCGCCATCGTGCGCAGCTTGTTCGAGATCTGGTCTTCGCGCCATTTCGCTTCGACCTGGGCACGAACCTCGTCGAGCGGGCGTTCGCGCGAGGGCGTGACGCCGAGCACGTCGTACCAGGCATAGCCGCCGGCGAACTGGATCGGCTCGTTGTCGACGCCGACATCGCTGTTGAAGGCCTGCGAGACCACGTCGAGGCCGCGCGGGATGTTGCTCACCGGCTGGCCGTCGGGCTTGCGGCCGGAGCGATCGACGGCGTCGATCGTGACGGCGGTCAGGCCGAGCTTTTGCGAGGCCTCCACCACATTGGAGCCGCCGGAACGCTCGTCTTCCATCTTGTTCTGGATCTCGTTGACCTTGACGCGGGCGCGCTCGGTCGCGAGTTCCTTCTTCACCTGTGCGGCGACGCTCTCATAGGTCGGCGTCACGCCCGGCTCGATCTTGCCGATCTTGACCAGCGCCACGCCGAACTGGCCCTGGATCGGCTGGCTGACTTCGCCCGACGGCAGCGCGAACGCCGCATCCGCAATCGCCGGATCGATGATCGCGCTCTTGGCGATCAGGCCGAGGTCGACGTCGGCCAGATTGAGATTGCGCTCCTTGGCGACGTCGTCGAACGACGTGCCCGAGGTGATGCGGGCGCGGGCGGCCTGCGCCTCGGCTTCGTTGGGGAACACCATCTGCGATACTTCGCGCTTTTCCGGCGTGCCGAGCTGGTCGCGGCGCTGCTCGAAGACCTTCTTGGCGTCCTCGTCGGAGACCTCGATCCATTTGCCGATTTCTTCGGGGTTGATCACGACAAAGGACAGCTTGCGGTATTCGGGGGCGCGGAACTGGGTCTTGCGCTCCTCGAAATAGGCGGCCAGCGCCTCGGGCGAGGGGGCATCGATGGTGCCGGCCTGCGCGGCCTCGAGCTTGACGTATTCCATCGAGCGCTGCTCGTTCTGGAACCGGGTCATGGCGTCGAGCAGGACTTTTGGCGGCTCCACGCCGGCCGACACGGTGCTGGCGATCTGGCGCCGCAGGCCGAGCCGGCGCTGTTCGGCGAGATAGCGCTGCTCGGTGTAGCCGAACTGGCGAATCGTGGCCTGGAAGCGGGCGGGATCGAACTTGCCGCCCAATCCCTTGAAATTGGGATCGTTGTAGATCAGCCGCATGGTTTCTTCCTGCGACTGCGCGAGCCCCATGCGGCGCGCTTCCTCATCCAGTGCGGCTTCCTGGATGGTCTGCTGCAGCACCTGGCGGTCGAGCCCGAAGGCGCGGGCCTGTTCGGACGTGAGCGGACGGCCAAAGCTGCGGCCGAGCTGCTGCAGCCTCTCGGTATAGATCTGGCGGAATTGCTCGGTCGAAATCTCGGTCTTGCCGATCTTGGCGAGCGACGACTGGCCGAACCCCTTGAAGATGTCGGCAATGCCCCAGACCGCGAAACTGACAATCAAAACGCCCATCACGGTGGCCATGACAATCTTGCCGAGCCAGTTTGATGAGGCTTTCCGAATTCCTCGAAGCATGGGTCCAACTTGTTTTTGCAGGAGAGGGGAACCGGGTCGTGCCCGGCGAGAGTTCTGATCCGTTCAGGACCGACTTTCGCAACAGGGCGTCACCGAGTTGAAAACGCATCATAAAGTGGCAGCGCCCCCCTCGCAACCTCGGCCGGGTGGGCGATTTGAAGCGGTTAACGGCCGAGGGGTCAGTCAAGTGACCATTTGACCCGGTATCTGGAACTGACGGCGCGGCTCTGCTAGCGCATTCATGACACTGACATTTGCGGGATAATTGACATGACCGACGCCATCCGGCCGCTGATCGCCGGCAACTGGAAAATGAACGGCCTGAAATCCGCTTTGGGTGAATTCGAGTCCATGATTGCAGGGGCGGGTGCATTGGCCGGCAAGGCCGACCTGCTGGTCTGCCCCCCGGCCACCCTGATCGCCGGTTTCGCCGACAAGGCGCGCGGTTCGAAACTCGCCGTCGGGGCCCAGGATTGCCACCCAAAGGCCTCGGGCGCCCATACCGGCGATCTCTCGGCGGAAATGCTGGCGGATGCCGGCGCCAGCGCCATCATCGTCGGCCATTCGGAGCGGCGCGCCGACCATGGCGAGACCGACGCGCTGGTCCGCCAGAAGGCGGAAGCGGCCTGGCGGGCGGGGCTGGTGGCCATCGTCTGCATCGGCGAGACCCAGAAGCAGCGCGATGCCGGCCAGACGCTGGATATCTGCGGCGGGCAGCTCGCGGGTTCGCTGCCGGATGGCGCGACGGCGGCCAATCTGGTGGTGGCCTATGAGCCGGTCTGGGCGATCGGCACCGGGCTGACGCCGACGCCTGCGGATGTCGAGCAGGTTCATCGCTTTATCCGCGGCGTTCTCACCAGCCGGTTCAAGGCGGAAGGCGGCAAGATCCGGATTCTCTACGGCGGCTCGGTGAAGCCTTCCAATGCGAAGGAATTGATGGCGGTTACCGACGTCAACGGCGCGCTGGTCGGCGGCGCGAGCCTGAAGGCTGTGGATTTTCTGGCGATTGCGGAAGGGTGTTAGCTCAGGCGGGCGCGACTTCCTGCAGCCGCTTCCAGTAGATCAGCGTGCCGGTGAGGCCGCCATGCGGCTTCAGCGCGTAGTCCGGAATCAATCCGGTCAGCTTGAATCCCATCCGCTCGTAGAGCCCCGCCGCGCCGTCGTCCTCGGCGGTGTCGAGCACCAGCAGCCAGCGCTTGTGCGCGAGCGCGATTGCCTCGGCTTCGCGCAGCAGCGCCGTGGCGATGCCGCGGTGGCGGTGGCTGACGCGCGTCATCATTTTTGCGATCTCGGCGCGGTGCGGCTGGTTCGGCGGCAGGTCGAGCAGCAGCGTGACCGTGCCGATCAGGGCGTCGCCATCGAAGGCGCCGAGGATGATCCGCTCGCCGCGGTCCGCGGCATTCAGTGCGTTGGACCAGAATGTCTCGGCTGCTTCCTCTGACAGCGGATGCATGAAGCTGACCGAGCCGCCATGCGCGACCGTTTCGATCAACATGTCGCTGAGCGCCGCGCAGATGTCCGGCGAGGATTTCAGTGCCTTGATCTGGATGTCAGCCATGAATTGTCAGCTCCGGGCAAGCGCAACGACATAAGTGCAGGGCGCGGCGCTCTCGTTGGCAAACGTCACTTCCGCGGGCGGGCCGAAGCCGAGGCAGTCGCCGGCCTTGAGTTCGTGGCGTTCGCCGCCGTCGGTGAGGACGAGCGCGCCGGACAGCACCCAGAGCACCTGGCGGATGTGGGCGTAGGAGGAGGCCGGCAGCGTCACGCGCTGCTTCGCCGGCATCTCGACCTTGACGATCTCGACGGGATGATCGGGCCGGCTGAAAACCTGCGTGCGCAGATAGCCGGTCTCGGGATCGCGCCACACGGGTTGATCGGCGGCGCGGGAAAGCCGGTCGCCGTGGCCCTCGGCGCGCAGCATCAGGCCGGCGAGGGTGAGGTCGAAGGCGCTGGCGAGCCGGACCAGCACCACCGCGGTCGGGCTGACCTCGGCGCGCTCGATCTTGCTGATGGTCGCCTTGGAGACCCCTGAACGCTCGGCGAGGTCGGCCAGCGACCAGCCGCGGCTGTCGCGTTCGAGCCGCAGGCGCTGGGCGAGGCGGGCGCTGAGATCGTCTACTAAAGTATCCATTTGTCTATTATAAGAGAAATTCCCGCGATCTCAAGCCCGGCTGCGGACGGCTACGAAAGCTGGGGACGGCCTTGCCGCGACGCCTGCGGCAATTATCTCCACGTCGGCGGTTGGGGGTGACAATGCCATGTCCGATCGTGTAACACCGCGCAACTTCAGGAAAACCCGCAAGCCCTTGCTGCAGCCGAAGCCCGGCGCTCTTGGCTTGTGACGGAAGGTTTGAGATGCAGACCGTCATCATCGTCATCCACCTCATGATCGTCTCCGTGCTGATCGGCGCGGTGCTGCTGCAGAAATCCGAAGGCGGCGGCCTCGGCATGGGCGGCGGCGCCGGCTTCATGTCGAGCCGCGGCACGGCCAATCTGCTGTCGCGGACGACGGCGATCCTGGCGGGGATTTTCTTCGTCACCAGCATGGCGCTGGCCTGGCTTGCCGGCGTCGACCGCAAGCCGTCCTCGATTCTCGGCACCGCGCCGGCGACGCAGTCGCAGCCCGGTGGCGCGACGCCGGTCGCTCCGCCGACCTCCGGCGGCGTGCTCGACACGCTCAAGAAGGTGGACGAACAGCAGGCGCCGTCCGGCCCGCAGGCGCCGCGTTCGCAATAAAGCATGGTGGCTATGCAGGACGGCTGCCTACCGTCCTGCATCAGAATTTCCCGTCAATGCTTTGATATCGCTTCAAATTTAACGTCACCCACAGCCCGGCAAAATGTTTGCCCGTGCATGCGATTCGTTTTGGAGAATCGGGGCAGTGGCCTTAAAGGTAGGCTCCCATGGCGCGGTACATATTCATCACCGGCGGCGTGGTTTCTTCGCTCGGAAAGGGTCTGGCTTCAGCGGCACTCGGTGCCCTGCTGCAGGCTCGCGGGTACAAGGTCCGTCTCCGAAAGCTCGACCCCTATCTCAACCTCGATCCCGGAACGATGTCGCCGTATCAGCACGGCGAAGTGTTCGTGACCGACGACGGCGCCGAGACCGATCTCGATCTCGGCCATTACGAGCGCTTCACCGGGCGTCCGGCCACCAAGGCCGACAACATCACCACCGGGCGCATCTATCAGGACATCATCACCAAGGAACGCCGCGGCGATTATCTCGGCGCGACCATCCAGGTCGTCCCGCACGTCACCAACGCGATCAAGGAATTCGTGCTCTCCGGCAACGACGAGTATGATTTCGTGCTGGTCGAGATCGGCGGCACCGTCGGCGACATCGAGGGCCTGCCGTTCTTCGAGGCGATCCGCCAGCTCAAGAACGAGCTGCCGCGCGATCACGCGGTCTACATTCATCTGACGCTGCTGCCGTTCATCCCGAGCGCCGGCGAACTCAAGACAAAACCGACCCAGCACTCGGTGAAGGAACTGCGCTCGATCGGCATCCAGCCGGATATTTTGCTGTGCCGCACCGACCGCGAAATCCCGAAGGAAGAGCGGCGCAAGCTCGGCCTGTTCTGCAACGTGCGCGAAAGTGCCGTGATCGAGGCGCGGGACGTCGACAACATCTACGCGGTGCCGGAGGCCTATCACGCCGCCGGCCTCGACGACGAGGTGCTGGCCGCGTTCGGCATCGCGCCGAAGATTCCGCCGGCGCTGCAGAGCTGGAACGTCATCAACGAGCGCGTCCGCAACCCGGAAGGCGCGGTGACCATTGCCATCGTCGGCAAGTACACCGGCATGAAGGACGCCTACAAATCGCTGATCGAGGCGCTGTCGCATGGCGGCATCGCCAACAAGGTGAAGGTCAATCTCGACTGGATCGAGAGCGAGGTGTTCGAGAACGAGGACCCGACGCCGTTCCTCGAACACGTCAACGGCATTCTGGTGCCCGGCGGTTTCGGCCAGCGCGGCGCCGAAGGCAAGATCCGCGCGGCGCAGTTCGCGCGCGAGCGCGACGTGCCGTATTTCGGCATCTGCTTCGGCATGCAGATGGCGGTGATCGAGGCCGCGCGCAATCTCGTCGGCATCGAGGAGGCGAACTCCACCGAGTTCGGCCCGACCAAGGAGCCGCTGGTCGGCCTGATGACGGAATGGCTGCGCGGCAACGAGCTGGAGAAGCGCTCGAAGGCCGGCGATCTCGGCGGCACCATGCGGCTCGGCGCCTATCCGGCGGCGCTGAAGCGCGGCAGCCGGGTGTCGGAAGTCTATGGCGGCGCGACCGAAATCTCGGAGCGCCACCGCCATCGCTACGAGGTCAACACCGCCTATAAGGACCGGCTCGAACAGCACGGCCTGCGCTTCTCGGGGCTGTCGCCCGACGGCGTGCTGCCGGAGATCGTCGAATACGAGGACCATCCCTGGTTCATCGGCGTGCAATTCCACCCCGAGCTGAAGTCGCGCCCGTTCGAGCCGCATCCGCTGTTTGCGTCGTTCATTCAGGCGGCGGCAAAGCAGAGCCGGCTGGTGTAGTTTTTCGTAGGGTGGGCAAAGCGCAGCGTGCCCACCATCTCAGCTGCGCGTTCGGATAGATGGTGGGCACGTCGCTTCGCTCCTCTGCCCACCCTACGCGATCTCGCCGCATCGTTCGCCTTTGACGAACGCGTCGATTGTTGCGACAAACCGCTTCCGCAAGAACAATAACCTTGGGAGCACCACCGATGATCATGGAAATGCGCGTCTATCGCTGTCTGCCGGGCCGCCTGCCGGCGCTGATGAAGCGTTTCGATACGCTGACGCTGAAACTGTGGGAGAAGCACGGCATCAAGCAGGCCGGCTTCTACACCACGCTGATCGGCACCTCCAATCAGGAACTGACCTATTTCGTCGCCTGGGACTCGCTCGCCGATCGCGAGAAGAAGTGGACCGCATTCCAGACCGATCCCGACTGGATCGCCGGCCGCGCCAAGAGCGAGGAAGACGGCCAGATCATCGACAACATCGTCAGCCAGTTGCTGGTGCCGACGGCGTTCTCCTCGGTAAAATAGCCGCTCGTGCAACCCTGATATTCAGGGGTTAAACGGGGTTGATCCTGAAGGCGCGGACCGGCATGGTCCGCGCTCAACGCAAGGAAAATCCCTTGAACGCGAACCTCGGCGCAGCTCCGGTCGTCACCGTCGGATCGGTCAAATTCGGCAATGATCTGCCGATTTCGATCATCGCCGGGCCGTGCCAGCTCGAGAGCCGCGCGCATGCGCTCGAAGTGGCGGGCGCGCTGAAGGAGATCGCCGGCCGCCTCGAGATCGGCCTCGTCTACAAGACCTCCTTCGACAAGGCCAACCGCACCTCGGGCTCGGCCGCGCGCGGCGTCGGGCTGGCGCAGGCGCTGCCGATCTTTGCCGAGATTCGTTCCTCGCTCGGATTGCCCGTGCTGACCGACGTGCACGAGGCCGCGCAATGCGCCGAGGCCGCGCAGGCGGTCGACGTGCTGCAGATCCCGGCGTTCCTGTGCCGGCAGACCGATCTGCTGCTGGCGGCCGCGGCGACCGGCAAGGTCGTCAACGTCAAGAAGGGCCAGTTCCTGGCGCCGTGGGACATGGCGAACGTCGTCAGCAAGATCACCGGCGGCGGCAATCCGAACGTGCTGGTGACCGAGCGCGGCGTCTCGTTCGGCTACAACACGCTGGTGTCGGACATGCGCGCGCTGCCGATCATGGCGCAGACGACGGGCGCGCCGGTCATTTTCGACGCCACCCATTCGGTGCAGCAGCCGGGCGGGAAGGGCACCTCATCCGGCGGCGAGCGCGAATTCGTGCCGGTGCTGGCGCGCGCGGCGGTCGCCGTCGGCGTCGCCGGCGTGTTCATCGAGACCCATCCCGATCCCGATCACGCGCCGTCGGACGGACCCAACATGGTGCCGCTGCGCGAGTTCGAAGCGCTGCTGAAGACGGCTGATGGAGTTCGACGCGCTGGCCAAGAACGCTGCAGCGCGCTAAGAGCCGACGCTGACCGTGACCGCATCGAGCCGCCTGCCGCCGGCCCTCAATATCATCGCGCTCGCGACCTTTGCGGCCAGCCTGTCGGCGCGCGCGCTCGATCCGGTGCTGCCGCATGTCGCCGACGATTTCAGCGTCAGCATCGCGACCGCCGCCGGCTTCGCCGCCGTGTTCGCCTTCACCTTTGCGATCATCCAGCCGGTGCTGGGCGCGGCCGCCGATCTGTTCGGCAAGGCGCGGCTGATGATCGTGTGCCTGGTGCTGCTGGGCCTTGCCAACATTCTCGGCGCGATGGCGAATTCGTTCTGGCTGTTGTTCGCGTCGCGCATCCTCGCCGGCATCGGCTCCGGCGGCGTATTTCCGGTCGCGCTCAGTCTGACCAGCGATCTGGTCGGGCCCGAAAAGCGCCAGATCGCGATCGGGCGCACGCTGATGGGCTCGATGACCGGAAATCTGCTGGGCGCTTCGGTCTCCGGCCTGATCGGCGACTTTCTCGGCTGGCGCGGCGTTCTGGCCGTGCTCGGCGGCTCTGGTCATCGTGGCCTCGATCGCGGTGGCCGCCGGCTTTCGCGGCGCGGCGCTGACCCGTCCGCCGAAGACGAATTTTGCGGCGCTCAAGCAGGGCTATCGCACCATCTTCTCCAACCCCAACGCGTTTTGTTACGTGGCGGTATTTATCGAAGGCTGCTGCGTGCTCGGGCTGTTTCCCTTCATCGCGGCGTTTCTGTTCGAGCTGGGCGAAACCAGCCTGTCGATCGCCGGCCTCGTGATCGCCGGCTTTGCGGTCGGCGGCCTGTTCTACACGCTGAGCGTTTCGCGATTTCTGCCGTGGCTCGGCGTCAAGGGCATGATGATCTCAGGCGCGACGCTGGTGGGGTTGCAACCTCGCCGTCGTCGCGTTCGGTCCCAGCGTAAAGATCCATGCGGTCAGCCTGCTGTTCATGGGCTGGGGCTTCTACATGATCCACGGCTGCCTGCAGGTGTTCGCCAGCGAATTGTCGGCCGAAGCCCGCGCGACCGCGCTGTCGCTGCATTCGTTCTTCTTCTTCATGGGCCAGACCGTCGGCCCGATCGCCTATGGTTTCGGCATCCAGCATGCCGGCAAGATGCCGACCCTGCTGACCGCGGCGGCCGATCATGATCGCGCTCGGCATTGTCTGCGCGCAGGCTGCTGCGCCAGACGCGGCCGGCGGACCAGCCGGCGAGCTAGGCCCTTCATCGCGAACGGCGTAGGCTAGCGTCAGGATGACGCATGCCTTTCGTGCAGCCGGGTGCATAGCTTCGCGGCAAGTAGCCGCCCATGGCATGCGGATTGCTTGAGTTCTCGCCATTTGCATGGTGATGATGTGGACGCCCAAGTTAGCCGCCCGGCCAAAAGCAATTTCGCCCTCGGAAATACCGGATATGCCAACGAGCCGCCGCTCCAGCGCTTTCTGAAGGGATGCTACGAGGAATTCAAATCGGATGATTCCGGTGCGCTCGCCGATTACATCCCGGAGCTGAAGCGCGCCAATCCGGCGCATTTCGGCGTCGGCCTCGTGACCATCGACGGCCACGTCTATGAGGTCGGCGACAGCCGGGTACCCTTCACCATCCAGTCGGTATCAAAGGCCTTCGTGTTTGCGCTCGCGCTCGACATGGTCGGCGAGGAGCGCGTGGCGGCGGCGATCGGCGTCGAGCCGAGCGGGGAGGCGTTCAATTCGATCCGGCTGACCAACGACAACCGGCCGTTCAACCCGATGGTCAATGCCGGTGCGATCGCCTGTTCGGGGCTGATCCATCGAGGCCGCTGGCGCATACGCGTTCGAGCGCATCCGCGAGAAGCTCAGTCTGTTCGCCGGACGCGAGCTTGACGTCGACGACGCCGTGCACGCCTCGGAAGCCGCTCACCGGCAACCGCAACCGCGCCATCGCCTGGCTGCTGCGCAATTACCTGGTGCTGCAGGACGATGTCGATGCCGTCCTCGATACCTATTTCCGGCAATGCGCCATCCTGGTCACCGCGCGCGATCTTGCCGTCATGGCGGCGACGCTCGCCAATCGCGGCGTCAATCCGGTGACGGGCGTTCAGGTCATCTCACCCAATATCGTCGCCCGCACGCTGTCGGTCATGACCAGTTCGGGCATGTATGACTATGCGGGGGAGTGGATCTATCGCGTCGGCATTCCCGCCAAGAGCGGCGTCGGCGGCGGCATCGTCGCAGCACTTCCCTCGCAATTGGGGCTCGGCACCTTCTCGCCGTGCCTCGACAGCCATGGCAACAGCGTGCGCGGCCTGAAGGTGTGCGAAGCGCTTTCGGGCCGCTTCGACCTGCACATGCTCAACCGAAGCGCCGACGTCCGCACCTGCGTCATCGCCGACTACGACATCTTCGGCATCTCGTCGCGCCGCAGCCGGCAGCCGCACGAGCAGCAGATTCTCGACGATCGCCACAGCGACATCAGGGTGATCGAACTGGTCGGCGCGCTGAATTTCGCGGCGATCGACTATGTGACGCGGCGGCTGGCCGGTGAGCCGCCGAACGCGCCGCTCCTGATTCTCGATTTCCGGCGCGTGCCGGACCTGACCGCGGCCGGCGCGCAGCTGCTTGGCGAGAACCTCACCATGCT
This sequence comes from uncultured Alphaproteobacteria bacterium, assembly GCA_963783115.1. Taxonomy (GTDB): domain Bacteria; phylum Pseudomonadota; class Alphaproteobacteria; order Rhizobiales; family Xanthobacteraceae; genus Bradyrhizobium. The sequence goes on along the minus strand of CAWAMK010000036.1, from coordinate 160,380 downwards.
CGGCAATGCCGGCGTCACGGCGATACTGACCGGTGTCGAGGCGACGTCTGCCGGTGTGGACGTCGGTTCGGGCGCGGACCGCCGAGCCGCAAAGGCTGCGGCGCTTCGCGCTGCTCGATGAAGCCATCGAATGGGCGGAGGACCAGGTGATCTATCGCTATGGCGGCTTCACCTCGTCGAAGGAAACCAGCCACCTCGGCGAACAGGCGTTGCTGGCCGACCTCGCCGCCGGAGGAAATCGCAGCGCTGGCCGAGCTGTCGACCGCGCGCCGCTATCAGGCCGGCCAGCGCATCGTCTGCGCCGGCGAGCCCGCCAACTCGCTGTTCTTCCTGCAGAGCGGAATGGTCAGCGTGAAGCTGCCGAGCGGCGTGCGGCTGGCCTCGCTCGGGCCCGGCATGGAATTCGGCGAGATGGCGATCATCGAGCAGTACCGCAGCGCCGACGTATGGGCCGATACGCCGGTGACGTGCCTCGAACTGCCGCTCGACAGTTTTGACGACTACCGCCGGCTGCACCCGCAGACCGCGATGAAGATCATGCGAAATCTGTCCGGCCTGCTGGCGCGGCGCCTGATCCTCGCCAATGCCAAGGTCGATCTGCTCAGCGCGTATTGAGCGCCGCGGACACATTGGCACGTAGCCAAATCCGGATTGATGCGACCAGGCTTCGAGATCATTCCTCCGCTGTCCCGGAGAAGCGGTGAGCACGTTCGAGCAGCACCTCGACAACTGTGTCCGATGGATTGCGAGCCAAGGCGCGCTCCAGATAACCGATGGCGCCTGAGAAGTCCCGGGCCTCGTAAAGCGCCTCGCCCTTTTCGAAGTCCGCCAGTGCGCGCTGTTTCGCCTGTCGGGCTGGCAGGTCGCAGGCGTCCAGCACCTCGTAGAGCACGACAGGCTGCGATTTTCCCTGAACGAGAACCTGGTCGATTCGGCGAACCGAAACGTCTGCGGGATTGTTCAGCGCGAGGAAGGTCGCCTCGGTGATGATCAGCGGAACGCGGTAGGTCTTGGTGAGGCCCTCGACGCGAGAGGCGAGGTTTACCGCGTCCGAGATGACGGTGGTATCCATCCGGTCACGCGCACCCACCGTACCGAGCATCAGGCTCCCGGTATGCAGACCGATGCCGATCTTGACCGGCGGCTCGCTTCTGTCGACCCGCTGTGCATTCCAGGCCTCCAGCCGCCGGATCATGTCCAGCGCTCCCTGTACGGCATCGTCGGCCCGGCGAGGAAACAGCGCCATGACGGCGTCACCGACAAATTTGTCGATGACCCCGCTATGGCCCGAGATGGCAGGCTCCATCGCGCCGAGATACTGGTTCACGAATCCGAACGTTTCCGCGGGGCTCATGCCTTCCGACATTTGGGTGAAGTTGCGGATGTCCGAGAAAAGCACGGTCATTTCGCGCTGCACCTGGTCGCCAAGCGCAACATCGACGATGCGCTCCTTGCCCAGTTGCTCCAGAAACTGCCGGGGTACGAACCTCGAATAGCTGTCGCTGATCTTGGCGAGTTCGAGATGGACACTGACGCGGGCCAGCAGTTCGTCGCTGGCAAAGGGCTTGGTCAGATAATCATTTGCTCCCACGCCGAACCCCATGACGAGGTCCGAGACGCGGTTCTTGGCCGTCAGCAGGATCACCGGCAGTTCCGCGGGCGAGTAATGTTCACGAATGCGCTGGCAGACATCGAAGCCCGACAGCTTCGGCATCATCACGTCGAGCAGGACGATGTCGCACGGTCTTTCCCCTGCCAGAAGATCAAGCGCCTCTTGCCCGTCCGCGGCCGTGACGACGTCATACTTTGCCAGGGTCAGGAAATTCACCAGAGCCTGAACATTTACCGGCTCGTCGTCCACCACCAGAACCCGCAGGCCGGCACCGGCGGATGATCGTGCGCCGGCTCCCGCCGTCCTCCGGTTCAATTCAACATCCGGAAGGATTCGGCTGACAGCTTCGTCCGGCCGGCTTTCGAGTGTCAGCATCTCTCGCGTGGTCGGGCTTAGCGGAAGCGAAAGTGTAAATTGCGATCCGACACCGACGGCCGATGTCACGTTGATGCTTCCGCCATGAAGCTCAGCCAGCTGCCTGCTGATGGCCAACCCAAGACCGGTGCCGCCCTGTTCGCGCGCGGCGGATCCATCGCCCTGCGAAAACGATTCGAATATCGTCTCGAGCCGTTCGGCGCTGATGCCGGCTCCGGTGTCGCTCACCGTCAAATCCAGCCATTCGTCCCGCACCTTTGCCGAGACCTCGACGACGCCGGCCGGCGTGAACTTGACCGCGTTACCGACCAGGTTGAACAGGATCTGCTGTACGCGGTCTTCGTCCACCTCGACCAGGGGAACCTGAGCATCGATCCGGTTGAACAGGCGCAGCGCGCGTTTGCCCACGAGGGTGCGGGAAATCGCCAGAACAAGCTCCGTGAGAGCATGAATATCGGTAGGTCGACGGCGCAGCTCGACCGTCTCGTGACGCAGCTTCGAGAAATCCAGGATGTCATTGACGAGGCTGGCGAGGCGCCGGCCGCTGGCGACGACCATACCGAGATTGCGCTGCTGCTCTTCGCTCAGCGGGCCGGTTGCCCCGTCCAGCATCGATTGGCCAATCCCGATGATGCCGTTGAGGGGCGTCCGCAGCTCGTGCGACGTATTGGCGAGAAATTCGTCCTTCATGGCGTCGGCCCTGAGCAGGGCCTGTTCTGCATTTTTTCGAACGGTGATGTCCCGGATGATGCCGGTGAAACGAAGCTGGTCACCGAAGCGCACCTCGCTCACCGCGAGATCTGCCGGAAAGGTCGACCCGTCGCGTCGCAGTCCCTCCACCTCCCGGCCGATGCCCACAATGCGTGCTTCGCCGGTTCTGAGATAGCGTTCGATATAGCCGTCATGAGCCTTGGCATGCTCCGCCGGCATCAGCATCGATATGTTTTGGCCAATGAGTTCCGCCGGATCGTAGCCGAACAGGCGGCCAGCGGACGGGTTGGCGCTCTCGATGATGCCACGCTGATCGATTGTCAGGATGCCGTCCACGGCCGTATTCAGAACGGCCTGGATCCGCGCCTGGCTCTCGCGCAGGGCCTGCTCGGCCTGCTTGCGTGCACTGATGTCCCGGATGATACCGGTAAAATGCCGCGCGCCGTCTCCGGGCACCTCGCTGACGGCCAGCTCGATCGGGAAGATGGAGCCGTCACGCCGCACAGCTTCGAGCTCGCGCCCGATCCCGACGACCCGTGCCTCGCCCGTCCGTATGTAGCGTGCGATATATTCGTCGTGTTGTTGGCCATGGCTGGCCGGCATGAGAATTGAGACGTTGCGGCCAACCAGTTCGGCTGCAGACGCGAATCCGAAAAGCCTGCCCACGGCCGGGTTGGCGCTCTGTATGATCCCGTGCTCGTCGATCGTGATGATGCCGTCAACCGCCGTGTCGAGGACTGCCTGAAGGCGGTATTGGCTCTCGTCGGCCTCGCTCATGCGCACTCGCTCACAAAGGGAACGCTCACTATCCGGGGATGCGACGACGGCTTCTACGCGAGCATAGGTATTCGGCTTTTTAGTCTTCCTGTAGAGCGGACAGGTGTTGATCCAGATCAAGTCGATCGACCTGCCTGCACGGCTCCTGATGGAGTACGTTTTCGATTGTCCTTGGTCTCGCCACTCGCCAACGCCGAGGTCGACCTGCTCAGCGCGTATTGAGGGCTGCCGACAATAACCTCTCCGCCTGCCGCCCGGCCTCGGCGAAGAACGGCCGATTTGGCGCATTCTGGGTGAAACAACGCTTGTAGGCGTCGTCGCCCTTTTGTCTGATGTCGCCGAGTTTATCGTAGGCCTTGCGGCCGATTTTTCCAGAACTCAGGTCGTCTGCTGCCTGTTCGGCCTTCTTGATGTAGTCGCTCCGGATGGCGAGGCAGTCCGGTACCTGCACCGGCGGATCGATCGATCCATAGGCGATGTAGACCTTGCCATTGGCGATCGCCGAGACGAACACATGGTCGGCGGCGTCGGGAAGTTCGGATTGGGTTCGCCCGGCCAGCATGGCGTGGGCGAAGCTCGCGCCGGCCGGCTTTTCGATCGGCAGCGAATTGAAATTCACCACCGCGGCGCCGCTCGATGTCGCCTGGGTGTAAAAGCTCTCGTCCTTCAGTGCCGCGCCGATCTGCTGCGGCACGTTTTTGGTTTTCTTGCCCCACCAGTCCTTGTGCGCGCGCAGCCAGCGTTCGAACAGCGATCGCGTGGTGATGATGATATGCGACTTCGGCTCGACATACTTGCCGTCGGCGCCGTTCTGGCCCGCCGTCTCGCCGTTGCTGCCGAGCTTTGCATCGAACCGCAGCCCGTCGAGCGTGCCAAAACCTTCGTCGCCTTTGGAGAAGGTGTCGACGTTCAGCTTCGGCCGGACCAAAACCGTCGCGGTCGGGCTCGCTGAGAATGACGCGCATCTGCTCCAGGAGATCGGCGCTGGCGGCTTCCTCGGCCTTGCGCGCGTCTTCGTCGCGGTTGCCGGCATCGTAGATCGCCGAGATTTTCTGGATCGCGGCGTCGCGCGCGGCGATGTAGCGGTCTTCGGCGGTCTTGGCGGGCGGTGCGGCGATCGCGATCGTCGCGGCGAGGCAGAGCGGGGCAATCAGTCCGAGAACGGCAGAATAAGGTATTGTGCATGTATGGTGGTCTGCCGTAATGGGCCGTCTGGTTCAACGCGAATGACCGAGGTCAGCCGCTCTTGCGTTGCAGTGGACACGTTCGGCACTTGCCAAGCCCCGATATTGTGCAAAGATCAGGCGGCGTCGATCGACCCGATGCGTTAGTCCGTGCAGGACGGAGGATTGCCCTGAGCGAGTCGATTCATCCCAGCGCGCCCCATCACCTGCCGGTCCTTCATCACGGCGCCAGGCGACACCGACGTTCTGATGGTCGCGGTCGGCATTTTTCTGATCGTTGCCGTTCTCGCGGTCGGTAATTTCTATTTGCACCTGCACTCGCTGCCAGAGCGGATGGCCCACAAGTCGCAGAAGTTCCAGTTTGAAATCGTGGCCGTGCTCGGCCTGCTGTCGCTGTTCACGCACAACCACCTGTACTGGGTGATCGGCCTGTTCCTCGCCATGATCGACCTGCCGGACTTCAGCACGCCGCTGCGCCGGATCGCCGGATCGGTCGAGAAGATGGCCGGCGTTCCGCCTGAACAGGACCCGACCGAGCCGCCAGTTGGCGACGCTGCGCACGCTGCCGCAACCGACGAGGCCAAGGCCCGCATCGAGAAGGCCGCTGGCGCCAAGAGCGAGGTGCACAGCCATGCTTGAGCTGCATCCTCTGTTCGCTGCTGACGATCCTGCCGGACTATCTCTATCGCCGCTATCGGCAGGGCAAGCGCATCGGCCACGAAATCACGCTCTATTCGGTCTGGTTCGAACTGCGATACGGCATCGTCGCCTGCCTGATGCTCACGGTCTCGCTGATCACGATGATCTTCTACTTTCACCCGTCGACCACGTCGGCGACGTTGTACTATCCGTACCGTGCCGATCATCCCCGAGACCATCGGCCGGGTTGCGGAAGTTCACGTCGATTTCAGCGCGCCGGTGAAGAAAGGCGACGTGATCTTCAGGCTGGACAATTCCAAGCAGCAGGCGTCGCTGGAGACGGCCAGGCGCAAGATCGCCGAAGTCGACGCATCGATGCTGGCAGCACAGGCCGATATCCTGAAGGCGGAAGGCCAGCTTCAGGAAGCCAAGAGCTCGCTGCAGCAGGCTAACGACGAACTCGACGTCAAGCGCGAACTGCAGAAGCGCAATCCGGGCATCGTGCCGCAGCGCGATATCGAAAAGCTCGAAGTGGCCGTCGCGGGCCGTCAGGGCTCCCTCGACGCCGCGACCGCTTCCAAACAATCCGCGACGACGCGGCTGAGCGCGCTTCTCCCCGCAGAGAAGGCAAGCGCAGAAGCAGCGCTCGCCGAAGCGCAGGTCGATCTCGACAAGACCTTCATTCGCGCCGGCGTGGATGGCCGTGTCGAGCAATTCCTGCTGCGGCCGGGCGACATCGTCAATCCCATGATACGATCCGCCGGCGTACTGATTCCCGAAGGTGCCGGGCGACGCTCACTTCGGCGGGATTCGGCCAGATCGACGACAGGTCATGAAAGTCGGAATGGTGGCCGAGGCTACCTGCATTTCCAAGCCGTGGACAATCATTCCGATGGTGATCACCGACGTGCAGGATTACATCGCGGCGGGCCAGTTCAGGGGCGGCGAGCAGCTGCTCGAGGTGCAAAACACCGCGCGTCCGGGCACCATTCTCGTTTTCATGGAGCCGATCTTCAAGGGCGGGCTGGAGGGCGTGACGCCCGGCAGCAGTTGTATCGCCAACGCCTACACCAGCAATCACGAGCTGATCGCGTCGGGCAAACTCAGCACGTTCAAGAGCTTCGGGTTGCATGTCGTCGATGCGACTGGGCTTGTCCACGCGATGCTGCTGCGCATTCAGGCGCTGCTGCTGCCGATCAAGACGCTGGTGCTGAGCGGGCACTGAGACCGTGACAACGTCGCAATACTTTGACGAAGATCTGGCTTGGTCAGGCGCGGGAAGGACCAGCTTCCGCGCTCGCAGCGGCAAATGAAAACCTGCTGAACTGGAAAATCTGGGAGGCATCCCAGGGCGTCCGGTGCTCCTCTACACGGCTTGCCAGCAGCCGAAACCGCGGACCGAGCACGGCCGCCAGACTGGCCGCGTCATAGCGCATCACCGGCGGCCGCTGCACCGCTCGGGTCATCGACAATCTGACCGATTTATCGGACGCATTTCTGGTGTAACCCTGACTTCTGATCCCGTGATGGCGCGCCTTGGCGAGGTGCCGACCGGACATGAGGGCAGGGACCATCGGATGGTCTACCCCCGCCCGCGATAGGGCGCGACGCCCTGGTCGGGCACCCACAGGCCCTTGGGCAGTTTGCCGGTCTGCCAGAACACGTCGATCGGGATACCGCCGCGCGGATACCAGTAGCCGCCGATGCGCAGCCACTTTGGCTTGATCTCGGAAGCGATCCGCTTGCCGATCATGACCGTGCAATCCTCGTGGAAGGCGCCGTGATTGCGAAAGCTGGCGACGTACAGCTTCAGCGATTTGGATTCCAGCAGCCACTGGCCGGGCGCATAGTCGATCATCAGATGCGCGAAAGTCAGGCTGGCCCGTCACCGGGCAGATCGAGGTGAATTCCGGCGCGGTGAAGCGCACCAGGTAATTGGTGTCGGCTTGCGGATTGGGCACGCGGTCGAGCTGCGCCTTTTCCGGGCTGTCCGGCCATTCCACGGCGCGGCCGAGCTGCAATGATTTTGGCGATGATTTTTTGGCCATCATGATCGTCCTTTGCGAGGGCTGACATGGACGCAACGGGCGGTGGTCGTCAACCGGCCGGCGAGGATGGGATGGCAACAAAGCGCGATTCCGGGAAACCGATGGGGATTCATTGCGTTAACCCGGTATGTCAATGTGAAGGTTCTGAGACGGAGTTCGGCCGCGGGTGTCTTTTCCGAACCCGGGCCTGCCGTCCGGAAAAGGCCGGCGCCAAAGCGTTCACATTTGCCTGCGCGCCGTGTAAGACGCCCCCGAAACCTGACCCGCCAATCTTCCAGGAAAGTTTTGGACATGACCGCCATCGTCGACATCATTGGCCGCGAAATTCTCGATAGCCGGGGCAATCCCACCGTCGAAGTCGACGTGGTGCTGGAAGACGGCTCGATCGGCCGGGCGGCGGTGCCGTCGGGCGCCTCCACCGGCGCCCATGAGGCGGTCGAGCTGCGCGACGGCGACAAGGCGCGCTACCTCGGCAAGGGCGTGCAGAAGGCGGTCGAGGCCGTCAACGGCGAGATCTTCGAGGCGCTGAGCGATCAGTCGGTCGAGGAACAGGTCCAGATCGACCAGATCATGATCGATCTCGACGGCACCCCGAACAAGAGCCGGCTCGGCGCCAACGCCATTTTGGGCGTTTCGCTGGCCTGCGCCAAGGCGGCGGCCGAATCCTTCGACATGCCGCTCTATCGCTATGTCGGCGGCACCTCGGCGCGGACGCTGCCGGTGCCGATGATGAACATCATCAATGGCGGCGTGCACGCCGACAACCCGATCGACTTCCAGGAATTCATGATCCTGCCGGTGGGAGCTGACGAGCTTCGCCGAGGCGCTGCGCTGCGGCGCGGAGATCTTCCACACGCTGAAGGGCGAACTGAAGAAGGCCGGCCACAACACCAATGTCGGCGACGAGGGCGGCTTTGCGCCGAACCTGCCGTCGGCGGACGCCGCGCTCGAGTTCGTGGTGAGCGCGATCGGCAAGGCCGGCTACAAGGCCGGCAGCGACGTGATGCTCGGCCTCGACTGCGCGGCGACCGAGTTCTTCAAGGACGGCGCCTATGTCTATGGCGGCGAGAACAAGACCCGCTCGCGCTCCGAGCAGGCGAAGTATCTCGCCGATCTCGTCTCGCGCTATCCGATCGTCACCATCGAGGACGGCATGTCGGAAGACGACATGGAGGGCTGGAAGGAGCTGACCGACCTGATCGGCAACAAGTGCCAGCTCGTCGGCGACGATCTGTTCGTCACCAACGTCACCCGCCTTGCCGACGGCATCAAGAACGGCCGCGCCAACTCGATCCTGATCAAGGTCAACCAGATCGGCACGCTGACCGAGACGCTCGCCGCGGTCGAGCTGGCGCACAAATGGGGCTACACCTCCGTGATGTCGCACCGCTCCGGCGAGACGGAAGACTCCACCATCGCCGACCTCGCGGTCGCCACCAATTGCGGCCAGATCAAAACCGGATCGCTGGCGCGCTCCGACCGTACCGCCAAATACAACCAGCTCCTGCGCATCGAACAGCAGCTCGGCGAGCAGGCGATATATGCCGGCAAATCGGCGCTGAAGGCACTGGCGTAACGCTTCGGCGTATCCAGATATAACCAACACAAAATTGGGGGAGACGTGCGATGAGCGACGGCAAGAGCGGGCTTCAACTGCGTTCGCTGCTCAAGAAGAGCGGCGAACTCGAACTGTCGCTGGTGAACATTCCGACGCCTGAGCCGGCCGACGACGAGGTCGTGGTCCGCGTCGAGGCGACGCCGATCAACCCGTCCGATCTCGGGCTCCTGATCGGCCCGGCCGACATGTCGACCGCCAAGGTTTCCGGCGGCAAGGACGCGCCCGTGGTCACCGCCAAAATGCCCGATGCGGCCATGCGGATGATGGCGGGGCGGCTCGACCAGTCGCTCCCGGTCGGCAACGAGGGCGCCGGCGTCGTGATCCGGACCGGGGCCTCGGATGCTGCGAAGGCGCTGATGGGCAAGAACGTCTCGATGATCGGCGGCGCGATGTATACGCAGTACCGCACCGTGAAGGTGCGGGATGTGATGGAGATCCCGGCGGGCGCCACGCCCGCCGACGGCGCGTCATGGTTCGTCAATCCGCTGACCGCGCTCGGCATGACCGAGACCATGCGGCGCGAAAACCACAAGGCGCTGGTGCACACCGCCGCCGCCTCGAACCTCGGGCAGATGCTCAACAAGATCTGCATCAAGGACGGCATCGGCCTCGTCAACATCGTGCGCAGCAAGGAGCAGGCCGACATCCTGCACAAGATCGGCGCCAAATATGTCGTCGATTCCAGCGCTGATACCTTCATGGACGATCTGACCGCCGCGCTGGTGGAAACCGGCGCCACGATCGCGTTCGACGCCATCGGCGGCGGCAAGCTGGCGGGCCAGATCCTCACCTGCATGGAGGTCGCGGCCAACAAGACCGCCAAGGAATACAGCCGCTACGGCTCCAACGTGTTCAAGCAGGTCTATATCTATGGCAGTCTCGAATACGGGTCCGACCGAGTTGAGCCGTGCTTTCGGTCTGACCTGGGCGGTTGGCGGCTGGCTGCTGACGCCGTTCCTGCAGAAGATCGGCCCCGCCGAAATCGGCCGCCTGCGCCAGCGCGTGGCGAGCGAACTCAAGACGACATTCGCCAGCCACTACACGCAGGTGGTGTCGCTGCAGGAGGCGCTGCAGCTCTCCAACATCGCGGTCTACAACAAGCGCTCCACCGGCGAGAAGTTCTTGATCAACCCGAGCAAGGGCTGACGCATCGACCGGCATGCGGACGGGGCAGGCGGTCCGCGCGGGCGGCCTGCTTCGTTCGGCATGATACTCCCGAAGCAAACGCATGCGTTTCCGGAACTGTCGCTGTTCATGCACTTGCATCTTTCCGCCGATCCGGCTTAAGAGAGCGCAGGCGCTTTTGCTTCAAAAGGGATAATCCATGGCCACCCATACCATCGTCACGATCGTAGGCTCGCTTCGCAAGGAGAGCTTTTCGCTCAAGATCGCCAATGCGCTGGCAAAGCTGGCGCCGGCTTCGCTGAAGCTCGACGTGACGACGCTCGAAGGGATTTCCTTCTTCAACCAGGATCTGGAAGCCAATCCCCCGGCCGACTGGCTGGCGTTCCGCGAAAAGCTGCAGAAGTCGGATGGCGTGCTGTTCGTGACCCCCGAATACAACCGCGCGATCCCCGGCGTGTTGAAGAACGCCATCGACGTCGCCTCGCGCCCTTACGGCAAGAGCTCGTTCCTCGGCAAGCCGATCGGCATCGTCAGCAACTCTCCCGGGCCGCTCGGTGGCGTCAGCGCGGCCAAGACGCTGCAGAACATCTTGCCGGGCATTTCCGGTCCGATCATGGGCCAGCCCGAAATCTACCTGAACGGCGTCGGCGACGCCTTCGACGACAAAGGCCAGCTCACCAAGGAAGCCCTGCAGAAGGTGCTGCAGCAATATATCGACGCCTATGCGGCGTTCGTCGAGAAGCAGAACAGGTAGACGGGCTCACGGCCGCCCGGCAATAACGGTGGGGGACCCGTGCCCCCATCGGGCGTTTTAGGATTCCATTAACCCGGCCGTCGCATCTTGGGCCCATGGTCTCCCGCACGCGCCTGAAATCCATCCTGACCGGCCTCGCCCTCTACACGATGGCGGCGCTGATGGTCGGCTATTTCGGTATCAACGCCTATACCGGCAAATACGGGCTGAACGCGCGCCAGGAACTCGATCAGGAGATCATCGCGCTGACCTCGGAACTGGCGCGGCTGAAGCGGGAGCGGGCGGAGGGCGAGCAGCGGGTTTCGCTGCTGCGCTCCAACCGGGTCGACCCCGACATGCTGGACGAGCGGGCACGCTACCAGCTCGACTACGCCAATCCGCGCGACCTGATCCGGACGCTGAAGCCGAACTGATTTTCAGGCCGCTGTCACGCACGCCGGTTACGCCGAGCCGGCGCCGGCTCGCCGGTCCGCAAATTTCAAAAAAACGCAAAATCAGTTTCGAAAATGTCGCGCCGCGCTGCACTGCGGCATAGCATTATTTTCCTGCAGCGCAGGCAATCCTTTCGCGGGGGTTTGAGTTGGGATAGAGAGGGTTGACCGTCTCTCTCATCCGGATTTGCCATGGCCGCACCCAAGAAAAGCGTCGACAAGGAATCAGGGCAGAAAGGCAAACGGGTCTCCACCGGAATTCACCAAGGCGCAGGAACTGGCCGCGCTGCGGGACATGCTGCTGATCCGCCGCTTCGAGGAGAAGGCCGGCCAGCTCTACGGCATGGGTGCGATCGGCGGTTTCTGCCATCTCTATATCGGCCAGGAAGCCGTCGTCGTCGGCATGCAGATGGCCCTGAAGCAGGGCGATCAGGTCATCACCGGATACCGCGACCACGGCCACATGCTGGCCTGCGGGATGGAAGCCAACGGCGTGATGGCCGAACTCACCGGGCGCCGCGGCGGCTATTCCAAGGGCAAGGGCGGCTCCATGCACATGTTCAGCATGGAGAAGAATTTCTACGGCGGCCACGGCATCGTCGGCGCCCAGGTCTCGCTCGGGACGGGGCTGGCCTTCGCCAACCGCTACCGCGGCAATGATTTCGTCAGCGTCGCCTATTTCGGCGACGGCGCGTCCAACCAGGGCCAGGTCTACGAGAGCTTCAACATGGCGGAGCTGTGGAAGCTCCCGGTGATCTACGTGATCGAGAACAACCGCTACGCCATGGGCACGTCGGTGACGCGCTCCTCGGCGCAGACCGATTTCTCCAAGCGCGGCATCTCCTTCAACATTCCGGGCCAGCAGGTCGACGGCATGGACGTCCGCGCCGTCAAGGCCGCGGGCGACGAGGCGGTCGCCTGGTGCCGCGCCGGCAAGGGGCCGTTCATCCTGGAAATGCAGACCTACCGCTACCGCGGCCACTCGATGTCCGATCCGGCAAAGTACCGGACCCGCGAGGAGGTCGAGAAGATCCGCCACGATCAGGACCCGATCGAGCAGGTTCGCAACCGCCTGCTGGCAGCAAAGGTCAGCGAGCAGGAATTGAAGGCCATCGACGCCGAGGTGCGCGAGATCGTCAACGCGTCGGCGGATTTCGCCCAGCGCGATCCCGAGCCCGATGCGTCCGAGCTCTGGACCGACGTCTACCGGTAATCCAACCAATATTACGCAAAGCCGCGACAGGTTTTGCGCCCCTCGCTACGTACAAACCAAACGAGCGCAGAACAAACTGACTGACGATTTCGGGAGCCGATATGCCCATTCAAGTGCTGATGCCTGCGCTGTCGCCCACCATGGAAAAGGGCAACCTTGCGAAGTGGCTGAAGAAGGAAGGCGAGACCATCAAGTCCGGCGACGTCATCGCCGAGATCGAGACCGACAAGGCGACGATGGAAGTCGAGGCGACCGATGAGGGCACGCTCGGCAAGATATTGATCCCCGAAGGCACCGCCGACGTCGCGGTCAACACGCCGATCGCGACCATTCTGGCGGACGGCGAGAGCGCCGCCGATCTCGGCAAGGCGCCTGCGGCGGCGGCTCCGCCGCCCAACGTGCAAAAGGAAGTCGAGGAATCCCGCTCGCCGGTCGGCGAGGGCAAGCCGATGATTTCGGCGCCGCCGAGCCAGCCCGCACCGGCGGCCGTCGCCGAGCCCGATCCGGAAGTCCCTGCCGGCACCGAGATGATCACCCAGACCATTCGCGATGCGCTGCGCGATGCGATGGCCGAGGAGATGCGCCGCGACCCGCGACGTGTTCCTGATGGGCGAAGAGGTCGCCGAATATCAGGGCGCCTACAAGGTCAGTCAGGGGCTGCTGCAGGAATTCGGCGCGCGGCGCGTGATCGATACCCCGATCACCGAGCACGGCTTTGCCGGCATCGGCGTCGGTGCGGCGATGTCGGGCCTGAAGCCGATCGTCGAGTTCATGACCTTCAACTTCGCGATGCAGGCGATCGACCAGATCATCAACTCCGCGGCCAAGACGCTGTACATGTCCGGCGGCCAGATGGGCTGCTCGATCGTGTTCCGTGGCCCCAATGGCGCCGCGTCCCGCGTCGCCGCCCAGCACAGCCAGGATTACTCGGCCTGGTACTCGCAGGTTCCGGGCCTGAAGGTGGTCGCGCCGTTTTCGGCCGCCGACTACAAGGGCCTGCTGAAGGCCGCGATCCGCGATCCCAACCCGGTCATCTTCCTCGAAAACGAGATGCTGTACGGCCATTCCGGCGAGGTGCCGAAGCTGGACGATTACGTGATCCCGATCGGCAAGGCGCGGATCGTGCGGACGGGCAAGGACGTGACGCTGATCTCGTGGTCGAACGGCATGACCTACGCGCTGAAGGCCGCCGACGAACTCGCCAAGGAAGGCATCGAGGCCGAGGTGATCGACCTGCGCACGCTGCGCCCGATGGACACCGAGACCATCGTGGCGTCCGTGAAGAAGACCGGCCGCGCGGTGACGGTGGAGGAGGGCTGGCAGCAGTCCGGCGTCGGCGCCGAGATCGCCGCCCGCATCATGGAGCACGCCTTCGACTATCTGGACGCGCCGGTGGCGCGGGTGTCCGGCAAGGACGTGCCGATGCCCTATGCGGCCAATCTCGAAAAGCTCGCACTGCCCAACGTCGCCGAGGTGGTCGCGGCCGCCAAGGCCGTTGCCTATCGGTAAGCCGACTCATGCCCGGTCCCAGCGAACAGCCATTGCCGCCCGACGTCATCGGCCGCGAGGATGCCGTCGAGGTGCTGCGCGCCTTCGTGGTCGACGGCGGGCTCTCGATCGCGTTCCAGCGCGCCTTCGAGGAGCCTGACATGTGGGGCATGCTGCTGGTCGATATCGCGCGCCACGCCGCCCGCGCCTATTCACGCGAGAGCGGCTACACCGAGGACGAGGCGCTGACGCGTATCGTCGACATGTTCGAAGCCGAAATCAACCGGCCGACCGATATCGGCTCCACCATGCCCCGGTCGCAACAAGGTCACTGACAATGCCGATCAACATTTTGATGCCCGCGCTGTCGCCCACGATGGAAAAGGGCAACCTTGCCAAGTGGCTCAAGAAAGAGGGCGACAAGGTCAAGTCCGGCGACGTGATCGCGGAGATCGAGACCGACAAGGCGACGATGGAAGTCGAAGCCGTCGACGAGGGCACGATCGCGAAGATCCTGGTGCCCGAAGGCACGCAGGATGTTCCGGTCAACGATATCATCGCGGTCCTGGCCGGCGACGGCGAGGACGTGAAGGCGGCCGGCGCAGGCGCGGGGGCCGCGCCCGCACCGAAGGCCGCCGAAGCCCCGAAGCCCGCTGCTGCGCCTGCGCCAGCGGCCCCAACGCCGGCACCCGCGCCCGCAGCAGCACCCGCACCGGCGCCTCAGGCTGCCGCTGCACCTGCCAAGACCAATGGCCACGCGCGCGTCTTCTCGTCGCCGCTCGCCCGCCGCCTCGCCAAGGAAGCCGGCATCGACATCGCGCGCATCAACGGCTCCGGCCCGCATGGCCGCATCGTCGCCCGCGACGTCGAGGGCGCCAAGTCCGGCAAGGGCCTGAAGGCGCCGGCCGCGGCACCCGGTGCAGCGCCTGCGATCGCGCCGGCGATGTCGGACAAGCAGATCCTTTCGCTGTTCGAGGAAGGCTCCTACGAGATCGTGCCGCACGACGGCATGCGCCGCACCATCGCGCAGCGCCTGACGGCGGCGACGCAGAGCGTTCCGACCTTCTACCTCACCATCGACTGCGACATCGGCCGGCTGCTCGACGCGCGCGAGCAGATCAATGCCGCCGCACCGAAGGACAAGGAGAAGAAGCCGCTCTACAAGCTCTCGGTCAACGACTTCGTCATCAAGGCGCTCGCGGTCGCGTTGCAGCAGGTGCCGGACTGCAATGTCAGCTGGACCGAGGCCGGCATGGTCAAGCACAAGCATTCCGACATCGGCGTCGCCGTCGCCATGCCCGGCGGGCTGATCACGCCGATCATCCGCAACGCCGAGAGCAAGTCGCTGTCGACCATTTCCAACGAGATGAAGGACCTGGCGGCCCGCGCGCGGACGCGAAAACTCAAGCCGCAGGAATATCAGGGCGGCACGTCGTCGGTTTCCAACCTCGGCATGTTCGGCATCAGCCACTTCACCGCCGTCATCAACCCGCCGCAGTCGACCATCCTCGCGGTCGGCGCCAGCGAGGAGCGGGCGGTGGTGCGGAACGGCAAGATCGAGGCCGCGCACATCATGAGCGTGACGCTGTCCTGCGATCACCGCGCCATCGACGGCGCGCTCGGCGCGGAGCTGATCGGCGCGTTCAGGCGGCTGATCGAAAACCCCGTGATGATGATGGTGTGAGACGAGGACGGTGAATACGTAGGGTGGGCAAAGGCGCAAGGCGCCGTGCCCACCTTATTTCATAGCGTTGGAAGGCGGTGGGCACGCTTCGCTTTGACGAACCCTGACGATAGTAAGATGAACGGGAGCCGCCATGGCCGACACATCCTTCGACGTCATCATCATCGGCTCCGGCCCCGGCGGCTACGTCACCGCGATCCGCGCCGCCCAGCTCGGCTTCAAGACCGCGATCGTCGAAAAATCCTATCTCGGCGGCATCTGCCTGAACTGGGGCTGCATCCCGACCAAGGCGCTGCTGCGCTCGGCGGAAATCTATCACTACATGCAGCACGCCAAGGATTACGGGCTCTCCGCCGAAAACGTCTCGTTCGATCCGAAGGCCGTGGTGGCGCGCTCGCGCGGCGTTTCAAAGCGCCTCAATGACGGCGTCGGCTTCCTGATGAAGAAGAACAAGGTCACGGTGATCTGGGGCGAGGCGTCGATCGACGCGCCCGGCAAGGTCACCGTGAAGAAGTCCGCCGTCGAGGCGCCGAAGGGCGTGCTGGGCGAGGGCGCCTATCAGGCCAAGCACATCATCGTCGCGACCGGCGCCCGGCCGCGCGTGCTGCCGGGGCTCGAGCCCGACAAGAAGCTGATCTGGACCTATTTCGAGGCGATGGTGCCGGAGCGGATGCCGAAATCGCTGCTGGTGGTCGGCTCCGGCGCGATCGGCATCGAGTTCGCGTCGTTCTTCCACACCATGGGCGCCGACGTCACCGTGGTCGAGGTGCTGCCGCAGATCCTGCCCGGTCGAGGACGCCGAGATCGCCGGCCTGGCGCGCAAGCGTTTCGAGAAGCAGGGCATCAAGATCCTCTCGAGCACCAAGGTCACGAAACTCGAGAAGAAGGCCGACAGCGTCGTCGCCACCATCGACGACGGCAAGAAGCCGCAGACGGTCGAGTTCGAGCGGGTGATCTCGGCGGTCGGCGTGGTCGGCAATATCGAGGGCCTCGGCCTCGAGAAGCTCGGCGTCAAGACCGACCGCGGCTGCGTCGTGATCGACGGCTACGGCAAGACCAACGTTCCCGGCATCTACGCCATCGGCGACGTCGCGGGCCCGCCGATGCTGGCGCACAAGGCCGAGCACGAAGGCGTGGTCTGCATCGAGGCGATCAAGGGCCTGCATCCGCACGCCATGGACAAGAACCTGATTCCCGGCTGCACCTATTGCCACCCGCAGATCGCTTCCGTCGGACTGACCGAGGCGAAAGCGAAGGAGGGCGGCCGCGAGATCCGCGTCGGCCGCTTCCCGTTCGTCGGCAACGGCAAGGCGATCGCGCTCGGCGAGGACCAGGGCCTGGTCAAGGTGATCTTCGACAAGAAGACCGGACAACTGCTCGGCGCGCACATGATCGGCGCGGAAGTGACCGAACTGATCCAGGGCTACGTGGTCGCGATGAACCTGGAGACCACCGAAGAAGAGCTGATGCACACGATCTTCCCGCATCCGACGCTGTCGGAGATGATGAAGGAAGCGGTGCTGGACGCCTATGGGCGTGTGCTGAACATGTAGCTAGTCCCAACCGTCATGCGCGGGCTTGACCCGCGCATCCATCACGCTTCACGAGATCTGCGAAGAGATGGATTGCCGGGTCAAGCCCGGCAATGACAAGAAACCAGAAAGAACAATTGTGAAAGACAACGACAATCTGACCATCGAACGTCCGACGTTCGTGACCCATCTCGAATGCGCGATGGAAGGCGATCATTATCCCGCCGACCAGATCCACAACCTCTCCAAGGCCGGCAAGCCGCTGCTGGTGCGCTACGACCTGGCCGGCGTGAAGAAGGCGCTGACCAAGGACGCGCTGGCGCAGCGGCCCGCCGACATGTGGCGCTACCGCGAACTGCTGCCGGTCCGAAAAGTTTCCGACATCGTCAGCCTCGGCGAGGTCATGACGCCGCTCATCCGTCTGCCGAAGCTCGCGAAGAAACTCGGCGGCGGTGAGATCATCGTCAAGGACGAGGGACGTCTTCCCACCGGCTCGTTCAAGGCCCGCGGCCTCGTCATGGCGGTGTCGATGGGCAAGGCGCTCGGCATCAAGCACATGGCGATGCCGACCAACGGCAATGCCGGCGCGGCGCTGGCGGCCTACGCGACGTCCTGCGGCATCAAGACCACGATCTTCTGCCCGGCCGATACGCCGGAGGTGAACGTCAGCGAGATCGAGCTGCAGGGCGCCACCGTCTATCGCGTCAACGGGCTGATCGACGATTGCGGCAAGATCGTCGGCGAAGGGAAAGCCAAAGCCGGCTGGTTCGATACCTCGACGCTGAAGGAGCCGTACCGGATCGAAGGCAAGAAGACGATGGGCCTCGAACTCGCCGAACAGCTCGGCTGGGAGGTGCCCGACGTGATCTTCTACCCGACCGGTGGCGGCACCGGCCTGATCGGGATGTGGAAGGCGTTTGATGAGCTGGAGAAGATCGGCTTCAT
The DNA here is from genome assembly GCA_963783115.1 of uncultured Alphaproteobacteria bacterium. Classification (GTDB taxonomy): domain Bacteria; phylum Pseudomonadota; class Alphaproteobacteria; order Rhizobiales; family Xanthobacteraceae; genus Bradyrhizobium. Next base: position 142,244 of record CAWAMK010000036.1, on the reverse strand, counting down.
CGGCGCCAAGCGCCCGCGGATGGTCGCGGTGCAGGCCTCGGGCTGTGCGCCGATGGTGCGTGCTTTTGAAGCAGGCACCGAGCACGCGCCGCGCTGGGAGGACGCCCACACCATCGCATCCGGCATCCGTGTGCCGCAGGCGGTCGGAGATTTTCTGATCCTGCGCGCGGTCCGCGAGAGCAAGGGTTTTGCCATTGCGGTGCCGGATGAGAAGATTTCTGCTGCGCTGAACGAAGTGGCGCGCGAGGAGGGCCTGTTGTTGTGTCCGGAAGGGGCGGCGACCTATGCTGCCTACCAGCAGAGCCTCGCCGACGGCCGCGTGACGAAAAACGATCGCGTCATGCTGTTCAATTGCGCGACAGGGCTTAAATATCCGCTGCCGCCGGTCACGCGCACGCTCGATCGTCACAAGCCGATCGACTACGCGCAATTCTGTAGGTCCTCATCCTGAGGAGCGCGCGAAGCGTGCGTGTCGAAGGATGAGCGGCGCCAGTGGCTCTGCATGGTGAGACGGCGGCTTGCCGCGCTCCTCACCATGAGGTCTGAAATTGCGCGTAGGAGGAAGCAGATTCAGGGAGGAATGTCTTGCGCAAGGCTATCTGGGCCGCGTTGGCGGTATTGACGCCTCGGCGGCCAGGCATTCGCCCAGAACTTTCCATCGCGCCCCGTCACCATCATCGTGCCGTTCTCCGCCGGCGGTCCGTCGGATGCGATGGCGCGGATCCTGGCCGAGCGGATGAAGACCACGCTCGGCGAAGCGTTGCTGGTCGAGAACGTGACGGGGGCGGGCGGCTCGGTCGGCGTCGGCCGCGCGGTGCGGTCGCCGCCCGACGGCTACACGATCAGTTTTGGCCATCTCGGTACCCACGTCGCCAACGGCGCGATCTACAAGCTCGGCTACGACCTCGTCACCGATCTCGAACCGGTAGCGTTGCTGCCGAGCAACCCGATGATCATCGTCAGCAAGAAAGAAGTCCCGGCCACCTCGCTGAAGGAATTGATCGCCTGGCTGAAGGCGCAGCCGTCGCCGCCGACGGCGGGCACCGCGGGCGCGGGCTCCGGAAGCCACATCGCCGGGCTCTATTTCGAGAGCGCCGCCGGCATCAAGCTGCAATACGTGCCGTATCGCGGCACCGGTCCCGCAATGAACGATCTCGTCGCCGGCCAGATCGACCTGATCGTCGACCAGACCTCGAACTCGATCACCCAGGTGCGCGCGGGCAACATCCGCGCCTATGCCATCACCGATTCGCAAGCGCGTCGAGTCGGCGCCCGACGTTCCGACCGTCGACGAAGCGGGCCTGCCTGGATTCCACATGACGCTGTGGTCCGGGCTCTGGGTGCCCAAGGACACGCCGAAGGACGTCATCGCAAAGCTGAACGCGGCGGCGGTCGACGCCCTGAACGATCCCGCCGTGCGCAAGCAGCTCGAAAATCTCGGCTTGCAGATGCCGCCGAAGGACCAGCTCACACCTGCAGCGCTGGGTGCCTGGCAGAAGGCCGAAATCGCAAAATGGTGGCCGATGATCAAGGCCGCCAACGTCAAGGTGGATTGAACGGGCATTACGGACGGTATGCTCGTCGTGGCCTCTGGTTGCGACTCGACCCGCATGCTTTGATCTCTTTGCATGAAGTCTGGCCCGGATCGGCTTCACGGGCCGGCGGGGACCGCGCGATTTCCTTTGTGTTGGATCGCGCGGCAGGGGTATCTCTGAGACATGTCAATGACCGCGAAAGCGCTTTTGCTCGGCCTGCTGGCCCCGCTGTTCGGCGGGACGCTGATGGCATCGCTCGCCGTGGCCGAAGGCACCATGAAGGGGCCGGACTTCCTGCGCGTCGTCCCGGATCAACTGCACCAGCTGCAGATCGTGAAGGTGAAAGGCTATCCCTTCCGCGCGCAAACCTCGGCCATCGGGCAGATCGGATACAATGAGGATGCCAGCACGGTCGTTCTGACGCCCTTCTCCGGCCGGGTTACCCGTTTGATTGCCAAGCCCGGCGATCAGGTCAAGAAGGGGGATCCGCTGCTGGAAATCGACAGCCCCGAGCAGTTCGCCCAGCAGAACGACTTCATCGCAGCGCAGGCTGCGAGAAGAAAAGCAGGCTCCCAACACAATATGGCGCAAATCGGCGAGCGGCGCGTTCGCGACCTTCATGAGGGGAAGGCCGCGCCGTCCAAGGATTTGCAGCAGGCCGAGGCGCAACTTGCGGCAGCGGAAAATGATCTGCGGTCGGCGGATACGGCATTCGAGGCCGCTCGCGCACGGCTGCGGATTCTCGGTCGTACCGATGAGGAAATCCAGAAACTCGAGCAGACCGGCATGCTCAGCCGCGTGACCACGATCACCGCGCCGATCGCCGGCACCGTCGTCTCGCGCAAGGTAGGGCCAGGACAACACGTCAAAGCCGATTCCGGGGACGCCCTGTATACGATCGCCGATCTCTCGACGATGTGGTTGAAGGCGCAGATCTTCGAGCAGGACATCGCGCAGGTCCGTGTCGGCCAGGAGATCGAGGCCAGGGTTTCCGCCGTGCCCGACAAGATCTTCAAGGCGCGCATCGATGCCATCAACTCGGCCTCGGACCTGACGACGCGCCGCGTCGTCGTCCGTTCCGAGATCCAGAATACGGACGGCCTGCTCAGGGCCGAGATGTTTGCGATGTTCAAGATCAACATCGACGACGGGTCGGTAAGCCCGGCGGTGCCGACCAACGCGGTGATCCGCGAGGGGGACGTGGCCACCGTCTGGGTCGAGACCGAGCCGCTTCTGTTCAAGCGCCGCGCGGTCGACATCGGCATCCAGCAGGATGGCCTGACGCAGATTCGCAGCGGCCTCGAGGTCGGCGAACAGGTGGTCGCCCACGGGGCGATCTTCGTCGACAACGAGTGGCGTCAATGACGGGACGGGTTGGGGCCATCGATGCTGCGTAGTCTGATCGCCTTCTGCCTCTCGCGGCGGTTGCTGGTGATGGTCGCGTTCGTGGCCTTCATCGGCATTGGCAGCGTTGCTTTCCTGGCGCTGAACATCGAGGCCTATCCCGATCCGGCGCCGCCGATCATCGAGATCATCGCCCAGCAGCAGGGCCAGTCGCCGGAGGAGGTGGAGCGTTACATCACGATCCCGATCGAGATCGCGGTCGCCAGCACGCCCGGCCTGAAATTCATCCGCTCGAATACCGTCTACGGATTAGGCTTCATCCGCCTGCAGTTCGAATACGGCCGCGACTATCATTTCGTCCGCCAGCAGACCATCAACCGGCTGAAGGATGCGGTGCTGCCGGCCGGCGTGCTGCCGGTGATCTCGCCGGCCGGCGGCATCAGCGAGATCTTTCGTTACGAGCTCGTCGGGCCTCCGGGCATGGACGTCATGAAGCTCAAGACGCTGCAGGACTGGGTGGTCGAGCGCAAGCTGCGCATCGTGCCCGGGGTCGCCGACGTCGCGGTGCTCGGCGGCAAGACCCGGGAATTCCAGGCCGAGATCAACCTCGACCGCATGATGGCCTTTGGGCTGACGCTGCCGCAGATCATGACCGCGATTTCGGGCAGCAATTCCAATGTCGGCGGCCGCACCATCGCGATCGGCGAGCAATCGGTCAACGTCCGCAGCATCGGCGTCGTCACCTCGATCGACGACATCGGCAATATCGTATTGACCCAGCAGGGCGGCGTGCCGGTGCTGGTGTCCGACGTTGCAAAAGTCCAGATCGGCTATGCGCCCCGGCTCGGCCTCGCCGGCCGCGACGACCGAACCGACGTGGTGACCGGCATCGTGCTGATGCAGAAACTCGAACGCACCATGGACGTGGTCAAGCGGGTGCGCGAGGCGGTGGAGCGGATCAATTCCGACGGGTCGCTGCCGGCCGGCGTCAAGATCGTGCCGTTCTATGACCGCGGCGATCTCGTGGCGATCACGGTGCGGACCGTTCTGCACAATCTGGTGTTCGGCATCGCGCTGATCTTTCTCATCCAGTGGGTGTTTCTCGGCGACCTGCGCTGCGCGCTGATCGTCGCCGCCACGATCCCGGTGGCGCTGCTGCTGGCGGTGATGATCACGGTGATGCGGGGCGAGTCCGCGAACCTGCTGTCGGTCGGCGCGATCGATCTCGGCATCATCGTCGACGGCACCGTCATCATGGTGGAAAACATCTTCCGCCAGATCGCCCATCACGCGCCGCGGATGCCGCCGGGACGCAGCCCCAAGCTGAGTGACAAACTCAGCTGGATCCTGACCGGCGCGGTCGAGGTCGACAAGGCGATCCTCTTTTCGGTCATCATCACCATCGCGGCATTCCTGCCGCTGTTCACGATGCAGGGGGTGGAGGGCCAGATCTTCGGGCCGATGGCGCGAACCTATGCCTACGCGCTGCTCGGCGCCGTGATCGCGACCTTCACGATCACGCCGGTGCTGGCCTCCTACCTGCTGCCGGCCGACGTGCAGGAAGTCGAAACCTTCGTGGTCCGCCATATCCGAAAGATCTACCAGCCTATTCTGGCGAAGGCGGTCCGCCACTATCGCCGCGCCGCAGTCATCGCCGCGGTGTTCCTGGTGCTGTGCCTCAGTCTGGGATTGCGGCTCGGCACCGAGTTTCTGCCCAAGCTGGAGGAGGGCAATCTCTGGATCCGCGCCGTGATGCCGCCGACCATCACGCTGGAGGCCGGGATGGAAACGGTGGCGAAGATCCGCGCCATCATCGCAAGCTATCCCCCGGTCCAGACCGTGTTCTCCGAGCAGGGCCGCGGCGACGAAGGCACCGATCCCGACGGCTCGTTTCTCGCCGAGTTCTTCGTTCCGCTCAAGCCGGCCGACACCTGGCCCGCGGGCCTGACCAAGGAGCAGATGGTCAAGCAGATGAGCGAGAAGCTCAACCGCGAATTCGTCGGCATCGATTTCAACTTCTCGCAGTACATCCAGGACAACATGGAGGAGGCGGTCTCCGGCGTGAAAGGCGAGAACTCGATCAAGATCTTTGGCACGGGACCTCAACGAGCTGGAACGGCTGTCCAAGTCAGGTGAAGACCGAACTTTCGGGCGTGCGCGGCGTCGCCGATCCCGCCGGCTTCAATCTGCTCGGCCAACCCAATTTGATCATCCAGATCGATCGCGCCAAGACCGCGCGCTACGGTTTTTCGATCAGCGACATCAATGCCGTGGTGCAGGCCGCGATCGGCGGCCAGGAGGTTTCCAAGGTCTATGAAGGCGAGATGATCTTTGCGCTGACGGTGCGCCTCGCGCCGGAGTACCGCAGGGACGTCGACGCTATCAGAGCGATACCGGTCGCGCTGCCAAACTCCGACCCGAAGTCGCCGACCGCCTATATCCGGCTCGGCGATCTCGGCGAGATCAAGCTGGTCAGCGGCGCGGCCTATATCTATCGCGAGAACAGCCAGCGTTTCATCCCGCTGAAATACAGCGTCCGCGACCGCGATCTCGGGTCCACCGTGGTCGAGGCCCAGGAGCGGGTTCAGAAGAGCGTTCCGCTGCCCCAGGGCTATGCGCTGGAATGGTCGGGCGAATACGGTGCGCTCCAGGACGCCAAGAAACGGCTGGCGCTGATCGTGCCATTGAGCCTGCTCTTGATTCTGATGCTGCTCTACAGCCTGTTCAATTCAATACGGGACAGCCTGCTGGCGCTGTCAGGCATTCCGTTTGCGGTGGCCGGCGGAATCCTCGGGCTCTATGTCGCCGGGCTGAATTTCAGCGTTTCGGCCGCGGTCGGCTTCATCTCGCTGTTCGGCGTCTCGGCGATGGATGGCATCCTCCTGATCTCCTATATCCGCCGCGAGATCGAGGAGGGTCTGGGGACGGAGGACGCCATCATCCGCGCTTCCGAAACACGGATGCGGCAGATCTTCATGACGGGCCTGTCGGCGTGTATCGGCCTGGTCCCCGCGGCGATCTCGACCGGGATCGGCTCGCAGGTCCAGCAGCCGCTGGCGTGCGTCATCGTCGGCGGCATGCTGCTGTCGCCGATCTGCAGCCTGCTGGTGATCCCGGTGATGGCGAGGCTATGGATGCCGACGTTCAAGGATACCGGGATGCATGAGGCTGCAGCGCATTAACGGCGGCAGACCGCGGATACGTCCTCGGGCGCGGGGAATCTACGGTGCGGCGTTTGCCGGCCCGGGCGCTGCGCTGGTCTCCCGCGTGACGACCCGCGCGCCGGTTTTCGTCGCCGCTGTTGCCGTCGCGGTCGTGCCGTCGTCGAAACGGACGCGGTACACCGCGAGATTCTCGATCACGCGCTGGACATAGTTTCGCGTTTCGGAAAACGGAATGCGCTCGACCCAGTCGACCGGATCGACCTTGGGATCGCGCGGATCGCCATAGGCCTTGACCCAGTCGCGCACGCGGCCCCGGCCGGCGTTGTAGCCGGCAAAGGTCATGATGTGATTGCCCTTGTATTCCGAGAGCAGCGCGCTCAGTTCGGCCGCGCCGATCTGCGTGTTGTAGACGGGGTCGGAGACCATCCGGTCCCAGTCATACTCGATCTTGAATCGTTTTGCGGTATCGCGCGCCGCTTCCGGCGTCACCTGCATCAGGCCGACGGCATTGGCCGCGGACTTGTCGCGCTGGTCGAACGCGCTCTCGGTGCGCGCTACCGAATAGATCATGCTGTGCTCGATTTCGGGGGCGAGCTGACGGTGCGGCGGGATGCCGATGGTCGGAAACGCGTAATGGTCGAGCGGCAGACCGCGGCCGAGCGAGGGCTTTCCGACCTGCAGCATCGCGCGGGCGTCGTTGCGGCGGCCGGTCAGGTCGCCGAGCGCTTCGAGCAGGACGATATTCGGGCTTTGCTGGCCGAGATCGGCGGCAAAGTACAGCACGACATCGCGTTCGCCGATCTCGTAGAGCATGTCGGCGGCGCGCAGGCGTTCGTCCGTGACCGGTGCTTCCGCGGACGCGAGATCGGGCAGCGGCGCGCGCAGCTCGATCTCGCCACGGCCGAGCCTGGCGCGTGCGAGTTGCCCGTAATAGGCGGTCGGATGGCGGGCTGCGGCTTCGTAGCTCGCACGCATCGCATCCGCCTGGCCAAGGGCTTCGGCGGCGCGTCCGCGCCAGTAGTTCGCTCGGGAGAGCACGGTCGGATTGCTCGCGCCTTCGTCGATGCGGGCGAAATGGGTGGCGGCGGTCTTGGGATTGTCGAGGTAGCGGAGCGCGATCCAGCCGCACATGAAGTGGACGTCGGCCCGGTAATATTCATTGGCCGGCGTTGCGGCCGGACGCACGACATCGTAGGCGGTCTGGAACTTGCCCTGGTCGAGCAGCTTGCGGGCCAGCGAACGCCGCTCGCGCCACCATTGATCGGTGTCCTGCAGCGCCATCGTCTGCGGCGCTGCCGCCACCATCAGGCGGGCGGCCTCGTCGATCTGGTCCTTGGCGACCATGAACTGGATGCGGCAGAGCGTGTAGCCGAGGTCCTGCCGCGCCTCGATCGCGACATCGTCGAGCAGATCCTTGGCCTTGTCGGCCTTTCCCCTGACCGCGGCGCAGGCCTTTACGATCGCAAGCTCGTCGCTGCCAAGGCGTTGCGCGGCGCGCTTGGCGCCGGCGAGATCCTTGGCGCCGATGCGCCGGTCCATGCGCGCACGGTGGTCATCGCGGGTGAGAAGGTCGCGGAACGTCTCGACGACGTCGGTCTCCAGGCGCTCCGACAATTCGTCCGATCGCCATGCGTCGCGCGCCAGCCGCGCCGCGCCGTCGCGATCGCCTTCCGCGAGCAGCACGCGCGCCAGCGCCAGCTTGCCCTTGGCGCTGACGGGCCGCTCGCCGGTGAAGGCGCGAACCGTCGCCGCATCGCTGCGCTGCTCCCACAGCCGTGCTTCGGCGCGCCGGCGCAGCAATGCCGCGCTCGGCCATTCCGGATTGGCCGCAAGGAACGCCGCGTAGCGGCTGAAAGGCGCGATCGTTTCCGGATGACGCAGGATGTACCACTCGACGAGCTTTTGTGCGGCCGGGTCCGCGATCCTGTTCCTGACGTCCGTCGCCTCCTGCGTCTTTGCCTTGCGCGCGAATTCGATGGCTTCCTTCACCAGCGCCAGATCGCCGGTCAGCGGCGGGGCGGTTTCCTTGGGAGCAGCGGCTTGCTTGGCGGCGGCCGGAGCCTTCGCCGTCTTCGCCTTGCGTTGTGCGGTAGCGTGTTTGGTGGGCCGGCTTTTTCCCGGCGCGACGTGGCGAGGGGAGCGGGCCTCTTTCACCACGTGCGCCTTCTTGGGTGCTGCGTGCGCCTTCGCTTGCGGCTTATGGCTGGTCCGCGCGGTCGCATCCGTCGAGAAGAGGGCGAGGCCGGCTATCGTGAAAAAACACGACAGCGAATGTAAGCGCCGGTTCATTCCATGGTCCCCCTGCGAAACCCACGTCACAAACACTGTCGGAACCAGAACGTCGCGTGAGGCGCGGCCCCAACGGCTCGACAGATAGCACAACGCACGAGGTGCAATTGTCACGTCTGAACAACAAAGGCGCGCAAAATGAGGCCGATGGAACCCAAGAAAGTTCCCGGCGCAGGTATGAAATTCGGATTATGAGCCTGTCTGCGCGGCCTGCCGCGAAACGAACTTCAGCGCCCGGCGACGAATGAATCGGCACCGGACGCTGGAGGACAAGGGCCGGGAGGCGGCCCTTGTCGGTGATCGTGTCTTGTTGTTGTTGGCTTACATGTGCATGTTGGCCATGGCGGTCGCTTCGTTGTGGTGGCCGCCGTCGGTGCCGCCACCGGCCAGCACGCCGTCGTCTTCCAGTTGGAAGTGGACGCCGTCGGCCGAGCAAGTCGACCTTCTCGTAGGCGCCATACACGGTCTGGTCGGTGACGATATCGCTTTGCTTCACGAGATTGCCGTAGACGGTGATGGTGCCGAGCAGATCCTCGTCATGCGCGCCGGCGTTGCCCTGCTGGCTGATGACGGTGATCACGCTGTAGTCGTTCCTGCCGTCGCCGTTGCTGTCCTTGTGCACGATCGACTGGACCTCGCCGGTGTGCGCCGAGATTTCGATCTTGTCGCCCTGGGCGCGGTTGAAGTCGCGGATCACATCGTTGCCGAATCCGTCGACCCAGTGGTCGTGAGTGGCATTGTTCTCGCCGGTGACGCCGACCCAGTCGATGGTGCCGTCGCCATTGACGTGCTTGGCGACGATCTCGTCCTTGGCGTTGACCTGAAGTTCGAAGCGGAAGGTGTCGGCGCCAGAGCCGCCGGTCATCGTGTCGTTGACCGCCTTGAACGCAGCCGATTTCGGCACCGAAGATGATGGTCGAGCCGTCCTGGGCTGCGACCATTTCGCCCGCAGTCCGAGCGGCTGAGCAACGTGTCGTTGCCGCTGCCGCCGTCCACCCGGTCAGCGCCGAAGCCGCCGACCAGAAGATCGTCGCCGGTGCCGCCGGAGAGATTGTCGTTGCCCGAGCCGCCCCACACCTTGTCAGCGCCGGAGCCGCCGTTGAGCATGTCGTTGCCGGCCATGCCGGCGAGCGTGTCTTCCTTGCGCGCCGCCGAACAAGGTGTTGCTGCCCGTCGTTCCGTTCAGGTGATCATGGTCGGAGCTGCCGCCTGTGAACCTGGCTAACATATCCTCGAAGCGGCTATTGTCGAGGAAGCCGTTCAGATTGAAGCGTGCCATTTATTCAAACCTCTTACTCAGAGGCCTCACGAAATAAAAACGACCACCATGGATTTTGGGAATCATGAGGTGATGCGCGCGGGGAGAACGTGAGGCAGGATTCCCTCACCCGCATCGAAGGATGAACAGCCAAACGGGTCCGGGGCTGGACGTGCAGGCGGCGGATTTGCGCGCGGCAGGGGCAATATGGTGACGCGAAAGGCATTCGTGCGGCCGATCTCGAGGCGCGTGCCTCATTTCCGGCGACGATCAAAAATGCCTCCGGCAAACCGCGCAAGCCGTGTTTCGGCCTAGCAGGAAAGGCGAATCCGTTATCGACGACGTCAGCTGCGACGGCGTCATGGCGTGACGAAAACGCGCGCAAAAAGTGCCGGCCGCACAAAAATGTCGCGATCTGTTTCGAACAGCGGGGACGCCCAACGTCGTAACCTGCCGCGAGTAACTGTCGGAAATCGAAGACCCCACGCTATCAGGCTGGGCGAATCGTGTTGTCCGCCGCTCGGCAACGCGCGTTCTTGCCTCTCAATAGATCGCCGAGATCGTGCAAAGCGATTCCGCCGGGAGGAAATTCCGCTATCGATTTTCGTGTCGCGATTTTGCACCGAGAGAGTAATGCGAAGGCAGGTTCGGGCGAGCAGGGCAGCACGCGGGATCGAATACGTGCAAACGATGGTTGCCGCTGCGCCACGAATGTTGCGAGGCCGCAACAGTAACCGAACATTTGGTTAACGGCACCGTCCACCACTTGCCTGCGCCGCTATTTAGCCACACCCCTGCACGACACCATTTCTTTCAGTTGATTTGGCCTCAGGGCCGACGACGGCGACGGGAAATTGCTCCCGAGACCGATCAAGGAAATGGCTGGGAAGACAGGTTCCGCGGATGGACGCCAAGACCGACATCAAGAAGAGGTTGCCGAGCCGTCACGTGACGGAGGGGCCCGAGCGCGCGCCGCATCGGTCGTACCTCTACGCGATGGGGCTGACCACCCAGCAGATCCACCAGCCTTTCGTCGGCGTCGCGTCCTGCTGGAACGAGGCCGCCCCCTGCAACATCTCGCTGATGCGCCAGGCGCAGGCGGTCAAGAAGGGCGTTGCGGCTGCCGGCGGCACCCCGCGCGAATTCTGTACCATCACCGTCACCGACGGCATCGCCATGGGCCATGACGGCATGCGCTCGTCGCTGCCTTCGAGGGAATGCATCGCCGATTCGGTCGAGCTGACCGTTCGCGGCCACGCCTATGACGGCCTGGTCGGGCTTGCCGGCTGCGACAAGTCGCTGCCGGGCATGATGATGGCGATGGTCCGGCTCAACGTGCCCTCGGTCTTCATTTATGGCGGCTCGATCCTGCCGGGCAATTTCCGTGGCCAGCAGGTCACGGTGCAGGACATGTTCGAGGCCGTCGGCAAGCACTCGGTCGGCGAAATGTCGGACGAGGACCTCGACGAAATCGAGCGGGTGGCCTGCCCCTCGGCGGGCGCGTGCGGCGCACAATTCACCGCCAACACGATGGCGACGGTGTCCGAGGCGATCGGCCTGGCCCTGCCATATTCGGCCGGGGCGCCAGCGCCTTACGAAATCCGCGACGCGTTTTGCTCCGCCGCCGGCGAGAAGGTTATGGAGCTGATCGCAGCTAACATCCGGCCGCGCGACATCGTCACCCGCCGCTCGCTGGAAAACGCCGCCGCCGTCGTTGCCGCCTCCGGCGGGTCGACCAATGCTGCGCTGCACCTGCCGGCCATCGCGCATGAGTGCGGCATTAAGTTTGACTTATTCGACGTGGCCGAAATCTTCAAAAAGACACCGTATGTCGCGGATTTGAAGCCAGGGGGCCGTTATGTTGCCAAAGACATGTTCGAGGTTGGTGGCATACCGCTTCTGATGAAGACGCTGCTCGATAATGGCCATTTGCACGGAGATTGCCTCACCGTCACGGGCCGGACGATCGCCGAAAACCTCAAGAGCGTAAAATGGAATCCGCACCAGGATGTGGTGCGGTCCGCCGACAACCCGATCACCGTCACGGGAGGGGTCGTCGGTCTGAAGGGTAATCTCGCTCCGGAGGGTGCGATCGTGAAGGTCGCGGGCATGTCGAAGCTGAAATTTACAGGTCCTGCCCGCTGCTTCGATCGGGAAGAAGACGCGTTCGAGTTGGTCCAGAAACGGACCTACCAGGAGGGCGAGGTCATCGTGATCCGCTACGAGGGGCCGCGCGGCGGTCCGGGGATGCGGGAGATGCTCTCGACCACGGCGGCGCTGACCGGGCAGGGCATGGGCGGCAAGATCGCCTTGATCACCGATGGCCGGTTCTCCGGCGCCACCCGCGGGTTCTGCATCGGCCATGTCGGGCCGGAGGCGGCGGTGGGCGGCCCAATCGCGCTGTTGCAGAATGGTGACATTATCGAGATCGACGCCGAAGCCGGTACTCTTAACGTGAAATTGACCGACTCCGAACTTGCCGATCGCAAAACCAAATGGGCACCCCGAGAGACTAACCACACATCGGGTGCGCTGTGGAAATATGCCCAACAAGTTGGGCCGGCGGTGGATGGGGCTGTGACCCATCCGGGTGGTGCGCACGAGAAGCAATGCTATGCGGACATCTAGGCGTATCATATTCGCGTTGATGCTGGGGGCCACGCCGATGGCCGCTCCCGGCTTCGCATTCGATGGCGCGCCGGTGAAGCCGGACGCGACGATTCCCATGGGTAACCAGCCCTCTGCTGCTGCGGCCGTCACCGCGCAGGCGCTGAAGAAGGTTCCGCCGGCGGGGTCTGCGCCGGCCGCGACCGCGGTTGCCGCGCCCTCGCTGACGTCGCTGCAATACCAGGCCGAAGGCGGCCATCCGATCGCCCAGTGGAAGCTGGGACGGATGTATGCCGACGGCGACGGCGTCGTTCAGGACGATCTGCGCGCGTTCGAATATTTCAGCCGCGTCGCCAACGCGCATGCCGAGGACAGCCCGTCGGCGCCGCAGGCGACGGTCGTCGCCAACGCCTTCGTGGCGCTGGGACGCTACTATCTCAACGGCATCCCGAATTCGAAGATCAAGCCGGACTCCGACCGCGCCCGGGAGATGTTCTCCTATGCCGCGTCCTATTTCGGCAACGCCGACGCGCAATACGATCTGGCGCGGCTCTATCTGAAGACGCCGGACGCCTCGCGGGACGATTTCCGCTACGGCGCGCGCTGGCTGGGTCTGGCGGCCCAGAAGGGCCAGCATCAGGCGCAGGCCATGCTCGGCCAGATGCTGTTCAACGGCGACCGCCTGCCGCGGCAGGCCGCCCGCGGCCTGATGTGGCTGACCCTGGCGCGCGACAACGCCGCTCCCGACGAGACCTGGATCCGCGAAAGCTACAACCGCGCGTTCACCAAGGCCTCCGACGAGGACCGCGCCTCCGCGCTGCAGATGCTCGAGCACTGGGTGCAGGGCAAGCGGGACTGAGGCGCCGACTCCGGTGCCGTAGGGTGGGCAAAGGCGCGCAAGCGACGTGCCCACCATCCTCGTCGATCGCGAGATGGTGGGCTCGCTTCGCTTTGCTCACCCGACGAGATCCTCGTCGTCCCTGCGAACGCAGGGACCCATAATCCCGGTCATCTGTTGCTGAAGGAGTCTGCCGTCAGTGCTCCATTGAGGGGCCGCGGCGTATGGGTCCCTGCGTTCGCAGGGACGACGATGGAGCGTTGCCTCGCGTCTTCGCCTACGCCGTCTCCAGATCGAAATCCGCCCACACCGGCACGTGGTCCGACGGCTTCTCCCAGGCGCGGACATAGCTGTCGATGCCGACATTGGTGAGCCGGTCGCTGGCCTGCGGCGACAGCAGCAAGTGGTCGATTCGGATGCCCCAGTTCTTCTGCCAGGCGCCCGCCTGATAATCCCAGAACGTGTAGAGGTTCGGCTCTTCAGTCACCGCGCGTAGCGCGTCCGTGAGACCGAGGCCGAGCAACGACTGGAAAGCCTCGCGGGTTTCCGGGCGGAACAATGCGTCGTTGGCCCAGGCGGCGGGGTTATAGACGTCGCAGGCGGCGGGGATGACGTTGAAGTCGCCTGCGAGCACCAGCGGTTCCTCCGCCTTGAGCCGCTCCTTCGAATACTCAAGAAGGCGCGACATCCATTTGAGCTTATAGGGATATTTGTCCGTATCCGGCGGGTTTCCGTTGGGCAGATAGAGGCAGGCGATCCGCATCACGCCGCTCTTCAGCGTCACCACGCCTTCGAGGAACCTGGCGTGGGCGTCGGCGTCGTCGCCGGCGAGGCCCGATTTGGTCTCTTCGAACGGCAGTTTTGAGAGCAGCGCCACGCCGTTGAAGGTCTTCTGGCCGTGGGTGACGACGTTGTAGCCGAGCGCCTCGATCTCCAGCCGCGGGAACGCCTCGTCGACGCATTTGATTTCCTGCAGGCAGACGATGTCCGGCGAGCACTCCTTGAGCCAGGTCAGGAGATGTTCGAGCCGCTGCCGGACCGAATTGACGTTCCACGTGGCGATTCGCATGAAATCTATCCGGATTGTAACTACACATTTTCCGGCAGTGGCATACCATGTGCAGGAGGCTGTGATAACCGTTTAGAAATAAGGCGAGAAAGTCGCCGTCAAGGGGCAAGTAGACTGTCCCGTTGCAAGGGCCGGCGAGCCGTGAAAAATTATGAAAAAACGTACCTTGATACTTCTTGTCGGCGTCGTCGGCATCGCAGCTGCGGCCGGCTTCATTACCCGCTCCTCGTGGATGGGCGGCAGCAGCAATGCCCAGGGTCCGCAGCGGCCGCGGATCGTTTCGGTCGAACTCGCCAAGGCCGAGCGCAAATCCGTGCCCGTCGATGTCGACGCCAACGGCATGGTGACGCCGATCTCCAGCGTGGCGCTGAAATCGCGGCTGGAAACCACCATCGTCGCGGTGCATTTCGAGGACGGCGCCAAGGTCAATGAAGGCGATCTGCTGTTCACGCTCGACAGCCGCCAGATCGACGCGCAGATCGAACAGGCCGAGGGCGTGCTGGCCCAGCGATCAGGCGCAGCTCGAGGGCGCCCAGCGCGACCTCCGCCGCTTCAACGATCTGGTCGCCAAGGGCGCGACCACGCAGGTCAATGTCGACAACGCCAGGACGCAGTCCGACATCCTGACCGGCACCATCAAGGCCGATCAGGCTGCGCTCGACAATCTGAAGGTCCAGAAAAGCTACACCATGATCCGCGCGCCGTTCTCGGGGCGGATCAGCGTCGCCAATGTGAAGGTCGGCAATTTCGTGCGCCCGGCCGATACCACGCCGCTTGCCGTCATCAACCAGATGGCGCCGGTCTATGTGACCTTCGCGGTTCCGCAGCGCGTGCTGGTCGATCTGCGCGAGTCGATGGCGAAGGGCGCCTCCAGCGTCACCGCGACCATCCCGGGCCATCAGCGCTCCGAGACCGGCAAGGTCGCGATGGTCGAAAACACCGTGGACGCGACCACCGGCATGGTCACCGTGCGCGGCATCATGAACAACGAGAACGAGACGTTGTGGCCGGGCACCCTGGTTGCGACCAAGCTCGTCATCCGCAGCGAAGATGCGATCGTGGTGCCGACGGTCGCCGTGCAGCGCAGCCAGAGCGGCAATTTCGTCTTCGTGGTCAAGGACGGCGCTGCCAAGGTCCAGCCCGTCAAGGTCGACCGCACCTCGCAGGGCATGTCGGTGATTTCGGAGGGACTTGCCGGCGGCGAGAGCGTCGTCGTCGACGGCCAGTTGCTGCTGTCGGACGGAACGCGGGTCGAGCCGCGGGCCAAGAAGGCCGGAGCCTAACCGATGACGCTCTCCGAACTCTGTATCCGCCGGCCGGTCATGACGACGCTGATCACGGCGTCGATCATCGCGTTCGGCATCTTCGGCTTCCGCCTGCTGCCGGTATCGGCGCTGCCGCGGGTCGATTTCCCGACCATTGCCGTGACCGCGACCTTGCCGGGCGCGAGCGCGGACACCATGGCGTCCTCGGTCGCCGGCGTCATCGAGCGCCAGCTCTCGACCATCGCCGGCATCTCGTCGATGTCGTCGAACTCCTCGCAGGGCACCAGCCTGATCACCATCCAGTTCGATCTCAACCGCAACATCGATGCCGCCGCGCTCGATGTGCAGACCGCGCTGACGATCGCGCAGCGGCGGTTGCCGATCGAAATGAGGATTCCGCCGAGTTTCCGGAAAGTGAACCCGGCCGACTTCCCGGTGCTGTTCGTCGTGCTCGGCTCGTCGACGCTGCCGCTGTCGGCGGTCAACGAGTATGGCGAGATCACCATCGGGCAGACCCTGTCGCAAATTCCGGGCGTCGCCCAGGTCAGCGTCTACGGCGCGCAGAAATTCGCCATTCGCGTCCAGGCCGATCCGGAAGCCGCCGCGGCGCGCGGGCTGTCGCTCGAAGACATCCGTACCGCGGTGTCGGCCGCCAATTCCTCGACGCCGGTCGGCACGCTGAACGGGCCGAAGCAGGACGTGGCGCTGCAGGCCTCCGGCCAGATGGACAAGGCGATGGACTATCGCCAGATCGTGGTGGCCTGGCGCAACGGCTCGCCGGTCAAGCTCGACGAGGTCGCGCAGATCTACGACAGCGTCGAGAACGACAAGATCGCGACCTGGCTGAACGGCGACCGTTCCATCGTGCTCGCCATCCAGAAGCAGCCGGACGCCAACACGGTGGCGGTGGTCGATTCCATTCTGGCCAAACTGCCGGTGCTGCGGGCGCAGATCCCGCCGTCGGTCTCGATCAACGTGCTGATGGACCGCTCGGTCTCCATTCGTCAGGCGGTGGCCGACGTCGAGGAGACGCTGCTGATCGCGGTCGGGCTGGTCATCCTGGTGATCTTCCTGTTCCTGCGCTCGGCGTCCGCGACCTTCATTCCGGCGCTGGCGGTTCCGATCTCGCTGTTCGGCACCTGCGCGGTGATGTACGCGCTCGACTATTCCATCAACAACATGACGCTGCTGGCGCTGACGCTGTCGGTCGGCTTCGTGGTCGACGACGCCATCGTCATGCTGGAAAACATCGTCCGCCACATCGAGAACGGCATGCGGCCGTTCGAGGCCGCGCTGAAGGGCGCGCGCGAGATCGGCTTTACGATCATCTCGATCACCTTCTCGCTGATCGCCGTGTTCATTCCGGTGCTGCTGATGGGCGGCATCGTCGGCCGCGTGTTCCGCGAATTCGCCGTCACGGTATCGGTCGCGATCATCGTGTCCGGATTCGTCTCGCTGACGCTGACGCCGATGCTGTGCGCGCGCGTGCTGCGGGCGCACGACGCGACCAAGCGGCCGAATATCGTGTTTCGCGCGTTTCGAGGCGATGTTCAATTCCTGGCTGCGCGCCTATGAATGGACGCTCGACTGGGTGCTGGCCCGGAAATTCCTGATGCTGATGGTGACGCTGGCGACGCTCGGCGGCACCGTCTACCTCTACATGATCGTGCCGAAGGGCTTCTTCCCGCAGGAGGACACCGGCTTCCTGATCGGCGTCACCGAGGCCGCCACCGACACCTCCTTCGACGCGATGAAGGAGCGGCAGCAGGCGCTGGTCGAGGTGCTGAAATCCGATCCGGCGATCGAATACATCAACTCCACCGTCGGTGCCGGCGGCCCGAACACCACCGCGAATTACGGACGCCTGTTCATTGCGCTGAAGCCGAAAAAGGAGCGCGACAGCCTCAACGCGATCATCGGGCGGCTGCGCGCCAAGGCGCGCCAGATTCCGGGCATGCAGGCGTTCTTCCAGCCGATCCAGAACCTCAATATCGGCGGCCGGATCTCCAAGAGCCAGTATCAGTATGTGATGCAGAGCGGCGACACCGAGTCGCTGTACCGGCTCGCGCCCGAGATGCGCGACAAGATCGAGAAGCTGCCGGGCCTGCTCGACGTCACCACCGATCTCTACATCAAGAACCCGCAGATGACGGTCGATATCGACCGCGAGAAGGCCGCGGTCTACGGCGTCACCGTCGATCAGGTCCGCAACCAGCTCTACAACGCCTATGGCTCGCGCCAGGTCGGCACCATCTACATGCCGTCGAACGACTACCAGATCATCCTGGAAGTGCAGCCGCAGTTCCGCGTCGATCCGTCCGATCTGTCCAAGCTCTACATGAAGACCCAGAACAACGCAGACCATCCCGCTGTCGGCGGTGGCGAAGCTGGTGCCGACCGTCGGTCCGCTGCAGATCAACCATCAGGCGCAGCAGCCGGCGGTGACGATCTCGTTCAACCTCGCGCCCGGCTATTCGCTGGGCTATGCGGTCGACAAGATCACCGAGCTCGAGCAGAACTCGAACTTGCCGGCGACCATCGCCACCGGCTTCTCCGGCACCGCGCAGGTGTTCCAGGATTCGCTGCGCGGGCAGGGCGTCCTGATCCTCGCCGCCGTGTTCGCCGCCTTCGTCATTCTCGGCATTCTCTACGAGAGCTTCATCCACCCGATCACCATCATCTCCGGCCTGCCGTCGGCCGGCATCGGCGCGATCCTGACGCTGATGCTGTTCGGGATGGAGATGTCCGTCATCGCCATGATCGGCATCGTGATGCTGGTCGGCATCGTCAAGAAGAACGCCATCATGATGGTCGACTTCGCGCTGGAGCGCCGCCGCGTCGGCCTGAGCGCCGAGCACGCGATCCGCGAAGCGGCGCTGCTGCGTTTCCGCCCGATCATGATGACGACGTTCGCGGCGATCTTCGGCACGCTGCCGATCGCGCTCGGCGCGGGTGCCGGCGCCGAATTGCGCCAGCCGCTCGGCATCGCCGTGGTCGGCGGCCTCTGCCTGTCGCAACTGCTGACGCTCTACATCACGCCCGTGATCTACATCTATCTCGACCGCATCGACCGCCGCCTGAAGCGCAAGCTCGAACCGCAACTGGAAGAAACCGGCGAGGGCGAGCGGCCGCACGTCGTCGCCGCCGAATGACGGCGTTCGGGCGCGCGATGCGGCTCGTCGCGCGCGGCGCGGCGATACTGGCGGCGCTGGCGTTCATCGCCGGCCCGGCCCGTGCCGACGAGCCGATCGAAATCTTCGACGCCCATATGCACTACAATTGGGAGCCAAAGCCCTATTACAGCGTCGACGAAGTGCTGGCGCTGTTCAAAAAGCACCGCGTCACCGGCATCCTCGCCACCAGCCGCCCGAACACCGGCACGCATGCGCTGATGGATGCCAAGCCGCCGGGCCTGCAGATCGTCCCCTTCATCCGGCCCTATCGCGTGCGCGCCGACATCCAGACCTGGTTCGGCGATCCCTTCATCTTCGACCTCGTACAGGACGAATTCAAACGCGGCTATTACCGCGGCATCGGCGAATTCCACATCTCGGGCAAGGCCGCCGAAGGCGAGTGGGTGAAAAAGACCGTCGATTTCGCAGTCGAGCACGACCTCTATCTGCACGCCCATGCCGACGACATCGCCGTCGAGATCCTGATGCGCCACAATCCGCGCGCCCGCATCATCTGGGCCCATACCGGTTTCGGCCTGTCGACCGACCGCGTCGCGGAAATGCTGTCGAAATATCCAAAGCTGTGGGGCGAGCTGTCTTACCGCAGCGGCATCGTCGACGGCGGCGGCAAGCTGACGGCCGAATGGCGCGCCCTGTTCGAGCGCTATCCCGATCGCTTCCTGCTCGGCTCCGATACCTGGATCAACGAGCGCTGGCAGAGCTACGGCGACATCATGGCCGGCTATCGGGCGTGGCTCGCGCAGCTGCCGCCGAAGACCGCTACGCAGATCGCGCACGGCAATGCGCGGGCGCTGTTCGGCAGCGAGCGCTGAGACGCCTCAATCCGCAAACTGACCGGCCGCCTTGATCAGCGGCGCCCACCGATCGACCTCGCTGTTCAATTGCGCCTTCAGCGCTTCGGGCGTGGCCTGATCCTGCGGCACGGGTTCGGTGTTGATGTCGTTGAAACGCTTCACCAGATCCGGGTCGCGCAACGCTTCCTGCAGCGTCTTGGACAGCTTCTGGACGATGTCATCGGGCGTGCCCTTTGGCGCATAGATGCCGTGCCACGCACCGACCTCAAAGCCCTTCAATCCCGCTTCGTCCGCGGTCGGAAGGTCCGGCATCGATGCGAGCCGGGTCTTGGTCGTGATGGCGTAGCTCTTGATCAGCTTTGAGGCGATCGGCGCCGTGGTGTTGGTGGTCTGGTCGCAGGAGAGGTCGATCTGCTTGCCGATCAGATCGTTCATGATCGGCGCATTGCCCTTGTAGGGCACGGTGAGGACTTCCTTGCCGACCGCGGTCATGAACAGCATGCCGCAGAGGTGGGAAGCGGCGCCGAGACCGGCATTGCCAAAGGTCATCTTGTCGCCGTTGGCCTTGATGTAGGTGATCAGTTCGGCCAGCGTGTTCGGCGGCAGGTCGGGCCGTCCGATGATCGTCATCGGCGCGTTGGTCACGAGACCGATCGGCGCGAACGCGGTCTTGGTGTCGTAGGGCAGCTTGCGGTACAGCGTGGCGGCCGTCGAGATACCGATGTGGTGGATCAGCAGCGTATAGCCGTCCGGCTCGGCGCGCGAGGCCCGCGTCGCCGCGATCGTGCCGCCGGCGCCGAGTGCGTTCTCGATCACGATGGGCTGGCCCAGCAGCTTTGACATCGTCTGCGCCGTCACCCGCGCCACCGTATCGGTGGCGCCGCCGGCGGCGAACGGCACCAGCAGCGTGATCGCCCGGTTCGGATAGCTTTGCGCGAGGCCGGCGGTGCTGACCATGGCGAACGCGAGCGCAACGGCGGCTGTCTTCTTGATCTGCATCGGCGTTTCCCTGAGTTTTGTCTTTTGTCTCGCGAGCCTTTTGGCTTCGCGGCGGCCGTCACACGTTGGAGCTATGGATCGCCTCGACCACGGCCGCGGTGACATCCTTTGTCGTCGCGGTGCCGCCGACATCGGGTGTCGTGACGCCGTCGCCCGTGACCTGCTCGACGGCGCGCATCAGCCGGGCTGAAGCCTCGGCCTCGCCGAGATGATCGAGCATCTGCGACGCGGTCCAGAAACTGGCGACCGGGTTGGCGATGCCCTTGCCGGTGATGTCGAAGGCCGAGCCATGGATCGGCTCGAACATCGAGGGAAAGCGCCGTTCCGGATCGATGTTCGCCGTCGGCGCGACGCCGAGGCTGCCGGCCAGCGCGCCGGCGAGGTCGGACAGGATGTCGGCGTGCAGATTGGTCGCCACGATGGTGTCGAGGCTCTGCGGCTTCAGCGTCATCCGCACCGTCATCGCATCGACCAGCATCTTGTCCCAGGTGACGTCGGGGAACTCCTTCGAGACCTCCTCGGCGATCTCGTCCCACATCACCATGCCGTGGCGCTGCGCGTTCGACTTGGTCACGACGCACAGCAGCTTG
This sequence comes from uncultured Alphaproteobacteria bacterium, assembly GCA_963783115.1. Lineage (GTDB taxonomy): Bacteria > Pseudomonadota > Alphaproteobacteria > Rhizobiales > Xanthobacteraceae > Bradyrhizobium. The sequence continues at coordinate 121,298 of CAWAMK010000036.1, read as the reverse complement.
CGCGGGCGCGACTGCGCCAGCTTGAAGGCGTAGCGCATGATGCGCTGGACGCCGACGCGGGTGAAGATCGCGACCTCCGTGCCGACTTCTTCCGGCAAGCCCCGATGCACCCGGCCGCCGCGGCCGGCATATTCGCCCTCGGAGTTTTCCCGCACGATCACCCAGTCGAGGTCGCCGGGACCGACATGGCGCAGCGGCGAGGTGATGCCGGGCAGAATCTCGCGTCGGCCGCACGTTGGCGTATTGGTCGAAACCCTGGCAGATCGGCAGCCGCAGGCCCCACAGCGTGATGTGGTCGGGAACGTCGGGCGCGCCGACCGCGCCAAAATAGATCGCGTCGAATTTCTTCAGCGTGGCGAGGCCGTCGGCCGGCATCATGACGCCGTGCTTGCGATAATAGTCGGAACCCCAGTCGAAGGTTTCGACGTTGAATTTCACGTCGCCGAGCCGCTTCTGCAGCGCCTCGAGCGCCTGCACGCCGGCGGCGATCACCTCGGGGCCGATGCCGTCGGCCGGAATGGCCGCGATGGAATATTCCCGCATGTTTCTTCCCCGTGGTTTTCTTAGCCTTTGATGGTCTCGACGCAGCTTGCGGCCACAGCACGCAAGAGGCAATCGCCTCGCATTTATACAAAAAATTGATATAATCGGATCCGGGAGGATCGATGGACCTGCATCATCTGCGCTGCTTCGTGGCGGCCGCCGAGGAATTGCATTTCGGCCGGGCGGCACAGCGGCTCGACATGCTGCCGTCGGCGCTCGGCCGCTTCATCCGGCTGCTCGAAGACGATCTCGGCACGCGGCTGATGACGCGCACGACGCGCAGCGTCGCGCTGACCGACGACGGCGCCGCGTTGCTGAAGGAGGCGAGGGCGCTATTGGCGCAGGCCGACGCGCTGGCCGGCCGGTTCCGCACCAAGGGCCGCAAGCGCGCCGCGGTCATTCGCATCGGCGCCATCGACAGCGCCGCCGCCGGGCTGTTGCCGCGCCTGCTGCATGATTTCCGCAAACGCCGGCCCGATGTCACGGTGCAACTGGCCGAAGACAAGTCGGTGCGTCTGTTGCCGCGGCTGTTGTCCGGCCGGCTCGATCTCGCCTTCGTGCGCCCGCCGGAACGGCCCGACAAGCGGCTGGAGTTTCTGTTCCTGCTGCACGAGACCGCCGTCGTCGCGGTCGCCGAGCGGCATCCGCTCTCACAGCGCAAGCGCGTCACCATCGCCGACCTCGACAACGCGCCGCTGATCGTGCCCGAACGCCGCTCGCGTCCGCACAGCCACGACCTCACCATGAAACTGTTCGCCGAGGCCGGCGCGAGGCGCGCGTGGCGCAAATCGCCGACGAGAAGCAGACCATCGTCAACCTGGTCTCGGCGGGGCTCGGCGTCGCCATCGTCCCGCGCTGGACCTCGCGCATGGCAACCCGCGGCGTCCGCTTCATCCGCCTGGCATCTACAGACATGAACAAGCTGCCGCTGGCGGCCGCCTTTACCCGCGGCACCCGCGATCCGGTGAGGGATGACGTGCTGGAAATGCTGAAAGCCGATCTGCCGCGCTATGCCAGGGAGGCGTAGGAGATCTCGTAGGGTGGGCAAAGGAGCGGAGCGACGTGCCCACCATCCGTCAACGAATGCGCTGCAAGATGGTGGGCACGCTGCGCTTTGCCCACCCTACGGCAGCGTCGAAAATCTCAGATCGAAAAACTGGTCCCGCAGCCACACGACGCCGTGGCGTTCGGATTGACCACGCGGAACGACGCGCCGATCAGATCGTCGACGAAATCCACTTCGGAGCCGGCGAGGAACGGCACCGAGGCCGGGTCGACCAGCACCACCGCGCCCTCGCGCGCGATCACCAGATCATCCTCGGCCTTGTCATGGTCGACGTCGAATTTGTACTGGAAGCCGGAGCAGCCGCCGCCCTCGACGGAGATGCGCAGCATGGCGCCGTCGCCTTCGCTCTTGAGGATTTGTCCGATGCGGCGGGCGGCCCGCTCGCTGACGGTGATGGCAGTGGTCATGGCATCTCTCCGGCCCGTCATGCCCAATTCATTTGGTATGGGGCGTGGGACATAGTTAAGTGCGTAATCTCGCGGAATCAAATGGATAAGGACTAAAAAATCGTGTCGGTCGGAATGGCTGCCCCCCGTGCGCTCTATGGCTGCGACCCCGATTCCGGCCGCGGACGGCTGTTTGCGGAGCCGCCGAGCCGGACCCGCAGCCCGTTCCGGCGCGATTGCGACCGGGTGATCCATTCCACGGCGTTCCGCCGGCTGAAGCACAAGACGCAGGTATTCGTGTTTCACGAGGGCGACCATTACCGCACCCGGCTGACCCATTCGCTGGAAGTGGCGCAGATTGCCCGCGCGCTGGCCCGCCAGCTCGGCCTCGATGAGGACCTCACCGAGACGCTGGCGCTGGCGCATGACCTCGGCCATCCGCCGTTCGGCCATGCCGGCGAGCGGGCGCTCGACAAATGCCTCGCCGACCATGGCGGCTTCGACCACAACGCGCAGGCGCTGCGGGTGGTGACCTCGCTGGAGCACCGCTATCCCGAGTTCGACGGGCTGAACCTGACCTGGGAATCGCTGGAAGGCATCGTCAAGCACAATGGCCCGCTGACCGGGCGCGACGGAGCCCCAATCGGGCCCTATCGCGAGCGCGGCATTCCTGTCGGCATCGCCGATTTCAATCAAAAATTCGACCTGGAACTGTGGAGCTACGCTTCGCTGGAGGCGCAGGTCGCGGCGCTTCGCCGACGACATTGCCTATGACGCCCACGACATCGACGATGGCCTGCGCGCCGGCCTGTTTGGTGTCGATGACCTCAAGGCGATGCCGCTGATGGCCGCCTTCATCGCCGAGATCGACGCCCATTATCCCGGGCTCGACGACGCCAGGCGCGGCGCGGAGCTGGTGCGCGAGCTGATATCCTACATGATCGGGGCGGTGATGTCGGAAGCGGGCCGGCGGCTTGCCGCGGCAAAACCGCAATCGGCGCATGATGTGCGTCACCACCATCAGCCGCTGGTCGCGTTTCCGCCGGAGGTTGCGGCGGAGGAAGCCGCGATCAAGGCGTTTCTCTACCAGCACATGTACCGCCACGTCAGAGTCATGCGGGTGATGGGTGAGGCGGAAGGCATCCTGTTCGACCTGTTCGCACGCTACCAGACCTCGCCGGGCGACCTGCCGCCGGAATGGATCGAGGGCACGGAGCGCGAGAGCGAAGCGGAACGGGCGCGCCGGATCGGCAATTTCATCGCCGGAATGACCGACCGTTTCGCCTTAATTGAGCACCAGAGGCTTTTTGACTCGACCCCGGATTTGCGTTAGGCGGCGGCCATGTCCGACAAGCCGACTTCCCACCACCTGTTTGCCAACGTGCTGGCCCGCGTGCAGGCGATCTGCGCCGCGCTCGCGGCCGAGGGCCAATGGCCCGCCGGCATCGATTTCTCCCGTGTCGTGGTCGAGCCGCCGCGCGATTCCAGCCATGGCGACATGGCGACCAATGCCGCGATGGTGCTGGCCAAGGACGCCAAGGCGAAGCCGCGCGAACTCGCCGACAAGATTGCGGAAAAACTGCGCGCCGACGATCTGGTGGCTTCGGTCGACGTCGCCGGCCCCGGCTTCATCAACCTCACCCTGAAACCGCAGGTCTGGGCGGACGAGCTGCGCGTCATGCTGCGCGAAGGCTGCGTCCTACGGCAAAAGCGCGATCGGCCACGGCGCCAAGGTCAACGTCGAATACGTCTCCGCCAACCCGACCGGGCCGATGCATGTCGGCCACTGCCGGGGCGCGGTGTTCGGCGATGCGCTGTGCGGCCTGCTCGATTTTGCCGGCTACGGTGTCACGCGCGAATACTACATCAACGATGCCGGCGCGCAGGTCGACGTGCTCGCGCGCTCGGCCTATCTGCGTTACCGCGAAGCGCTCGGCGAGGTCATCGGCGAGATTCCGGAAGGGCTCTATCCCGGCGATTATCTCGTGCCGGTCGGGCAGGCGCTGGCGGCCGAGCATGGCGACAAGCTGAAGGCGATGCCGGAGACGGCATGGCTGCCGATCGTGCGCGCCAAATCGATCGCCATGATGATGGACATGATCAAGGGCGATCTCGCCGCGCTGAACATCAAGCATGAGGTGTTCTTCTCGGAGCGCTCGCTGATCGAGACCGGCAACAACAAGGTCACCGAGACCATCGATTTCCTGCGCGCCAAGGGCGACATCTACGAAGGCAATCTGCCGCCGCCGAAGGGCAAGCCGGTCGACGATTACGAAGACCGTATCCAGACCCTGTTCCGCGCCACCGCCTATGGCGACGATGTCGATCGTCCGCTGATCAAGTCGGACGGCAGCTACACTTATTTCGCCTCCGACATCGCCTATCACAAGAACAAGTATGATCGCGGCTTCCACGATTTGATCGATGTGTGGGGCGCCGATCACGGCGGCTACATCAAGCGCGTGCAGGCGGCGGTCAAGGCGCGTCACCGCGGGCAAGGCCGCGCTCGACGTCAAGATTGTTCAACTCGTCCGGCTGCTGCGCAACGGCGAGCCCGTGAAGATGTCGAAGCGCTCCGGCGATTTCGTCACGCTGCGCGAGGTGGTCGACGAAGTCGGTTCCGACGCCGTGCGGTTCATGATGCTGTTCCGCAAGAACGACGCCGTGCTCGATTTCGATCTCGCCAAGGTGCGCGAGCAATCGAAGGACAACCCGGTCTTCTACGTCCAGTATGGGCATGCCCGCGGCCATTCGATCTTCAAGAACGCCCGCGAGGTGGTTCCCGAACTGCCGGAGGACGATGCCGCCCGGTCGGCCTGGCTGGGTTCGGCGCCGGTTGAGCGGCTGACCGACCCGGCGGAACTCGACCTCTTGAAACGGCTGGCGCTCTATCCCAGAATGATCGAGTCGGCGGCCGTGGCGCATGAGCCTCACCGAATCGCCTTTTATCTATATGATTTGGCCAGTGAATTTCATGCGTTATGGACGAAAGGGCGGGATTTGCCCTATTTACGCTTCATTATGACTAATGATGCAGAGATCACGAGGGCGCGACTGGCTATGGTCCAGGGCGTCGTCTCGGTTCTGGCATCGGGCTTAGCCGTTCTCGGCGTCCATGCTCCGACCGAGATGCGGTAGGCAGGGGCGAAGGCCTTACGGATGGGGGTCCGTAGGGTATCTGGCAGGGGCCACGCTCGTCATGGTTTGAATGACATGGCGGGTTTGGCGCTGTCCCGAATGGGATGCATCATCACGATGGCTGATCGTTATCAGGACCGACCTTTTCCCTCCGCCGACCAGGGTCGCGGCGAGGCTGATCCACTTGCCGAGCTGGCAAGGCTGATCGGGCAGAATGATCCGAACGGGGCCGCCGGTGCCAAGCCGGCGCCGCGCCCGCTGCAGTCGCGAGCCAATGTCCGGCCACAGCAATACGATCTGCCGGACGAGGATGAGCCCGCCGCGCCGCCGAGCCCGCCGTCCTGGATGCAGCGTGCGCGCCACGAAACACCGCTGCCGCCGCCGCCGCTGCCGCAGGCATACGACGACGAGCCGGAACCGGAATACGAGCAGCCGGCGCCGGTGCATCCCCTGCACCGCTATTCGGCTCCGCCGGCTCCGCCACCACTGCCGCGCGCACCCGTGCAGGACTATCAGGAGCCTGAGCAGGACTATTACGAGGAACCGCAGCAATATGCCGACGAGCCGCAGCAGCAGGACGCGTCGCGCTATGACGACGCGCTGTATGGGCGGCTGGAGACCGGCGAGCACGATTATCAGCGCGATCCGGCCTATCCGGACGATCCCTACGCCTATCAGGGCGAGGAATATGAGGAAGAGCCCGCGCCGAAGAAGCGCTCCAAGGGCCTGATGACGGTGGCCGCCGTGCTGGCGCTCGCCGTGATCGGCACCGGTGCGGCCTTTGCGTATCGCACCTTTATCGGTTCGCCGCGGTCCGGCGAGCCGCCGATCATCCGGGCCGACAACAGCCCGACCAAGGTGCTGCCGGCGCCGGCCGACGGCGGCGCTGCCAAGACGCCTGACCGCCTGCTGTCGAGCGATGGCGGCGAGCGGCTGGTGTCGCGTGAAGAGACGCCGGTCGACGTCAATTCGCGGTCCGGCGTACCGCGCGTGGTATTTCCGCCGCTGAACCAGAACGCCAATCCGCCGCCGGCCGCCAGCGTTTCGCCGTCGGCGCCGATGACCTCTGCGGCCAACGGCACGATGCCGAACAACGAGCCGCGTAGGATCAGGACGCTCCCCATCAAGGGCGACGCTGCCGACAATGGCGGCATCCCGGCCGGCGCCAACGCGCCGCCGCCACGGCCGGCGCCGACGACCCGAAATGTCACGGCTGCCCCGTCTCCCGCCGCGCCGGCGCGCAATCCGGCATCGGCCAATGCCAGTGCCAATTCGCCGATGGCGCTCGTGCCGCAAGCCGCCGAAGCGGAGCCGCAGGCCCGCGTAGCCGCAACCAATCCGACGCAGAGTGCGCCGGCGGCGCCGTCCGATGGTGGGGGCACTTTCCTGGTCTCGGTGACGTCGCAGGACAGCGAGGCTGCCGCCCGGGAGTCATTCCGCGCCGTGCAAGGCAAGTACGCCTCGGTGCTCGGCTCGCGCTCGCCGGTGATCCGGCAAGTGAATCTGGCCGACGGCAAGACCAAGTACCGCGCGATGGTCGGGCCCTATCGAACCCGGCAGGAGGCCGTTGCGTTCTGTAGCGAGCTGAAGGCAGCCGGCGGGCAGTGCTTTATCCCGTAGAATTATCTGCGGTTTCCTTGACCCCGGGGCTATGACGGGCCTAATCGGCCCCTCATGAGCAACCGGGCATTCATCACGGGCGTATCGGGACTGGAACTTGACGCCGCGGAGCGTCAGTTCATCGCTGAGACGCGCCCGTGGGGCTTCATCCTGTTCAAACGCAATGTCGATACGCCGGATCAAGTATCTTCGCTCGTTAGGGATTTGCGGAACTGCCTGGGTCAGGACGACGCCCCGGTTCTGATCGACCAGGAAGGCGGGCGGGTGGCTCGGCTGGGGCCGCCGCATTGGCCGGTCTATCCGCCTGGCGCGACCTTCGGGGCGCTCTACGACGCCGACAAGGCGCTGGGGCTGCGGGCCGCGTGGCTCTCCTCGCGGCTGATCGCGGCCGACCTGATCGACCTCGGGATCACCGTCGACTGCCTGCCGCTGGCGGACGTGCCGGTGGCCGGCGCGGATGCCGTGATCGGCAACCGGGCCTATGGAACCGAACCGGCGAAGGTTGCGGCGATTGCCCGGGCGGTCACCGGGGGGCTGGAGGAGGGTGGGGTGCTGCCCGTCCTGAAGCACATCCCCGGCCACGGCAGGGCCACCGCCGATAGCCATTTCGGGCTCCCGACCGTCGATACGCCGCTAAATGAGCTGGAACGGACCGATTTCGCGGCCTTTCAACCGCTGGCGGACCTGCCGATGGCCATGACCGCACATGTTGTGTTTAGCGCGCTGGACCCCGCCCAACCGGCGACGACTTCTGCGACAATCGTCCGGCAGGTGATTCGCGGCGGAATTGGGTTCCAGGGTTTGTTGATGAGTGACGACGTGTCGATGAATGCCCTGGCGGGATCGATCGCCGAGCGGACCCGCGCCATCGTCAACGCCGGCTGCGACATGGTCCTGCATTGCAACGGCAAGCTGGACGAGATGCGCGACGTCGCGCGCGAGACGCCGGAACTGGCCGGCGAGGCGCTGGATCGCGCCAGACGGGCGCTGGCCTCGCGAAAGCCGCCAAAACCGTTCGACCGGCAGGCGGCGCGGGCTGAACTTGAGACGTTGATGAATCGGGTAGGAACGGCATGACGGCGGAGATTCTATCGTTTGAAACCGGACGGCCCGCCGAAGTCACCGAAGGCGAGGCGGCGCTGGTGGTCGACGTCGAGGGCTATGAAGGCCCGCTCGACCTGCTGCTGACGCTGGCGCGGCAACAGAAGGTCGATCTCGCCAAGATCTCGATCCTGGCGCTGGCCGATCAGTATCTGACCTTCATCGAGGCCGCGCGAAAGATCCGCCTGGAGCTCGCGGCCGATTACCTCGTGATGGCGGCCTGGCTCGCCTACCTGAAATCGCGGCTGCTGCTGCCCGAGCCACCCACGCCGGACGGCCCGAGCGCCGAGGAAATGGCCACCGCGCTCGCCAACCGGCTGCGCCGGCTCGAGGCGATCCGCGAAGCTGCCAACCGGCTGATGAACCGGCCGCAGTTCCAGCGCGATATCTTTCCGCGCGGCAATCCGGAATCGATCGCCGAAATCAGGCATCCCAAATTCACCGCGACGCTGTTCGACCTGCTCACCGCCTATTCCGTGCAGCGACAGCAGCGCGTGCTGGCGACGGTGCATCTGGCCAAGCGCACGGTGTGGTCGCTCGCGGAAGCGCGCGCCTCTCTGGAGCGGCTGGTCGGCATGACCGAGGCCGAAGACTGGAGCTGCCTCGACGATTTCCTGCTCAGTTACGTCGTCGATCCCTCGCAGAAGGCGACGGTGTTTGCGTCGAGCTTTGCCGCGGCGCTCGAACTGGTGCGGGAAGGCGAGATGGAACTGAACCAGAAAGAGGCGTTCGCGCCGCTGTATTTTCGTAAGCGTCCGCCGCAGGCAGCGATGCCCGCGCCGGATATGACGGTCGAGTAGTGGAAGGAGACCCAGCCATGGCAAGCCTGGCGGAAAAACGCATGGAAGATGCCGAGGATCATCCCATCGACCAGAACACCGAAGTCCAGAATCCCGAAGTTGAGGCGCGGCCGGAGGAATTACGGCTGCTCGAAGCGCTGCTGTTCGCTTCCGCCGAGCCGATCGACCAGGCGACGCTCGCCAAGCGCATGCCCGACGGCGTCGACGTCAAGGCGGCGCTGGCGCAACTGCAGGCGGAATATGCCCCGCGCGGCGTCAATCTGGTGCGCGTCGCCAACAAATGGACCTTTCGCACCGCCGGCGATCTGTCTTGGCTGATGACGCGCGAGAGCACGGAGACGCGTCGGCTGTCGCGCGCCGCCATCGAAGTGCTTGCGATCATCGCCTACCACCAGCCGGTGACGCGCGCCGAGATCGAGGACATCCGCGGCGTGATCACGTCAAAGGGAACGCTCGACGTGCTGCTGGAAACCGGATGGATCCGCCCCCGCGGCCGCCGCAAGACGCCGGGCCGGCCGCTCACCTTCGGTACGACGGAAGCGTTCCTGTCGCAGTTCAGCCTGGAAGCGCTCGGTGACCTGCCGGGCCTGGAAGAGCTGAAGGGTACGGGACTGCTGGATTCGCGGCTGCCTTCCGGCTTCAGCGTGCCGACGCCGTCCGACGACGTCGCGCTGCGCGAGGATGAAGATCCGCTGGAAGCCGGCGACACCTTGGAACTGCTGCTGGCGCCGGCCGCAGAACCGGAAGAGCCGGCCGGAGAACCGGAAGAACCGGCTGCCGAGCCGGAAGAGCTGTCCGTCGAGCCGGAAGAGCCGCGCGTCGAGCCCGATGAAACCGGCGGAAATGGTTCCGAGGGCTCTGCCGGCTAGCCCCGCAAGCGGGGTTAATGATAGCCGTAATACGTAGCCGCGACAGCGATTTGCCGCGGCATGGGTCCTTGTTTTTGACACCTCCCGGGCCTACCTTCCGCCAAAGCTTGGCCGGTATCCGGCCGTCTCTTTTTGGAGGGTTGCAGGATGGGTTCGCTTAGCATTTGGCACTGGATCGTCGTGATCGCAGTGGTCCTGCTGTTGTTCGGCCGCGGCAAGATTTCCGACCTGATGGGCGACGTCGCGCAGGGCATCAAGGCCTTCAAGAAGGGCATGCAGGACGACGACAAGACGGCCGCCGAAAAGCCCGCCGAGCCGGTGAAAACCATCGATCACACCGCAGCGCCGGCGCCGACGGCGGCCCGGACGGATGTCGGCAGCAAGGCTGTCTGATCCAGGCATCCCGGACCGGGGTCCGTCGAAGGACGCCGGTTGAGAAAAGACGCGGGCAGCCCCAAATCTGCTAGATAGGATTTGGGCGCGGACGTCTCGCGCGAGCGGAAGAATTCATGTTCGACATCGGGTGGAGTGAACTGGTCGTCATCGCGGTCGTCGCGCTGATCGCCATCGGCCCGAAAGAGCTGCCGGGCGTGCTGCGCATGGTCGGCCAGTGGATGGGCAAGGCCCGCAAGATGGCAGCCGAATTCCAGGGCCAGTTCCAGGAAGCGATGCGCGAGGCCGAAATGGCCGACCTCAAGAAGAGCTTTGACGAGGTCAAGGATGTGGCGACGGGCCTTTCCCCGGCCAACGTCATGACCTCGCTGCAGAAGGACGTCAGCGACGCCATGCAGATCGGCGACATCGACAAGCCTGCGGTCACGGCCAACGATGCCCAGGTGGCGGCCGCGATCGGCGAGCCCGTCACGCCGACGACACCGGTAGCGCCGACGCCTGAAACCTTCGTCGAAGCCGAGGCGCATCCAGCGGCCTCCGAGCCGCTCGCGATCACCCGTGAAGTTCAGGCCGTGCCGCAGGACACCGCACCCGCGGCGCCTGACGTGCTCAAGGACGCCAAAGCGTCATGACCGTCGAGGACATCGAGGCCAGCAAGGCGCCGTTGATGGATCATCTGATCGAGCTGCGCTCGCGGCTGATCAAGGCGCTGTTGGCGTTCGGTATAGCCTTCATCTTCTGCTTCTTCTTCGCCAAGCAGATCTTCAACGTGCTGGTGTGGCCCTATGTCCTGGCCGTTGGTGAAGGCGGAAACGCCAAGCTGATCTACACCGCGTTCCTGGAATATTTCCTGACCCAGTTGAAGCTGGCGATGTTCGGCGCGGCCTTCATCTCGTTCCCGATCGTGGCGGGGCAGATCTACATGTTCGTGGCGCCCGGGCTCTACAAGCACGAGCGCCACGCCTTCCTGCCGTATTTGGTCGCGACGCCGTTCTTCTTCGTGCTGGGCGCGGCGCTGGTCTATTTCGTCGTGTTCCCGATGCTGGCGAAATTCTCGCTCGGCATGCAGCAGCTCGGCGGCGACGATACCGCAAAGATCGAGCTGTTGCCGAAGGTCGGCGAGTACCTGTCGCTGATGATGTCGCTGATCTTCGCCTTCGGCATCGCGTTCCAGCTGCCTGTCATCCTGACGCTGCTGGGGCGGATCGGCATCGTCACCTCAAAGATGCTGCGCGAGAAGCGGCGCTATTTCATCGTCATCGCCTTCGTGATCGCCGCCGTGCTGACGCCGCCCGACGTCATCAGCCAGGCCTCGCTGGCGATCCCGCTGCTGGTGCTCTACGAGGGCGCCATCATCGCGGTCCGCATGGTGGAAAAGAAGGCGGCCGCCCAGGCCGCGTCCGGCACGCCGCCCGCCAGCCCGCCCCCGGAGGGCAATCCGGCGGAATAGGGCGCTAGCGGCCGCATTTTCCCTATCATCGGCCATGCTGCCCATGATTCGTCATGCCCGGGCTTGTCCCGGGCATCCACGTCTTTTACAGACCGTGCGACGAAGACGTGGATGGCCGGGACAAGCCCGGCCATGACGGGAAATGAGCCATGCACGACATCAAATCGATCCGCGACAACCCGCAAGCTTTCGACGCCGGCCTGAAGCGCCGCGGGCTGTCGCCGTTGTCGGCGTCGCTGCTCGCGATCGACGAGAAACGCCGCGCGGCGATCCTGGCGTCCGAGCAGGCGCAGGCGCGGCGCAATTCGGCCTCGAAGGAAATCGGCGAGGCCAAGAAGGCCAAGGACGACGCGCGTGCCGGCAAGCTGATGGCCGAAGTCGCCGAGCTCAAGACCACGATGCCGGAGCTCGAACTGGCCGCGAAGACCGCGGACGACGAACTGGCGAAAGAGCTTGCCGCGATTCCGAACCTGCCGCTCGACGACGTTCCCGAAGGCGCCGATGAGCACGGCAACGTGCAGCGGTCGCTCTACGGCAAGATCCGCAACTACGCCTTCACGCCGAAGCCGCATGACGATCTCGGCGGCGCGCTCGGCTATATGGATTTCGAGGCCGCCGCGAAACTGAGTGGCGCGCGCTTTGTCGTGCTGAAAAGGGCCTGGCGCGGCTGGAGCGTGCGATCGGGCAGTTCATGCTCGATCTCCACACCAACGAGCATGGCTATGCGGAGATCAATCCGCCGCTGCTGGTACGCAACGACGTCATGTTCGGTACCGGACAATTGCCGAAGTTTGAAGACGATCAGTTCTGGGCGATCAAGGGCGAATTGATTGCGGACGCCGACAGGCTGCGGGAGTCGACGGTAGTTCTGCACAAAGCACTTATGCGGGGCTCGTTGACCAATTAAAGCACGAGCGTCTCGGCTCATCCCCACCGCCGAAGTCTCGCTCACCAACCTCGTCCGCGAATCCATCGTCGACGAAAAAGAGCTGCCGATGCGGCTGACCGCGCTGACGCCGTGCTTCCGCGCCGAAGCGGGCGCCGCGGGCCGCGATACCCGCGGCATGATCCGGCAGCATCAATTCACAAAAGTCGAGCTGGTGTCGATCGCGACGCCCGAGACCTCTCGCGACGAGCACGAGCGCATGCTGTCCTGCGCCGAGGAAGTGCTGAAGCGGCTCGACCTGCATTACCGCGTGATGACGCTGTGCGCCGGCGACATGGGCTTTTCCGCGCAGAAAACCTACGACATCGAGGTCTGGATGCCGGGGCAGGGCGAGGGCGGCGCGTTCCGGGAAATCTCGAGCTGCTCGGTCTGCGGTGATTTCCAGGCGCGCCGCATGGACGCGCGTTCGCGCGGGCCGGACGGCAAGCCGCGCTTCGTGCATACGCTGAACGGCTCCGGCACGGCGGTCGGTCGTGCGCTGATCGCGGTCATGGAAACCTACCAGCAGGACAACGGCACGATTGCCGTGCCCGATGTGTTGCAGTCTTATATGGGCGGACTCAAGACCATCGAGCGGGACAAATAGCGCAAGGCAGATATGGCATTGCATCGCGACATCCTTTGGATCGGGAGGCAATGGGCCGTTACCGGCCACGGCATGCAATTGATCGACCAGCGGCTGGAGGGCGCCTTCGACATCGAAGTGATCCGGCTGTGGGATGACGATCTCGTCGAGAGCTTGCGTGCCAAGGCGTGGCTCAAGGCCGATGATTTCGACAAGGGGCTGGCGGTGGCGCGAACGCGCTATCCCGTGGGATCAGTACCGGCAGCTGCGACTCCAGCGGTCGAACCTCTCGCGCCGCCGAAGCTGGAGCCGCCCGCGTCCGTTGAGCTGCCGCCGCCTCCTCCGGTGTCACTGGAGGCCGCGACCCCGCAGCCTCTCCCTCGTCGAGCCGCCAAAGCCGGAATTGCCTGACCTCCACATCAAAATCGACGGCGGCGCCAAATTCGCGCGTCCGTGGCGGGTCTGGATGAAGAAAACATAAGGAAACCGGGCCGGTTTGCCTCCATTGCGATAGCCGGATAAGACGGCGCCAAGGGACATGCGCCCCTCGATCCCAACCAGAAGGCATTTTGACGGATGCGAATTCTCTGCACCAACGATGACGGCATCCATGCGCCCGGCTTGAAGATCGTCGAAGAGATCGCGCGCGGGCTGTCCGACGACGTCTGGGTCGTGGCGCCGGAGATGGATCAATCCGGCGTCTCGCATTCGCTGTCGCTGAACGATCCGTTGCGGCTGCGCGAGGTCGGTCCGCGCCATTTCGCGGTAAGGGGCACGCCGACCGATTGCGTGATCATGGGCTCGCGCCACATCCTCGGCGACAAGGGGCCCGATCTGGTGCTGTCGGGCGTCAACCGAGGCCGCAACGTCGCCGAAGACGTGGTCTATTCCGGCACCATCGCCGGTGCCCTCGAAGGTACGATCCTGGGCATCCCGTCATTCGCGCTGAGCCAGGAATTTTCCATCGAGACCCGCCACGCGCCGCTGTGGGACACCGCGCTGAAATTCGGTCCCGATATCCTGCGCAAGGTGATCGATGCGGGCGTACCGAAGAACACGGTGATCAACGTCAATTTCCCCGCCTGCACGCCCGACCTGGTCCAGGGCGTTCGCGTGACGCGCCAGGGCAAGCGCAACCTCGGCTTCCTCAAGGTCGACAAGCGCCACGATGGCCGCGGCAATCCGTATTTCTGGATCGGCTTTGAGCGCGCGGCGATGATGGATACGCCGGCCGAAGGCACCGATCTCGCAGCACTTGCGGCGCGCTACGTCTCGGTGACGCCGCTGCGGCTCGATCGCACGGACGAGGCGTTCTCGGAAGCGCTGACGACGACGCTGAAGTGACGCCGTAGCCCGGCGACGAAGTAGCCCGGATGAGCGCAGCGATATCCGGGGCCGGTCTACGCCGAAGCATTCCCGGATGTCGCTGCGCTCATCCGGGCTACGCAGCGATCTAAACCGTCGCACTCTTCATCGTGGCCGCGATCACCTGAGCCAGCGTTTCCAGCTGGAACGGCTTCTGCAGCGCGGGGCGGTCGCGGTATTCCGGGGGCAGGCCGGACGAGCCGTAGCCGGTCGCGAAGATGAACGGGCGGTTGCGCGCCGTGATCAGCTCGGCCACCGGCGTGATGACCTTGCCGTTGACGTTGACGTCGAGGATGGCGAGATCGAATTCGGTCGATTGCGCGAGCTTGAGGGCTTCGCCGATTTCGCCGGCCTCGGCAGCGACCGTGTGGCCCAGCTCTTCCAGCATGTCGGCGACCATCATCCGGATCATCACCTCGTCTTCAACGAGGAATACAGAACAGCCTGCCGGCCGTGTCGCCATCATGGGTATCCTTGCCCTTCCAGAGATTTGAGGTTCGCAAAAAACACCTCTTGGTGCAACGTCGAGGTGGATCGGCGCGCTTTGAGGCAAGTCTCCCCCAAGGCAAGTCTCCCCCGAGGCAGGGCTCCCTCGCGGATTTCCGTGCCCTAACGCCGGGAGGTACCCTTGGTTCCCGGCGCCGGAACCAAAATCTCGAGGAAATTCTTCCTTAAACGCGCAGGGGCTATTACATCTCGCGTGGCCCGAGCACTGGATTGGCGGCAGGCCCCGCTGCGAGACCGCAATGTCGCAAGAACCGCCTGAGAAGATGATGTTTCAGCTCGCCCTGCGGCGGCGGGGGATCAGCGACCAGGCGGTACTGCGCGCCATGGAAGAGGTGCCGCGGGAGGTGTTCGTGGCATCAGGCGATCGCGTCCATGCCTACCGCGACAGCGCGCTCGGCATCGCCTGCGGGCAGACCATCAGCCAGCCCTTCGTGGTGGCCTACATGACCGAGCAGTTGCAGCTGCAGAAGAGCCACAAGGTGCTCGAGATCGGCACCGGCTCCGGCTATCAGGCCGCGGTGCTGTCGCGGCTATGTGCACACGTGCTGACGATCGAGCGCTACCGTACGTTGGCCGACACGGCGCGCGACCGGCTCGAAGCGCTCGGCTATTTCAACATCGAGGTGATGCTCGGCGACGGCTTCGACGTGCCGGTGGGCGCCGGCGATTTCGACCGCATCATCGTGACGGCGGCGATGGAGCAGATTCCGGAAAAGTTGCAGGAGCGGCTGCTGCCGCGCGGCATCCTGGTCGCGCCGGTCGGCCCTCATCACGGCACCCAGACGCTGGTGAGGGTGACCCGCACCGACAGCGGTTTCGAGCGCAAGGAATTGGTCGATGTCCGCTTCGTGCCGGCGCTGCCCGGAATTGCGCGCGAACTGTAAAAACCGGATTGCCGGTTCCGCCCAACATCTTATTTGAAGGGTTAAGCGCTTATTTACTCGGCACGTGTTTACTCAAAACAGTATTTTGTTGCGTACGAGTGAGTAACCATGTCCCGTATTGTCGAGTTGCTTCGCTCGCGTCGGGTGCCGCAGGTCGCGGTGCTGACGCTGATGTCGGTCGGCTTTGCCGGCTGCAGCGCCGATATGCAGACGCGCCTTTCCGACAGCTCGTTTTCAAACCCCTTTGCATCGCAGCCTGACGCCACCGGTTCGGTGCGCGCGCCGGTCGCCGAGCGCCGCGAGCCGCCGCAATACGCCCGGCCGCAGGCATCCCCCGCACCGCAATTCCAGTCCCAGGCCTTGCCGCCGCCCGCGGCCGTAGCGCCAGCCGGCTTATCCCGCCAGTTCGGGCGGCATCTCGGGAGGAGGGCGCGGGATCTCGTCCTACGCGCCGCCGTCCCAGTCGCCGATCGAGACCACCGCCACGGTGCCGCCGCGCTCGGTGGCTGCTGCTCGCCCGGTCGCTGCAGCGCACCCCGTCGCGCATAACGGCTCCACGATCATCGTCGGCACCAGCGACACGCTCGATGGTCTGGCGAAGCGCTACAACGTTTCCACCGCCGCGATCCTGCAGGCCAATGGCTACAGGGGCCCGCGCGTGCTGTCGCCCGGCCAGCAACTGATCATTCCGAAGACGACGGCCGTGGCTGCCGCGCCGTCGCTGGCACCCGCGGCCAGCAGGCCGGTCGCCGTCGGCGCAGCGCCGTCGAGCGTCCATGTCGTCAATCGCGGCGACACGCTGATGAGCATCGCGCGCCGCAACAACGTCCCGGTCGGCGAACTCGCCAGGGCCAACAATCTCGACCAGACCGCCAGGCTCAGCCTCGGCATGAAGCTTACCGTGCCCGGTTCGAAATCCGCGGCCGCTGCCGCGGCTCCGGTCGCTCAGCCCGCCGCTGTCGCCGTTGCGCCCGCGCAGCCGGCTGCCGTGGTTGCCGTGCCGGCGACCAAGATGGCTTCAGTTGGCGGTCCGCCGCAGGCTGCGCGGCTGGCCTCCGCCACCACCAATGTCACGGAAGAAAAGCCCGTCGCCGAGCCGGCCGCGGTCAAGCCCAGCGAAGCCACCGGCGCGCTGCCGACCTTCCGCTGGCCGGTGCGCGGCAAGGTCATCACGACCTACGGCGCCAAGACCAACGGCAAGTCCAATGACGGCATCAACCTGGCGGTGCCGGAAGGCACGCCGGTGAAGGCGGCGGAAGACGGCGTGGTCGCCTATTCCGGCAACGAGCTCAAGGGTTACGGCAATCTGGTTCTGGTGCGGCACTCCAACGGTTACGTCACCGCATATGCCCATGCGAGTGAACTGCTGGTGAAGCGCGGTGACCCGATCAAGCGCGGCCAGATCATTGCCAAGTCGGGTCAATCGGGCGAGGTGGGTTCGCCGCAGCTCCACTTCGAGATCCGCAAGGGATCTTCGCCGGTTGACCCGCTGCAATTCCTGAACGGGGCGTGAGGCGACCGTAGCCCGGGCGAGCGAAGCGACCCCGGGGAGTTGTCCCGCATATCGCTGGCGCTCATGCAGGCTACGAACTGCGACACCCACAAATGTCATCGCCCGGCCTTGTGCGCAATTGCGCACTCAGGACCGGGCGACCCAGTACTCCGAGCAGTTGAGATTGAGCCGAGAAGCCGCGGCGTACTGGATCCCCCGCTTTCGCGGAGGATGACGGCGGAGTGCTTGGCGTTCAGCGCGCCTCACATCGCGCCTACTTCCCCGACAACCTCACGCCCAATCGTCCCGCCAGTTCCTGCGTGAACTGCCAGGCCACGCGGCCGGACCGCGAGCCGCGCGTGGTCGACCATTCCAGCGCCTCGCGCTCCAGCGCCTCGTCATCCATCTTGATGCCGAAATGGCCGCAATAGCCGCGCACCATGGCGAGGTATTCGTCCTGGCTGCAGCGATGGAAGCCGAGCCACAGGCCAAAGCGGTCCGACAGCGACACCTTCTCCTCGACCGCTTCGCCCGGATTGATCGCGGTCGAGCGTTCGTTCTCGATCATCTCGCGCGCCAGCAAATGCCGCCGGTTCGAGGTGGCGTAGAGGATGACGTTGTCGGGGCGTCCCTCGATACCGCCTTCCAGCACCGCCTTGAGCGATTTGTAGGAGGCGTCGTTGCCGTCGAAGGAGAGATCGTCGCAGAACACGATGAAGCGGAAATCGGAGCTGCGCAGCAGGTCCATCAGGCCCGGCAGGCTCTCGATGTCCTCGCGATGAATCTCGATCAGCTTGAGCCGGTCGGCCGGCTTGCGGTCGACGTTGATATTGGCATGGGTGGCCTTGACCAGCGACGACTTGCCCATGCCGCGCGCGCCCCACAGCAGCGCGTTGTTGGCGGGCAGGCCGTCGGCAAAGCGCTCGGTGTTTTCGATCAGGATGTCGCGCATCCGGTCGATGCCCTTGAGCAGGCCGAGGTCGACGCGGCTGACGCGCGGCACCGGCGAAAGCCGTCCGTCCGGATGCCAGACAAAGGCGTCGGCCGCGCCGAACGACTCGACGGTAGCCGCGGCCGGAGAGGCCGCCGAAAGATGGCCGGCGATGGCTTCCAGCGCGATGGCGATCCGCTCCGCGGTGGCGCCGTCGAGCGCGCTTGCCGGACGTTTTGTCGCGGTTTTTGCAGCGGCTCGAGAGGTGGCTTTGGGGGCGGCTGCGGGCCGTTGTTTTCTTGGCTTTTTTTGACATTTTCGCAGTTCCTGACCGCGCAGCCTTAACGGGCCTTGGAAGCTCCCGCAAGCGGCCTAAATGAGGGGTTCGGCCACGTTGCAATTGGGCGGGCCGCCGCTATAGTCCGCGCGAATTTGCCCGGACCGGGCGATTTGCCAAGGTGCTAAGCCCAGGCATGCGCCGGTTCTTTTCCTTCTCACGAGGATTGTTCGAATGCTGATTACCCCTGCGTACGCCCAGGCTGCGGCCGGTGGCGATGCCAACAGCATGTTGATGTCGCTGCTGCCGTTCGCGCTGATCTTCGTGATCATGTACTTCCTGATTCTGCGTCCGCAGCAGAAGAAGGTGAAGGATCATGCCGAGCTGGTCAAAAACATCCGCCGCGGCGACACCGTCATCACCTCTGGCGGCCTGGTCGGCAAGGTCACCAAGGTGGTCGACGACGACCAGATCGAATTCGAGATCTCGGACGGCGTCCGCGTGCGCCAGATGCGGCAGATGATCTCGGGCGTCCGCACCAAGGGCGAGCCGGCCAAGGAGAAGGGCGAGGCCAAGGAAAAGGACAAGGAAAAGGCTGACAAGGACGAGACGTCCGCGAGCTGAGTTTTCCGCGCCGCTTGCCCGGCGCTTTTTCCTGGATCTGACGGGTCTACTCGATGTTGTATTTCACGCGGTGGAAGGCGCTGGCGATCATTCTGACCGCGCTTCTGGTCTGCCTGTTCGCGGTTCCGAACTTCTTTCCCCAGGAACGGGTGAAGACCTGGCCGGTCTGGGCGCAGCGCCACATCGTGCTCGGCCTCGATTTGCAGGGCGGTTCGTATCTGCTGCTCGAAGTCGATTCCAACTACGTGAAGAAGGAAAAGCTCGATCAGGTCCGCGACGAGGTCCGTCGCGTGCTGCGCGAGGCCAAGATCGGCTACACCGGCCTTTCCGCGCGCGCCGATGCGGTCGAAGTCCGCGTCAAGGATACCGACCTGCAGGCGGCGCTGCCCAAGCTGCGTGAACTGTCGCAGCCGCTCGGCGGCCTGCTTGGTTCCTCCGGGCAGCGCAGCCTCGAAGTCTCCGATGCCGGCGGCGGATTGATCCGTCTCACGGTGCCGCAGGCCGCCATCACCGACCGCATCCGTCAGACCATCGAACAATCGATCCAGATCGTCGAGCGCCGCATCAACCAGCTCGGCACGGTCGAGCCGCTGATCCAGCGCCAGGGCACCGACCGCATCCTGGTTCAGGTGCCGGGCTTGCAGGATCCGACCGAGCTGAAGCGCATTCTTGGCACGACCGCCAAGATGGAATTCCGCATGGTCGATCCGTCGATCTCGCCGGATCAGGCCCAGCAAGGACGCGTGCCGGCCGGCTCGGAAGTCCTGATGAGCGAGGCGTCACCGAAGGTGCCGTACGTCGTCAAGACGCAGGTGCTGGTTTCGGGCGCCGACCTCACCGATGCGCAGCCGGGTTTCGACCAGCGCACCAATGAGCCGATCGTCAACTTCAAGTTCAACAGCTCGGGCTCGCGCAAATTCGCGCAGGCGACGTCGGAGAACGTCGGCGTGCCATTTGCGATCATCCTCGATAACAAGGTGATTTCCGCGCCCGTGATCCGCGAGCCGATCACCGGCGGCCAGGGTCAGATCTCCGGCAGCTTCACCGTGCAGGGGGCCAACGAGCTCGCGCTGCTGATGCGGGCCGGCGCGCTGCCGGCGCCGCTGACCGTGATCGAGGAGCGGACCGTCGGTCCGGGCCTCGGCCAGGACTTCGATCGAAAAGGGCGAACTCGCGGCCTATGTCGGCTCCATCCTGGTCATCGTGTTCATGCTGCTGACCTACCGCCTGTTCGGCGTGTTCGCCAACATCGCGGTCGCCATCAACGTCGCGATGATCTTCGGCATCCTGTCGCTGCTCAACGCCACGCTGACGCTGCCCGGCATCGCCGGCATCGTGCTGACGGTCGGCATCGCGGTCGATTCCAACGTGCTGATCTATGAGCGCATCCGCGAGGAGTTGCGCGGCGGACGCAACGCGATTTCGGCGATCGACGCCGGCTTCAGGCGCGCGCTGTCGACCATTCTGGATTCCAACATCACCACCTTCATCGCCGCCGCGGTGCTGTTCTATATCGGCACCGGCCCGGTGCGCGGCTTCGCCGTTACGCTCGGCATTGGCATCATCACGACCGTCTTCACCGCCTTTACCCTCACCAGCCTGATCGTCGCCGGCTGGGTGCGATGGAAACGGCCGAAGACCGTGCCGATCTAGGGATCTCATCGTGACTCAATTCGTTCTCATCGGGCTTGGCATTCTGATCGCCGTGCTGACCGTGGTCGCCGTGTTCGATCTGCTGCCGCCGCTGCGCATCGTTCCCGACGATACGCATTTCGATTTCACGCGGTTTCGCCGCATCAGCTTTCCGATCTCGGCGGCGCTTTCGATTCTGGCGATCGTGCTGTTCTTCACCCACGGGCTGAACTTCGGCATCGACTTCCGGGGCGGCACGCTGCTGGAAGTGCAGAACAAGGCCGGACCCGCCGACATCGGCGAGATGCGCGCGAAGTTGAGCACGCTCGGGCTCGGCGACATTCAGCTGCAGCAGTTCGGCGGTCCCAACGACGTGCTGATCCGCGTCGCCGAACAGCCCGGCGGCGACGCCGCGCAGCAGGCGGCGGTGACCAAGGTTCGCGGCGCGCTCGGCGACAGCGTCGATTATCGCCGCGTCGAAGTGGTCGGCCCGCGCGTTTCCGGCGAATTGCTGGCCTACGGCATGCTCGGCCTGATGCTCGCGATCTTCGCGATCCTGATCTATCTCTGGTTCCGGTTCGAATGGCAGTTCGCACTGGGCGCCATGATCGCCAACGTCCACGACATCGTGCTGACGATCGGCTTCATGTCGATCTCGCAGGTCGATTTCGACCTCACCAGTATCGCGGCGCTGCTGACCATTCTCGGCTACTCCCTGAACGACACCGTCGTGATCTACGACCGGATCCGGGAAATGCTGCGTCGCTACAAGAAAATGCCGATGCCGCAGCTTCTTGAACGAATCCGATCAATTCGACATTGTCGCGTTCGATCATCACCCACGTCACGGTGACGCTGGCGTTGCTCGCGCTGCTCGTGTTCGGCGGCCATGCGATTCACAGCTTCACGGCGGTCATGATGTTCGGCGTGGTGCTGGTCGGCACCTACACCTCGATCTTCATCGCCGCGCCGATCCTGATCTATCTCGGCGTCGGCGAGCACCGCGACGCGCCGGATAAGCCAGCGAAGAAGTAGTTGCCTATGGCCAGTTCCCCGGAGGCTCCCCATCTTCCGAGGTCGGCGCCGATCGAGGCCTACGGCAAGGGCGGCTTCGCCTTTGATGACATGTCGCATCGCGGCTCGCTGTTGTGCCTGCCGGATGCGATCTGGGCCTGGCAGGTGACGCAGCCATCCCAAATCGACGAATATTCGCTCGATCGCGTCTTCAAGGCCGCCAATTCCATCGACACGCTGATCGTCGGCACCGGCACCGACGTCTGGCTGCCGCCGCGCGGCCTGCGCGAGGCGCTGCGCGCCGTCGCGCGTGGTGCTCGATGCGATGCAGACGGGACCCGCGATCCGCACCTACAACATCATGCTGGGCGAACGGCGGCGGGTCGCGGCGGCGCTGATCGCGGTGCCATGAGCGGGGCGGCGACGTCGAAGGAATCTTCCGCGTTCTGCGCCGATCTGGTGCGCACGCACGATTTTGCCCGCTATGCCGCGACGCTGTTCCTGCCGCACGTCCAGCGCCGCGCGCTGCTGTCGGTCTATGCCTTCAATGTCGAGATATCGCGCGTGCGCGAGCAGGTCAGCCAGCCGCTGCCCGGCGAAATGCGGCTGCAATGGTGGACCGACATGCTGGCGGGCACCGCCCATGGCGGCGTCGAGGGCAATCCGGTCGCCGCCGAACTGCGGCAGACCATCGGCGAATTCCGCCTGCCGGTCGAGCCTCTGACGCGGCTGATCGAGGAGCACCAGTTCGACCTCTACAACGATCCGATGCCGTCGATGGCGGCGCTGGAAGGCTATGCGACCGAAACCTCCTCGGCGCTGTTCTCGCTCGGCGCGCGGATCGCAGCGCCGCCCTCGGCCGTGATCGATCATCTCGCGCGTCATGCCGGGCTGGCCCAGGGCATCGCGCAGGTGATCGCAACGCTGCCGTTCGATGCCGCGCGGCGGCAGCTGTTCGTGCCGCTGCAACTGCTGCAGCAGCACGGCAGCGGGATGGAAGAGATCTTTTCCGGCAAGCAGACGCCGCGGGCGCGTGCGGCGATCGATCAATTGGCGGGGGAGGCTCGCAAGCACCTCGATACGGCGTTCGAACTGCTCACGCATTTGCCGCGCGCAGGTACGCCCGATATTCCTGCCGCTGGTGCTGGTGCGCCGCGAGCTGGCGCGAATGGCGCGTGCCGACTTCGATCCCTTCGCGCTGCAGCCGACGTCCCGGCTGCGGACGTTGTGGACGCTGTGGCGCGCGTCGCGGAGCAAGGAGTTTGGCGGGTAGTGAGCGCGTTCCCCGGATGCAGTGCAGTGCGCCGCACCGCGGCGTGATGCGCTGCTGGTCCGGGGTCCATCGTTGGTGGCAGCGTGGGTCCCGGTTCTGCGAAGCAGCGCGAAGAGCGCTGCATCGCGCCCGGGACGGCGACGATCACTTATCGCGAATTCAACTCGCTGCTTTCGAAATTGAACCGATCCCGCAGATTCTTCCGGCTCTCCAGAATATCCCTGAGGAACGCGCGGTCGACCTCGTTGCTGAGCAGCGGCTCGATCAGGTCGACCTGGTTCATGGCGACGAGTTGCAGGATCTCGGTGCGACGGTTTGCCGGCGGCATCGCGCGGCAGGGCATGCACCACCTGGATATGCTCCGGCGGCTTGACGCCTTTTGCGGCAGACAATTCGCTGCGCAATTGCTTTTCCAGCGCGACCTGGTCGGCTTCGACGAAGGCATAAAGCCCGACGCCGCTGCGGCGATCGGCGAACGCGACAATGGCGGTGTCGCGCACGTCAGGGTTTTTTCGGATCAACTCGATCAGAACCGGCGCGTCGTTGACCAGCCTTCGGCCGCCGCCTTCGCGGTCGGTGAAGTTGAACAGGCCGCGGGTGATCGCCGTGATAGACCTTCTTGCCGGTCTTGAGCCAGATACTGGCGACAAAGGATTTGCGCGCCAGAATCTTGCGCTCCATCGGCGTCAACGCCTGAGGCGCGTAGCTGCGCTTGTGCTTCAGCAGGTGGCGCAGATCCTCGTAGGCCGCGATCCGGAACAGTCGGCTTCTGCGTCTTGAAGCAGACGGCCAGTTGAAAATCGGTCACATAGGCGCGGCCGTCGCTGCCACGGAGCCAGTTCTGTTCCTTGGCGAGATCGTTGTGGCAGATGCCGGCGCGATGGAGCTTGCGCAGGGCGAGTCTTGGCGGAGCGGAAATAGGCGAGGTCGCCATGGGGCTTTGCCAGATGCAGCGCGACGCCGTCGATGAAGCCGCGCACCAGCGCCTGCCGGCCGGCCCATAGCAGTTTTGGGCCGACGTCGAGATCGCGCGCCAGCGTCAGCGCGTGGCGTTCGCGGGCGAACAGATGGCGGGCCAGCGGATACGACCAGCACGGCACCTGATCGAGCCGGCGCAGCACCGCGTCGACCTCGCTCGCCTCGTCGCGGAAACGACCGCGCTCGACGGTCGAGAACACGTCGCGCTTGAGCAGCACGCCTTCGGTCCAGCGCGCCGACAGCGTGGCGGCATCGTCTTTCGGCAAACCCATGACGTTACGCCGCCGCCGCGACGCGCAGATGATCGGCGATCCAGCGATCGAGATCGGAGAGCGCCCGGGCGCTGAGCGCCTGCTTCTTCGCCACCGTCTTCTCGTTGCCGCGCAGCCTTGTGCCGTCGGGCTTCTTGGTCGGCGCGCTTGCCAGCGGCGGGAACAGGCCGAAATTGATGTTCATCGGCTGGAACGAGCGCGTTCCGGCTTCGATGGTCTCGATATGGCCGCCGGTGATGTGGCCGAGCAGCGATCCCAGCGCCGTGGTGACGGGCGGCGGTTCGAGCGACTGCGCACGCGCGCTCCGCCGCGGCATAGAGGCCGGCGATCAGGCCGATGCTGGCGGATTCCACATAGCCCTCGCAGCCCGTCATCTGGCCGGCGAAGCGGAGCCTTGGCTGTGCGCGCAGCCGCAGCTGGCCGTCGAGCAGCTTTGGCGAGTTCAGGAAGGTGTTGCGATGCAGGCCGCCGAGCCGGGCGAACTCGGCGCTTCTCGAGCCCCGGAATGGTGCGGAATACGCGCTGCTGCGCGCCGTAGTTCAGCTTGGTCTGGAAGCCGACCATGTTGTAGAGCGTGCCGAGCTTGTTGTCCTGGCGCAGCTGCACGATCGCGTAGGCCTTGACGGTCGGGTCGTGCGGATTGGTCAGCCCGACCGGCTTCATCGGGCCGTGCCGCAGCGTCTCATGGCCGCGCTCGGCCATCACCTCGACCGGCAGGCAGCCGTCGAAATAGGGCGTGTTGGTCTCCCAGTCCTTGAAGTCGACCTTCTCGCCGGCCAGCAGCGCCGCGACGAAGGCGTCGTACTGCTCCTTGCGTCATCGGGCAGTTGATGTAGTCGGCGCCGGTGCCGCCGGGCCCGACCTTGTCGTAGCGCGACTGGAACCACGCCACCGACATGTCGATGGAATCCTTGTGCACGATCGGCGCGATGGCATCGAAGAACGCCAGCGCGTTCTCGTCGGTCAGCTCGCGGATCGCCTCGGCCAGCGGCGCCGAGGTGAGGGGGCCGGTCGCGACGATCACGTTGCCCCATTCGGCAGGCGGCAGGCCGGCGATCTCGGTGCGGTCGATCTCGATCAGGGGATGGTCGTGCAGCGCCTTGGTGACGGCGGCGGAAAAGCCGTCGCGGTCGACCGCCAGCGCCCCGCCCGCGGGCACCTGGTTGGCGTCGGCGCAGCGCATGATCAGCGAGCCCAGCCGGCGCATTTCGGCATGCAGCAGGCCGACAGCGTTGTTGGCGGCGTCGTCGGAGCGGAACGAGTTGGAGCAGACCAGTTCGGCCAGGCCTTCGGTGCGGTGGGCCTCGGTCATCCGCTGCGGGCGCATCTCGTGCAGCACGACGCGGACGCCCGCATTGGCGAGCTGCCAGGCGGCTTCCGAACCGGCGAGGCCGCCGCCGATCACATGGACGGTATCAGTTTGGGGCGTGGAGGAAATCATGCGCGCAGCGTTAGCGCGTTTTCGTCTCAAACGCACCGGTTGGCGTCGAATAAAACGCCTCGGACCGGAGGCAGAAACGACAACGCCCGCAGCGAGGCGGGCGTTATCCGTTCGTCAGGCGGCCGAACAGAAATCAGTTGGCGTAGTTGCCGGCTGCAACGCGCGGAATGTCGGCACGATCGAGGCCGATATCGGCCAGTTCGCGATCGCTGAGCTGGGACAGTTCGCTGACATTGCGCTGATAATCGCGGAAAGCCTGGACCATGCGGATGAGCGAGAGAAGCATTGTAGTCTCCTTGAAGTTCCGATTCAGCCTTTGAGCTCGGCCTCATCGTTGAAATGAATATAGCCGAGATTCCGCAGTGCAGAAGTTCCGATGTTGCGATGCAGCTAAGCCTAGGATGCATGGCAATGGTAAGGTCGGTTTAACCTTTGAATGTGGCGACTGGAGCGAACGGCCGGTCATGTCATTCGCGTGTCACGAATGCGCAACTAATGCCGTAAAATTGCGGGTTTGTTGAATTTTCGTGATCGCATTTGTCGTCCCGATGGATCGATATGGCAGACACCGAATTAAATGCCGCCGCCTGGAACAGTGGCAGAAATGTGCATTTTTGTTGGACTTGTTGGAAGTTTATTATGCACGAATCGCATGCGTATCGAACAGAATGAATGAACTAAAATTCATTTATTGAGCCGCTCTTATCGGCTTCGAGGGGGCCAAACTATCTGACGAGGCAGCCTGTGAGTCGCGTGCTCAGGGGGCGCAGTTCGCCTCGAGCAGGGCGACCCGGTCCCCCGTTCTACTTTGCATGGGGTTGTTTTCGTATTTTTGTCGAAGCCGCCAGGCGGCGATCGCCGCAAGGCCGCGCGGCTTCCTTACCGGTCCGTAATGAAAAAGCGGGATTCCGCATAAGGCCTCTGCGCGCTGCGCTGACAACCTCGCGCGAAGTTCATTCTGAAGTTTTCACGCTTCAGCGAACAATTGGATTCGCAGAAGGCAATGACGCCGTCTGTCCAAAAACAAAAAGGAAGCTCCCATGCTCAACAAATTACTCGCAGCCACCGCGGTGGCAGTTCTGGCCTACGCCGTCTCTCCTGCCGACGCCGCGCGAATGAAAGCGGGCTGCAGCGGCGACAATATGGGCAAGACTGAAACGATGATCGAGAACATGGCTGATGGCGAGGGGAAGATGGCGGCCCAGAAGGAAATCGCGGCTGCTCAGGATGCGATGCTGAACGGCAAGTTGGGCGCCTGCGCGACGCATCTGAGCAAGGCGATGCACGCAGGCATGGCGAAGTAGACCGATCGGCAAAGGGCCGGTCACTGCGGCCGGCCCTTTGAATTCCTGGCGCCGTGAGCTACGGCGCGCGCGAAAGCTGGGTGGCGAAATAGGCGATGGTCTTGGCGTAGACCTCGCTCTTGTTCCACTCCTTGATCGCAGCGAAATTATCGCTGCCGGGCTCCCATTCCTTGCCCCGCTTCCAGCCGTGGTTGGCGAGGAAGTTCGCGGTCGAGGCCAGCACGTCCGGCGCGCTGCGCAGGAGATCGCGGCGGCCGTTGCTGTCGAAATCGACGGCGTATTTGATGTAGGACGACGGCATGAACTGGGTCTGGCCGATTTCGCCCGCCCATGCGCCGCGCAGATCCTGCGGCGCGATATCGCCGCGCTCGACGATGCGCAGCGCGTCCATCAGTTCGGCCTTGAACAGGTCGGTGCGGCGGCAATCATAGGCCAGCGTCGCCAGCGCGCGCAGCGTCTGGAATTTTCCGATGTTGACGCCGTAATCGGTTTCCAGCCCCCAGATCGCCACCAGCACTTCGCCGGGCACGCCATATTTCTCCTCGATGCGGCCGAGCACCGAACCATATTGCTTGAGCATGTTGGAGCCGCGGGCCATGCGCGGCGGCACCATGCGGCCGGAGAATTCCTCGAAACGTCTGGCTGAACACCTTCTGCGATTGGTCGCGGGTGAGCACGCTCTTGTCGAGCGTGACGCCGGTCAGGCCGGCCTGAATGGCGGAGGCCGAGATTCCCTTGGCGGCCGCTTCCTTCTTGAAGTCTTCCAGCCAGGCTTCGAACGGGCCCGTGCCGCAGGGCGCCGCCAATGCGGGCGCCACGGAAGTCAGCAGCAGGGCACCCAGGGTCAGGGCGGGTAGGGAAAGTCGGGAAATCATCGGGCCGTCGGCTCCAGGATCGATCGATCAGCGGTGAGTGTCCACCTGGTGTCGAATGTTCGAAGCAAGATCGGCCAAAACAAGGCTGACGTCGTCAGCTTCGGCACCTTTTCGTCGAAGATGCTCAATTCATCGTTAGGGGCTGGTCAACGAACGACACCGCCGATCGGTCGAC
Organism: uncultured Alphaproteobacteria bacterium; assembly: GCA_963783115.1. Taxonomy (GTDB): domain Bacteria; phylum Pseudomonadota; class Alphaproteobacteria; order Rhizobiales; family Xanthobacteraceae; genus Bradyrhizobium. The sequence continues at coordinate 93,377 of CAWAMK010000036.1, read as the reverse complement.
CGGCGGTGTGATGATCGGGTCGTCGCAAATCTATGCGCTATCCTTGCTCCGCCACGGGAACAGATTGGCCGGGAAATCGGCCGCCGGCTTGCGCTCGCGATGCGGGCGCGGCGGCAGCGGCTGCGGATTGAGCTCCGGCTCGATCACCTCTCGATAGAGATGCCAGGTGGCGTGCCCGAGCAGGGGGATGACGACGGCGAGGCCGATGAACGCCGGCAGCGTTCCCGCCACCAGCAGCACCGCCACGATCAGACCCCAAGCCGCCATCGGCACGGGATTGCGCGCGACGGCGCGCAGCGAGGTCACCATCGCATCGCCGGCGCCGGCATGGCGGTCGAGCATCAAGCGGGAACGACACCACGCTGATGCAGAGGGCGACGAGCGCAAACAGGAACCCGACGCCGCAGCCGACCACGATCAGCCACCAGCCTTGCGGCGTCGTCAGCACGCGTTGCGCGAAGTCTGGAAAGCCGGTCGCGCCGGCATAGCCGAATGCCGCGATATAGATCGCCTGCGCGGTCGCGACCCAGGTCACGAACAGCGCGAGCAATAGCGCGCCGAGTCCGAGCATCGCGCCGAACGACGGCGAGCGCACCACCTCGAATGCATCCCAGGCGCTGGCCTCTTCGCCGCGTTCGCGGCGGCGGCTCATTTCGTAGAGGCCGAGCGCGGCGAACGGGCCGAGCAGGGCAAAGCCGGCGGCGAGCGGAAACAGCAGCGGCAATACCGAATAGCCGAGCACGGCGCGCGCCAGCACCAAACCGAGCACAGGATAGATGATGCACAGGATGATGGCGTGGCTTGGAACGGCCTTGAAGTCTTCCCAGCCGCGCTGCAAGGCCCGATGCAGTTCCGTCAGGCCGATGGTTCGGATAATTGGCGCGGCGGCGGCACCTGGTCCGCTTTGCGCCATTGATGTGACATTGCCGTGATACGTCGCCATGGTCGCCGTCTCCCTCGCGGTCGCATTGCGCCAACGAAAGACGCAAACGCGCCGTTTCATAGAATGATCGCGATCAGGCCAGACGCGAAGACAGTGGAACCGGCCATGTCGCGAACTGAGCGAACAGCGTACTCCCAATCAGGCGCGAACGCACTCACGCTTCGGTGAATGTTTCGTTGGCCAAGCTTCGCCCGTCTGGCTAGACTTGGCGGCGATCCCGGCGTGGCGCTGCCGCTCGGACGGTGCCGCAAGAGATTCACCCCATCCTCAATTTCATTGGGAGCTAACGATGAGCATTTTCGGAAAAATCATGGGCGCGATTTTCGGCACCAAGGCGGACGCCGCACCGGCCGGTGGCGGCGCGACCGCGGGCGCAGGATCGTCCGGAGGTGCTGCCGCACCGGCGGCCGCGACCGTCGACGTCGCTCCCATCCTCGACCAGGCGGTGAAGGCCAAGGGCGAGAAGCTGGAGTGGCGCACCTCGATCGTCGATCTGATGAAGGCGCTCGACATCGATTCCAGCTTCTCGGCGCGCAAGGAGCTGGCCAAGGAACTCGGCTATACCGGCGACAGCAACGATTCCGCCAGCATGAATATCTGGCTGCACAAGCAGGTCATGACCAAGCTGGCTGCCAATGGCGGCAAGCTGCCGCCCGAGATCAAGCACTGACGCTTTGCTGGATCCACGCCTACGAAGGCCCGCGGTGACGCGGGCCTTTCTTTTGGTGCGATTGCAATGCAACAAAGCGCACACGCTATCCACTTCGCCATGAAAACGCTGTAGATACCGGCGGACAAAAACAACAAACAAGGAGGACGCCCATGAGCGATGTCGATCGCAGGACCCTTTTGGCAACGGGCGCGCTGGCGCTGGCCGGCACGGCCGTGCAAGGCGGCGAGGCCGCGGCGCAGGCGGGGCCGAAGTCCATTTTTCCGGTTGGCACGACGACCATCCCGATCGTCGGTGAGACGGATGTATTTCCGGTGCGGCGGATCTATTGCATCGGACGGAACTATGCCGCGCACGCGCGCGAAATGGGCTCGGACCCCAATCGCGAGCCGCCATTCTTCTTTCAGAAGCCGACCGATGCGATCCAGAATGTCTCGATCGGCGCGGTTGCCGATCATCCCTATCCCTCACTGACAAAAAACTATCATTACGAGGTCGAGCTGGTCGCCGCGCTGAAATCGGGCGGCAGCAATATCTCGCCGGAACAGGCGCTCGACCATGTCTACGGCTATGCGGTCGGCCTCGACATGACGCGGCGCGATTTGCAGCGCGCGATGGGCGACGAGAAAAAGCCGTGGGAAATCGGCAAGAGTTTTGATCGCTCCGCCGTGCTCGGACCGATCCATCCCGTAGCCAAGACCGGGCATTTCACCAAGGGCGCGATCTCGCTGGCGGTGAACGGCACGGTCAAGCAGAACTCGGACCTGCGCAACATGATCTGGAGCGTCGCCGAGCAGATCGCCAAGCTGTCGGAAGCTTTTGAGCTCAAGCCGGGCGACATCATCTATTCCGGCACGCCGGAAAATGTCGGCCCGGTCGTGAAGGGCGACGTGCTGCTGTGCAAGCTCGAAGGCCTGCCGGATATGTCGATCCGGATTACGTGAGGGCCGTATGTCATTCCGGGTTCGATGCTTTGCGTCGCCCCGGAATGACGGTCAGGCCGCTGTCAGATCCGAAAATTCCGGGTTCTTGCGCAGGTAGTCCACGACAAAGCCGCATCCGGCGATGACCTTGCGGCCGTCGGCGCGGATCAGTTCGAGCGCACCCTTCACCAGTTCGGAAGCGATGCCGCGGCCACGCAGCGCGCGGGGCGTTTCGGTGTGGGTGATGATGACCGCCGCGGGCGTGATACGATAATTCGCAAATGCCACCGCGCCCTCCACATCGAGTTCGAAGCGATTTTGAGTCTTGTTGTCGCGAACGGCGGCCATGGCGATTCCCGGATGAGTTAGCTTTTCATGTAAGGGCTTGGGTGCAGCGATGCAAACCGGCCAAAAGACTGGCGCGATTGCTTTGTTCCGTACATTTGGTGCGGCGCAACGAGGGTCGTCGGCAGGCGTAACGTGCAAGATCTTTGTATGCGGACCTTGCATCGGTCTGCAGGGCACCTAGGTGTTTTGGACGACATACGCCGCCACAGCGGCCGGGTCTGGGCTCAAGTCGAACATGCAGTGATCGCGGCCGCTGACGTATGCCTCTTTTCTCAAGGGAGGTTTGCCATGTCAGGCTTTGGTTTCTTCAGCAAGCATCGCACCTGGGAAGACTGGCTCGGCATGCTGCTGGGCGTGCTGATCGTCGTATCGCCGTGGTTTCCGTTCTCCAGCCACGACGTGATGGACGACGAACGCAGTACCATGATCCTCAACACGTTCGTGGTCGGCATGCTGGTGTTCGGTCTCGGCCAGCTCGAATATGTCGCACTGCAGCGCTGGGAGGAGGTGGGCGAGATCGCGCTCGGCCTTTGGCTGATCGCTTCGCCGCTGATCCTCGGATATTCCGGCGATGAGGCGCTTCGGGCCTGGCACGTGGCGCTAGGCGCCACCGTCGCCCTGCTGGGGGCGCTTCAGCTCTGGCAGGATTGGCGCCTGAGCGAGAAGGACCTGGCCAACCATTCTCAGTAGCTTACTTGCCCAGTAGCTTACTTGAGTGAAGCAGCGAGCAGGGCGCGGACCGACCATGCGGTGCCGTCGACGGCGCCCTTGATGTCGTCGATCTTCCATTGGCCGGCCTCGCGTACAAAGTCGTAGCGCACGGTCTTGTCAGCCGGATTGGCGCGCGCCTCCTGCTGATGGCTTTCGATCGTGACGGCGACCGTTGCCTTGTCGGCTTGCTGGCTCCCTGCAATTACCTTGAACGACTTTACGTCGGGATCCTGCGAATTGGTGACCGGATCGAAATCCACCGGGCCGCTATCGCCCTTCTTGGTGCGGGCGTCCGCCTTGGCCCATAGCGCGGCCAGCGCGTTCGACAGGTATTTTGTTCGGGCAGTCTTCTGGATCACAAAGGTGCCGCCGGAATTGCCCTTGCCCTTGGCGACACGGGTGTAGATCGCGGTCAGGATGGCGGCAGGATCGTCGGCCGAGCCCGCCTGGCGCGGCACGATGCTCGCGAGCAGGCCGGCGGCGCCAGACAAGATCAGCTTCCGACGGGAAATCATGGCGATCCCTTGTATCGTTCGTGCGGGCTTATGGACGGGAGGGCCGGGCTGGCTATGGTGATACCCGTAACACTTGCCGGGAGATTATCATGTCCAATGAAAAAGGCCCCAACATCAAGAAGAAGCAGAAATGCAAGAATTGCGAGGGCAAGGGCCTGCTGAAGAAGGGCGACCGGGTGGTCAAGTGCCAGCGCTGCAAGGGTACCGGCGTCCGCTGATGCCGGCCCGCGGATTTGAGCTGGCGCAAGGCTTTCTGCTACGAGCCTTTCTGCTATCGTCGCGGTGAGCCGTTCCACGTCTGTTTTCGAAAGTGCAGGTTGATTCCCAGTGTCTGAAACCATGACGATCCCCGTTGCGCGCGGCGGCCTGGCGCGGATGTCGCGCCGGGTGATGAATCTCGCGCACATGCTGACCCAGAATGCCCGCCGCCATGGCGGCCGCGCCTGGTTTCATCTGGGGCGACCGATCCTGGACCTGGCGCGAGATCGACGGCCACGTCTCCGCGCTGGCGGCCGGCCTCGCCGCGCGCGGCATCGTCAAGGGCGATCGCCTTCTCGTGCATTCCAAGAATGGCGACGAGATGTTCTGGTCGATGTTCGCGGCGTTCCGGCTCGGCGCGGTCTGGGTGCCGACCAATTTCCGCCTGATGCCGGACGAGGTCGCCTATCTCGCCACCGCTTCCGGCGCGAAGGGGTTTTTGTGCCACGGCGAGTTTCCCGATCATGCCGCCGCGGCCGCCAACCCCGCGCTCGAATTCGTCTGGCGGATCGGCGAGGGGACGTTCGGCGAAAAGTCGGTGGGCGACGTGATCGCGGATCATGCGGGCGCCAAGGTCGAGAACGCCGCGGTCGATTACGACGATCCCTGCTGGTTCTTCTTCACCTCCGGCACCACCGGCCGCTCCAAGGCGGCGGTGCTCACCCACGGCCAGATGGCCTTTGTGGTGACCAATCATCTGGCCGACCTGACGCCCGGCACGACGGAGAGCGACGCCTCGCTGGTGGTCGCGCCGCTGTCGCACGGCGCCGGCGTGCACCAGCTGATGCAGGTGGCGCGCGGCGTGCCGACCATCCTGCTGCCGACCGAAAAATTCGATATCGCCGAAGCGTTCCGCCTGATCGAGACGCACCGCGTCAGCAACATGTTCACCGTGCCGACCATTTTGAAGATGATGGTCGAGCATCCCGCGGTCGACAAATACGACCACTCCTCGCTGCGCTACGTGATCTATGCCGGCGCGCCGATGTATCGCGAGGACCAGAAGGCGGCGCTGAAAAAGCTGGGCCCGGTGCTGGTGCAGTATTTCGGGCTTGGCGAGGTCACCGGCAACATCACGGTCATGCCGACCAGCCTGCACGATCCCGAGGACGGCCCGCAGAGCCGCATCGGCACCTGCGGCTTCGAACGCACGGGCATGCAGGTCTCGATTCAGGCCGATGACGGTCGCGAACTGAAACCGTTCGAGACCGGCGAGATCTGCGTGATCGGCCCCGCGGTGTTCGCGGGCTATTACGACAATCCCGAGGCCAACGCCAAAGCGTTTCGCGACGGCTGGTTTCGCACCGGCGATCTCGGACACATGGACGAGGAGGGGTTTGTCTACATCACCGGCCGCGCTTCCGACATGTACATCTCCGGCGGCTCCAACATCTATCCGCGCGAGGTCGAGGAGAAGATCCTCACCCATCCCGCGATCGGAGAGGTCGCCGTGCTCGGCGTGCCCGACCCGTTCTGGGGTGAAGTGGGCGTCGCCGTCTGCGTTGCGCGCGAAGGCGCGGCTGCGGTGAGCGAAGCGGAGCTGGCGGCGTTCCTGTTGCCGAAGGTGTCGCGCTACAAGATGCCAAAACGCTTCTTCTTCTGGGAGGCGCTGCCGAAATCCGGCTACGGAAAAATTCCGAAACGTCTGGTGCGCGACGAGCTCGAAGCGCGGGGTTTGCTCGAACTCGTTGCGAAGTCGACAGGCAGCTGAGCGATGCGCAGCATAGAGCAGCCCGGGCCGGCCGCGGCCGAACGTATCCAATGGGTCGAGGCGCGAGGCCGCGCGTTTTCATTCACGCTGGCCGCCGGCCTGCCGCTGCTGGAGGCCGCGCGCCGCGGTTTTGCCGAAGCCGGATTTTCGGGCGGCGTGCTGGGCATGCGGGGAGGGGCGCTTGGGCCGTTCGCCTATGTGATGCCGGCGTTGTCGAAGACTGGCGCCAATGCGGCGTTTTACAGCGACACATTTCGGCCCTCCGGCATCGCGCGGCTGAAGTGTGGCGCGATGACGCTTGGAGAGCGCGACGGCGCGCCGTTTTTCCACTGCCACGGGCTTTGGACGGAGACCGACGGGCATCTGCACGGCGGCCATATTCTGCCCGAGGAGAGCATCGTCGCCGAATCGTTCGAGGTGGAAGCGTTCGGCATCGACGGCGCGGCGTTTACGGCCGAACCCGATTCCGAGACCAATTTCAAACTGTTCGGTCCGGTCGCGCGCGCCGGCACGAATGTGACGGCCGAGCGTCGCGCCTTTGCAATGCGGCTGCGGCCGAATCAGGATTTTGCTGTGGCGCTGGAGACGTTCTGCCGGCAACACGGCATTTTGCGCGCGCGAATCCATGGCGGCGTCGGCTCCACCATCGGGGCGCATTTTACGGACGGAAGGGCTGTGGTGCCGTTTGCGACCGAGCTTGCGATCAAGTCAGGTACGATAGCGCCGGGCGCCGACGGCACGCTGCAGGCGGATCTCGATATCGCGCTGGTGGATTATCTCGGCGGCATCGCGGAAGGCCGGCTGATGCGCGGCGACAATCCGGTGCTGATGACGATGGAGCTGGTGCTCGAGGTGATCTGAATTTTCAAAGGAGCGGCAACGGCGCACGGGTGCCGTGCTACGGCGCAGCGTCGGCCATCTCATCGAGGAGATCGGCGTGGGTCACCGGCACACGAAGTCCGTTGTCGGGCGCGCATTCACGCACGCCGTTGGATGTCGCCCATACAAAGGCCTTTGCCCAAGCCAGAGGCTGCCGGTTTTGCAAAAGTGAGTCACCCGCTTTCGCGGGTGACGATTGTTGACGCATGGTATGGAGCGCGTGGTTCACGGTATGCGATTACCGGAAGTGATAGTTCACGCCGACCTTGATGGTGTGGAAGTCGACGTTGCCGGAAGTCAACAGGTCGCCGCCCAGGTTGTAGGTCTTGGAGCCGAGGCTCGTGAACATGTATTCGCCCTTGGCCGACCAGTTCGGCGTGAACAGGTATTCGAGGCCGCCGCCGAGCGTGTATCCGGTGTGAGAGTGGCTATCCGAGAACGCCGCGCCGAGCGCGGGCGCTGACACGTGAGTCCTTTCGGGTGGCCCACGCAAAACCACCCTTGGCGTAGATGAGGAGCGCATCCATTGCGAAGCCCGCGCGGCCGGTCACGCTGCCGAAGGACGTGATCTTGATGTCCTCCGTAGCCAGGATGCCTCCGCCGATGTCGGCGGTGAGGCTGTCCTTGATGCTCGCGCCGGCGGCATCCACTTCAAGACCGAAAACGAACTGGCTGCCGGGGAATTGCCAGTTGTAGCCGACGGTGCCGCCGCCAAAGCCGCCGGTGGCGTTGCCGTCGTTCCCAGCCATAGCCGCCCATCGCGCCGATGTAGAAACCGGACCAGTTATAGGCCGGAGAAATCATCGCGGCCGGAGGAGGGGCCTTGTAAGGACGCGCCTGCATGTCGGCAGCCGAGGCCGCGCTCACGACCGAAACGGCCGCCACACCGGCGAGAAGTAGTTGTTTCATATTTTGTCCCCTAAAGTTGAACACTCGTACAAACCCCCTTGCGGGCTCGATAGCGAACCGATCGCACCGGCACGGTGAAGCATCGTTGTGGAAGCGGACGCGAACGCGCCCCCCAATGAGCCGACTGCAAGCGACGTCCATGCAGATGTGAGAACGTTGCTTGCGGATTAACCATACGATTTCTATGCCGGCAAAAATTGGACTGAAGCGCGACCATGCATTGGCGCGAGCAGGTTGCTAATTCGACGGCGGCGCGACGATGTGTGGCGCGAATGCGTTCGTGATTTGCGGAGAGCGTGACATTTGTCTCTGTTCGACGTGATCGCGCGCGCAGGATTTGGATTCTGCGTCCGATCTGCAGTATTGCGACCGTAAAGCGACGACGCGATCCATTGTGGCGAAAGCGAATTATGAATTGCGCCGCAGTGCCCGCAACGAGGGACACATTGTCGCACTTCGCGGGTTCGAGTATCCGAACGTTACGCTCCGCAGTTCTGCGACGGCGTTCGCGCGTCACCGCCGCTTGCGAACGTGAACGTTGATATCGAGATCGATATCGCTGACGCAGGTCTGCGTCGTCTGATGCGAGCCGCCTTCATGCCAGCGGCCGTCGCGCGTGCGCGCTCTGCTGACGTTCGCCAGCTTGAGGCATCGCCATTGCGGCAGCGGCCCGGAGCTATCGCCGCCGAACTGCCAGGCCAGCACGACCTCTTCGCCGCGCTTGTTGGTGCCGATGATATGCGGGCACAATTCGCGCGCGCGGCCGTCGTAGACGCAGACAACCTGCTGCCCGCTGAGAATGGCGTTGCGGAAGAGGGTGTAAGTCGCAGAGGACATAGCTATTTCCTGTGGCCACCGGCTGCGATCTGGGGTTGCGTGGCGATCGGGATATATGCAGAGAATGCAAGGTTGTTCCACTGGACCCGCGCACATGGCCTCACGACGCAACCGCCCGATCAACCTGCCGGCGCCCTATCTCAAGCGCATCTGGCTCGATCCATCGAAGATCACCGACCGCGAGGCCTATCCGTTCTGTCTTCCGTTGCTGCGCGACGACTTTCGAACTGCGTTTTGACAAGGCGATCACCATCATCGTGGGTGAGAACGGGACGGGAAAGTCGACCCTGCTGGAAGGTATCGCTGTACTCGCCGGATATGACGAAGCCGGCGGCGCTAAGGGCTATATGACCGTGGATCATTCAGGCGCGCGCGAGAACAATGGGTGGACAGCTTTCGACGGCGCTTCGCGCAAGCTGGTTACCAAGGCTCGTCGGCGATGGTTGGTTCTTTCGAGCCGAGAGCTTCTTTTCGGTCGCGAGATATCTCGATAGCACCGGCAGCCGATAGGCCAACTTCCTCTCCCACTCGCACGGCGAAGGCTTTCTGCGTTTCTTCGAGGAACGCTGCCAGCGTCAGGGCATCTTCATCTTCGACGAACCGGAATCCGCGCTGTCACCCTCGCGCCAGATCGCGTTCCTGAAGTTGTTGCGGCGGATGGAAGACATCGGCCACTGCCAGATCATCATGGCCACGCACGCGCCGATGCTGATGGCCTACCCGAACGCGACGCTGCTGCGGCTGACGAAATACGGACTTGAGCCGGTGGCGGTGAAGGACACCGATCACTACAAGGTCATGCGCGAGTTCTGCGAGGACCCGAAGGGATTCGTGGACGCGGCGATCGTGGATTGAGGGCGGGCGTCTCAGGTGCCAACAAAAAAGCCCCGGAAAACCGGGGCTCGGATTTGTTGAAGTGTGGTTGTCCATCGCCATCAGGTTCAGGACAACCACGGCGGCAGCTCATTTGAAATGATAGTTGACGCCAACCTTGACGGAGCTGAATTCGGCGGTGCCGGAATCGAAGGGGACACCGAAGATGTTATAGGTCTGGCCCTCGAGGTGCGTGAACATGTATTCGGCCTTGGCGGACCAGTTCGGCGCGAACATGTATTCAACGCCGCCGCCGACGGTGTATCCGGAATGCACATGGCTGTCCGAGCTGGTCACGCCGAGGGTGGTCGCGGACAGCTTGTTGTTGGCCCAGGCATAGCCGCCCTTGGCATAGAACAGCGCCGCATTCGCCGCGAGGCCGACGCGGCCGGTCACGCTTCCGAGCGCGTCGATCTTGTCTTCGGCCGAGACCGGCAAGACGCCGATAAAGCCTGCCTGGCTATCCTTGATGCTCGCACCGGCGGCATCGACCTCGATGCCGAACACGAACTGGCTGCCCGGGAATTGCCAGTTGTAGCCGATCGTGCCACCCCCGAAGCCGCCGCCATTGTCGCTGTCGAAGGCATAGCCGCCCATCGCGCCGATGTAGAAACCGGACCAGTTGATTGCCGGAGAGAGCGGCGGCGCCTTGGTGTAGGGCCGCGCCGCGAGATCGGCGGCCGAGGCGGCGGTCGCCAGCGAAAGCAGCGCCGCGCTTGCGAGAAGAATCTTTTTCATTGTTCGTCCCCTGTCGTTGAGGACTTGGAAAAAACATCTCGCGGCCCGGCTTACAAGTCTCGCGCCACAGTCGGGTACCGTTTTGGTCAAAGCTGCGACCGTCGCGCCACACCTTCATATCTCATGAGTTGAAATGTGCGCGTGAAAGTTGAGTGGACTCTGGAAGCCGCTCTTACTCCGCCGCCTCGCTCGCGCTGCTGCTCTTCCTCGGCTTCCCCGCCGCCTTCTTCAGCACCGGCGCCAGAAACTTCCCCGTATAGCTCCGCGGCGCTTTCACGATATCTTCCGGCGGACCCCACGCAACGATCTCTCCGCCGCCGTCGCCGCCTTCGGGGCCGAGGTCGATGACCCAGTCGGCGGTCTTGATGACTTCGAGGTTGTGCTCGATCACGACCACCGTGTTGCCCTGTGAGACCAGCTCGTGCAGCACTTCCAGCAGCTTTGCGACGTCGTGGAAGTGCAGCCCCGTGGTGGGCTCATCGAGGATGTAGAGCGTGCGTCCCGTCGCGCGCTTTGAGAGCTCCTTCGCCAGCTTGACGCGCTGAGCTTCGCCGCCGGAAAGCGTTGTCGCCTGCTGGCCGACGTGGATGTAATCCAAACCGACGCGGTGCAGGGTCTTGAACGTCTCGCGGACGCGCGGCACCGCCTTGAAGAAGTCGGCGGCTTCCTCGACCGTCATGTCGAGCACGTCGGCGATGCTCTTGCCCTTGAACAGGACTTCCAGCGTCTCGCGATTGTAGCGCTTGCCCTTGCAGGTGTCGCAGGTGACGTAGACGTCGGGCAGAAAGTGCATCTCGATCTTGATGACGCCGTCGCCCTGGCAGGCCTCGCAGCGGCCGCCCTTGACGTTGAAGGAGAAGCGGCCGGGCTCGTAGCCGCGCGCTTTCGCCTCGGGCAGGCCGGCGAACCATTCGCGGATCGGCGTGAAGGCGCCGGTATAGGTCGCGGGGTTCGAGCGCGGGGTGCGGCCGATCGGCGACTGGTCGATGTCGATGATCTTGTCGATATGCTCCAGCCCCTCGATGCGATCGTGCGGAGCAGCGCCTTCGCTGGCGTTGTTCAGCTTGCGGGCGATGGCCTTGTAGAGCGTGTCGATCAAAAGCGTCGACTTGCCGCCGCCGGAGACGCCGGTGACGCAGGTGAACAGCCCGAGCGGGATTTCCGCCGAGACGTTTTTCAGATTATTGCCGCGGGCGTTGATCACCTTGATGGTGCGCCGGTGGTTCGGCGGCTTGCGCTCGGGGATCGCCACCGACATCTCGCCGGTCAGGTATTTTCCGGTCAGCGACTTCGGGTTCTTCATGATCTCGGCGGGCGTGCCCTGCGCCACGATATGGCCGCCATGCGTGCCGGCGCCGGGGCCGATGTCGAGCACGAAGTCCGCCAGGCGTATCGCGTCCTCGTCATGCTCGACCACGATCACGGTATTGCCGAGGTCGCGCAGCCGCTTCAGCGTCTCCAGCAGCCGCGCATTGTCGCGCTGGTGCAGGCCGATCGAAGGCTCGTCCAGCACGTAGAGCACGCCGGTCAGGCCCGAACCGATCTGGGAGGCGAGGCGGATGCGCTGGCTTTCGCCGCCGCTCAAGGTGCCGGAGGCGCGCGCGAGCGTGAGATAGTTCAGGCCGACGTCGAGCAGGAACGACAGCCGCTCGCGGATTTCCTTCAGTACGCGGATGGCGATCTCGTTCTGCTGCGCGTTGAGCGCCTTCGGCACGGTTTCGAACCACTCGCCGGCGCGCAGCACCGACATTTCCGAGATTTCGCCGATATGCTTGCCGCCGATCTTGACGCAGAGCGACTCGGGCTTGAGGCGATGGCCGTTGCAGCCGGCGCAGGGAATGTCGGAGAAATATTTTGCCAGCTCCTCGCGCGCCCATTCGCTCTCGGTCTCGCGGTAGCGGCGCTCGAGATTGGTGATGACGCCCTCGAACGGTTTCTTGGTGTCGTAGGAGCGGACGCCATCCTCGTAGGAGAATTTGATCTCGTCATCGCCGGAGCCGTGCAGCAACGCGGCCTGCGTTTTCTTCGGCAGGTCCTTCCACTTGGTGTCGAGCGTGAACTTGTAGAACTTTCCGAGCGCGGTCAGCGTCTGGATGTAATAGGGCGAGGACGATTTGGCCCACGGCGCGATCGCGCCCTTGCGCAGGGTCGTCTCCTTGTCGGGGATGACGAGGTCCTCGTCGATATGCTGCTCGACGCCGAGGCCGCCGCAGGCCGGACAGGCGCCATACGGGTTGTTGAAGGAAAACAGCCGCGGCTCGATCTCCGGAATGGTGAAGCCGGAAACCGGGCAGGCGAACTTTTCCGAAAACAGAATCCGTTCCGGTCCGCTCTTGTTGTGGATCTTTGCGGTCTTCTTGTCGGACTTCTTCTCTTCCGCAGCGCCCGCCGGCGCGTCGGCGTATTCGATCACGGCGAGGCCTTCGGCGAGTTTTAGCGCGGTCTCAAAGCTTTCGGCGAGGCGCTGGCCGATGTCGGGGCGAACCACGATGCGGTCGACCACCACGTCGATGTCGTGCGGAAATTTCTTGTCCAGCGTCGGCGCCTCCGACAATTCATGGAAGCTGCCGTCGATCTTGACGCGCTGAAAACCCTTCTTGAGCCATTCGGCGAGCTCCTTCTTGTACTCGCCCTTGCGGCCGCGCACGACCGGCGCCAGCAGATAGAGCCGCGTGCCCTCGGGCAGCGCCAGCACGCGGTCGACCATCTGCGACACGATCTGGCTTTCGATCGGCAGCCCCGTCGCGGGCGAATAGGGCACGCCGACGCGCGCCCACAGCAAGCGCATATAGTCGTAGATCTCGGTAACGGTGCCGACCGTGGAGCGCGGGTTTTTCGAGGTCGTCTTCTGCTCGATCGAGATCGCCGGCGACAGGCCGTCGATCTGGTCGACGTCCGGCTTCTGCATCATCTCCAGGAATTGGCGCGCGTAAGCCGAGAGCGATTCGACGTAGCGGCGCTGGCCTTCGGCATAGATGGTGTCGAACGCGAGCGAGGATTTGCCGGAGCCGGAGAGGCCGGTGAACACGGCGAGCTTGTCTCTGGGTATCTCGACATCGATGTTCTTGAGATTGTGCTCGCGCGCCCCGCGAATCGTTATCGCACGCGATGCGGAGCCGGCGTTGTTTTGGCGCTTCGCCCTGAGCACTTCATCCATATCGGCATTTCCAGGCGCGCGGGAAACGCGCCACGTTGGGCGCGCATGACCGGCCGGGGAGCCGGGGTCAGGCGCCGATGACTGAAAGCCGGAACGTAGGAAGAACGGTGAGGCGATTTCCAGTGCCGCGTGCGAATCATCAACGGATTGTTTCGCATACGCCATTATTTGGCAGTAGCCGTCAGCAGAGCAGGACGGAACTACGCAAAGAAAACGCCTCCGTTCCGGGCTTTGGAACGGAGGCGCATCCAGTTCAGCAGGAAAGCTGAAGGCCTTTATTGTCCAGATCAGTACGCGCCGAACTTGTAGTTGATGCGAGCGGTGACGAGATCGACGTCCTGACGGATGCGGCTCTGGGAGAACACCGCGCCAGCCGGGATAACGGCGCCGTTGCTCACGAAGTTATAGGTCTTGTCCTGCATGAACATGTGATCGTATTCGATGCCGGCCGACCAGTTCGGGGCGAAGCCATACCTCCAGGCCGACGCCGACCACGCCGCCCCAACGGGTGTCATCGACGGTGTTGGCGAGCTGGATATTGGTGCCGGTCGCGAGCATACGGTAGCGATCGGAGGTCACCGCAGCGCCGCCCTTGAGGTAGAACAGGACGTTGTTCGCGGCGTAGCCGACCTGACCGGTGAACAGTCCGAAGGCATCGACACGTGTGTCGTGGAAAATATCGGAAGAAGCGGGATCCGATTGCTGCCGTGGAAGTCGGCCCAATTGCCTTGTGCTTCCACGCCGAACACCCAGGTCGCCGGCCTGCCAGTGGTAGCCGATCTGACCACCGACGGTGCCGCCGGTTGCGTCGTGGCTCCTCAGCGGAACATACCACGGCGGTTTCTTCCCAAGAATTGCGGCTCGATCCCCAGCCGCCGTTAATGCCCGGGTAGAATCCGCTCCAATTGTACATCGCAATCGCGACAGGCGCCTTGGTATAGGGCCGTGCGGCCATGTCAGCGGCGGCGGCAGGGGCGATCCCGAGCGCGATGAGGGCGGTCGTCGTCAACAAAATCTTCTTCACGTTTTTTCCTTTCGGCATGTCCCACGCAACTACCGAAGCAGTCAATTTCAGGTTGCTGCGTGCATATAGCCCGATACCGCTCGAAAAAGCTGTCGCCGAAAAGCCACATCCACGGCAAATGTGGGTATATTGCAACCGGTGCGGGTGCAGACAATCGTATTCTTCAACCTAGAGAGGCGGGCGCGAACCCAGTCCTTTTGGTGGTGGCCCGTTGCGCGCAGCTTCGTTCCGTCCGCGTCATCTGGCGCCTGTTCGGACCGGCAAGGTTCCCGAAATTGCCGGAACAAAGCTGGAACATGGGCCTGGGCGATGCTATATGTGGATAACCGCCGGCTGGCCGAGGGATCGCTAAGTGGTCCGGGCGCGCCAGCGTATAGGGTCGCTCCGGATGTCCGGATGCGGACGCGAAAAAGCGGGCCGGACAGGTCAGCAATTGGCAACGGGTCAAGAATCGAAGACCGCAGCCCACGGGGCCGGCTTGGGATTTTTGCCTGCAATATCGAGTGGAGAGCGGCGATGGCGGGAAGCGTGAACAAGGTGATTCTGATCGGCAACCTCGGCAAGGATCCTGAAATCCGGCGGACACAGGACGGGCGGCCGATCGCCAATCTGACCGTGGCGACGTCTGAAACCTGGCGCGACAAGGGCACCGGCGAGCGCAAGGAAAAAACCGAGTGGCACCGTGTCGTGATCTTCTCCGAACCGCTGTGCAAGATTGTCGAGCAGTATCTGAAGAAGGGCGCCAAGGTTTACATCGAGGGCGCGCTGCAGACCCGCAAATGGACTGACCAGCAGGGGGTCGAGAAATACTCGACCGAAGTCGTGCTGCAGGGATTTAACTCGACCCTGACCATGCTCGACGGCCGTAGCGGCGGTAGCGGTAGTGGTGGTGGCGGCGGCTTTGGCTCCGACGATTCCGGCGGCGACTTTGGCTCGGGCGGACCGGCCAGCTCTGCACCGCGGCGGGCGGTGGCTGCCGGCGGCGGTCGCAACAGCGACATGGACGACGACATCCCGTTCTAACGTCCCGCAGAAGGTGGCGCGGTTCGAGGCAGGAAGCGGCCGACCCTGCTTTCGAGGATCCGGACAAGCGCCGGATCCATGAATTCATAGTCGTCGGGAATGTCGAGGCAGATGACCCGTTTGCCATTCAGGCTGGAACGGAACTTCCGGTTCAGCTTGTTGCGGTGGGTCTTCTCCATGACGAAGATGATGTCGGCCCACTCGACCTGTTCGGCGGACAGCAGCACGTCCGCGCCGTTCGAGATGCCGGCCGAGTTGGTTTCGATGCCCGGCCAAGTCGAAAAAACTTGTTCGGCTGTAGGGCTGCGGAGGCGATTGGCACTGCAGACAAAAAGGACGTTGGTCACTTTGTCACTCGAATGAGGCGGCGAACTGCGATGTCAGACACATATCGGTAAGGGCCGGAAGCATATTCCCAGCTGGAGGGAATATCCGCGCCGGCCGATATCGCTCCGCCGTTATGTTATTAATAGTTGCATGAGGGATTTTCCTTAAGCTGCTTCCAGCTTCGAGATCAACTGGAAATAGAGTGCTACCATGAGCCTCACGCCGCTGCTGCAGGCTTCCGGGACGATCCCGCTGCACGCCTTTGCAGCGATGGCGGCGTTCGTGCTCGGCGTCGTGCAGTTCGCGGCGCCCAAGGGGACGCTGCCGCACCGGACCATCGGCTGGATCTGGGTGCTGCTGATGTTTGCGGTCGCGATCAGCTCGTTCTGGATCCATGAGATCCGCCTGGTGGGGCCGTTCAGCCCGATCCATCTGCTCTCGATCTTCGCGCCGATCATGCTGGTGCTCGCGGTCCTGCACGCCCGCCGGCACAATGTCAGCGCCCACAGGAAGGCGATGACCTCGATCTTCTTTGGCGCGCTCATCGTCGCCGGTGTGTTCACGTTGCTGCCGGGTCGAATCATGCATGCGGTGGTTTTTGGCCCTTAGGTGAGGATCGCAACAAAGGCGGTCCGGCGTCCGTTTTCGGGGCTTGAAAAAAGACCCTTCAAGAGAAGCCGGCGATCCCGGTAAGTCCATGAAAAAACGAGCGGAAAAAGCGTCGTTCCAGCCCGCTTCGGGGTGGTTTTCAGGCCCCCGATGCGCTATATGATTCTCAGCTGAGAACTGACCGGATTCCCCTTTGTCTGATCCTGAAGATAACAAGCCCGGCGAGCCGCCGGAGCCGTCCGATATTCGTCCCGTTTCCATCCTCGACGAGATGAAGCGCTCCTACCTCGATTACGCCATGAGCGTGATCGTGGCCCGTGCGCTGCCGGACGCGCGCGACGGGCTGAAGCCCGTGCATCGCCGCATCCTGTATTCGATGTATGAGCAGGGACATACGCCGGACAAGAAGTACGTCAAATCCGCGCGCGTCGTCGGTGACGTGATCGGTAAATATCATCCGCACGGCGACCAGTCGATTTATGACGCCATGGTCCGGATGGCGCAGGATTTTTCCATGCGCGTGCCGCTGGTCGATGGCCAGGGTAATTTCGGTTCGGTCGATGGTGATCCGCCGGCAGCCTATCGATATACCGAAGCGCGCCTGACTCGATCCGCGCTGGAAGTTCTCGGCGACATCGACAAGGACACCGTCGATTTCCAGCCGAACTACGATAATTCCGAAAAAGAACCGTCGGTTCTGCCGGCGAAATTCCCGAACCTTCTGGTCAACGGCGCCGGCGGCATTGCGGTCGGCATGGCGACCAATATCCCGCCGCACAATCTGGGCGAGGTTATCGACGCCTGCATCGCGTTGATCGACGACCCCGCGCTCACCATCGACGATCTCATCAACATCATTCCGGGTCCGGATTTTCCGACCGGCGGCATCATCCTCGGGCGCCAGGGAATCCGCTCCGCCTATCACCTCGGCCGCGGCTCGATCGTGATGCGCGGCAAGGTCGCGATCGACACCATCCGCAAGGACCGCGAAGCGATCATCATCTCCGAAATTCCCTACCAGGTGAACAAGGCCACCATGGTCGAGCGCATCGCCGAACTGGTGCGCGAGAAGAAGATCGAGGGCATCTCCGATCTGCGCGACGAATCCGACCGCGACGGTTTTCGCGTGGTCGTCGAGTTGAAGCGCGAAGCGGTGGCGGACGTCGTGCTTAATCAGCTCTACCGTTTCACGCCATTGCAGTCGAACTTTCCGGCCAACATGCTGGCGCTGGATCAGGGTCGTCCGCAGACGATGAACCTGAAGGACCTGCTGACGCTGTTCGTCGCGTTCCGCGAGCAGGTCATCACGCGCCGTACCAAATTCCTGCTCAACAAGGCCCGCGACCGCGCCCATATCCTGGTCGGTCTTGCGATTGCGGTCGCCAATATCGACGAGATCATTCGCGTGATCCGCACCTCGCCCGACCCGAACACCGCGCGAGACACGTTGATGTCGCGCGACTGGCCGGCGCGGGATGTCGAGGCGATGATTACGCTGATCGATGATCCCCGCCACCGGATGGCGCCCGACGGTACGGCGCGGCTGTCGCTGGAGCAGGCCAAGGCCATTCTTGAGTTGCGTTTGCAGCGGCTGACCGCGCTCGGCCGTGAAGAAATTTCCGACGAACTCGACAAGCTCGCGGTGGAGATCGCCGATTATCTGGAAATCCTGCGGTCGCGGGCGCGCGTGCAGGAGATCGTCAAGACCGAACTGGTCGACGTGAAGACCAAATTTGCGACCCCACGCCGAACCGTCATCGCCGAGCAGGAAAACGAGGTCGAGGACGAGGACCTGATCCAGCGCGAGGACATGGTGGTCACGGTCTCGCACGCCGGCTACGTCAAGCGCGTGCCGCTGTCGACCTATCGCGCCCAGCGGCGCGGCGGCAAGGGCCGCGCGGGCATGCAGACCCGCGACGAGGATTTTGTCTCCCGCCTGTTCGTGGCCTCGACCCACACGCCGGTGCTGTTCTTCTCCTCAAAGGGCCAGGTCTACAAGGAGAAGGTCTGGCGGCTGCCGGTGGCGGCGCCGAATGCGCGCGGCAAGGCGCTGATCAACATCCTGCCGCTGGAGCAGGGCGAGCGCATCACCACCATCATGCCGCTGCCGGAGGATGAATCCTCCTGGGGCAATCTCGACGTGATGTTCGCCACGACCGGCGGCACCGTTCGCCGCAACAAGCTGTCCGACTTCGTCGATGTCCGCCGCTCCGGCATCATCGCCATGAAGCTCGGGGAGGGCGAGGCGATCGTCGACGTGCAGATCTGCACCGAGCGTGACGACGTGCTGCTGACGGCGGCCGGCGGCCAGTGCATCCGCTTTCCCGTCACCGACGTGCGCGTCTTCACCGGCCGCACCTCGATGGGCGTGCGCGGCATTGCGCTCGCCGAGAAGGACACGCTGATCTCGCTGGCGATCCTGCGCCATGTCGAGACGACTTCGGACGAACGGTCGGCCTACTTCAAGATGCGCCGCGCCGTCGCCGGCGACGTCGCCGCGGAAGAGCCCGCGGATGCCGACGGCGAGGAGACGACGGGCTCGCTGCAGCTCTCGCAGGAGCGCTACGCCGAAATGTCGGCGCAGGAGCAGGTGGTGCTCACCGTGTCCGTCAACGGCTACGGCAAGCGTACCTCGTCCTACGAGTACCGGACCACCGGCCGCGGCGGCAAAGGCATCGTCGCGATGTCGTCAACAACCGCAACGGCCAGCTGGTGGCCTCGTTCCCGGTCGAGCACAGCGACCAGATCATGCTGGTCACCGACAAGGGCCAGCTCATTCGCTGCCCGGTCGAGGACATCCGCATCGCCGGCCGCTCGACGCAGGGCGTCATCGTGTTCGACACCGCCGAGGACGAGCACGTGGTGTCGGTCGAGCATATCGGCGACGACGGAGAGAATGGCGAGAACGGCAACGGCGGCTAGCGCCGCCGAGCCTTCGTAGCCTGGATGAGCGGAGCGATATCCGGGAAGACCGTATTCGCGGAAAGACTGTCCAGGATGTCGCTCCGCTCATCCAGGCTACGGCACCTCTCGCCGGATCTGGAAAGTGATGTCCTTGCATTTCATTCTTGTGGCGGGACCGCTGGTCCGGGCGTCAAGCTGGGAGCCTACGGCCGAACGCCTTGCGGGCGGCGGGATGCCATGTCCAGGTGCCGGACGTACTGGCCCATCACCCTTCGCCGCCTTCCTGGAGCGTATGGAATTCCCGACTTCTGGAGCATGTGACGCACGGTCCTGAGCCGATCGTGGTGGGTCATAGTTCGGCGAGCGCGCTGGTTGCCGACCTGGCGACCAGGTTGCCCGCGCGGGGGATCATCATTGTAGATGGAGACGTGCCGCCGCCGCAGGGCGCAGCGTTTCCGGTCAGGCCTGCCCTTCACGATTTCATCAAAAGCCTCGCCGGGCCCGACGGCATGCTTCCGGTCTGGTCGAAATGGTTTGCGGGCGACAAGCGGCGCGCGGCGCTCGTCGGCATCGACGTTCTGGCCCGTGACGCCGCGGCATTCGCCCGGTTCGAAGTTGGACTGCCGCGAATGCACATCGGCTGGTTCGATGAGGCGCTAGAACTGGCCGATTGGAGCCATATCCCCGCCGGCTTCATCCAGACCTCGGCGATCTACGATCACGCCACGGCGGAGGCACAGCGGCGCGGCTGGCCGGTCGCGAACCTGCACGGCACGCATTTGCATCCGACGCTGCAGCCGGACGAGACGGCGAACGCCATCCTCGCCATGTCGCGTCAGACTCGTTGACCGCCACGCCGCGGCGAGGGCACAGCGCGTCCGACGTCCGCGGCCGTTCGTTCGACACAAAACCCCGATTTCAAATAATGCCAGTCAGGCGCAATAGAACGCCTGCGATACAGGAAGCCGCGAGCACGGACAGCATCCCCAGCTTGAAGCGGAAGATGGCGATAGCGGCTGCGATGGCCAGCATCAGCGCCGGTCCGTCGACGCTCGAAAGAACCGGTGCTTCGAAGGCAAGGCCAAAGCGCCTCACTTCAAAGGTTTGCCGGAACAACGTATGCAGCGCGAACCATATCGACAAATTGAGGATCACGCCGACAACGGCCGCCGTGATCGCCGACAACGCGCCGGAAAGCGCCTTGTTGCCGCGCATCGTCTCGATGTAGGGCGCGCCGGCGAAGATCCACAGGAAGCACGGCGCAAACGTCACCCAGGTGGCGATCAGACCTCCAAGCGTCGCCGCCAGCATCGGCGGCAGCCCGCCGGCGTCGCGGAACGCGGCCATGAAGCCGACGAACTGAACCACCATGATCAGCGGCCCCGGTGTCGTTTCCGCCATGCCCAGTCCGTCCAGCATCTCGCGCGGCGTCACCCAGTGGTAATAGTCCGCCGCCTGCTGCGCGACGTAGGCCAGCACGGCATAGGCGCCTCCGAACGTCACCATCGCCATCTTGCTGAAGAAGATGGCGATCTGGCTGAAGACGTGGTCCGGCCCGAGCCCGATCAGAAGGCCTGCAACAGGCACGAGCCAGAGTGCCAGCCAGACCAGGGTCACACGCAACGTCCGGGCAGGGTTCGGCTTCGCATGTTCGGGAATGCTCTCACCGAGCATGCTGTCGATGACATCGGCATTTGTGCCGCCGCCGTGCTCGATGGCGGCGAACTCCGGCCGGCCGAGCCGTGCGCCGGCAAAGCCGATGATGCCGGCAGCCACGATGATGATCGGAAACGGCACGGCAAAGAAGAAGATTCGCCACGAAAGCCGCCGCGGCGATCGAAATCATCACCCGATTGCGCAGTGCGCGCTTGCCGACCCGCGCCACCGCCTGAACGACGATGGCGAGCACGGCGGCCTTCAAGCCGAAGAACAGCGCTTCCACGAAGCCGACATTGCCGTAGGCCGCGTAGACGTAGCTGAGCGCCATGATGGCGATGACGCCGGGCAGGACAAAGAGCCCGCCCGCCATCAGGCCGCCGGCGGTGCGATGCAGCAGCCACCCGACATAGGTTGCAAGCTGCTGCGCCTCGGGCCCCGGCAACAGCATGCAGTAGTTCAGCGCGTGCAGGAAGCGGCCTTCCGAAATCCAACGCTTCTCCTCGACGAGGATCCGGTGCATGACGGCGATCTGCCCGGCCGGTCCGCCAAAACTGAGGATCGCGACGCGGAGCCAGACGACAAATGCCTCGCTGAAGGAAATGCCGTGGGCATACGCTTCCGGCTTTGCTTTTATATTTGCGGTGAGGTCGGTCATGGCTCACCTCACCTTGTTGGTGGGCCAATTATGAGTCTCGCCCGTAGCGTCCCGGCACCAGCGATAGAACGCGTCGTACAGCAGCATTCCGGCGCTCAATTGCTCCAGGTCGTCGTCGAACATGCGCGAGAGGCCGAGCGATGCGGCGAGCAGCCCGGGCGCCTCGGGTGAAAGGTCGAGCCGCGCGGTGTCGGCCGCGCGAACCATCGTGGCCAGCCGTTCAAGCGGCGGGGCCGAGAGGCCGAACTCCTGGACCATCACATCGAAGGTGCAGAGTTCGCCGCGGTGGCTCCAGAACACGTTTTCGATGTCGAAGGGGGTGGCATCGAAACGGTCGGCTACCGCTTCCACTTCCGCCGGCGCGACGAAGAGGAAGACGGCGGCCGGATCGATGAAGCGGCGGATCAGCCAGGGGCAGGCGATGCGGTCGATCTTGGGCCGCGCGCGCGTCACCCAGACGGTGCGGCCACGGCCGTCGCGCTTCGGGTATCTTGTCGGCGGGAACGGCCGGCTTCTGCGTCTCGACCCAGCCGAGCATGGCCGCCTTCGAGCGACTCGGCGGCAATGCCGGACTGGCGCAGCCAGGCCGCGGCACCTTCGCTGAGTTTCTTCCCCTTCTGGCAAATGACGACGACCGGCGACTGCCCGGCAAGCTGCGGCGCCCATTCCTGTACATCGCGGTAGGAGCGCCGCACGGCGCCGGGGATCAGCCGCGGGTCGGCGGCGAAATCGTCATCGATGCGTACATCGACCAGGGTCGGAGCCTTGGCGGTACCAACGAGACGGGCGAGTTTGTCGGATGAGATGGTGTTGTAAGAAGACATGATGCGTCCTTTTGAAAGTGGACGCAATTCTTGGGCATGTCGCCTCGCGGGGAGATCGCTGTCCCCGTCTGATTAGTAAAAGCCGGGAGGCCTGCGATGTCAACAGGCGGACCGCCACGCATCAGCGGGTTTTCAACTCCGCGCCTGCAAGCCGGGCACGAACCCCGATGCCGAGACGACCAGCGACACGCCGGCGAGAAGAACGAGCGCCAACACCGCCTTGCGAAAGGTCTCATCGTCGATCGTTCCGTAAAGTTTGAAGCCGCTCCAGATGCCGGCGATCATGAACGGAAGACCGATCCCGTACAATTTGGCGGTATCGAGCGTGATCGACCCGGCCACAATCTGCGAAATCGAGATGATCACGAACGCTGCGAACAGCACGGGCTGAAACACGGCGCGCTGCTTATCCTTTGGCCAGCCGCGCCACTGGCAAGAGATGGTCGAGATGATGCCGCCGAGTCCGGTGAGGCCGCCGAGCAGCCCGTTGGCAATTCCGATCGCGATGTCGGCCGGCGTGCCAATTTTCATCGGCTTTATCGGTGGTCTCGCGAGGCTGTAGGTCGCGTAGAGCACGAGCAACAGGCCGACGCCGAAACGCAAATAGACTGGATTGATGTGAGTCAACAGCATCACGCCGACCGGGATGCCGATGGCGGTGCCCAGGGTCAGCGGCCAGATGTTCTGCCAGCTCAGTTCGTGGCGTAGTTTCGCGATACCGTAGCCCTGCGTGAGCAGCCCGTACCCGGCGATCAGCACGGCGGTCTGGATCGGCGTGATGATGTGCAGCCAGATGCCGGACACCACCAGACCCATCGCGAATCCGGAAAAGCCGCTGACGAACCCGCCGAAAAATGTTGCCAGAACAAATAGGAATAAGAGGTTTCCATCCATCGCGCTCGCTCCAAAAGGATAGCGAGCAGCGCTTGCATGGGGTGACCCACTTGACGGGGAGGCTGCGACGCCCCCGTTCCACACCCTATGGTCATCGGTTGCGCGAGAACAAGAGAATTGATGCTTCAGGACGACGTTTTTACTTTGCGTGGCGGGCGAGCACCCGGTCCACCATCGCTCCCGCCGTTCCGAGATAGTTGGCCGGCTCGCACAACGCGGCGAGCTGGTCGCGGGGCAAGGCGGATGCAATCGCCGGCCGCCGCAGCAGCGCATCGAGCAGCGGCTCGCTGCGGGTGAACGCATCGCGGCAGGCGGCGTAGACCTCGTCATGCGCCGGCTGGCGGCCGAGCACGGGCGCGAGCCCCATCATGACCGCTTCGGCGACGATCAGCCCGCGCGTGGAATCCAGGTTCCGTCTCATCGCCGCCGGTTCGACGATCAGGCCGGAAAGCATGAACTGCGCCTGCGCCAGCGAGCCCGCCGTCAGCAGACAGACCTGCGGCAATGCCATCCATTCGGCATGCCACGGGCCGGTGGCGCGCTCGAGATCCTGCACCATGGCGTCGAGCATCAGCGAAGCGGCGTCGCGCGAGATTTTTGCGTTGGCCAGCAGGATTTCCGACGAGATCGGGTTGCGCTTCTGCGGCATGGTCGAGGATGCGCCGCGATGCGAGGAGAACGGCTCGAACACTTCGCCGATCTCGTTGGCCATCAGGATCATGACGTCATAGCCGATCTTGCCGAGCGCGCCGCAGATCACGGCGAGCGTCTGAACCATTTCGACCAGGCCGTCGCGCGCGACATGCCAGGTGATGTCAGGCTCTGCGAGGCCGAGGGCGCGCGCATAGGCAGCGCGCACGTCGAGGCCGCGGTCGCCGAGCGAGGCCAGCGTCCCCACTGCGCCGCCGAGCTGCGCCTGCAGCGCGCGAGGTTTGGCTTGTTGAATCCGCTCGGCCGAGCGCTGCAGCGCCGAGAGCCAGATCGCGACCTTGTGCCCGAACGTGATCGGCAGCGCCTGCTGCAGATGGGTTCGCCCGGCCATCGGCGTATCGCGATGGAGGCGCGCAAGACCGGCGAGGGTGGCAATGACCTCGGCGAGCTGAGCCTCGATCAGCGCGACCGCTTCGCGCAGTTGCAGCACGGTCGCGGTATCCATGATGTCCTGGGTAGTCGCGCCCCAATGCACGTAGCGGCCGGCTTCGCCGAGCTGCTCGGAGAGCTGGCGCACCAGCCCGACGATGGGATAGCCGACATTCTCGGTGTCGCGTTTCAACTGCGCGCTGTCGAGCGCGATCGCCGGGGCTTTCTGAGCGATCGCCTGCGCCGCCTCGCGCGGGATGACATCGGTTTCACCCTGGGCCACCGCGAGCGCCACTTCTGCCTGCACATAGGCCTTGAGCAGGGCTTCGTCGGAAAATACCTCGCGCATCGCCGGTGTGGAGAACACGTCGCGATAGAGGACGCTGTCGAACATGGTGCTGGCCACGGCGTTCCTTTCAAAGATGAGCGCCATAACATTTACATGCGCAAAATTGTCAAGCGCGAGGGGCGGGCGCGTTGGGGCGCCCCGAGAAGCTGCCGCGCGGCTAGCGCTTGCCCTCGATGGCAATCTCGACGAGATACGGCCGCTCCGCCGCAACGGCCTTTGCAACCGCGCCGGCAATGTCTTCGGCGTTCTCGACCCTGACGGCCTCGACGCCCATGCCGGCCGCGAGGTGCACGAAGTCGAGTGTGGGGCCGGTGATATCCATGTTCTGATAGGGATGCTGGGTGCCGGCTTCGAAATTCTGACGCCAGACATCTACATTGTGTTTGAGGATGCGGTACTCGCGGTTTGCAAGCACCACGAACACGATCGCGAGTTTGTGGTGCGCGGCGGTCCACAGCGACTGAATGGCATACATTGCCGAGCCGTCGCCCGAGACGGCGACCACGGGACGATCCGGCATTGCGACCTTGACCCCGATCGCGCCGGCGAGGCCCTGGCCGATGCCGCCGCCACGGCCGCCGAAATAATCGCCGAAGCCGCGATAGTCGAACGCGCGCGCCAGATCGAGGCTGGCCGTGATGCTTTCATCGACGATGACGACATTGTCGGGCAGCCCGCGGCGAAGCTCCGCGGTGACGCGCGGCATCGAGTTCGGCTGGCGGTTCCAGCTCTTCTCGACGCGCGCGCGATAGGCTTCTTTCTCGCTCGCCTGCAATTCGGCCAACGCGGCATTGCGGCCTTGCGCGGCCTGCTTGAATTCCGCGCTTGCCTTGGCGCGCAGCGCTTCCGTCAATGCGCGGAGGCTGACGGCGATGTCGCCGACGATGCCGGCATCGAGCCGGTTGTTGAGCGCGAGACGTTCGGCGGAGGCTTCGATCTGAAGCAGCGACACACCTTCTGCAATGTGGCCGCCCGGCGCAAACCAGATGTCCTCGAAGAACGGCCCGCCGATCAGCAGCACGAGATCGGTATCGCCGAGCGCCTTGCGCACCTGCCGGGCGTCGGCGGGGAGCGACTGGCGGTAGCTCGGATGGCTGGTCGGGAAGGGCGCGTGATGCCGCAGCCCTTCGAACCACACGGTGGCGCCGATCGCTTCCGCCAAATCGACCAGCGCCTGTTCGCCGCCCGATCGTGCCACGTCGTCGCCGGCGATGATGGCCGGCTTCTTCGACTTCAGAAGCAGCGTGGCCAACGCGTCCACGCCAGCCGGATCGGGTCGCGTCGATCGCCACAGATTGTCCGGCGCCGATGCGTCGACTGAGGTCTCCTGTTCCAGGACGTCGATCGGCAGCGCTACGAACACCGGGCCCTGTGGCCCGTCGGTCGCCACCTTGAACGCGCGGCGCATGATCGGCGCGATCTCGTCGGCGCGCTCGATCTGCACGCTCCACTTCGTCACTGGCGCCGCCATCGCGACGAGATCGTGACCGAGAACCGGATTCTTGAGCCGCATCCGCGTGTCCTGCTGGCCGGCGGTCACGACCACAGGCGAATTGGCTTTCAGTGCGCCGTAGAGCGAACCGATGCCGTTGCCGAGGCCGGGGGCGACGTGAAGGTTGGCGACGGTGACGCGTCCCGAGGCCTGCGCATAGAAGCTGGCGGCGCTGACGGCGATGCCTTCATGCAGCGCCATGATGTATTCGAGTTGCGGAAATGCCGGCAGGCTGTCGAGCAGCGGCGTTTCCGTTGTTCCGGGATTGCCGAAGATATGACGCACGCCGTGCGACACGAACGATTCCATCAGCACACGACGCCCGCGCATTTCTCTCCCTTTCGATGCTTCAATCCGTTTTGCGCATCATCGGCCGGGACGCCGTCCATGGCAACCGCGCAAGGCGGTTTGCGCCCGCGCGGCCGGCTGCGTCTTCCGCATGGCTTTGGTCGGCGACATCGACACCCGTCGAGGCGGCGTTATTCTTCCGAGAGCGAATGCCCAAGGAAGAAGCGCAGCATTTCCCTGGTTGCGTCCGGTCCTCGCGGATCGGTATAGGAGCCCGCGGGGCTGCCTCCGGACCATGCGTGTCCGCTGCCGTGGACATTCCAGTGCTCCAGCATTTCGTGCCCATGCGCGTCGGTCAGGATCGTTCTCGTATAGGCATGACCGCCGGCTATCTGCCCGCGATGCACGGTCTTATGGGCGTTCATTGTCCTCACGGACTGTTCGAGGATGTAATCGCCGTTGTTTGGATGCACGGTCGTGTCGCGATCGCCGTGGAATACAATGGTGGGGACAGGAGACAGGCCATCTGAAACGACCTTGCGATCCGCTCCTCCCTGTCGCATGGCGAGGAGCGCAGAGGGAAGATCCGTGGCGACGCCGCATGGCAGGCCGGAATGTATGCCGATTGCGGCATATAAATCGCTGTAGGTCGCTCCCATCACGGCCGCCGCGGCCGCTCCGGCCGACAGTCCGCCCACGTAGACGCGCTTTCGATCGACCGAATACTGATCCATGATTTGGCGCGTGATGCCCGCGATCAGCGAAGGTTCGCCTCGGCCTCGCTGCTGGTCCGCCTTGCGAAACCAGTTCCAGCATTTCGCCTGGTTGGCCTGGCTCGGCTGAGCCGGATAGACGACGAAGCAATTATGCTCCTCCGCGAGAAGGTTCATCCTCGTGCCGGCGGCGAAATCGTCCGGCGACTGGGTACAGCCATGAAGCATGACGACCAGGGGAAGCGGCTGCTCGCGATAGCCGCTTGGGATGAACAGCTTGTAGGCACGGCTTCCCGCCGGACTGCTGTACGTGCCTTCAATGAAACGGGCGCCCTCCGGCACGATGTCCGGTGAGCGCAGCGGGGCGCGCTTCATGACGCCGCGCAGTCCGATCGCGGGGCGTCCCTTTTTGCGATCCGGTAACGGGATCTTGCGCGGCTGCGCAGCGGGGACTGATGCTGATTGCGGAGAGCTCTCCGGCTCCTCGACCGCATTGGCCTTTGCGTCGATGATGATCGGGCCGGGGAGAGCGATGTGGCCGTGGCTGCGCGGCGGTGCATCTGCCGCGCGTTCGCCGTGAAGCATGCGCTGCAGCAGCGCGGTGGCTTCGACGAGTTGACCTGCACGGGTGAGGCGGGTGGCTTCCCGAATGATGTCCTGATTCAGCATCACCTCACCTCGTCCTGTCGGCGAGCGCGGCCTTGACGGCCGGACTGGCATGCAATGCGCCCAGCACCGAGACGGAGGCGATGGTGGCACGCGCAAGCTCGGGCGTGACGTCCTGGGAAATGCTGGCAAGGCCCAGCACATTGATGTGCAGCATCTCGCCGGCGCGTTGCACCGCTTCGAGATCCTGGCGGCTGTAGTTTCGCAGTCCGAGGTCGAGACTTTTGCGGGCCGTCGACTGCTTGACGACGTCGGCATGACGTTCGAGCTGGTTGCGGATCGCCGTCCGGATGAAATCGGTCCGGTTCGAGTAAAACCCTTCCTGGACCATGAGATCGACGTGACCCAAATCGACAAATCCAAGATTGATCGTGATTTTTTCGGTTTCGGGCGGCTTGGGCCGAAATTCCCTGACGTTGCTTTCCATCGCTCTCAACCATCCATATACCATCCGTATGGATGGTATATGGATGTCCAGGCGAGCCGTGCAAGGCCGCCAGGGGAAACTAAATTTGCCACTTCATAAAACTACGGCTCGCCGAAGCGGGCCGCTTGATGTGATCAGCCTTTGATCCGGTTAACGCAGCGCGCCGCCGTGGAGTTGGCGCTCCTTGCGAGCTTCCGCTGCGCCGAACTGTTGCGTCATTCGGATTGCTTGTCGTCGAACATTCGCTCGCCCGCGAAGTTGTTCGGCTGCGGTAGGCAGTCGCGAACCGTTTGTCGCGTCGTCTACTTCAACTTGAACAGGAACCAAGCAGGACACGAGCGATTGCCCCACGCAATCACCTTAACCGGAGACGATCATGGCCAAGATGAAGAAGCTCGAAGACCTGTTTCACGACACGCTCAAGGACGTCTATTTCGCGGAGAAGAAGATCCTCGCGAGCCTGCCGAAAATGGCGAAGGCCGCGCAGCACTCCGGACTGAAAGCTGCCTTCCAGAAACATCACGGCGAGACGGAAGGCCAGATCGACCGTCTGGAGCAGGTGTTCGCGGAAATCGACAAGAAGCCTCAGGGCAAGACCTGCGACGCCATCGTCGGCATCGCCAAGGAAGGCCAGGAGATCATGGATGATTACAAGGGCATGCCGGCCCACGACGCAGGCTTGCTCGCCGCAGCACAGGCGGTCGAACACTACGAAATGACGCGCTATGGCACGCTTCGCACCTGGGCCGAAGAACTCGGTTACACGAAGGCCGCCAAGTTGCTTCAGCAGACCCTCGACGAAGAACGCGCGACCGACGCGGCCCTGACCAAACTTGCGAAGGCCGTCATTAATCTCGATGCAGAAAAAGACGAGGCGGCTTAATTGTTCTCGAGGCTGCCCCGATCAAACGGGGCAGCCTCCGCGAACGGGTGGGGCGGCGTAGCTGCTGCTGTGACGCGTGAGAGATAGCCCGGAATCAGTGAGGTCCCCGGGGGGCATCCCGAGGACCTCAAACCAGAGCAACCTGGCAGTAATTTTATGAGGTCGGCACCGTTACGGCGTCCGGTTGGAGGTAACCAGGCGCGCTTCCTTCACGGTCGACTTGGAGCCGGCGGCGCGGAGGCAGGAAGCCTCGAAATTCGGCCAGGCCTGCTGCGAGCAATCCTTGCCGACGGTGCGGATATCCAGGCGGTCACCCTTGGCGAGCGCCTGCGGCACGCTGGCTTCGACCTGGGGGGCGAAGCCGGGCAATACGGTCAGCGCGGCGGCAATGAACCCAGCGGCAGCGATTGCGGAAAAAGCCTTGATCATGACGGTCCCCTGTCATGGGCCTTGGCGGCCCCGTCGTTTCGTTGGTTGAACTTGTAGCCAGCGCACGTTTCCGGCCGTCTTCGCGGGCTACGGAAATGGTTTCGTCGGGTCCGAGTTTTGTTTCGTCGTCCAATGGCCGATGAAACATTGCCCGTCCGCCCGGGGGAGACGCCCAGACCCGGGTAGTGGTTCACTGGCCGACCGAAATATAAAGCCGAGCCAGTGGGGAACCTTGCCCGGCTTGCCGGCCCGCCCGGGGCGGGGTAGGACGGGCCTATGCCCCGTATCGCGCTCTACCCCGGATCATTCGATCCCGTCACCAACGGCCATCTGGACGTGGTCCGGAACGCCGTCGGCCTGTGCGACCGCCTGATCGTCGCCATCGGCGTCCATCCCGGCAAGAAGCCGCTGTTTTCGACCGACGAGCGCCTGGAGATGGTCCGGGCGGTATTCGCGCCCGTCGCCGCCAAGGCCGGCTGCGAGTTCGACTGCACCACCTATGACAATCTGACGGTCACAGCCGCCCAGACAGGCCGGCGCCACCATCATGATCCGCGGCCTGCGCGACGGCACCGACCTCGACTACGAGATGCAGATCGCGGGCATGAACGAGACCATGGCGCCGGAGGTGCACACGGTGTTCCTGCCGGCCTCGGTCGCGGTTCGCCCGATCACCGCCACACTGGTGCGCCAAATCGCGGCGATGGGCGGCGACGTTTCCGCCTTCGTGCCGCCATCGGTCGCAGCCAGCCTCAAGACCAAGTTCGCGAGCTAACACGCCGTCGGCGACATCACGCTTTCCTGTTTTCACATGACCGGAGCTTTCATGATCCGCATTCTCGCCGTTCTCGCCGCGCTGTTCTTCGTGGCCCCCGCGATCGCCCAGCCGCTGCCCGCCAATCTCGACAAGGCGAATGCGATCGTGATCGACACCACCAAGGGCCGCATCGTCGTCAAGCTGCGGAGCGACCTTGCGCCCCAGCATGCCGAGCGCATCAAGCAGCTCGCGCGCGAGGGCTATTACAACAACGTGCCGTTCCATCGCGTGATCGAGGGATTCATGGCGCAGACCGGCGACGGCAAGAATTTCAACGGCACCGGCGGTTCGAAATATCCGAATCTCGCGGCCGAATTCTCCAACGTGCCGTTCAAGCGCGGCATCGTCGGCATGGCGCGCGCGGCCAGCAACGATTCCGCCAATTCGCAGTTCTTCATCATGTTCGCCGAAGGCGCCTCGCTGAACGGCAAGTACACCGTGATCGGCGAAGTGGTGTCGGGCATGGATGTGGTCGACAAGATCAAGCGCGGCGAACCCGTCGTCGATCCCGACAAGATGGTGAAGGTGCAGGTCGCATCCGACGTCAAGTGAGGCGATGATCTCGCCGCGCCGCAAGCCCGCCGTCTGGTTTGCCGCCGCGCTGCTGTGGCTTGCAACGGCGATGCACGCGCAGGCCGGTCCGGAGCAAATCGACACCATCAAGGAAGTCTACGCCAAACTGCATTCCTGCTGGCGGCCGCCGGCTTCGGGCGCGAACCCGATGGACATTACGGTCATCGTCAGTTTCAACCGCGAAGGCGCCATTCTCGGCCAACCCAAGATCACCTATGAATCCGCAAATGCCGGCGATGACGACCGGCTTGCATATCGAATTGCCGTCATGGAAACATTGCAACGCTGTTCGCCGTTGCCATTTACCGAGGGACTGGGCGGTGCGGTCGCCGGCCGGCCTTTCGCGGTCACTTTCAGATCCCGCAAACGTCCACCCAAACCTGAAGAGAAAAGAGCATGGCAGATACAGAAAATACTTTGATTCTTGAAACCACCCAGGGTCCCGTCACCATCGAAATGCGTCCCGATCTGGCGCCCGGCCATGTCGCCCGGATCAAGGAACTGGTGCGCGAGGGTTTTTACGACGGCATCGTGTTCCACCGCGTCATCGAAGGCTTCATGGCGCAGACCGGATGCCCGCAGGGCACCGGCACCGGCGGTTCCGGCAAGAAGCTGAAGGCCGAGTTCAACAAGGAACCGCATGTCCGCGGCACCACCTCGATGGCCCGCGCCGCCAGCCCGGATTCCGGCGACAGCCAGTTCTTCATCTGCTTCGACGACGCCTCCTTCCTCAACGACCAGTACACGGTCTGGGGCAAGGTCACGTAGGGCATGGAGAACGTCGACAAGATCAAGCGCGGCGAGCCGGTGCAGAATCCCGACAAGATCGTCAAGGCGCACATGGCGCCGACGCGGCGTAATCTTTCTCCGTCATTCCGGGGGACGCTTCGCGAATCCCGGAATGAGCGCCAAGCTCGAGTTAGGCGCACCGGGGCCATGCGCACCGATCTCTTCGACTTCGAACTCCCCGCCACCAGCATCGCGCTGCGGCCCGCGAGCCCGCGCGATTCCGCGCGCATGCTGGTGGTGCAGCCGGACGGCGCGTTGCATGACCGCAGCGTCGCCGAGCTGCCGCAATGGCTCAAGCCGGGCGATCAGCTCGTCGTCAACGACACCAAGGTGATTTCAGCCCAGCTCAAGGGCCGCCGCATCGGCCGCGAGACCGAGCCGAAGATCGAGGCGACGCTGATCAAGCGGCTCGACGGCTCGCGCTGGCAGGCGCTGGTCAAGCCGGCGAAGAAGCTCGCGCCCGGCGACATCGTTCGCTTCGGCAATGAAGGCAAGGTCTGCCTGCTCGGCCATCTCGACGCCGAGGTCGAGGCCAAGGGCGAAGAGGGCGAGATCACGCTGTCGTTCTCGTTTCACGGGCCCACGCTGGATCAGGCCATTGCCGATCTCGGCACGCCGCCGCTGCCGCCCTACATTGCGTCGAAGCGCACGCCCGACGATCGCGACGCCGCCGACTACCAGACCATGTTCGCGGCGAACGAGGGCGCCGTCGCCGCGCCGACGGCAGGACTGCATTTCACGCCTGAGCTGGAAGCGGCGCTGCGCGGCCGCGGCGTCACGCTGCATCGGCTGACCTTGCATGTCGGGGCAGGGACCTTCCTGCCGGTCAAGGTGGAGGAAACCTCCGAGCACCGGATGCATGCCGAGTGGGGCTCGATCTCGGCCGATACGGCGGCAGCCTTGAACGCCGCGCGCGCCAGGGGCGGACGCATCGTTGCGGTCGGCACCACGTCGCTGCGGCTATTGGAAAGCGCCGCGGCCGAAGACGGCACCATTCAGCCGTTCGACGGCGAGACCTCGATCTTCATCACGCCGGGCTATCGCTTTCGCGCAGTCGATATCCTCATGACCAATTTCCATCTGCCGCGCTCGACGCTGTTCATGCTGGTGTCGGCGTTCTCCGGTCTCGACACGATGCAGCAGGCCTACGCGCACGCGATTGCCAATGGCTACCGGTTCTATTCCTACGGCGATGCCTGCCTGCTGTTTCGCAGGCCGCATTGAGGCAAACGCCGCGCCTCTCGTTTCCCAAAAAAAAGCCCGCCGGTGAGGCGGGCAAAGGTTCAGGGAGGAAGCGCTCCGACAAAGAAGCGCCATGATTGTGTTCCGCGATTCGGCCGATGCCGCCAAGGTCGTAAAACTACCGATTCTACGCATCCCGCGTGTGCTGTTGCACTGTTGCCACCATGCAGGTGCGCGCGGCGTGCGCCGGCGCTTTCGTGCCTCAACGACAAGGTTCCAACGGTTCCTGCCGTCGGATAGGGTGCGCGCGATCATCTGGAGAATTTCATGAACATGTCGGCTATTTTCGCGCGCTTCGTCGCGCTGATCGGTGCTGTGGCGCTGCTGTGGCGTCGCCTGCAGGGCTCGGCGCCTGCGCCGGCCTGGGGCAACGCGCCGGCGATCCCGGAGGCGAAGCCGCAAGGCGCCATCCCGACGCTGAAAATGCCGACGGCCCAAGGCTGGAGCGAGGGGCAAAAGCCCACCGCCGCACCCGGACTCAAGGTCAATGCGTTTGCAACAGACCTCGACCACCCGCGCTGGATCTACGTGCTGCCCAATGGCGACGTGCTGATCGCGGAATCGACGCAGATCGCCGGGCCGCCGCGCAGCGTGTTCCACTATGCGATGCAGGCGACGATGCGGCGCGCCGCGGCGCTCGGCGTCAGCGCCAATCGTATCACCGTGTTGCGGGATCGCTGACGGTGACGGCGTGGCCGAAAGCCGCGGCGCCTTCATGGAAGGGTTGAGCCAGCCGTTCGGCATGGCGCTGGTCGGCGACACTTTTTACGTCGGCAACACCGACGGCGTGGTCGCCTTTCCGTATGTCGCGGGCGCGGACCGCATCACCGCCGAGGGACGCAAGCTCGTCGCGTTCAAGCCGAATGGGCACTGGACGCGGAGCCTGCTGCCGAGCGCGGACGGCAAGAAGCTCTATGCCGGCGTCGGCTCGCTCAGCAACATCGCCGAGAAGGGGATGGAGGTGGAGGAAGGCCGCGCCGCGGTCTACGAACTCGATCTGGCCGCCGGCACCAGCCGCATCTTCGCCGGCGGCCTGCGCAACGCCGTGGGCCTGGCGTGGGAGCCGAACACGAACGTGCTCTGGACCGTCGTCAACGAGCGCGACGGCCTCGGCGACGAGACGCCGCCGGACTATCTGACCTCGGTGCGCGACGGCGGCTTCTACGGCTGGCCCTATTGCTACTGGGGCCAGACGGTGGACGACCGCGTGCCGCAGGATCGCGGCGATGGTCGCCAAGGCGATCCAGCCGGACTACGCGCTCGGCGGCCACACCGCCTCGCTCGGCCTGTGCTGGATGCCGGCAGGCACGCTGCCGGGTTTTCCCGACGGCATGGTGATCGGCCAGCACGGCTCCTGGAATCGCAGCACGCTGAGCGGCTACGCCGTCGTCTTCGTGCCGTTCGAGAACGGCAAGCCCTCCGGCCCGCCGCGCGATATTTTGACGGGCTTCCTGGCGCCCGACGAGAAGGTCTCCTACGGACGGCCGGTCGGCGTCACGCTCGGCCCCGACGGATCGCTGCTGGTGGCTGATGATGTCGGCAACGTCATCTGGCGCGTGACGGGGGCGTAGCTGTGTGCGTGCTGTAGGGTGGGCAGAGGAGCGCAAGCGACGTGCCCACCATCTCACCGAGCACGCCGCACGATGGTGGGCTCGCTTCGCTCAGCCCACCCTACAAGATCTTCACGCCATGGCCGGCTGCGGCAACAACTCCGCGATCTGGATCGCATTGAGCGCCGCGCCCTTCAGCAACTGGTCGGCCGAGACGAACATCGAGATCGAGTGGCCTGAGGCGTCGCTGAGATCCTTGCGGATGCGGCCGACGAGAACGTCATCCTGGCCTGACGCATCGATCGGCATCGGGAAGTAATTCTTCGCGCGGTCGTCGACGATCTTGACGCCCGGTGCCTTGGCCAGGATGGCGCGGACCTCATGCTCGTCGATCGGCTTTTCGCATTCGAAGGTGATCGCCTCGCAATGGGCGCGCAGCACCGGGACGCGCACGCAGGTGACGCCGATCGCGATTCCGTCGTCCTCGAAGATCTTTCGCGTCTCCTTGATGACCTTGGTCTCTTCGTCGTTGTAGCCGGTCTCGGGATCGACGCCGTGTTGTGGCTGAACAGGTTGAACGCGTAGGGGTGCTGAATCACCTTGGGAGGGAACGGCCGCCCGTCGAGATAAGCCCGGGTCGAATTCCACCAGCTCCTGCATCACGGCCGCGCCGCCGCCGCTCGCCGCCTGGTAGGTCGACAGGATCACGCGCTTGATGCGGTTGGCCTGGTGGATCGGCCACAGCGGCACCAGCGCCGTGATCGCGGAGCAATTCGGGACGGCGATGATGCCCTTGTGCTCGCGGATGCGGCCCGCGTTGATCTCCGGGATCACCAGCGGCACGTTCGGGTCCATTCGGAAGGCCGAGGAATTGTCGATCACGACCGCGCCGGCCCTGACGGCCGCGGGCGAGAACTTCTTCGAGGTGCCGCTGCCTGCCGAGAACAGCGCGATGTCGACGCCCTCGAACGACTTTTCGGTGAGCTCCTCGATCACGACCCTCTCGCCGCGGAAGTCGACTGTCTTGCCGGCCGAGCGGGCGCTGGCCAGCGCCTTGAGCTTGCGGACGGGAAAGTTGCGGCGGTTCATGGTGGCGATGAATTCGGCGCCGACCGCGCCGGTCACGCCGGCGATGGCAACAACGGGTTCGTAGCTCACGGGTCTGTCCTCTGGTTGGATGCTTTGGGCAATAAAAAAGCCCCGGTCCTTTTCAGGCGGGGCTTCGGTTCAGATGATGCGATCGTTCGACTACGCGCGCACGGCTCCCGAGCCCCCGGAGGGTGCTTTGGTTTTCGTGGTCGTTTTGGTCGAAATCGTCATGGCGCGGACTTATGCGGCAGCGTTGGTTCCGCCGTCAACGGGTTTTGGACGGAAAATCGGTCCAAACCGGGTTGAACGGGGTGGCTCTGTCACGTCATAAGCTCCTCCATGAGCCTTCCCAACCATTTCGAACTGCTCGCCACCGATGGTGCCGCCCGCACTGGCCGCCTGACCACGCCGCATGGTGTGGTGCGCACGCCAGCCTTCATGCCGGTCGGCACGGCCGGCGCGATGAAGGGCATGCACTGGCGCGAGGTGCGCGATGCCGGCGCCGATATCGTGCTCGGCAACACCTATCATCTGATGCTGCGACCGGGCGCCGAGCGGATCGCAGCACTCGGCGGCCTGCAGACCTTCACCGGCTGGAACGGCCCGATGCTGACGGATTCCGGCGGCTTCCAGGTGATGTCGCTGTCGGATCTGCGCAAGGTGACCGAGAAGGCCGTGACCTTCCGCTCCCATATCGACGGCGCCAAGGTGGAGTTGTCGCCGGAGCGTTCGATCGAGGTGCAACGGCTGCTCGGCGCAGATATCGCGATGCAGATGGACGAGTGCGTACGGCTGCCGGCTTCGCGCGACGACATCGAGCGCGCGATGCGGCTGTCGCTGCGCTGGGCGGAGCGCAGCAAGCGCGCGTTCGAGAGCGCGCCCGACGGCTACATGCTGTTCGGCATCGTGCAGGGCGGCGACATTCCCGAGATGCGCCAAGTCAGCGCGCGCGAACTGGTCGAGATCGGTTTCCACGGCTACGCGATCGGCGGGCTTGCGGTCGGCGAGCCGCAGGCGGTGATGCTGGCGATGATCGAGGAAACCGCGCCGTCGCTGCCCGTAGATCGCCCGCGCTATCTGATGGGCGTCGGCACGCCCGAGGATTTGCTGGAAGCGGTGGCGCGCGGCATCGACATGTTCGATTGCGTGATGCCGACCCGCAACGGGCGGCACGGCATGGCGTTCACCCGCTTCGGCCAGATCAACCTGCGCAACGCCCGCCACGCCGACGATCCGCGGCCGCTCGACGAGGAAAGCGACTGGCCGTCGGCGCGCAACATCTCGCGCGCCTATCTGCATCATCTGGTTCGCTCGGGCGAGACGCTGGGCGCGATGC
This sequence comes from uncultured Alphaproteobacteria bacterium, assembly GCA_963783115.1. Lineage (GTDB taxonomy): Bacteria > Pseudomonadota > Alphaproteobacteria > Rhizobiales > Xanthobacteraceae > Bradyrhizobium. Next base: position 56,263 of record CAWAMK010000036.1, on the reverse strand, counting down.
TGCTGTCGGAAATCAACGTCGCGTATTACCAGCATTTGATGCAGGGCATGCGCGAAGCGATCTCGAACGGAACATTTGAGACGTTCCAAACGAAAACGCGCGCCCAATGGGCGCGCGGAGATATCCCACCGAGATAGAGCTCAGTTGCAGGCGAACCTTTTGACCGAATGCTTGGTCACAAAGCCGTAACCGCAGGTGTCGCAGGTCCAGAGATAGCTGATCACGTTGTCGGTGAGGTAGGCGGACGCTTCCGCCGCCACCATGGTATCGGCACATACAGGGCAGGTCGGCAGATCACATCCGCGTGGATCGGGTCGAGAAGCTACGGTCGACAGGGCGTCAGCAATTGCTGGCATCGTGACCTCCATTTGCGTTCCAAGCCGCACACTCGGTCTCGCTACCAAAGTATAATCGCAATTCTTTGACGATGTCGCAACACAAAAGAGTTGATTTCACGAAATTTGGCGACGTTCTTGTTTTGCAATGCAGCGAATGCGTCGCGCTTGCAATTCTTTCTTGCGCATCGTGCTGACCGCCTCCTAAGTAACGAAAGCCGCCGAATTCCTGCAGATGATTGTCATGGGAGCGTTCAAATGAATGCGTCGTCAACCGCGAGTGCAGTGCAGCGTCCGGGGCGAGGGCGGGTATTCGACTCCATCGTCGACGCGATCGGCGACACTCCCATCGTCCGCTTGCGCAAGCTACCGGCGGCCCAAGGTGTCAACGCAACCATCCTGGCCAAGCTCGAATATTTTAATCCCGCGGCTAGCGTAAAGGATCGCATCGGCGCTGCGATGATCATTGCGATGGAGAAGTCCGGCGTGATCAATGCGGACACCGTGCTGATCGAACCGACCTCCGGCAATACCGGCATCGCGCTGGCCTTTGTCGCGGCCTCGCGCGGCTACCGGTTGAAACTGGTGATGCCGGAATCGATGTCGATCGAGCGGCGCAAGATGCTGGCCTTCCTCGGCGCCGAGATCGTTTTGACGCCGGCAGCGCAAGGCATGAAGGGCGCGATCGCAACCGCCGAGGAACTGGTGCGGACGACGCCCAATTCGGTCATGCCGCAGCAGTTCAAGAACCTCGCCAATCCGGAAATTCACCGCCGCACCACGGCCGAGGAAATCTGGAACGACACCGGCGGCAACATCGATTACTTTGTCGCCGGCGTCGGCACCGGCGGTACCATCACCGGCGTCGGCCAGGTGCTCAAGCCGCGCAAGCCGTCCTTGCGTGTGGTCGCTGTCGAGCCGGAGGAAAGCCCGGTGCTGTCGGGCGGGCAGCATACGCCGCACAAGATTCAGGGCATCGGCGCCGGCTTCGTTCCGGACATCCTGGATCGGTCGGTCATCGACGAGATCGTCAAGGTCAACGGCCCGACGGCGATCGAAACCTCGCGCGCGCTGGCGCGCATGGAAGGCATTCCCGGCGGCATCTCCTCGGGCGCTGCGATCGCAGCGGCGCTGCAGATCGGCAAGCGGCCCGAGAGCGCGGGCAAGACCATCCTCGCGATCGTGCCGTCATTCTCCGAGCGCTATTTGTCAACCGCACTGTTTGAAGGAATCTAGCGATGGCGGATCAGCCGCGACGGCCGAGAACCCTCAACGACGCGCGCTCCGAGGCCGAGGCCGCGTTCAAGCGCACCACGACCAAGGTGGCCGAAGCGCCGCCGAAGCCCGCCCGGTTGCCCGGCGTGAGGGAGCTTGTTTCGCTGCGCATCGATCAGGATGTACTGGAATATTTCCAGGAAGGCGGCCCCGGCTGGCAGGATCGCATCAACGAGGCGCTGCGAAAGGCGGCAGGCAAGTAGACTGCAGCTTTCTCGCCGGCGCTTCGACAGCGGCGGCGCGCAGAAATGAAAAAGCCCGGGGGTAAAGCCCCCGGGCCTTTTTGTCAGGGACCGCTGCCGCCTCAGCGCAGCATGCCGCCAACCACGCCGCCGATGAAGCGGCCGGCGCCGGACGGATCGGGGCCGGGGGCATACTGCCGCTGGGGCGGAGCCTGGTGCTGGACCTGCGGCTGCGCCTGCTGCTGGCTTGTGCTCCGGCGCTTGGGCCGGTCCTCCTCGGTGCTCGCGGTCGGTGCCGACGCCACGATCTCGGTCAGCAGCGCCTTGTGCTGCAGCGTGTTGAGATAGCCGCTCGCGGGATAGCCGCGGGCGGCCTGCCAGCGCGTGATCACGCTGCGGGTACCCTGATCGAACTGTCCGGTGACCTTGGTGTCGAAGCCGAGCCCGGTAAGGCGGCGCTGCACGTCGCGACGCTTGTTCTTGTCGAGGCCGATCTGGTCCTCGGTGGTCTGGTTGGCCTCGTCCTTGAAGGTCGCGGGATCGATGCCTTTGGTCAGGTTGCGGGTGGCATCCGGCTTCGGCCCCGCTTCCAGGGAAGCGATTCGCGACAACGCCAGCGAGCGGAACTGGCCATTGGGGTAGGCGCTCAGATAGGCGTTAAGTTCCTCCGGCTTGTTGGATTCCTTGATCGAGCGCCAAAACTCCAATTCGACGTCGTTGCCAGCGGCGGGCGTCTGCAACGTGGCCGCGACGGTGCCAGGCGAGGGTGCGCCGTTCAGGTAGACCGCGCCGATCAGGTTGGTGTGCCCCCAAGGCAATTGTCCCTTGTTGGTCTCCTCGTTGACCTGGGCGCGGACCTTGGTCATCGCCTGCTGGATCTCCATGCCAGGCTGGGTGAGGTTGGCGAGCAGGGCGCGCGTGAACGGGCTGTTGTTGCCCTCCTGGCCGTCGAGCGCGGTCTGGCCGGGGCCGGTCGCGAATGCGATCAGCGTGCCTTCGCCCGATTTCATTTCAGCAAGACCGGTCTGCACGTTGACGCTGCGCGTCGCCGAGTTCGACTTGATCTTGGCTGCGAACGGATTGTCGCGGCAGGCATCGAGGAACACCAGCTTGACCTTGGCGTCGCCCATGGTCTGGTCGAGCGTGAGGTCGATGTTGATGGCGGCGCCGAGCTTGACGTCCATTTCGGATTTGATGTCGGCGTCGATCGGCAACAGATAGTTGGTGCCTGAGATGGCGATGCCGTGACCGGCGTAGAAGAACAGCGCGACGTCGGCGCCTTGCGCCTTCTTGCCGAAGTCGAGCAGCCGTTCGGTCATCTTGTCGCGCGTGAGATTGGAGCCCTCGACCACTTCGAAGCCGACATTGCGCAGCGTCGCGGCCATCGCCTTCGCATCGACCGACGGGTTCGGCAGCGGGGCGACGTTCTTGTAGGCGCCGTTACCGACGACGAAGGCAACCCGCTTGTCGGCGCTGGCGGTGCCGGCGGTCAGGACCGTGCAGAGCACGGACAGAATGAGGGTTGGGTAGCGCATAAGGAAATCCCCCTGCAGAATCGATAAAAGGCTTTGGCTGTAACGCTGGCTGAACATTACAGAAACCAGCCTGCTTCGCGCCACAAAAAAGCGGCCCGATCACCAAATCCGGTGCCATCCGTTACCGTCACGACACGCGTCTGCGCGTGATCTGGATCACAGCCAAGCTAAAAAAAATCAGCTTGGCGCCGGCGCCTTAGTCGGAGGATTCGGTTTCAAGTTCAACAGATTGCCGGTGAGGATCAACGCCGCGCCGAGCACCGTGAACAGGTCGAGCCGTTCCGAATAGATCAGCCAGCCTGCGGTGGCGCTGAGTGGAACCCGCAGAAAGTCCATCGGGATCACGACGGTCGCATCCGCATGCAGCATCGCGCGCGCCATGCAGTAGTGGGAGAACGTGCCGCAAATCGCGACCAGCACCACCCAGCCCCAGAGATGGACCGGCGGCCACGCCCAGACGTAGAGCGCGGGAAGCAGTCCGGCCGCAGATTGCACCACCAGCATCCAGAACATGATCGCGAGCGGTTTTTCGGTGCGGGTGAGCGACTTGACCATCGCGACCGACACGCCGAAGCCGACGGCCGCCGCCAGCGCGATCAACTGGCCCGGATTGACCTCGCTGGTGGCGGGGCGAACGATCACGACGACGCCGATCACGCCAAGCACGATCGCCGTGATCTTCCAGATCGTCATGCGCTCGCCGAGGAAACTCGCAGCCAGGATCGCGGTCCAGATCGGCATGGTGAATTCGATCGCCACCAGCTGGCCGATCGGGATCAGCGTCAGCGCAAAGAACCAGCCGAGCTGTGCGCCGTAGTGAATGAGATTGCGCGCCACGTGCTGCGGCAGCCGCGTCGTCTTCATCTTGCCAAACCCGCCGCCGGCGCGGATCAGCGGATACAGCAGCACGAAGCCGAGGATCGAGCGCATCTCCATCAGCTGGAACACGTTGATCTCGCGCGCCGCCTCGCGTCCGGCGACCGTGATGATCAGCATCAGGGAGAGCCAGCCGGCCATCCACAGCGCGGCCAGGGTCTTGGATGGGGTGCGGTCCATTCGGGGGAAGCCGGGGGTTAGGGCAGGCCGGTATCGGCGAGCACGCCCCGATTTGCAATGCGCGTCTGCGGCGGGGCAGCGATGCGCCGGCCCAATTTCAGGGTGGGAGCGCGCCTCCCTTCAATGCTAAGGGAAACGTCATTCCGGGCATCGTCGCGTAACGGAAATTGAGGAGGAACCTGCACATGCGTATCTTGCAACCGGCCGAATGGTCGAAGCCCCGCGGCTTCTCGCACGGGGTCGAAGTCGACGGTCCCGGCAAATGGATCGTGCTGGCCGGTCAGACCGGCGGCGACGAGAAGGGCGATTATGCCCCCGACATGGCCGCCCAGGTCGGCACGGCGCTGAAGCGCGTCATGAAGCTGCTCGGCGAAGCCGGCGCCGGACCGGAGCACATCGTCCGCCTGACCTGGTACCTGACCAGCCGCAGCGAATACGAAGCCGCAGGTCCCGGCATCGGCGCGGCCTGGAAGGAAACGCTCGGGCGCAATTTCCCGCCGTCGACCTTGCTCTACATCGACGGTCTGGTCGACGTCAGGGCAAAGGTCGAGCTCGAAGTTACCGCCTACGTCCCGAAAGCCTAGCGCGCAGCGACCGTGCGCAGTCCACGCCGGCCGCGCGAGAAAAGACAAAAGGATAACGTGAGCCAATGACCAACCGATCGACCTCCGCAGACTTCGTCACCGCCTTCGCAACCGGCTGGCCCGAGCATCAGCCCGACATCATGGTGCTGTCGCTGACCACGCAGCGCGGCGTCCAGGATTTTGCGTTCAACAAGGAGCAGGCTTTGTTGATCGCCAAGACGATCAAGGAGACCGCGGCGAAACTCGAAAAGCCGAAGACGAGTTGAGAAGACGAACTGAGGGAAGCCTGCTTGCCATCGCGCGCTTTGCGCGCGCGATGGCAGTTGACGCAGGGGCGGGGTCTACTTCGACAGCGAAATATTGGCGGCGCGGAACTGGCTGTCGGCCTTCATGGAGATCTGCTGCTTGTTGCCGGTGGTCTTCAGGGCGATGCTGGAACTGAAACCGGCCGCCTCGGCGATCACATGGAAGCTGCCGCTGGCGCCGCGGCCCTGAATGCTGCCGCCGACATTGCGGCTGGTTTCGCTCCATTTGCCGGTAACCTCGCCGCCTTGCGCGACCACCTCTGCCAGCAGATTGAACTTGTAGGCGTCACTGGCACAGGTGAGGTTCATGTCCATGCTGGCGCCGCTGACCTTATAGGTCGCCCGGCAGCGGATACGCTCGCTCGAACCGTCATCCAGCGACACGGTGCCGCCGCCGGACCAACTGCCGGCCAAGCCAGCGAAAGCACTGGATTGGGCGTAGCCAGTGGAGGCCGCGAAGGCCACCAAAAAAAACGCGACGGCTGCGAATGTCAGCCGCCGCGCTTTGGCGAAAAACTCTGAAGTCTGGGCAGCCTTACTGACGGGACGCTTCCCATCGACCACTGCACGCGACACCAGCTGAAGCGCCATTCCATTTCCCCGATCCGGAGTTGCCACTGAGTTGACCGTTCGCATATGCACCATTGATCGAGACTTTCACAAGTCCCCCGCTGCCGACGCTGCCGGAAACCGGGCCGCCTGAAATCTTGCCGTCGGCGACATTCACCGTTGAAGTGGTTTGCGCATCGCAGCTGCCGGTTTTTGTGACAACGGTAACCTGCCAAAGGCCGTCATAGGGCGACTGGGCGGAAGCCGGAGCGGCCGCAAGCGCCGCGGCGGAGGCAAGAAACGAAGCAAACAAAATGTCGCTAATGCGATTGGCGCGCATGGATCAAATCCCTGAGATATGTGTGATGACGCGCCTTATCTGGTCACAATGTGGCCAAACTGGGGTGCGCCGCAGCACGGCGAATTGTTCCTGTGAACTCAAACACATCAAGGTGAATCCGGTTCCAGCCGGGGAACGACGAAAGTTGCATTTTTGAGCGTTGATTCGCTCGTTGAAGGTATTTAGGTAGAGTTCAATGCTTGGCGTCGGACAGATTCGGCGCTTTCGTGGCGAACTGCTCATCCTGCGGTGTGGCCGGCAGGCTGCCGTGGACTTTGGCATGGTCGATCACGCCGGCCAGCAGCTTCTGACCAAGCGGAGCCAGCGCGCGCTCCCAGAGCTCCCGCGCCGTTTCGCCCTTCTTGACGAACACCCATTCCTGCGCGGCGATCGCGCCGGCGTCCATCCGTTCGGCGAGGTGGTAGACGGTGCCACCCGCGATCGGATCGCCCTCCTTGATGGTCCATTCCACCGCGGCGATACCGCGATGCCGGGGCAGCAGCGACGGGTGGTAGCCGATACCGCCAAGTCTGGCGGCGGCCAGCGCTTCGGCTGTGACGCGGGCGTGGCTGTGGGCCGTCACGATCAGGTCGGTACCGGGCGCGATCTCGGAGGCGATGACGCGTTTGGGATCGGCCTGCACCACGACCTCGATGCCGGCAGTCCGGGCGGCGGCGGCAAGCCGGTCCTCGCCGTCATGGACGACGATGCGGGCGATATCGACCCCGTGTTGGCGCAGGGTGTTGAATGTCGTCACGCCAAAATGGCGGGAACCGACCAGGGTAATCCGCATGTGTTCCGTCCGTCGTTGATCAGGCCGGTATGCCGTAGCACACCATGGCGGCCAGTTTCGACGCCGGATCCGGGGCAATCGGGTTATCAACAGCCGGCCTGAACGGTCGGCCACGTGCGGCGGCTGCCAACGTGCGTGGCGTCACAGCGGCCATCAACGGTGTGGCTCTAAGGTCGGGGTCTGGATAAGCAGCGAGAGACCCCCACCAGCATGACACGCTTTCTGATCTTCGCCGCCATGGCCCCGCCGCTCGGCTTCGTCGTCGCGTTCTGGGTGATGCTGCAGATTGCCAATTGGCTTGCGGGTGGCCCCAGTTCGTTCGACGTCGACCAGATCATGATGCTGCCCACGATCTACCTGGTCGGGTTGATCCCGGCGCTGCTGGCGGCGTGGTTCGATCATGTGCTGGCAACGCGCCAAGCCTCGTACCGCATCGCGCTCACGGCGTTGTTCGGTTATGCGATCAGTTATCTGCCGCTGGCCTTTGCGTTCTGGATGGGCGTGGCGCTCGGGCCGGAAGTCCTGCTGCTCGGCCTCATCGGCGCGGTGCCGTCGGCGGTGTGCTCATGGCTGGCGGCGGAAGGGCAGGCGACCGATTTCTTTCGTCACCATGACAGGATGCGCAGCGCCGGCCGGGTATAGGCCGGGATTGGTTCCTGGACCGGCCCGGACTGCTGGTCGGCCGCCGACTGCAGCCGCGCCCGCAGGTCGGCGCTGCACTGCTTCATCTGGTTGCGCAATTCGCGCCGGCTGAACGTGGTGAGCGAGGGATCGGCGAGTTGCTCCCAAGCGGCGCGCAGCCACTGTTGCAGGGCGCGAACATCATAGTCGCGTATATCGGAATCGAGGATCTCAGGCTGGTTCATTCCGCCGGAATCTCAAGACGTGATCGCGCCATGATTAGGCCTGATTCTCGCGCCGACGCCTACTCCGTAGCGGGCCGGCTGAAGTTAAAAACGGCGCCTTCGCCGACCACCGCGAGCGAAACAGCTTGGAAGCGGGGAACCGGCACGCCACATGATCGTTGCCGGGATACCGTTAGAGACACCTCGATGCTCCGCAGTGCTCCACTTGTTCTTCTCGTGGCGTTTGTCCTGATTGCGCCCGCCGGCGCATTGGCGCAATTGACGCCGCCTGCCGGTTCGGCCGGCGCAGGCAATTCGGCGATATCCGGCGTGCCGTTCGGCCCCGCCAATCCAAGGTCGTTGTCCGATCCCAGCGGCATCGGCAACGCCGCGATCACCCCGCCGCTACGCCCCAACCCTCCACCGCCTGCCGTTTCGATCGATCAGCCGGCGCCGCGTGCGCGCGTGGTGACGCCGCCTTATGCGGGGGCCTCGCAGCGGATCGTCAGCGCGCGCCAAGGCTACCCGCGAAAGCCGCCGGTTCGGCGGCGGGGGCGGCCGGAGGTGAGCAGCTTTACGGGGATCTGCCGCGGTTGCTAGCGCGATCTTGCGCGAAGTGGTGGCTTCCGGTTCGCGTGAAGAAAACGCGTCAAAACAAAAAGCTAGAGCTCCGTTCCGATTCAATCAGAACAGAGCTCTAGCGCCGATCGGTAAGGCTCAATCCCGATAGTAGTAGCGGCCTTGCGGCGGACGTCGGTAGTACCCCTCGTCGTCGCCGTAATATCCTTGACGTCCCTCCTGGAACTGCAGCGGGATCGTTCCGGTCGGGTAGCATAGGCCATCGCGGCTGTCCCGATCGGCGCCATGGCCGCAACGGACAGGGTAACGGCCACCGCGGTGGTAGCGCTGATACTGTAGCGCGGCCTGGTCCTGCGGCGGCAGGAAGCCATTCGGATAGCAGAGGCCATCGCGCGCGCTCAGATCCCAGCCATTGCCGCATGGCGGCGGATGGGCGGGGACATGGTATTGAACGGGTTGAGGCAGGACAGACGCAACGGCGGCCTCGGGTGTCACGCTCAACTGGGCGGCCAGTGCTGCGGCGACAATGCTGAGGATCATGGTCTTTCTCCGATCAAACCAGAAGCTGCGGGCGTTCCACGACGCGCTGACTGGTCGTCGGATCACGATCGAGGTGCAGCTTTTGCATTCATCCGATCATATCAAAACACGCACTGAATATCCGATGAACGCATTGACACCGGAAGCCACATTGCTGCCGCGACTGCGCGCGGCGCCACATTTCATAGTAGCCGTTTCGCCGACAGGGATAGCCCGGGCGGCCTTGCCGATATTGAATTTCCTTGCCGATCAGCGCCGCCAAAACACCGTTGGCAAAAATGGTATGTGGGACCGGTCCGGAGCGTCGTTGGATCGACGTCCACGATGAAGTCTGCCCGCCGTCAAGAGCGACCGCCGTTCAGATGCCGACCCGGAAATCGGAGAAAACGATAAGGACGCCCGGAGCGGTCGCCGAGGCCTGCATCGCGCCATTACGAGGCGGAGTTGCCTGATCGATCATGGCCCAACAATAGGCGTCAGCGGGCCCAATAGCCGGCGGCCGGCCATTCCGCGTCGCTTCGTGGGAACTTCCCGCTTTTTCCTGATTTAACGACGGGAGGCAGGGAGGACCGCGGAAGATGGCGAAGCGCTGGAGTTCGGAAGATATCAGGGAGCTCAAGAGCCTCGCCCAAAATTATTCAGTCCCGGCGATTGCGGAAAAGATGGATCGCAGCGTGGGAGGCGTGGCCTTCAAGGCGCATCAACTTGGCGTGCCGGTCAAGGCGCGCTCGCAAGTCAACGAACGACAGGCCAGCGATGTCGAGTAGTTGACGTCAAAGCGCCTCCGTGGGGAGGCGAGGGAGTTGCGAGTATCGGCTACGGTCTAGCCGGTGCGGTAGGCATCCAGCGCGTGTGCTGCGAATATGGCCACGCTGACCAAAGCGAGGATCGTTGCTGAGAGTTCGATCATCGTTCGTCCTCCCGCTCGCCGATGGTGGCCAGGAATCTGTTGCGTGACTGGTTCCAGATGAAATCGAAGATGAGCTGCATGTCGGCCGTCCCTGTTTTGCTACCAACCAGATAGGCCGCTCTTTGTTTCAGGATGTTTTCATCGCTCCGAAAAATGGTTTCGTCCGGCCTCTTTTCGTAACTGAATGATGACAATTTCGCGGCAGGCGCGCATGCTTTCGCGACACCCAGCGGAGTGATTCGAGCATGCTGGAAGCCATCGTATTGTTGCTGGGCGTAAGCACCTTAGCCCTGATCCTCATCGCCTTTTGGGGCCTGGACCTGTCCGGCATGCGCCGTCGCAGAGGATAGGGTCCTCCACCGTGGAGCCCGGCGGGGGCGAGGATCGCGATGCCCGCTGAAGGGCGCTCACCCCTGATAAACCAACGATTAACCATGAATCGGTAGGGTTCGCTTGCGTCCGGGTGGTGGCCGTCCGGTTAAGCGGGAGCAAGCGCAATGCCCGTCGAAATGCTGACATACGCCGAGTTGGGCGAGAGACTTACGATTTCCCCGGAAGCTGCCCGGGCTCTGGTGAAGCGGCATCGATGGCCGCGTTCCCGCGCCAATGATGGCAAGACTCTGGTGCAGGTCGATCTCACCGAGATCAGCCATTCCCCGATCGCGCGGCCGCCGCAGGCCCAGTCCGGTCAGCAGCTGGTCAATTCGCTGAAGCAGAAGATCGAGCAATTGCAGGCCGAACTGGTCGAGGCAAAAACCGTCGCCAGCGGCCATCGGGCCGACTTCGAGCGGGAATGCGAGCGAACGAACAAGCTCCTGGCCGAATTGTTGAAAGCCACCTCGGAAGGCATGGGCGCCCGGGAAAGGGCGGCCCTGCTCGAAGGCAAGCTGTCGATGCTGACGCAGCCCTGGCGTCGTCGGCTGGTCGATGCGTTCAGCCTTGCCCTGCCGCAAGTCGCCAACACGCGCGAGAGTGCGGTAACCGTGGCCTCATCGCCCAACTAGTCTCAGACAACGACTAGATTGCATGCATCGCGATCCAGCCGATGAAGCAAAGCCACCCGAACGTGGCGATGCCGATTGCGATCAGGTAGGTCGTTTTCGCCAGCATATTTCAGGAATCGATTACGCCAGCGGATAGCCGAGGTGGCGCTCGAGTCGACGGCGACGTTTTGCCGAGACCAATGCGCGGATCGCGTATCCCGAAGCGAATCCGGATGCAAAGACGATCATCAACAGGACCAGCGAGGTTCTGAAATCCATTGTTCCTCCGGTTAAGTGAAGCCCCGGAGACAACAAATCTGAGCGGAATTTCGTTCCTGATAGCTGGCAAAGACCGCCGCAGGCGGTCCCATCCGTGCGCTGATTCCAGCCGGCGGAACCTATTGGATCCTGAACTCGTCGACGCTTCGGCCGCGTGCGAGCATTTCGGCCATCCAGCGCGGGGTCTTGCCGCGGCCCGACCATGTCTCCGAGGGATCGTTCGGATTTCGATATTTCGGCTCGACTTTGGGGTAGGGCCGGCGTTGCGGGATGTCCTTGGGCGAACCGCCGAACTTGCGCCCGAGCTCGTCGAGCTGGCCTTGAAGCTTTCGCTTTTCGTTCTCGAGTTTTCGATCCAGCACGTCAATGATCCTCTGGTGCAGGTCCCAGAGGTCATCAAGCTCCATCTTCTCCAGATCTCGGTCCTTCATAGCCCGCCCCAGGCAACGATGCGATTCGCAGCATGCGATGGAAAACTTAATAAAAGAAAAGCCGCCGGGAAGGCGGCGACTCGAACTGAACGCTGATCGATCAAAGAATAGTCGTTTGGCGCTTCGGCTGATAGCGCTTATCCCACCGTACGACTACGGACTGAAACCTAGCGTGCTCCGTTTGCAGCAAGAAGTTCGATTCGCGCGACGACTAGGGCTGCTCAATTGAGTGCCACGCGAAGATGCGTGCATCTAAATGATGCGCCGCCGGGCTCGAAATGCGTTGTCCCGGCGGCGTGTGGTCTCAGGCTGAGTCGCTGAAATCCCAGCCTGCCGGTCGTTGGCAACGCCCGAGTCTGATGGGGGCGGGGCCGCCTGTAGGGCACGAAGCGGCCCCTGGTCGCGCAGTACTCTGACGGGGACTATTCGCCATCTGCGCGACTTGTCGCCACGGTAGAGATGTCTGGATCGGCCGCAACGAAACTCGCGCGTTAAGCTTGATGTTCGCGTTTCGGGTTAAATCTGGAACTCGCGGCAAATCCGCAGGATAAATCAAGCTGCGCTAAGCGCGGTTTACTGCTTGCGGCGGCGACAGGTCATGTTCAGCAAAGCCAAGGATCATCATGACCCAGGTGGAGCGCTCGGGAACGGCTTCGGTCAATGTAAATTCGGGCAGGTGGGTCGAGCCGGCGATGGCGCTGGAAGAGTTAAGAAAGCGCTTCGAGTTTGTCGGCCGGCCAGAGTTTCTGGGATAGTCGAACGTTTATCGTAATTGGCTTCGGGGCTGGAATAGCCGGTGGGTGCCTCTCATAATTCGAGGATGGCAAGTAGCATATGGACGATCGAGTATTTTAGCTGCCCCAGTTGCGGACTGCCCTACATCGCGACAAGGGAGCACCATCCCGACAAGCATTCAGGCAAATTCAAATGTGAGGTTTGCGATACCAAAATCCACGAATGGTCGGGCAATTACGACTTTTTCGATTGGAAAGTCGACGTGGTGAAGTCGCCCGTATTCGGGAAAAGGTGGAGCTGATCTAGCGTCGGATCTTCAAATCTGGTGATGCCAGCCGTTGCCGGCCATCAGGCAAACAGGTCTGCCGGCGTACACCACCATACCGTTCGGAAGATGCAGATTAAGTGCACTGCACAGTAATTTTAAATTTTGAAAACATACGCAACTCCCAAAGCCCCATTCCACCTCCCGCCGTTGAGCCAATGCGATGCGTGCAACAAAAGACCGCCCGAAGGCGGTCTCGTGGTGCCGATAGGTGCTTAGGTTCAGGCTACGCGAAACGCAGCTGCTTGGTTGCGCCGACGATAAGCCATGAAGCCGACGCCAGCGAAGCCAAGGATCATCATCGCCCATGTGGATGGTTCGGGGACGGCTGAAATAGCACCGACGTTGGCGGTCGGGTTACTTCCATCGACAACAGCAGAACTGACGAGGTCAGAGGCGAAGAAAATGCTATTGTTCGATTGTAGCGAAGCCAGCGAGAGTGCGGTGTCGGCCGACAATTTGAATGACAATGGGCCGACAAAGCCCCCGTTGTAACCGGGGCCGCACGTCGTGCAGTCGAGTGCATAATCGAACGTGCCAAAAGGGGGCGCCGTAACACTGGAAGCGCTGACCAATTGAAAGCCAGCAAGGGGGCTCCCATCGAGAGCAGTTACACTAATAGTCGGATTGGGAGTTCCAAACAGGCTGAACGAAAGTGCGTTGTGAGTTGAGTTGCCGTCGTGGATGCGGAAACCACTATTTAAAGTTTCGACAATATCGAGCGAGCCATTATTTTCGGTGACTTGGATCGTTCCGAAGGGACCAGCGCCAAGCCCTGAAGCCGGATCTACGGAAGATAGTGTGTATGTCACGACAGCTGCTTCGGCGGCCGTCAAGGATAATAGCGGCAGCGCGGCGGCCACTGAATACAAAGCAATCGCCAATCTGGAAATCCGCATTTCAAAAGCTCCAGTTCGAAAAACAGTTAAATCTATGAGGGTTTTATCTATGAAGACGCTCTATCCCTTTTTGTGGGGGAGTCAACGACTTTTGCCAAATTATCCCGACGTGGTGGAAAGATGTGTCCGGGGAACCGGCCCAAAGCCAGCGGTACATATAAGCAAGGCTGTTCGAAAATGTTTTTCACACCCGTAGAACCGCGGAGACAGCCACCAACGCGCTATTTGGACCGCTAGCGCCGTTAGTGGAGAGCGAGCGCGTAGGGGTACGAGTTTCCCGAAAAGAGGTTGCCCTTTGGTCTTGGCCTTTAGCCCGGTTCCACAAGCCGGCGAATGGGTCCGCGCGACTCGCGCCTGACCTTGTCGAGTGTGGAAACGCGATGCCGCCAGGCGCCACCGGTCTGCTCCGACTTAGGTTCCGTTGTTTTCAAAATAGAAGAATGCTGGACAGATTGCGTCTGCTCTTTCGACCGTAACTCTACTTTTTGTTCGCTTGTTCAGCCTTCTCAACTTTATCCATACAGCTGACCACGTAAGGCGCGAGATCACGCTTCATGATCTTTTCCTTCGCCGCCTTTTCGTTGCAGAAGGTTTGCCGAGCAATCTCGGCTCGTCGCTTTTGTACGGCCTCTTGAAACTCAGGAGCTACGCCGGAAATTGGCTTGTCGAGTGAAAAGGAAAAGGTAGGAAAAAGCACCAAAACAAAAACAACAAAACTAATTCGGCTCAAAAAATTCCTCCTATTTCTTCACCTTCAGCTCGACTGCCTCTCGCGCCAGCCTTTCTGCTCTAAGGCGTTTGTGGTTTGCATTGAATTCTGGCTCGGCTTGGCTGTCCGATATCGTCTGCCTCGACGAAAGCGGGTGGAGAGCGCGTCGCTTGAGTTCGTCCGCAACCTGTTGCTCGGCAGACCGCTTCGGCTTGATCATTTGCTTTTCCCTTCAAACCCAGCTGACTGTCGGCGGATGGCTTGGGGCGCGGCCTCAGGTGGCATCCGTGACCTTCCCCTTGCCGTCGCAGGACTTGCACTTGACGGGATAGATTTTACGACCTGGCTGCACTGGCTGCATCACGACAGGATAGCCCGTTCCACTGCAGGCCGGGCAGGTGTGCTCTTTGATCTTTGGTGTCATATCGAACCTTTCATGCGGCCTGAACGGCGGCCCAGCGGGACAGTGAAATCGAGATAGACGAGTAATTTTCTGTGCGGGCCACGACCATGGGCGTCAAAGAAACGGCCCCGGCGCGGGGCTGGGTGCGCCAGGACCGTCCCCTCGTTGCGCCCATCCAAGCGCAAGTCTGCTTAGCACAAAGCGACCCCGAAATGTTCCGGCCACCCGCTTATATATCGTGAGTGATTGAAACCAAAGGCTGGGGCCGCCCGTAGACTTAAAGCGAGCGGCCCCTGCCGACCACTTCCAATTGCCCTGCCACAAACAGAGGCGATGGTCAACTCTATGGCTACGTGATGGAACCGGCCGAAGTTTCAAAAAAGAGGCCGCTCAGTCGGGCGGCCTCTTTCGTGTGCACCGCAAACTCGACCAATGCGCCGGCGCCGATCGATCGGCGCATCAATCGCAATTACGGTGACACCCATTAGCCGGCCGGCTAATGAGTGTCACCGTAACTATTCAGCCTTCTCAACCTTATCCATGCAGTTCACCAGAAAGTCGCGAGATCGGGGCCTTCGTGGCTTGTTCCATGGCTGCCTGTTCGTTGCAGAATGTTTGCCGAGCAACTCGGCTCGTCGCTTTTGCGCGGCCTCTTGAAACTCTGGGGCTACACCGGAAATTGGCTTGTCGAGTGAAAAAGCAGAGGTAGAAAAAAGCACTGAAATTAAAACGACAAAACTAATTCGGTCCAAATTGTTCCTCCTGTGTTTTGACCCTCAATCTTGGCGCTACGAGCCGGCGGATGGCTCCAAAGAGATTAGGCACGAGCTATTGCTCCGCCTGCCACGGCCATCGGCAAAAAGATGGGATCATCAAACGGCGTCGACCATGGCAACGAAAGTACACTCGAGCAATAGATTGGGTGTTCCCGGCGAGCCAAGCCTATTCCTAACGACTTGTCATCTTGTTCATGGTTTGTTCGGTCGTGACCGAGCCACATTTCAGTTTGAAACGAGTGAAGTGACTTTGCTGCGCGGAACATCGCCTGAGCCTGGAGCGCTATGTGACCATGACAGTGATATGGACCATTTTAATCGCTTGGCTTGCCATTCAGCTCCCCCCATCGAGGAAGTCTACGCGACCTATTGTTTGGGATCGACCGCGCGGCGGGCATGCGTCAGAGACACGAGGCAATTGCGTGTGCCGGCTCACTGGATTTATGGGAGAATCGGAAAGCGACTAAGTCATTGATTACGCATGGTGAGCGCGGAGGGACTCGAACCCTCGACCCCATGATTAAAAGTCACGTGCTCTACCGCCTGAGCTACGCGCTCACTTGCCGCGCTGTGTAGGGGGCTCACCCCTGCGGGTCAATAGTGCCGGCGCGACAAAAGCGGCACTTACCCAAGCCAAATTGTCGTTGTGGCGGCGGCGCTTAGCCGGGCATTTTGAAGCCCGGCGGGGCGGTCATCCACCGTCAGTTGGCCTCGCGGCGGATTTCGGAGGCCACCGGCTGGGACGCCTTGCCGACCGCCGGCAGGCGGACCGGGCGCAGCCCGATCAGTTCCGCCGTCCGCACCGCGCTGTAGCGCCAGAAGGCGAAGGAATTGACGCGGGAGTTTTCCAGAAGCGCGATCGCGACCGCGGCCAGGAACGGCAGGCTCTGCAGCATCAGCACGCCCGCGAAGATGTAGATCTCGCGCACCTGCTTGTAGCCGTTGGTGACGATCAGCACGGCGGCGCCGACCAGCAGCAGCACGCCGATCACGGCCTCCCAGAATGCCTGGAATTCGATCGACATCCGCGACAGGCCGCCCTTGGAGGTGCGGGCAAAGGCGATGTGCTCGGTGATCAGGCCCTGCGCCACCGCGCGCGACACCGTCCACTGCACGCTCATCGCCGCGATCATGGCGCCCAGCATCTGGCCGGCCTTGATATTCACCCGCAAGACGATAGAGCGCCAGGAAGTGCGCCAGCGAGACGATGAAGGAGGCGATGATCGGCAGCGTCAGGATCTTGTCGGGAACCGCGATGTCGGCGAACGCCACGATCGGCACCCAGATCAGGTTGAGGATCGCGACCACGACGCCGAGGCTTTCGGCGCCGAGCCAGTTCAGCCAGCCGAGCGAGAATTCGCGGCGCTGGTCCGGCGACAGCCGGCTGGCGCCGGGCAGGAAGCGCCGCCAGTGCTTCTTGACGATCTGCAAGCCGCCATAGGCCCAGCGGTGGCGCTGCTTCTTGAAGGCTTCATAGGTGTCGGGCAGCAGGCCCTCGCCATAGCGCACGTTGGTGTAGTGCGTCAGCCAGCCCTGCTGCTGGATGGTGAGGCCGAGATCGGTGTCCTCGCAGATGGTGTCGCTGGACCAGCCGCCGGCCATGTCCATCGCCGCGCGGCGGATCAGGCACATCGTGCCGTGCACGATGATGGCGTTGTGCTCGTTGCGCTGGACCATGCCGATGTCGAAGAAGCCGGCATATTCGCCGTTCATGATGTAGTGCATCAGCGAGAGGTCGCCGTCGCGATGCTCCTGCGGCGCCTGCACCAGGCCGACGCGCGGGTCGGCGAACGCCGGCACGAGGTCCTTCAGCCAGTCCGGATGCACGACATAGTCGGCATCGATGATGCCGATGATCTCGGCGTCGGCGGCGGTGCGTTCCATGGCGATGCGCAGCGCGCCGGCCTTGAAACCCTGCACCTTCTCGGCGTTGATGAACTTGAAGCGTTCGCCGAGCCCGCGGCAGTGATCCTGGATCGGTTGCCAGAATTCAGGATCGGGCGTGTTGTTGATGATGCAGACGCATTCGAAATTCGGATAGTCGAGCCGCGCGACCGCATCCAGCGTCTGCTTCAGCATCTCCACCGGCTCGAAATAGGCGGGGATGTGGATCGACACCTTCGGGAAGGCGACGTTCTCGCCGATGGTGGCCGGCGCCAGCGGCGCGCTCTTGGTGATCAGCCGGCGCGGACCCTGGCCGAAGGCCACCGCCGCGATTTCGTCGATGCGCGCCATCGCGATCAGCACCAGCGGCACCAGCAGGATCAGGCCGAGCGTCAGCGCGAAGGCCGAGCCGAACACGAAGTAATGCCCCGCCCAATACGCGAACACGGTGGCGGCCCAGGCGCCGACGCCGTTGGCGGCCGCGGAAAGCACCAGCGCCTGCATGATGGTCGGCTGCTCGATCCGCAGGATCGGCAGCGACATCAGGATGCCGACCAGCAGCGCGATCGCCGCCAGCTTCCAGTAATTCTCGTTCACGATCGGGCCGGTCCACGAAAATTTCGGCTCGCGGGATGCGTCGAGAATGCCCCAATAGGGTCCGACGCCGCCTTCGAAGAATTTCCAGGGCTGATCGATCGCCTCGACGATGTTGTAGTCCATGCCGATGGCTTCGGCGCGGGTGACGAAATTGCGCAGCACCGAGGCCTGCTCGAACGGACCGGGGTCGGCGTTGCGCAGATTATAGCCGGCGCTCGGCCAGCCGAATTCGGCGATCACGATCCGCTTTCCCGGAAACTGGTCGCGCAGCAACTGGTACATCGCGACCGCCTGGTCGACGGCCTGTTTGGAGGTAAAGTTCTCCCAATAGGGCAGCACGTGCGCGCCGATGAAATCGACGGCAGTTGGCGAGCTGAGGATGTCGCGCCAGATGTTCCAGATCTCGCCGGTCGTCACGGGAACGTTGACGGACTTCTTGACCCGCTGAATCAGCCTTCCCAGCCGGTAGACGTTGTTCTCCGCGAGCGCCCATTTCAGAGCTTCGGCCCGCTTGTCTTCGGGCTGCGCTTCGGCTTCTCGAACGCGCTGGTTTTCCTCGTTCAGGATCCGCGCGGCCTCCGCGGGTTCGAGCCCGGTTTCGGGTATCGGCCCGAGGTTCTCCAGCGGAACCGCTTCACCGCGGAACACGGTTTCGTTGCCGACCACGACCCCGATGACGTTGCTGTTGCGCCGGGCGAGGTTGATGACGGCCTCGATCTCGCGCTTGTTGCGATCCTTGTCCTTGTCGATCCAGGCGCCGACCGTGACCTTGACGCCGAACTCCGCGGCAATCGGCGGCACCAGTTCGTTGCCTTCCGTCGAGGAGTACAGACGGATCGCGCGCGTCAGGGTCGAGAGCTTCTTCAGGTCGGCGCGAACCTTCTCGGCGTCGCCGTCGGCGACGGTGTGACCCGGTTCGAACGGCGCGTAGGAGAGGCTCGGCAGGATGCCCCTGAAATCGGGCGCCGGCTGCTTTTCCTGGAACAGGCCCCACAGCGCGGCGTGAGCCGCGGTCACAAACAGCAGAACGGCGACGACGGCACGCATCGGGGCTAAACCATACGGGGCAGCGATTTGAGGTAAGCGAACCCGTCCCCTGGGCTCGACCGACACGGCGGCGACGTTAAGAATAGTCCTGCCCTGTGATTTCACAACTGGTATGACGCCGTGGCCTTTTTAAGGTTGAACTTTTTCAAGCTCGGCGTTTTCAAGGCGGGACCAATTCTGCCGCCGCCGATAAATAGGATCGTTCCGCTGAACGGATCCTGAATGCCGGGCGGCTTATTTGGCCGCAGGGGCGGGGCTGGGGCTCGGGGCCGGCGCGGGGGAAGCGGCCGGCGCCGGCGCGGCGTTGCCGGCGGTCGCCGGCGCGGGGCTGGCCGCCGCGGCAGCCTGCGGCTGGGTGCCCGGATTGATCCAGCAGACATGAATGCGGCTGTCGAGGCTTCTCGGCGACCTTGTCGTCGATCTGTCCGCCAAAGCGGGTCAGGCAGCGGAAGGTCGGCCTGGACATGGCCGCCGGGGCAGCCGAACCGGTCGTAGAGATCGAGATGGCGGAACGCGGTATCGAGGTCGTCGCGCCACATCAGGCGGACGACCCGGCGGCCGAGCCAGACGCATTCGGGGTTGCCGCCCGGGCCGTTGATGGCCTGGGCCGCCTCGACGAATTCGTCGGTCTTGCGCTGGTTTTCCTTGGTTCCGTCGGCGGCATTGGCGGCCGGCTGCTTGGACTGATCCTGGGGATTCGGAGTTCCGCTCTGGGCCAGCGCGCCGGCCGATCCGATCAGCAGCGCCAGGCCGGCAGCGGCAAAACCCCTCAAAACTGCAACTCTAGGATCAAGCATCCGTCGACGCATACATTCCCCGATTAAGTTTCCGGCCACGCGGCCGGTGTGATGGTCTGGCTTGTTGCCGCCCAAATTAGTCCCGAATGCGGCAGACAGGCCCGGCGATCCACATGCCCAGTATTTCGGATTTTGTCCAGCAAAGTCACAACTTTATCAAGGTAGTGGTGAAACTGCCGCAGGCGGCGCGGCGGAATAGGGGTACGGTGCGTCTTGGCAGAACGCCGTTGAACGGGTAATCGACGGTCCCCGCCCGGAGGATGGAACCGATTTCTTTTCGTACGCCGCTGGCGCTTCTCCTGTCATCGCTTGGAATGATCGCGGCGCTGTGGTGGTGGCTGGCCACGCCGATCACGCTCGCGCGCGCGCCGATCGATCCCAACGCCAAACTGCAATGCGTGTCCTACGCGCCGTTCCGTGGCGCGCAGACGCCGCTGGTTCCGACCACGCAGATCGCGCCGGAGCAGATCGCCGAGGATCTGGCGCAGCTCGCCAAGATCACCGACTGCGTGCGGACCTATTCGATCGAGAACGGGCTCGACCAGGTCCCGGCGCTGGCCGCCAAGGTCGGGCTGAAGGTGATCCAGGGCATCTGGCTCTCCAGCAACCGGATCAAGAACCTCGCCCAGATCGCGATCGCGGTCGAACTGACCAAGGAGCATCCGGGCACGATTACCGCGCTGGTGGTCGGCAACGAGGTGCTGCTGCGCGGCGAGATGACGACGGCCGATCTCGCGGCCAACATCCGATCGGTGAAGTCGCGGGTCACGGTGCCGGTGACCTATGCCGACGTCTGGGAATTCTGGCTGCGCAACCGCGAGGTCTATGACGCCGTCGACTTCGTCACCATCCACATCCTGCCGTACTGGGAAGACATCCCGGTGCGCGCGAAATTCGCCGCCGGCCATGTCGACGACATCCGCAAGCGGATGGCGGTGGCGTTTCCGAACAAGGAAATTCTGATCGGCGAGACCGGCTGGCCGAGCGCGGGCCGGATGCGCGAGGGCGCGCTGCCGTCGCGCACCAACCAGGCGCGCGTGGTGTCTGAAATCCTCGACCTCGCCAAGCGCGAAAAATTTCGCGTCAACCTGATCGAGGCCTACGACCAGCCGTGGAAGCGCCAGCTCGAAGGCACCGTCGGCGGCTATTGGGGCCTGATCAATGATGCGCAGCGCGCGATAAAATATCCCGCCGGCGAGCCGATCAGCAATTATCCGTCCTGGAAGCTGCAGATGGGATGCGGCATGGCGCTCAGCTTCTTCGTGTTCCTGGCCGGCTGGCTGACGCTGCGGCGGCGGCCGTGGAAGCCGGGGGCCGCGGCGTGGATCGTGGTCGGCACGTCAGCCACGACCGCCGGCATGCTGCTCGGGATCGCCGCCGACAAGATGTATTACGAGAGCTACGGGGCCGGCGGCTGGCTGCAATGGGGCGCGTTGCTGGCGGCCGGCATCGCCTCGCCGATGCTGAGCGCCAACGCGGCGATGTCGGGACGGCCGCTGCCGACATTCCTCGAACTGCTCGGACCGCGCGACTATCGCACCAATTCGGTATTGGCGGCGCTGCTGGGTTTCGTCCTTGTCGTCACGACGCTGATCGCGGCCGGAACCGCGCTCGGCTTTACGTTCGATCCGCGCTACCGCGATTTTCCGTTCGCCTCGCTGACCATGGCGGTGGTGCCGTTCGCGGCGTTGATGCTGCTCAACCGGCCGAAGGCGGGCGTGCGCCCGATCGCCGAATCCACCTTCGCCGGCCTGCTGGTGGTGGCGGCGCTGTTCATGGGCGTCAACGAAGGCAACCAGAACTGGCAGTCGATGTGGACCTGCGCGGTCTATTTGCTGCTGGCGTTCACGCTGTGGCGGGCGCGGGCCGTGCAAATCCCAGGATGAGCAGGCCGATCGCGAGTCCTGACAGCACGATATTGTAGAGCACGATCCCCAATCCCGCGGCGATCAGCCCGAGCGTCAGCAGCACGATCGACGGCCGCATGACGTGAAGCACGGCAATGATCAGTGCGGTGATGCCGAATACCGAGTTCTTGAACAGATAGGTGGCGAGCGCGCGCGACTTGCAGAGCATGCTTTGCAGGCCGGCGTCGCAGGCCAGCGCCACGGTCGAGAATTCGACGGCGAGATAGCGCAAATACAGCGCGTAGCCGACGGTGATGAAGCCGACCACCAGCAGGAACTGGACTTGATACGGCGTGAGCCGGAACGGGGATTTTTTCATGCGGGCAATATGGTCGGGTTTGGCGGCGGGGACAAGCGCTCGGCAATGGCCGGGATGCGTGTCAAAACTTCGGCGTAACGCTCTGGCGTAAAAAGATTATTGCGTGCTTTTCCGGTTGAAGAACGTCGACAGCGTGGCCTGCGTCGCCGCCGGTGCCGGTGGCGCTTCCGGCTTCTTCGCGACCTCCTCGTCCACCGCCGCCCGCTTGGCGACGCGCGCGGCGGCGTGGCGGTGGCTTGGCGGCGGTGGGCGCGGGCTCGTCTGCCTTCAGCGACAGCCGCTGGCCGTCGAAGATCGCGGTTTCGCAGGGTCGCTTGTTCTCGGTCATGACGGCGCAGATCCGCGCCGCAGCGCCGGCATCGTTGAGCGGACCGGCGACCAGGTGAAGCTGCATGCCGAGCCCCTTCGCGCTCTCCCGCACGACGATGATCGGCCGCAGCGCCGCCAGCGGCGCGTTGGTTCGCGATTTCAACAGCCCGAGCCACAGCATGCGCAGCCCGTTCACCGAATTGGCGGAGCCGAGGTCGACGCCGAACTCGGTTCGCCGCAGCGCCGCCTTTGGCGCGCCGTCGTCGTCGGTTTCCGTATCGCTCGCCGACGGCGTCGCTGCGATGACGTCGGGGATCGGGCTCACGATCACGGGGCCCTGCGCTTTGCCTGGCTCGAGCAGCTTGCTGGCCGCCGGATCGGGCGGCGCCATCATCGACTGCGCCGCCACCAGCGGGGTGGCGGGTGAAGGTTTTGCGGCCTCCGGCTTGGCGGGTTCGATCTTTGCGAGTTCCGCTTTCGGCTTCCGCCTTCGCCGTATCCTTGGCGTGGTCAGCCTTGGCATAGTCAGCCTTGGCAGTTTCGTTCTTCGCGGCATCCTTGGCGGCAGCAGAAGCCGGCGCGGGGCTGGGCTCCACGGTGACGGCGTTCGCGGATTTGTCGGCGGTGGACGCCGTAGCCGGGGCGGTCGCCACAGTTGCGACGGCCGGCGACGGCTGCGATGCGGCAGGCGTCGAAGCCGCCGCGGAACCTTGCCTGGCGACGGCGCCGGTGACGGAATCCAGCCCCTGTTCCAGGCCGGTGACGCGGGCATACAGCCGGTCGCGATCGCCGTTGAGCGTATCGATGGCGGCGGCGAGCCGCCGCGCCTCGCTTTGGGTTTCCCGGGCGAAAAGCTGGACCTGCTGCGCCTGCCGGGCCAGGTCGACGGCGGCGACCTGTTCGCGCTTGAAGCCGAGCGACGACTGGTTGGCCATCACGGCCACGACGACCGCGGCGGTAGCGCCAGCGCCCCAGGACGCGATCCGCCACAGCGTACGGCCATCGAACGAATCCTCGTCGGCCAGCAGCTTGCCCAGCACGCCAGCCGCGTCTTCCGCCTCGAAATCCGCGAGATGGTCTGGTTTCTTGGCCAAGCGCCCTTGGCCCTCCTCAAGGCCCACCGAATCACACCGCAAACAGTAACAGGGAAAATCGCCGTCTACCTGAATTGGGCGGATTGCGGGCAGCGAATTGGTTGGATATCCGGGGGAAAACAATCAAAGCGGGCGCAGGGCCGTTTCCCCGCCACTTTCCGGCTTGAGCGGGGGCTTGTCCCGCCCATCAACCTCTGTCTACCTCGATGCGATGAGATTCCAGGGACCAGAATGACCGCTCGATCCAGCCTGACTGTCGTGCTTGCGGCCGGCGAGGGCACGCGCATGCGCTCCTCGCTGCCAAAAGTGCTGCACCCGATCGCCGGCCAGCCGCTGCTGGCCCATGTGCTGGACGCCGCCCCGCACGGACCGGGCGCCGCGCTCGCGGTCGTCATCGGCCCGGACCACAAGGCGGTCGCCGACGAGGTGAAGCGGGTTCGCCCCGATGCGTCGACCTTCGTCCAGGCCGAGCGGCTCGGCACCGCGCATGCCGTGCTGGCCGCCCGCGAGGCGATCGCGCGCGGCGCGGACGATTTGCTGGTGGCGTTCGGCGACACGCCGCTGATTTCGGCGGAAACATTTGCCCGCCTGCGCGCGCCGCTCGAAAAGGGCGCAGCTCTCGCCGTGCTCGGCTTCCGCGCCGCCGATCCCACCGGCTACGGCCGGCTGCTGCTCGAGGGCGACCGCCTGATGGCGATCCGCGAACACGCCGACGCGACGGAACGAAGAACGCAAGGTGACGCTGTGCAACGCCGGCGTGATGGCGTTCGACGGCCGGCGGCGCATTGGACATCCTCGACCGCATCGGCAACGCCAACAGCAAGGGCGAATATTATCTGGTCGATGCGGTGACCATCGTCAGGGAAATGGGAGGGGAGGCCGTCGTGATCGAGACCAGCGAGGACGAAGTGCGCGGCATCAACACCAAGGCCCAGCTCGCGGAAGCCGAAGCCGTGATGCAGGCGCGGCTGCGCAAGGCGGCGCTCGACGCCGGCGTGACGCTGATCGCGCCGGAGACCGTGCACCTCGCCGCCGACACCACCTTCGGCCGCGACGTCACCATCGAGCCCTACGTCGTGATCGGCCCCGGCGTCAGCATCGCCGACGGCGCGGTGATCCATTCCTTCTCGCACATCGTGCAGACCTCGATCGGCAGAGGCGCCTCCATCGGCCCCTACGCCCGCCTGCGCCCCGGCACCGCGCTCGGCGACGGCGTCAAGATCGGCAATTTCGTCGAGACCAAAGCCGCGACGATCGAGGCCGGCGCCAAGGTCAACCATCTGTCCTATGTCGGCGACGCCCATGTCGGCGCCAACGCCAACCTCGGCGCCGGCACCATCACCTGCAACTATGACGGCTTCTTCAAGCACAAGACGCTGATCGGCGAGGGCGCCTTCGTCGGCACCAACTCCTCGCTGGTCGCGCCCGTGAAGATCGGCAAGGGCGCGTATGTCGGCTCGGGCTCGGTGATTACGAAGGATGTGCCTGACGATGCGATGGCGGTGGAGCGGAGCCCGCAGAGCAACCGCGAGGGCGGGGCGAAGCGGTATCGCGAGATGAAGATGCGGGGGAAGGGCGAGAAGGAGGGGTGATCCCTGTCTTCTGGCGAGGACGCGAGATGAACAACGGAGCAACGCCCGCCAAACCGCAGACATGACTCACATGCCGGCATTTAAGGAGTGTTCCCGATCGGAACCCTGAAATTCATAGACACCTGCAGGGCGGCCGTGCACGGTAACCGACACAAGGGTGAGGTGGAACGTTATCTGTGAAGGCAGACCTGCATAGCGCCGAGGGGTACCGACTTGCCGCGTTGCGGAGCTACGGCATTCTCGACACGCCCCGGGAATCCGATTTCGACGAGGTCGTCAAAGTCGCGTCGGCCATTTGCGAGACGCCGATTTCGGTCGTCAATCTGATCGACCAGGGTCGGCAATGGTTCAAGGCCGAGGTCGGGCTTGGTGTCCGCGAAACGCCTCTGGACAGTTCGATCTGCGCCCACGCCATCCTGCAGCCCGGCCTGTTCGAGGTCCCCGACACCACGCTCGACAATCGCTTCTGCGATAATGCTCTCGTTCTCGGCGATCCGCATTTGCGCTTTTATGCGGGTGCCCTGTTGACGACGCCCGAGGGCTTTCCGTTGGGGACGGTCTGCGTGCTCGACTACAAGCCGCGCAAGCTGGACGAGAAGCAGCGAGCGTTCCTGAAACTGATGGCCAATCAGGTCATGCAGATGATCGAACTGCGTCGCACCAATGCAGCCGAACATGCCGCCCGGCTCGAGGCCGAACGTCTCCTGACCGACAACACCATGCTGATGCGCGAAAGCGACCATCGGCTGATGAACTCGCTGCAGCTCGTGCAGTCGATCCTCGCGCTGCAGAGCCGCAACGCGACCGCCGACGAAACCAAGACCCAGCTCGACCTTGCCAGCGCCCGGGTGCTGGCCATCGCGACCGTTCACAGGCAGTTGCACCTCACCGGCGCGCAAGAAGAGATCGACGTCCAGACGTTCCTGCAGCGGCTCTGCGAGAGCCTCAAGCATACGGCGCCCGCGCAGATCGCGGCGATCAACGTCAATGCGGAAACGATGATGGTCCGCTCGGACAAGGCCAGCGGCCTGGGCCTGCTGGTCGCGGAGCTGGTAACCAACAGCTTCAAGTATGCCTACGACGTCGGCCAGCGCGGTACCGTGACCGTCGATTTCAGGCAGAAGCCAGGCGGATGGCAACTCGAAGTCTCCGATGAGGGACGCGGCCTGCCGGCCGGCTTCGATATCGATCGGAGCCAGGGTTTTGGCATGAAGGTGATCAAGGCATTCGTGCAACGCCTCAACGCGACGATGACGGTCGAGTCGCGGCCCGGGCACACGGTGTTCCGGATCGAGGGCAGTTTGAGCTGATCGGGGGGTGGTCGTCAGCGGGCTCTCGCCGCCAGGATTTGTCTCGTGATCATGGGCGGTGATCGGCCGGGAATTCAGTTACAGCGCGCTTGCTCCGGCCGAGGATTGCTCGCATGAGTGCGAAAAAGTGCACTGTCGCCGGATTGTAGCCCGCATCATTTTTTGCGTACCCTCGGCAGCCTCCGGGGCGATGGCAAGGAGAATATCCCATATGGCAAAGCTCGTCTTTGCATTGAACCAGTCGCTGGACGGCTATGTCGACCACACGGCGTTCGCGCCCGATCCCGTGCTTTTTCGTCATTTCGTCGACGACGTGCGCGGTCTGGCCGGCACTGTGTACGGTCGCCGCATGTATGCGGTGATGCGGTATTGGGACGAGGATCATTCCGAGTGGGACGAGGCGGAACGTGACTATGCGGCGGCGTGGCGGCGCCAGCCGAAATGGGTCGTGTCGCGGTCGTTGAAGTCGGTCGGCCCGAACGCCACCCTGGTCGGGTATGATGTCGAGGCGGCGATACGCGGGTTGAAAGCGCAACTCGATGGGGTGATCGAAGTTTCAGGACCAGCGTTGGCGGCAAGCCTGGGCAGCCTCGGCCTTGTCGATGAGTATCGATTATACATCCACCCCGTCGTGCTCGGTGGTGGCAAGCCGCTGTTCGCCGCGCCGCGGCCGCGGCTGCGCCTCGTGGCGAGCGACCGCATCGGCGAGGACGTGATCAGGTTGACTTACGTTCCGGCATAGCCGCGCCGGTCTTAACGGGGCGACCTGATGGCGGAACATGGGCTGTCATAAAACCTTTTTGATATTGACGCGCCATTGACGCGGTCCGCGATCAACTCTCCTGGCCAGCGGCAGCGCCGCTGCGTAACAGGAGATTTCGTTCGATGAATAAGGTTTTCCGCTTTCTGGCGACGCTCGGCTTTGTTTGCGTCGCCGGTTCGGCTCACGCCACCGTCCTCACTGAAAGCTTTGATAGTCCGAACTTCGCCGACTGGCAAAGCGGCTGGTTCGGCCAGAACAGCAATGCCAAGCCGTTCTTCTCCAACCCGAACGATCGCGGCAACAACGTCACGGGCCTGACCATCTATGACGGCAACATCAACGATGGCGGCGCGGTCGGGATATTCTTCAATGCCGCATTCGCGGCAACCCTCACCAATTTCTCGTTTGACATGCTGAACTACACCAGCGGTCTCGACCAGCTGCTCGAAGTGTTCGACAAGGACGGCAATACGCTGTTCGGCACGGTATTGCCCGTGGTGGCGCAGGATCCGTCGGCCGATAACGGCAGCAACAACGGCTACGATTTCGCGAACAGCAAATACACCCGCTACAGCGTGGACTCGACCAATGGAATCGGCGGTTTCCGCATCCGGCCGTTTGGCTCCGAGGGCAATGTCTCGATCGATGACCTCAGCGCGACCATCGCTGCCGTTCCGGAACCGTCCTCCTGGGCGATGATGATCCTCGGCTTTGCGGGCGTCGCCTACATGACCTATCGCCGGCGCAGGCCAACCGCGCTCACCGCGGCCTGATCATCCAGCCTCGGCCAGCTGCCACCGACAGGCCGCCTTCGGGCGGCCTTTGAGCAAACCCGGCGGCGCCTATGACCGATCGATATCCACCATGCGCCCGGATCGGATCGAAATGTCCCAATTCGCTGGAAGCCCGACCCTTGATCCATCTCAAAGGGCTTTGCCCGCCGTGAGCGCTTGCTGAACGCCATAATCTGCATCTGGAAGCGGTCCGTATTCGGAGGTTGTGATGCCAGCACCGACTGTGATGCCTCATCGTCCACTCGGAGGTTTCAGATGAAATCGATGTTCCGAATCGCAGCCTTGTCGACGACCTGTCTCTTGTTCGCGGTGGGCAGCAGCCACGCAGCGTGCCATGGCTCGGCGTTCAAACTTGAGAAGGACAAGAAGGAAAAAAACATCGATCAGATTTTGGCTTATGGCCAGTGCGTCAAGGCGGAACAACGCGCCCGTGTCGGCAAATGGGTCTGCCAGGTAAGCAGTACAGCCGGGATGAAAGTCGACGAACAGAGGCGAGTGATCAGCGATCGAATTAGTCCGGCTCATGAAAGGTTTTTCGTCACGATCAAAGAAGTAAGTGATGCCGAAAAGCGCATCAGGTGTGACGGGAGTGAGTACGGTCTGATCGATAACCTTGATGGTTCTCATGCAAACAGGTGCCTGATAAACTACGACATAGAAATTTCTCCTTCGATGGGAAAGTTTCTCGGTTCGACCGACACGTACAACTTTCAGCACGAACATGGGATGTTTACGCTGTACGGCTCAAACCATTTCTCGCTCTTTCAGGGCGAAACAGGAGAGTTCCTTGTCTCGCTGGGAGCTTGTGAAAAATCGAACTGATCCCGGTGATTTGCCAGTACGACAGGCAAGGCGTTTCGAGTTGGTCATCAACAATAGGCGGCGCTTTGCGCGCTGGTCCTCGCGGCGACCATAAAAGTCATGGCTGGCCTACGGGTGCGGAGAAAGCGAGCGACGTTGCGCGGAGAGAGCACTGCGCGACAGGAAACTGAGCAAGCGTACCCCGGATGAGCGCAGCGACATCCGGGTTGTGGTTTATCCCGCATACCGCTGCGCTGCCGCGATTACGGCTGCGCGAAGCTCATCTCCAGGGGACAGTAACGAACGCGAGCTATTGCTCTGACGACAGGCGGATCATCTGGCGCCCGTCATTCATCGCCTTGAGATTGTTGACATAGTTCTCAGGACGCTGCCAGCGGTGAGGAACTTTCAATCCCATGAATTCTGCGATGCTGCCGATAAACGAAGTGCAATTCGTTGTTTCGGCGTTCCAGACCGGTGAACTCGCCTGCAGTTTCTTGATGTAGGCGAAAACCCTCTTTGCATCCGGCTCATTCAAGTAGACGCGGTAATTGGCGGTCAGGTACTGCGGATCAAGATCGCCATAGCTTGCCTTGGTCTCGGACGGCACCCACGTCAGATGACCAAGTACATAAGGCACGTTGTCTCCCGCAGGGGTAAGGCCCGCGACTTCAACGGCGCGCTCGCTTGTCTTCCCGAACCAGACGAAAGCATGTCCCCAGCTCGCCGCCGTTCTGGCTCTGAAATCGACGTAGTACGGGCCCTTTGCTGATCCCGATCCTGGCTTTCGGCGCTTCGACGCCTCACCGGAAACAAGCGCGCTCGCGTTGGCGGCGCGCTTGTCGACTTCCTGTTTGGGGGAAATGAGACGTTCCAGGCCCGCGAGAATGTCAATCTCGCGTGCCGAAGCAGGATGGATTTCGCACTGGAGCAGGACAGCGAGTCCCGCAAGCAAGCATAGTCCTGATCTCTTCGGCCTGTTTGCCACGGTTCGCCCTTCAACTGTCGACGATAAAGCTCGGGATCAACGAGGATCCCGGTCAATACCGCGCATAGGGCCGGGGCGTCTTGCCGATCGGGGTCTTCCCGATGGGGGTCTTGCCAATCGGCATCTTGCCGAACTGGGCCTGCTGATAGACGGGCTGTGGGCGCGGGATGTCGGCAGCGCCAGCCGCAGTCACCAGGGCAAGCGTCGCACCCGCTACAATCACGATCTTCATCACGGTATTTATTCCTCTACGTTCGAGAAAGCCGGGCAGTCAGCCGCGCCCCCCTCAGCCACGCCGTGAGCATGAATGTCCGAATGCGCCTACAGTGCGGCAGGTCGGTCACGTTCGAGCGATGTGCGGCAGATATGAGACAGTCGGAACCTGAATGTGCGCTGGGGGTCAAAGCGGACCTTGGGCGGAGGCTCCACTGTAATTCCGTAATCCACGGACCAATGAATTGGGCGTCCTGTCGCGCCGCTTCGAACACGTTCGTTACGGTTCGCTCGGCAGGTTCAAGCGGAGTGACCCGTCCTCCGTTACAGAGAGATCGATGTCATACAGACTCCTCGCGGCCGGC
Source organism: uncultured Alphaproteobacteria bacterium (assembly GCA_963783115.1). Classification (GTDB taxonomy): domain Bacteria; phylum Pseudomonadota; class Alphaproteobacteria; order Rhizobiales; family Xanthobacteraceae; genus Bradyrhizobium. The sequence goes on along the minus strand of CAWAMK010000036.1, from coordinate 26,115 downwards.
GAGAATCGTCGCGGCCCTTGGAGTCATGCTTTCCGGCGCTCCACGAAACCAGACATGACAGCAGACCGTAGTCATACGAAAAATCAACGTAGCCGATCTTCGTGAGATCGTCGTCCCTCACGGGCCTCAGGAGCGATGGCACCAATCGAAGCTTATTCGATCTCAATCGCTTTACTCGAGCGGTTTTCGCCCAGCCTCGTATTCGGCTGATCGCAGCAATAACAGTCCATCGAAGTAGCGCGCGAAGATAAAACCTCGGTTGAAAATCGAATCTTTCCGTCATCTCGCCGCGACCAGAATGTGTGCAGAACGTTGTCGAGCTTCTCCAGTCGTCCAGTGCGCCGGCTCGAAAAGCCCACTGTCTCGAACGCACCCCCCCAGCGCTCATCGATAGACTGGCCAGTCGAAAGCTCGCGGTTCAGCAGTGTACCTAGGATCTGCCAGGACTAGTCCCGGGGTCATTCGCCGCTGGACGGAAGCGGGCCGTTCCGCTTCAGCATCCTCAATGAATGTCCGCTGCCCCACTTCCAGCAGACTGCACTTCGCCGAAACCCGTAACGTTTTCGGCCATCGCGTTGCGGCCGAATATTGAAAAACTAATCTGATCGCCGTTGACGTGGTTTAAGCAGACTACCAACCAAGCTTAGATCCTTGATTCGATCCGGGTCGATTGCCGCGAGTTCTTCCTGTATATCATCGCAGAGTGACATTCGGATTCCTCGCAGCGTCCCGAAGCACTTTCAAGGCGCGCCCCGCTTGCCTGTGATCGGTCGCAGACCATCCCACTGCGAGACGGCCTTCAAAAACGTGAAGCTTTTGACAGAAGTCAGTCCGAAACGGTCGACCCTTGGCTGCCAGCACGCTATTTATCTCTCCGACAAGCGGCAACTCACATTCAACTTCAGTGACCGCTGGGTTTGAGAGATCGTCGCTTGAAAGAAGAGAGCCATCGCCGATCAGAAATGGCGCTCCACCCAACACGATCCCGTGCAATCAGCGTCACTGAATTCTCCATATTGGCGGAAGACGCGCCAAGGCTAGAAGACGCTTCAAGTGTGGTGTTCAATAGTTGCTGGAGGATAAGTGCAGCTGACTCCTTCTTATCGCTGGAAGGTCAACTGGTAATGCCCAATGCGCGTTCAGCCAAATTTGTTGAAACAGATCAACCTGATGCTACCCGTCCAGCCTCATCCGAAAAAATAATCCGCTTCCGCCGCAACCCAAATCACCGCTATCACTCCGCCCGTCCACCCCGGCAAGAGGGGCGTATCGCGATCGTCACGGACGCGGGGTTGGATGCGGTGGACGCAGCGGCGTCGGGCGCGATCGTGGTCGCAGGGCGGGTTCTCCCGTGAGCGATTTTACGTTGCGCAGACGACCGGCGTTTCAAGGCCTTCGCCTTTAACCTCCGTCGGCATCTCGCCGGTCGGAGCGGCGGGTGAGGGCGCTGCGTACGGCGAAGTCGTGTGGTTCTGGCATCCGTGGCTGATGTCAAGCCAGCGGAGACGCGTCGGCCCGACCGGGCTTAGACAAATCTCAATCCGCTGGCGACGGTGGCAAAAGGAATTCGTCGCCGGGGAGAGCACGTATAAGCCGTAAAGCCATTGCGCAGGGAATGCCGGAGTGCCTCCGCTGAACCTGTATGCTCGTGTGCGCTTCCATCTACCCATTGCACGCGAGATCGCGGGTGCAGCGTGCATCCGGCATTCCCTGCTCCCTCTCTTCGGGGAGAACCAAGGTCAAAGCTCGGGCAGGTCATGCCGCGAGATCGCGGGCCCATATCCCTCGGGAATGCGATCGGTTAATTCCTGGTTAGGCGTTCCCTGAAGCTTTCCACTTAAGACTGTCTCAATACGCAACAATTATTGAGTATCTGTCCGACGGTATTTCTCGTTAAGAGGGTCGCGGGTTGCGACGCGCTATCGTCGCTTTGGGGAATTGAACCGCATGTGCGGCATTGTCGGCATTTTGGGACGCGCTCCGGTCGCGGAGCAGCTGGTGGATTCACTCAAGCGGCTTGAATATCGCGGTTATGATTCCGCAGGCGTCGCCACGCTGGAAGGCGGTCGCCTGGCGCGCCGCCGCGCCGAGGGCAAGCTGAAGAACCTCGAAAAGCGGCTCGATGCCGAACCGCTGCAGGGCCACACCGGCATCGGCCACACCCGCTGGGCCACCCACGGCAGGCCGACCGAGAACAACGCCCATCCGCACGCCACCGATCGCGTCGCCGTGGTTCACAACGGCATCATCGAGAATTTTCGCGAGCTGCGCGAAAAGCTCGAGAAGAAGGGCGCGGTGTTCAAGACCGAAACCGACACCGAGATCGTGCTGCACCTGGTCGACAATCTGCTGCAGCAGGGCATCGCGCCGGTCGAGGCGGTGAGGGCGGCGCTGTCGGAACTGCGCGGCGCGTTCGCGCTCGGCTTCATCTTCGCCGGCGACGACGATCTGATGATCGGCGCCCGCAACGGCCCGCCGCTCGCGATCGGTCACGGCGACGGCGAAATGTATCTGGGGTCGGACGCGATTGCGCTCGGTCCCTTCACCGATACGATCAGCTATCTCGAAGACGGCGACTGGGTGGTGCTGACCCACAAGGGCGCTACCATCTACGACAAGGACAACGCCATCGTGCACCGCGAGGCGGTCAAGCACTCGGCCTCGACCTCGCTGGTCGACAAGGCGAACTACCGCCACTTCATGGCCAAGGAAATCCACGAGCAGCCGGAAGTGGTCGGCCACACCCTGGCGCGCTATGTCGACATGGCGACCGAGCGCGTGATGCTGCCGGTCAAGCTGCCGTTCGATTTCAAGGATATCCAGCGCATTTCGATCACGGCCTGCGGCACCGCGAGCTATGCCGGCTACGTCGCAAAATACTGGTTCGAGCGGTTTGCGCGCGTGCCGGTCGAGGTCGATGTCGCCTCCGAATTCCGCTACCGCGAGGCGCCGCTGCGCAAGGGCGATCTGGCGATCTTCATTTCGCAGTCCGGCGAGACCGCCGACACGCTGGCCGCGCTGCGCTACGCCAAGGGCGAGGGCGTGCACACGCTGTCCGTGGTGAACGTGCCGACCTCGACGATCGCGCGCGAAAGCGAGACCGTGCTGCAGACGCTGGCCGGTCCCGAAATCGGCGTCGCCTCGACCAAAGCCTTCACCTGCCAGCTGATGGTGCTGGCCGCGCTCGCGGTCGCCGCCGGCAAGGCGCGCGGCGAACTGTCCGACGAGGACGAGCAGAAACTCATCCACGGCCTCGTCGAGGTGCCGCGGCTGATGGCGGCGGCGCTGACGTCGGAGCCGCAGATCGAAAAGCTGGCGCGCGACCTCTCGAAATCCAAGGACGTGCTCTATCTCGGCCGCGGCACCAGCTATCCGCTGGCGCTGGAAGGCGCGCTGAAGCTGAAGGAGATTTCCTACATCCACGCCGAGGGCTATGCCGCCGGCGAACTCAAGCACGGGCCGATCGCGCTGATCGACGAGAACATGCCGGTCGTGGTGATCGCGCCGTACGACCGGGTGTTCGAAAAAACCGTCTCCAACATGCAGGAAGTCGCGGCCCGCGGCGGCAACATCATCCTGATGACCGACGCCAAGGGCGCGGCGGAAGCCACCATCGAATCGCTGGTCACCATCGTGCTGCCCGACATGGCGGCGGCGTTCACCCCGCTGGTCTATGCCGTCCCGGTGCAGTTGCTGGCCTATCACACCGCCGTGGTGATGGGCACCGACGTCGACCAGCCGCGAAATCTCGCCAAATCGGTCACGGTCGAATAGTCAAGCCGATTGGCTGTCACTATAGGCCCTTCAAAAACCTGCTAGGATGGCTTAGCTGGATGAAGCCGGCCGATCCGACCTGGAACCATGATGAACCGCGAAGAACTGCCCCCGAGCGAGCCTCCGAACGAAGCCCTGCCGGAGGAAAGTGCTCCCCCGCGGGCTGATGGCCCGTTTCCGGAACTATTTTCTGACCGGACTGATTGTCGCAGGGCCGGTCGCGATCACCTTCTATCTGACCTGGTGGTTCGTGAACTGGGTCGACGGCATTGTCCGCCCCTTCGTGCCGATGGCCTACCGGCCGGAAACCTATCTGCCGTTCGGGCTGCCCGGCTCGGGGCTGATCGTCGCCGTGGTCGCGCTGACGCTGCTCGGCTTCCTCGCCGCCAATCTGATCGGACGGACGCTGGTCGATCTCGGCGAGCGCCTGCTCGGCCGCATGCCTGTCGTGCGCGCGATCTATCGCGGCCTCAAGCAGGTGTTCGAGACGCTGTTCTCCGGCAAGGGGTCGAGCTTCCGCAAGGTCGGGCTGGTGGAATTTCCCTCGCCCGGCATGTGGTCGATCGTCCTGATCTCGCAAACCCCGAGCGTGAACATCGCGGCCAGACTGCCCGGCGAGGAGGAGCACATCTCGGTGTTCCTGCCCTGCGCGCCGAACCCGACCACCGGCTTCTTCTTCTACGTGCCGAAGAGCAAGATCATCGAAGTCGACATGTCGACCGAGGACGCCGCGACCCTGATCATGTCGGCCGGCGTGGTGCAGCCCGGCTCCGACCCGCAAAAACGCAACGCCGCCGCACTCGCCGGCATGGCGAACGCCGCGCGGGTGGCGAACTCGGCCGCCGCGCTGCAGCCGGTGAAGGTGAAGGCGGAGTAGGGTGCGTAAATTCACCCCGCCCCGATCAGCGGCACGGCCTCATCGCGCTCATACAGATACAGCAGACACCGCAGCGCCTCGCCGCGCTCGCCCTTCAGCTTCGGATTGTCCTTCATGATCCGCAGCGCCTCGTCGCGCGCCTGCGTGATCAACTGGGCGTGGACGTCGGAGCGGGCGATGCGATAGCCGGGCAGGCCGCTCTGGCGGATGCCGAGCACGTCGCCTTCGCCGCGCAGTTTCAAATCCTCCTCGGCGATCCGAAAACCGTCGGTGGTCTCGCGGATCACCTTCAGCCGCGCCTTCGACATCTCCCCGAGCGGCTCCTTGTAGAGCAGCAGGCAGGTCGACGCCTCCGAGCCGCGCCCGATCCGGCCGCGCAACTGATGCAATTGCGCGAGCCCGAAACGCTCGGCGTTCTCGATCACCATGATGGTCGCGGCGGGGACGTCGACGCCGACCTCGACCACGGTGGTCGCCACCAGCAGCCCGATCTCGTGCGCGGCGAATTGCGCCATCACGCGGTCTTTTTCCGTCCCCTTCATCTGGCCGTGAACGAGACCCACCTTGTCGCCGAAGCGCTCTCGCAGCTTCTCAAAGCGCTCGGTGGCGTTGGTGAGGTGCTCGGTGCCTTCGGCTTCGGATTCCTCCACCAGCGGGCAGATCCAGTAGACCAGCTTGCCGGCCTGCAGCGCGCGCCCGACGCCGTCCGTCACCTCGTCGAGGCGGCTCATCGAGATGGTGCGGGTTTCGATCGGCTGGCGGCCGGCCGGCTTTTCGCGCAATTCGGAGACGTCCATGTCGCCAAAATACGTCAGCACCAGCGTGCGCGGGATCGGCGTCGCGCTCAGCACCAGCACGTCGACCGCGTCGCCCTTGTTGGTCAGCGCCAGCCGTTCGCGCACGCCGAAACGATGTTGTTCGTCGACCACCGCCAGCGCCAGCGCCTTGTAGATCACGTCGTCCTGGATCAGCGCATGGGTGCCGACCAAAAAATCGATCTCGCCGGCTTCCAGCCGCGCCAGAATCTCGCGGCGCTCCTTGCCCTTCTCGCGGCCGGTCAGGATCGCCACCCGCATGCCGGCGCGCTCGGCCAGCGGCGCGATGGTCTTGATGTGCTGGCGGGCGAGCAACTCGGTCGGCGCCATCAGCGCCGCCTGCTTGCCGACCTCCGTGACCGCCGCCGCCGCGAGCAGCGCCACCACCGTCTTGCCGGACCCGACGTCGCCCTGCAGCAGCCGCAGCATCCGCACCGGCTGGCGCAGATCCTCGGCGATGGCGGCCGCCGCCTCGCGCTGCGAGGATGTCAGCGCGTAGGGCAGGGCGTCGATGATCTTGTGGCGGAGGTGGCCGTCGCCGGCATTGCGGTCGCCCGCCGGCCGCCGCAGTTGCGCGCGCACCAGCGCCAGCGCCAGTTGGCCGGCGAGCAGTTCGTCAAAGGCGAGCCGCGACCAGAACGGGCCGTCGGGCAAAATGTCGGTGAGTTCGACCGGCACATGCACGCGGTTGAGCGCCTCGCCAATCGGCGGAAAGCTGCAGCGGCGAATGACTTCTGGACTGATCCACTCGGGCAGATCAGGAAGCTTCAGCAGCGCCTGCGCAATCGCCCGGCGCAGCGAACCGAGCGCCAGGCCTTCCGTGAGCGGATAGACCGGATCGATGCCGCTGAGCTTGGCAAATCCGGCCTCGTCCACCACGCGGTCGGGATGCACGATCTGCGGAATGCCGTCATACATCTGCAGCGTGCCCGACACGTAGCGCTTCTCGCCGACCGGCAGCAGCTTTTCGACATAGCCCGGCTTGGCGCGAAAGAACGTCAGCACCACGTCGCCGGTATCGTCAGAGGCATAGACGAGATAGGGCGCGCGCGAATTGCGCGGCGGCGGCGGGCGGTGGCGATCCACGGTGACTTCCAGTGTCACCATGGTTCCCTGCACGGCTTCGCGGATCTTCGGCTGCGCCCGGCGGTCGATCACGCTGGCCGGCAGATGCAGCAGCAGATCGACCAGCCGCGGCGTCTCGTCGCGCGACAGCAGATAGCGCAGCAGCTTGTCCTGCTTCGGCCCGACGCCGGGAAGGGTCGTGACCGGTGCAAACAGCGGATTGAGCAGAGTGGGGCGCATCGGTCTCTCGTCGTCATGCGCGGGCTTGACCCGCGCATCCATCTTCAAAAGAGGATGGATTGCCGGGTCAAGCCCGGCAATGGCGAGACAGTTGATAATCTCGAACACAAAGGGCTGACATTGGCCATCCCGATCGCTATATCAACCCCGCCCGGCATGTCCGGGCTTTTGGCGTTCGAATGGATTGGCGAAAATGACGGGTACGACACGATCGAGCGGTGGCCTCGACGACCGCCGCAAGCGGCTTTTGTTCCGCTGCTGGCATCGCGGTACCCGCGAGATGGATCTCATCCTCGGCCGCTTTGCGGATGCCGAGATAGTGGCCATGCGCGATGACGAACTGGCCGAACTCGAGCGCCTGATCGAGTTGCCCGATCCCGATCTCTATGCCGCGCTGATCGGCGACACGCCGCTCGATCCGGAATATGCGACCGCGCTGTTCGAGCGCATCAAGGCGTTTCGCGCCGTGGATCACGACGCATGAAGGCGCCGGTCAAATCGCCCGCCGCGCTGCTGGCTCCCCGCGCGCTGCTCCCGGCCGCGCGCTCACCTTTGCCAACGTTGCCGAGGGCGCCGAGGGGCTGGTCGTCTCCGATCTGGCGCGCGCGGTGGCGGCACGGCCAAAACCGCCGGCCGTAAGCCTTGCCGTGGTCTGTCGCGACGGTCCGCGCATGCAGCAGCTCGCCCGCGCGCTGGAATTCTTCGCCCCCGATCTGCCTGTGATGCAGTTTCCGGCCTGGGACTGCCAGCCCTATGACCGGGTGTCGCCGCATGGCGGCATCCTGGCGCAGCGCCTGACCACGCTGGCGCGGCTGTCGCGCCTGACGGGCAGCGACAAGCCGCTGATCGTGCTGACGACGGTCAACGCCATCGTGCAGCGCGTGCCGGCGCGCGAGGTGGTGGCGGCGCAGGCGCTGTCGGTGGCGCCCGGCCATGTCGTGCCGATGGACTCGATCGTGGCCTGGCTGGAGCACAATGGCTACAACCGCTCGTCCACCGTGCGCGAGCCCGGCGAATATGCCGTGCGCGGCGGCATCCTCGATCTGTTTCCGGCCGGCCTCGACCAGCCGGTGCGGTTCGATTTCTTCGGCGACTCCCTCGAATCGATCCGCACTTTTGACGCGGAGACCCAGCGCACGCTGCTCGACATGCGTGCGCTCGACCTGGTTCCGGTCTCGGAATTCCAGCTCGTCACCGAAACCATCCGCCGCTTTCGCATGGGCTATGTCGCGACCTTCGGCGCGCCGCAGCGCGACGATCTGCTCTATGAAGCCGTCAGCGAGGGCCGCCGCCACCCCGGCATGGAGCACTGGCTGCCGCTGTTCCAGGAGCGGATGGACACGCTGTTCGACTATCTCGACGGCGCGCCGGTCGCGATCGAGCCGCAGGGCGAGGATGCCGCCCGCGAGCGCTTCAAGCAGATCCAGGACTATTACGAGGCGCGGCGCGAGGCGCTGGACCATCCGGGCTCCGGCGCGATCTACAAGCCCTTGCCGCCGGACCGGCTCTATTTAACCGAAGCTGAGTGGACCGAACGCCTCAGTGACGCCGCGGTGGCGCGGCTCACGCCGTTTGCGGTGCCGGACGGCAGCACTGACGTGTTCGACGCCGGCGCGCGCCAGGGCCGCAATTTCACGCCTGAGCGCGCCGACACATCGGTCAACGTGTTCGAAGCCGTGGTGGCGCATGTGCAGGCGCTGCAGGCCCAGCGCAAGAAGGTGGTGATCACGCTGTGGAGCGAAGGTTCGCGAGACCGCATGGACAGCATGCTGCGCGACCACAAGCTCGCCAACCTCACCAGCGTCAACGCCTGGCGCACGGTGCAGGCGACGCCGCGCAACGAGACCATGCTGGCGGTCGTCGGCATGGAAAGCGGTTTCGAGACCGACGAATTCGCCGTCATCAGCGAGCAGGACATTTTGGGCGACCGCCTGGTGCGGCCGCGCAAGTCGAGCCGCAAGCTCGACAACTTCATCTCCGAAGTCACCAGTCTTGCCACCGGCGATCTCGTGGTTCACGTCGAGCACGGCATCGGGCGCTTTGTCGGCCTGCAGACCATCGAGGTCGGCGGCGCGCCGCATGACTGTCTCGAACTGCATTACGCGGCCGAAACAAAGCTGTTCCTGCCGGTCGAGAACATCGAACTGCTGTCGCGCTACGGCTCCGACGGCGCCAATGTCGAACTGGATCGGCTGGGCGGCGGCGGCTGGCAGGCGCGCAAGGCCAAGCTCAAGAACCGCATCCGCGAGATCGCGGGCGAACTGATCAAGATCGCGGCCGAGCGGCATCTGCACGAAGCGCCGAAAATGCCGGTGCAGCCGCATGTCTATGACGAGTTCTGCGCGCGCTTCCCCTATGAAGAGACCGAGGACCAGCTCGGCGCCATCACGTCCACGCTGAAGGACCTCGAAAGCGGCCGTCCCGATGGACCGCCTGATCTGCGGCGACGTCGGCTTCGGCAAGACCGAGGTGGCGCTGCGCGCGGCGTTTGCGGTCGCGCTCGACGGCAAGCAGGTTGCGGTGGTGGTGCCGACCACGCTGCTGGCGCGGCAGCACAGCAAGAATTTTGCCGAGCGTTTTCGCGGCTTTCCCGTCAACGTCGCGCAGGCCTCGCGCCTGATCCCGGCGAAGGAGCTGACGCAGGTCAAGAAGGGGCTGACCGATGGCCAGGTCGACATCGTCGTCGGTACCCACGCGCTGCTCGGCAAGTCGATCAAGTTCAGGGATCTCGGGCTTCTGATCGTCGACGAGGAGCAGCACTTTGGCGTTAGCGCCAAGGAGCGGCTGAAGCAGTTGCGGGCGCAGGTGCACGTGCTGACGCTGAGCGCCACGCCGATTCCGCGCACGCTGCAACTGGCGCTGACCGGCGTGCGCGATCTCTCGATCATCGCCACGCCCCCGGTCGATCGCCTCGCGGTGCGCACTTTCGTGGCGCCGCACGATCCCCTGATGATCCGCGAGGCGCTGCTGCGCGAGCGCTACCGCGGCGGCCAGGCGTTCTACGTCGTGCCGCGGATCGAGGACCTCGCCAGCGTCAAGGATTTTCTCGACAAGAACGTGCCGGAAATGAAGGTCGCGGTCGCACACGGCCAGATGGCGCCGACCGTGATCGAAGACATCATGTCGGCGTTCTACGACGGCAAATACGACATCCTGCTCTCGACCACGATCATCGAGTCCGGCCTCGATATTCCGACCGCCAATACCTTGATCGTGCACCGTGCCGACATGTTCGGCCTGGCGCAGCTCTATCAGCTGCGTGGACGGGTGGGGCGCTCGAAGCTGCGCGCCTACGCCCTGTTCACGCTGCCGGCGCAACAGAAGATCACCGCCCAGGCCGAGCGGCGGCTGAAAGTGCTGCAGTCGCTGGAAACGCTCGGCGCGGGTTTTCAGTTGGCGTCGCACGACCTCGACATCCGCGGCGCCGGCAATCTGCTCGGCGAGGAGCAGTCCGGCCACATCAAGGAAGTCGGCTTCGAACTCTATCAGTCGATGCTGGAGGAGGCGATCCTCAACCTCAAGGCCGGCGTGACCGAGCCTGCCGCCGACCGCTGGTCGCCGCAGATCACCATCGGCATGCCGGTGCTGATCCCAGAGGAGTACGTCGACGACCTCGCGGTGCGGCTGTCGCTGTATCGCCGGCTCGCCGATCTCGAGACCGACGAGGAGATCGACAATTTCGCCGCCGAGATGCGCGATCGTTTTGGCGTGCTGCCGGACGAAGTCCGCTATCTCTTCAAGGTCGCGGCGATCAAGGCCTATTGCCGCCGCGCCAATGTCGAGAAGGTCGACGCCGGACCGAAGGGCGCCGTCATCACCTTCCGCGACAACAAGTTCGCGCAGCCGGACCGGCTGGTGTTCTTCATCCGCCAGCACGGCCAGGCCGCAAAGGTGCGGCCGGACATGAAGGTGGTATTCCTGCAGACCTGGAAGACGCCGGAAGAACGCTTGATGGGCACGACCGAGATCTTGCGGCAACTCGCCAATCTCGCGGAGAGCAAGAAGGCGGCGTAGAGATACAATTCGTAGGGTGGGCAGAGCGCAGCGTGCCCACCATTTCTCGCAAAAAGAAAAAGGTGGGCACGGCGCTTGCGCGCCTTTGCCCACCCTACGAGATTAGCGATTGCCGCGAGTTACTTCGGATACTTGAATTCCGGCGCGGCCTTCAGCGCTTCCTTGGTGGTGTTCATCGTCGCCACCCACTTGTCGTTCTTGGTATCGCGCTTCACGTTGACCGAGCCCGGCGACACCGCGACGTAGTGCTCGCCCATGCCGAGGAATCCGCCGACCGACAGGATCAGCGCGTCGACGGAGTTGCCCTTGATGGCGATGTCGGTGATTTCGCCGACCAACTCGTCCTTCTGGTTATAGACGTTGAGGCCCTTCAGCTTCGAAGAGAACATCTCGTCCTTCGACACCGTCGAGAATTTGGCTTCAGCCGGCGCTGCACCGACGGTCTTGCTTTCGGCGAAAGCCGGACTCCGCAAGCAGAGCCAGCGACGTGGTGATCAGTACAATTTTCTTCATGTTGTCCTCCAGAACAAAGTCGATGCCCGACAATGCGGATCAGGAGGAGATGTTCCCTTAGTTCCGCGGAACATTCACGACGCGGCGCGATGTGCCTCTTCCTGGAGCCGCGAATGCAGCGACTTCGCCGAATCGTTCGGCATCAGCGTTGCGACCGTCACGGCCGGCTCCGATCGCGCGTCGCGGTGGCCGTGGCTGGTATGGCGCATCACGCTCGACAGCCGCCGTGCGATGCTGTGCGCGGACTTCAAATCGGCTTCGGCAAACACCACGACAACCGAACCGTCTTCATGGGCGGTACCAAAGTCCATTTGCCGCATCAGCCGGCTGATGATCCGCGCGCCGTCGAATTGCGCACGGGGATGTTCGGGATCGAACGCGAAGCGGGCGACCGACAGGCCGCCGCCGCGTTGCTGCGTCTGGTAGATGGCGCTGGCGAAATCGCGCTCGAAGGCTTCCGGGGTCAGCAGCCCGGTTCGGGCATCGATCAGGCCGTCGGCGTCGATGGCTTTCAGCGTGCGGCTCAGAAGCGCCTCGAAGGCATGCTGACGGACCAGCGGGAGTGCAGTCGCGACCACCTTGGCGGCGGTGTCCGAAACGACCTCGAGGTTTGGCAGGTCGTAGGTCCGCGCCAGATCTCCCGCCGCCACGATGATGGGAAGGCTGCGGAAACGGGCGTCCTCCGTCAGCACGGTGAGAAAGGCGTCGATCACGCGCGGGCTAAAACCTTCGCCGAGCACGATGCCGTCGATGTCCCTGACGTTGAGATGCTTGGCAGCCGCTTCGATCGAGAGCGCGCCGACCACGCCGGTGCGCTCGCCGAGCGCCACCGACAACGCCGGATAGGCGCCGCCGCGGCCGATCAGCAGCACGGTGGCGTCGCGCGCCGGATCGATCTGCGACAGCGCCATCGGCGTTGACGGCACCAGCCGGCGCATCACGGTCGCATGCAGCGAGCGCACGCGCAGCGCGGCCCGCAGGCGCGCCACCAGACGGTCCGAGCCGCCGCCTTGGGTTTGAAAGAAAGGAATGACGTTGTCCGGATGCGGCGTCTCCGGGTCGACCGAAATCAGCGGCAGATAGGGCTGACGTGCCGCAGCGCGCGCGGCCAGTTGCGCCAGCCCGGCCGCATCGGCGTCGGTGGTCGCGACCAGCACGGCGGCCGGTTGCACCTGTTCGACGGCCCGCGCCGCCTCGGCCCATTCGGTCTCGACCACTGGAAACAGCCTGCCGATGTCGAGCGTGGCGGCAAAGGACGGCCGCCTCGCGGTCGAGACGACGAGGATCGGGCCTTGCTGGGACATGCTTCGGAACTCGGGTCTGGTCGCGTCTGGGACCACAGAGTCTAGTTTGCGGCGCTTAATGCGGCGTCAACGCCGACCCTGAAGCAGGCGCTCAGACGGCGTTGTTCCGATCGCGAAAGGCCTCGATCATCAACGGGTTGAGGCCGAGTTCCGTCAGCGCGTCGCGGGCGCGCGCATTGTCGATCGCACGGCCGGCGAGCCGGTGGCCGCTGAGACGGTCGGGCAGTGCCGTCAGCAGCGCGCCCTGGCCCAGTCGCCGCGCCCATTCCTGCAGATCCTGCGCCAGGAACCGGTAGCCGCCGACCGCCATGACGCCGGACGGCGGCGCGGTGATGTTGATCGCGCCGGTCACACGGTCGAGCCGCGCCGCGTAGTCCGTATCGACATAGTCGCGCGGCGTTGCGGCGATCAGGGAGTCGCTTGGCGGGGGAGGCGGCGCATAGGCCGCGACCGGCACCATCGGTCCGCGCAATCCGAGCGTACCGCGCGGCGTCAGCACGATATCGCCGGCGATCGAGGATCCCGGTAGATCGCGCGGAGCACCGTGGGGGCCGGGCTTGATCTGGGCCGGGGAGCCGTCCGCCGCGATCCGGCGCGCGCCGAACAATCCGGCCTCGCCGAACAGATAGACATCGGTCAGCGTCGCCTGCTTCGAGGCCCAGGCCGCGCTGGAGCCGACCTGCTCCGGCGTGCGCCACAGCCCGATGACGTTGCGCAGGCTCGGCATCCGTGCCGCGAGATCCATCTCGTCCAGCCGCAGCGCCAGTTGCGCCGGCGCGATCAGCGTATCGCAGGACTGCTCATTGATCTGCTGCTCCAGCGCTTCCTCGTCGAACGGATGGTGCAGCACCAGCGTTCCGCCCGACAGCAGCCAGACCGCCAGCGACGAGGCGAGGCCGGCAAACGACATCGGCGAGAACGCCGACAGGATTGTTGCGCCCTGCGGCACGTCGCTTTCGAGCGACACGGCGAGGCCCCCGGCGATCAGGCCGAGATGGGCGCGGGGAACCGGCCGAAAACCGTCCGAAGTGACGTCGAAGGAAATCAGCGCCGCCTTGCGACCGTCCTGGATCACGGCGCGCGTGGTCAGGGATTCCCGGAAGATCGCGTTGTCGAGCGAAGCCATGCCTTCGGGCAGGTCGTTGCCGAAGCCGCAGACATGGCGGATCGAGAACGCCTCGGCGGCGGCGTTCATGGCGATATCGGAATAGACCACGCCGTCGACCTTGCTACGAGGTCACGATCGCCCGCGCGGCGGTGCGGTTGAGCGCCATGGTCAGTTCCGACTGCCGCCAGAGCAGCGGCAGCACCGCGACGACGAGGCCGGCGCGGAAGGCGGCGAGCACGGTGAGCGCGAATTCGATGGTGTTGGGCAGTTGAATCGCGATGACCGAATTGGACGGCAGGCCGGAACTCGATGAAATGCGCCGATAGCGCCGAGATCATGCGGTCGGCCTGCGCGAAGGTCAGCTGCTTCGGCGGCTGGCCGGTCACGCGCTGCTTGTTGGAGGGATCGACCAGCGCCAGCGCATCCGGCTGCCGCGCCAGGTTTCGTTTGAACAGCGTATCGAGCGTTGGCGAAGCGGTGGGCTGGGTCACGGCGTTACTTCGCTCTGTCACGGGGTTGCGTCACGAGGGGTGCACGGTCGGTCATTCACTTCGCTTCCGGCTTCCGCCACCAGGTTTCCGGGAGGTAGCCGGTTAGCGCAGTCGCCTTGGGTTGTTCTATCCGATTCCAGCGCGCGATCCATTGATCCCGCATGTTAAAGACGGGGATAGCGTAAAAGCCCGAGATCAAAACACGGTCCAGCGCCCGCACCGCGTCGACGAAGGCCGGGCGCTCCTGCGCCTCGAGCAGCACGGCAATCAGGGCGTCGATCGCCGGCTCCTTGGCCCCCATGTAATTACGGGTGCCGGGAATGTCGGCGGCCTGGCTGCCGAAGTAGAAGGACTGCTCGTTGCCGGGGGAGAGCGATTGATCCCAGCGGTTCTGCAGCATGTCGAACTCGTACGTTAGCCGGCGCTGGTCGAACTGGACCGGATCGACCGCGCGCACGTTGGCGTCGATACCGGCGCGCTTGAGATCGCGCTGATAGGCCAGCGCGATTCGCTCCTGATCGCGCGTCGTGACCAGGATTTCGAACGCTGAAGGGGGTTTTGGTCGCACGCTGCCGCAGCACGGCGCCATCGAGCTCGTAGCCGGCGTCCGACAGCAATTTGAGTGCGCTCCGCAGCGTCGTCCGATCGCGTCCCGAGCCGTCGGTAACGGGCAGGCGATAGCTGCCGTCGAGAACATCCGGCGGGATGCGCGCCGAGAACGGTTTTAGAAGCTCGCGCTCGCGGTCGTCGGCCGGACGGCCATAGGCGGACAGTTCGGATCCCGCAAAGAACCCCGCCGCGCGCGGATAGAGGCCGAAAAAGTAATTGCGGTTGATCCATTCGAAATCGAACAGCAGCGTCAGCGCCTGCCGCACGCGAACGTCCGAAAACATCGGTCGGCGGGTGTTGAACACCAGAAATTCCGACGGCTGCGGCAGGCCGGGCTTGATGGTATCGCGGATCACTTCGCCGCTGCGGGCGGCCGGAAAATCGTAGCCGTCGTGCCAGCGCAGCGGCTCGTATTCGACGCGGAAGTCGTAGAGGCCGCGCTTGAACGCCTCGAACTGGCCGCTGGATTCGCGGTAGTAGTCGAGCCTGATCTCGTCAAAATTCCACAAGCCGCGATTGGCCGGCAGATCGCGGCCCCAGTAATCGGGATTGCGGGTCAGCGTGACGCTGGCCCCCGGCTTGACGGCGGTGACGCGATACGGTCCGGAACCGACCGGACCGGTCATGGTCGTGTCCTCGAAGGTCGCGGGATCGACCGCGTGGCGCGGCAACACCGGCATCAGGCCGAGGATCAGCGGCAGCTCGCGGTCATTGGTGCCGCCGAAATCGAATCGCACGGTAAGCGGGTCGGGCGCCTCGGCCTTTGCGACCTTGGAATAGTACTGGCGGTGATTGGGCCGGCCCTTGTCGCGCAACAGTTCCCAGGAAAACAGCACGTCGTCGGCCGTGACCGGCTTGCCGTCGGAAAAGCGCGCCCTGGGGTCGAGGCGGAAGGTGACATAGCTGCGCGCGTCGTCGGTTTCGACGGTCCTGGCCAGCAGGCCATACAGCGTAAAGGCCTCGTCATTGCCCCGCGTCAGCAGGCTTTCGACCACAAAACCCCTGACCTGCTGGACCGCGATGCCGCGGACGATCAGGGGATTGAGGCTGTCGAAAGTTCCAAGCAGGCCCCAGACCAGCCGGCCGCCCTTCGGCGCATCGGGATTGGCGTAGGGCATATGCGCGAAATCGGGCGGAAGGGCCGGGGCGCCGTGCATCGCCAGCGCGTGGCTTTCGGCTGCTTTTGCATCGCAAAACGGCGCCGGCAGCGCTACACCCAGCGCGAGGGCGGCATACGCCAATACACGCAGGCGGATACGCCCGCAGGCGGTCACGGGCGGGCACGAATTTGATTCGAAAATGCGCACGCGAAAGCTTTACCATAGGCTTCCGCCCCGGCGTTTGGGGAAAGGCAAAGATGCCTGTCGGCATTGATCTTTTCGCCTGCCGCTGTATTGAAGGCGGGCAATCAGTAAGGGCGGGAACAACTGTCACGTATCCGCCTCAATTGCCAACGAGATAACCGCCGAAGCGCGGGGTGAGGTGTCGGTGCCTGTAGCGGTTTCGGGCGCTCCGGTTCAGAAAGGGTTTTCCGCAATGAATTTCCGTATCTTGGCCGGATCTGTCCGGCCGCGTGGGCAGGTTGTGGCCCTGTTGGCGGCCTCGGCACTGTCGGCGACGTTGATCGTGTCCGGCGCGCAGGCCCAGGCGCCCGCGCCGGCTGCGCCGAAGGCGGCGCCAAAGGCTGCTCCGAAACAGCCCGCGCCTCCGCCGGCGGCGCAGGCTCCGCCGGCCGGTGCGCCCGCCGCTGCCCAGCCGCCGGAACAGCAGGTGCAGCTGATCTACGCGCCCTGGACCAAGTTCTGCCTGAAGGGCCAGGAAGCCGGCGCCAAGCAGGTCTGCTTCACCGGCAAGGACGGCCGCATCGAGTCCGGCCAGCCGGTCATCGCCGCCGTCATCATCGAGCCGGAAGGCGAGCCGAAGAAGCTGCTGCGCGTGACGCTGCCGCTCGGCATGCAGCTCGTGCACGGCACGCGCATCATCGTCGACAGCAACGCGCCGCTGCAGGGCCCCTACGTCATCTGCTTCCAGAACGGCTGCATGTCCGACTACGAAGCGACCCCTGAGCTGATCGCCAGCCTGAAGAAGGGCCAGAACCTCGTCGTCCAGGCGATCAATTCCAACGGCGCGCCGCTGACCCTGCCGCTGCCGCTCGCGGGCGAGTTCGCCAAGGCCTATGACGGCCCGCCGACCGACCCGAAGCAGTTCGAGGAAAACCAGAAGAAGCTGCAGGAAGAGCTGCAGAAGAAGGCTGAAGAGCAGCGCAAGAAGCTCGAGAGGCGCCAACCCGGCGGCGAAGTAGCCGCCGCAGCCTCCCGGCACAAACGCAAAAGGCGCCCGAACAGGGCGCCTTTTTTGTTGCGGATGAAGCTGATCAGTTCAGCGAGGGATTGCGCGGGCGATAGCCGCCGGACTTGTCCTTGATGAAGATCTCGGCCACCTGCGAGTGCCGGATCGGCTCGCCGGAATCGTCCGGCAGCAGGTTCTGCTCGGAGACATAGGCGACGTATTCGGACTCCGAGTTTTCCGCCAGCAGGTGATAGAACGGCTGATCCTTGTGGGGCCGCACCTCCTCGGGGATCGACAACCACCACTCCTCGGTATTGTTGAATTCCGGATCGATATCGAAAATCACGCCCCGGAAGGAAAACACCCGGTGGCGGACGATCTGCCCGATCTGGAATTTGGCGGTGCGCGCTTTGATCATGTCCCGTCGAATAGACCATGATTGTGGCCGATGCTAGAGGCATTAGGACGAATTAACCTTTACGCGCGGTGGCGATAGCAGGCGCCATACCCCCGAAATCGCTGGCGAAAAGACGTTCCGAGATGGCCGATATCCTCAACCTCGCGCTTCCCTACTTTGGATTGATTTTTATCGGCTTTGCCTGCGGCAAGACCCGGGGCCTGCCTGAATCCGGCCTCGCCTGGATGAACTTCTTCCTGCTCTACGTTTCCCTGCCGGCGTTGCTGTTTCGCATCATGTCGGACACGCCGTTTGCCGAACTGAACAACCCGCCATTCCTGATCGCGACCACGCTTGCCACCGTCAGCGCCTTCGTCCTGGCGATGGTGGCGGGCCGCATCTTCGGCGATCTGTCGCTGCGCAAGGCGACCATGGCGGGCCTTGCCGGCGCCTACGGCAATATCGGCTATATGGGCCCCGGCCTGGCGCTGGCGGTGCTGGGCGCCAAGGCGGCGGCGCCGACCGCGCTGATCTTCTGCTGCGACAGCATCTTCCTGTTCACGATCGTGCCGCTGCTGATGGCGCTGACCGATCGCGAGCACAAGTCGTTCCTGCATGCGATCGGCATCGCCGTGCGGCAGATCGTGATGAACCCGCTGATCATGTCGGCGGTGCTGGGCGCGCTGGTGGCGGCCTTCCACATTCCGCTGCCGACGGCGCTCGACCGCACGCTGCTGTTCCTGCAGAACGCCGCGGCGCCGACCGCGCTGTTCGTGCTCGGCGTCACCGTGGCGCTGCGCCCGTTCGACCGGGTGCCCTGGGAAGTGCCGGGCGTGATCGCGATCAAGCTGCTGATCCATCCGTTGATCGTGTTCGGCCTGATGCTGCTGTTCGGGCCGTTCGCGCAGCCCTGGGCGGCGACCGCCGTGCTGATGGCCGCGCTGCCGCCGGCGCTGAACGTGTTCGTCATCGCCCGGCAGAACAACACCTGGATCGAGCCGGCGTCGGTCGCCGTGCTGATCGGGACGTTTGCCTCCGTGGTGACGCTGACCAGCGTGATGTGGTTCATCCAGAGCGGGCGGCTGGTGTTTCCGTGAGGGGTCGAAACACAAAACATGCAAAACAACCCCATGCACAGTAGGCAAGGGCTTGTTTTGTAGAGGCTCTTGCTCGTGTGCTCCGTAGCCCGCGTGAGCGGAGCGATATGCGGGAGCGGTCCCCGGGGTCGCTGCGCTCGCCCGGGCTACGGCAGCATGCAACGGTCAGCTCACGCGCTTCCAGGTCGGCGCCAGACCCTCGCGCATCGCGAGCCGGCGCAGCGGGCCGAACGAGCCGAGCAGGTGCATGCCCATCGCGCGCAGCGACTGCATGCCGACGAAACCGCTGAGCAGGGAACGGTTGGCGACGTCGATGGCGATCAGCCGGCTGGCGACGTCGGCGCGGCGGGCGGACTGATAGCGCGCCAGCACCGCGGGCGAACCGGGATCCTCGCCGAGCGAGATCGCGTTGCCTGCGATGTCGGCGATATCGGCGGCGTCGCGCAGGCCCATGTTGAGGCCCTGCGCGCCGATCGGCGGCACGACGTGGGCGGACTTCGCCGACCAGCGCGACGCGATGGCTGGCGAATTTGTCGGGGCGTTCGATCGTCAGCGGAAACACGTTGCGTCCGGCTTCGACCTGGACGCGGCCGAGAATGGAGTGCGACTGCCGTTCCGCGGCCTCGGACAATTCGTCGTCGCCGAGCGACATCAGCCGCTCGGCTTCGCGCGTCTGCGAGACCCACACCACGCTGCAGCGATTGCCGGGCAGGGGCACGAACACGCACGGGCCTTGCGCGGTGTGAAACTCGGTCGAGATGCCGTTGTGGGGCCGCGAATGGCGAGATGTTGAACGTCAGCGCCGATTGATGCAGGTCGCGGCGGCTGACCCCGATCCCGGCTGCCGTGCGGGACGGCGACTGCCGTCCGTCGGCACCGATCAACAAGCCGCGCGAATAAGCGTTCGCCCTTGCCGGTCTGGATCGCAACGCTCGCATCCTGCGGATCGATCGTTGCGGCCTCATCGTCAAATCGAGTCAAATTCGAAAGCTCAGCCGCGCGCGCTTCGAGGGCGACCATTAACGATCGGTTGTCGATGTTGTAGCCGAACTGGTCGAGGCCGATCTCGTCCGAGGTGAAGCGCACCTCGGGCGCGCGGATCAGCCGGCCGGTGTCGTCGACGAGCCGCATGGTCCGCAAGGCGGCGGCCTTGTCGTGGCAGCGGGACCAGACATCGAGACGTTCGAGCAGCTCGGTGGAAGCGCCGAGCAGCGCCGTGGTGCGGTTGTCGGCATAGGGAACGCGGCGGGCGAGCAGGGCGGTTTTCGCGCCGGTCGCGGCCAGCGCGATGGCCGCGGTCAATCCCGCCGGCCCGCCGCCGATCACGGCGGCGTCATAAATTTGCGATGCATTGTCCATACCAGGACAATTGACGGTCGGAGCGACATTTTCAAGCCATCAACCGGCCGAAAAGTTTCCGCCCGATCGCGCGGCGGAACGCCGCAAGCGGCCGATATGCAAATCGCAGCGATTCCTGATAGCACTGCCGAAGCAATGGACCAGACCACCGAACCAGATTCCGCACCCGGCGACCAGCCGAGCGCGGACCGCCGCTTTCGCCGTGCATATCTTCACGGCGATGGGCGCGGGCATCGCGCTGCTGGCGATGCTGGAGGCCGTGCGCGAACACTGGGCCAGCATGTTCGGCTGGCTCGGCGTCGCCCTGATCGTCGATGCGATCGACGGCCCGCTGGCGCGACGGCTCGATGTCGTGCGGCTGCAGCCGAACTGGTCCGGCGACATGCTCGATCTCGTCGTCGATTTCCTGACCTACGTATTCGTGCCGGCCTATGCCATCACCGCGAGCGGGCTGTTGCTGCCGCTGGCGGCGCCGCTGCTCGGCATCGGCATCATGGTGTCGGGCGCGCTGTATTTCGCCGACCGGCGCATGAAGGCATCCGACAATCATTTCCGCGGCTTTCCGGCGCTGTGGAACGCCGCGGCGTTCTATCTGTTCTTGCTGCATCTGCCGCCGGTGCTGTCGACGCTCGGCATCGCCGTCCTGATCGCGCTGACGTTTGCGCCGTTTCATGTGCTGCATCCGATCCGGGTGGTGCGTCTGCGCTGGCTGACCCTGTGGCTGATGGCTGTTGGTGCCGTGCTTGCGATCTATACGCTGGTCCGCGATTTCAACGTGGGCGCGCCCATCGTCGCCGGGCTGTGCGCGATTGCGGCTCTATGTGATCGGGAGTGATGCGGTGATCCGCCAAATGAAGTCGTTCAGAGCATGATGGAATTAATCACAAGCCCCGAAGCCTGGTTCGCGCTGTTGACCCTGACGGCGCTGGAGATCGTGCTCGGCATCGACAACGTCATCTTCATTTCGGTGATCGTCTCGCGGATTCCGCCGGCGCAGGCCAAGCGGGCCCGCCAGATCGGCTTGCTGCTGGCGCTGGTGTTCCGCATCGTGCTGCTCAGCGTGCTGGTCTGGCTGATCGGTCTGACGGAGCCCGTCATCACCGTGAGAAGCGTCGCGTTGTCGTGGCGCGACATCATCCTGATCGCCGGCGGTGCCTTCCTGATCGCGAAGGCAACGCATGAAATTCATGCCGAGGTCGAGGCGGCCCATGGCGAACCCGACACCGAGCCCAAAGCCAGCGTGTTCTTCTGGGCGATCATGCAGATCATCGTCATCGACATCGTGTTCTCGCTGGACTCGATCATCACCGCGATCGGCATGGCGGAGGATATCGAAATCATGGTCGCCGCGGTCGTGATCGCCTGTGCCGTCATGTACATTTCGTCGGGGCCGGTGGCGAAGTTCGTGGCCGATCATCCGACCACCAAGATGCTGGCGCTGGCGTTCCTGGTGCTGATCGGCGTGGCGCTGGTGGCGGACGGATTCCAATTCCACATCCCGCGCGGCTATATCTACTTTGCCATCGTGTTTGCGGCGGCGGTCGAACTGTTCAACGTGCTGGCCGGGCGCAACCGCCGGAAGGTCGCCAAATAGCCGGTTTCGGCCGATCGAGTTGACAAGGCGGCGGCGATGGCTTTCGTTCGCATCCGAAGTTCGGCGCCTGAGCCGAATACCAAGGGAGAGACTGTCATGACCAAGGCCGTGCGCGTGCACAAGGTGGGGGGTCCGGAAGCCCTGGTGTATGAGGACGTCGAGGTGGCGGCGCCGGGACCGGGCGAGGTCCGCATCCGGCAGCATGCCGTCGGCGTGAATTTCATCGACGTCTATTTCCGCACCGGCCTCTACAAGGCGCCGGGCCTGCCGTTCATCGCCGGCAACGAAGCCGCCGGCGAGGTCGTGGCCGTCGGCCCGGGCGTCACCAATTTCCATCCCGGCGACCGCGTCGCCTATTATTTCAACCTCGGCGGCTATGCCAGCGAGCGGGTGATCCCGGCCGACAAGCTGGTCAAGCTGCCCGACCACATCACCTACGAGCAGGGCGCCGTGCTGATGCTCAAGGGGCTGACGGTCTGGTACCTCCTGCACAAGACCTTCAAGGTCGAGCCCGGCCACCGCGTGCTGATCCACGCCGCCGCCGGCGGCATCGGGCTGCTGGCCTGCCAGTGGGCCAAGGCGCTCGGCGCGCATGTGATCGGCACCGTGGGCTCCAAGGCGAAGGCCGATCTCGCGCTCTCCAATGGCTGCGACCACGTCATCCTCTACAACGAGGAAGATTTTGTCGCGCGGGTCAAACAGATCAGCCGCAACGAACTCTGCGACGTGGTCTATGACGGCGTCGGCAAGACCACGTTCCCGGGCTCGCTGTCGTGCCTGCGGCCGCGCGGCCTGTTCGTCAGTTTCGGCAACGCCTCCGGCCCGGTGCCGCCGTTCGCGCTCGCCGAACTCAACAACCACGGCTCGCTGTTCGCGACGCGGCCAAAACTCAACGACTACGTCTCGACCCGCAAGGAACTGCTCGAAGGCGCCGACACGCTGTTCGCCGCTGTCATCAACGGCAAGCTGCACGTGCCGATCAACCATGCCTATGCGCTGAAGGATGCGGCGAAGGCGCATACGGAGTTGGAGAGCAGGATGACGACGGGGGCGGCGATTTTGCGGCCGTAAGTTTCTGCCGTCGTTGCGGGGAGAGCGGGAGGCCGGGTCTTCACCCGCCCCTTGAGGGGCGGGTCGACGAATCTCGGCCGAGACGATACCGCGACCGGCGCAGCCTCAAGCGGCGGCTCCTGGTTACGCGCATAACCTCGTTAGGCGCGTCAAAAACGCGTGCGTCAATGCGCGCAGAAACAAAATCGCGGCACGCGCATAAAGTTTCGAGACTTGAAACCTCTGTTCCGCAATGAGGTGCCTCATGAGCAGAGAGGCCGCGTTCAATATTTTCGCATGCGTGGTTGGGGCGGCGCTTCCCATCGCGCTCGCGATTGTTGCATTTGTCTGGAGCTAAAGCGGAGAGCGCTACCGCCTCAGTAGCGATGGACTGGAATACCGCGGCTTGCCAGCTCCCGGGATCATGATCCCGGGAGTTGCAAGTGCGAGAAGGGTCGCGATCATCAGGATTAGAACAATCAGCACTGTCACAAGCCGTGATCGCGCACCGAGCGCTCCAATCCGGAAGAACGGTTTTAGTTATCTGCGGAGCAGCGGCACGGGGCAGTCCACATAAAGTCCGTGAGTTCGTATCTCGTGATGCAAGACCCCGGTTCGGGCGCTCGATTGCGCGTGGCCGGTTGTCGAAGAATGCCCTTGCCATTTCGGCGGTGCCACCGCACTCTAGGGACGCTTGGAAAACTTGGAAATCCGAGGACATTTGGAAAATGGATCAGCGCTAATCAACGGTCAGACCAGGGGCTTTCGGCCTCGTCACTGACCACTCTTCGGTCTGCTCTCGCAGAGCCGCGTTGATTGACGGCGTAGATTTTTTCCTCCTTCGGAGTTTCCCGTGTCTCATCCGCTGCTGACCGCGCCGATTGGCCGGAGCCTGCTTTTGTTGGCTGGCCCGACCACGGCGCTCATGCTCACGCAAGTCCTCGTTGCCATCGCCGACGGCATTTTTGTCGGCCGTTTGGGCACGGACGCACTGGCCGGCATGGCGTTGGTCATCCCGTTCGTCACCCTGATGTTCAACATCGCCAATGGCGGCATGGGCGGTGGCGTCGCCTCGGCGGTCGCGCGCGCCCTTGGCGCGGGCCGGTTGGACGATGCGCAAGCGATTGTGCTGCACGCCCTGATCCTGGCGGCCGCTTTAGGTGCGAGCTTTGCCGTGCTCGACTGGGTCTGCGCGGCGTGGCTGTTTCAGCTGCTCGGCGGCAGCGGAGCCGCGCTGGAGCGCGCGCTGTCCTTCAGTCACGTCATCTTCACCGGCGCCGCGGCGATCTGGGCAAGCGCGTTCAGTGCTGCGCTGTTGCGCGGCAGCGGTGACACGGCCACGCCTGCCCGCGTCGGCTTGCTCGCGTCGATCGCCTATGTTCCGCTATCGGGAATACTGACGCTCGGTATTGCTGGTTGGCCGGGATTGGGCGTCGCAGGCTCTGCCGTCGCGGCGCTTTGCGCGGCCATCGGAACGACCGTCTTTCAGGTCCGCGCCATCCGCGGTGGCCGGCTGGGCTTCATTCCGAAATGGGACGGCCTTCGTCTTCAATGGCGGATCTTCCGGGAAATATTGCGAGTTGGGGTATTGGGTTCGATGACGACGCTGATGGCTAACCTCACGGCTGTGTTGATGGTCGGATTCGCAGGACGCTTCGGCGTGGCTGCGCTCGCGGGTTATGGCATCGGCGCCCGGCTCGAATATATGATTGCGCCGGTCGCATTCGGTATCGGCTCCGGCCTCACCACTCTGGTTGGCGTGGCAGCCGGCGCGGGAGCATGGCAACGCGCAATGAGGGTGGCCTGGATCGGAGGACTGACCGCTTTCGCAGCCGTCGGTTTGATCGGCTGGTTGGTCGCCCTGTTTCCTGAAGCGTGGTCGAGGCTCTTCACCTCCGACGATCAGGTTGCCGCAGCCAGCATATCCTACATCCGTCACATCGCACCGTTTTATTGCCTGTTCGGCCTTGGCATCAGCCTCAACTTCGCAAGCCAGGGGGCAGGACGAATGACGGCACCGTTGATGGCGAGTTTCGCACGGATGATCACGGCAACGACTCGCCGGCTGGATCGTGGTCGAAAAGACCGATCTCGGTCTCGACGGACTGTTCGGTGCTGTTGCTCTTGGCATTGTCGTCTACGGTTGCTGGTTTGTTGCTTCTCTTCTCATCAGGCCGTGGCGCGAGAATAGCGTCCATCGAACCCTCGACTCCGTCATTCCGGGGCACGCGAAGCGTGAACCTCAGATGTGCAATTGCACATCGGGGAATCCATCGTGCGACCGGCTGTGCCGTTAGTTGGATTCCGGGTCTGCGCCTGTCGGCGCATCCCGGAATGACGACGGAAAGATTACGCCACACGTCTTGCCGCACCCGCTTTCACGAGTATCGCATCGAGGCAATCGATCATCAGCGAGATCTCCTCGCGCGTGACGTTGAGCGCGGGCATGAAGCGCAGCGCGTCGGGCTGCGGCGAGTTGATGAGGACGCCGTCCGCCAGTGCCTCGGCCACGATCGCGGCGCCGATCGGCAGTTTCAAATCGAGCGCCAGCAACAGCCCGCGTCCGCGCACTTCGCCGAGACCGTGGCGTGCCGACAGTCTCTGCAACTCGCTTTCCAGGAACAGGCCGGTGTCCGCGACGGATTTCAAAAAGTCAGGCTTCGAAATTTCTTCGAGCACGGCAAAGCCCGCCGCGCACATCAACGGATTGCCGTTGAAGGTGCCGCCCTGGTCGCCGTGTTCGAAGCACGATGCATGCCTGGTCGCGAGCAGGGCCGCCAGCGGTACGCCGCCGCCGATGCCCTTGCCGAGCGTCATGATGTGGGCTCAATGTCGGCATGTTCGTAATGGAACAGCCTTCCGGTCCGGCCCATGCCGGTCTGGATCTCGTCGACGATCAAAAGCAAGCCGTGCTCCCTGGTCAGCGTGCGCAGCTCCCGCGAGGAATTGATCTGACGCCGACCACACCCCGGCTTCGCCCTGGATCGGCTCCAGCATCACGGCCACCGTGTTGTCTGTAATCAGCGCCTTCACCGATTTCAGATCGTTGAGCCTGGCCTTCTTGAAGCCGGAGACCTTTGGCTCGAACAGCGGTTCAAAGGCCTTCTTGCCCGACGCCGACATCGTGGCGAGCGTGCGGCCGTGAAAACCGCCTTCGAAGGTGATGATTTCGAACGCGCCGTTCTTGTATTTCGCGCCGTATTTCCGCGCGAGCTTGATCGCGCCTTCGTTGGCCTCCGCGCCAGAATTGGCGAAGAACACCTGATCGAAGCAGGAGTTCCCGACCAGCGCCTTGCGCCAGCTTCAGGCTGGGGCCGTTGTAGAAGGCGGGGCTCGGCGTCAGCAGCAGTTTTGATTGCGCAGCGAGTGCTTCCGCAACGACCGGCGGCGAATGACCGAGCGCGTTGACGGCCCAGCCCTGCACGAAGTCGAGATAGCGCTTGCGCGTGTCGTCCCAGAGATAGGAGCCGGCGCCGCGGACGAACACCACCGGCGGGCGAGCGGTAATCTCCATCAGCG
>CAWAMK010000035.1:0-105982 GCA_963783115.1 uncultured Alphaproteobacteria bacterium | reverse complement strand
GCTAGTTCAAGCGCTTATCGGAATAGAAGGCGTGCCAGCGCCGGAGCTACGAGGCATGCACGCATGGCTCGCGATTGTTTTGACGGAGTGTTCTGATGCGGTGATCGATGCGGACCCATTTGGTGTCCTCATCTATGGCGATCCGTATTGCCTTGCTCTTTCACAACAAGTTCGCCTGCTGGACGCGCTCTCTCGTCTAGCTGCCGCTGACCCTTACTTCAGACCAGAGGAGAACGCACCCGTCGCGATCAACGCATTATGCCAATCTGATATGGCACCACATCTCAAGATGGTTTTGCAGAACCAGACCGCCCCATTCGGCCTCAAGCTACTTATTCTCGATGCCTTGGGTTCCGCGCCGCCGCTTCCTGCCCTGCAAAGGGAAATCGTAGCTATAATCTCAAATCCGACGACGCCATTTGGACTTAAAGCACCAGCAATCCGAGCGGTTGCGCGTCTTGGGTCAGTAGCCATCAAGAGCGTAGTAAAACTTTACCACAACCTCGGAAGCTCGGCCGACGAGATCAGGCTACGTGCTTACATTCTTTCAAAATTCTACACCGGAAATTTCTCTCCCAAGGATGTCTCCGACCTCTATAACACTGCCGCTCAATGCAAAGAGGCATTGCTTTCAGGAATTCTTTGGCAGATTTCTACGTCTATCCCTACGCACGAGATACCGATAGTGCTGGATGCAGTGTCGGCGGGGCGTGTTGCTAAAGTCAAAATAAGTAACGAACAAAACCGCAATGAGCGCGAGCATCTGATCGACCGTCTCGTCACCCGGGCGATTGAGGAAGGTGCAGAAGGCGTATCAGGCCGCCGCCTGTGGGCGTGGCTAGAAATGCGGACCGCTATCCGAGGCGATCACGACAACCGTCAGTTCGATGGAATCAAGTTGCTTCTCGCGGAACGGCCAGACCTTGCCTGGGCAACTTTCGAAGCCGCTATCGACAGCTACACTACGGCAACTCTCCCCTGGCGCTTCTACCGCAGGCTTGGTCAGCATTTTCCTTATTCTTTGGGCACCGAACCGGTTCACTGGCTAACAAACAAACTCATAGGTGGCGTTGCTGATGCTGGAAAGCGGCAAGCCTTATATGAAATGGCGCCTTCTTGGACCTACATCAATCCGGACGGAAACATCTCTGTTTTTGAGGCGCTTTACGATCTCGCAAATTCGACCCCAGATTTGCAGCCCACTCGCAACACCCTGACTGCAAATGCAATTCAAGGCTGGCAGGCGGAGGATAAGCAACGAGCTGCCGCGGAGTTGGAGAAGCGAACATCAGCACGCGCAAAAAATCTGCAACAATTTTCAACGGATATTGACCACATAAGGACTGGAACACACCTCGGTTGGATGATTTGGGCTGCTGATGTGTACTTCGCTAACTTCAGCGATGTCGATCGTACCAAATCCTGCCGCGAGCGCCTCGAAGACGAACTGGGCTTAGAGAACACGGTTGCTGTTCTCGATGGTTTGAAGGCTCTCGTCCGCACTAGGCCGCTACCTACGTTGCAAGATTTGGGGATAGCCGAATCGAAAAATAGCTACCCAAAGCTATGGCATGCGATCATGGCTGGCTTGGATGAACTGTGGCTTGAGACGCCTAGCTTGTCTGGATTTTCAGATGATGCGTTGAAGGTATTTGTCGGCATAGACCTGTTGATGCCAACCTGGTCCGAACAATCGAGCGGAACAGCAAAGCGAGACGCGCGTGCATGGAAGGATCATATTTTCCGCAGACCGGAGCTCGTGAAAGACACTATTTTTATCTTTCTGATGCGGGTTTACGAGAGGACAGACAACATGTCTCCGGGCTACACGAACTCCTCAATAACTCGCAGCTTTCCTTCTTTCGTGGCCAAGTTTGCGCACACCTTCTAGAAACTCATCCAAACCTAGCGCCGTCACGTCTCGAAGAACTTCTACAAAGCGCATTAACTCAATGCCCTAGATCTTTTACGCTGGATTTGGCGCACAAAAGGCTTGATAGCAATGCTTCACTTAACGACGAGCAGCGCCAATTATGGGCGCTCGCAGCCTATTTGTTGTCGCCCGACATCTACCAGATGGTGCTGGAACCCTATGCAGAAAAAGCGCCTTCAATCGTATGGCGAATGCGTGCGTTAACGAGCTACGATCGAGACAGCAAGAACAAGCGGACCTTTTTAATTAAAGCATCGCAGCGGCGTTGGTTCGCGCGCATCGCCGCAACGCACTTTGAGAACGTTAGCGTTCCAAGTGGCGGATGGGCAGGCGACGAGAACGCGTCAGGGATGCCGCTGATTACATACGCAGCCTACTTGACGCACTCTCAGCAGACAGAAGCACGGAAGCCACCGAGGCACTTCAGCAGCTAGCGCTCGATCCGGCAATGATAACTTATTTGGGTAACATCAAGCACGCCTTGGCTAACCAAAGAGCGCGATACCGCGAGACCGCATACAAACAGCCAAGTTGGGAAGAAGCAATCGCGACAGCTACCGGCGGCCCTCCCGCGAACGTCGCCGACCTTCAAGCGCTCGTTGTCGAACATCTGCGCGAAATAAGCAGCCGTATCGGAACTCAAAATACCGATATTTACAAAGACTTCTGGAATGAAAACTCTCACGGCCGTCCCATTGGCCCAAAAACCGAGGAGAGTGCGCGGAATGTACTGCTCGGATTGCTCAAAACTCGGCTTGATCCGCTTGGAATAATCACTGAGCCGGAAGGCCACATGGTTGCGGACAAGCGCGCCGACATAACAACAGCTCTACCAGGTCGCAAACTTATCTTGGAACTCAAGCGGGACATTCATCCAGAACTATGGACAGCGCCGGCGACTCAGCTCGATCAATTCTACACTCGAGATGCCAGATGCAAGCGGGTACGAAGTCTACGGCGTTTTCTGGCATGGAAAACATCGAAAAGGCGCTCTGCGCAAGCAAAAGGGCAAAACCGCTCCAAAGACCGCCCTTAAGCTAGAGACAATGCTCAACGAGCTTATAACTGCAGAGCAACGAAGTAAGCTGCGGGCGGTCGTGATCGATGTCTCCATACCTGATGGACAACGCGCCGGTACAGCGAAGCGTCACCGGCGTAAGGCGAAAAGCCCAAAACCTAAAACGAAGCAACAGAAGAGCGCGAAAGCAAAGAAGACGATTGCTAAGACAAGCAAGACCAGAAGTGCGCGGGGCCGTTTAGCAAAGCATCGCGCACATCGCGCAAAAGCTAAACCTAGCGCAGGACGATTCGAAAGCCGCCGATCCTAACGTTAGGGCTTATATGGCGGGGATGTCGTCGCAATGCCCGCTCCACACCGAGGCTTCATCGTCCCATACGGCGGAAATGGTGGAGATGACCGGTTTCGGCATATTGGCCCT
The DNA here is from genome assembly GCA_963783115.1 of uncultured Alphaproteobacteria bacterium. GTDB lineage: Bacteria > Pseudomonadota > Alphaproteobacteria > Rhizobiales > Xanthobacteraceae > Bradyrhizobium. The sequence goes on along the minus strand of CAWAMK010000035.1, from coordinate 102,610 downwards.
GCCTCGTCATGCCGGGCCGCGCTGCAGCGTAGCCTTAAGCTCGATTTATATCATACCATGGCCCTTGCGGGAGGTGCGTCACGCAGCGCTGAGGCCCGTTAAGTTTGGACTGGCTGCCAACCTTTCGGTCATTACATGGCAATTCTGATCCCGAGCCTGGGCTACGCGCGCTTCGACAGCCGGGGCGAGTTGCGTCTCGCGGAACGGCTCAAGGACTTCCTCGAAGAGAACGCCGTGGTCTGGCACAACCTTCCGGTGGGTCCTCGCAACCGGCATCCGGACTTCATCATCGTTCACCCGGCGAACGGCCTGCTCGTGCTCGAGGTGAAAGACTGGCGTCTCGAGATCGATCGCGTCAGCCGACAAGGGCCAACGTCGAACTGCTGACGAGCCGCGGCATCGTGCGGGAGAGCCATCCCCTGGAGCAGGCGCGCAAATATACGTTCGATGTCGTGCGCACGCTGGAACGGGATGGGCAATTGCTGTTTCCACCCGGCCATCGCTTCATGGGCAAATCCATCGTTCCGTTCGGCTACGGGGCCGTGTTCACGAACATCACGCGCAGGCAGTTCGACCAGACCGAGCTCAGGGAGGTGTTCGCCGAGCACCTGTGTGTGTTCAAGGATGAAATGACTGAAAGCGCCGACCCGGAAGAATTCCGCGCCAGATGTATGGCGCATGGTCTCGCCGCGTTTCGGCGAGCCGCTGTCGATGCCGCAGTTCGACCGGCTGCGTGCGCTGATGTTTCCCGAGATCCGCATCCGACAGATTGCCTTGCCGCTGGACGAAGCGCCCGCGGCCGATCCATCCGACCGGACGCTCGCCGTCATGGACATGCATCAGGAGCAGATCGCGCGCAGCCTGGGCGAGGGACATCGCATTATTCGCGGCGTTGCCGGATCGGGCAAGACGCTGATCCTTGCCTTTCGCGCCGAGTATCTGGCGCGCGGGGCGACAAGGCCGGTGCTCATCCTGTGTTACGCCAATGGCATCGCGGGCCGGCTCGAGGATACCATGCAGGCCAGGGGCGTGGAGCACCGTGTCCAGGTTCTCACCTTTCATGGCTGGTGTTACCGGATGCTGCGGACGTATGGGATTCCCGCGCCATCCGAGCGAGACTATCCGGACTACGCACAGCGACTGGCTGCGAGCGTTTCGGAGGTCGTGAAGGCTGTCGATCAGGGGCATATCCCGATGGGGCAGTACGACGCCGTCCTGATCGACGAGGCACACGACTTCGAGCCGCAATGGCTCGCGCTGGCGGCCAGGATGGTGAACCCGCGTACGAAGGCGCTGATGGTCGTCTATGACGATATTCAAGCCATCTACCAGGGACGTGAGCGCCCGGTGTGGAAACAGCTTGGTATAGAAGCGACGGGCAGGACGACCGTCCTGAAGGTCAACTACCGCAACACGGCCCAGATCGTCGCCTTTGCGCGACGCTTCGCTTCAGACGTGATCGGCGCTCCGGGCACGACGGCCGATGACGAGCACCCGGTATTATTGCCGGAAGATGCGGGCCGGCAGGGGCTGGCGCCGGACGTGCGGCAATGTGTGAGCATCGAGGCAGAAACGCACTGCGTCGCCGAGTGGTTTCTCGGCCGGAAAAAGGCGGGATACGAGTGGCCGCAAATGGCTTGCCTTTATCCGGAGCACTGGATCGGGGAGAAGGTCGCTCAGATACTCACCAAGCACGGCGTGCCGATCGATATGGCCAAGAACAACAGGAACAGGATTTCGACGAAGAAGATGGCCGTGCGGCTGTTGAGCATGCACACCGCAAAAGGGCTCGAGTTTCCGTGCGTCGCGATTGCAGGGTTAGGCTTCCTCGGCCGCCACGGCGAGGCGATCGAGGAATGTGTTCGGCTGACGTATGTCGGGGTTACCCGGGCGACTCACGAGGCGCTTTTGACGTATTCGAGCGAGTCGGCGCTGGTGCAGCGGTTGATCGCTTAAAAGGGGGCAAGCGAAGGATGACCCTTTGCCACTGACCCGGAGTTTTCGCGACACAGTGCGGGCGTGGGCGGGGCGGGGTTGGCCGATGGTGGAGCGGTGGGACCTTTTCAGGATTTGACAAACACTACCGATCAGCGCCGCAAAAAATCGCCTGCCTGCGGGCAGAGATGCCCGCACGGGAGTTCGTCACGCTTTATCGTTCATCCGCCAGGTCGCGGAACCTAGCAGATGCGGCAGCGGCCCCAGCTTGCGCAGCAGCCGCCGCACCCCGCGCAGCCTCGCACAGCGCAGCCACGCACCACGCGCAGCCGCCGCACCCTGCGCAGCCGCGCACGGCGCAGCCACGGCAACCGCGGCAGCCACGGCAACCACCGCAACCTCGGCGGACAACATAGGCGAGCTGCATGTCGCTGCGAGCGATTTCCTTATCGAAGAGATAGAACGTGGCGAGACTGACGTCGGCCATTTCCTCTTCGCCAAGAACGAAGCGCTGATCGGGCGGGATGTTTTGAGATTGCGGGAAATCAGCCGTGGCTATCGTGTTCGCGGATGCGCTTCCCCCCAGCGAAAGCCCCAGTCCGGCTGTACCGAGTACCGTGGCGGCGGCGGCTTTGGTTGTGCGCGCGTGCTTCGAAGCTTGCTTCACCCGGGGCATGGTCGCATCCTTCGTTGTTGTGAAAGGGTCGACTTGACATAGGAGGTGTGCCGTACGTCTGGAAATGCAACCTAGCGCATCCGGCTCCCCAAGGAACGCCAAAACTGCCTAAAATCCCCGGAACTCCGCTAAGCTCGCCAAGGTAGCATCACCTGATTCCCCCGCGAGTACCTCATGCGCAACATCATCATCTGCTGCGACGGCACCGGCAACGAGATTTCCGAGAACATTTCCAATGTCCTGAAGCTCTATCGCTGCCTGCGCAAGACGGAGAAGACCGAGCCGCGGCAGCTGGTGTTATTACGATCCGGGGGTCGGCACGCTGGCGCGGCCGGATCCGTGGCACAAGCTGAAGCAGGATTTCAACGCCATCCTGGGGCTCGCCACCGGCTATGGGCTCGATGACAACGTGCTCGCGGCCTATGACTTCCTGGTCGCGCAATTATCAGGCCGGCGACCAGATCTATCTGTTCGGCTTTTCCCGCGGCGCCTATACCGTGCGGGTGCTGGCGGGGCTGATTCACAAGAGTCGGCCTGATCACGCCGGAGCAGGTCAATCTCGCCGGCTCGGGGCTGATCGCCTACAAGCAGTTTTCCTCCGACGAGGCGCCGAAGCTGCGGGCGAGGTTCAAATCGCGCCGTCGATGTCGCCACCGCGCGAAGACGCGCACCGCAGACGGCTTCGACAACGCGGCGCAGTTCGCGCGCATCACCTCGTCGCGCTGGCCGACCATCCGCTTCGTCGGCGTCTGGGATACGGTGGCGAGCGTGATCGTGCCGCGGGCCGATCGGTTCTATTGGCCGAGCCTGGAGGAGCTGGCGTTCACGCTCGTGAACCCGAGCGTGCAGACGTTCCGGCAGGCGATCTCGATCGACGAGCGGCGCTGCATGTTCCGCCTGAAGAAGTGGGACGACCCGCAGACCTTCAAGCACAACCGCTTCAACGACGCGCATGCCGAGCCGCAGGATATTCTGCAGGTGTGGTTCGCCGGCGTGCATGCCGATATCGGCGGCGGCTATCCGGAAAAGCAAAGCGGGCTTTCGAAATATCCGCTGCTGTGGATGATCGACGAGGCCGTCAAATGCGAGCTGCAGGTGAACCAGGCCACCGTCAACCAGCTCGCCTGGGGCATCCAGCGCAAGAGCAGCCCGTATTCCTACGTCGCGCCTGACGTGCGCGGCGATTTGCACACTTCGCTGTCGGGGGCGTGGTGGATCCTGGAATTTCTGCCGAAGAGCGCGAAGTATCGGGAGTGGCCGGAGCGGCAGGTCTATTTCGGCTGGTACATCCCGGACGGCGAACCGCGGCTGATTCCCGACGGCGCGATGATCCACGAATCCGCGCTGCTGCGCATGGACGCGCTGCCGGCTTATCGGCCGGTGAATTTGCCGAAGCAGTACGAGAAATTTCCGATGCCGGTGCCGCCGGCGCATGTTTCCGCGGAGGCGGAGGAGGATTGAGGCGCCTCTTCCCTTCTCCCCTTGTGGGAGAAGGTGGCGCGAAGCGCCGGCGATGACGGGTCTGCTCACGAGAGAGGAGATCGTCGTCCCGGCCTTGAGCCGGGACCCATACCGCGTTGTCCTATCGAAAAGAGCGAGATCGCCGGCGTCTTGCAAAACCAACTGGGGCCGCGGCGTATGGGTCCCGGCTCAAGGCCGGGACGACGAATCTCACCCCTCCTTCGCCAGCCTCCCCGCCTCGATCGCAGCGATCTGCAGCGGCGACGTAGCGGCTGTAGATTCTCGCCTGCGAGAACGCGCCGCCGACGAACCACAAGCCCGGCTTGCGGCGTGCGCGTCCACATGTTGCGGAGTTCGGACGTGGCGTCGTCAAAACCCCAGACGCGGCCGACGCGCGCTAGCGACCTCCGCGCCGAACAACTGCGTGAGCAGATGATCGGGGCCCTTGTAGCCGGTGGCGAGCACGAAGAGATCGGCCTTGCGCGTGGTGCCGTCGCGCAGCCGGATGCCGTCTTCGACATAGCCTTCGATATCGGCGGCCTGGATCAGCTTGATCTTGCCGTCGGCGATCAGCTCGGAGGCGCCGACGTTGAAATAATAGCCGCCGCCGCGGGTGCGAAACTTCAGCGGCCAGCCGGTGCCGTCCTCGCCATATTCGAGCCGGAAGCCTGCCGCCTCCAGCCGCGTCAGCAGCGGCGCGTCGAGCCGCTTCACTTCATCGGTGACGAGCTTGTGCGCCAGCTTCATCACCGGCAGCGGCACGCCGGAATTGAGGATGTCCCGCGAAGCAATGGGCGGGCCGTCGCCGAGATAGGTCTTGTCGTAGAGCTGCGCCGGCTCGACATTGACGACCATGGTCGGGCTGCGCTGCACCATGGTGACATCGGCGCCCGCGGCCTGCAGCTCCTGGCAGATGTCATGCGCGCTGGTGCCGGTGCCGAACACGATCACCGGCCGCCCCTTCCATTCCCTGCCCGCCTTGAAGCGGCTGGAATGCAGCACCTCGCCCTTGAAATTTTCGATGCCTTCGATGTCGGGAATGTTCGGCGTGCCGCTGACGCTGGTCGCGAGCACGATGTGCTTTGGGCGAAGCGTGCGCGCCTCGCCGTCGCGCGTCAGCCGCGCGGTCCAGCGCTGCGTGGCGTCGTCGTAATCGGCGCCGTCGAACGCGGTGCGCGTCCAGAAGTCGACCTCCATGATGTCGACATAGCTCTCCAGCCAGTTCGCGATCTTGTCCTTCGGGATGTACTCCGGAAACGTCGACGGGAACGGCAGATAGCGCAGATGATTGACCGGCGTCTTGTTGTGCAGCTTCAGCCCGCGATAGCGCAGCCGCCAGTTGTCGCCGATCCGCGCCATGCGGTCGACCACCAGCGCCGTCAGCCCGATGCGCCGGGCTTCCGACCGCCACCGAAATGCCGGCGTGGCCGCCGCCGACGATCAGCACATCGGGATCGCGATCGTCGTAAGTGGCGGAGGCCTGCCGCTGCTCGAGCCAGTCCGGGCCGGCGAAATCCCTGACGTGGGATGTCGCGGCGGCCGCCTCGCGCGCGGCGCAGATGGCATCGAAATCGAGCGAGGTCGAAATCGTCCAGGCGCGCGCCACGCCGTCTGCTTCGCGCAGCAGCCGGACGGCGCCATAGCCCGGGCCGTTGACGGTTTCGAAAGCAAAGATCGCCTCCAGGACCTCGCGCCCGCCGACCACCGCCTGCGCGCGGCGCCAGCCGCGCCGTGTCGATGCGAAAACCGTGCGCCCGGGCCTCAGACCGAACGCGCCAGCAGTTCGGCCGCCACCGTCCGCTGGCCGCTGAAGGTCGCAAAATGCCAGGACAGGCCGAACAAATTGCGCCAGTGGCTGTCGGCCACGAAAAGCCAGGACAATTCCGCCGCCGACCGCCTTTCCAGCGCCGTGCGGAACGCGGCAAGCCAGGCTTCCGTAGTTTCCCGGTGGCTTTCCTCAGGCGGCAGGCCCGGCCGGTCCAGCATGGCGGCATTTCCTTTTGAATTCTTGTCGTTATCGCCCATCCAACCGCAGCTTTCGCGTTCGCACAACCGCCGCCGCGCCGCTGCAAGGCGGCATGCGCGGGGCGCTCATCCATCCTTTCGTACCGTTTCGGCCGCATTGCCGCCGCCGCGCGACCCCAATGGTTTACGCAACGTTCAGCACTGCCCCCTATCCTCTGCGTTCTGCTGCCAGAACCGGCTTGAAACGCTCAGGACGAGCGATGTTGGAACAGATCGATCGCCGACGAGGTCGAGGCGGCCGTCACGGCCGGCTCCACCGACAAACATCTGGATACGCTGAAGCAGGTCACCGACCTGTTTCTGCGCTCCGCCGACGGCTATTCCGGCGAACAGATCGAGCTGTTCGGCGACGTGCTGGAACGGCTGATCCGGACCGTCGAGCTGCGCGCGCTGGCCGATGTCTCCGCGCGGATCGCGCTCGCCGAAATGAGCACGCAGCTCGCCTCCACCAAGCAGGCGCCGGCCAACGTGGTCCGCCGCCTGGCCAACAATGACGAGATCACGATCGCGCGGCCGGTGCTGACCGAATCGGCGCGGCTGACGGCCGACGACCTGGTCGCGCTGGCGCAGACCAAGGGCGAGCAGCATCTGCTGGCGATCTCCGGGCGCTGGTGGCTGACCGAGATCGTCACCGATGCGCTGCTGAAGCGGCATTACCCTTCCGTCAGCCGGCGGCTCGTCACCAATCCCGGCGCGCGGATGTCGGCGTCGGGCTATGCCGTCGTGCTGAAGCAGGCGGAGCACGATCCTGATCTGGCGATCGAGACCGGCATCCGCGTCGACCTGCCGGCCGAGCAGCGCGCGCAATTGCTGCGCAGCGCCACCGAGGCGGTGCGCACGCGGCTGTTGTCGCGCGCGCCGCCGCATCTGTTCGAGGAAATCAGGAACGCGATCGCGCTGGCCGCGGCCGGCGCCAACCGCGAAATGTCGCGCACGCGCGATTTCACCGCGGCCCGCCGCTTCGTCGCGACGCTGGCCAAGAACGGCAAGCTCAACGAGCCGGTGCTGCTGGCCTTGGCCAAGGAGCGCAAATACGCCGAGACGGTCGCAGCCCTTGCCGAACTGTCGGGCTCGGCGATCGACGTGATCCGCCCCGTGATGCAGAGCCTGCGCGACGACGGCGTGCTGATCCCCTGCCGCGTCGCCGGGCTGAACTGGGAAACGGTCGACGCCGTGCTCAACAGCCGCTTCGCCTCGGGCAGCATGGGCCGCCACGAACTGGCGAAGGCGAAAGAGCAATACGGCAAGCTGACCGCTCGAAAACGCCCGCCGCCTGCTGAAATTCTGGCAAGTCCGCGCCGCCGACGCCCCGCCGAAGACGGGGTGAGTGGAGCGAAGCGCTTACTTCCCTTCTCCCCTTGTGGGAGAAGGTGCGGAGCGAAGCGCCGGATGAGGGGTTCTCTCCACGAGCAGAACTCGCTGAGACATACCCCTCATCCGCCTCCGCTTCGCGCCGGCACCTTCTCCCACAAGGGGAGAAGGAAAGAACATCACGCCGCCTTGATCAGATCGGCGTCGAGATGCTTCAGCCGCGGCATCACTTCCTGCTTCAACAGCCGCAGCGAATTGTGCCAGGCCTCCGGCTTGTGCTTGTAGTCGAAGCCGAACACCAGCAGCGTGCCGAAGCCGCCGACCTCGTGATAGATCTTTTCGATCTTCTCGGTGACCGTCGCCGGCGAGCCCACGATCCAGTTGTTGCGCGCGCAATATTCGGCGGTGACGTCGGAGTCCGGCACGTCGGGATTGGCCTTGAGGTAGTCCTTGAAGCCGAAATGGCCGAGCAGCGGCAGGAAGTATTCGCTCATCATCCGGCCCATCATGTCGCCGACCGACAAGCCGCCACGCCTCCTCGTCGGTATCGGCGACGAACACCTCGCGCACCATGCGCCAGTCGCTGCGCTTCGGCTTGCGTCCGGTCTTGGCGGCGCCGATCTCGACCGATTCCCAGTGGCTGCCGACATAGGCCGGGTTGAGGTTGAGGCTCATCGGGATGTAGCCGCGCTCGCCGGCGAGCTTGAGCGTGTCCGAGCCCTTGGAGAGGCCGGCGACGCCGATCGGCGGATGCGGCGCCTGCACCGGCTTGAGGTGCGGCTTGAGGAAGTCGAACATCACGTCCGGCTTGTTCACCGTCCAGTACTTGCCCTTGTAGGTCCAGGGCGCGTCCTCGGTCCACATCTTCAGAATGATCTCCAGCGCCTCGCGCGTCATGTCGCGGTTCTGGCCGGACATGCCGTCGACGTTGAACATCGCCCAGTCGCTCGGCAGGCCCGATGCCGCGACGCCGAAATTCAGCCGGCCGTCGGAGAGATGATCGAGCATCGCGACGCGGTTGGCGAGTTCGGCCGGGTGGTGATAGGGCAAAAGAAAGCCGCCGGGACCGAGGCGGATGTTCTTGGTCTGCAAGAATGCCTGCGCGAGCAGGAGATCGGGCGAGGGATGCGGTTCCCACGGCGCGGTGTGGTGCTCGCCGATCCAGGCTTCCTGGTAGCCGAGCTCATCGAGCCACCGCAGCGTCTGCAGGTCCCAGTCGTGACCCTCCTTCAACCCGCACTCCGGCGGATGGGACGGCATCGTGAAATATCCGATCTCCATGGGGCGTCCTCGCTATGTGTTTTGTTGAAAGCGCGTCTGTCGCGCGCCAGCGAAAGCATAGCACCCCGCGGCGTGTGGCCGAGATATGACGAAATCGGACGAGGCAGAAGTTCGCGCGGCGGAGTGACGCGCTTTTCCTTCTCCCCTGTTCGCAGGCAGCGGACGAGAGGGAGAAGGAACGACGGCGTATGCCGCTACCTCGTCCCGAACGTGGTCGCGCCGAACAGCGCCTTTTGCGTCGAGGGCTGCGAGCGCCAGTATTGCGGCGGCGCTTCGACCTCGCCGCCGAGTTCGGCGGCGGCATGCCAGCCCCAGCGCGGGTCGTAGAGCATGCCGCGCGCCAGCGCGACCATGTCGGCCTTGCCGGAGGCCACGATCTCCTCGGCCTGCTTCGGCTCGGTGATCAGGCCGACGGCGATGGTCGTGAGGCCGGTGGCTTCCTTGATCGCCTGCGCGAACGGCACCTGGTAGCCGGGGCCGAGCGGGATTTTTTGCAGCGGCGAAACGCCGCCCGAGGACGCGTCGATCCAGTCGACGCCGCGCTTCTTCAGTTCCTGCGCGAATTCGATGGTCTGCGGCAGATCCCAGCCGCCCTCGACCCAGTCGGTGCAGGAGACGCGGACGCCGACCGGCTTGTCGTGCGGGAACGCCTCGCGCACCGCGTCGAACACTTCGAGCGGAAAGCGCATGCGATTCTGCAAGCGAGCCGCCATATTCATCGGTGCGCTGGTTGGCGATCGGCGACAGGAACTGATGCAGCAGATAGCCGTGCGCGGCGTGCACCTCGATGGCGTCGATGCCGAGCCGCTCGGAGCGCTTTGCGCCGGCCACAAAGGCGTCGCGCACGCGCGTCAAGTCCGGCCGCGTCGAACGCCACAGGCGGGCGTCTCGCCGTCCTTGTGCGGAATCGCCGAGGGCCCCTCCGGCCGCCAGCCGCCTTCGGCCACCGGGATCAACTGCCCGCCGTCCCACGGCGTGTGGCTCGATGCCTTGCGGCCGGCATGCGCGAGCTGGATCATCACGGCGGCCTTCGAGCGCTTGCGCACCGAGGCCAGGATCGGCTTCAGCGCGGCCTCGGTGGCGTCGTTGTAGAGGCCGAGACAGCCGGGCGTGATGCGGCCGATCGCCTCGACCGCGGTGGCCTCGATGCAGAAGATCGCAGCGCCCGACAGCGCCAGCGAATTGATGTGGGTGAAGTGCCAGTCATTGGCCTCGCCGTCGACGGACGAGTACTGGCACATCGGCGCCACCATGATGCGGTTGGCAAGGTTCAGGCCGCGCAGCTTGATCGGGGTAAACAGAGCGCTCATGCAATGGGGTCCGGACCGGAGGGAAAGCTGACCCTTAATGTCTAGCGAGCCGCTTCCCTCTCCTCAACCCATGCCGGCTGCAACCCTCCCCTACGGTTTGAGGCGTTGCGGCGAGAAGCCTCACGGCTTGATGCCGGCGGCCTTGATCAGTTCCAGATTGGCCGCCATCTCGCGCTTGACGAGGTCGTCCATCTCGGCCGGCTTCATCGGCATCGGTTCGAGGCCGAGCTTTTTCAGGCTCGCCTGCATCGCCGGATCGGCCAGCACCTTTTCGCCCGCCGCATGCAGTTTCTCGACGATCTCGCGCGGCGTCTTCGCCGGCACGAACACGCCGAACCAGATCTCGCTGTCGGCATCCTTCAATCCGATCTCGACCGGCGTCGGCACGTCGGGCAGATCGGCGACGCGTTTGGCCGTCGAGACCACCAGCGCGCGGACCTGGCCCTCGCGGATCAGCGGCAGCGCGGTCGCCAGCGGGCAGAAATACAGATCGATCCGCCCGCCGAGAATGTCGGCGATCACTTCCGGGCCGGCGCGATAGGGCACATGCGTGGCCTCGATGCCGGCGGCAAAGCGGAATTTCTCGCTCGACGATATGCACGGCGCTGCCGATGCCGACCGAGCCGAACGAGATCGAGCCGGGTTTGGCCTTGGCGTCGGCGATGAAGTCCTGGATGGTCTTCCAGGGCCGCTCCTTCGGCACGATCATCACGTTGGCGCTGGATCCGATCATGAGCACCGAGGCGAGATCGCGGGTGAGGTCGAAGGTCGCGCTCGGAAAGATCGCGGGTGCGATCGTCAGCGCCGACGACTGGGCGAGAAGGCTGTAGCCATCGGGATCGGCTTTCGCGACCAGCGCCGAACCGACCACGCCGCCGCCGCCGGCGCGGTTTTCGATCACGATCGACTGACCGAGTTCGGCGGCGAGACGCTCGAACACCAGCCGCGGCACCACGTCGGCCGCGCTGCCCGCGCCGAACGGAATGGTCGCCTTGATCAGCCGCGACGGCCAGCCCTGTCGCCTGTGCGGCGGGTGCTGCAGCGGTCATCCAAAAGCTGAGAAATACGCAAATAACGCGAAGAGACTTGTTCATCAAAAGCTCCGTTTCATCGCCCGGAGCGCTGCAAGAACCGTTCCGTTATTCACCCGCTACTCCACCAGCGTGAATTGCAGCAGCAGATTGCGCTGGATCAGCGAGAAATTGTCATCGGAGACCAGCGTCAGCACGGTGTCGCCCTCCGGCGTGACGTGGGCGTCGATGCCTTCCATGTTGTCGATTTCGTCGCCGAGATCGGCCTCGAAGATCGAAGGCCCGTCGATGACGGCGCCCGGGGCGATGGAAGCAAGCGCGACGCGCCGGATGCGGATGCCGATGCCGCCGAGCCAGGAGAATTTGCGTTCCAGCATCAACAGCGCGCCGGACGGCAGCAGCACCGCGTCGCTGATATCGAAATTCTCGGTGCGGCGGATCGAAAACTGCCCGGGCGTTTTACCGCCGATCAGGAAACCCAAAATATTGCCCTGGGCGTCGAGGCCGCGTTCGGAGAGCGCGATCAGCGTTCCCGCCAGAGGCAGGTTCTTCGGCACCGCCACCAGCGCCTCGATGCCCTTGTTGTAGGGCAGCTTGCGCGCCGCCGGCGGCAGCGGCACGATTTCGGCCAGCGCGCGCGTAAAACCCTTGGCGAAATCGAAGCGCAGCAGCTGGTTGACGCGCTCGATCCCGACATAGGCGAGCTGGCCGTCGAGCGCGAGCGCCTCGGTATCGAACCAGCCGCGCGAGGTGATCGGCTTGCCGTCGGGACCGAGCATCGGCGAGGCCTCGACGTCGTCGAGCCCGATCATCTCGCGGCCCTTGTAGACGATGCGGCCGGTGAACCAGCCGCCCTTGTCGCTGATCGCGATGAAGCGCTCGCCTTTGGCGTCAAGGCGGAAACCCGACAATCCGCCGAAGCCGCGAAAGCGCGAGGTCAGGATCAGCCCGCTGCGATATTCGAGTTGGCCGAACCGCACACGCGACCGGTCGCGCGTATCGAACGAGGGCAGCGGCCGGGCATTGACCTCGATCGAGACCGGTGCGGTGACCGCGAATTCGTCCGGGACGGCCGGCTTCGGCGGCCGCTGCACGGCCGTTTGCGCCAGCGCCGCGCCGGGAATGGCCGCCGCCGAAAGCCCCGCCGCTGCATATTGCAAAAGGCGGCGGCGGCCTATCGGCGTGCGCATGCTCTCACGAATGCAACCGGCGCGGCCGACGGCCCGTGGTGGGCGCGGCGCCCTGGGTCTCGCTGAACAGTTCGGCGAGTTTCTCGGTGATGGCGCCGCCGAGTTCTTCGGCATCGACGATGGTGACCGCACGGCGATAGTAGCGCGTGACGTCGTGCCCGATGCCGATCGCGATCAGTTCGACCGGCGAACGGGTCTCGATCTCCTCGATGATGTGGCGCAGATGCCGTTCGAGGTAATTGCCGGGATTGACCGACAGCGTGGAATCGTCGACCGGCGCACCGTCCGAGATCATCATCAGGATCTTGCGCTGTTCGGGCCGGCCGAGCAGCCGCTTGTGCGCCCAGTCCAGCGCCTCGCCGTCGATGTTCTCCTTCAGCAGGCCCTCGCGCATCATCAGGCCGAGATTCTTGCGCGCGCGCCGCCAGGGTGCGTCGGCAGACTTGTAGATGATGTGGCGGAGATCGTTGAGACGGCCGGGATTGGCCGGCTTGCCGGCGGCAAGCCACGCCTCGCGCGACTGCCCGCCCTTCCAGGCGCGCGTCGTGAAGCCCAGAATCTCGACCTTGACGCCGCAGCGCTCCAGCGTGCGCGCGAGAATATCGGCGCAGGTCGCCGCCACCGTGATCGGGCGGCCGCGCATCGAACCGGAATTGTCCGAGCAGCAGCGTCACCACGGTATCGCGGAAGGTCGCTTCCTTCTCATGCATGAAGGACAGCGGATGATAGGGATCGGTCACGACGCGCGACAGCCGCGCCGGATCGAGAATGCCTTCCTCGAGATCGAACTCCCAGGCGCGGTTCTGCTGCGCCATCAGGCGGCGCTGCAGGCGGTTGGCGAGCCGCGCGACGATGCCCTGCAGATGCGCGAGCTGCTTGTCGAGATAGGAGCGCAAGCGTTCCAGTTCGTCATGGTCGCAGAGATCTTCGGCCGCGATCACCTCGTCGAACTTCGGCGCGAAGGCATGATATTCCGGTCCGCGCGGCTCGTTGGCGCCGCGCGAATTCGGCCGCGTCGCCTCGCCCGGCGTCTCGTCGTCGCCGAGTTCGCCGTCGTCGAACGTATCTGACGTGGAGGCCTGCGCGCTCTCCATCGCGCTCTCGGACATTTCGTCGGTGGAAGCCTGCGCCTGGTCGGCGCTCATTTCCTGCGCGGCGTCGGAATCGGGCGAGCCCTCGGCGCCGGACTGATCGTTCTCGCCGTCCTGATTCTCGTCGTTCTCATCGTCGTCGGCGTCCGCATCGCGGTCGTCGCCGAGGTCGAGCGCCGACAGCAGATCGTGCACGAGATCGCCGAACTTGGCCTGGTCCTCGGTGACGCGGCTGAGCTGGTCGAGCCGGGCGCCGATCTTGTCTTCCAGCGCCGGCCGCCAGAGATCGACCATCTTCTTCGCAGCCGCCGGCGGCGCCAGTCCCGTCAGCCGCTCGCGCACCAGCATCGCCAGCGCATCCGACAGCGGCGCATCGGCGCGGTCGGTGATCTCGTCGTATTTGCCGCGATGGAAATGATCGTCGAGCATCGCGGTCAGATTTTTCGCAACGCCCGCCATCCGGCGCGAACCGATCGCCTCGACGCGCGCCTGCTCCACCGCCTCGAACACGCCGCGCGCCTGCGGATTTCCCGGCATCAGCTTGCGGTGCACCTTGGGATCGTGACAGGCGAGCTTCAGCGCGATCGAATTGGCGTGGCCGCGCACGATCGCCGCATCGCGCCTGGTCATCTTGCGGGCGGGCTCCGGCAGCCGCGCCTTGCCGGGCGCGAGACCGGGACGCTCGGCCGCGAACGTCACGTCCAGCTCCGGCGCCTTGGCGATCGCGCGCAGGCAGGAGGTTACCGCGCGCTTGAACGGCTCGGTCGGCGCTTCCTTGGATCCGGTACGGAATTTGGAGTTGGATGTGCTCATAGCGCTTTCGTGAACCAATGCCGCGTGATGCCGCCGGGATAACCTTCGATCGAACCGAATTCCTCATAACCGCAGGCGCGGTAGAAGCCCGGCGCCTGGAAACTCATCGTGTCGAGATAAGACCGCGTCGCCCCGAACTTTCTTGCCTCGTCTTCAATCGCCTTGATCAGCCGCGTCCCGTAGTCCTTACCGCGCAGCTTCTGCTCCACCCAGAACAATTGGATAAACAGCACCGTGGTCCAGACTTCGCCGACAATCCCGCCGACGATCTTGTCGCCCTCGCGTAGCGAGATGGCGAAGCGCTTGTATTTCTGCTTCCCCATCGTCTCGGCGTTGTAGCCGAGTAGTCCGCCGAACACCGCCTTCTTGGTTTTTCCAATGGTGCGCTCGACGGCAATTTTCGGCATGGGCTAGCTGAGCGCCACGTTCACCGAGCTCTCGGGCAGCTCCTGATTGAAGCAGCGCTGATAGAATTCAGCGACCAGCGGCCGTTCCAGTTCGTCGCACTTGTTGAGGAAGGTGACGCGGAACGCAAAGCCGATATCGCTGAAGATGTCGGCGTTCTCGGCCCAGGTGATCACCGTGCGCGGGCTCATCACCGTCGACAGATCGCCATTGGCGAACGCGTTGCGGGTGAGATCGGCGAGCCGCACCATCTTGTTGACGATGTCGCGGCCTTCCTGCGTGCGGTAGTGCTTGGCCTTCGCCAGCACGATCTCGACTTCCTCGTCATGCGCCAGATAGTTCAGCGTGGTGACGATCGACCAGCGGTCCATCTGGCCCTGGTTGATCTGCTGGGTGCCGTGATAGAGGCCCGACGTATCGCCGAGGCCGACCGTGTTGGCGGTCGAGAACAGCCGGAACGCCGGGTGCGGCTTGATCACCTTGTTCTGGTCGAGCAGCGTCAGGCGGCCGGAAACTTCCAGCACGCGCTGGATCACGAACATCACGTCCGGGACGGCCGGCGTCATATTCGTCGAACACAAGCGCGATATTGTGCTGCAGCGCCCAGGGTAGAATGCCGTCGCGAAACTCGGTGACCTGCTTGCCGTCGCGGACGACGATCGAGTCCTTGCCGACCAGATCGATACGGCTGATGTGGCTGTCGAGATTGACGCGCACGCACGGCCAATTCAGCCGTGCCGCGACCTGCTCGATATGGGTCGACTTGCCGGTGCCGTGATAGCCGGTGACCATGACGCGGCGGTTGTGGGCGAAACCGGCGAGGATCGCGAGCGTGGTGGCGCGGTCGAACCGGTAGTCCGAATCGACGTCCGGTACATGCGGGTCGACTTCGGAATAGGCCGGCACTTCGAGATCGGTGTCGATTCCGAAATACCTGCCGGACCGACACCTTCATATCGGGCAATCCGGCGGGCTGCGTAACTTTGCTCATGGCGGCGGTCGTCATCAATCCTCCGAGATCCCGGGCGTTCCCGAAACCAGATTTGTTGAATGGCTGCGGATGGGGGCTGACGTGAACTTAGCAGAGAGCAACGGGCCGGCAGAAGCCCGCGGCGAAATGAAAGTTCCGTCGCCTTATCATCAAGATAGGCTGTGTATCAGGTTTTTGGAGGGCTGCCCTGCGAATCACGCCGCACTTTTGCCGCCCTGGAGGCTCCGCCGGCTCAAACCGGGCTTCGCCGGCACTTTCAGCCATGGTCAGGGCTTGGTAGCTCTGGTGCGATAGCCCCTGGGCGGAAGGCAGATTGTGACTTCATTCCTCGATCCCGTGATTGCATTCGTTTCCGCCCATCCGTGGCTGGCCTATCTGACGCTGTTTCTGGCGGCCCTGTTGGAGGCGATCCCGGTGGTGGGGGCGCTGGTGCCGGGCTCGACCATCATTCTGGCCCTGAGCGCGCTGGTGCCGGGCGGCGAACTGACGCTGTGGGGCGTGCTGGCGGCGGCGATCGCCGGCGCCCTGATCGGCGACGGCTCGGCGTTCTGGACCGGCCATCGCTCGCAACGCGAAATTCTCGGCGCCTGGCCGATGTCGCGATATCCGGCCGTGATGGCGCAGAGCGAGGCGTTTTTCCACCGCTGGGGCACGCTGGCGGTGTTTTTCGCGCGTTTTGTGCCGCCGATCCGCGCCTTCGTGCCGGTCACCGCAGGCGCGCTCGGGATGCGCGCCCGTCCTGTTCTTCGGCGTCAACATCCCCGCGGTATTGGCCTGGGCGTGTGCGCATGTGCTGCCGGGCGTGCTCGCGGTCTCGGCCCTGCATGAATATGCCGGCCTGCCGCACCATCAGCATGTCGGCAAGCATCTGTGGATGCTGGCCGTGTTCGCGGCGGCGATCATAGCGCTCGGCGTCTGGGCGCTGCGTCGCCGCCGGGCGGCAAAGGCCTCTTGATCAGGCCCGGCCCGGACCGCGCCCGGGCGCCGGACCGACATAGCGCGCGCGGGGCCGGATCAGCCGGCCGTGCTGCAATTGCTCGCAGGCATGCGCGATCCATCCGACCGTGCGCGCCATGGCGAACAGCACCAGTTCATGGCCGGGCGGCAGGCCGAGCGTGTGCACCAGCACCGCCAGCGCGTAGTCGATATTGACGAACTCGCCGGTGGCTTCCGCGATGCTGTCGGGGATTTCATGGGTGAATTTGCGGTCCGCGCCGGAGCGCGCCAGCGCCTCCAGCAGCGCCCGCGCGCGGGGATCGCCGTGCTTGTAGACGCCGTGACCAAAGCCCGCAAAACGTTCGCCGAGCGCGACGCGCTCGCGGATGACGGGCGCGACCTCGCCATTGGCCAGCGTCTTCAGAAGCTGCGCCGCCAGCACGCCGGCGCCGCCGTGCTTGGGGCCCTTCAGCGCCACGAGACCGGCGATCACGGAGTCAAAGAGATTGAGACCGGTCGAGGCCGCGCAGCGCACCGTGAAGGTCGAGGCGTTCAGTTCATGATCCGCCAGCAGCACCAGCGCGCGGCGGATCAGATCCGGCGCGTATTTGTTATCAGGGGCCCACACCCGCGCGATCTGGGAATGAAGCGGTTTTGCCGATGATTTCGCGTTCAGCATGGTGGCGACCACCAGCCGCACGATGCGGCCGCCGACCATCGCGCGTCCGTCGGGCGCCCGGGTGAAGGCGCGCGGGTCGGCGGCGGCTGCCAGCGCCAGCACCGCGATGGCGCGATCGATGGCGTTGGCCTTGCGCGTGGCCTCGGCGACGGCGCGCATTTCGTCCGACACAACAGGGCAATTGTCCTGCTCGAACGGATCGACGCCGGTGACGTCCCACAGCAGCGTCGCGGTGTGTTCGAGCGTGTCGCGCTCGGCGAGATCGACGCAGTTGACGCCGCGATAGATCGCGCCGTCCTCGGTAATGGTCCCGACGGCCGAATCCAGCACCGGCAGATCGGCGTCGAAACTGCGCATGCCGCGCGGCTCGGGCGCCGGCGTGCGCCGCTCCTTCAGCGTGCGGACGTCCTCCGCCCGGTAGCGGTGGCTGCGGGAATCCTCAGACGGCTCCGAGCGGATCAGCCCGCGGCTGACATAGGCGTAGAGGGTCGCCTGCGAGATCGCGAGTTCGGCGGAGGCCTCGCGGGCGGAGAGATAGAGCCCGGCGGATTTTTTCATATTGATTTACATAATCAAGATTGATCAATCTGTCGAGAGGCCCGACCTTTGGAACCGGCAAAGGAGAAGCCTCATGAACATCCAGCTTTCAAAGACCCCGATCGGCCTGGACGGGATACCCGCCGCCGAAACCGTGCTCAGCCATGTCGACGGCGAGCGCGGCGAACTGATCATTGCCGGCGAGCGGGTCGGCGACCTCGCCCGCAAGACCGGGTTTGAGGGCGTCACCGCCCGGCTGTGGAGCGGCGGCACCGGCCAGCCGGTCGGCGAAGCCGCGGTACGCGCCGCCCTCGGTGCGGGCCGCGAACGCGCCTTCGCCCGGCTGCCGGATCTGCTCGGCATCACGCGCGGCCTCTCGATCGTCGACGGTTTTCGCGCGGCGGTCGCGGGGCTGCGCGCGGAAGCGGGCCTGGCGCACGAGGCCACCATCGTCGGCGCGTTTCCGGTCATCGCCGGCGCGCTGGTGCAGCGGGCGAAGGGCAACGATCCGGTCGCGCCCGATCCCACCGCCAGCCATGCCGCCGATACGCTGTCGATGATGCTCGGCCGCAAGCCCGATCGCGCGCGAGACGGCGGCGCTGGACGCCTATTTCGTCACCGTGTGCGACCACGGCATGAACGCCTCCACCTTCGCGACGCGGGTGGTGGCCTCGACGCAGGCGGATCTGTTCGCAGCCGTCACCGCCGGCTATTGCGCGCTGACCGGGCCGCTGCATGGCGGCGCGCCGGAGCCGGTGCTGGAAATGCTCGACGCGATCGGCTCACGCGAGCGCATCAAGCCGTGGGTCGACAGCGCGCTGGCCCGCGGCGAGCGGCTGATGGGATTTGGCCACCGCGTCTATCGCGTCCGCGATCCGCGCGCCGATGTGCTGAAGGGCGCGATCGAACGGCTTGCCGGCGAAGGCGCCGATCTGCCGTTCGCCGGCGAGGTCGAGGCCTATATCCGCAGCGCGTTGCGGATAAAGAATCCGGAGCGCCCGCTCGATACCAATGTGGAGTTCTTCACCGCGATCCTGCTCGACGCGCTGAAGATCCCGCGGCAGGCGTTCACGCCGATATTTGCGGTGGCGCGCGCCGCGGGCTGGACCGCGCACGCCCGCGAGCAGCAGCGTGGCGGCAGGCTGATCCGGCCGAGTTCGGCGTATATCGGGGCGATGCCGGGGTGAGCGGAGCGGAAGCGTTAGAAAAGCGACGGCGGAGCCACAAACTCCGCCGTCATCCCGGCCTTGAGCCGGGATCCATAACCACAGGCTGGAAGTTGGTAGAACGAAAGTCGTCGACCAGCAGTTCTCAATCGAGAGGCCGCGGCGTATGGGTCCCGGCGTTCGCCGGGACGACGGGAGAGCGGCCTACGCGCCGCGCACGACCGTCTTCAGATAATTATACGCCTTGATGATCTCGATCAGGCGATCCTCGGTGGAGCGGTCGCCGCCATTGGCGTCGGGGTGGTGCTGCTTGACCAGCGCCTTGTACTTCGCCTTGACGTCCTCGAGGGTGGCTTCGGCGGTGAGGCCCATCACCTGCAGCGCCTTGCGCTCGGCGTTCATCACCTTGCGGGTTTCGACCTTGGCCTCGGCGCCCGGGCCGGGCCGCCAGCGGCCGCGGCCGTTGAGTTCGGAGAACATGCTGAACGGATCGGACGCGCCGTCGAGTTCTTCGGCGGCCTGCTTGCCCTTCTTGCCGGCGGTGTTGGCGCCCATCTTCCAGGTCGGGCGATGGCCGGTCAGCGCATCCTTCTGGTAGCGCGCGACGGCGTCGGCATTCATGCCCTGGAAGAAATTGTAGTTCTGGTTGTATTCGCGGACGTGGTTGAGACAGAAGTGAAAATACTCCCGCGAATTCTCACGGCCCTTGGGCGCGCGGTGCGGGCCCTTGTTCGGGCAGCCCGCCCACTCGCACATGGCGGCTTCCTCGCGCGCCTGCGCCTGCTGCTTCGCGCTCAGCTTGTTGGGCTTGATGCGAATGGAATCGAAGAATTTGGATGAATCAATTGCCATGACTGACTTTGACTACGCAATGCCCGAGGCTTCAAGTCTTGACATTGCGAATACCTCCGTTCGGGTGCAACATTGACGGAAAGCGACAACGGAATTATCTGCCGCCATCATGAGCACCAAAGACGCTATCATAAACAAGTTGCGTGAAGCTTTCTTCCGGAAAGCCTCGACGTCACGGACGAATCTCATCTGCATGAGGGCCATGCGGGTCACCGGCCGGGCGGCGAAACGCATTTCAGGGTCAATATCGTGTCTCCGGCCTTCGAAGGGAAGAGCCGGATCGAGCGCCATCGCATGGTAAATGCAGCGCTTGCCGCGGAACTCCAGGGCTCCGTCCATGCGCTCGCGATCAAGGCGCAGGCGCCGGGAGAAACCGCCGGCCGGTGATACTGGCAGACCGGTCGCAACAATGTGAGCGTCCGATGCGATATTGGGCATGCTTCAGATGGGCCGCCGCCATGGCGCTGCTGGTTGCGGCCTCCCCGACCAAGGCGCACGCGCTGGATATGCCGAGCCCGTTCGTTCAGGAAGTGCTGATCAAGAGCATTCTGGTGACGCTCAACGACGCGGTGGCGTCGGACAATTTCACCGTCCTGCACGCCAAGATCTCAAACCGTTCCGCGATCAGTTTCCGCCCGACAAGCTGCGGGCCGTCTTCAAGGACCTGATCGAGAAGCACGCCGTGTTCGACGCGATCGTCGCCAGCCCGGTCGATTCCCGATGAAGACGCAAAAATCGACGACAAGGGCGTGCTGCGCCTGAAGGGCCATTTCGACACCGCGCCCAAGAAGGTGAAGTACCAGCTCGGCTTCATCCCCTCCGACGGCCAGTGGAAGCTCAGCGGCATTGCCATCGATATCGAGTAGCCGATGCTCAGAACGCCGTCCCGGCCCGCCTCGGCTTCGGATCCTCGCCCTCGGCGTCGCGCGGCAGCGGGGTGATCTTGAGCGCGGTGATGCGGTTGCGCTCACGCCGCAGCACGCGGAAGCGGCAGCCGTGGAAGGTGAAATTCTGGCCGCGGTCGGGGATCGAGCGCGCTTCGTGAATGACGAGGCCGGCGACGGTGGTCGCCTCCTCGTCCGGCAGATGCCAGTTCATGGCGCGGTTGAGGTCGCGGATCGGCACCGAGCCGTCCACCACCACCGAGCCGTCGGCCTGGGCGCGGACGCCGGCCACCACGACGTCGTGCTCGTCGGAAATATCGCCGACGATTTCTTCCAGAATGTCTTCCAGCGTCACCATGCCCTCGACCTCGCCATACTCGTCGACGACGAGGGCAAAGTGGGTCTTGCGGCGGCGGAACGCCTTCAACTGTTCGGACAGCGGCCGCATCTCCGGCACGAACCAGGGCGGCAGCATGATGGCGGTGACGTTGATCCGCGACGTGTCGCCCTCGGAGGCGCGGATCGCGCGCAGCAGATCCTTGGCGTGCAGCACGCCGATGATGTTTTCCGGCTTGTCGCGCCACAGCGGGATGCGGGTGTATTCGGTGGCCAGCACCTCGCGCACCAGCTCGTCCGGCGGCAGGTCGGCGTTGATCAGCATCATCGCGGTGCGGTGGACCATGACGTCGGAGACGGCGAGATCGCCGAAACGGAAGACGTTGTGGATATATTCGGCCTCGCCGCTTTCGATGCCGCCATGCACGGCGGATTCTTCCACCAGCCCTTCGATCTCGGAGTCGGTGAGAATTTCGTGCTGCGAGGATTCCTTGACGCCGAGCATGCGCAGGATGCCGCGTGAGGCGCTGTTGAGCAGCCAGTTCAGCGGCCAGAAGATCAGATAGGAGACATGCAGCGGATAGGCGATCCATTGCGAGACCGGCATCGGCTGTCGGATCGCCAGCGTCTTCGGCACCTGCTCGCCGATCACGATGTGCAGCGAGGAGAACACCAGGAACCCGGCCAGGAACGACACGAAGTGCAACGTCTTTTGTGACATTCCGAGCGGGATCAGCACCGGCTCGAGCAGCGCCGAAACCGTCGGCTCGCCGACCCAGCCGAGGCCGAGCGAGGCCATGGTGATGCCGAGTTGGCAGCAGGCGAGATAGGCTTCGATATTGCCCATCATGCTGTGCAGCAGGCGCGCGCCGAACCGATCCTGCTCGACCATCGCCTTGATGCGGAACCCGCGGCTCTTCACCAGCGCGAATTCGGCGGCGACATAGAACGCGTTGGCGGCGAGCAGCAGGAACGCCAGCAGCAGGTTGGATACAGTCGAACTCATGCCTGCCTCGTGAAGGCCCCGCGCACTGCTTGCGCCGCGCCGCGTCCCGGCAATCCCGTTCTCATCCCGACAGCTTCTGTTGCAGGAAATCGCGCACCAGCGCCGGCTCGACGTCGTTTTCGACCACCGCGCGGCCGACCGCCTGCAGCAGGATGAAGGTCAGCTTGCCGCGCTTGACCTTCTTGTCCTGCGCCATCAGCGCCATCAGCGCGTCGGCATCCGCCAAGCCTTCCTGGGCGAAGCCCGCGATGTCCTGCAAATGAGTCGGCAAGCCGACCGAAGCAAGGTGGCGCTCGACGCGGGCGGCATCGGCCGCGGAGATCATGCCGAGCTGCGCGGAAAATTCCGCCGCCAGCACCATGCCGACGGAAACGCCTTCGCCGTGGAACAGGCGATCGGAGAAGCCGGTCGCGGCTTCCAGCGCATGGCCAAAGGTGTGGCCGAGATTGAGCAGCGCGCGCTCGCCGTTCTCGCGCTCGTCGCGGGAGACGATCGCGGCCTTGGCGCGGCAGGAGGTGGCGATCGCGTGCTCGCGCGCCGCGCCGCCGGTGAAGATGTCGGCGTGGTTGGCTTCCAGCCAGGAGAAAAAGGCTTCGTCGCCGAGCACGCCATATTTGGCGACCTCGGCATAGCCGGCGCGGAACTGGCGCGGCGACAGCGTGTCGAGCACGGAGGTATCGGCGATCACCAGCACCGGCTGATGGAACGCGCCGAGCAGGTTCTTGCCCTGCGGCGAGTTGATGCCGGTCTTGCCGCCGACGGAGGAATCCACCTGCGCCAGCAGCGAGGTCGGCACCTGCACGAAATCGACGCCACGGCGCAGGATCGCGGCCGCAAAGCCGGCGAGATCGCCGACCACGCCGCCGCCGAGCGCGATCACCAGATCGTTGCGCTCGATCTTCGCCGCGATCAGCGCCTCGGAAACCTTTTCGAGACCGGCATAGGTCTTCGACCCCTCGCCTTCCTCGACGATGACGCGCGAGGTCGGGATGCCGGCTTCCGCAAGCGAACGCTCGGCCGGCTCCAGCCAGTGCTTGGCCACGGTGCGGTCGGTGACGATGGCGGTGCGCACGCCCGGGCGCAACGCGGCGACGCGCGCGCCGAGCGAGGACAGCACGCCGCGGCCGATGACGATGTCGTAGGCGCGGTCGCCGAGCGCGACGTCGACCGTGATATCGGCGGAATGTTTCAGTGGCGCAGTCATGGCGTGACGCTGATCCCGTCGGTTGTCGGCTGGGCAGGAGGGGCGGCGGGGCACAACCGGGCGCGCAGGGCATCGACACATTCGTCGACGATGCGCTCGTGCGGCACGTCGCGCGAGCCGATCGTGAGGTCGGCGGTGGCGTAGACCGGCTCGCGCGCTTCGAGCAGGCGACTGACGGTCCCGGTCGGGTCCTCGGTCTGCAGCAGCGGCCGGTCGGCGCGGCGCCTGACGCGCTTCATGATGATGTCGAGATCCGCCTTGAGCCAGATCGAAACCGCCTTGTCGCGGATGCGGTCGCGGGTCTCCTCGCGCATGAAGGCACCGCCGCCGGTGGCGATCACGGCCGGGCCGCCGTCGAGCAGCCGCGCGATCACCCGCGCTTCGCCGTCCCGGAAATACGGCTCACCATGGGTCTCGAAAATATCCGGGATCGACATCCCGGCCGCCGCCTCGATCTCGATATCGGCATCCAGAAACGGCAGGTGCAGCCGGGCGGCCAGCCGCCGGCCGATGGTCGACTTGCCGGCGCCCATCATGCCGACCAGCACGACCGAACGCCGTCCCAGCGCCGACGTAATGTCGGCCTCCTGGGTGGGGCTCGCTTGTGCCGGTGCGGCGGTCTCGGACATCGAAAACTCTGTCGGTTTTGCGGGACTTGCCCGCGGCTGCGACACCTATACTACCCCCTGTGACGCCCCCGCCAGAGACTCTTGCCACGGGGATGGGAACATGTTGGATGATTTCATTGGTTAATTCGCCCCCCTGAGCCCTCCATGCCCAGTTTGTTCCGCTTTCTGACGGTCGTCGGCATCATCGCCGGGGTGATCTATGGCGTGATTTTTTCGCTGGCGAATTTCGTCACCCCAAAGCCCCGGGAAATGACGGTCACCATCCCCGCAGACAGGTTCCTCAAGAAATAGCCGCTATCATCGTCTGATTTGTGACAGACGAATTCGGGGGAGCGGCATCTCGCGACGGGGTGCCGGGGGCAATCGGCCAGCGCGCCGGCGACGCCCTATTACCGGTCGAAAACGCTGGCCGAGCAGGCCGCGTGGACCCTTGCGAAGGAAACCGGACTCGATCTGGCTGTCATCAATCCCGCCACCATCTTTGGGCCGCTGCTCGGCCCGGAACACGGCACGTCGGTCGGGCTGATCAGGCAAATGATGAGCGGCAAGCTCAGGCGTGTTCCGCGCTTCGGCTTTTCGGTTGTCGATGTGCGCGACGCCGCCGACGCCCACGTCCGCGCAATGACCCATCCCGATGCCGCTGGCCAGCGCTTCATCGTCGGCGGGCGGTTTTTCTGGTTGAGAGAATTGGCCGCGGTGCTGGCAAAGTCGTTTCCGGCGCATGCGGCGCATTTGCCGTCAGGCGAAGTGCCCGACTGGATGGTGAGGGCGATGGCCCCCTTCAGCGCGCGGTCGCGCATGATCGTTCACGAACTCAACCGCGACCTGAGCGTAAGCGCCGCAAAGGCGTGCCGGGTGCTGAACTGGAAAGCGCGGCCTGACGAGGATTGCATCCGCGCCACGGCGCAGAGCCTGATCGATCACGGCCTGATCGCGGCAGCCTAGTTCCCGGGCCTCCGCCCATTCCCCAACACCACGATGCCCTTTGACGAATCCCACGATCATGGAGAACACTTCTATGTCCACGTACGCGACTGATCTGGATCCATCGCCCGAAGCCGAGTTCATCCGTGAGACCGAGCGCGCCCGACTTCGCGCGCTGGTCGAAGGCGACATGGAGACGGCCGGGCGACTTCATGCGACCGAGTTCCAGTTGATTACGCCGATCGGAATGGCCTTGTCCAAGAAGGATTATCTCGGAGCGATTGCGATCGGGCAGATCAAATATCTCGTCTGGGAGCCTGGACCCATCGCCGTTCGACATCACCAGAGCCACGCGTGATCCGGTATCGCGCCAGACTCGAAGTGGTGTTCGGCGGCCATCGGGTTGCGCCAGGCGATTACTGGCACACGGACACCTACGACCATCGCGATGGGCAATGGATGGTGGTCTGGTCGCAGGCCACCGCGATCAGTCCGACTCCTAGCTTCCTGCAATCTCTGAGCGCGTGTTTGAAAAGTCTCCGTCCCGCCCCGATCATGCGTATCAAGCAATGCGCGCCACACCCTCAGATTCGAAACTGACCAACCTGTTCCTCGACATGCTCGCGGCGGAACAGGGGGCGGGCGTCAACACGCTCGACGCCTATCGCCGCGACCTCACGGATTTTTCCGACTTTCTCGGCCGCCAGGGCCAAAGCTTTGCCGGCGCCGGGACCGATGCGCTGCGCGACTACCTCGCCGACCTCGATGTCAGAGGCTTCAAGTCCTCCAGCGTGGCGCGCCGGCTGTCGGCGATGCGGCATCTGTTTCGGTTCCTGCTGAACGAGCGCATCCGCAGCGACGATCCGGCGGCGATCCTGTCCGGCCCGAAACGCGGCCGAGGCTTGCCGAAAGTGCTGTCGATCGCGGATGTCGACCGCATGCTGACGCGGGCCAAGGAATTGACCGAGGCCGAGAACGCCTCGCCGCAGGCGCGGCTGCGCGCGATGCGGCTGTATTGCCTGCTGGAGGTGCTCTACGCCACCGGCCTGCGCGTCTCGGAGCTGGTGGCGCTGCCGCTGTCGGCCGCGCGGCGCGACGCCCGCATGATCGTGGTGCGCGGCAAGGGCAACAAGGAACGGCTGGTGCCGCTCAACGACGCGTCGCGGCAGGCGATGGCCGATTACCTCGCCGCGATGGAAGCGCTCAAGCCCGAGAAGAAGAAAAACGCCGTCGCGTCCAAATGGCTGTTTCCCTCCTTCGGCGAGAGCGGCCATCTGACGCGGCAGCATTTTGCCCGCGACCTGAAGGAGCTGGCGGCGGCATCGGGCCTCGCGCCGCGGCTGGTCTCGCCGCACGTGCTGCGCCACGCCTTTGCCAGCCACCTGCTGCATAACGGCGCCGACCTGCGCATCGTGCAGACGCTGCTCGGCCATACCGACATTTCGACCACCCAGATCTACACCCATGTGGTCGAGGAGCGGCTGAAAAGCCTGGTGCGCGACCTGCACCCGCTGGCGGAGAAATAGGCTTCGCCGCAACACCCGCCTTGACTTCCGCGGCATCTCCTACGAAACAGCCGTCTCCCGCCCCGCGGCCTTGTTTGGCGCGCTTTCGGCAAGCCGGGTCGTCCGGACCGAGATGCACGCTAAATCATTGAAGATGCGTGCTTTCCTCAAGCGAATCGAAACTGCTTCGCCTCAAAGCACGTTGTTCCCTATATTGTGTCGATGCCGGATCAGATGCGCAGCTATCTCGACTTTGAAAAACCAGTCGCCGAACTCGAGGCCAAGGTCGATGAACTGCGCGCGCTGGCAGCGACCGGCAGCGACATCGGCGACGAGATCGCGCGCATCGAGGACAAGGCGCAGCAGGCGCTGGCCGACCTCTACGCCAATCTGACGCCGTGGCAGAAGACCCTGGTGGCGCGCCATCCGCAGCGCCCGCATTTCACCGATTTCGTCAGCGCGCTGATGACGGAATTCACGCCGATGGCCGGCGACCGCAAGTTCGCCGAGGACGAGGCGCTGGTGGGCGGCTTCGGCCGTTTCCGCGGCGAACCGATCTGCGTGATCGGCCAGGAAAAGGGCGCCACCACCGACGGCCGCATCAAGCATAATTTCGGCATGGCGCGGCCCGAGGGCTATCGCAAGGCGGTGCGGCTGATGGAGATGGCCGATCGTTTCGGCATCCCCGTGCTGTCGCTGGTCGATTCCGCCGGCGCCTATCCCGGCATCGGCGCCGAGGAGCGCGGCGTGGCCGAAGCGATCGCGCGCTCGACCGACACCTGCCTCTCGCTCGGCGTTCCCAATGTCGCGATCATCACCGGCGAGGGCATGTCGGGCGGCGCCATCGCCATCACCACCGCCAACAAGGTGCTGATGTTCGAACACGCGATCTACAGCGTGATCTCGCCGGAGGCCGCCTCCTCGATCCTGTGGCGCGACGGCACCAAGGCGCAGGAAGTCGCCAACGGCATGAAGATCACCGCCCAGGACATGCTGCGATTCGGCGTGATCGACCGGATCCTGAAGGAACCCTCCGGCGGGGCGCATCGCGATTCCGCCGCGATGATCTCGGCCACGGGCGACGCCATCGCCGAGGCCTTCAACGAGTTCCGCAATCTGGACGCGGCCGGCATCCGCCAGCAGCGACGGCAGAAATTCCTCGATATCGGCCGCAAGCTGAGCTGATTTCTCACGACGTCGTCCCGGGTCAAGCCCGGGACGACGTGTGAGGAATCCGGATGGCCAGCGGCCCACCTGATTCGCCCAGCGTCGCCCCTCCAAAAGCGGCTTTATTTCGCCGGATCACCTGATTCGGCCCTAATTAGGCCCAGACCCGGTCTTTAAACTCCTATTGACCATGCCGGCCGTACAAGCGGCCGTGCGGCGCGTTCCGGTTGCGGCGCGAGAGGTCAAAGGGTACAATTTTATGCATTGGCTTCAGGGCATATTCGCTGTGATTTGGGGTGCGAAAATGTCCGGTGGGTGTGGAGCTTAGCCTTTGAATAATCGCTCGTTTGTTCGCGCGCTCGTGACGTCGGCAGTCCTTCTGGGCGCGGGCGTGCTGATGGCCGGTTGCAACGGCGACGACATCTCGCTCGCCAACAACGCCAAGGCCAACCAGCCGGTCCCGCCAAAGCTTGTCGCCGACATGACGGCGAAGGACATGGACCTGCAGTCGCCGATCCTGGTTCGCCTGTACAAGCAGGAAGCGGAACTGGAGATCTGGAAGCAGGACCGCGCCGGCCGCTTCGCGCTGCTGAAGACCTATCCGATCTGCCGCTGGTCGGGCGACCTCGGACCCAAGGTCAAGGAAGGCGACCGCCAGGCGCCGGAAGGTTTCTATTCGATTTCGCCGGCGCAGATGAACCCGCAGTCGGCCTATTACCTGTCCTTCAACACCGGCTATCCGAACGCCTTCGACAAGGCGCTGGGCCGCACCGGCTCGCAGCTGATGGTGCATGGCGACTGTTCCTCGCGCGGCTGCTACGCGATGACCGACGAGCAGATCGCGGAAATCTATTCGCTGGGCCGCGAATCCTTCTTCGGCGGCCAGAAGCAGTTCCAGCTGCAGGCCTATCCGTTCAAGATGACGCCGGCGAACCTGGCCAAGCACCGCAACAACCCGAACATGCCGTTCTGGCGGATGATCAAGGAAGGCAATGATCATTTCGAGGTGACGAAGCACGAGCCGAGGGTCGATTTCTGCGAGAAGAAATACGTCTTCGACGCGATCAAGAAGCCAGGCGCCACCAAAGAACTCGTGTTCGACGCCTCGGCCAAGTGCCCGGACTACGCGATTTCGGACGAGGTCGCCGACGCCGTGCGCGAGAAGCAGGCCACCGACATCGCCGAGACCGCGCGGCTGGTCGCCAAGGGAACGCCGGTCGCGAAGATCAACACCGGCATCGATGGCGGCATGCACCGCGTGTTCGCCGCCCGCGTGCCCGAAGGCAACACCGGTCTTTCGGAACCCGGCGATGGCTCCTTGTCGCTGATGGCGCGGGCCCCCGGCACCATTCCCTCCGCACGTCAATCCGCCGCGGGCGCCTGCCGACCGGGCACCTTCCGAGAATTTGCTGATGGGCGCACCGGAGCAGCCGAAGCTCGCCGCAGCGCCGGCGGCTACCCCTGCCCCCGCCGCAGCGCCGACCCGGGTCGCCAACGCGGCGCCGGCGGCGCAGGAAGAAGGCGGCTTCTTCTCCAACCTCGCCCGCAAGGTCGGCCTCGGCGGCGCCGCCGACGCCACCGCCAGCACCCCGCCCTCGAAGCCGAAGGCGGAGGCCAAGCAGCCGCCGAAGCCGGAAGCGCCGAAGACCGCGGCGCCGAAGCACGACGCACCGAAGCATGACACCAAGCAGGCCGCCGCTGCGCCCCGTCCGCCGCTGAAGCCGTCGGTCGGATACCGCAGCCCCCGCCGCCAAGGACAAGAACGTGTCCGGCTCCGCCCCGATCGTGCCGCCGAACTCGTTCGACAGCCGCTTCGGCGCGGTGAGGTAAGCGCGGTCGTTCAACCGAAGTCTGTAACCGATACAAGCGCCGTGTGCGTTTGCGCGCGCTACGGCGCGAGATATCGCAGCAATTCCGGATCGCTGCGCACCTCGCCGGCGGCGCCCTGCAGCGCCACCCGGCCGCGATCGAGCACATAGGCATAGTCGGCCACGCGCAGCGCGAGATCGAGGTGCTGCTCGACGATGACGACCGATATCTCCTTGGCCAGCGCGATCAGCCGCTCGGTGATCTCCTCGATCACGCCGATCCACACGCCTTCCGTCGGTTCGTCCAGCAACAGCAATTTGGGATTGCCCAACATCGCGCGCGCGATCGCCAGCATCTTGCGCTCGCCGCCCGACAGCGTGCCGGCCGACTGGTCGAGCCGCTGCCCGAGTTTCGGGAAGATGGCGAGGACCCGGTCGATGGCGGTCGGATCGGGATTGGACAGCGATCCGACCGACAGATTGTCCCGCACCGAGAGGCGGGCGAACACCGAATGCTCCTGCGGGACATAGCCGATGCCGGAGCGAACGCGCTCCTCGGTGCGGCGGCGGGTGATGTCGCGGCCGTCGAAGAACAATTCGCCCTTCGAACTCGCCAAGCTCGCCGACGATGGTCTTCATCAGCGTGGTCTTGCCCGCGCCGTTGCGGCCGAGCACCGCCACCCCGCCGCGCCAGGGAATGCCGATGTTGACATCGAACAGCACCTGGCTGCGGCCATAGCCGGCGTCGAGATGCCGTATATCGAGGAATGTCTGTTCAGGCACGGCGCAGATAAATCTCCTGGACGCTCTTGTTGGCCTGGATTTCCGCGACCGTGCCGGACGCCAGCACGCGGCCCTGGTCGAGCACGGTCAGGCGGTCGCAGATATCGCGGATGAAATCCAGATCGTGCTCGACGATGACGAGCGAGCAATGCTGCTTGATCGGCTGCAGCAGTTCGCCGGTGACGCGGCGCTCCTCGAGGCTCATGCCGCCGGTCGGTTCGTCCAGCAGCAACAGCCGCGGCTTGCCCGCGAGCGCCATCGCGATCTCGAGCCATTGCTGCTGTCCGTGGGACAAGGCTGCGGCGGCATCATGCGCGCGATCGGCGAGGCGAAACTGGCCCAGCATCGTCATCACCTGATCATGCAGCGCGCCGCGTGTGCGCGAGAACACGAGATCGAACAACGACGACTGGGCCTGCAGCGCCAGCAGAATGTTGTCATACAGCGTCAAATTCGGCAGCACGCTGGTGATCTGAAACTTGAGGCTCATGCCGGCGCGCGCCCGCTCGGTCGGCGACAGCGCCGTGATATCGCGGTTGACGAAGCTGACCTTGCCGCTGGTCGGCACCTCGGCGCCGGCGACGCACTTCATGAGCGTGCTTTTCCCCGAACCGTTCGGGCCGATCAGGCCGTGAAACTCGTTTTCCTCCACCGTCAGCGACGCACCGTCGAGCGCGGTGAGCTTGCCAAAAACCTTCCCGATGCCGGCGGCTTCAAGGAGCGGCATGACGCTTCTCCCGGGACTTTGCTCCGAAACTGCCGACACGCTCACGCTCGCCAAGCACGAAGCTGATCAGCCCGAGCGGACGGAACAGGATCACGAGCAGCAGCAGCACGCCGAGCATGATCGGCCAGATCTCGCGATAATTGTCCGAGAGCCAGAAGCTGACGCCCTCGATGATCACGGCGCCGATCACCGCTCCGATCAACGTGCCCGATCCGCCGAACAGAACGTAAAGCACGACCTGGGTCGAGATCACGACACCCAGCATGTTGGGCCACACGAAGCCCTCGTGGAATGCGTAGAGGCTGCCGGCCAGCCCTGCGATGGCGCCGCCGACGGCGAAGACGATCGCCTTGAGGTGTTGCGTCTTGTAGCCGAAGAAGGCGATGCGCGGTTCGTTCTCGCGCAGTCCGGCCAGCGCCAGGCCGAATTGCGAGCGCACCAGGAAACGGCACAGCACATAGCAGATCGTGAGAATGCCGAGCGCGAAGTAGTAGTAGACCGGCCCCTCGGTCAGGTCGTAGCTGCCGAGCGTCATCGACGGAATGGAGGGGATGCCATTCTGTCCGCCGAGATAGTACCAGCCTCGCGCCAGGCGATCGGCCGCGTAGGATCCGGTCAGCGTACCGAGCGCGACGAAGATCACGCTGGAGGGATGCCGGCCGAGCAGCAGAAACCCGCCGAGCAGCAGCGAGGTGGTGAGCCCGATCAGCGTTCCCGCCGGCAGCACCAGAAGGATCGAGGTGACGTTGAGGTCGCGCGCCAGCAAGGCGACCCCATAGCCGGCCGAGCCGAAAAACAGGGCCTGGCCAAAGCTCATGATGCCGGCATATCCCCACACCAGGTCGAACGAGAGCGCGAACAGCGCGAGAATGACGACACGGGTCGCAAACAC
Source organism: uncultured Alphaproteobacteria bacterium (assembly GCA_963783115.1). Lineage (GTDB taxonomy): Bacteria > Pseudomonadota > Alphaproteobacteria > Rhizobiales > Xanthobacteraceae > Bradyrhizobium. The sequence goes on along the minus strand of CAWAMK010000035.1, from coordinate 71,055 downwards.
CGTGAGATAGTCCTGCAGGAACAGCGGCAGGACCAGCGCCACGATCAGCACCAATCCTTCCACGATCGGCAGGACTTTCAGTCCTGCCGCCAGCCGCGCCGGCACTGCGCGGTCGGAACCATTGTCAGCCATCGAAACGTCCGACCCTTCGCTCACCGTCACGCGGAGGGCCTGCTTTGCTGCGCCCATCGATCACTCAGCATTCCTTCAGCACTCCTTGGGATCGACGAGGCCATCGCTGCGGCCGACGATCTCGTAATTGCCGCCCTTGGCGACGGCCGTGTACATCTTCATCTTGCAGTGCCGCTTGCCTGGCACCATCTCGGCCGGTCCGCCCGGGCCTTCGGCGATCTTGGCGTGATCGAGCGCCGCGGAGACCGCATCGCGGTCGAGCTTGCCGGCCTCCTTGACCGCGGCTTCCCACAGCTTCAGCCCGCGATAGGTGCCGGTCGCAGCACTGCCGGCGGCGAACAGGAAGTTGCCCGGGAAATCCTTCTCGTAAGCGGCCTGGATCTTGGCGTCGAACGGGTTCTCCTTGGTCAGCACCTTGAAATAGTCGAGGCAGCTCGCAAGGCCCTCGATCTCGGCGGCCTGGTTGATGTTGAGCGTGTTCTCGTCATAGTACACGCAGGCGAGCCGTCCGCCGTTCTTCAGGAAGCCCGCTTCATAGAGCTGCTTGAAGAACGGACCGACGCCCGGCGGGATCACGGTGTTGAAGACCACGTCGACCTTGTTGGAAATGATGCGATTGACGGTCGACGAAAAATCCACCTGGTCGAGCGGGTAGTATTCCTCGAACACCACCTCGCCTCCGCTGGCTTCGATCACCTTGCGGGCGTAGACGTTGAGCGTGTGCGGCCAGACATAATTGGCGCTCGGCAGCGCGAACTTCTTGCCGCCGTTCTTGATCAGCCAGGGAATGAACTCGTCGCATTGCTGCGCCGGCGTCGGCCCGGTGCAGAACAGATGCGGCGTGCACTCCTTGCCTTCGTAAAGCTGCGGATAGATGTAGAGCGTCTTGCCGCGCGCCACGATCGGGTCCTTGATCGCGTTGCGCATCGACGAGGTGATGCCGCCGAGCACCATGTCGACCTTGTCGCGCTGGATCAGCTTGCGGACGTTGCCGACGGCAACCGATTCGTTGGAGGCGGTATCCTCGATATAGAGCTCGAGCGGCCGGCCGAGCAGGCCGCCGGCATCGTTGATCTGCTTGATGACCATCTTGGCGACATTGGCGTCGGCGTTGCCGGCATAGGCGATCGGGCCGGTCAGGTCGGTGGCGATGCCGACCTTGATCGCGCCTTCGGCGGCATTGGCCCAGTCGGGCCTGATCACCCAGCTTCCGGCGCCGGTCGCGATCGCGCCGGCCGTAAAGGCGAAGCCGCTGAGGAAACGACGGCGCGTCAGATCAAGACGATCAGCGAACATGATATTAAACCCCTTTTCCAGCGATGAGGCCCTGCGGCCGGAATTTGATGAAAACGATGGCGAGTACGAAGACGAGAACGTCGGCAACCACGGGCGCCATGACCCAGGGCAGCGCGGCACTGAGCGTTCCGATCAGGCCCGCACCGGCCACCGGCCCGATAAACGATCCGATGCCGCCGACCATCACCGCGACGAAGCCCTGGATCAGGAAGCGAATGCCGAGATCGGCAAACAGGCTGAACACCGGCACGATCAGCGCACCGGCAAGCCCCGCCAGCGCGGCGCCGAAGGCAAAGGTGGCGCCGTAGATCAGCGGCGTCGAGATTCCCGACGCCCGCGCCAGCGCGGGATTTTCCAGCGTCGCGCGCACGCGCAGGCCGAAGCTGGTCCGCGACAGCAACAGATAGCAGCCGCCCATCACCAGCACGGTGATGATGACGATCGTAAAGCGCCACGCCGAGATGTGCATCGTGCCGATATCGATCGATCCGCCGATCGGCTCCGGCACCGTCAGATAGAAGCCGCCGATCAGACCGCGAACGCTTTCGCGGACGATCAGGCCCAGCGCATAGGTGCCCAGCATCGCGACGATCGGCGCGGCATAGAAACGCCGGATGATCAGCGCCTCGAGCACGAAGCCGAGGGCGCCGACAAGGAATGGCGCCGCCGCCATGCCGGCCCAGACCGGCAGCCCGCGGCTATAAGCGAGGTAGGTGACGTAAGCGCCGAGCAGGACGAACTCGCCCTGCGCGAAATTGAAGATCCCCATCATGCTGGCGATGATCCCCAGTCCCAGCACGACCAGAACGATGATCGCGCCGAAACTCAGGATCTCGAATGCCGCAACGAAGGTGCTAGCCATGCCCTATGTCCAGCCGACCTGTGATGATGGCCCCCTCACATCTTCTTCCAGTCGCCGATCTGTTCGAAGGCATGCGCGGCGCGATAGATCGTCGATTCCTCGAACATCCGGCCGACCAGCATCAGCCCGACGGGCAGGCCGTCGACCATGCCGCAGGGCAGCGACATCGCCGGGTGATGCGTGATATCGAACGGCGCCGTGTTGGTGATCATTTCCAGCGCGCGGGCCACATAGTCCTCGCGGCTTGCATTGGCCGGCGGCAGCGGCGTCGCCTTCATCGGCGTCGTCGGCAGCAGCAGCAGGTCGTAGCTCCGCTGAACGCCTTGTCATAGGCGGCGGTCAGCCGCCGGGAGATGTTGAGCGCCTTGCCGTAATAGCGCGGGCCGAAATTGTTGTTGATGTAGGTGCCGAGCAGCAGGAACAGCTTTGTGGTCTCCGACAGCGAGTCGGCCTGCCGCCGCCAGCCACGATGGAAATCCATCAATGACGTCGAATAGAGGTCGCCGCGGCTCAGGCCGTAGCCGTCGCCGTACATCATGGTCTGCGTCATGCCCTCGGTGCCGATCGGCGTCCAGATCGCCGGCCCCGTCAGGTGCATCGGGATCGAGACCATCTCGACCGTGGCGCCGAGATCCTTGAACCGCTTGGCGGCCTCGCGCACGCTTTCGTTGACGGCAGCTTCCGCGGTCGGCTGCTCAAAGCCCTCCTTGAGGATGCCGATCTTCATGCCCTTGGCGCCGGCGCCGAGCGCCTTGGTGTATTCCTCGACCTTCGGCGCCTTGATGCGCGGATCGTAGCCGTCGTCGCCGGCCAGCACCTCCAGCAGCAGCGCGTTGTCCGCGACCGTTGCCGTCATCGGGCCGGTATGATCGACGAAGACTTCAATCGGCATGATCCCCGTGTAGGGAACCAGTCCCCATGTCGGCTTCATGCCGTAGATGCCGCAGAACGACGCCGGCATGCGGATCGAACCGCCCTGGTCGCCACCGATCGCCATGTCGGCTTCGCCGAGCGCGACGACGACGCCGCTGCCCGAGGACGAGCCGCCGGCCGAATAGCCCATCTTGTGCGGATTGTGCACGGGCCCCACCGCGCCGGTGTGGCTGCCGCCGACATGCAGAAGGATTCGCAGTGCACCTTGCCGAGAATCTCGGCGCCCGCATCGAGCATCCGCGTGACGATGGTGGCGTCGAAATCGGGCACGTAGCCTTCCAGCGTCGCCGACCCGTTCATCATCGGCACGCCTGCCAGCATGATGTTGTCCTTCAGCGCGACCGTCTTGCCCTTGAGCTTGCCGGAGGCCGCGCCCTTGACGGTCGATTTGCGGTACCACGCGTTGCGCGGATTCTCCTCTGGAGACGGCCGGTAGCCGGGCGTGCGCGGATATTTCACTTCCGGCACCTCGTCCGGCATCGCCGCCACCAGATTGTAGGCGTCGATCGAGCCCTGCATCAGGCCGCGGAACGACGCGACGTCTTCCTCGGTCAGCGAAAGGCCGCACTGCTCGGCGACCGCGCGAAGTTGCGTTGGAGTTGGGAGGGCGACTGACACGACGTTCTCCTGAAGCTTTGGGTCCCTGGGCACGGCACCTCGATCGACGTGACGTCGAGCGCTGCCATCGCCGCGGTATTCAAAACGGAAATATTTTCCTTTTCAAGTATTATTTTGGTTTTGCCCCGTGAGCCCGGTTTTCGGTCCCGGCTTTCAGATCGGCTTGATCAGTTTGAAGTCGAGCCCGTCGGCTTCGGCGAGATACATCGGCATCCTCGCGTGACCGTTGCGGATGGCGACGGAACCACGGGCGCCGCGATAGACGACATTGCGCGCCGCTGTGAGCAGCGGCCCGATCGACAAGCTGCCAGCCCGGTTGGCCGCGGCTTCGAGAAGGCAGAGCCCCTCGTAACTGGACTGGCCGAGCGAGCCGATCGGCGGGGCATTCGGGCCGAACATCGCGCCAGTAGCGGCTTTGGAAGTCGTCATTGGCGCGGGAGCCGACACCGGGGAAATAGCCGGAGGCGCAGAACAGATTCGTCGCTGTTGTCGGCGCCGATGCCGAGCAGCACGGTCTCATCCATCGCACCGGCCAGCCGCAGCGTGGTGGCACCGAGACCGCATTCGCCGAAGGCGCGGTTGAAGGTGATGCTGTCGGTACCGATCAGCGAGATCAGCACGACATCGGGCTTGGCGGCGCGAATGCGCGCCAGATGCGGCTCGTGATTGTCCTCCCCGAGGGGAACGAACTCCTCGCCGACCACCCGCCCCCCGGTCTCGGCGATGTATCTCTTCACCGCGCGATGCGATTGCCACGGCCAGACATAGTCGCTGCCGATCAGATACCAGCGCGAAGCCTTCCTGGCCTCGGCAAGCCAGTGAATCGACGGCCGGCTTTGAAAGCGCGGCGTCTCGCCGATCGCGACGACGCCCGGCGTCCGTTCGCCGCCCTCGTAGACGGGCGTGTAGATGTAAGGAATCCGGTTGCGGGTGATGACGTCGCGCAGCGCGACGCGCACCGCGCTGGTGTGCAGCCCGACGATGACGTCGACCTCGTCGAAAGCAATGGCCTGTTCGGCACGATCCACGACTTCGTCGATCGGACCGCCGGCATCGTAGATCGACAGCTCGATCTCGCGCCCAAGGATGCCACCACGCTCGTTGATCTCGGCGACCGCAAGCTGCGCACTGCTGGTGGCGCACGGCCCCCAAACCCCCGGTGAGCCGGTGCAGCAGATGAAGCCGCCGACGCGAAGCTTGTTGCGCGCGCCGCGGCGCCCGAAGGCACGGTCATCCGGTGACAGCGCGCGATCGACCGCCGGCGACGCCAAATTCCTCAACAGCAAAGACGGCGGAAACGCAGACCCGCCGGCAGCCGGGAAGTTCTCCGTCGAAGGCACGCCAACTCCTGTCTGGCACCAGACCCGAACGCATCCAGCGGGCGGCCGCGGCATCCGCCCCTTGTTAGTTAGTGAAATATCCTATTGGAAAATATTGAATATTCAACAATTGAAGTGCATATAGAAACGGCAGTCGTTGCCGGACATTCACTCATTTGGATCAAGACGAAGTCTCAGCCGTGGCCAAACCGCCAAAAGACAACTCCCCCATCACCGAACACCTCGCCTATCTGCTCGCGCAAGCCAACCGGGAGATCAACCGGCAGTTGGAGATGCGGCTGAGCAAGGAAGGCGTACCCTGTCGAGCAATGGCGCATCCTCAAGGTGCTGTCCGACGGCAAAGGGCATTCCATGGGAGAACTCGCGGAAGCCGTGCTGCTCAACCATCCGACCCTGACCAAGATGGTCGACCGCATGGTGTCGGATGCGCTGGTCTACCGCGTGCAGGACCCCAAGGATCGCCGCAAGGTTTTGATGTTCGTATCCGACCGCGGCAAGGCGCTGAGCAAGCGGCTGAACTCACTGGCGGTGAGCCAGGAGGAGCACATCCTGGAGAGCTACGGCGACAAGCCGACCAGCGAACTCAAGCGGCTGCTGGAAAGCCTGATCGACAGCTCGAACTGAGCGCTCGCGCGTATTAAAGCGCGTTGTCTCGGACAAGCAAAACACGCCAGGCGTGCCGATACCTACCGGCAGCGGTAAGGGAGTGATCGCCTCAGGCGATCCTGGCCGAGCCCGCGCGCTCTTCCGCGCGGTACGAAGTTGATATAGCCTCACGACAGGCCGCCAGCGGGTAGTGCCGAAGACCCGTCAGAGTATCAGCGGCCATCATGCCCACGGCGGGGCTGAAGTCCTTCATCTCCAGGTTTTGGGCCGGCTCGTTTTTCATTTGAGCCGGAAGCGAGGCTAACGCCTCATCGATCAAACACGCCCCAACAGGAGGACATCATGCATTTTTGTATGACCGGACAATACACGCCAAAAGCTCTCAACGGCATTATGGAAAATCCCACCGTCAGTCGCTACGAAGCGGCAAAAAAGCTGATCGAAGCAGCCGGCGGCAAATTGATCTCGATGTATAGCACTGCCACCAACGGGCCCGGCGTCCTCGTTATCTTCGATGTGCCCGATCCCAGCTCAGCACCGGCGATATCAGGCACGGTCGTCGCAGCCGGCGCGATCCACAATGTAAACCTCACGCGGCTGTGGACGCAGGACGAAATCGTGAAAGTCAGGCAAAAGGCGGCCGAGCTTCGTGGCTCGTACAAGGCGCCCGGTGGCTAAATGATCGGTGACGGCTTCAGCAATGCTGCTGACAGCCGTCGAACATGCCCATCAAAGCATTGGTGGCAGTCGATGCCCTGCCACCAATGTTGTCGCGGGGAAGACGACAAAGCCTGTTGAATTAGCGCCTAACCGTACTTGCCCGTGGCAGTGCTTGTACTTCTTCCCCGACCCGCACGGGCAATCCTCGTTGCGGCCGACCTTGCCCCAGCTTGCGGGATTGTTCGGATCGCGGTCGGCGGCGGTGGCGTCCGGCACCAGCGAGGCGTTGGCGAACGCCATCTCGTCTTCGCCGGTGTTCGGATCGAGCTTGTGCGCTTCCATCGGCGGCAGCACCGGCTGCTGCTCTTCCGGCGGCACGATCTCGACGCGCATCAGTTGCGCGGTGACCGCCTCGCGCAGATGCGCGCTCATCGTCTCGAACAGGTCGAAGGCTTCCGACTTGTACTCCTGCAACGGATCGCGCTGGCCGTAGCCGCGCAGGCCGATCACCTGGCGCAGATGGTCGAGCATGATCAGGTGCTCGCGCCAGAGATGATCCAGCGTCTGCAGCAGGATGGTCTTCTCGACGTAGCGCATCACGTCGGGGCCCCACTGCGCCACCTTGGCCGCCATGTGCTCGTCGACGTGCTTCTCGATGCGCGACAGCAGTTCCTCGTCGGCGATGCCCTCTTCCTTGGCCCATTCGTCGACCGGCAGATCGACGTCGAGCACGCGCTTCAGTTCCTCCTTCAGGCCCGCGACGTATCCCACTGCTCGGCATAGGCATGCTCGGGCACGTGCTTGGCGACGACGTCGTCGATGAAGGCGTGACGCATGTCGGTGACGGTCTCGGCGACGCTGTCGTCCTTCATCAGGTCGATGCGCTGGTCGAAGATCACCTTGCGCTGGTCGTTCTGGACGTTGTCGAACTTGAGCAGGTTCTTGCGGATGTCGAAGTTGCGGGCTTCGACCTTCTGCTGCGCCTTTTCCAGCGCCTTGTTGATCCAGGGATGGATGATGGCCTCGCCCTCTTTGAGGCCGAGCCGCTGCAGCATGCTGTCGAGCCGGTCGGAGCCGAAGATCCGCATCAGATCGTCTTCCAGCGACAGGAAGAACTTTGAGCGGCCGGGGTCGCCCTGACGGCCGGAACGGCCGCGCAAGCTGGTTGTCGATGCGGCGGGATTCATGCCGCTCCGAGCCCATGATGTAGAGGCCGCCGGGCTTGGTGATGGTCTTGGCCGGCTTGGTGCCCTTGGCGGGCTCGACCTCGACCGTTTCCTCGGCCTTCAGCACGATCTCGCGGAAACGCTCGATGTCGGCCTTGATCTGCTCGATCTTCTTGGCCTTCTCGGCTTCGTCGGTGATGTTGGCGGTCTCCTGCTGGATCCGCATGTCGAGCGAGCCGCCGAGCTTGATGTCGGTGCCGCGGCCGGCCATGTTGGTCGCGATCGTGATCGCGCCGGGGACGCCGGCTTCGGCGACGATATAGGCTTCCTGTTCGTGGAAGCGCGCGTTCAGCACCGCGAACAGCTTTGCCGGCTTGCCCGCACGCGCCGCGGCGTAAAGCTTCTCCATTCCGTGTTCCGAGCCGAAATCGATCTGCTTGTAGCCGTTTTTCTTCAGGTACTCGGCCAGCACTTCCGACTTTTCGATCGAGGCCGTGCCGACCAGCACCGGCTGCATGCGCGCATTGGCGCGCTCGATCTCGGCCAGGATCGCGGCGTATTTCTCGTCCTGGGTGCGATAGACTTCATCGTCCTCGTCGAGACGCGCGACCTGCACGTTGGTCGGGATTTCCACGCACCTCGAGCTTGTAGATGTCGAACAGTTCGTCGGCTTCGGTCGGCGCCGTACCGGTCATGCCGGCGAGCTTCTCGTACATCCGGAAATAGTTCTGGAAGGTGATCGAGGCCAGCGTCTGGTTTTCCGGCTGGACCTGGACGTGCTCCTTGGCTTCCAGCGCCTGGTGCAGGCCTTCCGAATAGCGGCGGCCCGGCATCATGCGGCCGGTGAACTCGTCGATGATGACGACCTCGTCGTCGCGGACGATGTAGTCCTTGTCGCGGGTGAACAGCGAGTGCGCGCGCAGCGCCTGGTTGACGTGGTGCACGACCGAGACGTTCTCGACGTCGTAGAGCGACTCGCCCTTGAGCTGGCCGGCATCGCGCAGCAGCGTCTCGATCTTCTCCATGCCGCCTTCGGTCAGCGTCACCGTGCGCTGCTTCTCGTCGACCTCGTAGTCGGTCTTCTTCTCCAGCTTCGGCATGAAGGTGTCGATGGTGTTGTAGAAGTCCGAGCGGTCGTCGAGCGGGCCGGAGATGATCAGCGGCGTGCGCGCCTCGTCGATCAGGATCGAGTCGACTTCGTCGACGATCGCGTAGATAGTGCCCGCGCTGGACCATGTCCTCCAGCCGGTACTTCATGTTGTCGCGCAGATAGTCGAAGCCGTATTCGTTGTTGGTGCCGTAGGTGATGTCGCAGGCATAGGCGGTCTTGCGCTCGGCGTCGTCGAGGCCGTGCACGATCACGCCGGTCGTCATGCCGAGGAAGGAATAGATCTGGCCCATCCAGCCGGAGTCGCGGCGGGCGAGGTAGTCGTTGACGGTGACGACATGGACGCCCTTGCCGGCCAGCGCGTTGAGATAGACCGCGAGCGTCGCCACCAGCGTCTTGCCTTCGCCGGTCTTCATCTCGGCGATGTCGCCCTCATGCAGCACCATGCCGCCGATCAGCTGGACGTCGAAATGGCGCTGGCCGAGGGTGCGCTTGGCGGCCTCGCGCACGGTGGCGAAGGCCGGGACCAGGAGGTCGTCGAGCGTCTTGCCGTCGGCGAGCTGCTGGCGGAATTCGGCGGTGCGGGCTTTCAGCGCCTCGTCGGACAGCGCGACGAGTTCGGGCTCGAGCGCGTTGATGGCGTTGACGCGGGACTGATATCCCTTCACCCGCCGGTCGTTGGCGGAGCCGAAAAACTTGCGGGCGAGCGCGCCGATCATGCCAATTCCTGCCTTTGCCGTTACTTGCGTTTCGAGCCGTCCCGTGGACCACCAAGTCGCCTATCAACTCACCGTGACGCATCGCGGCGAACGCCCCGAACCGGGGGTCATCCGCCAAATGAGTGGGAATCGGGCAATCCAAGGTTCAACGGCAAAAAACGCAGCAAAATAAGCGTTATCGCCGCTGTAGGTTCCGGCACAGATATGGCTGGGGTCGGACCTTGTCAACGTGTGGTCATCTGTCAAGGAATTCATCATTTTGACAGACTTTTCGCGTTGCCAAGGCGGTATGATTGGGCGAGTGTCCCGCCGCCTTTGCCGCCCCCATCTTCAAGACAAGGATTTTGCATGACCACCTCGTTCCCGGAAACGAAAACCGGCCTGCGTTTCGGCCTCGCCACCCTGGCCACGACGGCCTGCCTGGCCGCCATTCTGGCCGCCGGCCTGCCGGTTCGTGCCCAGGACAACCCCGTTCTCGCCAAGGTTAACGGTGTCGAGATACGTCAGAGCGACGTGGCGCTCGCGGAAGAGGAACTGGGCCCCAGCCTCGCGCAGATGGACCCGGCGACCAAGAAGGACAACGTGCTGGCCTTCCTGATCGACCTGAAAATCGTCGCCAAGGCCGCCGAAGACAAGAAGGTCGAGAATTCCGAGGACTTCAAGAAGCGCCTGGCCTTCACCCGCAGCCGCCTGCTGATGGACAGCCTGCTCGCCACCGAGGGCAAGGCCGCGACCACCGACGAGGCCATGAAGAAGGTCTATGAGGAGGCCTCCAAGCAGATCACCGGCGAAATGGAAGTCCACGCCCGCCACATCCTGGTCGAGACCGAGGACGAGGCCAAGGCGATCGCCGAGGAGCTGAAGAAGGGCGGCGACTTCGCCGAACTGGCGAAGAAGAAGTCCAAGGACCCCGGCGCCTCCGATGGCGGCGATCTCGGCTTCTTCACCAAGGAACAGATGGTGCCGGAATTCTCCGCCGTCGCCTTCACGCTCGAACCCGGCAAGATCTCCGACCCCGTCAAGTCGCAATTCGGCTGGCACATCATCAAGGTCGAGGAAAAGCGCGCCCGCAAGGCCCCCGACTTCGAGCAGGTCAAGGCCCAGATCGAGACCTATGTGACCCGCAAGGCCCAGGCCGAATACGTCGCCAAGCTGCGCGAGGCCGCCAAGGTCGAGCGCATGGACAAGCCGGCCGAAGCCGCCAAGACCGACGCGCCGAAGCCGTCGGATTCCAAGATGGCGCCTCCGGCGAAGAAGTAAAAAATCGCTGTCGCGTTCAGCGAGACCAATAGTATTGACCGATCGTCATGGCCGGGCCGAAGCGCCCGGCCATTCCATGTCCGGGGCTTCGCTCGACCGGCGCTGAAGACGTCGATGGCCGGGCGCTGGTCCGGCTATGGTTCGATCTGGCCGAAGCCGGATGCTCGCCATGTCCACTGCCGTCTCCCCCCTCGCCCCGACCGATGTTCCCGAAATGCCCGCGATTGCGGGCGTAAAGCTCGCCACCGCCGCCGCCGGGATCCGCTACAAGAACCGCACCGACGTGCTGCTCGCCGTCATGGACAAGGGCACCACGGTCGCCGGCGTCTTCACCAAATCGAAATGCCCGTCCGCGCCGGTCGAATGGTGCCGCGCCAGGCTGAAGGGCGGCAAGGCCCGCGCGCTGGTGGTCAATTCCGGCAATGCCAACGCCTTCACCGGCAAGACCGGCAAGCAATCGACCGCGCTGACCGCGCAGATCGCGGCGAAGGCGGTCGGCTGCACCACCGCCGACGTGTTCCTCGCCTCCACCGGCGTGATCGGCGAGCCGCTCGACGCCACCAAATTCGACGGCGTGCTGGCGACGCTGGCGGAGGCCGCCACGCCCGACCACTGGATGGACGCGGCCAAGGCGATCATGACCACCGACACCTTTCCGAAGGTCGCGACCGCGACCGTGAAACTCGGCAAGGCCAAGGTCACCATCAACGGCATGGCCAAGGGCGCCGGCATGATCGCGCCCGACATGGCGACCATGCTGTCGTTCGTGTTCACCGACGCGCCGCTGTCGTCGGCCGTGCTGCAGTCGCTGCTCAAGAGCGGCGTCGACGACACGTTCAACGCCATCACCATCGACAGCGACACCTCGACCTCCGACACGCTGCTGGCCTTTGCGACCGGCGCGGCAGCCGCCAACGGCGCGCCGAAGATCAGCCGCGCCAGCGATCCCAGGCTGAAGGCGTTTGCCAAGGCGTTCCACGCCGTGCTGGCCGACCTCGCCGAACAGGTCGCCCGCGACGGCGAAGGCGCGCGCAAGCTGGTCGAGGTCGTCGTCGAAGGCGCGACCACCAAGACCTCCGCGCGAAAAATCGCGATGTCGATTGCGAATTCGCCGCTGGTGAAGACGGCGATCGCCGGCGAGGACGCCAATTGGGGCCGCGTGGTGATGGCGGTCGGCAAGGCCGGCGAGCCCGCCAACCGCGACAAGCTCTCGATCTCGTTCAACGGCATCCGCGTCGCCAAAAGCGGCGCGCGCGATCCGTCCTACAACGAGGCCGAGGTTTCCGAGGTGATGAAAAACCCAAAGATCCAGATCAAGGTCCAGCTCGGCCTCGGCAAGGGCCGCGACCGCGTGCTGACCTGCGACCTCACCAAGGAATATGTCGCGATCAACGGCGACTACCGGTCGTAAGCGAGAGCGCGGCGCATGGCCGACATCAAGCTCACCCTCGTCGTCGCCTGCGCGCTGGTCGATGCCGACAAGCGCGTGCTGATCGCGCAGCGCCCGGAAGGCAAGGCGCTCGCGGGCTTGTGGGAATTTCCCGGCGGCAAGGTCGAGCCCGGCGAACGGCCGGAGCAGACGCTGATCCGCGAATTGCGCGAGGAGATCGGCATCGAGGTCAGCGAGCCGTGCCTCGCGCCGCTGACCTTTGCGAGCTACGCCTATGAAACCTTCCATCTGCTGATGCCGCTCTACATCTGCCGGCGCTGGGAAGGCCTTGCGATCGCGCGCGAGGGCCAGCAACTGGCCTGGGTGCGCGCCAACAAGCTGCGCGACTACCCGATGCCGCCCGCGGACATTCCGCTGATTCCGCATCTGATTGATGTGTTGATGTAGCTCGGACAGTTGCCGTCATGGCCGGGCTTGTCCCGGCCATCCACGTTCTGGTGACACCCAGAGACGGACGTGGATGCCCGGGACAAGCCCGGCGCATGACGAAGAGGACTCAGGTCTTCACGCCTTCTTCACCGCCGCCTCCAGACTCGCCTTCGCCGAACCCGGCTTCAACGGCTGCTGCTGGCTCTCATGCGGCGCCCAGCCGGATAGCCAGATCACGTCGAAGGTCGCGCGGATGCGGCCGTCCGCATCGGCAAAGCGCTCGCCGTAAATCTGCGCCATCCGCAGCATCGTGGCGCGGCGGGTCGGCGTGCGCCGCCGCTCGATCAGAACATTGGTCGCGCCCATCCGCCTGAGATCGGCCATCAGCGCAAACGCGCTGTCGTAGCGCACCACGACGCGATCGACGTCGGTGACCGGCAGCGCCAGCCCCGCGCGCTGCAGCAGCGCGCCGACATCGCGCAGATCCGCGAACGGCGCGACGCGCGGCGACACCCCGCCCTCGCATTCGGCCTCCGCCGCGGCAAAGGATTGCCGGAGCTCCGTCAGCGTATCGCCGCCGATCATCGCCGCCAGCAACAGCCCGTCGGGCCGCAGCGCGCGGCGGATCTGCGCCAGCACGCCCGGGCAGATCGTTGACGAACTGGAACGCCAGCGCCGAGACGGCGAGATCGAGCGATTGCGGCTGCAGCGGCAGCGCTTCCGATTGATCGGGATCGATGCGGGTGATCGACTGGAAGCGATCGGCGATAGGCTGTCGCAGCAATTCGCCCGGCGTCCAGATATCGGCAACATCGGCAAAATTCCGCATCACCGCCTGCAGCCGCTCTTCAAAATCCTCCCTGACGCGATCGAGCAGGAAGGTCGCCGGCTCCGGCACGCCGCGCGCGTTCCATCCGCGCGCGCAACAAGGCGCGGTCGAACAGGATGGGCGCGGCAGTCGGGTTCGAAGCCATGCCGGTTGGTACGCTGGCCGCCCCGTCTCTGGCAATCCTGCGCTTGAGCGCAATGCCCGCCGGCGCTAGCCTCGCCCCATGGACGCCGAGGCATCACCACCACGCTCCATCACCAGCCATCTGCGCGGCGCGTTGAACGCCTGCCGCGACGCGTTCGCGCATCTGCCAAAGCTCGCGCTCGACATCGCGCTGCCGACGCAGTGCGTTTCCTGCCGCGAGCCGGTCGATGGCGAGGGCGTCTGCGCTTCATGCTGGGCAAAGCTGTCGTTCATCGAACCGCCTTATTGTCCGCGGCTCGGCATACCCTTTGTTTACGATCCCGGACCGGAATTGCTGTCGATGGAGGCGATCGCCAGCCCACCCGCCTACCAGCGCGCCCGCGCCGCGGTGCGCTATGACGACGTCGCCCGCACGCTGGTGCATGCGCTGAAATACCAGGACCGCACCGATCTCGCGCCCGCCATGGGCCGCTGGATGGCCCGCGCCGGACAGGAATTGCTCGCCGAGGCCGACGTGCTGGTGCCGGTTCCCCTGCACTGGCGGCGCGGCTGGAGCCGCCGCTACAACCAGTCCGGCGCGCTGGCGCGGGTGATTTCGCGCCAAAGCGGCGTCAAACTGGCCTCCGAGGCGCTTCGCCGCATCCGCCCGACCGCAGCAGCAGATCGGGCTGTCCCGGCCGCAGCGCGCCAGCAAACGTGCAGGGCGCGTTCAAGGTCGCGCCGGAACGCAGCGCCGAGATCGCCGGCCGCCGCGTCGTCCTGATCGACGATGTCCTGACCTCCGGCGCCACGACGGATGCCTGCGCCCGGGCGCTGCTGCGCGCCAAGGCCGCGCAGGTCGACGTGCTGGTATTCGCGCGGGTTGTGGACAGCCACCGCGGTCCCATATAATTCAAGTACTTGCCAAATCAGAGCGCGACATGACCGCCATTGAAATCTACACCCGCCCGGGCTGCGGCTATTGCACCGCCGCCAAATCGTTGCTGACGCGCAAGAACGCCGCGTTCACCGAATTGAGCGTGGCCAGACGACCCGGCCTACCGCGAGCAGATGTACGAGCGCGCCGGTCACGGCTCGACCTTTCCGCAGATCTTCATCGGCACAACCCATGTCGGCGGCTGCGACGAGCTTTACGCGCTGGACCGCGCGGGCAAGCTCGACGCCTTGCTGGCCGGAGAAAAGGCCTCCTCATGAGCGCTGGCTCGACCTTTACCGCCGCCATGGTGCAGATGCGCACCGGACTGTTGCCCGGGCCGAGCCTCGAGCAAGGCACGAAACTGATCCGCGAGGCGGCAGCCCAAGGCGCCGATTACGTGCTCACCCCCGAGGTGAGCAACATGATGCAGCTGAACCGCAAGGCGCTGTTCGAGCATCTCGCCGTCCGAGGAAGACGACCTCTCGCTGAAGGCCTATCGCGAGCTGGCGAAGGAACTGAAAATCCATCTCCATATCGGCTCGCTGGCGCTGCGCTTTTCGCCGGAGCGCGCCGTCAACCGCTCGTTCCTGATCGCGCCCGATGGCAACGTGCTGGCGAGCTACGACAAGATCCACATGTTCGACATCGACCTGCCCGGCGGCGAGAGCTATCGCGAATCCGCCAACTACCAGCCGGGCGAAACGGCCGTGATCTCGGACCTGCCGTGGGGCCGCATCGGGCTGACGATCTGCTACGACGTGCGCTTTCCGGCGCTCTATCGCGCGCTGGCCGAAGCCGGCGCGTCGTTCCTCACGGTGCCGTCGGCCTTCACCCGAAAGACCGGCGAGGCGCATTGGCACACGCTGCTGCGCGCCCGCGCCATCGAGACCGGCTGCTTCGTGTTCGCCGCCGCGCAATGCGGCATGCATGAGAACAAGCGCGAGACCTACGGCCATTCGCTGATCATCGCGCCCTGGGGCGAGATCCTCGCCGAGGGCGGCGTCGAGCCCGGCGTGTTCCTCGCCGAGATCGATACCATCGAGGGTCGAGACCGCGCGCAAAACCGTGCCGTCGCTGCAGCACGGACGGCGGTTTCGGCATCGCCGATCCCAAGGCTGGCCCCGAGCATCTGCACCTCGTCCGGGGTTCGGCATGATCCGCTACAACCTTCGCTGCGAGAAGGGGCACACGTTCGAAAGCTGGTTTCAAAGCTCCACGGCCTATGAAAGCCAGGAGAAGCGCAAGCTGGTGAACTGCCCGGCCTGCGGCTCGGTCAAGGTCGAGCGCGCCATCATGGCCCCGCAGATCGTCAGCAAGAAGGGCCGCGAGGCGGCCGTACCGGCGCCGGCCGCACCTGCGGAAGCGACGGCATCACCGGAATCGACGCCGCTGCTGATGGCGCAGGAGCGCG
This sequence comes from uncultured Alphaproteobacteria bacterium, assembly GCA_963783115.1. Lineage (GTDB taxonomy): Bacteria > Pseudomonadota > Alphaproteobacteria > Rhizobiales > Xanthobacteraceae > Bradyrhizobium. The sequence continues at coordinate 55,236 of CAWAMK010000035.1, read as the reverse complement.
AGCTGCGCGCCAAGATCAAGGAATTGCGCGACCACATCGTCAAGAATGCCGACAATGTCGGCGAGCGCTTCCCCAACGAAGCGCGCAAGATGCATTACGGCGATATCGAGCACCGCCCGATCTACGGCGAGGCCTCGCCCGAGGAAGCGCGTTCCCTGATCGATGAAGGCGTCGAGGTTTCGCCGCTGCCGGTGCTGCCGGACGACAGGAATTAGCGCGAGGCGCGCTGCCGTAGGGTGGGCAAAGGAGCGTAAGCGACGTGCCCACCATTCCAGCAACGGATATTTGTTGAGAGATGGTGGGCACGCTGCGCTTTGCCCACCCTACGAATTCCGAATCAAGCCGCCACCAGCAGCGCCACGCCGATCACGATCAACGCGATGCCAAACAGTTCCCGCGCCGACAGCGGCTGCTTGAACGAGTAATACGCCACGGCTTGCGCGAACAGCACCTCGACCAACGCCAGCGTCCGCACGTTGGCGGCCGCCGTCAGCGCGAACGCCAGGAACCAGAACTGCGAGGCGAACGCGCCCATGAAGCCCGCGAGCATCGACGGCTTCCACAGTCCGAAAATCTTCTTGAGCACATCGGGCGCGCGGGCGAGCAGATAGACCGTCAGCACCAGCGTCTGCACGAACAGGCCGAACACCAGCGTGTAGGACGCCGCCGTCACGAAGGAGACGCCCGGCACCGTGATGATGGCGCCGCGAAAGCCGATCGCCGACAGCGCGAAGCAGCCGGCGGCGACCAGACCGATGATGGTCGGCTTCAGCTCGGCAAAACCCTTCTCGCCGCCCGGCCGCAGCGCCGTGATCACCACGCCGATGGTCGCGATCATGATCGCGACCACTTTCAGCAGCGTCAGATGATCGCCGAGGAAGATGAAGCCGAAGATCGCGGTCTGGATCGCCTCGGTCTTCAGATAGGCCGTCGTCACCACGAACGAGCGATCGTTCATCGCCACCAGCATCAGGCCGGTCGCGACGAATCTGGCTCAGCGCGCCCAATAGCAGCCACGGCCAGAACATCGCCGTCGGCCACGGCACGCTGTCGCCGGTCGCGGCCACCACGACCACAAAGAAGACGATCGAGAACGGGAAGCCGAACAGGAAGCGGATATTGGTCGCGCCCCAGGTCCCGAGCGGCCCCGTCAACGACCGCTGCATCGCATTGCGCGCGACCTGGCCGAGCGCAGCGACGATGGTGAAGGGAATCCAGAGCGAGGCGACGGTGAACATTGGGGGAGTACCGGCGGGAAGGTCGCGGCACCGTGCCGGGAGGGATCGGCGCGGTCAACCGGAACGGCGTCATGACAGGATTGCGATTGAGCCAAAATTCCTCGTCGTCCCGGCGAAGGCCGGGACCCATACGCCGTGCCCTCTCATGCGAGCACGAATGGCAGACGTCTCGTCACCCAATTGGCGCCGCGGAGTATGGGTCCCGGCCTTCGCCGGGACGACCATAGAACTGCTACGCCCCCTCCGCCACCACCATGTAGTTCACGTCCATGTCGGACGAGATATTCCAGCGGTCGGCGAGCGGGTTGTAGACCACGCCGGCCTGATCGGTGATGGTGAGCTTGTTGTTGGCGAGATGCTGCGCGAGTTCGTCGGGGGTGACGAACTTGTCCCATTGATGGGTGCCGCGCGGCAGCCAGCGCAGCACGTATTCGGCGCCGACGATGGCGAGCGCAAAGCTCTTCCAGTTGCGGTTCAGCGTCGAGACCACCATCAATCCGCCCGGCTTCATCATCGCCGCACAGCGGGCGAGGAAGGCGCCGACATCGGTGACATGCTCGACCACTTCCATCGCCAGCACGATGTCGAAGCGCTCGCGCACGTCCATCTCCTCGACGGTGGTGCAGCGATAGTCGATCGACAGATGGCCCTTGTCGGCATGCAGCCGCGCGGCCGCGATGTTGGTCGCGGACGGATCGATCCCGATCACCTGCGCGCCGAGCCGGGTGAACGGCTCGCACAACAGACCCGCGCCGCACCCGATATCGAGAATGCGCAGACCCGACAGGCAGCTCAGGCTCTTGGCGCTGCGATCGAACTTGCGGCAGGCGGCGTCGCGGATATAGGCGAGCCGCAGCGGGTTGATCTTGTGCAGCGGGGCCATCTTGCCCTTGGGATCCCACCACTCGTCGGACAATTTTGAAAATTTTGCGACTTCGGCCGGGTCGACCGAGCTGCTGGTGGAAAGACCAGCGGGTGAGTTCTGCTGCATGGCCATGATTTACGCGCCGGCCGGTCGTGCGGTGATGGCATTGCGAAACGACAGCGGCGAGGCGATCATATCGAGGGTCTTGCCGCCCTCGCCGACCCCCAGCACCGTCACGTCGCCATAGTTGAGGAGGCGGCCGAGGATGCTCTGGTTGACGTCGACGCTCTCGACCTTGTCCACGCTCATCTCGAAGGTCTGCCGCTTGACGAAGCCGGTCTTGTGGACGACGCGGAAATTGGTGACGTCGGTCTCGGTGGTCCAGCGATGGAACCAGGCGGTTGCCGTCTTGTACAACGCAAAGAGGGCTGCAATCGCCGCCAGCGACAGACAGACCAGCACGGGCGGTCCCGCCGGCACGATCCCGGAAAGCACCAGAAAAACGGCGGCTGCAATCCAGCCCAGGATCGCCGGCAGGAAGAAGATCCAGTGCGCGTTGGTCGAATACAGCACCTTCTCGCCGGGTTGAAGGATATCGTCGATATACCGGCCCATACGCCCGTCCTGAATTAACCCGTTACGCCAGCGATTTGCGACATTTTTGGTCCGGAAGCCAAGCTGGTTGCTTGCCCCGAACCGCGCCGCTATGTATACGCCGCTTTCGGCCCGGGCGCTCCAATTTCCGTGCGGGTCACCTAACTTATCCTCACAGGGAATGCACGCGTCGTCATGGGCCGCCTCGTGATGAAATTCGGCGGCACGTCCGTCGCCAATATCGACCGAATCCGCAACGTCGCGCGGCACGTCAAGCGCGAGGTCGACGCCGGCCATGATGTCGCCGTCGTCGTGTCGGCCATGTCCGGCAAGACCAACGAACTCGTGGACTGGTGCCGCGACGCCTCGCCGCTGCATGATGCGCGCGAATATGACGCCGTGGTGGCATCCGGCGAGCAAGTCACGTCCGGCCTGCTCGCGATCGTGCTGCAGGGCATGGGCATCCAGGCCCGCTCCTGGCAGGGCTGGCAGATACCGATTCTGACATCGGACGCCCACGCCTCGGCGCGGATTCTCGAGATCGACGGCTCCGAGATCATGAACCGCTTCGCCGATCGCAAGGAAGTCGCCGTCATCGCCGGCTTCCAGGGCATCAACCCGCAGACCAACCGAATCACCACGCTCGGGCGCGGCGGCTCGGACACCTCGGCGGTGGCGATCGCGGCCGCGATTCGCGCCGACCGCTGCGACATCTATACCGACGTCGATGGCGTCTATACGACAGACCCGCGGGTGGTTCCGAAAGCGAAGCGGCTCGACAAGATCGCCTTCGAGGACATGCTGGAACTGGCCTCGCTGGGCGCCAAGGTTCTGCAGGTGCGCTCGGTGGAACTCGGCATGGTGCACAACATGCCGGTGTTCGTCCGCTCCAGCTTCGACAAGCCCGAGGATATCGACCCGCACGGTACGCCGCCGGGCACGCTGATCTGCAGCGAGGAGGAAATCATGGAAAGCCACGTCGTCACCGGCATCGCCTTCTCCAAGGACGAAGCCCAGATTTCGCTGCGCCAGATCCAGGACAAGCCCGGCGTCGCCGCCGCGATCTTCGGCCCGCTGGCGGACGCCAACATCAACGTCGACATGATCGTCCAGAACGTCTCCGAGGACGGCAAGACGACCGACCTCACCTTCACCGTTCCGGCCTCCGACTATACCCGCGCCCGCGACACCATCACCTCGTCGAAGGACAAGATCGGCTACGTCAGGCTCGACAGCGCCACCGACGTCTCCAAGGTCTCGGTGATCGGCAGCGGCATGCGCAGCCATGCCGGCGTCGCGGCAAAGGCGTTCAAGGCGCTGGCCGAGCGCAATATCAACATCCGCGCCATCACCACCTCCGAGATCAAGTTCTCGGTGCTGATCGATGCCGCCTATACCGAGCTGGCGGTGCGTACGCTGCACACGCTCTACGGGCTCGACCAGGCCTAGAACGATTTTCTCTCAAATTTGGCGCATGGTCTGATCGCCAGACGGCGGCGTTTGGCGGATCACGCGCTTCGCTGCCGCAGCATCGGCACTGACACACACGTTATTGGTTCTGGCAGGCGTTTTGCTTGGCAAAACAAGCCTCGATTGGCTATAGGCCTGAGAGGTGGGTTGCCGCAAACTGTGCGACGGTTTTGGCGATCCCGATTCGGCCGGGATCAGGTGCCTGCGACCGCGCCGAATGAATAAAATTGTTGTTTTTCGAGCGTTTTACGCCAGCCGCCGGCCACCCGGCGGGCTGGATTCGCGGGGGAGGATACCAGCACATGCGGAGCGCGTCGGGAGGCCCCCGCGTCTTGTTGAGACGGCTCCGCGAAACCATGGCGGAGCAGGTCTCGGCGCAGGAGCGCCTGGACAAGATCGTGGTGCTGATCGCGGCCAACATGGTGGCCGAGGTCTGCTCCTGCTACGTGCTGCGCATCGACAACACGCTCGAACTCTATGCCACCGAAGGTCTGAACCGCGACGCCGTGCACCGAACGGTGCTTAACGCGCATGAGGGCCTGGTCGGCCTGGTCTCCAGCGAGGCGAGCCCGCTCAACCTCTCGGACGCGCAAAGCCATCCGGCGTTCTCGTTCCGGCCCGGAAACCGGCGAAGAAATCTACCACTCGTTCCTCGGCGTGCCGATCCTGCGCGCCGGCAACACGCTCGGCGTGCTGGTGGTGCAGAACCGCGCCAAGCGCACCTATGTCGAGGAAGAGGTCGAGGCGCTGCAGACCACCGCCATGGTGCTGGCGGAAATGATCGCCTCCGGCGAACTGGCGGCGCTGGCGCAGCCCGGCGCGGAACCGGCGGCGCGGCACTCCCTGCACAAATCGGGCGCGATCCTCTCCGACGGCATCGCGCTCGGCCATGTCGTGCTGCACGAGCCGCGCGTCGTCATCACCAACTACATCGCCGAAGACCTGCCGAAGGAACTCAAGAAGCTGGACGCCGCGCTGGCCAAGCTGCGCGCCGATCTCGACCGCATGCTGGAGCGCGGCGACGTCGCCGAGGGCGGCGAGCACCGCGACGTGCTGGAAGCCTACCGCATGTTCGCCAACGACCACGGCTGGTCGCACAAGCTGCATGAGGCGGTCGCCACCGGCCTCACCGCGGAAGCCGCCGTCGAGCGCGTGCAGTCCGACACCCGCGCGCGCATGCTGCGCTCGACCGATCCCTATCTGCGCGACCGCCTGCACGACCTCGAAGATCTCGGCCACCGCCTGATGCGGCAACTGGTCGGACAGGATCACGCGCCGTCGCGCGAGCAATTGCCCGAGAACGCCATCCTGATCGCGCGCGCGATGGGACCGGCGGCGCTGCTCGACTACGACCGCAAGCGGCTGCGCGGCCTGGTGCTGGAGGAAGGCACCGCCAACTCCCACGTCTCGATCGTGGCGCGCGCGCTCGGCATTCCCGCCGTCGGCGAAGTGCCGAACGCGCCCGGGATCGCCGATCCCGGCGACGCCATCATCGTCGACGGCACCTCCGGCTCGATCTATGTCCGCCCCTCGGCCGAGATCGAATCGGCCTATGCCGAGCGGGTGCGGTTTCGCGCGCGGCGGCAGGCGCAATATGCCGCGCTGCGCGACAAGCCCTGCGTCACCAAGGACGGCCAGCCGGTCGAACTGATGATCAATGCCGGCCTCGTGATCGACCTGCCGCATATCGACGACACCGGCAGCGCCGGCATCGGGCTGTTCCGCACCGAATTGCAGTTCATGGTCGGCCAGAGCCTGCCGCGCAGCTCGCGACCAGCTCGCGCTCTATCGCACCGTGCTGGACGCCGCCGGCACCAAGCCGGTGACGTTCCGCACCCTCGATATCGGCGGCGACAAGGCGCTGCCCTATATGGAGACCGTGATCGAGGAAAATCCCGCGCTCGGCTGGCGCGCGATCCGGCTCGGGCTGGACCGGCCGGGCCTGCTGCGCGGCCAGATTCGCGCGCTGCTGCGGGCCGGCGGCGGCCGCGCGCTGAAGATCATGTTCCCGATGATCTCCGATGTCGCCGAGTTCGATCAGGCCAAGGCGATCGTCGAGCGCGAACTGACCTATCTGCGCCAGCACGGCCATGCGCTGCCGGAACGCATCGATGTCGGCACCATGGTCGAGGTGCCGGCGCTGCTCTATCAGCTCGACGAACTGCTGAAGAGGGTCGATTTCGTCTCGGTCGGATCGAACGACCTGTTCCAGTTCATGTTCGCGGTCGACCGCGGCAACGCCAAGGTCTCCGAGCGCTTCGACACCATGTCGGCGCCGATCCTGCGTGCGCTGCGCGACATCGTGCGCAAGGCCAATGCGGCGAAGAAAACGGCGTCGCTGTGCGGCGAGATGGCCTCAAAACCGCTCGGCGCGCTGGCGCTGATCGCGCTCGGCTACCGCTCGCTGTCGCTGTCCGCGACCGCGCACGGCCCGGTGAAGGCGATGATCCTCGACCTCGACGCCAAGAAGGCCGAGGCCGTGATCATGCCGCTGCTCGATGCGCCGGCCGGCAGCGTCTCGATCCGGCAAGAAGCTGACGGAATTCGCGGAAGCCGAGGGGCTGTCGTTGTAGCGAGGCTGTTTCCCGACAACGCCGCCTTCCCTTTCGCTCCTTGAGAATCACGCCATGCTACCCGAAGCCAAACTCGACATCCTGCTCGCCCACCACGCCTCGCTGGAGGCCGAACTGCTGGGCCAGGTGAATTCCGAGAAATACGTCCAGATCACGCGCGAGCTCGCCGAGCTCAATCCGCTGATCGACGCGGTGAAGGCCTATCGCGCGGCGCGGGCCGAGATTGCGGGCACCGAGCAGCTGCTGGCGGATCCCGCCACCGATCCCGAAATGCGCGGCATGGCCGAAGCCGAACTCGAAACGCTGCAGGCGACGCGTCGCCGAACTGGAGCAGAAGATCCGCGTGGCGCTGTTGCCCAAGGACGCCATGGACGACCGCAACGTCGTGCTGGAAATCCGCGCCGGCACCGGCGGCGACGAGGCCTCGCTGTTCGCCGGCGACCTGTTCCGGATGTATGAGCGGTTTGCCGCGTTGCAGGGCTGGAAGGTCGAGGTGATCTCGGCCAGCGAAGGCACCATGGGCGGCTACAAGGAAATCATCGCCGAGGTGCAGGGCCGCGGCGCATTCGCCAAACTGAAATTCGAATCCGGCGTGCACCGCGTGCAGCGCGTGCCCGACACCGAGACGCAGGGCCGCATCCACACCTCGGCCGCGACGGTCGCCGTGCTGCCCGAGGTCGAGGATGTCGATGTCGACATCAAGAACGACGATTTGCGGATCGAGACCATGCGCGCGCAGGGCGCCGGCGGCCAGCACGTCAACAAGACCGAATCGGCGATCCGCATCACCCATATTCCGACCGGCATCGTGGTCATGATGCAGGACAGCCGCTCGCAGCACAAAAACCGCGCCTCCGCGATGAACATCCTGCGCTCGCGCATCTACGACGCCGAGCAGCAGCGCGTCGATGCGGTGCGCTCCGCCGACCGCAAGGAGAAGGTCGGCTCCGGCGACCGCTCCGAGCGCATCCGCACCTATAATTTCCCGCAAGGCCGCGTCACCGACCACCGCATCAATCTGACGCTCTACAAATTGCCGCAGGTGATCTCGGGCGAAGCGCTGGGCGAATTGACCGACGCGCTGACGACCGAGCACCAGGCCGCGCAGCTTGCGGCCCAAGGCGCGGCGGCGTGAGCGACCAATCTCGCTGTCGTCCCTGCGAACGCAGGGACCCATAGCCACCGGCGTCTCGTTGTTGCGCAAGATGTCAGACCCACACCGCCTCAATCGAACGGCCGCGGCGTATGGGTCCCTGCGTTCGCAGGGACGACGTCGGAGATTGCGCGTGACGCCGCATGACGATTTCGCCGCCAAACCGTCGAAACCGCGCGGCGCGCGCTCGCCGCGCAATTCAAATCCGCCGCCATCGAATTCCGCCGAACTCGACGCGCGGCATTCTGACGGGCCACGCGCTCGGCCTCGACCTGACCGGCCTGATCATCGGCCGCACAGCGCCAGCTCACGCCGGACGAATCGGCTCGCCTCGAAGACTTCGCACGCCGTCGCCTCGCAGGCGAACCGGTCGCGCGCATTGTCGGCGAGAAGGAATTCTGGGGGCTGCCGCTGCAGCTCTCGTCCGCGACGCTGGTGCCGCGGCCCGATACCGAGACGGTGGTCGAACTGGCGCTGGAACTGTTGCGCGCCGGTGGAGGCCTCGATCGCCCGTTGCGCATCGCCGATCTCGGCACCGGCTCCGGCGCGATTCTGCTGGCGCTGCTGTCCGAATTGCCGGCGGCGCACGGGATTCGGCACCGACATTTCGGAGCGACGCCTTGCAAACCGCCGGCGCCAATGCCGCGCGCGCGGGCCTGTCGGATCGCGCCACGTTCATCGCGTGCGATTATGCGAGCGGGCTAACCGGCCCGTTCGATCTGATCGTCTCGAATCCGCCCTATATCCGCACGGCGGACATCGCCGGTCTGGCGGCGGAGGTCCGGAATCACGATCCGCTGGCCGCGCTCGATGGCGGCGCCGACGGGCTCGACGCCTACCGCGCGCTGATTCCCCAGGCGGCGGGCCTTCTGGCGCCGGGCGGCGCCCTCGTCGTGGAAGCCGGACTGGGCCAAAGCGGCCCGATTGAAGCTTTGATGACCAACGCCGGGTTAACGCCCGCAGCCGCGCCCAAGGCCGATCTGGCGGGCATTCCGAGGGCCGTCGCAGGCCACAAATTGGCCCGATAAAGTCCTATTGGAACGCAAAAAAACCCCTTGGAATATTCCCCGGGAGCGACTACGTTCCGCCCACAACATCGGTCCTGGGTTGCTGGCCCCGTAAGGCGATGCGGGTGAGGCCAGAGTTCTCGAAACGAGAGCCCGCCGAGTGAAAGGTTCCAAAACGCAGGTCGAATTGAGCGCAATAGCTGGAGCTGTGCTGCTCTCGACCGCAAAGCGAACGAAAGCCTGATATTGCGCTTGAAGACTTACGCAACACGCCGGTCACGCGAAGCCGTCACGCAAGACGATCGGGCTGGTTTTGGCACGCTGAATGATTTGTTCCGGCGGGCGAATATACGCCGCCGATTGGGGAACGCGTCTTTGTTGAACGCGATGGTTAGCGAAATCGACGACATGAATCTGGACGGCATCGTGATTCGGTGCGCCTGCAGTGTGCTTGGCGCGCGCCGGATCCGATCAGGCTACGACGGCAACTGCATAACTTCAGGGCTGGAATAAAGGCGAGACATGAGAAACGGTCAGAACAACAACAAGCGGATGCGTAACCGGAATAACAACAACAATAATAATAACAGCAACAATAATAACCGGCGCGGCCAAAACCCGATGACCCGGGTGTTCGAATCGAACGGACCCGACATCAAGATTCGCGGCACCGCATCGCACGTCGCCGAAAAATACGTTCAGCTGGCGCGTGACGCGCGCTCTTCCGGCGATCCGGTGGCAGCCGAGAACTACTACCAGCACGCCGAACATTATTTCCGCCTGATCGCCGCCGCGCAGGAGCAATTCCGGCAGAACCAGCCGCAGCCGCGCGTCGACAACGAAACGCAGCCGACGGCGGAAGACGGCGACGACGAGGGCGAGAGCTTCTCGCATTTCGGCCAGGAGCCGGGCTTCGTCCCGCAGCAGCAGCAGCCCTACATCCGCGACAACAATCCGCGCGAGCAGCGCGGCGACAACCAGCCTTACAGCGCGACCAGCAGCCGCGCGAACATCATCGCGAGCGCGAGCATCGTCCGCAGCCGCAATATCAGCCGCAACCCCAGCCGCAGCCGCAGCCGGTGATTGCCGATGCCGGCGGCGTCGATCGCCTGCCCTCCTTCATCACCGGCCCGCAGCCGCAGGTGAATGGCGCACCCGGCGGATTTGAAGAAGGCCGCGGCGAGACGCTTCCCGCGCCGGCGCCGCCGGCCGCATGGCCCGCGTCCCGAGGGCATGGCCGCGCCTGCCGCGCCCAGCGAAGATTTCAATCCGGGGAATGAGTAGGTAGTTCGCGTCGATCGCGTCGTCCCGGCGAACGCGGGACCCATACGCCGCGCAGCTTTCATTCAGAGATCGCGGTTGACGACCTGAAACGACGACGGCGGCTATGGGTCCCTGCGTTCGCCGGGACGACTTCGAGATACACCTTATCCCGCGTCGCCGTCGACGACGGCACCAGCACCGGCTGCAGCGACGGAATCAGCCGCGTGCGTTCGCGGCCCGCGGGGATCGCGCGATAGACCTGCTTGGTCGCCTCCACGATATGCACGCCGGCGAACGGCAGCGACAGCGCCGCGCCGACGCGCTCCCACGCCACCGCCGAGCGCAGGAACCAGCCATTGCCGACCGGCGGCATGAACAGCGCCTCGCCCCACGACGCCGGCGTGAACCAGGTCTGCCGCAGCAATTGCGTGATCTGCGCGCGCGAATAGGGCCGGCCATGACCGAACGGCGTGGCGTCGGTGCGCGTCCACACGCCGCGCCGGTTCGGGATGACCGCGATCAGCCGGCCGGACGGCGCCAGCACGCGCCACACCTCGCGCAGCAGCCGCTCCGGATCGTCGGACATTTCCAGCGCGTGAACCAGCAGGATCCGGTCCACCGCGGCATCCGGCAGCGGCATCGAAAATTCGTCGATCAGGGTCGCCAGCGCCGGCCGCGCCGTCGGCCACTTCAACACGCCCTGCGCCGCCGGCATGAAGGCGATGCAGCGCTCGGAATCCTCGCGAAACAGGCCGAGATAGGGCGTCGGATAGCCGAGCCCGAGCACGCGCTGCCCGGTCGCGTCGGGCCAGCGCGCCCGGATGCCGCGGTTGATCAACTGCCGCGCCACGATGCCGAGGCGCTGCGAATAGAAATCGCGGAGATCGATGACGTCGATGGTCATGGGCGCAATCTACCACATCGGGTTTCGTTGCGGCGCGCCGAAATTGGCATTGCCGCGCAAGCGTTAACGCCATATTTCTTTGGGCTTAATGGGGCCGAAAGCCTTGAACCACGGAGCTACCATGGCCGCGGAAATTCGCACCTTCACCTGCCTCAGCGACAATTTCGGCTATCTGATCCACGATCCCGCGACCAAGGCCACCGCATCGATCGACGCGCCGGAAGCCGGCCCGATCATCAAGGCGCTGGAGCGCGAGGGCTGGACGCTGACGGACATCCTCGTCACCCACCACCATCACGACCATGTCGGCGGCGTCGCCGAACTGAAGCAGAAATATAACTGCCGGGTCGTCGCCCCCAACGACAAGTCGACCAAGATCGCCAATGTCGATTTGCGCGCCGGCCATGGCGACGTCATCAAGGTCGGCAGCCTGCTGGCGCGGGTGCTGGAAACGCCCGGCCATACGCTCGATCACATCTCCTACGTGTTCGACAGCGAAAAGGCGGTGTTCGCCGCCGACACGCTGTTCTCGATCGGCTGCGGCCGGGTGTTCGAGGGCACCTATCCGATGATGTGGGATTCGCTGTTGAAGCTGCGCGCGCTGCCCGACGATTTCAAACTCTATTGCGGCCATGAATACACCGCGTCGAACGTCAAGTTCGCGCTCACGGTCGACGGCGACAATCCCGCGCTGCAGGCGCGCGCGGAGGAAGTGACGCGGCTGCGCGCGGAGAACAAGCCGACGATCCCGGTGCTGCTCGGCGAGGAAAAGAAGGCCAACGTGTTCCTGCGCGCCGACGAGCCGTCGGTGGCGGCCAAGCTGCACATGAAGGGCGCGAGCGCCGAAGACGTGTTCGGCGAATTGCGCGAACGCAAGAACAAGTCCTGATGGCGTTGCCGAAGGCAGCCGCCGACATCATCGCGCGGCTCGACCTCAAGCCGCATCCCGAAGGCGGGCATTATCGCGAGACGTTTCGCGATGCCGGCGTGGATGCCGACGGACGTTCGCGATCGACCGCGATCTACTTCCTGCTGGCGCGCGGCGAGCGCTCGCACTGGCATCGCATCGATGCCGTCGAGATCTGGCACTACTACGCGGGCGCGCCGCTGACGCTGCAGATCGCTGATGACGACGGCCAGCGCAGCGTCAAGCTCGGCGCCGATCTCGCCGCCGGCGAACAACCGCAGGCGATCGTGCCGCCGCATGCCTGGCAGGCGGCCGAGAGCAGCGGCGACTGGACGCTGGTCGGCTGCACGGTCGCGCCGGGATTCGAGTTTGCGAAATTCGAGCTGGCGCCGAAGGGTTGGGAGCCAGCGTGACTTCGTAGGGTGGGCAGAGCGCAGCGATGCCCATCAATCCATCACGCGCGGATCCTTGAATGGTGGGCACGCTGCGCTTTGCCCACCCTACGGCTCGTTCTTTCTCCACACCATGTCCTTCGCCGCGATCAATCCGCCGCCGGCGATCAGCATCGCGGCGATCGCAATCGTCGCGGTCGGCTGCGCAAAACCCGCCAGGATCAGAAACGCCGTCGACAGCAGCGGCGTCGCGTAGGACGCCGCACCCAGCACGCGGATATCGCCGCGCTTCATGCCGATGTCCCAGACAAAGAACGCGGCGCCGACCGGGCCGACGCCGAGCGCGATGATCGCAAGCCACTGCCCGACCGTCTCCGGCCACACCGTGGTCTCGACCATGCCGTGCACCAGCGCGGCCAGCACCGCCGTCGCGAGGCAAAAGCCCGCCACCGCATCGGTCGGCACCGCCTTGAGCTTGCGCGACATCACCGAATAGGCCGCCCACACGAAGGCGGCGACGAAGGCCGCGGCCAGGCCCGGTATCTGGCCGGGCGCAAAGCTCGCGCCATTGCCGGCGAACAGCAGCACCGTGCCGGCAAGCCCGAGCAGCGCGCCGATGATGTGATGCGGCGCCAGCCGTTCGCCCGGCAACAGCGAGGAGAACAGCACGATCAACAGCGGCCAGAGATAATTCAACAGCCCCGCTTCGGCCGGCGGCGCGAAGCGCAGCGCGAGGAAATACAGCGCGTGATAGCCGAACAGGCCGCCGACGCCGACGACCCAGGCGACCAGCGGCTGCTTGAGCGCCTTGAAGGCGGCGGGCCGGAACAGGAAGCTGGCGAATGCGACCAGCGCGCCGATCGCGAACGTCATGGCGGCGAGCTGGAACGCCGGAATTTTTCCGGTCGCAACCGTCAGCACCGACAGTAGCGACCACATCAGGATCGCGGTCAGTCCGATCAGTGTTGCAGAGCGGGGAGTCATTGGCAAGAGTCTTCGTCATTGCGAGCGTAGTCGCGGCAATCCACGTCTTTCTTGCTGATAGCTGTAAAGACGTGGATTGCTTCGGTGCGCTAGCGCTCCCGGGCATGACGACTTCATAGCGCCGTTGTCGCACGCAACGGCGATGCACGGTGACAATCGACGTCACACCATGTACTGCCCGCCGTTGATCGTCAGCGTCGAGCCGGTGATGGCGCCCGCTTCATCGGCGGCGAGGAACACCACCGCGCGGGCGATTTCCTCGGGCTCGCCGAGGCGGTTGACCGGGATCAGCGGCAGGATGCTCTTCTCCAGCACCTCCTTCGGCACCGCCTGCACCATCTCGGTGTTGATGTAGCCGGGGCAGATCGCGTTCACGGTGATGCCGCCCTTGGCGTTCTCCAGCGCCAGCGCCTTGGTGAAGCCGATGTCGCCGGCCTTGGCCGCGGAATAATTCACCTGGCCGAACTGGCCCTTCTGGCCGTTGATCGAGGAGATGTTGATGACGCGGCCGAACTTGCGGGCGCGCATGCCTTCGATCACCTGGCGCGTCATGTTGAACAGCGAGCCGAGATTGGTGTTGATGACCGCGTTCCACTGATCGAGCGTCATCTTGTGGAAGGCGCCGTCCTTGGTGATGCCGGCATTGTTGATCAGCACGTCGACCGGGCCGAGGTCGGCCTCGACCTGCTTGACGCCGGCCGCGCAGGCGTCGAACGAGCTGACGTCCCACTTGTAGACGGGAATGCCGGTCTCCGCCTTGAACTTCTCGGCGGCGGCGTCATTGCCGGCGTAGCTCGCCGCCACCTTGTAGCCCGCTGCTTTCAGCGCCTTGCTGATCGCCGCTCCGATGCCTCGCGTTCCGCCGGTAACCAATGCAACACGTGCCATATCGTAGTCCTCCTTGGTGGTCTTCTTTATAAGCCGGAATTGTCCCGGTCTTTTGACGAAGCTCAGCCTTCGCAGGTTCTGAAGCGTTCATGAAAACACTCCAGAGATGAAAATGCCCGGCGCGAGACCGGGCATTTCATCCTTACCAACTCGGGCCGCGGTTGACAGATGATCTTTTCATCATTCAACCAGTCACTCTGCCTTTAGTTCAGTCGCGTGCAATGCACATCGCAATTCCCATGCCGCCGCCGATGCACAGCGTGGCGAGGCCCTTCTTGGCGTCGCGCTTCTGCATCTCGTGCAGCAGCGTCACCAGCACGCGCGCGCCGGACGCGCCGACGGGATGGCCGATCGCGATCGCGCCGCCATTGACGTTGACCTTGGACGTATCCCAGCCGAGGTCCTTGTTGACCGCGCAGGCCTGCGCCGCGAACGCCTCGTTGGCCTCGATCAGGTCGAGGTCGCCGATGTTCCAGCCGGCCTTCTTCAGCGCGGCGCGGGAAGCCGGGATCGGTCCGGTGCCCATGATCTTCGGGTCGACGCCGGCCTGGCCCCAGGAGACGATGCGGCCGAGCACCTTCTTGCCTTCCTTGGCGGCCTGCTTGGCGGTCATCAGCACCACGGCGGCGGCGCCGTCATTGATGCCCGACGCGCTGCCGGCGGTGACGGTGCCGTCCTTCTCGAAGGCGGGCTTCAGCTTGGCCATCGCATCGATGGTGGCGCCGTGACGCGGATATTCGTCGGCGCTGACGATGATGTCGCCCTTGCGGGACTTGATGGTGACGGGGACGATCTCGTCCGTGAACTTGCCGGCCTTCTGCGCGGCCTCGGCCTTGTTCTGCGAGGCAACCGCGAACTCGTCCTGCTGCGCGCGGGTGATCTGGTACTGCCGCGCGACGTTCTCGGCGGTGTTGCCCATGTGGTAGCCGTTGAAGGCGTCCCACAGGCCGTCCTTGATCATGGTGTCGACCATTTCAAAGGCGCCCATCTTGACGCCGCCGCGCAGATACTGCGCGTGCGGGGCCATGCTCATGGATTCCTGGCCGCCGGCGACCACGATTTCGGAATCGCCGTTGAGCAGCGCCTGATAGCCGAGCGCCACCGTGCGCAGGCCGGAGCCGCAGAGCTGGTTGACGCCCCAGGCCGGGCTTTCCACCGGGATGCCGGCGGCGATCGAAGCCTGGCGGGCCGGGTTCTGGCCCTGCGCCGCGGTCAGGATCTGACCCATGATGACTTCGGAAACGCGGCCCGGCTCGATGCCGGCCCGCTCCAGCGCGGCCTTGATGGCGATGGCGCCGAGGTCATGCGCCGGGGTGGTGGCGAACGCGCCGTTGAAGCTGCCGACCGGGGTGCGGGCGGCGCTGACGATGACGACATCGTCTGACATGGACATCTCCTGTGGTTGGGGTTCTTGGCTTGAAGGTTTGGGCGACGGCGGGCGGCCGGACGGCATGCCTGTCTCTCACCTTATCCTGTTAACCTCGTTGACCCATGTCAATCGGCCAAGGCCCAAAATCGTGCCGCGGCGCATTCAAATTGATCCCGGTGAGGGTTTCCATAGCAGCGTCCATGCCTTGGAATTAACCGTGCCGCACAAAACGGTAGCCGAACCGCAATTGAAAATGCTTACTTTGTTGCGTTGCGTTGCTCGTCTGCCCGTCGGCGATGCCGTCGGGTTCCCCGCTCTCGGTGTATTGTGTGAGCTTATGGCAAAGTCAGACCAACCCACGACCATCAAGAAATACGCCAATCGGCGGCTCTATAATACCGGCACCAGCACCTATGTGACGCTCGAGGATCTCGCGGCGATGGTGAAGGACGGCGAGGATTTTCTCGTCTACGACGCCAAGACCGGCGACGACATCACCCGCTCGGTGCTGGCGCAGATCATCTTCGAACAGGAAAACAAGGCCGGACAGAATTTGCTGCCGACCACCTTCCTGCGTCAGTTGATCCGCTTCTACGGCGACAGCATGCAGATGGTGGTGCCGAAATATCTGGAGCAGTCGATCGACACGCTGACGCGCGAGCAGGAAAAATTCCGCCAGCAGCTCACCAACACGTTCAGCGGCACGCCGTTCGCGCCGCTCGAAGAACACGTCCGCCGCAACATGGAATTGTTTCAGCAGACGTTCTCGATGTTCAAGCCGTTCGTGCCGCCGCGCGCCGGATCGGTCGTCGACCGAGCCGGAGAAGGCGCCGGAGCCGGTGGCTGACGAAGGCAACATCGACGACCTTCGCCGCCAGATGAAGGACATGCAGGACCGCCTCGAGCGCATGTCGAAAGAGCCGAAGAAGGAAGAGTAGAGCTCTTCGTCGCTCTCTCTCCGCTGTCGTCCCGGCCTTGAAGCCGGGACCCATAACCACCAGCGTTTGTTGCTTATAGACAGTCGTCTACCCGATTGCCTCATCGATGGGCCGCGGCGTATGGGTCCCCGCGTTCGCGGGGACGACGTCGCGGAGAGAGCTATCCCGCCGCCGGCAGCACCGTCTCACCCGCCGCCATCCACGGCCGCTCCGGCGAGGCCAGCCCGATCAGGCGGCCCTGGATATAGTCGCAGCCCCATTCGCGCAGCATCACGGCGGCTTCCTCGTCCTGCACCCATTCCGCCACCGTCTTGATCTGCAAGCCGGTTGGCCAGATCGATCAGCGTGTGCACGAAGGCGCGATCGTCCGCCGAGCGCGCGATGTTCTGCACGAAGGCGCCGTCGATCTTGACGATATCGACGCCGAGCTTGCGCAGGTTGCGGAACGAGGTGTAGCCGGCGCCGAAATCGTCGATCGCGATCTGGCTGCCGAAATTCTTCAGGCGGGTGACGAAGCCGCTGATATCGTCGATATCCTGGATCGCGACCGTCTCGGTGATCTCGACGATCAGCCGCTCGCCGGCGCCGGGATGGGCCTGCATCAGCGATTCGATCGACGCTCCACCAGTCCGGGTCCATCGTGGTGTCGGGCGAGATGTTGAGGCTGAGCCGCACGGTCGGCGACGCCGCGAGCTCGGCGATCGCAAGTTCGAGCACGCGGTGATCGACCAGCCGGATCAGTCCCAGTCGCTCGGCGACGGGGACGATATCGGGCGCCAGCAGCGCCTGCCCGTCCGCCTGCTCCATCCGCACCAGGCACTCGTAGAACGCCGGCTGTCGCGAGCGCGCCTCGACCACCGGCTCGAACGCGGCGACGATGCGGCGCTCGTTGAGCGCGGTGACGATCTCGTCGGTGACGCGGATGTTGACGCGGCGCTGCGCGTCGCGCTCGACGTTCGGCTTCCACAGCGCGAACGATCCGGCGCGGCGGCGCTTGGCGCCGTCGAGCGTTTCCTGGGCGCGGTTGACGGCCTCGTCGGCGGTGCGGGCGTGGCGCGGGATGGTGACCGCGCCGATCGAGGCCGTCACCGAGACCGGGCCGGATTTGGTCGGGATCACCGCGTCGCGGATGCCGGCCAGGAAGCGCTCGGCGGCGGTGTTGGTGTCGTCGACGGTGCAATTCCTCAAGATCAGCCCGAACTTGTTGCCGGAGAAGCGGCCGAGCACGTCGCCGCCGCGCAGCTTGGCGCGGATGCGCTTGCCGACCTCGGCGATCACGGCGTCCGCGACGTCGAAGCCGAAGGCGTCGTTGATGCGCGCCAGATGATCGATGCCGATCAGCATGAAGGCGCTCGTCGACCGGAAACGCATGGTTTCCTCGATCGTCTCGGCCAGCGCGGCGACCAGATGCGTGCGGTTGAGCTCGCCGGTCAGCGGATCGTGCCGCGACAGCCGCATCAGTTGCTCGTCGCGGGCGTGGCGCTCGTTGTTGATGCGGACGACGCCTTGCGCGCGCACCGGCTTGCCGTCGGCGCCTGCGAACCAGCAACCGGTTTCCTCGATCCAGATCACCGGCGCGGAGGCCGCGGCCCGCACGCCGTATTCGATCCGGTAGGTGACGCCTTCGTCGCCCCGCGACGGCGCCGACTGGGCCAGCGCCTCGTCACGGATCGAACGGGAAGGCTCGATCAGCCTGGCGAAGGCCGAGCCGGAGGCCAGCGCTTCCGCCGGAATATCGGTGAAGACCGCGCCGGCATTGTCGCTCCAGGCGATGGTGTCCGCTGTCAGGTCCCAGACGAAAGCCGCCTGACCGAGCGAGGCGAGGATGCTGGAAGCTTGTGGAACAGGTAGCATCAGGACGTCTCGATTCGGGACACCGGCGGTGTGGAGGATAGTGGCGCTTGCGCGCGCAAGGCTAGGCCATGTTGATAAATAATCCGGAAACCACGTTTTTCAGACTTTTCGGGACGGCGGGAACGAATTGTTAGGAATCGGCATAGGCCTTGCGAGGTCAGATCGCAGTGGGGGCGTAATGTCCCAAAACGTGACAGTTTTAGCCGGTTACGGTGTGCGATGCTGGATATCGATCGGTCGGATGAAATCCTGGACGGCGAGTTCGTCAATCTCGACGAACCGGTCCTGCGTCGAGCTGGTGCCGGTAACCCAGTCCGTGCACTGGTCGCCGCGGCCGGCGCCGCGGCCCGATCCGACCTTCGTCGCCCAACTGATCGCGACCGCCGACCAGGCGCCGCAGACCCGCCGCCTGCGGCGGGCGTCGCTGGCGGATGCGCAGACGGCCTATGGCGCCAGCCAGATCCGCCGTCGCGATGCCGGCTTCCGGACGCGGCAAACCATCTAAATAATTAGCGCTGAGTCGTGTCGGGCTTGTCCGGCGGCGGCGAAAGCCGGTCCCGGCTGCAGTCCCGGCGACGGGATTTCCGGCGAATGGCTCTCCGGCGAGGGGACTTCCGTTGCAGCTGTTTTCGGCGCGTCGGGCGCGGGCACGACCGGGGTGGGCTCCGGCGTGGCGGCCGGCGGCGCCGGCTTCGGTTCGGGCTTTATCGGTTCGGGCTTTTCCTGCAGCACGGATTCGGCGACAGCGGCGGCTGCCGGCGGGGTCGCTGGCTTGACCGGCGCAGGGACCGGCTGGGGCTCAGGCGCCGGCGGCTCGACCTTCTCGGCTTCGATCTTTTCGGCTTTTGCCGGGCGCGCGGGAACAGGTGCCGCCGCAACCGCACGGCGCCGCGTCCGCAAGGCGAGGCCGGAGATGAAATCCACCAGCGACAGCGCCGTCATCAGGAAATAGGTCGAGGTGGCGAATTTCGGCCACATCACGAATTCGGCCGCCGCCGCGCCGAACACGATCAGCGACAGCAAATGGTCGGTCAGGTATTTCGCGCCGGGGCGCGCGCCCTTGATGACTTCGGCAAGCAGCAGCAAGATCGCGAGCGTCAGCAGGATGTCGCTGAGCGTGACCGTCCACTCCGCCCCCGACACCAACATCACCTTCACCAACGGGTCGGTGAACGACACGTCGGGCATCAGGAAGACGATGATGTTGTAGATCGCGAGCGGAATCAGAAGCAGCGGAAAACCGACCATGGGTATGTCGCGCCTTCACAGGATAACCGGATTGTCCCCCGGGCGAAGCAGTGCTTCGCCCGGTGGAACCGTTGGCCCACTCGTTGGCCAAATTCGGGCAGACACGAGTTCGAAGTCGGTGCCTTATCCCCGAATCCGATCAGGATTCCTTCTTTTTCAGCACCTGCCGGCCCTTGTACATGCCGGTCTTGAGGTCGAGGTGGTGCGGACGGCGCAATTCGCCGGAATCCTTGTCCTCGGCATAGGTCGGCTTCTTCAGGGCGTCCGCCGAACGGCGCATGCCACGCCGCGAGGGCGATGTTTTTCTTCTCGGAACGGCCATAACGATCCTCTAGGGGTGTTGTCGGAGGCATCGTCCGAAGCCGGACGGCCCAGCGCCTGATGCGCGGGCTGCGATGCCGATAAGGCCGCGCTTATAGAGGATGGCATGGCGTAAAGCTAGGCCGGACGTGCGCTTAAATTGGCCGAAAATTGGCTCAATATCCGCGATTCTCGCTCCAGCAGCGCTGCACCGCAGCTGCCCGCGCCGTGTAGGTCCCGGCCAGCCGCCGTACCCCCGGACCGGGGTTGCGGGCGCTTCGCCTGACCGGATTGGGCAGGATCGCCGCCAGCAAGGCGGCCTCGCGCGGCGACAGCGTCGAGGCCGAACGGCCGAACGCGTACATCGCGCCGGCCTCCGCGCCGAACTGCCCGGACGGGCCGAGTTCGGCGATATTGAGGTAGATCTCCAGAATCCGCTGCTTGGGCAGCACGAAATCGATCCACATCGCCAGCGGCAGTTCCAGGCCTTTCCGGATCACGCTGCGGCCCGGCCACAGGAACAGGTTTTTCGCCACCTGCTGGGTGATGGTCGAGCCGCCGCGGGCAGGCTCGCCATCCTCGGCATCGTCGATCGCGTCCTGCAACGCGCCCCAGTCGACGCCATGGTGGCTGCAGAATTTGGCGTCCTCGGAACCCACCACCGAGCGCGGCAGAGTAGGCGACATCGCGTTGAAATCGATCCATTGCCGCGACACCGGCGCCCCCGTCAGCCAGCGCCAGGCCATCAGCGCCGACACCGGATGGCCGATCCGGTAGAGCGGCGTCACCAGATAGGGCAGCAACAGCACCGCGAGCAGGATCAGCACCAGATTTCGGACAATGCGCAAATTGGAAGCTTCCGGTTCGGCCCGAGCGGCCCCCGGGGCGATCAACAGGCCCCACCCGCGTGACATCTCCATGATATCTAGGGCGTTTTCCAGCCCTTTTGTGACATCAGTCATGGAATTGACGAAGCCCCTGGCATCAACGATTGTCCGGCCAAATTGATCTGGAGCTATTCTTAATGACGACCGCCACCGCCGATTTTGCCAAGCGCCTGGACCAGACCGCCGACGATACCGAAGCGCTGCTGGCGAAGCTGCTGTCCGACACGCTGCTGCCCGACGAGATCGCCCGGCCGAAGCGGCTGATGGAGGCGATGCGCTATTCCAGCCTCGGCGGCGGAAAGCGGCTGCGCCCTTTTCTGGTGGTCGAAAGCTCGGCCGTGTTCGGCGTTCCCCGCGAGGCGGCGCTTCTGGTCGGCGCGGCGCTGGAATGCATCCACTGCTATTCGCTGATCCATGACGACCTGCCGGCGATGGACAACAGCGACCTGCGCCGCGGCCGCCCCACCCTGCACAAGCAGACCGACGACGCCACCGCGATCCTGGCCGGCGACGGGCTGCTGACGCTGGCGTTCGACATCGTCACCCGCGACGAGATCCACAAGGATGCCAATGTGCGCCTGCTGCTGACGCGGGCGCTGGCGCGCGCGTCCGGCATCGGCGGCATGGTCGGCGGCCAGATCCTCGATCTCGCCGGCGAAGGCCGGTTCGGCGACCGCGAGCCGGTCGACGTGGCGCGGCTGCAGCAGATGAAGACCGGCGCGCTGTTGCGCTATGGCTGCATCGCCGGCGCGATCCTCGGCCAGTCCACGGAGAAGGAATACCAGGCGCTCGACGATTACGGCCGCGCGCTCGGCGAAGCCTTCCAGATCGCCGACGATCTGCTCGACGTCGAGGGCGACGCGGAAGCGCTCGGCAAGCCGGCCGGCGCCGATGCCGCGCTCGGCAAGACCACCTTCGTCACCCAGCTCGGCATCGACGGCGCCAAGCAGCGCGTCCGCGATCTGCTGGCGCGCGCCGATTCAGCCCTTGCGATCTTCGGGACAAAGGGCGACGTATTGCGGGCAGCCGCACGCTTCGTCGCGGAGCGAAAGAACTAGCGCATCGGAAAACGCGGCCGGATGAACAAGGAATTCGAAGACGACCTTGTTCGCTTCCGCAACCTGCCGCTGCCGGTCCGCGTGGTCTATGGCAGGCCGCGCACCTTCATCGCGCTGGCGATCGGCGTCGTCGTCTTCTTCCTGCTGCCAGATGCGCTGCGGCTTGCGACACGTCTCGTCGATCGGCTGGGACGTCTTCGCCGCGCTGTATCTCGTGCTCGCCTACATCATGATGATGCGCTGCGACACCAGCCATATCAGGCGCAGCGCTGTCATGCAGGACGACGGGCGCTTCCTGCTGCTGCTGCTGACCGCGCTCGGCGCCTTCGCGAGTCTCGCCGCCATCGTGTTCGAACTCGGCGCCGCCAAGGGCAACCCGGCCGAGCTGACGCTGGCCATCGTGACGATCGCGCTGTCCTGGGCGATCGTTCACACCGCCTTCTCGCTGCACTACGCGCACGAATTCTATCGCAACAAGAAGCCCGGCGGCCTGCAGTTTCCGAGCGGCGACGCGCAAGGCCGAGGCGGACTATTGGGATTTCGTCTACTTCTCGTTCGTGATCGGCATGACCGCACAGGTCTCCGACGTCGGCATCACCGACAAGATCATCCGCCGCACCGCGACCGTGCACGGCATCATCTCGTTCGTGTTCAACACCGCGCTGATCGCGCTGATGGTCAATATCGCGGGGAGCGCGATCTGATCGCCGGCCGCCGCCATCGGCTGGACCGCCGCGAGCCTGGAATCAAAACATCGAAAACAACCCCATGCACAGTAGCAAGCTGGGTCGCTTGCCGCACTGTCGCCGCCGCTCGATTGCAAGGCGGGGATCCATACGCCGCGGCTGCTGCCTATCTCTGCGTCTCTGGACATACTGGGTCACGCCACCTGCACAGGTGACGACAATTCGTCTCGACCCTACGGGCAGACGCCCGACATGATGGCGCCGTAGGAGTGGCAGCCCGTCGCACGGTCCTGGCCGGTCATGGGTCGGCCGTTAGCCCGACCCCTGCACCACCCGGGGCCTGGGAGCCGGTGATGTAGACGCGCTTGGTCGATTCCGGACGCGCCGGGCTCTCGGCGGATAGCGCCGGGATTCCGGCCGCTCTCGCGCCGCCACCGGCCTCTTGGCGCGGCGCTTCTCGCATTCATTGTCGTCGTTGAGGAACGAGCCCTCGGCGCAGACGATTTTGGTGCAGCGGTCGCCTTCGGCCTGGAAGCCGTGCTCGCAGACCAGCGGGCATACGCGGGACGATTTCAGCTTGATCGTGTCGAGCGTATCGACGCTGGCGACCTTGGTATCGAGCCTTCGTGCCGGCATAGCGGTTGAACTGCGTCAGCGAGCGTTGCGTGGCACTATTCCAGGTGCCGTCGGCGTTGCCGGTCAGGCAGCCGACGCGGCGCAGTTCCGACTGCACCGACTTGGTGACGTCAGGCTGCGGCGAGCCCGCGGCGAGCGCGGCCACGTTCACCGCCTTGTCGGCGGGAGCGGGAGCGGGAGCCGGGGCCGCAGCAGCCGCCTTGTCGGCGGCGGCGGCCTCAGTGGCGACCCGCTTCTGTTCGGCCGCGGCGGACTGTTCCTGCGCCACCTGCTTGGCCTTCTCGGCCGCGATGCGCGCCTGTTCGGCAGCCCTGGCATCCGCATCGGCCTTGGCCTGCTGCGCCTTCTGGGCGCCCTCGGCGGCAAGCCGCGCACGTTCCTGCTCGGCAATTCGGGCCTTTTCGGTCGCGGCGACGCGCGCTTCCTCGGCGGAAATCTTCTCGAGCTGCAGCTTGGCAAGGCTGGCGTAGAAGCCATCAGGATATTGCGCGAGGAAGGCCTTGATCGCGCTCTTGTTGCCGACCTGCAGCGCCAGTTCGTAATCGCGGCGGGCCTCGGCCTGCGGGCTGGGGGCGGGCGCTGCAGGAGCCGCAGCGGGCACGGGCGTCGCCGCCACCAGCGGCACGTCCTCGCCGCCGAGCGAGCCGTACACGAACGGTTCCTGCTTGTTGCCCGTGCTCTTGAGCACCTCGTCGCGGACGAAGCCGAACGCGCGGCGCACGTCGAGGCCGGGCTTGGTCAGATGATGCGACAGCGCCGACGGTGAACGGGCTGTTCTGGCCGTCGCCGTCGGCCGCGGTGGAACCGGCCTTGGCCGAATAGGCGATCAGGACGTTCGGGCTGGTCGGCTCGACCTTGGCGAGGCCCTGCCCGATCGCGCGCGAAGCCACCGTGCGCTTCATGGTCCGCGAAAACGGATTGTCGCGGCAGGCGTCGAGAATCACGAGCCGCAGCTTCTTGGCCGGCTCGATCGCGATCAGGATGCGGTCGAGCGAGAGGCCCTCGTCATAGATGTCGGTATCGCGCTCGAGCCGCGCGTCGACCGGAATCAGATAATTGCCGCCATCCACCTCGATGCCATGGCCGGCGTAATAGACAACCGCAATATCGGCATCGCGCGCCGTGTCGGCGAAGTCGCGCAGCGCGCGACGGGTTTCGGCCGCCGGCAGGTCGCGGCGGGAGTCGACGACGTCGAAGCCGGCCTCTTTCAGCGTCGCTGCAATCCTGGTGCTATCGTTAACGGGATTGGCCAGCGGCGCGACGTTGCGATAGGCCGAATTGCCCAGCACCAGCGCCACGCGCTTTTCGGCGAACGCCGGCGCACTCACCAGCAGGAAGCTGGCGGCTGCAAATGCCCATCGGCACAATTTTAAATATCCAGTCATCGATCATGACTCCTCCGGAGCCTTGTACTTTTTTACCACACCGGCCTGCGTACCAGAAGCCACAGTCCGGCTTTGTGAGTTACGTCACGATCCACACGGACGTGAATGGTGCCCTTGCCATATCCTTAGTCAGGCGAACAAGCCGCAAGGTTCGGCCAGCGTCGATGCTGATTTCTGGCGGGTTCCCGGGGCAGAAAGACAGCGCTCTATGGCAACCCCGCGGGAGCGGCATTCTTCCGCAGCGATGCGAGCGTTCGCCTTTTCTCAATAGCGCTATCGGCGCGTTCATGGCTTAATTCCCTCGAAACCATTTTTCGTTTGCCGGGAGAACAACCGTGAGCGCTGACCGATCGACCGTCGAGGCCGTGGTGAAGACCTATTTCGATGGCCTTTATGAGGGCGATGCCGACAAGCTCGGCGCGATCTTCGACACCAGCGCCGATCTGCGCTGGCTGGAAAAGGGCGAGTTGCAGGTTTTGACCGTGCCGGACTGGCTCGATCGCGTGCGCAAGCGCCCCTCCGCCAAGGCCGAGGGCAAGCCGCGCGAGGATTTCATCGTCACGATCGACCGTTCCGATGACCAGACCGCCTTCATCAAGGTGCGCTGCCAGCTGCCGCCGCGCTATTTCACCGACTATCTGGTGGCGATGAAACTGACCGACGGCTGGAAGATCGTCTCGAAATCCTACCGCTACGATCTGCGCGAGATAACTTCAGGTCCGTGCGCGCTCGCCGGCGTGCGCTTGCGCGCCGTACTGTTACGGTTGGGCAGATGCACGCGACGAGCCGCCTCATCCGCTGCTAGCGACGTGCCGAGCGTGCTTCACCCGCCCCTCGAGGGGGCGGGTCGGCTCATATGGAGCGCATCGAAATGCCTGAAACGGCGGCCGCGGGTCCGATCATGCGTCGCGGCATGCCGAGCCGTTCATGCTGGAGCAGATCACCCCGACCCCGCACGCGCTTGCGCCTGACGACACCAGCCCCCTCGAGGTGCGGGTGAACGCGCACCGTCGGTACGCGCGTCCACGCATTGACCCCATCGTTTTTCCCTGCGATGGGGGGCGATCATGGAAGCCAAATTTCAGATCTTCATGGTCCTGCTCGCCGTGCTGGCAGGAACCGCGCTGCTGGCGCGAAGGATCAACATCGCGCCCGCCATTCTTCTGCTGCTCGCCGGCATCGTGCTCGCGTTCGTGCCGGGCATGCCGGCGGTCGAACTGCCGCCCGAAGCGGTGCTGCTCGTGGTGCTGCCGCCGCTGATCTATTCGGCCAGCGTCGCCATGAGCTGGCGCGAGTTCAAATTCAACCTCCGTCCGATCATCCTGCTATCGGTCGGCTGCGTGATCTTCACGGCATTCATGGTCGCCGCCGCGACGCATTACCTGATCGGACTGCCCTGGGGCGTCGGCTTCCTGCTGGGGGCGATCGTCGCCCCGCCGGACGTGGTGGCGCCGCTGGCGATTGCCCGGAAACTGGGCATTCCGCGCCGTATCCTCGTGGTGCTCGAAGGCGAAGGGCTTGCCAACGACGCCACGGCGTTGATCCTCTACCGGTTTGCAGTCGCGGCGATTTCGACCGGGCTGTTCTCGCTGCCGAAGGCCACCGGCACCTTCGCGGCCATCGTCGCCTGCGAGATCCTGTTCGGCCTGGCGATCGGCTGGCTCTCCCTGCACGCACGGCATCGCACGCGGGATCCGCAGATCGAGATCACGCTGTCGCTGATCACCCCCTACCTCGCCTTCTGGATTCCCGAGCATTTCGGCGGCTCCGGCGTGATCGCAACCGTCGCCTGCGGGCTCTACATCAGCTGGAACGGCCCGCTATTGATCTCCGCCGCGACCCGCCTGCAGGGCATCTTCTTCTGGGACCTGGTGATCTTTCTGGTCGAGGGCATGCTGTTCCTGCTCACGGGATCGCAGATGCGGCTGTTGTACGAAAAGTCCAAGGCGTTCCCGCTCCAGGAGATCGTGTTCACGACCGCGCTCGTCGTCGCCATCGTCGTCATCGCCCGCTTTGCCTGGGTCTATCCTGCGGTCTACCTGCCGCGCATCCTCAGCAAGCGATTGCGCGAACGGGATCCGGCGCCATCCTGGCGGGTCACGTTCGTGCTGGGCTTCACCGGCGTGCGCGGCGCCGTGTCGCTCGCCGCGGCGTTGGCCCTGCCGCTCGCGCTGCCCGGCGGCGAAGGCTTTCCCTATCGCGACATGATCCTGTTCGTCGCTTTCGGCGTCATCCTGATCACGCTGATCGGCATGGGCTCGGGATTGCCGCTGGTGGTGCGATGGCTCGGACGTCGCCAAGGACAGCCGCAGGGAGCATATCGAGGAACACGAATCCGAGATCGCGGCGCGGCGGGAAGCGCTCGATGCCGCGCTAAAATCGCTCGATGCCATCACCGACGACCGCGAACTCTCCGACGAGGTCGTCAAGCTGCTGCGGGCGCGGCACGAGAACCGGACCAATCAGCTCCCGGCCTCGCTCGATCCCGCCAGCCACGACGTCTCGGCCGCCGGCACCGACCTGACGCGGGAACTGATCGCGGCCGAACGGAAATTCATTCACGTCCTGCTGCGGGACGGAAAGATCACCGACGAGAGCCGGCGGCGGATCGAGCGCGATCTGGATCTGGAGGAAGCGAGTTTGAGCAATCGGGAGTATCGGAGGATGCCGTTGTAGGCGTCATCCCTCCACTCGTCGTCCCGGGCTTGACCCGGGACCCATACGCCGCGGCGTCGTTGTTGAATGACGATGGTCGACGGCTTTCGCTCAACAGCTATCGCCGGTGGTTATGGGTCCCGGGTCAAGCCCGGGACGACGTGGTGAGAGTGGGCGCCCTACTCCGCCGCCGCGTTGCGCTCCGGCCTGCCCGACATAACCCGCCGCGTCGCCGAACCGTTCGATCATGACCGCGGTGAGATCCTTGGCCTTGCTGGTGACGCAGGCGCCGGAGCGCACGGCATAGCGATGCTGGTGCTGCAAATGCGGCGGCGCTTCGCCTTTCTGCAGCGCGCGGGCGGCGTCCATCACCAGCTTGCGGAAATGCATGATGCCGAGATCGGTGGGGCCGAGATGTTCGCGGGTGCGGTCGGCGATCGGGCCCTGGCTGTCCTGCACGGCGGCGTCCTGTTCGGACACGCCCTTGATGCCGGTGTAGCTAGTCGTCTTCTGCAGCTTGCGATCGATCAGATAGTCGTTCGACTTGTTGCGCAGCGGCACGTAATTCTCGTCGACCACGGCCATCACGCCGTTGCCGTTGGCGTAGCCGTCGCGCTCGGCCTGGGTCAGCGGCCGTTCCGGATTCCACGCATAGGTGTAGATCCAGCAATTGGTGTCCGTCACCGGAACGAACGTCTGGCCGAACATATTCTCGCCCGGCATCGAGCTCGGCGCATAGGCATGCACCGGCATCAGGAACTGGGCGATGCGCCAGTAGATATTGTCGGAGCCGGTCAGCCGCCCGCCGGCGACCGTCAGCCCGGCCTCGTGCGGATTGATCTTGATCACCGGGCGCGGGTCCTCGGCGATCCAGCGCATGTGGTCGGTCTTGACCCGCGCGAGCGGATTCACAAAGTGCTTCTTGATGTCGAGGATCTCGTTCTCTTCCTTCTCGAAGGAGAGATGCGCGAAGGTGAAATGCGCGGTGTCGATCGAGCCTTCCAGCGCCTGCACCCAGTTGCAGTCCTGCCATTTCTTGGTGACGAAGCGATGCGACGGCGGCAGCAGCGCCATTTCCAGATCGGGCAGATCGGGCACCTGATCGGCCGGGCCCATATAGGCCCAGATCATGTCGCCCCATTCGCGCACCGGATAGGACTTGATGCGGATCAGGTCCTTGGCGTTGAGGTCGGGATAGGAGGTCGGCATGTCGACGCAGCGGCCGTCGGTGTCGAACTTCCAGCCGTGATAGACGCAGCGGATGCCGCATTCCTCGTTGCGGCCGAGCCAGAGATTGGCGCCGCGGTGCGGGCAGTATTGATCGATCACGCCGACCACGCCGCGGCTGTCGCGGAAGGCGAGCAGTTCCTCGCCCATGACCATGATCTTTTTCGGGGTGCCGTCGGCCTCGGGCAGTTCCTCGGACAGCAGCACGGGGAGCCAGAAGCGGCGGAGCAATTCGCCCATGCCGGTGCCGGCACCGCTCTCGGTGAGGAATTTGTTGTCTTCTGCGCGGAGCATGAGCGACCTCCGATTGTTGTTTTGATTTTCAGCAAGCTTGGCGCAGGTCGGGCGAGGCGTCAACGCGATTGCGGCATGGCCGCACGGCGACTGCGTGGGGCGAAAAGCGCGGCGCGCGCCGTGCGATGATTTGCAAAATCCGGCCGCACGCAACCGCCGCCGCCCTGCGCTCCGCCGGGGCAGCCATGCGCCGGTATTCATGGACAAATAACCGGTTGCCTCTATTTTCTTGCCTCTATTTTGATCCGGCCCTGCCGGGCATTGAGGCACTACGGGATTTCGAGCCGACATGGTCGATATTCTGGCTGCACCGCAACAAGCGAAGACCGACTCCGCGCTGCGCACGCTCGCGGCGATTTCGGTTGCGCACTGGGTCAGCCATTTCCATCTGTTCGTGCTGCCGATGCTGTTCCCGTTCCTGAAGGCGCAGCTCGGCGTCGGCTATATCGAGCTCGGATTCGCGCTGACGGTTTTCGGCGTGGTGTCCGGCCTGACGCAGGCGCCGATCGGCTATCTCGCCGACCATATCGGCGCCCGAAAAGTGCTGCTGATCGGGCTCAGCGTCGGCGGCGTGGCGCTGATCATGCTCGGGCTGCATCTGAGCTATACCTCGCTGATCGTCTGCGCCGCTTTGCTCGGCCTCGCCAACAGCGTCTATCACCCCTGCGATTACGCGATCCTGTCGACGCATATGGATGAAGCGCGGATGGGCCGCGCGTTCTCGATCCACACCTTTGCGGGCTTCCTCGGCGGCGCGGTGGCGCCCGCCATCATGGCCGCGCTCGTCGCATCCGTCGGCGGCCTCGGCGCGCTGATCGTGGCCGGCGCGGTCGGCCCGCGTGGTGGCGCTGGGATTGATGGCCGCAGGCATTCCCGATGCCAGTTCGGCCGATCGCAAGGCAGGACGGCGCCGCCGCGCCGAAGCAGAGCGTGATCACGCCCGCGATCATCATGCTGACGATCTTCTTCATGCTGCTCGGCCTCTCCAATGCCGGCATCAGCAATTTCGGCGTGGTCGCGCTGATGAGCGGCTATGGCGTGACGTTCTCGGCCGCCAATATCGCGCTGACCGCGTTTCTCGGCGCCAGTGCTGCCGGCGTGCTGGCCGGCGGCTATCTGGCCGACCGCACCACGCGCCACGGACAGGTCGCCGCCGCCTGCTTCGGCATCAACGCGGTGATCATGCTGGTGATCGCGACGACCACGCTGCCGTCGCTGGTGCTGACCGCGGCGATGGGGATCGCCGGATTCCTCGGCGGCGTGATCGCGCCGTCGCGCGACATGCTGGTGCGCAACGCGGCCCCGGCGGGTGCCGCCGGCCGGGCCTTCGGCATCGTCTCCACCGGCTTCAATTTCAGCGGCATTCTCAGCCCGCTGCTGTTCGGCTGGATCATGGACCAGAACATGCCGCACTGGGTGTTCGGCGCCTCGGTCGTCTTCATGGTGATGACGGTGCTGCTGGCGCTGGTCACCGACCGCAAATCGGCGGAACCCGCGCAAGCGCCTGAAGGGATGCATTCCTGAACCCCATACCCGGCGGTTGACAGTTTTCATGGGCATCGGATGATGCGCCAAACAAACCACAACCGGGATGGAAGCCATGACCTCGACCCCCGACCTCGTGATCCGTGGCGGCACCATTGCCGATGGCAAGGGTGGCGATCTCTATCGAAGCCGATGTGGCGATCACCGGCGGCCGCATCACCGAAGTCGGCAAGGTTGCCGCCAAGGGCAAGGAAGAGATCGACGCCAAGGGCAAACTGGTCGCGCCGGGCTTCGTCGACGTCCACACCCATTATGACGGCCAGGTCACCTGGAGCCAGGACATCACGCCCTCGTCGCAGAACGGCGTCACCACGGCGATCATGGGCAATTGCGGCGTCGGCTTTGCGCCGTGCCGTCCGGTCGATCATGTCAGGCTGATCCAGCTGATGGAAGGCGTCGAGGACATTCCCGAGCCGGTGCTGAGCGCCGGCATTCCCTGGGCCTGGGAAAGCTTTCCGGACTACATGGACTGGCTGTCGAAGCGCAGCTTCGACATGGATATCGGCGCGCAACTGCCGCACGCGGCGCTGCGCGTCTACGTGATGGGCGAGCGCGGCGCGCGGCGCGATCCCGCCACGCCCGAGGACAACAGGGCGATGGCGGCGCTCGCCGGCGACGCCGTGCGCGCCGGCGCGCTCGGCTTCTCGACCTCGCGCACGCTCAACCACCGCACCTCGACCGGCGACTACACGCCGACGCTGAAGGCGGGCGAGGATGAACTGACCGCGATCGCCGCCGCCATGCACGGCGTCGGCCGCAGCGTGCTGCAATTCGTGCTCGACCAGAGCACCGTGCGACGAAGACCTGCCGATGATGCTGCGGGTCGCCGAGAACACCAAAGTGCCCGATCTCGTTCTCGATGACGCAGACCGACAAGGCGCCGCGGCGCTGGCGCCAGACGCTGGACACCATCAACGAGGCCGCCGCCCGCGGCCTGTCGATCACGACCCAGATCGCGGCGCGCCCGGTCGGGCTGCTGCTCGGGCTCGAACTGTCGCGCAACCCGTTCCAGACCCATCCGAGCTACCGCGCGATCGCGCATCTGCCGCTGGCCGAGCGGCTCGACGCATCTGCGCCAGCCGGAAGTGCGCGCGGCGATCCTGAGCGAGACGGCGACCGCGACCGACGATCCGCTGTTCTTCCGGCCGAACTACGACAAGATGTATCTGCTCGGCAATCCGCCCGGACTACGAACAGCCGCCGGAGAATGCGCTCGGCCCGCAGGCCCGCCGCCAGGGCCGGCAGCCGGAAGAACTCGCCTATGAGGCGATGCTGACCGACGAGGGCCGCGGCATGCTCTATGTGCCGTTCCTCAATTATGCCGACGGCAATCTCGATGCCGTGCGCGAGATGCTGCGCGATCCCAGCGCCGTGCCGGGCCTGTCCGACGGCGGCGCGCATTGCGGCATCATCTGCGACGCCAGCTTCCCGACCTATCTGCTGACGCACTGGACCCGCGACCGCAGCCGCGGCGAAAAACTCTCGATCCCGTTCGTGGTGGCGGCGCAGTCGCGCAAGACCGCGCTGTCGGTCGGCCTCTACGATCGCGGCGTGATCGCGCCGGGCTTCAAGGCCGACGTCAACGTGATCGACTACGACCGGCTGCATCTGCATCCGCCGAAGGTGCATTACGATCTGCCGGTCGGCGGCCGCCGCCTGCTGCAGCAGGTCGACGGCTACGACGCCACCATCGTCTCCGGCGTGGTGACGCAGCGCGGCGGCACGGCGACCGGCGTGCGACCGGGCCGGCTGGTGCGGGGCGCGCAGGGGAGCAAGCCGCAGTTGGACGCGGCGGCGAGTTAGGCCGGCGCTGCTTCAACACATTCGATGTCGTCCCGGCCTTGAGCCGGGACCCATACGCCGCGGCCGATGTAAAGGGCACAAGCGAGAATTGACTAACGCAGAGCGTCGGCCACCGCGCTTCATCGATAGATCACGCGGTATGGGTCCCTGCGTTCGCAGGGACGACGAGAGAGTATGCTCATCGCCTCACGCGAATTTCGGCTGCGCGCCGCCTGCGCCATCAGCCGCTTGCGCTCGGTGTTCGGCCACAGCAGCAACAGGCCGAGCAGTCCCGACGCGACCATGATCACCGCGTTGATGGTGAAGCCGGTCATGTAGCCGTCGAGCGGCGCCGCCGCATTCTGGATCACGGCTGCCCATCACGAACGGGGCGATGATGCCCGCCAGCGTGTAGATCGCGCCATAGATCGCGATCACGGCGCCGCGCTGCGCACCGGCGTGAACTCGCCGAGCATCGGCGGGCAGACCACATAGATCGATCCGCACAGCCCGGAGCCGACCACCAGCAGCGCGATCTGCAGCCCGTGCCGTGGACATGCGGCAGCACGGCGAGGATCAGCCCGCCGACGATCAGCGGCACCGAGCCGAGCACGCCGCGCGCGCCGCGGGTGGTGTAGCCGCGCGTCAGCATCACCTGCGAGATCCATCCGGTCAGCAGCACGATGGTGGCGCCGAACACCCAGGGCAGCACCGAGATCCAGCCGGCATCCTTTTGCGAGAAGCCGAGCCCCTTGACGATGAAGGGCGTGAACCAGGTCAGCCCGAGCGACAGCGCCCAATAGGCGCCGAAGGTCGCGGCGCAGCAGCCGATGAAGGTGCGCGAGGTCAGCAGCTGGAAATAGGGAATGCGCTGATCGGCCGCGGCGGCCTCGCCGCGGTCTGCACCAGCGGGCCTTCCTTGCCCATCACCAGCCACGCCGCCACCCACATCAGGCCGACGACGCCGAGCGCGCCGAAGGCGTAATGCCAGCTGTGATTGACGATGATCCAGTTCAGCGCCGGCACCGCGAGGATCACGCCGAACGCCGAGCCCTGCGAGAGGATGGCGGTCGGCAGCGTGCGCTTCTCGTCGGGAAACCATTTGTAGATCGCATGCGCCGCCACCGAAAACGCCGGCCCCTCGCCGGCGCCGAGGATGACGCGGCAGATCAACAGCGTGGTGAAGCTGACGGTGCCGACCATCGGAAACTGCGCCAGCGACCAGATCACCGCCATCACCAGCAGCACCCAGCGGGTATCGACGCGGTTGACGATGAAGCCGACGACGATGGCCGAGATCGAAAACAGGAAGAAGAACGAGGAGCCGAGCAGGCCGAACTGCTCCGGCGTCGAGCTTCAGCTCGTCCATGATCGGCGCGCCGGCGAGGCCGACCACGATCTTGTCGGCAAAGTTCACCAGCATGAACAGGAACAGCAGGAAGGTGATCTTCCAGGCGCCTTTCGGAGTCCCTTGTGGCAGTTCCTTGGGACGTCGGTTGCGCGGTCATGGCTGGTTTCCCCGTTTGTTCGTTTCTTTGCTGGCTCTGTGAGATCGGCCGGTTCCAATGGTACAAGGGGGCTTGCGGAAGGCAACCCGGATTTTCGCAGCCGCCCGCCGGCACCCGCGTGCTAATGTTTGATGCCATCATGTCAGGGATTGTTAATGGTCAGACCGGTCCATCGTCACACACCACCAGCGGTAATTCTGGCGTGACCGATCGCTCTGCTTCACGTCACCGGCCTGACCAAGAGCTACCGCTCCGCCGGCGAAGAGGTCGCCGTGCTGCGCGGGGTGAACCTTGCGGTCGCGGCCGGCGAGAGCGTCGCGCTGACGGGCGAATCCGGCAGCGGCAAGAGCACGCTGCTGCACCTGATCGCGGGCCTCGATGCCGCCGATGGCGGCGAGATCAGGCTGGCGGATGCGCAGGTTTCCGAACTCGGCGATGCCGGCCGCGCGGAATTGCGCCGCGACCGGCTCGGCCTGGTGTTCCAGCAGTTCAATCTGATCCCGAGCCTCACGGTGGAAGACAATCTGGCCTTCCAGTCGCGCATCGCCGGCCGTCACGACGCGGCCTGGCATCGCGAACTGGTGGAGCGGCTCGGGCTCGGCAATTTCCTCAAGCGCTATCCCGAGCAATTGTCCGGCGGCCAGCAGCAGCGCGTCGCGATCGGCCGGGCGCTGGCGGTAAAGCCGCTGCTGCTGCTGGCGGACGAGCCGACCGGCAATCTCGACGAGGACACCGCCGACGAGGTGCTGGCGCTGGCGCGCGATCTGGTGACGCGCAGCGGCTGCGGCTTTCTGATGGTGACGCACAGCGCGCGGCTCGCCGCCACGCTCGACCGGCAGGTCAATCTCCATGCCGGGGTGATCGCGTGAAGCGCGCGCTGTGGACGCTGGCGGTGCTGCTGAGCCATTGGCGGCGGCATCCGATGCAGCTTGCGACCCTCCTGATCGGACTGATCTCGGCGACCGCGCTGTGGAGCGGCGTGCAGGCGCTCAACCAGCAGGCGCGCACCTCCTACGACCGCGCCGCCGCCACCTTTGGCGGCACGCGCACCGCCATGCTGGTCGGCCCGCAACGGCGCGAGCTTTCCGCAAAAACTGTTCGTCGATCTGCGCCGCGCCGGCTGGCCGGTCTCGCCGGTGCTCGAAGGCCGCATCCAGATCGACGGACGCTCGTTCCGGCTGCTCGGCATCGAGCCGGTGACGCTGCCCGCGGAAGTCGGCAACGCGCCGGCGGTCGGCAGAGACGATTTGCAAGGCCTTCATCACGCCGCCGGGCAAGATGCTGGTGGCGCCGGAAACGCTTTCCGATCTCAAGCTCGCGGAGGGCGCGCGCGCACAGGCCAATGGCGGCGCCTTGCTGCCGCCGCTGCGCGTGCAGCCAAATCTGGTGCCCGGCGTGCTGGTGGTCGATATCGGCATCGCGCAGGACTTGCTGAAGATGCCGGACCAGATCTCGCGGCTTCTGATCGGCAAGGCGACGGGCAAGCGCGCGCCGCTGGAAAGCGTCGCCGGCGACCAGCTTCGCCTGATCGAGCCGGATGCGGAGACCGATCTCGAACGCCTCACCGACAGTTTTCATCTGAACCTGACCGCGTTCGGGCTGCTGTCGTTCTTTGTCGGCCTGTTCATCGTCAATTCCGCGATCGGGCTCGCCTTCGAGCAGCGGCTGCCGATGCTGCGCACCTTGCGCGCCTGCGGCGTCTCGGCGCGGATGCTCAACGCCGTGCTGGTGATCGAACTGGTGTCGCTGGCGCTGATCGCCGGCCTGATCGGGCTCGTCTGCGGCTACTTCATCGCCGGCGCGCTTGCTGCCCGATGTCGCGGCCTCGCTTGCGCGGGCTCTATGGCGCGCAGATTCCGGGGCAACTGACGCTCAAGCCGCAATGGTGGTTCGCCGGCATCGCCATCAGCATTCTGGGCGCGCTCGCGGCCGCTGCCGCCAGCCTGACCAAGGCGCTGCGGATGCCGCTGCTCGCCACCGCGCAGCCTTACGCCTGGCAGCAGGCGCAGCGGCGCTGGCTGACTTACCAGAGCGCGCTGGCGCTCGCGGTGTTCGCCATCGCCGCAGGCCTGCTCTGGTTCGGCGATTCGCTGATCGCAGGGTTTGCCGTGCTCGCGGCGCTGATGCTCGGCGCGGCGCTGATCCTGCCGATGTTTCTGGAACTGATGCTGTCGCTCGGCCAGCGTTTTGCGCGGGCGCCGGTCAGCGTCTGGTTCTGGGCCGACAGCCGCCAGCAACTGTCCGGCCTGTCGCTCGCGCTGATGGCGCTGCTGCTGGCGCTGGCCGTCAATGTCGGCGTCTCCACCATGGTCGAGAGTTTCAGCCGCACGTTTCTGGTCTGGCTCGACGGGCGGCTGGCGGCGGATGTCTATATCAGCGCCGCCAATGACGATCAGGCGCACGAGATCAAGGCGTGGCTGCGCGAGCGTCCCGAGGTCGAGGCGTCCTGCCCGGTGGCCGCGCCGATACGCAACTGGCGGGCGCGCCGATCGAGGTGCTGGGCCTGCCCGATCACGCGACCTATCGCGACAACTGGCCGCTGCTGGAGTCCGCAGGCGACGCCTGGCGCAAACTACGCCCCGGCAACGCGGCGCTGATCAGCGAGCAATTGTCGCGGCGCATGAATCTCTCCGTCGGCGACCGCATCGAGGTGCCGGCGCCGGGCGGCAACTGGCCGCTCGATGTGGTCGGCATCTATGCCGACTACGGCAACCCCAAGGGCCAGATCGCGGTGAATTTTGCCGCGCTGACGCGGCGCTTTCCGGAAATCCCGCTGACGCGCATGGGATTGCGGGTCGCGCCGCCGAAGATCCCGGCGCTGATCTCGGCGCTGCAGGAAAAATTCGCGCTCGACGACCGCAACGTCGCCGATCAGGCGACGATGAAGGCGGAATCGAAACGGATCTTCAACCGCACCTTCTCGGTCACCGCGGCGCTGAACGCCTTCACGCTCGGCGTCGCCGGCGTCGCGCTGCTGACCAGCCTGCTGACGCTGGCCAATTCCCGGCTGCCGCAACTGGCGCCGCTATGGGCGATCGGCCTGACGCGGCGGCAGCTTGCGGCGATCGAACTGCTGAAGA
Organism: uncultured Alphaproteobacteria bacterium; assembly: GCA_963783115.1. GTDB lineage: Bacteria > Pseudomonadota > Alphaproteobacteria > Rhizobiales > Xanthobacteraceae > Bradyrhizobium. The sequence continues at coordinate 18,546 of CAWAMK010000035.1, read as the reverse complement.
CGATGTCGATGGCGCTGATCACCACCCTCTTCGCGCTGCCGCTGGGTTTGCTGGTGGCGTGGTGCCTGCTCGCGGTCGTCAACGTCAAGGCGTTCGGCTGGCGGCTGCCGTTTCATGTCTTCCCGCTGCAACTGCTGTGGCTGACGGGCGTCGCGATGGCGGCCGCGGTCGCCGCGTCTGCGCTCCCTGTCATTCGACTGGCGCGCATGCAGCCGGCGAGCCTGATCAGGATCTTTGCCAATGAACGGTAGCGGCCCGATCACCCGCCGCGGCTTCATCGGCGGCGCGCTCCTCGCGGGCCTCGGCGAGCCGGCGTTCGCGCAGGGCTTTGCCGGACTCGGCGAAAGCGCAGATGGATTCGCGCCCGTCGTGCCCGGCAGGACATTCGCCTTTCCCGCCGATCACGGCCCGCATCCGGAATTTCCGCATCGAGTGGTGGTACGTGACGGCCAATCTCGCCGATGCCAATGGTGCAGCCTATGGCGCGCAGTGGACGCTGTTTCGTCAGGCGATCGCGGCGGGCGGCCCGCAGGAAGGCTGGGCCAACCAGCAGATCTGGATGGGCCATGCCGCGGTCACCCGCGCCGATACCCATCGCTTCACCCAGGCGTTCGCGCGCGGCGGGATCGGCCAGGCCGGCGTCGACGCAAAGCCGTTTCGCGCCTGGATCGATGCCTGGGAGATGCGCGGGCTCGATCCCGTCAACGACGACAACATCGCGCCGCTGCGAGCTGAAAGCATCCGCCGCCGACTTCAGCTACACGCTGCGCCTCGACGCGGAGCGCCCGCTGGTGCTGCAGGGCGACGGCGGCTACAGCCGCAAATCGCTGCGCGAGCAGGCCTCCTATTATTACAGCCAGCCGCATTACACGGCGAAGGGCGTCCTTGCCATCGACGACAAGCCGGTCGAGGTGACCGGACAAGCCTGGCTCGATCGCGAGTGGAGCAGCCAGCCGCTGGCATCAGATCAAAGCGGATGGGACTGGCTCTCGCTGCATCTTCGATGCCGGCGACAAGCTGATGCTGTACCGGATGCGCCAGACCGACGGAAAGCATTTTGGGTCCGGCAAATGGATCAAGCCCGATGGCACGGCGACGAATTGCTCGGCACTGACGACATCGTCATGACGCCGCTCGGCGTGACAGAGATCGAGGGACGAAAGATCCCGACGTCATGGCGCATCGCGATTGCGAAAGATGGCGCTGTCGATCGAGTGCGCGCCGCTCAACGCCGCGAAGCTGGATGGGCACGAGCTTTCCCTATTGGGAAGGCCCGATCCGCTTTGCCGGCAGCCATGCCGGATTAGGCTATCTGGAAATGACCGGCTATTAAGCCGTCGCACGACATAGGGGAATTCTGCGATGTACCACTTCACCGCGCTCGCCACCTTGCTGGCGCTTCTGGTCTACTTCTACTCATCGATTCTGGTGTCGCAGGCGCGCGGCAGGTTCGGCGTCAAGCTGCCAGCGATTTCCGGCAATCCGGATTTCGAGCGCGTGTTTCGCGCGCAGATGAACACGCTGGAATGGCTGCCGATCTTCCTGCCGTCGCTGTGGCTGTTTGCGATCTATATCGGCGACGGCGCCGCAGCCGGCGCTCGGGATGGTCTGGGTCGTTGGCCGCATTCTCTATGTGCACGGCTACGCCAAGGCCGCGGCCAAGCGCGGCCCTGGTTTTTATGTGCAGGCGATGGCGGCCATCGTTCTGTGGGCTGGGTCGATCGGCGTCATCGTGTGGCGGCTGGTGCAGGCGTGACTACGTCTCGCTAGGGGTGGGCAGAGGAGCGAAGCGACGTGCCCACCATCCATCAGCGAACGAGCTGTGAGATGGTGGGCACGCTTCGCTTTGCCCACCCTACAATTTTTACTTCGACAGCGGGCAGCCGGAATCCTTTGCCGCCGGGAACGCCTTGTCGCCGGGCACCGTTGCGAGCTGCTTGTAGTAATCCCACGGCTTCTTCGATTCCGACGGCTTCTTGACCTCGAACAGATAGAGGTCGTGCACCATGCGGCCGTTTTCGAGCACCTTGCCGCCTTGGGCAAAATCGTCGTCGACGGGAAGCTCCTTCAGCTTCTTCGCTACCGCCTCGGTGTCCTTGGTGCCGGCCGCCTTGACCGCCTTGAGATAGGACAGCGTCGCCGAATAGGTGCCGGCCTGGATCATGTTCGGCATCCGGCCGGTGCGCTTGAAGAAGCGTTCGCCGAGGTTGCGGCTCTTGGCGTCGCGGTCCCAGTAATAGCCTTCCGTCAGCACCAGGCCTTGCGCGGCGTCGAGCCCGAGGCCGTGCACTTCGGCCAGCGTCAGCAGCAAGCCGGCCAGCTTCTGGCCGCTCTTGACGATGCCGAATTCGGCCGCCTGCTTGATCGAGTTGGTGGTGTCGAGGCCGGCATTGGCAAGGCCGATGATCTTGGCCTTGGAGCTTTGCGCCTGCAGCAGGAAGGAGGAGAAGTCCGACGAATTCAGGGGAATGCGAACCGAACCGACGCACCTTGCCGCCCTTGGCCTTGACGAAATCGCTGGTGTCTTTTTCCAGCGCATAGCCGAAGGCGTAGTCGGCGGTCATGAAGAACCAGCTGTCGCCGCCGGCTTCCACCAACGAGCCGCCGGTGCCGAACGCCAGCGCGTGCGTATCGTAGGCCCAGTGGAAACCGTAGGGCTGGCAGGCGTCGCCGGTCAGGCGCGACGTCGCCGCGCCGACCACGATGTCGATCTTCTTCTTTTCCTTCGAGAGCTCATGAATGGCGAGCGCGACCGAGGAGGTCGTCAGCTCGGTGATCATGTCGACGTTTTCGACGTCGTACCAGCGCCGCGCGATGGCGCTGCCGAGATCCGGCTTGTTCTGGTGGTCGGCGGAGATGATCTCGATCTTCTGGCCGAGCACCTCGCCGCCGAAATCCTCGATCGCCATCTTGGCGGCCTCGAACGACCACTTGCCGCCGTAATCGGCGTAGACCCCGGACTGGTCGTTCAAAATACCGATCTTGACGCCCTGCGCCGATGCCGGCGCGGCGAGCAAAAGACCACCCGCCGCAACGGCGGCCAACAATGCCGACTTCATCCTTTTTCTCCCGGAACTTTTTTGTCAGAGGAACCTGACGACACTAGTCAATAACCCCGTACATGCCCATCCATTTCGGATCAGCCAAAAGTATGGGGAGGCCCGCTCCAAACTCTATCCGTCATTCCGGGGCGCGCGAAGCGCGAACCCGGAATCCAACTGGCCGCGTCACGTGCCGTAGTGGATTCCGGGTTCGCGCTGCGCACGCCCCGGAATGACGACGGAGCTCACGCAGCCACCGGCTTCTTGCCCATTCCTGCCGTCCGCCAGGTTCCGCACGAGCACATAGAAGATCGGCGTGAAGATCAGGCCGAACAGCGTCACGCCGAGCATGCCGAAGAACACGGCCACACCCACCGCCTGCCGCATCTCCGAGCCCGAACCGGTCGAGACCACCAGCGGCAGCACGCCGAGGATGAAGGCGAACGACGTCATCAGGATCGGCCGCAGCCGCAGCCGGCAGGCTTCGATCACGGCCTCCAGCCGCGGCTTGCCTTCGAGTTCGATATCGCGCGCGAACTCGACGATCAGGATGGCGTTCTTGGCGGCCAGCCCCACCAGCACCACGAAGCCGATCTGGGTCAGGATGTTGACGTCCTGCCCCATGATGCGCACGCCGATGGTGGCGGCGAGCAGGCACATCGGCACGATCAGGATGACCGCGAACGGCAGGCTCCACGAACCATATTGCGCGGCCAGCACCAGGAACACGAACAGCACGCAGATCGGGAACACGTAGAGGCCGGCATTGCCGCCGGTGACCTGCTGATACGACAGGTCGGTCCACTCGAAGGTGAAGCCGCTCGGCAGCGTATCGTCGGCCAGCTTCTTCATGGTGTTGATCGCGGTCGTCGAACTGGTGCCGGGCAGCGTGTCGCCCTGCAGCTCGGAGGCCGGATAGAGATTGTAGCGCGCGACGCGATCGGGCCCGGAGATGTCGCGGAAACTCACGACACTGCCGAGCATCACCATGTCGCCGGCGGCGTTGCGCGTGCGCAGGCGCGCCAGATCGGAGGTTTCTTTCCGGAACGGCAGGTCGGCCTGCGCCGTGACGTGGTAGGTGCGGCCGAACAGATTGAAGTCGTTGACGTAGGACGAGCCGAAATAGGTCTGGATCGTATCGGTGATCCCGGCGATCGGCACGCCGAGCTTCTGCGCCCTGACGCGATCGATGTCGACGAACAGTTGCGGCGTGTTGGCGGAGAACGTCGAGAACACCTGGGTCAGTCCCGGCGCCTTGCGCGCCGCGCCGACCAGTTCGTCGGTCGCCGCGGCCAGCAATTCGGAGCCGCGGCCCTGGCGGTCTTGAATCCGCATGGTGAAGCCGCCGCCGGTGCCGATGCCGGGCACCGCGGGCGGCGGAATGACGATGATGAAGGCGCCCTGGATGCTCGACAGCCGCATGCGCAGATTGTTCGTCACCGCCAGCGCGGACAGTCCCTTCTTGTGGCGCTCTTCGGCGTCCTCGAACACCGGGAACAAGGCCGCGGCATTGCTCGCCTGCGTCCGCGTCGCCCCCGAAAATCCAGCGAATGCCGCGACCCGGATGATGCCCGGCGTCTCCAGCGCGATCCGCTCGATCTCGCGCACGATTTCGGTGGTGCGCGCCAGCGACGCCGCGCCCGGCAACTGCACCGAGACGATGGCGTAGCCGCGGTCCTGCGCCGGGATGAAGCCCTGCGGCGTCGTCACCAGCAGCCAGCCCGCGCTGCCGATCAGCGCCGCATACAGCACCAGCATCAGAACCGAATGCCGGATCACGAAATCGGCGGCGCCGGCATAGCCATGCGCCAGACGATCGAAGCCGCGGTTGAACAGCCGGTGAAGGCGTCCCAGCCGCGCGCGATGAAATTCCAGCTCGCCGGCGGCCGCTTGTCCTCATGCGGCTGCAGGATCAGCGAGGCCAGCGCCGGCGACAGCGTCAGCGAACAGAAGCAGGAGATCGCGGTGGCGACCGCAATCGTCACGGCGAATTGCTGGAAGAACTGCCCGGAGATGCCGCCGAGGAACGCGGTCGGCACGAACACCGCGCACAGCACCAGCGCGATCGAGACCAGCGCGCCGCCGACCTCTTCCATGGTGCGCAACGCGGCATCGCGCCGGCTCATGCCGTGTGCGAGATGGCGCTCGACATTCTCGACCACCACGATGGCGTCGTCGACCACGATGCCGACCGCCAGCACGAGGCCGAACAGGGTGAGATTGTTGATCGAGAATCCCAGCGCCGCCATGACGGCGAAGGTGCCGACCAGCGACACGGGGATGGCGATGATCGGAATGATGGCGGGACGCCAGCCCTGCAAAAACACCAGCACCACGATCACGACCAGCGCCATCGCCTCGTAGATCGTCTTGATCAGCTCGCTGACGGACTGCGCGATGAATTCGGTCGGGTTGTAGCCGATATTGTAGTCGAGCCCCTTCGGAAAACTCGTCTTCAGGTGCTCCATGGTGTTGGTGATGCCCTTCGCGGTCGCGAGCGCATTCGAACCGGGCCGCTGCGTAATCAACAGGGCGACGGCGGATTTCCGGAGCAGGAAGCTGTTGGTCGTATAGGCCAGCGCGCCGAGCTCGATCCGCGCGACGTCGCGCAGCTTGACGGTGCGCCCGTCGGAGCCGGCCTTGACCACGATCTCCTCGAACTGTCTCGGATCCTTCAGGCGGCCGGTGAAGGTGAGGTTCGGCGAGAACGCGCGGTCGGTGATCGGCGGTTCGGCAATCTGGCCGCCGGCGATCTGGACGTTCTGCGCGCGGATCGCCGCCACCACCTCGGCTGCGGTCAGCCCCAGCGTGGCGATCTTGTCGGGATCGAGCCACAGCCGCATCGAATAGTCGCGCGCGCCGAACATCTGGATGTCGCCGACGCCGTCGAGCCGCAGCAACTGGTCGCGGACCTGCAGCAGCGCGTAGTTGGAGATATAGAGCTGGTCGAACGTGTCGTCCGGCGACAGCATGAACGCGACCATCAGGATGTCGGGGCTGTTCTTGCGGGTGACGACGCCGTTGCGCTGCACCTCTTCGGGCAGCCGCGGCTGCGCGATGGCGACGCGGTTCTGCACCAGCACCTGGGCCTTGTCGAGATCGGTGCCGAGCTTGAACGTGACCGTGATCGTCAACTGCCCGTTCGAGGTCGCCTGGCTGTAGAGATACAGCATGTCCTCGACGCCGTTGATCTCCTGCTCGATGGGGGCTGCGACCGTATCCGAGACGGTCTGCGCCGAGGCGCCGGGATATTGCGTGGTGACCACCACCGTCGGCGGCACCACCTGCGGATATTCCGAGACCGGCAATGTCGTGTAGGCGATCGCGCCGACGATCAGCAGCACGATCGACAGCACCATCGCCAGGATGGGCTGGTTGATGGAGAGCCGGCCGAGATTCATGTCTTGCCACCGGCCGGCTTGGCCTCGGCGGTATGCGGGGTGACTTTCGCCCCGACGCGCGCGCGCTGCAGGCCGTCGACGATGACGCGGTCTTCCGGCTGCAGCCCCTCGCGGATCACGCGCAGGCCTTCGTCGAGCGGCCCGAGCGTCACCGGCTTGGCCTCGACCGTATTGTCGTCCTTGACGACGAAAACGATCTTGCGCGACTGGTCGGTCGCAATCGCCGTGTCCGGCAGCAGCAAGGCCTCATAGGGCGAGCTGCCGATGATCCGGACCCGGCCGAACTGGCCCGGGCAGGATCGAAAGGTTCTTGTTCGGGATGACCGCGCGGGTGCGCAGCGATCCGGTCGAAGCGTCGAGGCGGTTGTCGAGGAAATCGACCTTGCCCTCCAGCGAGGGTTTTGTTTCGCCGGTCAGCGTCACCTGCACCGGGTTCGCCGTATCGCGCGAACTCGGCCGCCTGCCCTCGGCCCAGAGCCGGCTGTTGCGCTGGTAGGTCGCCTCGTCGACGTCGAAATAGATGTAGATCGGATCGAGCGAGACGATCGACGTCAGCAGCGTCGAACCGCCGTCGCTGCCCTGCACGAGATTGCCGGGGGTGACGAGGTGTCGGCTGACGCGGCCGGTGATCGGCGCCATCACATGGGTGAATTCGATGTTGAGCTTGGCGGCCTTGAGCGCGCCTTCGGCCTGCATTTCCGCGGCGTGGGCGGCTTGCAGGGTCTGGCGGCGCTGGTCGACGATGGAATCGGACACCGCCTGGGTCTGGTTCAGGGTCAGCGCGCGGTCGAGTTCGCGCTTGGCGAGTTCGGCTTTCGCGCGCGCATCCGACAATTGGCCGTCGGCCTGTTCGGCGACCGCTTCGAACGGACGGGCGTCGATCACGTAGAGCAAATCGCCGGTCTTGACGATGGAGCCGTCGCGGAATTCGACCGAGGTCACGAAGCCGCCGACGCGGGCGCGAACCTGGACCTCCTGAACCGCGTCGAAGCGCCCGGTGAATTCATCCCAGTCGGTCACGGTACGCTTCACCGGCTGCGCGACCGTCACGGGCGGCGCCGCCGCGGCCGGCTGTTGCGGCGGCTTGTCGCCGCACGCCGACAGCGCCAGCGCGAGCAGCGGGGTCAGCCATGTGAGGCCATGATGTTTGAAACTATGAGGTGAGCGCACGTGTCCCCCCGCCGGCAATGCCGGACGTTTCAATTGCTCAGTTGCGGTCAAACCCCATCTCCCGTCTCGACATCCCCAGAGGATGAAAGCCGCCGTGGAACTTTGGCGGAGGCCACAGATGTGATCGGTTCCCAGTCTCGTCAAGAAGCCGCAGAGATCAAGCACAATCGTTATGCATTCGCGGAAGCAACGCCCTGCATGACGCCGATCTCAGCTCTTTCGCGGTGCGACGGCCGTGGACCTCGTCGCAGCTAACCTCCGGCCGGTGACGAAAACGTGACGCCAGGGAAGGCCCGGCGGGGTGGTCGTTGGAAGGTCTCGACCGCACCATCTTCATGCATGACGTCACGAATTTCCTCCGCTAACCTTGGCCGCAAGGCCCGCAACAAGGGCCAGAAAGGTCCGGGGAGGACAGACGTGCATAAGGGTCGTGTCGTATTCGGCGCGATGGATGAGGTCGTGTTCGGGCGGCCGGCATCCGAAGCGATTCAGGAACAATTGGACCGGCTGGGCGCGCAACGCGCGTTCCTGATGGTCAGCGGCACGCTGAACCGCGAAACCGACGAGATCGAGAAGATTCGCCGCGCGCTGGGGCCGCGCTGCGTCGGCACCTTCGACGCGATGCCGCCGCATACGCCGCGCGCGGCGGTGATTGCCGCGGCCGACCAGGCCCGCGCCGCCGGGGCTGACCTGATCGTGACCATCGGCGGCGGTTCGATCACCGACGGCGCCAAGGCGGTCCAGCTCTGCCTTGCCAACGATATCCGCGACCCCGACGACATCGACCGGATCAGGACCGGGCGCGGCACTCCGCCGCAGCTCAAGGCGCCCGACGGTGCGCCAGATCAGCGTGCCGACGACGATTGCCGGCGGCGAGTTTTCCGCGACCGCCGGCGTCACCAACGAGAAGACCCAGGTCAAGGAAGCGCTGCGCCATCCCTTGATGATGCCGCGCGCGATCATCCTCGATCCCTGGCTCAGCCTGCACACGCCGGAATGGCTGTGGCTCTCGACCGGCATCCGCGCCGTCGACCATTGCGTCGAAGGCATCTGTTCGCGCGAGGCGCAGCCCTATGGCGACGCCCAGGCGCTGCAGGGGCTGTCGATGCTGGCGCAGGCGCTGCCGCGGGTGAAGGCCGACGCCGATGATCTCGACGCGCGGATGGATTGCCAGATCGGCACCTGGCTTTCGACCGGGCCGCTGGCATCGGGCGTGCCGATGGGCGCCAGCCACGGCATCGGCTATGTGCTCGGCGCGGTGTTCGGCGTGCCGCACGGCCACACCTCCTGCGTGATGCTGCCTGTCGGTGATGCGCTGGAACAAGCCGGTCAATGCCGCGCGGCAGGCGCTGGTCGCGGCCGCCATGGGCCATCCGAACGAGGACGCCGGCGACGTGCTCGACGACTTCATTCGCAACCTCGGCATGCCGCGCAGCCTGCGCGAGGTGAAGGTCGGCCCCGAGCATTTCGACCGCATCGCGCAGGCCGCGATGGCAACGCCGTGGGTGCCGCGCAATCCCCGCAAGATCGAGGGACCGGCGCAGGTGCGCGAAATTCTTGAAATGGCCGCGTAGGAGACCGAGGCCACCATGTACACCGGCAAGCATGCTCTTCTTCGTCCGCTGCAGCCCGCCTTCATCATGGCGGGCGACAGGCGAAACGGTCACCTATCGCGAGCTGGAGGCGCGCAGCAACCGGCTGGCGCATCTGTTTCGCAACCGCGGCCTGAAGCGGCTCGACCACTATTCGATCTTCATGGAGAACAACAGCCGCTATCTCGAAGCCTGCGGCGCCGGCGAACGCTCCGGCCTCTATTACACCTGCGTGAACTCCTATCTCACCGCGGGCGAGCTCGCCTACATCCTGACCAACAGCCAGTCGCGCATCCTGATCACGTCGAAGGAAAAGCTCGATATCGCGCGCGAGGCGCTGAAGGAATGCCCGAAGGTCGAGCTCTGCATCGTCGCCGATGGCGAGGGCGAAAGCGACCGCATCGTCGGCCTGCAGGAAGTGACGGCCGATCTGCCGCACACCCCGATCATCGACGAGTGTGTCGGCACCGCGATGCTGTATTCCTCCGGCACCACGGGCCGCCCGAAGGGCATCTTGCGTCCGCTGCCGGAACTGCCGGCCGACCAGCAACTGCCGCTGTTCGATTTCCTGGTGAAGATCTGGCAGTACCGCGAGGGCATGATCTATCTGTCGCCGGCGCCGCTCTATCATTCGGCGCCGCAGGCGGCCGTCAACCTCACGATCAAGATGGGCGGCACCGCCATCATCATGGAGAAGTTCGATCCCGAGCAATATCTCGCGCTGATCCCGAAATGGGGCGTCACGCACACCCAGCTGGTGCCGACGATGTTCTCGCGGATGCTGAAACTGCCGGAAGAGGTGCGCACGCGCTACGACCTGTCGTCGCTCGAGATCGCGGTTCATGCCGCCGCGCCCTGCCCCGCCGCGGTCAAGGACGACATCATCAAATGGTGGGGACCGATCGTCCACGAATATTACGGCGCCACCGAAGGGCTCGGCTTCACCGCCTGCAACAGCCAGGAATGGCTGGCCCATCGCGGCACCGTCGGCCGGGTGCTGCTCGGCGATCTGCACATCCTCGATGAAAACATGAAGCCGTGCCCGATCGGCACGCGCGGGCACGGTGTGGTTCAAGACCGCGACGCCGTTCGAATATTTCAACGATCCCGGCAAGACGCAGGAGGCGCGCTCGGACGACGGCGCCATGAGCACGGTCGGCGACGTCGGCTATGTCGACGACGACGGCTATCTCTATCTGACCGATCGCGCGACGTTCATGATCATCTCCGGTGGCGTGAACATCTATCCGCAGGAATGCGAGAACCTGCTGATCACCCATCCCAAGATCGCGGATGCCGCCGTGTTCGGCGTGCCCAATCCGGATCTCGGCGAGGAGGTGAAGGCGGTGGTGCAGCCGATGCCGGGGGTTTCGCCGGATCAGGAGCTGGCCGACGAACTGATCGCGTTCTGCAGCCAGTCGCTGTCGCGCCAGAAAGTGCCGCGCTCGATCGATTTCGAGGCCGAGCTGCCGCGGCTGCCGACCGGAAAGCTCTACAAGCGGCTGCTGCGCGACCGCTATTGGGGCAACAAGACCTCGCGGATCGTTTGATGCGCGATACGTGGTGGTGCGGTGCACCATCTCGGAGAAGCGTCACGGCCAAACGCTGCCGGCAAGTTCCGCGACACGGACTTCTCCAGTCAGGCCGAATTGTCGATCCTTGCGGCGGCTTGCCCGGTTGCTCCGACGCCGCACCATGCTATCGTCCGGCGCAATCGGCCAATCGAGACCGAAAATTGTGGAGGGGACCATGCGGAGCGTTCATGCGCTTGCCGCGGCGACATTGTTGTTGCTGCCGGCTTGCAACCTTGCGTCGGCGGCCGAGCCGAAGCAGGGCGGCATTCTCAGAATGTATCACCGCGACAGCCCCGGCAGCGCCTCGATCCACGAGGGCGCGACCTATTCGGTCAACATTCCCTTCATGCCCGTGTTCAACAACCTCGTCATGTTCAAGCAGGACGTGCCGCAGAACAGCGTCGAATCGATCGTGCCGGACCTGGCCGAGAGCTGGGCCTGGAGCGGCGACAACAAGAAGCTGACCTTCAAGCTGCGCAAGGACGTCAAATGGCATGACGGCAAGCCGTTCACCTCGGCCGACGTCAAATGCACCTTCGACATGCTGATGGGCAAGTCGCAGCAGAAATTCCGCCAGAACCCGCGCAAGTCCTGGTACGACCAGGTCAACGACGTCACCGTCAACGGCGACTACGAGGCGTCGTTCGACCTGAAGCGGCCGCAGCCGGCGCTGCTGTCGCTGCTCGCCTCCGGCTACACGCCGGTCTATCCCTGCCACGTCTCGCCGGGCGACATGCGCACCAAGCCGGTCGGCACCGGGCCGTTCAAGTTCGTCGAGTTCAAGGCCAACGAGTCGATCAAGCTCGACGAAGAATACCGATTACTGCAAGAAGGGCCTGCCGCATCTCGACGGCATCGAATTCACCATCATCACCAACCGCTCGACGGCGATCCTCGGCTTCGTCTCCGGCAAGTTCGACATGACCTTCCCGACCGAGGTGTCGATCCCGCTGCTCAAGGACGTCAAGACGCAGGCGCCGAACGCGGTCTGCGTGGTCGAGCCGATCAACGTCTCGACCAACATCATCGTCAACTCGTCCTCGGCCGCCGTTCGACAATCTCGATATCCGCCGCGCGCTGGCGCTGGCGCTGGATCGCAAGGCCTTCATCGAGATCATGTTCGAGGGCCAGGCCGACATCGGCGGCACCATGCTGCCGGCGCCGGGCGGCCTGTGGGCGATGCCGAAGGAAATGCTGGAGACGATCCCGGGCTACGGCCCCGACATCAACGCCAACCGCGAAGAGGCGCGCAAGCTGATGCAGAAGGCCGGCTACGGCCCGGACAAGCGCCTCGCGGTCAAGGTCGCCACGCGCAACATCCCGATCTATCGCGATCCCGCCGTCATCCTGATCGACCAGCTGAAGAGCATCTATATCGACGGCGAGCTCGACGTGGTCGACACCGCGCAATGGTTCCCGAAGGTCGCGCGCAAGGATTACGCGCTCGGCCTCAATCTGACCGGCAACGCGGTCGACGATCCCGACCAGTCGTTCTACGAGAACTATTCCTGCGGCTCGGAGCGCAACTACACCAACTACTGCAACAAGGAGATCGAGAAACTGTTCGACCAGCAGTCGGTCGAAACCGACATCGAGAAGCGCAAGAAGCTGGTGTGGGAGATCGACAAGAAGCTGCAGGAGGACGTCGCGCGCCCGATCATCTTCCACGGCCGCAGCGGGACCTGCTGGCAGCCTTACGTCAAGGGCGTGACCGTCATGGTGAACAGCTCCTATAACGGCTATCGCTACGAAGACGTCTGGATGGACAAGTAGAGTCAGCGTAACGTCCGGCCGCCCAATCCATCCGCCAGCCGCGCCAGGAGAGCCGCCGGGTGTTTGCTTATATCGTGCGACGCCTCGCCTTGATGCTCGTGACCCTGATCGGGATCTCGATCATCATCTTCGTGCTGCTGCGCGTCGTTCCCGGCAATATCGTCGACATCCTGTTCGACGCCGCCGGCTTCGTCGATCCCACCGACAAGGCCAATCTCGAAAAGGAACTCGGCCTCAATCTGCCGATCTGGCAGCAATATCTGAACTGGATCGGCGGGCTGCTGCACGGCGATCTCGGCTATTCCTACGTCTCGGAAAAGCCGGCGCTGCAGGAGATATTGCCGCGGATTCCGATCACCGCGCGGCTGGCGGCGCTGGCGCTGCTGTTCTCGGCCTCGATCGGCATTCCCTTGGGCGTCATCAGCGCCGTGCATCAGGGCATCGAAGCTCGACTACACGCTGCGCATCGTCAGCCTGAGCGGCCTGTCGCTGCCCTCGTTCTGGCTCGGCCTGCTGGTCCTGATGGCGTCGGTTTCGCTGTTCGGCACCATGCCGATCTACAACCCGAATCCAAAGACCTGGACCGAGGCGTTCGCGATCTATGCGGTGCCGGCGATGGCGGTCGGCTTTCGCAGCGCCGCGCTGACCATGCGCATCACGCGCTCCTCGATGCTGGAAATCCTGCGGCAGGACTACATCCGCACCGCGCGCGCCAAGGGCGCCTCGGAATCCTCGGTCAATTATCGCCACGCGCTGAAGAACGCCATTCTGCCGGTCATCACCGTGATCGGCATCGAGGCGGCGTTCCTGATCGGCGGGCTCATCGTTACGGAAACCGTGTTCAACATTCCCGGCGTCGCCCGCTTCCTGGTCGAGGCGCTGCGCTGGCGCGATTATCCGATCGTGCAGAACCTCGTGATGCTGATCGCCGTGGTCGTGGTGGTCGCGAACTTCACCGTCGACATGCTTTACGCCGCGATCGATCCGCGCATCCGGTATGGGGACTGAGCAGCTTGGCTACGATCAATTTCGACAGCGAGTTAAGACGGGCCGGCGCCTATTCGACGCATGGCTGGCGCCGGCTGCTGTTCCTCGCCCAACGCTATGTGCTCGGCACCATCGGCCTGCTCATCATGGTGATGTTCGTCTGGATGGCGATCTCGGCCGACCTGATCTGCCGCTACGATCCGCTCAGCGTCGATTCCGCGCAACGGCTGGCCGGCCCCAGCTGGGCGCACTGGATGGGCACCGATTCGTTCGGCCGCGACGTCTGGAGCCGGATCGTGCACGGCGCGCGGGTCTCGCTCGCCGTCGGCATCGGCGCCACCGTGCTGGGATCGTCGCTCGGCGTCCTCGTCGGCCTCGCTTCGGGCTATCTATCAGGCTGGGTCGACCTCGTGTTCCAGCGCGTCACCGACATCCTGCAGGCGCTGCCGCTTGCTGGTGCTGGCGCTGGTGATGACGGCGGCGCTCGGGCCGTCGCTGCCGAACGTGATCATCGCCATTGCGATCCCGCTGATCCCGACGGTTGCCCGCGTGATCCGCGCCAATACGCTGGCGCTGCGCGAACTGCCGTTCGTCGAAGCCGCCAAATCGATCGGCATGAGCGAGACCCGCATCGCGTTCCGCCACGTGCTGCCCAACACGCTGGCGCCGCTGATCGTGCTGGCGACCGCGCAGCTCGGCTCCACCATCCTCACCGAAGCATCACTGTCGTTCCTCGGCCTCGGCATTCCCGAGCCCTATCCGTCGTGGGGACGCATGCTGTCGGAATCGGCGGCGGAATATGTCCGCACCGCGCCGTGGCTGGTGATCTTCCCCGGCGTCGCCATCAGCCTCGCCGTGTTCGGCACCAATCTGTTCGGCGACGCGCTGCGCGACATCCTCGACCCGAGGCAGCGCGGCTGATGACCGAGGCGCAGAACGACGACATGGTTCTCGATGTGAAGAACCTGCAGACGGTGTTCTTCACGAACTCCGGACTGTTCCGCGCGGTCGACGACGTTTCGTTCAGCGTCCGCCGCGGCGAGACGCTGGCGATCGTCGGCGAATCCGGCTGCGGCAAGAGCGTGACCGCGCTGTCGGTGATGCGGCTGGTGCCGGACCCGCCGGGCCGGATGATCGGCGGCTCGGTGACGCTGGAAGGCACCGACCTGCTCGGCCTCGGCGAGGCCGAGATGCGCAAGATCCGCGGCAACCGCATCTCGATGATCTTTCAGGAGCCGATGACCTCGCTCAATCCGGTGATGCGGATCGGCGACCAGATCACCGAGGTGCTGCGCCTGCATCGGGACATGACTTCCAAGGAGACCTGGGCCAAGGCGGTCGAGATGCTGCGGCTGGTGCGCATTCCCGAGCCGGAGCGGCGCGCGCAGGAATATCCGCATCAACTTGTCCGGCGGCATGCGGCAGCGCGCGATGATCGCGATGGCGCTGGCGTGCCGGCCGGCGCTGCTGATCGCGGACGAGCCGACCACCGCGCTCGACGTCACGATCCAGGCGCAGATCCTGGCGCTGATCGTCGATCTGCAGAAGACGCTCGGCACCGGGCTGATCCTGATCACGCACGATCTCGGCGTGGTGGCGCAGACCGCCCAGCGCGTCATCGTGATGTATGCCGGCAAGAAGGTCGAGGAAGCGACGGTGGAAGATCTGTTCGCAAACCCGAGGCATCCCTACACGCGCGGGCTGATGGCCTCGATGCCGGCGGTGATTTCGTTCGGCGCCAAGACCGACGCGCGGCTGAACGAAATTCCCGGCATGGTGCCGTCGCTGACCAACCTGCCGCCGGGCTGCGCCTTTGCGCCGCGCTGCAGCCTCGCCATCGATCGCTGCCGCGCCGAATATCCGCCGCTGCAGGAAGTCGACGGCGGTCATCTTGCGGCGTGCTGGCGCGCGGCGGAACTGGTGGGCGCGCCATGACCGATCAACGCCCCCTGCTCGAGGTCACCGACCTCGTCAAACATTACGCGGTGCGCGGCGGCATCTTGCGCCGGCAGGTCGGCACCGTGCATGCGGTCGACGGCGTCAGCTTCTCGGTCGGCGGGGGCGAGACGCTCGGCATGGTCGGCGAATCCGGCTGCGGCAAATCGACGGTGGCACGCACCGTGCTGCGGCTGGTCGAGCCGTCCTCCGGCGCCATCAAGCTCGACGGCACCGACATCACCGGCCTCAGCAAGGCCGAGATGCGGCCGCACCGGCGTTCGATGCAGATCGTGTTCCAGGACCCGTTCGCCTCGCTCAACCCGCGCATGACCGCGGGCGACATCGTCGGCGAGCCGCTCGCCGTGCACGGCCTCGCCACCGGCCGCGCGCAGCAGGAGCGCGTCGCCGAGCTGTTCGCGCAGGTCGGCCTGCGCGCCGACCAGATGAAGAACTATCCGCACCAGTTCTCCGGCGGACAGCGGCAGCGCATCTGCATCGCGCGCGCGCTGTCGCTCGGGCCGAAACTGATCGTGTGCGACGAGCCGGTCTCGGCGCTCGACGTCTCGATCCAGGCGCAGGTGATCAATCTGCTTGATCGACCTGCAGCGCAAGAACGACTTTTCCTATCTGTTCATCGCGCACGATCTCGCCGTCGTCGCCCATATCAGCCACCGCGTCGCCGTGATGTATCTCGGGCGCATCGTCGAGATCGCCGACAAGACCGAACTGTTCGCCAACCCGCGCCATCCCTACACCCAGGCGCTGCTGGCCTCGGTGCCGATTGCCGATCCCAAGGCCAAGAAACTGGCGCCGATGGTCGACGGCGACGTGCCGAGCCCGATCAACCCGCCGTCAGGCTGCGCGTTTCACACGCGCTGCCGCTATGTGATCGACCGCTGCAAGGTGGAGCGGCCGGTGCTGGTGCGAAGCCGGCGAAGGCCATCAGGTGGCGTGCTGGCTGAATGAGGGCACGGGGCGGGCGGAGTAATCAGTTCTATCGTCGTCCCGGCGAACGCCGGGACCCATACCGCGTGATCTATCGATCATGGCAGCCTCGCAAACGCTTTCTTCACACAATCAGCATTTGTGGTTATGGGTCGCGGCTCCAGGCCCGGACGACGGAACTTTGCTATGCCCCCGCGATCTCCACGACGATCCTGCCTGTCGTTACCTGTTCGCCCTCGGCGACATCAATTGACGACACCGTGCCCGCGACACCCGCCGTGTGCACATGCTCCATCTTCATCGCTTCCAGCGTCATCACGGGCTGGCCGGCGGCGACCTGCTCGCCGGGCTTGACCAGCAGCGCGACTACGCGGCCGTTCATCGCCGCGCGCACCTTGCCGTCGCCGCCGTTGGCCGCGGCGGAAACTGGTGCGGCCAAGGTCAGGTCACGGGCGGCGATGGTGACGCCGCGATGCAGGACAAACAGCCGATCGCCATCGCGCAGGAATTTTGCCGATTCCATCAAGCCACCGGTGCGGAAGCGGATCGTATCGGGACCGAGCTCGTCGATCTCGAAACGAAGCTCGCTGCCATCGACGACGGCAACATAGCCGCCGTCGCGGCTCGCGGACGATATCTACTTCCTGTGCGCCATGTCCGAGATCGACCCGCATCGTCAGCGGAAACGTCGCCGCCAGGCTGCGGCCGGAGCGCCAGGGCGGCGCGCGGGGATTGGTGACGTAGAACAGCAAGGCGGCCAGCGCAGCCTCGCGCCTTGTCGTTCGCACGTGGCGCCAGCAATTCGTCGCGATGCTTACCGATGAAGGCCGTAGTCGCCTCGCCCTTGGCGAAACCGGGATGGCGCAGGCAGGAAATCAGAAATCCCTGATTGGTGGTGACGCCGAATGCCGCGGTCTGCTCCAGTGCGCAAATCAGCCGGCCCCGCGCCTCGTTGCGGTCGGCGCCGTGGCTGATGATCTTGGCGATCATCGAAATCATAGAACGGCGGAATCTCGGAGCCGGATTGCAGCGCGTGCTCGACGCGGACGCCATCCGGCATCTGCCACAGCGCCATTTTGCCGGACTGCGGCATGAAGTCATGGTCCACATCCTCCGAACACAGCCGCACCTCGATGGCATGGCCGGAGAATTTGACATCCTCCTGCACGAGCCCCAGCGGCTCGCCGCAGGCAACACGCAACTGCAGCTCGACGAGATCGAGACCGGTGATCGCTTCGGTGACGGGATGTTCGACCTGCAAGCGGGTGTTCATTTCCATGAAGTAGAACTGACCGCTTTGATCGAGCAGGAATTCCAGGGTGCCCGCGCCCTCATAACGTAGCTGCCGGACCGCAGCCACGGCAACCTCACCCATCCTGGCGCGCAATTTTCGGTTCACCGCCGGCGACGGCGCTTCCTCGATCAACTTCTGGTGCCTTCGTTGCACCGAACAATCGCGCTCGCCGAGATGGATGGCGTTGCCGTAGCGGTCGCCGAACACCTGGATCTCGATATGGCGCGGATTGACGATGGCGCGTTCCAGAATCACGCTTCCGTCGCCGAACGCGCCCTGCGCCTCCGACCGCGCGCTGCGCAGCGCATCCGGAAACGCCGCGGCATCGGCGACGAGCCGCATGCCGCGCCCGCCGCCGCCGGCGACCGCCTTGATCATGACGGGGAAGCCGATCTTCTTCGCCTCCGCCAGCATCACGGCGTCGCTCTGGTCCGCGCCCTGATAGCCGGGCACGCAGGGCACGCCGGCCTTCTGCATGATCTCCTTGGCGCCGGCCTTGTTGCCCATCGCGCGGATCGCTTCCGGCGACGGCCCGATGAACACCAGCCCGGCATCGCGGCAGGCTTGCGCGAACTCTTCGTTCTCTGCGAGGAAGCCATAGCCAGGATGCACCGCGCCGGCGCCGCTGGCTTTTGCAGCGGCGATGATCGCATCGATCCGCAGTACGACTGCGCCGGCAGCGCTTCGCCGATCCGCACGGCGGAATCCGCTTCACGGACATGCAGCGCATCGCGGTCGGCATCGGAATAGACCGCGACCACGCCATAACCTAGCCGGCGCGCGGTCCGCATGATCCGCAGCGCGATCTCGCCGCGGTTGGCGACCAAAATC